>NZ_QYCN01000028.1 GCF_003583925.1 Hymenobacter rubripertinctus | reverse complement strand
ATATCGGCGATGAAGGCGGCCGTGCCGGTGGGCTTGAAGCCGGTGCTGAAGCCGTGGAGCAGGCGCAGGCCCAGGAAGCCGGCGACGGTGACGGTGAACGGGTAGAAGAAGCCGCAGATAAAGCAGATCAGCGAGCCGAAGACCATGACGGGGATGCGGCCCACGGTGTCGGCGAGCTTGCCCGAGAAGGGGCGCGCCAGGCCGGCCGTGAGCATGAACAGGGCAATGATGTAGCCCTTGTACTCGCCCCCGCCCAGGCGGGTGAGGTAGTCGGGCAGCTCGGGCAGCAACATGTTGAAGCTCATCGAAAAGAGCAGCGACGAGAGGCACATCAGCCAGAAGCCGGCCGTGTGGGTGTACACGCGGGCGGAAGTAGGAGCGGGGGCGGTGGTAACGAGGGGCATGGGGGCCGCGAATGTACGGCGGCGGCGGCCCCGGCCCCCAGGAAACGGCCCGACCGGGCGGATGCGCCCGCCGCCGCCACTGCCTGCTACGGCTGGCAACTGTTTCGCCGGGCAACGCGGCCTTTTCGTCGGGCGAAAGACGGGCCTCAACGGTGGGTAGAGCGGAAAATATTTTTTCTGCCAGCTTGAGAATCTACGGGCAAGTGCGTACTTGGAGCGCCTTAGCCCGCCGCGTAGCCGGCGGCAGCACCGCTATCCTATCCGATTAGCCGGGCGCGATCCACCTCCGCTCCCCGGAACTGCTCCCGCCGTTCCTTTCATCCTTTCCTTTTTATTCTATGAAACAACTTTCCCGCCTCCTGGCCGTGCCCTTGCTGGTGCTACTCGCGGCGGCACCGTGACGGTGGAAGAGCGCACCCGGCCAGCAATCGGAGGTAGAGCCGTGCCGCTGCGCAACGTGGAGGTGAAGTCGCGGCGCTGGTTTACGCTGGGCCAGGCCCGCACCGACGGCAACGGGCGCTTTAGCATCGGGCAGGGCTACCGCAGGGAGGCCAAGGTGTTCGTGGAGTTCAAAACCGAGCGGGCCACCACCCGGGGCATTACGTTCGGGACGCTGGCCCGGCCCTGGGAGCTGGTGCTGCCCATCCGCCACCAGCTGGGCTCCTACACCGGCAGCCAGATGCAGGGCCTGCGCTACCACTTCAGCTACCAGGCCGACGCCACCACCAAAGGCGCTTTGAGCTGGACGGCGGCCACCCTCTTCAATACCGTGGACGATATGTACGCCTACTGCGCGGCCAGCGGTATTCCGACCCCGCCGGCCAACCTGAACATCATGCTCTTTTCCCGCCTGACGAGCAGCGCCGCCACGCCCATGCTGCGCTACCTGACCGAAACCTCCCTGGTCTCGCAGATGATTAGCCAGACCCTGACGCCCGCCGGCCAGGTGCTCAAAGCCGTTGTTCAGCGCCAGCTGCCCGACATTACGTGCCGCTACGAAGGCAATGGCGAAGCCCTGCTGACGGACGAGCTGGATGAGACGTTTTTCCACGAGCTGGGCCACAGCGTGCACTACCGGCAGGCGGGCAACCTGTACTGGACGGGCTACATCACCCTGATCGTGGAGGCCGCCGCGAAAAGGCTGCTCGACAACTCCCGCACCAGCATCTACGGCCGCAAAACCGATAACGGGGCGGGTCTGATTGCCGTGAGCGAAGCGTGGGGAAACTACGTTGGAAACACCTTTGCCGCGCGGAAATACGATGCTATCAACTTGAATATCGCAAGGTTCAACCGTGACAGATTAGAATTTCAGACTCCGAATGACGACCCGGATGATGATGACAGATGGATCGTGTACGGTATGTTTCACGACATGACAGATAATACCACAGAGCCACCTGCTACCGGGGTCACGGATAACGTGAATTCGTATACGACGATCCAGCTCTATCGGGCCATGCAACCTGATGTGATGGGCGTGCGGAAGTACCAGCAACGCGTGCTGTCCCAGAATAATAACCGGCAGGCCTCGGAGATGGAGCAACTCGTTACTTCTTACCGCTGGTAGCCATGCGATACTTCCTGTTAACTCTGCTCTTACTGGCCGGCTGCGGAGAAAAGCCCGAGAACGAGTACACCGACTTCATCTTCCAACTGCCCTTCCAGATAACGGCTCGGGATACGGTGGCTGTGGGCGACACGCTCTGGCTCACGGCCGACTTTTCCGACCAGCTGCGCGAGTTCTACAGTGGCAACACCTACCCTGTCACCCCGCAAAATTTTGAATTGCGCAGTAAGTTAGGCTTGTATAGGCTGGCTATTACAGAGAAGAATCTGGCAAATCAACCCTCTGCTACAGGGGATTTTACTTTCATAAATAAAATAGGACAACTGGTAGACAGAGGTACAACCAACAGCCCTATTATTTATAGTTATATAAATGGCCGTTACTACCTCAGAGTTGGCTTAGTTCCAAAAAACAAAGGAGTCTTTTGCGCCAGCTTCTTGGATGGATGGGGGAGTCGTAACCGCGATGAATCTCCGCCTGACTTATCTTATTTGGTGCCAGGCCGCACGGCTGATGGTGGCAAGCGATATGCGAACTTCAACACCTTTTACTATTATATCAACGAGGGAAAAACGAACTTCTATTTGTTTAGGCAGCATTGCTTAGCTCTCTCGCTCAGTCCTGACCCGGCTATTAGAAAGGGCAATATCAACGCCGAGCAGGAGGCTTCGTTTACGTTCGTGGTCAAATGAGCGAGTCGTTGCAACCGGCCCCACTACGTGCCGTCGGGGGCGTAGCGGGGCACGGGGGCAGGACAATGGAGCAACTCGTTACTTCTTACTTATGGTAGCCATGCGATACTTCCTGTTAACTCTGCTCTTACTGTCCGGCTGCGGAGAAAAGCCGGAGAACGAGTACACCGACTTCATCTTCCAACTGCCCTTTCAGATGACGGCCCGCGACACGGTGGCTGTGGGTGATACGCTCTGGCTCACGGCCGACTTCTCGGACCAGTTGCGCGAGTTCTACAGTGGCAACACCTACCCCGTCACTCCGCAGAATTTTGAGCTAAAAACGCTGTTAGGGCTATTTGAGTTAACTTTGCCCGATAGAAGCATAGGAAATCAACCTTCAGCGACGGAGTATTTCACTTTCATCAACAAAACGGGCAGTCTGACCAATCTTGGCACCACGTTCAGCCCCGTCAGCTATGTTTATACGAGCGGACGTTACCAACTGAGGGTGGGCTTGGTAGCCCAACGGCGGGGTGTGTTCTGCGCTAACTTTCTGGATGATTGGGCAGGTCGAAGAGGCAAAGAAGCCGTGCCTGATCTTACTTATTTAGTACCGGGTCGTACACCAGATGGTGGTAAACGCTACGCTAGATTCGACGGGTTCTACTACTATATAAATGAGGGAAATACAAATTTTTACTTATTTAAACAACATTGCTTAGCTATTTCAGTCGTCAATAATCCCTCGGTAGGTAATATCAATGCTGAGCAGGAGGCTTCGTTTACGTTCGTGGTCAAATGAGGTAGTCGTTGCAACCCCCCGCTACGTGCCGTCGGGGGCGTAGCGGGGCGCGGGGGGCGGCACTACCGATACGGGGAATGACCCGCTGCTACCTGCTGGTTGGACGTGGCGCGGGCTCCAGGCGGCAACGTCCGGAGCCCGCGCCGTGTAGGGGGGCGCTACCGTTTCGCGCATCGGGAAACGGTAGTGTCCGTCCCGGGGCGGGCAGCAGCAGGGCTACGGCACCTGCTCAGATGCCTTCCTCGGGCGCTACCACCGAGTCCATCATCTCGCCCGGATTCGCAGCGGCTGGCTCCGGCGTTACTCCGGCCGGGTCGGCAGAGTCCTGCTCGTCCAGCTGCACCGTATCGGGCTGAATATCGAAGAGGGTGGGGGCGGCGGCTTCCAGGTTTTGGTCGGTGTTCTCGTCGGTGGCGGTAGCGGATTGCTGGGGGCGTACCGGCGGCTCTCCGAACCACTGCCGGGAGTAGCGCTGCACGGCCACCGCCCCCATCCCCACCAGGGCCAGCACCAGCAGCACCAGCGCCACCCGGGGCCACTGGAGCCGCCACGCGGCGGCCGGGGGCGTGGGCCGGAGCCGCGKGGTGGCGGGCCGGGTGGCGGGCGCGGCGGCGAAAACCGGGGCCGTAGTGGACCGCACCGGAGCAGGTGGAAGGGCGGGCGGCGCAACGGGCACAAGGGCGGGCGCGGCGGCCACGGGTGGCGCCTGGAGCTGCTGCACCTGCCGGCCCAGCTGCTGCATCCGGGCCTCCAGCTCCCGGTTGCGCGCTTCGGCCTCGGTCCGGGCGGCGTCGATGGCGGCGGCCAGCGCGTTTTTCTCCTGCGTTTCAGCGCTTAGCCGGGCTTGCAGGGCCACTACTTCGGCGGCGGCCGAAGGCGTGGCGGCCAGCTGCTGGCGGAGCTGGGCAATGCTCTGCTCCCGGGCCACTTCGCGGACTTCCATCTGCTGGCGCTGCTGCTGCAATTCGCCCAGCACCTGCCGCCGCAGCTGCTCCAGCCGTAGCTGCTCGGCCGCCTGGTTCGCGGGCGGCGGAGTGGGGCCGTAGGGCGGGTCGGCGGGTACGTCTTCGGCCCCCAGCCAGGCCCAGAGCTGCCGGCCTTTCTGCTCCCAGAAACCCGATGGAGCCTGCTCATAACCAGTTTCGAGCTCTGGGTCTTCCTCAGTCAGGCTATCGGCCCAGCGTTGCAGCACGGGCGCGGTCAGCGGTGCCTGGGCCGGCAACGCCCGCAGCGCTTCGGCCAGTTCCGGGGCCGGCACCACTGCCCAGCCAGCCGCATCAGCAACTACTAGCGCAGCGTTGGGCGGCACGAGGAAGCTGGCAATGGTGGCTCCTGCCACGGCTGGCAGCTCGGGCCACGTGCCCAGCCACTGAGCCAGCGCCGCTTGCTGGGCCGGCCGCGCCGCCGGAGCAGCTGCCGTGGGCCGCAGCACAGCCACCCGGCCCGGCAGCACCACTACGGCCGGCAGCAGAGCGGCCGTTTCCCCCACCGTCAGGTTAGCCAGCAGCAGACCTTCGGTTCCCGCCGCCTCCAGGGCGTCGCCCACGGCCGCAAACCAGTGGGCGGCGGCAGTATCGGGGAAGGGCGCAAAGGAGAGGCGGTGGAGCATGGGCAGGAGGGCGAAGCGTTGCTGCGCCCCCGAAAGAAGACAACCAACAAGGCCGGCAAAGTACGAACCCCAGGCCGAAGCCGCCCCCGGCCCGCGCTATTGCGCGCCGCTGAGAGCGGCCTGCTCGGCGGCCAGGGCGGCGGCCCTGGCCCGCAGCAGATGCCAGCGGGTGGCGGCTGCTGCCGGCAGGGGGCGGGCCTGCCGGGTCAGCCAGCCCAGCAGCCAGGCCGCGTGGTCGGGGTTGTCGGGGTCGGGGGGCACGGCGGCGGCGGCCTCGCGCAGGGCGGGCAGGGCCTCGGCCCAGTGGGCGGCCACCCGGGCGCGGGCTTCCAGGGCGGCCAGTTCCCGCGCCACTTTCGCCGCCTGCTGCCGGCACACCCGCCGCCGGAAGTCCAGCTCCGCCGCCTCGGGCGCGGGCAGGCCGGGCGGCGGGGCCGCCGATATTGGGGTCACCGGAGTCGGAGATGAGGGAGCCGCGTCGGCCGTGTCGGCGGGGGGCAGATGCCGCAGCAGCGGCAACAGCGGCAGCAGTGAAGTAGCCGTCAGCTTCCGCCGGCCGATTTCAACGGAATGGACGAAAGCGGGACTCACGCCCAGGTACAGGGCCATTTTGGATTGAGTAAGCCCAAACCAGGCCCGCACGCGGACTACCAGGTTGGTCGAGGACTGGGAACGACGGGGCATAGCAGCTTGTACAAGTATTTTATGATTTCCGAAAATACTTGTACAGTAACGATGGACTGGGTGTACAAGTATTTTTTGTTTTTGGAAAATACTTGTACAGGATTGGGCGGAGGTGGCGGGGTACGAAGAAGCCCCAGCGGCTGGGGCAGTAGGGTGCGGGGCTTGCCCCCGCCCGGCTTCGGACCAGACATTCGCGGCATTCTTCGCTCAACGACGGGCAGGGGCAAACTCCGCACCCTACAACCGGCAGCACAGCGGTAAGCGGGCCATGCGGCTTTCTGCGGCCGCCTGCCAAAACGGCCGCCCCCGCACCCCGGCCCGAAGTGTGCCGTACACGGGGCCTATGGCTCGTTCCGATTCGTTTCTCTCCACCATCTCCGCCAAAAAGCCCCGCGCCGACGGCAAACCCGGCCTCTCGGTGCGGGAGCGGTTTTCGGCCCTCAAAAACCTGCCGGCCTTCCTGCGTCTGATCTGGCAGACCAGCCCGGCCCTCACGCTGGGCAACGTGGGCCTGCGCCTGCTGCGCGCGGCCCTGCCCGTGGCCATGCTCTACGTGGGTCAGCTCATCATCGACTCCGTCATCGGCCTCAGCCGTCTGCCGGCCCCCGAGCGCGTGCTCACGCCGGTGCTTACGCTCATTGCGTTGGAGTTCGGCCTGGCCATTCTCTCCGATGCCCTGGGCCGGGGCGTGGCCCTGCTCGACTCCCTGCTCGGCGACCTGTTCGCCAACCAGACCTCCATCCGGCTCATGGAGCACGCCGCCGAGCTCGACCTCGACCAGTTCGAGGACAGCACGTTTTACGACAAGCTGGAGCGGGCCCGCCGCCAGACGCTTTCCCGCACCGTGCTCATGTCGCAGGTGCTCAGCCAGGCCCAGGATGCCATCACGATGGGGTTTCTGGCCGTGGGTTTGGTCGCGTTCAACCCCTGGCTGCTGCTGCTGTTGCTGGTGGCCGTGGTGCCGGCCTTCCTGGGCGAGTCGCACTTCAATGAGCGCAGCTACTCGCTGGTGCACGGCTGGACGCCCGAGCGCCGGGAGCTGGACTACCTGCGCCAGACCGGGGCCTCCGACGATACGGCCAAAGAGGTCAAAATCTTCGGCCTCGCGGGCTTCCTCACCGACCGTTTTCGCACGCTTTCCGACGATTTCTACGCCAAGAACAAGGCCCTGGTGGTGAAGCGCGCCGGCTGGGGTGCGTTCTTCGCGGCCGTGGGCGCGGCGGGCTACTACGCGGCCTACGTCTACATCATCCTGCAAACCGTGTACGGTCGCGTCAGCATCGGCCAGCTCACGTTTCTGGCCGGCTCGTTTGCCCGCATGCGGGGCCTGCTCGAAGGGATACTGAGCCGGTTCAGCTCGGTGGCCGAGGGCGCGCTCTACCTCCAGGATTTCTTCGACTTCTTCCGCCTCCAGCCCCGCATCCGCCGCGACGATGCCCGGCCGGTGCGCCCCTTCCCCAACCCCATTCAGGAGGGCTTCCGGTTCGAGGACGTGGGCTTCCAGTACCGCAACGCCGAAAAGTGGGCGTTGCGCCACCTGAACTTCACGCTGCAAGCCGGCGAAAAGCTGGCGCTGGTGGGCGAGAACGGGGCCGGCAAAACCACGCTCGTCAAGCTGCTCTCCCGCCTCTACGACCCCACCGAGGGCCGCATCCTGCTCGACGGCCACGACCTGCGCGAGTACGACCCGGCCGAGTTGCGCCGGGAAATCGGGGTCATCTTCCAGGATTTCGTGCGCTTCCAGCTCCCGGCCGCCCAGAACCTGGCCGTGGGCCGCATTGAGGAGCAGCACAACCGCCCCCGCATCGAACAGGCCGCCGCCCAGAGCCTGGCCGACTCGGTTATTGCCAAGCTGCCCGAGGGCTACGACCAGATGATTGGCCGCCGCTTCAACGGGGGCGTGGACCTGAGCGGGGGCGAGTGGCAGAAAATTGCCCTCGGCCGCGCTTACATGCGCGACGCCCAGCTCCTGATTCTCGACGAGCCCACCGCCGCCCTCGACGCCCGCGCCGAGTACGAGGTGTTCCAGCGCTTCAAGGACCTCACGCTGGGCAAAACGGCCATCCTCATCAGCCACCGCTTCAGCACCGTGCGCATGGCCGACCGCATCCTGGTCATCGAGAACGGCCAGTTCCAGGAAATCGGCAGCCACGAACAGCTGCTGGCCAAAGGCGGCCGCTACGCCGAGCTGTTCCACTTGCAGGCCGCCGGGTATCGGTAACGGGCTGGTTGGTAGAGTCGGGAAATGTGGGTAAGTTTCGGTAGGATAGGTACTGGGCAGTGAATCAAACAAAAACTATGACTG
Organism: Hymenobacter rubripertinctus; assembly: GCF_003583925.1. Taxonomy (GTDB): domain Bacteria; phylum Bacteroidota; class Bacteroidia; order Cytophagales; family Hymenobacteraceae; genus Hymenobacter; species Hymenobacter rubripertinctus. The sequence goes on along the minus strand of NZ_QYCN01000028.1, from coordinate 44,107 downwards.
ACGAACAAATAAGACAACACCACAACAATATTGATGAGAACATCAGAAAGTTTGGTTATAACTCAACTTTCGTATTTACCGACGATGGGCCTTCCTTTTGTTATTCGACTGGTGTTTATAGAAATTTTGCTATACCAGAAATATTTATTTCGTCTCTACCTAAAAACTTGTCACATGAACTCATTGAAAATTATGTGAACAAGTTTAAAAATAGGAAATGTATTCCACTGAATGAAAAAATGCATGACATAACTGATAGGTTCCCAATTTACTTGATAGAAGTGTCAAAAGAAAAATTGGCAGAATACACTCTTTCAAGTGCTAGATTTTATGGAAATGAGAAATTTGAATATGTACAATTAATCTATCCAGATGCAAAGGGGTATTTCCCCAATGACATCGGATACGATTATGACCAAATGATAATGGGGGAGTTTGAAAATTGAAAATTTGTTAACTGCTACGCCGAGCTATTCCACCTCCAGACCACCGGATGCCATTAGACAATTCGTGTTTTAGCCGTCGTCATTTAGTCACTCTCACGCGTATGGAAACTTCCCGCATCACCGTTCAGGCCGATATCTGCCACGGCAAGCCCTGCATTCGCGGGATGCGCTACCCGGTGTCGCTGGTGCTGGAGCTACTGGCTGCCGGCATGAGCCACACCGAAATTCTGACTGATTATCCGGCCCTGGAAGAGGCCGATATCCGGGCCTGCCTCACGTATGGGGCGCGGCTGAGCAATCTGAAAACGTTGCCCTACGCCTCCTCGTGAAGTTTCTGGTGGATGCGCAGTTGCCGGTGCGGGTGGCACACCTGCTGCGCTACCGCGGCCTCGACTGTCTCCACACCGACGACCTGCCCCACGGCGACCGGACCACCGATTCCGAGATTCGCCAGCTGGCTGCCGAAACCGGGCGCATCGTCATCACCAAGGATGCCGATTTTCTGCACAGTTACCTGACCAACCGCCAGCCCCGGCAGTTGCTGCTCATCACCACTGGCAACATCAGCAACGCCGAATTACTACAGTTGCTTGCTGACCGCCTGCCGATTATTCTGACGCTCTTTGCGGAGTCCAGCTTGATTGAGCTAAATCAACATCTGCTGATTCCCCGCGAATAAACCGTTCGGAAAATCAGCAGCCCCTCGTGGCTACTGGCCAAAGGCGGCCGCTACGCCGAGCTGTTCCAGTTGCAGGCCGCCGGGTATCGGTAGGCGCCGGTAGGCCGAACACGCGCCGGGGCGTTGCGTATGCAGCTTGCGCCGGGCCGAATGGCTGGCAGTATTTCCCCGCTTTCTTCATGGCTGCCACTCCCGAAGCTGACCCGACCGAAGTCGTGAAGGCCACTGCCCCGCTGCTGTTGCTGCCCCAGCACCTGCCGGCCCCCACTGCTGCGCCGGCCCCCGAGCCGCCGCTGCGCGTGGTCATCATCCGTCACGGCGAGAAGCCGGAGCAGGGCGACAACCTGTCGGTAGCGGGCCTTAACCGGGCGCTGGCCCTGCCCACCGTTCTGGCCAGGGTGTTTTCCACCCCGCCCCGCCACACCTTCGTGCCGGAAATCGGGATTGGGGGCAAGCGCACCACCCGCATGCGGATGCTCCAGACCGTAATGCCCTACGCCGTACAGCACAACCTCACCATCGATACGAACTACGAGGTGGAAAGCTCCCGGCAGTTTGCCAAACGCCTGCGTCGGCTGCGGGGTAATGTGCTGGTGGTATGGGAGCACCACAACATCGTGGAAATTGCCCGCGACCTGGGCCTGAAGGACGCGCAGGAATGGGACAGCGACGACTTCGACAGCATCTGGACCATCACCTTTGAACGGCTGGGCCGCGTGAAGGACCAGCGCCCCGCCAAAGCCAAGAAGCCCCGGCTGACCATCAGCCGCCAGGGCCTGAACCCCTCCGGCGAATTTCTGGACCACCGGGCGGGGGAGTAGCGCCTCTTTGCCGGTCGGCGCACCAGCTATTCGCTGGAATACGCGGTGTTTTCTGGTCATCAAAAGCGGCCAGTGCCAGGAAACCGGCAGCCACGAGGAGTTGCTGGCCTAAGGCGGCCGCTACGCCGAGCTGTTCCACCTGCCGGCCACCGGGTATCGGTAACGGGTTGGCGAAGTCGGGGAATGTGGGTAAGTTTCGGCAAGCGTACCAACGGTGGTGTGCTTGCCGAAACTGGGGTGGCGCTGAGTTGCGGGAATACAGATATTATACGTAAGCCTAAAAGACGGCACAACGACAAATGAATATAGACTTTAATAATATATTTCAACACGTAATTCCAATAGATGACTTTGGACTGAAATAGCGTTTTACAGAAGAGGGATATGACAAGTTGCCCGGCCAACATCTTGACCAATTAAAGCCCTTGGACAACGAAGCTGCTAAATTTTTGTGGGACTATATTGCAAAAGCAAACTTGCACAAAGATGCTCCATTTAAAAAAGATTTTTTTCGAACAATTGACAAGGCAATAATTTTAGAAGATAACGAAAAAGAAATTAAGAAATGGCTTTATCAAAGAGGACTTGCGTTTGATAAACCCGTTTTCCTTTCTTGGCAACCGACAGATGCAATGATAGTTCCTTGGAAACTTTTAATAAAATACTTCGACAGCTTTTATTATGGTTCATCGGATGATCTAACTGTAATTGACCAAAGTTTAAACTGGGCATTGCTGTTTTACCACGAAGATGAAATTTATTTTGGAGCTAACAAGGACTTTAAACCAAGCGAAGCATTTGCAAATATTGATTTCATCTGGTAACTACAACGCCACGTTGGACAAAAAGTCTACCTATAACAGGGGTTTGATAAAAAAAGCGAGTTCAGTGCTGGTAGACAGTTTTGTGCTTCGAAATACGCTTCTTCGCCAAGTTTCAAAACGTTGTATGCGATTTGGACGTTTAGCTCTGAAATTTAAGCAGATGAATAAAAAAGATTTTACATAGAAAAAATCCTTGTATAGTTATCAAATTAGATTATGAGCACAGATCAAATTTCTAACATTTTTGATAGCCCGAAAGAGTTTCCAACAACCTTGATTGAGAAATTTTCGATTGAAAATACTTTAAAATATTGGAGGCAATAACTTAGTTACAAGGCCGCTGATTGCATTATGAATAATATTATCAATTTTGGGTAACCGATAATTATTTCGTTAAAACGTATCCATTCACAGATGCGGCGTGGGAATGTTTTGAAGCTTTTGATGCTGGGAAATACTATAGAACCAGTGATGATAGAAATATTAGTCCTGAAGTAAAATACACAAGGCCGCTTGTTGAAGAATTGTTGAGGAAAAGAATGTTGATAGAATAAACTGCATACAACACGAGTCTTGCGTCAGGAGGGCCGATGTGCACACCCGAAGTTCTGTGCTACTGTCAAATAGTAGTAATAAATTGACGCTTTGTGCTCCGAAACCCGCCCGAGCGCAGAGTCCTAAACCATTGGCGGCGATATTTAAAATAATTATAGCAGTTTCGTGAACGGTGCCCCCGGTTGTAGAGACGCATATTTGCGTCTCGTTGTCCACGCCGTTGTTACGTCGTCGTTCAACGCCGAGACGCAAATATGCTGCACCGTTCACGAAACCGCTATAAGTGCATCACGCCCGCCGCGCATGAAGCCCACGTTCCGCTTCCTCCCCAGTCTCGCGGCCGCAACCGACCATCAGTTGCTGGCGCCGCTGCGGCATCAGCTGTTTCTCAAATTCCCCAAACACGCCCTTATAGCCGAGCTGTTCCAGTTGCAGGTCGTCGGGTACCGATAGAAAATTACCGTAGCCTGTGTGCAACCAGACGCCGAGAGTAGTGCTCCGGAAGAAGAACTCGCAATCAATCTATTGGTACTATGAAAAGACTGCTTCTCTTTACTTCTTTGGTGCTGGGCCTGCCCGCGTGTGGTGACCTGCTTTGTTCCGATTCCTGCGGGTGTAACCCGCCGCCAAAATCCTCCAATTACGATATCACGGGCACTACGGTGGTAGCCATTGCGAATGCCGGCGGTTCGGTGGCCGTATTGGGAGCAGCCGAATCGGTTTCCCGCGGCCAGTTTGCCTTGCGTTTGGGGCTCGAAACCCGCCTGGTGGCCGCTCAGGAGTATCGGGCCGGCTGGGGAGCCGCGGCCTACGCGTGTTCTCCGGTTGGGCCGGCATTCACGGAGCGGGTCACGGCCATCACCGTCACGAGCAGCAATGCATTGGATGCCCAGCACCCCGCCGGCAGTGCGCTCAACGACGTTTTGAGTGTGTATGACCTGTCGGGAAACGGAGGGACTTACAGTCTGCTCAGCGACTATGTGCAGCAACGGGCGCAACAACCGGAGCTGTTGCTGGAATTGCGGCTGGCCAATGCCGCCACCGCCAGTACGGGGCCGCAGCAGTTTACGGTGGTTTATCAGCTCAGCAACGGCGAACAATACACCGCCCAAACCGTACCGTTGATGCTCACCCAATAAAGCGACGAATCGGGTGTCGGCACTTTATAAAAACAAATGGATTTCACGTTCCGCTTCCTGCCTGATATCGTGCCTGCCCAAAGCAAGCTGCTAACTACCCTGCTCGCCGCTGCCCTCGAAACAGACGAAGTTGAACTCCTGGCCGACCTGCGCTACCAGCAGCAGCGCCAGCCAGTGCAGGCGTGGCTGGTGGAGCACGCGGGCCAAGTGGTGGGCGGCGAGCTGGGCTACGAGCGGAAGCCGGGGCACTACTACAGTTGGCTGGGCGGCGTGCTCCCGGCGTTCCGGGGGCAGGGGCTGGCGGCGGAGCTGCTGCGCCGCCAGCACGCCTGGGGCCGTGCGCAGGGCTACCGTGCCGTGCGCACCCACACTTACAACCACTGGCGCGGAATGCTGCTGCTGAACCTGCGCCACGGCTTTGATATCATGGGCACCACGCAAAGCGCGCGTGGGCTGACCATCGTGCTGGAAAAGGACCTGACGGCAGCCGAATAACCCCGCCAGGAGCCAGGCTGCCGGTTCCGCTGGAGTCGCGGATTTGGATAGCACTTCAGGTTGAAAAAAACAGCATTTTTTACCCTGACAATCAATCGACAAGCGCCCTGAGTTTCGTAGTTTAGTGAGTACGACTCACTTAGTTTCTCAGGGCTTATGAAATGGACGTTTACGCTAGCGGCGGGGCTTAGCCTGCTGCTCTCGGGTTGCCTGATGTCGCGGGAGGCGCGGGTGGAATCGGATTACAGCTACGCCGGCCAGTTCCGGCGCTACCGCACCTACGAATTCATCAGCGGCGACGGCCTCAACTCCGATACCAGCCGCCTGGGCGGGGCCGTGCGCGACGCTATCCGCACGCGCATGAAGGTGCAGGGCTACCACGCCTCCCGCCGCCGCCCCGATTTACTGGTCAACTTCCGCCTCTTCGAGGGCGACATGCACTTCCGGGGGTACGCCCAGGACGATTTTACGACCTGGGTAAAGAACGGCAACAGCGAGGAGGACAATACCCCCAAGGAGGACCGCAAAGGCTACCAGCCCGTGCGCCTGCTGCTCTCCGAAGGTACCCTGCTCGTCACGCTCATCGATAACCGCACCAATCGGGCCGTCTGGAACGGCTATGCTTCCGGCGTGAGCGTACCCTCCGGCCCCCAGGGCGAAGTGGTGCTGCGCCGTTCCGTACGCTCCATCTTCGACCAGTATCACATCTTCACCGCCGGCTACCTCAACGGCCAGAACAATGCCGGCACGGACTACGAGGATTGAAACCCGCTGTCGAGACGCGACACTTCGCATCGCGTCGTTGAACGGCCGGTAGTGGTTCAGCTGAACAACATCAGGCTGAAACGGGGGGATGGGTTTGGATAGGTAACAGCAGCAACGACGAGACGCGAAGTGTCGCGTCTCGTCTACAGCGTTTCCCAGGCAGTAAAAACGGCCAGTCGGTGTACTACGCGGGCTGGCCGTTGTGGGGTTTAGGGCGTGTTCCGCTCCCGGATTAGCTCGGCGGCAATGCTGATGGCAATTTCCTCCGGCGTGCGGCTGTGAATGGCCAGGCCGATGGGGGCGTGAATGCGGGCCAGGGTGGCTTCCGGTACGCCCTCTTCGCGGAGTGTGTCGAGCATTTCCGTGATTTTGCTGGCGCTGCCCATCACGCCCAGGTAGCGTACCGGCAGAGCCAGCAGTTGGCGCAGGGCCAGCAGGTCGGTGCGGTAGCCAAACGTCATCAGGATGACGTACTGGCGCGGGCCGGCCACAATTTCGCGTTCCAGCGTTTCGTAGCGCACGATGCGCTTGTGGTGGGCGAAGGGGTTGAAGAGGTGGGTGTTCAGGCCGGGCCGGTCGTCGAGCACCGTGAGCTCAAACTCCAGGGCGGCCAGCACCCGCGAGAGGGCCAGGGCCACGTGGCCGCCGCCCACGATGGTCACGTGGTCCTGAAAACCCAGTTGTTCCGTGTAGTACCAGTCGGGGCCCAGGTGCAGGGCGTAGGCGGGGACCTGCGGTTCCGCGGCCAGCACTTCCACGCGGTGCGCGGCCGACAGGCGGAGCTGACCGGGAATGTGGGCGCGCAGTAGTTGCTTGAGCTCCAGAATAACGGGCAGGTCGGCAGAGTGCAGGGGCAGGACCAGAATCCACTGCTCACCCGAGCAAATCAGGCCGGAGCGGTCGGCGGGGGCTTCGCGGCGGTGCACCTGGTGGCGCACCACGGGCGCGGCCGCGTCCTGGAGCAGCAGGCCCCGGGCCTTCTCCACGAATTTATGCTCCATGATGCCCCCCCCGATGGAGCCGGCCATGCTCACGGCCGTCACGCTCATCTTGAACCCCTGCCGCCCGGGGCTGCTGCCCACGCTGTTGAGCACGCACAGCAACGCTACCGGAATACCCGCGCGCAGGTTGGCCGTGGCGTGTTGCCAGACGAGCATATCGCGCGGAGCCGGCGGGGAAGCGGTAAGGATATCCACGGGAGAATAACCAAGCAGAGTGAGCGGTAGTTCTTGCTCCGGCAATATAGTGGAAATTGGATGTTTAATTGACTTTTACGGGTGCGCTTTCCGCACTGATTCTGCCCCGGCGCGTTGCCTAGAGCCAGGCCGCGCTCAGGGCGTAGTACACGGCCATAATGCCCGAGAACAGGGCGCTGGCCACGAAGCGCCACTCCGGGGCCACCCGGTTCTGAATGTAGTAATTCACCAGCAGCGCCACGGGCGCGTTGAGCAAAAAGGAGCGGGTAGCCAGCGGCAGTAAATCCAGGGTTATCTGCTCACTGTGGCCGCTGCACAGGCGCAGAAACACGAAGTGGCGGGCAATCCAGAGGGGGTTGAAGTAGAGCAGCGACAACGATGCCCGGCCCCACTTGCGGCCCCAGCCGGCCTGGGCATGGGAGGGCAGGCGGTGGTCAATCCAGCGGAAGTAGGCGGGCACTTCCACCGAGTAGAGCAGGCCCCCGATGAGGGCCATGCCCAGCAGGCGAAACCAGGAAAATTCGTGGAGCAGCAGGGCGGCCACGGTGTCGCCGGCGGCGTAAATCAGGAAGCCGCGGACGGTGTCGCGGAGTTGGGATGAGCGGGTGAGTTCCAAGCGAAGGGTGGGGGTAGTCGTAAATTCGGGGGTGCAAAAGTACGAGAACCTTTGCCCGCGTCATAGGGGCGGCCCAACAAATCGGCCCGCGCCGTGGGTTGCCGCCGAAAAACCCGGTTCGGGGGCGCCGCCAACTGCCCGCCCGCGCCGGCCCGACTCCTTCCGTAAAGCCCTGAGCCGCGGCAGAAACGCAAAAGAGGCTGAAGCTACAGGAGCTTCAGCCTCTTTTTTTGTTAGCTTGCTTTATGACCAAGTCCGATCATGTTCTGCACTGGAAAGAAACCGCTGAAGATGATTGGCTGGCCTCGCAAGACCTGTTTCAGACCAAGCGGTACTTGCAGTGCCTGTTTCTGGCGCACCTCACCATTGAAAAGCTCTGCAAAGCGCACTGGGTGAAAGACAACGTGGACGACCACCCACCACGCATTCACAACCTGGCGCGGCTCCTGGCCGCCACCGCCGTGGTGCTCACGCCTGTCCAAGAGGTGCTAATCGTCGAGTTGAACGGATTTCAAATGGCCGGGCGTTATCCTGATTATCAGCGTAGCGTTTATAATATTGCCACCGAAGCCTACACCCGGCAACTGCTGCACGACACCGAACTCTTCCGCCAATGTTTACTCAGCACACTGCCCTAGAACTGGTCCAGCGTTTTGCCGCCGAGGCGCAGCAGCTAGACCTGCGGCTGCAAAAAATCATTGTATTCGGTTCCTACGCCCGCAATGAGCAGCGCGAAGAATCGGATATTGACGTGGCCCTCGTGAGCGAAGATTTCACCGGCGCCGCGCCGATTGATGTACGGCCCCTGGCCCATTTGCTGGCCCGGGCGCCCTTCTTCTATATCGAGCCGCATACCTTTTCGCCCGAACAGTTCACCGACTGGAACCCGTTCGTGCAGGAAATCAAGCGCACCGGCATCGTCATCGGCGAATGGGAGCCCACTACCCCCGAGAACCGCACCCTGCAACGGTAATGCCCTGAACTGCGGCGGAAACGAGAAGAGGCTGAAGCTACGGGAGCTTGAGCCTCTTTGCGTTTAGAAGATATTATGAAATAGCGAGTAATTGAATGTCTTCCTCAAGCTTGGATAGAAGTTGCAGTTGGAAGACAGGAAACATTTCTGGTGCTAGTGTTTGTGGTGATGTTGTGCCACTATACTTTTTAAAAGTCTCTCCAATTTTTTTGCGCTTAGACCGTATTCTGCTCTTATCTCCATGGTCTACGTCGTGCTCAATCTCGGTGCGCAAAGCATTTACATCGATAAATGATTGTGGAACTTTTTCTCCTAAGCGTTGGCCAATACTTTCCTTGAATAGAAAATATAGATTGTCTATCAGTAGCTTGTAATCAGTAAGATTTTTGATAGGTTCTCCAAGTATTTTTAATGCTTGTACAGTCTTGTTAGTTGCTTTGAATAAGTCTTCTCCATGTAGAGAAGAAAAGGCTGCATTGGAAATTGCGATTCTATTGGAAATAGAATCGGACAGAGCGCGAATATTAGTATCAATTCCGCTTTGAGTTATTTTCGTTGGTCCAAATAAGCTAGCAAGAATTGGGTCTGATTGGAGAATCTTCCGCATCAAAACATCTTGCCTAGTACTTGCGCCAGATTTTACGTTAGCACTTATAGAGCGCTGGAACTTGAGGTAGTCCATGTCATTGCCACCTTTACCCAACTCAATTTGCTTAACTAAGCCGGTAGTGAAGTTTTCAAAAAAAGCTTTTATTCTAGGTTCTTGGCCTTTTGCTTTTCCTGTAGAAATAAATCCAGCAATAAAAGTTGCATAAGATTGGATTACAGTTCTGTTTTTTAAAAGAGGACTGCGTTCAGGAAATACCTTATCAAGATAATTAAAAGTATCAGTAATCCTTTTTCCGACAGCTGACTGAACTGAGAATTCCACATTTGCTTTAAATACTTTAAATATATCCTCATATCTAATACCGCTCGTTATGCCCTCGATTTCAAGTGTTACAACTTTTGTTGCAATATCAAAATAAGAAAACCTGTTATCTGAAATAAAAACCTTGTTTTTAAAAAATGAAGTATTTGATATTTCCTTGCAAAAGTTTCTTAATTTGCTGTGAACAGAGTTTAGCTTCTCACTACTAGTTAATGGTAGTCCTTCTTGTAAGCGTTGGAAAAACTCCTTTAATTCTTCATCTTCTGCTCCTTGTATTTCGTCAAAATCTATTTCAAAATCATCAAAATTATCTGATATGCGTGGTGGTAAATCTTTGTAATAAGAATCGCCAAATTTTTTTGCAGATTCTTCAGATAGAGCTAGTTCATTGTTGAAAAATTCGATGATGGAACTAAGTCTTTGCTGACCATCAACTACTTCATATTCATCTTCAGCAGTTTTTAGTAAATAAAATTTCGGTAGTCGCCATCCTTTAAGGATGCTATCAATTAGCTTTTGCTTTTTTTTGATATCCCAAACTTCATCTCGCTGCCAATCAGGTATATCATAACGGTCGCGGCGTTTGTATACTTTGTCGAGTGCCCTGCGGCCGGAAATCATTTTCATTTTGTGATTGGATTAAATTGAAAAGTGGGCTATTTGAGAAACTGATGTATCAAATGGAAATTTCATCAGCAAGATAAAGTTAATTGCCAAATAATTTTATCTTAATATTTTGCCGCGACACAGGATTCTACTTGTTCCTTCACTCGCTGAAAACCCCACAATCCACACCCCCACTAACCCCGCGCCACCGCAGCCGCTTTCCCCGCCCCTACAAACTCCGGGTACAAGTTCACCAGCACCTTTTCCGGCGTCATCGGAGCGGAGAAAGAAATGGTGGAATCAGGGTTGAACGCCCGCACCGCGTCGCGGAGGGCGAAGTAGGTGCCGATGCCGTACATGAGCGGGGGCTCGCCCACGGCTTTGGAGCGCAGTACGGCCCGCGGGTGGCCTGGCGTATCGAGGAAATGCACGTCGAGCACCGGGGGTACCGAGTACAGGTCCGGGATTTTGTAGGCGTTGAGCGAGTTGCTCAGCAGGCGGCCTTCGTCGTTGTACACCAGCTCTTCCAGCGTCATCCAGCCGATGCCCTGCACCGTGCCGCCCTCAATCTGACCTAAGTCTACCTGGGGGTTAATGCTCTGGCCGAAATCGTGGGCAATCTGCACGGCGTCCACGGTGTAGGTGCCGCGGCGGCAGTCCACGGTTACGGTGGTCAGGGCCGTGCCGTACACGTGGTAGGCGAAGGGGTAGCCCTGGTTGGTGGTGGCGTCGAAATGCAGGTCGGGGGTGGCGTAGTGGGCGTTTTCGCTCAGGCTCACCCGCTGCCAGTAGGCCGCCGACACCAGCTTTTCCCAAGTCGAGTCGGCGGGTTTGCCGGCGGCCAGCACCTGCTCGTTTTCAATGTGCAGGCCCTCGTAGTCCAGGCTCAGCTCGGTGGAGGCCAGGCGCAGGATTCGTTCGCGCAACGCCCGGCAGGCCAGCTCGGTGGCTTTGCCGTTGAGGTCGGCGGTGGCGGAGGCGGCCGAGGGGGAGGTGTTGGCCACGCGGGTGGTGTTGGTGCTTTCCACCTTGATGCGGTGCAGCCCAATGCCCAGGGTGCGGGCGGCCACCTGGGCAATTTTGGTGTTCACGCCCTGGCCCATTTCCACGGCCCCGGTGCTCACGCCCACCGTGCCGTCGGTGTAGATGTGGACCAGCGCCCGGGCCTGGTTCATGGCGGTTTTGGTGAACGAGATGCCGAAGCAGATGGGCATCACGGCCAGCCCCTGCTTCTGCCAGCGGTGGGCCTGGTTGAACGCGTCCACTTCGCGGCGGCGGGCCGGCAAATCGAAGCGCTGGGCGGCCGTGTCCCAGGCTTGTTCGGCGTGGCACAGTTCGGCCGGCTGGCGGTAGGGAAACAGGTCGCCCTCGCGCAGCAGGTTGCGGCGCTGAATTTCGGTGGTGGCCACGCCCAGCTGCTCGGCCGCGCAGGCCAGAGCCGACTCTATCACGAACATGCCCTGAGGCCCGCCGAAGCCCCGGAAGGCGGTGTTGGGCGGCAGATTGGTGCGGCAGCTGTAAGCCGTGGCCGTCACGTTCGGGATGAAGTAGGTGTTGGTGCTGTGGAACAAGGTGCGCTCCAGCACGGCCGGCGACAGGTCGGCCGCCGCGCCGCCGTTCTGGTAGAACGTGGCCTCGTAGGCCACAATTTTCAGGTCGGCATCGAGCCCGATTTTGAAGTCGGACGAATACGGGTGGCGCTTGCCGGTCATGCGCATGTCGGCCATCCGGTCGAGCACCAGCTTCACCGGGCGGCGGGTGAGGAAAGCGCCCAGCGCAGCCAGCGCGCCCCAGGGCGTGGCCTGGTCTTCCTTGCCCCCGAAACCGCCCCCGAGGCGGGTTACGTCCACTTCCACCTGGTGCATGCCCAGGCCCAGCACGTGGGCCGTGTGGCGCTGCACGGCCGTGGGCCCCTGGGTGGAAGAGATGATGCGCACCCCGCCCATTTCGGTGGGGAAGGCGTAGGCCCCCTGGGTTTCGATGTACAGATGCTCCTGCCCGCCCGACTCGGCCACGCCCTCGAACACGTGGGCGCACCCGGCCCAGGCCGCCGCCGAATCGCCGATGCGGAAGGTGCGCGGCGGCACCAGCAGCTCGCCCTGGGCGGCGGCCACGCGCGGGTCGGTAAGCACGGGCAGCGGGTCCACGTCTACCCGCACGTGGGCCAGGGCGGCGTGGGCGGCGTGCTCCGATTCGGCCAGCACCAGGGCCACCGGCTGACCCCGGAAGTGCACGTGGCCCTCGGCCAGCAGCGGCTCATCGGGCACGATGCCGCCAATCTGGTTGGTGCCGGGAATATCGGCGGCCAGAATAACGCGCACCACGCCGGGCCGCAGCAAAGCCGCCGAGGCATCCACGGCCAGCAGCCGCCCGTGGGCCAGCGGCGACTCCACCACGGCCGCGTACAGGGTGCCGTGCTGCTCGGGCACGTCGTCGAGGTACTGCGATTCGCCGCGCACGTGGCGGATGGGGTCGAGGTGGTTCACTGCTGTAATTATGAATTGAGAATTATGAATTGGGCCGGGCGATGTAGAGACGCGACACTTCGCGTCTCGTCGTTGCTGATGTTGTTTAGCGGGGGCAGTTCCGGCCGTTCAACGACGAGACGCGAAGTGTCGCGTCTCTACAGCCGTTTAATCGGTCAGCAGGCCCAGCTCCACAAAATGGGCCTCCAGCAGCTGGTGCAGCAGCAGGCGCTTGTAGTGGGCGGTGCCGCGCACGTCGCCAATAGGGCTGATTTCCTGCTGGGCCACCTCCTGGGCGCGGCGCAGCGTTTCTGTGCTCAGCGGCTGGCCCACCAGGGCGGCAGCGGCCCGGGGCAGCAGCATGGGCACCGGTCCCACGCCCCCGGCCGAGAGGCGGGCGGCCCGTACCACGCCATCTTCCAGGCGCAGCCAGGCGGCGGTGTTCACGCTGGCAATGTCGAGGTGGGTGCGCTTGGATACTTTCTCGAAGTTGAAGTGGTCGGAAGCGGCGGCGGGGGCCGGGAAGCGGATTTCGGTCACCTGCTCGTCGGCCGTTTTGGCCAGCTGCTTGTAGCCGAGGTAGAGGTCGGCCAGGGGCAGGGCGCGGCGCTGGCCGGCGGCATCTTCCAGCTCAATTTCGGCCCCCAGGGCCAGAAACATAATGGTGAGGTCGCCGATGGGGGAGGCGTTGATGAAGTTGCCGGCCACGGTGCCCATCTGGCGGATGGGCGTGCTGCTGACCAGTTTCAGGAACCGCGGCAGGGCCGGCACTACCGCCAGCATCACCTCCGATTCCAGCAGCTGCTGGGCCGTGGTGGCCGCGCCCAGCCGAATTACGTCGCCGTCGCGGCGAATACCGCGCAGCTGGGTTTGATCGAATACCAGCTCCACCGGAATAGCCCGCACGTGCTCAGGCTGCTGAACCAGTAAATCGGTGCCGCCGCCCAGGATGCGGGCACGGGCGGCGGCCGGGGCATCCAGGGGCTTGGCAACGGGGGCGGCCGTGGGAATAGTAGCCTCGGAGCCGCCGGTAGTGGCGGCCGTGGCCGCGTCGCGCAGGGCCTGGAGCCGGGCGGGCATGGCGGCAAAGTAAGCGGGCACGAACTGCTGGTCGGCCAGCCAGCCCACGGCTTCGGTGGCGGGACGCGCAGTTAGCTGCTCGTGCAGGTGGGCGGCGGCGCGCTCCAGGCTCTTGTAGCCGGTGCAGCGGCAGATGTTGCCATCCATAGATGCCAGTACCGACGTGGGCGTGCTGGGCCGGGCGCTCAGGGCGTGGCCCGTGAGGCTCATCACGAAGCCTACCGTGCAGAACCCGCACTGGGAGCCGTTCTCCTGCACAATGGCCTGCTGCACCGGCGTGAGCGTGCCCCGGGCCGCATTGATGCCCTCCACCGTAACCACATGCTTGCCGTGGGCGTTGCCGAGCGGGGTCAGGCAGGAAGTCATCGACTGGTAGCGCACCACCGCTTCCCCGGCCGGCAGCTCACCCACCAGCACGGTGCAGGCCCCGCAGTCGCCCTCACGGCAGCCGATTTTGGTGCCTTTCAGGTGCTGGTTGTAGCGCACGAAGTCGAGCAGGGTGCTGCCGGCCGGCTGGTCGGTGCGGATGAGCTGGTCGTTGAGGTAAAACTGGAGCATGAGGCAGGTGTTGGGCCGGAAACGAAAAGGAAAGTTACGGGATTTTCCGGCGCGGTGCATAACAATTTGGTAACGTAAGAAGGGTGGCCGTTCGGTTGGGCGATAAATAATCTGCGCCGCAGAGCAGCCAATGCGCCGCCGGAATTCAGCTGCCGTTGCCGAGTCGGGGGACAGCTCCAGCGTAGCGTTGACTGCGCCGCAACGTGGGGTGAACCGAGCAGCTGCGGTAGCTTGTCGGGGCTGGTTCACGGAGGAAAATAAAAAGGCCCTGCTGGCGGGAAAGCGTCGGCGCGCGCCAAAGGGGCCAGCAGGGCGGGTTAGCGGGTGGCCGTGTGCTGGTTAGGCCGGAGTTGCACCGGGGCCGGCAGCCGACGATGCGGACCAAAAGCCAGGACGGGCGGGGGCAGGCCTCGAACGAAACCCCGCCTCTGCCGGTTAAAGGCGCACGACTGCGACCCGGCGAACCCGGCGGGCAATGCCGTATCTTGGCGCGGCGCAACTGCCGGCCAACTCAAAAAAACAGAATAATTACATTTGTGGAAGAGCAGCCCCCGCTGCTGCACCGCATAACGGTATCCGCATGACCAAACCTCTGAAGTTCACCAACGTCCAGCGCTCCACGTTTTTCGCCACGGCTCGGGAGCGGGCCGATGCCTATTTCAAGGAGCGCAACCTTTCGCGCCACGCCAACGGGGCCATGTGGGCCAAGACCATCTTTTTCCTGACGGCGTTCGTGGTGACGTACGGCCTCATTATGTCGAACCAGTTCAGCGTGCCGGTGATGGCCGCGCTGGCGGCGGTATTGGGGGCCATCTGCGCGTTCATCGGCTTCAACGTGTGCCACGACGCCATGCACGGTTCGTTTTCGGCCAACAAGCACGTCAATAAAGGGCTCGGGCTGGTGTTCAACCTGATCGGGGCCAGCCCCTACGTGTGGAACATCACCCACAACGTGGTGCACCACACCTACACCAACATTGCCGGCCACGACGAGGACATTGAAGTGGCCCCCGGCCTGATCCGGCTCGATGAGCAGGAGCCGGTGCGCTGGATTCAGCGGTTTCAGCACTGGTACGCGTTTCCGGTCTACGGGCTGGCTTCGCTTTCCTGGGTGCTGCGCAAGGATTACGTGAAGTTCTTCCAGCCCAAAATCGGCCAGCAGGTGGCCAACCACCCGCGCCGGGAGTATTTCAACCTGTTCTTCTACAAGGCTATTTATTACGTGCTGTTCATTGTGCTGCCGCTGGTAGTGCTCGATATCACGTGGTGGCAGTTCATCATCGGGTTCGTGGGCATGCACTTCGTGGAAGGGCTGGTGCTGGGCCTCGTGTTTCAGCTGGCCCACGTGGTGGAAGGCACGGCCTTCCCGCTGCCCAACGAGCAGGGCGACATGCTCGAAGCCTGGGCCGTGCACCAGATGCGCACCACGGCCAACTTCTCGCCCAACAGCCGCCTGGCCAGTTTCCTGTGCGGGGGCCTCAACCGGCAGATAGAGCACCACCTGTTCCCCAAGGTCTGCCACATTCACTACCCCGCCCTGGCCCACATCCTGCGCGCTACGGCCCACGAATTCGGCGTGCCCTACCTGGAAAACGAAACGTTCCTCGGGGCGCTTAAGTCGCACCGCCGGATGCTGCGCCGGCTGGGGGCCGGTGCCTATGCCGAAGCGCAGAAGCCCCGGACGCGGGTGGCGGCGTAGATACGTTTCGAACAAAGAAAAACGAAAACCAGAACGGTCATCCTGAGCGGAGCGAAGGATCTTATCACCTCGGAACGAGTCGTTGCTACGGTTGTTCTGAGGTGATAAGATCCTTCGCTCCGCTCAGGATGACCGTTCTGGTTTTCTGGCGGCCTCTTACCTGTCAACGGCAGAATTGCTACTTTCGGCCCGGTTTTGGTCGTGCGGCCGGCCGTCTGAGTTACTTCCTCTTCTGCTTTAGCTACATGAATACTTTCTTCTCGCTCCGGGCGGGGCTGGCGCTGGCGGGCGGCGCGGCGGTGCTGTTTTCGGCCTCCTGCACGGCTCCGCGGGCCATTGTGAGCACGGGCAAAGTCACGCCCCGGGGCGAGTTCCGGGTGGGGGGCAACGTCTCACTCAATCTGCCTACCGAAACCATCGGCCGGGCCGGTGCCACGCTCAAATCGGCCGCCCAGGATCTGGCCGATAAGGCGGCCAGGGACACCGTCAACTACAACCAGACGGTTGAGAATCTGCAAGTAGCCGCCATTGCCTACGCCCTCGACCCGGTGCGGCCATCGTCGGATCTGTACGTGCGCTACGGGGTGGTGGAGCGGTTCGATGTGGGCTACAAGTACGCCTTTGGCTCCCACGTGTTCGATGCCATGTACCAGTTTCTGGGGCCAACGGGCACGCCCGAAAACCCGGGCAGCCGTGAGGCGGGCGTCACCTACGGCAGCATCGGGCTGCAATACGCCACCCAGCGCTCCAAGCTGCCCAGCATTCCGTTCCTCGACGACGTGAACTCCCTGCTCGGCTTCCGCGCCACCCGCCACGATCTGATCGTGCCGCTGGTATTCAGCAAGTCGCTGGGGCCGGAGGAGGAAATCGGGGCTATTTCTTACGGGGTGGTGTACGCGCACAGCTTTCTGCGCTACGGCCTCACGCCGGGCCAGCTGTATAATGGCCCCGGTAGTGGTTTCGTGCCGGGCAGCAAAGTGCCCGATTTGCCCACAACCCGCCGCAACTTCAGCTCCTTCGGGGCCTTCTTCAACGCCAAGCTGGGCTACCGCTACGCCTACGTGATTCCGGCCCTGTCCGTCTACTACCAGAACTACGGCGAATACCAGCTGCTCAACAATAAAACCGCCAAGCTCAGCGGCTTCACCTTCATCCCGAGCCTGGGCCTGCAATTCCGCATCCCCAGCACGCGGCGGTAGAGTCACTCACTCACTCACTCACTCCCCGCAAGCCGGGCTTTCACTTCCGCCAGGCGGGCCTGTTTTTCGGCTTCGCGGCGGGCGGTGGCGGTGGGCGTCCAGTAGTGGTGGGTGCTCAGGAAGCGCACCTGCAACTCCAGCCAGGCCGTTTCGTCGGGCATGAGGCCGCGCAGGGCCAGTTCCTCGAACAGCGTCTGGCTGATGGGCCAGAAGTCGGCGGGGCGACCCAGGTAGTCGAGGTCGGCGTCGCAGAGGATGCGGGCCAGGTGGGAGTTGCCGGGCTGCTGGGGCATCTGAGTGGCCAGGATGAGCTGGCTGATGCGCTCGATCTGGGCGGGGCAGTAGCCGAAGCCGGGGAGCACTTGCCGGGCCAGGGCGCAGCCGGCGGCCTCGTGGCCTTGGTAGGTGGTCAGGAAGCCGGCATCGTGGTAGAGGGCCGCCGTGCGCAGTACCAGCAGGTCTTCCGCGCCGGTAATGCCCTCGGCCGCCGCCAGCCCCAGGGCCTGCTCCGTCACGTCGAGCGTGTGGTGCAGGCCGTGGTAGAACAGGGTGGGCGAGAGGTGCTGCCGAAGCTGGTCGAGCACGTAGGTTTCGGCGCGAAGACAATCCATTTTAGGAAGCGGTTAGCTATACTACATTTCAGGCGGCAAGCTACGAGCCGCAAGCTACAGGTCGCCGGCTATACTGGCAGCTTGTGGTTGAAAAATTGGGCTTGCCACTTGTAGCTTGTAGCTTGCGGCGTATAGCTTGTAGCTCCAAAAATGACTTTACTCGCCCGTTGGCAGCACCTATTGGGAATCCGGCCGGCGGAAGGCCGCACGGTGGGGCTGTTTTTTCTGCACAACTTCCTGCTCGGCATCGGCACTATTCTGGTGTACGTGGCGGCCAACGTGGTGCTGCTCGAAAACCACCCCGAAACCAGCCTGCCGCTGGCCTACGGGGCCTCGGCGCTGCTGATGCTGGCCGCCGGGCAGGTGTACGCCCACTACGAGCACCGGCTGGGCCTGCAAACGGTGGCCGTGCGGGTGCTGCTGGTGGTCGTGGTGCTGATGGGGGTGATTGGGGTGCTGGTGGCTACCGGCGAATCGGTGGCGGCGGCGGTGGCCATCATGGCCGGCTACCGGGTCATCTACCTGCTCACGAATCTGGAGTTCTGGGGCGTGTCGGCGGTGGTGTTCGATGTGCGGCAGGGGCGGCGGCTGTTCAGCGTTATCAGCTCGGGCGATATGCCCGCCAAGGCCCTGGGCGCGGTGCTGGCCGTGCTCGTGCACCACCACGCCGAGCTGCTGTGGCTGTTGCTGCTGGCGTTCGGGGCCTACGTGGGGGCCTTGCTGGTGGTGCGCGCCACCAACCGCACGCATGCCGTGGAAGTGCGCTCGGCCGCCCGGGCGGTGCGGCAGCAGCCCGTAGCTGCCCCGCTCCGGCGCTGGCTGGGCAGCAGCCGGCTGGTGCTCACCATGTGCTTGAGCCTGCTCGTGGTGGCGGCCGTGACCACGGGCATCGAGTACGCGTTTTTCATCAACGTAAAGGAGCGGTTCCACGACCAGGCCCTGGTGATGCGCTACGTGGGTACGGTGCTCACGCTCACCTACCTGCTGGCTATGCTCCTGAAGCTGGCCGTGACGGGCAAAGCCCTCGACCGGCTGGGCGTGCGGCCGGTGCTGCTGGCGCTGCCCCTCGTGCTGCTGGCCGGCCTTGGGTTCTTCGGGCTGGGCGGGGCGCKGGGGCCGGGCGGGCTGCTGCTCTACGTCTGCGGACTGTTTCTGGTGCAGGAAGTGTTGCGCCGGGCCTTCTTCGACCCTGTGTTTCTGGTGCTGTTTCAGCCCCTGCCCGCCGAAGAGCGGTTACAGGCTCACACCCTGGTAAAAGGTGTCTACGAACCCTTGGGCATGGGTCTGGCCGGCTTGCTCCTGTTGCTCACGCCGGCCGCCAGCCTGGGGTTCACGGTGAGCTGGATGGCGGTGCTGTTGGTGGTGGCCAGCGGGCTGCTCTACCGTACCTATCAGCACTATCTTGGCGAGCTGCACCACGCCGTAAGTCCGCGCTTTGCGGCTTCTGAGCCAGCTCCAACCCCCGCTCTGCCCCAGGCAATTGCTACCTCATGGGTAGCTGGTCTGGAATCAGCTCCGATAGCGGGGGCCAATGTGCAGCTGTTGGTGGAAGCGCTGGCCGCTAAAACCTCCCGGGCCGCCGCCGCCGAAAAGCTGCGACAACTCGGGGCCGCAGCCTTGCCCGTATTCAGCGCTACCTTACGCACCCATCCGAATCCGGCCGTGGTGCGGCGGGTGGCGGCCCTTTGCGGACATCTGCCCCAGCCTGCCAGCCGCCGGGCACTCCTGGCCCTGGCCCGGCAGTCCGACCTGACGAAGCGCGAAGCCGCCCTGCGCGCCTTGCGCCACCTGCCTGCCAACCCAGCCGACGAGGCCGCGTTGCGGGAGCTGGTACAGCAAGAGTTGCTCCTAGCCCGGGAGCTGCTGCACGGTCAGGCCGCAGGTAGTATGCCGCCACTGGTGGAGGCGCTGAACTACGAGCTGCATCGCGTGGAACAGCGGTTATTCGGGCTCTTACAACAGTTGTATCCGCCCCAGCCCATCCGCGATGCCCAGCGCCACGTAGCCCACGCCGCCCGGGAGCGGCAGGCCAACGCCCTCGAAATCCTCGACAACCTCATCGACCGGCCCACTTACCAGGGCCTGCAAACCCTGCTCGAAGTGGGGGCCGCCGCCGCCAAAGCCGCCCGCTTCGACCGGCTGCTGCCCGCCGCGCCGGTGCCCGCGCCCATCCTGGCTACTATTGTGGAGCGGGGCGAAGCCGGATTTACCGACTGGACGGTGAGCCTGGCCCTGGACCAGTGGCCGGCGGACCGCATCGATTTTCTGCTGCTGCTGCCCCACTTGCTCTCCGAAAGCCGGCTGCTGCGCGAAAGTGCCGTGGCCGCCCTGGCCCGCTGGGCCGAAACCCGTCCGGCAGCCTACCAGGCCGCTCTTCGCCAAAACGCCTTCTTAGCCGATTTACTTATGCGCCACGCCGCTGCCCCCGCCCACGTTTCCGCCGCCGACCGGGTGGCCGTTCTCCAGCAAACGGCCCTGTTCGCCGAAACTCCGGCCAGCGTGCTCAGCGCCATTGTGCCCATCATGCAGGAAGTGAAGTTCGGGGCCGAAGAGCCGATTTTCGCCAAAGGCGACTTAGGCACCTCCCTGTTCATCGTGCACGCGGGCGAAGTGGGCATCTTCACCGGCTCCCGCCAGCTGGCCACCTTCCGGGCCGGCGACTTCTTCGGCGAGCTGGCCCTGCTCGACGCCGAGCCCCGCTCGGCCGCCGCCGTGGCCCAGACGCCCACGCTGGCCTTCCGCCTCGACCAGGAGGATTTCTACGACGTGATGGAAGAGCGCCCCGAAGTGCTCCGCAACATCCTGCGCGTACTCTGCCAGCGCCTGAGAAAGCAGAACGAGACGGGGAATGGGTGAGTGGGAAAATGTATATGTTAAAAGTGTCATCCCGACGCAGGAGGAATTGGGGTCAAACCATTGAACGACGCTGTTCAACGGCTTAGCCCAGATTCCTGCTGCGTCGGAATGACAACTTGCTAACTTCTCAACTTGCTAACTCCCAAACTTCCCTACGCGACCACCTCGTAAATCATCACGGGTTCCGACTTGTTTTTGAGCACGACTTCCTGGAGCGGGCGGCACTGGAACGACTCCTTGAGGCGCTCGTAGATGGCTTCCGTGACGATAATCTGGCCGGGCTGGGCCACGGCCTGGAGGCGCTGGCTCACGTTCACGTTGTCGCCGATAACGGTGTAGTCGAGGCGCTTGAGCGAGGCCGAGCCGATGTTGCCCGATACCATTTCGCCGGTGTTGATGCCGATGCTGACCTGGGGCTGGTAGGGGCGGCCGTCGGGGAGCCTGTCGTGGTTGGCCTGCACGGCGGTGCGCGCGGCCAGGGCCGCGTCCACGGCCCGGTCGAGGTGGTACTCGTCGCGGAACACGGCCATCACGGCATCGCCCATGAACTTGTCGATGTAGCCGCCCTGGGCAATGATTTCCTTCACCATCTGGTCGAAGTAGCGGTTGAGCATGGTCACGATATCGGTGGGCGGCAGCACTTCCGACAGGGAAGTGAAGCCGCAGATATCGATGAAAACCACCGTGGCCTGCACCGTTTCGCTGGCCATGAGCGTGTTCTTGAACTCGGGCCGGCCCACGAAGTTGAGCACCGTTTCGTCCACGTACATGCGCAGGATGTTGTTTTCCTGGATGGCCCGCAGCGTCTGGCGCAACTGCTGCACGTGGCGGGCCGTTTTGTCCATGGTCAGCTCCAGGTCCTGGAAATCCACGGGCTTGGTCACGAAATCGAAGGCCCCCCGGTTCATGGCCGTCCGGATGTTGTGCATGTCGCCGTAGGCCGACACCATCACGGTTTTGAGTACCGGGTTGGTTTCCTGGAGCCGGCTGAGCAGCTCCAGCCCATCCATGACGGGCATATTGATGTCGGAGAGGATAATGTCGAGGTCGGGGCGCTCTTGCAGGGTGTCGAGGGCCTGCTGGCCATCGTGGGCAAACACGAACTCGTACACATTTTCCCGGATCTTGCGGCGGAATTTCTGCTTGATAAGCAGTTCCAGGTCGGCCTCATCGTCTACTACCAGAATTTTAGTTGTCATGGTCGGTGAGGTAGAGCAACTTCTCTTTCAGGGCCGAGAAATCGACGGGTTTGGTTAAAAAATCGTTGGCCCCGAGGGCCAGCGCCTGCTGGCGGCTGGCCTCGTCGCCGTAGGCAGTCAGCATCATCACCTGGGGCGGGGCGGGGGGCGGCGGGGCATCGTACTCCTGGCGGATGTGGCGCAGCAGCTCCAGCCCACTCATGCCGGGCATGTTGATGTCGGACAGAATCAGGACTACTTCCGAAGCGTGCCGGTGCAGGTACTCCAGCGCCTCCTCGCCCGAATAAGCGAAGGAAAACGAGAACACCCCGCTCCTGATTTCGCGCCGGAACCGCTGCTCAAACAGAGCCCGCACGTCGGCCTCATCATCCACTACCAGTATTTTCATGCGAGTAAAGGTATCGGGTTGGCGGTTGGAGTGGTCAGCACGACGTCATTCCGAGCGAAGGTGGAGCCGGAGCCGAGGAATCTCGCGTGCTGACGTTGCGCCAGCCGCCTGATCAAGCGTAAGGGTATTGCCCGCGAGATTCCTCGGCTGCGCTCGGAATGACGTTCCTCTGGCAACTGGCAACTCACCCCGGCAGCTCCATGATAAATTCGGTGCCCCGGCCTTCCTCAGTTTCGACGTTGAGCGTGCCGTTGTGGCCCTTGGTGATGATGTCGTAGCTCAGCGACAGGCCCAGGCCGGTGCCCTCGCCGGTGGGCTTGGTGGTGAAAAAAGGCTGGAAAATTTTCTGGCGCACGGCCTCGGGAATGCCCGTGCCGTTGTCGCGCACGCGCACTTCCACGCCCCCGCCGGGCAGCGGGCGGGTGCGCACGCTCACGGTGGGCACGTAGCCGTCGGGCTGGGCTTCGCGGCGCTTCTGCACGGCATAAAAGGCGTTGGTCAGCAGGTTGAGCAGCACCCGGCCCAGGTCCTGACTCACGGCCTCCAGAAGGGGTAAGTCAGGGGCAAAGTCGGTGAGCAGGGTGGCGTTGAAGGACTTGTCGCGGGCGCGCAGGCCGTGGTAGGCCAGGCGCAGGTACTCGTCGGCGAGCTGGTTGAGGTTGGTGGGCTGCCGCTCGCCGGTACTGGCCCGGGAGTGCTCCAGCATTCCGCGCACGATGCTGGCCGCCCGCTGCCCGTGGTGGGTAATCTTGGTCAGGTTCTGGCGCAGATCATGCAGCAGCTCGGCTTCCAGGGCCAGGTCGCGGTCGGGGCGCTGCTGCTCCTCTTCCAGCTCCGTAAGCAGCTCGGTGCTCACGTCGGAAAAGTTGGTTACGAAGTTGAGCGGGTTCTGAATTTCGTGGGCGATGCCGGCCGTGAGCTCGCCCAGACTAGCCATTTTCTCGGCCTGAATCAGCTGGTCCTGGGTTACTTTAAGTTCCTTCAGGGCTTCGCGCAGCTCCTCCGTTTGCTGGGTGAGCGAGGCCGTGCGCTCGGCCACCATCAGCTCGAGGGCGGCATTCTGCACCTCGATTTTGCGTTTGGCTTCCTCTTCGGCCTCGCGCTCCAGCCGCTCCTTTTCCAGGTGTTTCTTCTGGTTGCGGGCAATAAATCCGAAGGTAACCAGCCAGATGATGGCAAAGCCCTGGGAGTTACCGAAAACGTTGTCGTACTGCTCCAGCAAGCGGTTGCTGATGAGCGTCGAAATCAGCTCGATGAGAGAGTAGAGCAGGTAGGGAGCAATGGCCAGCAGCAGCGTGCGGGCGGGTCGGTAGGTTTGCACCCGCACCAGCACCAGGGCCACCACGGCCAGCAGGAACAGCATGTACAGCTCGTCGAGCTGGTCGGTTTTCCAGCCGATAAGCTGAGAAAACCCGTACAGGGCCACCCCCGGCACCCAGATGTAGCCCAACACTTGGTTCAGGCGGGGTATGCGGCCGGGCAGATCCAGAAACTGGCGCAACGTCCGCACCACGAAAATGGCCACCAGGATGCTGATAAAAACAGACGCATTCAAGTTCATAGCGGGACGGGGCAGAGGGGAAAAGGGGCGGGGTTTGGTGGCTGGAAGCGGGCCGCGTTGCGAAATCAAGTATATCTATTTCCCGGCATCTTTCGGCGAGCTGCCGCCACTGAACAGGCGGGGCAGGGGAACGGCCAGAAACAGCACCGGATTATCGGTGGATGTGCCCTTCTTTTTGTCGCGGCGTGCCAGAATGCCGGTCATTTCGCCCAGCCGGCCCACTAGGGTGGGTAGCGTGAGCTGCACCGTCAGTACTTTCTGCGGCGGCGGCGGGGCGGGCAGGAGCGGAGGAGGAACTTTCTGGGCCTGCGCCGGGGCCAGGGCCAGCAGCAGCGCGGCCGTCAGGAGTAGGAAAGGGGTACGGTATAAAAGCATAGCAGGGAAGTAGCAGGTCGTAAAGATGCGAGGATAAATGAGTCCGACGCCGCCGGGCCTGCCTGCCGGGCATTGCGTGGCACCTCAGGCCGAACAGATGCTTTTTGCTCGTCAGGCGTTGCCTTCGGAGCCAGAGCCGCTACCTTCGGCCGACCATGACCTACTCCGCCCTTCTGCGGGCCGCCGCCCTGACTGCCCTGACCGGCGGTGCGCTGCTCCCGGCCTGCACCCCGCGTCCGGGGGCTTCGGCCGCCGCCCCGACTCCCGCGCCCACCAATCAATTCGCCCTCGACAGCACGCTGCGCCGCATTGCCACGTTGCAGGACGAGCGCCGGACGGCCGCGCTGCTGCCGTATCTGGCCCGGCCGGAAGCAGGCTACCGCGAGGCCGCCGCCGAAGCCCTGGCCTCGGTGCAGGACAAAGCCGCCATCCCGCGCCTGCTGCTGCTGTTGCAGGAGGAGCCCGCGGCCCGGGTGCGGCAGCTCACGGCCTACGCCCTGGGCCAGACGTCCGACTCCACCGCCGAAACCGGCCTGCGCCAGCACCTGGCGGAGGAGTCGGACGCCACGGCCCGCCGCTACGTGCTCGAAGCGCTGGGCCACTGCACCTCCCGCGCCGGGCTGGCGGCCCTCACCCGGTTGCCGCCCGCCCTGGCCACCGACACCGCCGCGCTGAGCGGGCAGGCCTGGGGCCTCTACCGGGCCGGGTTGCGGGGCCTGACCTCGGAGGCCGCCGTGGCCCGCTTGGTGCAGCTGCTGGCCGCTGCTCAGCCGGCCAGCGCCCGGCAGGCCGCCGCCAATGCCCTGGCCCGGACCCGGGGGCTGAACCTGGCCCCCTACGTTGCCGCCCTCACCGCCGCTGCCCGCCAGGATGCTCACTACGCCGTGCGCAGTGCCGCCGCCCAGGCGCTGGGCAAGGCCGCCACCGAGGCCAGCGTGCCCGCTACGCTGGCCGCCCTGGTCCGCCGCGACCCGGATTACCGGGTGCGCATCAGCGCCCTCCGGGCCATGACGGCCGCCATGTACGCGCCGGTGAAAGAAGCCGCCTGGGCGGCCCTCACCGACGACAATGACCAGGTAGCCCTCACGGCGGCCGAGTTTTTCCTGGCCCACGCCGCCGACGAGCCGGGGCCGGTACTGCTGGAAAAGGCCAACCGCCTGGCCCCGTGGCGGGTGCGGGCTACGCTGCTGGCCGCTGCTCTGCGCCAGACCGGGGCCGGCCAGGAGGCCATTCGGGGGGCAGTGCAGGAGCGCTACGCGGCTTCGGCCAACGCGTATGAGAAGGGGTATTTGCTGAAAGCGCTGGGCGAAGATCCGGCCGCCTTCGATTTCGTGCGCGAAGCTACCTTTGCCCCCGGCCAGTCCGTGGTGGTGGGCACCTACGGTCTGGAAGCCCTGGTGGCCCAGCGCCACCGGCCCGGTTTTCCGGCCGCCCGCCAGCCCGATTTCGCGCTGGCCCTGCGCCGGGGCGTGCTCAGCGGCGACGTGGCCCTGATGGGAATTGCCGCCGAAGCCATCCGCGACCCCAAGCTCGACCTGCGCCGGCTGCTGGCCAAAACCGATTTCCTGGTGGCCGCCCGCCAGAAACTCACCCTGCCCCGCGACCTGGAAGCCTGGCAGTCGTTGCAGCAAACCATTGATTACCTCCAGCAACGCAAGCCTACGCCGGTGCCGGTAGCGGCGGCGGCCACTCACCCCATTCCGTGGGATGTGGTAACGGCCATTCCGGCCGGGCAGCGGGCCGTAGTGCACACCAGCAAAGGCGACGTGGTGCTGCACCTGCTGGTGAACAAGGCGCCGGGCTCGGTGGCCAGCTTCGTGCAGCTTACCCGGCAGGGCTTCTACGATGGCAAGAACTTCCACCGCGTAGTGCCCAATTTCGTGGCCCAGGGCGGCTGCCCCCGCGGCGACGGCTGGGGCAGCTCCGACTACAACCTGCGCTCCGAATTCGCCGACCTGCACTACGGCGCGGGCGCCGTGGGCCTGGCCTCCGCCGGCAAGGATACCGAGAGCTGCCAGTGGTTCATCACCCACGCCCCCACGCCCCACCTCGACGGCCGCTACACCATCTTCGCCCAGGTCGTACAGGGCATGGACGTAGTCAGTCGCCTCGAAATCGGGGACCGGATTGACAAAGTAGAACTGCTATTCTGAGCTGTTAGCTGATAGCGTTCATTCGAAATTGAGACGGCCAGACGGCCAATAGCTACTTCAGAGTTAACTGAAAAACGAGACCCCGCTCCGGCAACTGCCAGGGCGGGGTCTCGTTTTTTCAGCTAACAGCTAACAGCTAACAGCTAACAGCTAACAGCTAACAGCTAACAGCTAACAGCTAACAGCTATTTGTCGTCGCGGCCGTGGGCCTGGGCGGGGGGGGTGGTGGCTTCTACGGCCGAAAACGCCTCCAGAATCTTGTAGGTGTGCGAAGCACCTTTGGGCACTACCCAGGAGTTGCCGGGCTCCAGCACCACCATCTGGCCTTCGAGGTGGAGTTCGGCGCGGCCCTTGAGTACGTAACCTACGGTTTCGTAGGCGCTGGCCGATGCTTCTTTGGGCTCGCCGGGCTGTTCGTTTTCCCAGAGACGCATGGCTACGTGCACGCCGGAAGCCAGGTATTTTTCGCCCTCAGGACCCTTGGGGGAATGCTGCGAATCTACTTTGGTGATGGTGGTATCAGCCATATCAGGGGATCAAATGAAAGTGAAAAGAACTAAGTTACTCTCCCGCTAACGCAGCCCCCGCGGCCGGGGTTGCTGCCCGCCGCGCCCGGTGGCGGCCCCCGAAACCTTCATCCCGGTCGGGTGGTTATCTTTCATCCGGGTCCGTTTGCCAGCTGGCCAACTGCCGGAGTAGCTCCGTTTATGTCTGTCTACGATTCCGATTTTCTGTCCGAGCTGGCCCTGGCCCACCAGGCTACGGCCGCGCCCCTGCCCGCCGCTGGCTTCTGCCAACTTGCCGACCACCTATTGGAACTGCTGTTTCCTGAACGGGCCGCCCGTCCCCTGCGCGACGCCGACGCCTTGTCGGCCACGCTCCGCCTGCTCCAGGACGAACTCGCCGACTTGCTCCGGGCCGTGGCCTCATCAGCGGAAGCTGTCGCGCTGGCGGCAGCTTCCATCAAGGCCCTGCCGGCCCTGCGCCAGACGCTGCTGCTCGATGCCGCCGCCATCGTGGCCGCCGACCCAGCGGTCCAGGGCCTGGCCGAAGTGGTAACTACTTATCCGGGCTTTTATGCCACGGCCCTGCACCGCTTCGCCCACGGCCTGCACCGGCGCGGGGTGGCCCGGGTGCCGCGACTGCTCAGCGAGTACGCCCACCAGCGCACCGGCATCGACATTCATCCCGGAGCCAGCATCGGCACTTCCTTCTGCATCGACCACGGTACGGGCCTGGTTATCGGCGAAACCTGCGTCATCGGCACTGGCGTGAAGATTTTTCAGGGTGTTACGCTCGGGGCGCTCAGCGTGGGCAAGCACCTGCAAGGCATCAAGCGCCACCCTACCATCGAAGACCACGTTGTTATCTACGCCGGGGCGACCATTCTGGGTGGCAGCACCACGGTGGGCAGCCACAGCATCATTGGCGGCAACGTTTGGCTCACCGAAAGCGTCCCCTCCCATTCGCGCGTCTACCACAAGGCCCAGATTCACGTTACCCGTTCCCAGGACCCTGCCCAGGACATCATGTTCTCCATTTAAGGAGCCGGGTACCTCACGTTTAAATCCTCCAAAAATGAAAGCCACCACCATTCTCGACACCATCGGCAACACCCCCCTGCTGCGACTCAACCGCCTGTTCGCCCACCGCCCCGACGTGGCGGTGTGGATGAAGCTGGAACGCGCCAACCCCGGCGGCAGCATCAAGGACCGCATCGCCCTGAGCATGATTGAGCAAGCCGAAAAAGACGGCCTGCTGAACGCGGATAGCCTCATTGTGGAGCCTACTTCCGGCAACACCGGCGTGGGGCTGGCCATGGTGGCCGCCGTGAAAGGCTACAAGATTACGCTCGTAATGCCCGAGAGCATGAGCATTGAGCGTCGCCGCCTGATGACTGCTTACGGAGCCAACCTCGAACTCACGCCCCGCGAGAAGGGCATGAAGGGCGCCATCGAGAAGGCCCGGGAGTTGGTGCGCGAAACCCCGAATGCCTGGATGCCCGGGCAGTTCGACAACCCCGCCAACATCCAGGCCCACGTAGACCATACGGCCCAGGAAATCCTGCGCGACGCGCCCGAGGGCTTCGACTACTACATTACCGGCGTGGGCACGGGCGGCCACCTCACCGGCGTGGCCGAGGTGCTCAAGCCCCAATTCCCGAACCTGAAAGTGTTTGCCGTGGAGCCCGAGCTTTCACCCGTCATCAGCGGTGGGGTACCCGGTCCGCACCCCATCCAGGGCATCGGGGCCGGCTTCATTCCCGAAAACCTGCACCCGAGCGTCCTCGATGGCACCATTCAGGTCAGCCAGCAGGAAGCTTCGGACATGGCCCGCCGCGCCGCCCGCGAGGAAGGCGTCTTCGTCGGTATTTCTTCCGGGGCCTCGCTGGCCGCCGTTGCCAAAAAGCTCGATGAAATTCCCCAGGGTGGCCGCATCCTCACCTTCTGCTACGATACCGGCGAGCGGTACCTTTCCGTAGAAGGGTTGTTTGCCTGATCACGGATTAGCGCGGATTTTAACGGATTGCACGGATTTTGTGCCCGGGTAGGTTGGAGCAGGGCTTCCTCCTGCCCCGGGCACAGGCGGGGGCCGGTTAGCTTCCCGAAAAAGCAATAAAAAAAGGCCACCTCATGCGAGGTGGCCTTTTTTAGCTGTTCACAAAATCGGCAAAATTTGTTAAAATTTGCGCTAATCTGTGAGGTGTGGAGAATATCGGAGTCGAACCGATGACCTCTTGCATGCCATGCAAGCGCTCTAGCCAGCTGAGCTAATCCCCCGTAAGCGTAGTACACCATCTGCCCAGAAGGCAAAGTAGGAGTGGAGAATATCGGAGTCGAACCGATGACCTCTTGCATGCCATGCAAGCGCTCTAGCCAGCTGAGCTAATCCCCCCTGTGGTACTCGAAACCCATCCGCCGGTTGCGTTTGGTCTGGCAAAAGTACGGCGGCTTTTTGAATCCGCAAGCCCCGTACAAAAAAAAAGTGGGCTGGCAGTAGCATTAGCCCACTTTTGAGGAGCTAAGTTGTTGAAGCTTAGCCGACGATATGCTACGCTTCGGCTGGCCCTGCCCGTCGCTGCTAACCCGGCTTTCCGGCGTGGTTTCCAAAAGCTCCGGGGAAAGCACCAGGGAGGGTAGGTGCCTTCCCCGTTGTGGGGATAATAAGGAAATTTTTGGCAGCTAAGAGGACGAAACGAAAGAGCATAAGAAAAGGCCGGAGAAAATCTCCGGCCTTTTCTACATCCTAAAAAGGAACTTAGTTAGTTGTGCTGCACCACCGAAATGCCTAGGGGCGTAGTGGCGTTGCCAGCAATGCCGCGCACGTAAAGCGTGTAGCTTTTGCCGGCGGCAAAGGTAAGACCCCGCTGCGTACCGGCAATCGGGGTAGTGGCTACGCTACGCACGTCCAGGGTGTAAGTAGCGGCCGGTACTTCCGTAAAGTTGGCGAACGTAGTGGTGGTCGTACCAACCGTAGCATTAACTGCGCGGTAAGCCCGCAACGGAACGGCCGAGAACAGCGGGGCCTGGGTCAGGGAGTTGTAGATACCGTAAGTGCCCGTCGACGCCAGGTTAACGAACCGCACCCGGGCATTGGTGGCAACCGCCGGGGCCGACAGGTTATCGAACAAGCTCAGCGTACGGATGCCACCCTGATCCGAAGTACCGGTGACGGGGTACACATAAGCCCGGGTAGGCGCGTCAGTCAGGAACACGGTGTAGTTAGTGCCGCCCTGGAAAGGCAGCCGCGCGGTGATGGGGCGCGCGGCGGTGAGAGGGGCTACCCCCGCCGCCGTGGCGGCCGCTGGGGTGGCCGGGATGTTGGCCGGGTCGTTGAATACGAACAGGCGCGAACCCGCGTTCACCGGCGAATACGTAGCTACCGGGCTACCCAGATACGGTGTAACGGTGCCGAAGGGCAGGTTTTCGAGGGTCGTTGTCACCCCCTGTGAGCCGGGGGACGCATTTACCACGAGTACCTGCGCCTGGCCCACGGTAGAAACCGTAACCGGGCTTGGGGTGGGATAAGTGGGTTCGTCACAACCAACCAAGGCCCCGGCTACCGAGGTAGCCAGCGTTAGTTTGGTGACAAGCGAAGCAAAAGAGAATTTCATGGAAGAAGGCGTTAAGCTGAACCTACTGATGGATTAAAACAGGTAACGAACGCCAAACTGGGCCTGCCAGCGCGAGCTGAGCTGGTTGATCTGGTAGGCCGTTGCGGCGGGCGTGCTCACGCCGTTGCCGTAGCTGAACGTAGGACGACCGGTCGTGCCGTTCTCCAGGCCCTGGTAGCGCAGCAGGCCGTAGTTGCCGTTGCTTACCGAGTAGTCGCGGCCCCATTCTTTGTTGAGCATGTTGCCGAAGTTGATTACGTCAACCGACAGCTGAATGGTGTGGTTTTTCGCGCCGATTTTGGTATAAATGTCCTGCAACAGGCGAACATCGACCTGGTGCTGCCAAGGAGTGCGGGCACCGTTGCGGGCCGCGTACTCGCCGCGGTGCTTGCTCAGGTAGCTATCGTTCTCGATGAACGTGTTCAGGTCGCCCCAGATCTGGTCAATCGTCCGACGGTCGTTCACGCCGTCCGTTACCAGTACAATCTCGCTCTGGCTGCGGGGAATGTAAATCAGGTCGTTCGAGTTGTTCGTGAAGTTGCCGCCGTCGCCGTTCAGGTCGCCGCCGAAGTAGCTATACGAGTAGGGCGAACCCGACTGGCCGTTGTAGAACGCCGAGATGGTGGTGGCAAAGTGGTTGGCGTACTCCTTCCGGTACGAGAGCGAACCGATGACGCGGTGACGCAGATCGAAGTTGGAGTAGGAAACGGGCAGGTTGTTGGGGCCGGCTACGTGGGGGTTGAATTCCCAGGTAGAAACGGCCGTCGAGCTGGAGCCCGAGTAGAGGTCGCGCGACTGGCCGTAGGTGTAGGCCGTGGAGGCGAACAGACCGTTGTTCAGCTGCTTTTTCAGCTCACCCGTAACGCTGTACTGGTAGCCTTTGCTGGTGTTGGTCAGCAGAATCACGTTGTTGAAGTCGCGGCTGTTGCGGAAGCGGGCCGAACCGGTCGGATACACCGGGCGACCATCGCCCTGCAACGTACCCACCGGGTTCGACAGGTTGATGTCCTGGGGCAGTACGTCGTTCAGCGTCTTGGAGTAGATGCCTTCCACGGTGGCTACGATGCCCAGGGGCAGGCGGTAATCCACGGCGAAGTTGGTGCGAACCAGCTGGGGGTTGCGGAAGTCGTTATCCGTAACGGCAATGCTGCCCTTGGCCGCCGTTGCCGGCGTTCCGCTGATCTGGTCGCGCACGGTGCCGTAGCTGCTGCTCAGGCCCAGGCCCGCTGCCGGCCGAACCGTGCTGTTGTTGGTGTCGTAGGTCGCGAAGTCAACCCCCGTGTTGCCGTACTGGTTGGAAATCCACACGTAGGCCGGCCGGCCGGTGAAGATGCCCACGCCACCGCGCAACTGGAAGGTCTGGTTTTTACGCACGTCCCAGTTGAAGCCGATGCGGGGCGAGAACTGCAGGCGCGACTTGGGCAGGCGGTCGGTTTTCACGTCGTAAGCGCCGCCGTTAGCCGTTGCTACGGCAAAGGTGGAATCTACGCGCGGGTTGTAGGAGGGCTTGTCGAAGTACACGGGCAGATCGACGCGCAGGCCGGTGGTCACGCGGAAGTTGTCCGTTACGCTGTACTCATCCTGGGCAAACAAGCCGAACTGGGCAGCCCCGAACTTCGCCGTGGGCTTACCGCCGGGCAGGGCAAAGTTCTGGCGGTAGCGGAAGCCGGAGCCGGCTACCGTATTGTTCAGGAAGGCCTCAACGCTCGGGAAGTTGTAGCGGCCCTGGGTGCTTTGTACGAACAGGTTGTCGAAACGGAAAATTTCGTTGTTCGTACCGAAGGTCAGCACGTGCTTACCCGCGAAAATGTTGAAGTTGTCGTTGATTTCCAGGATGTCCTGGTCCAGACGGTTGGCAACCGAGCTCAACTCCGAACCGGCGAAGATGGAACCGTTGTTGGAGCTGATTTCGATGGACGGGAACAGGTTGCCGTTCGGCGTGCGGCTGTCGCGGATGGTGGAGTAGCCGATGAGCAGGTTGTTGGCGTAGCGGTTGCCAAAACGGCTCTTGAGCTCCATCACCGTCGAGTTGGTCTTGCTCAGGAACTGGTAGCCGTTGTTGCCGAACCGGAAGCTGGTCAGGTTACGCGTGATGTTGTCGTCCGAGGCATCCACGAAGTTGTGGCGCAGCGTGAGCTGGTGGTTCTGGCTGATGTTCCAGTCCAGGCGGGCGAAGGCCTTGTTGCTGCGGCGCTCGGCATTGATTTCACCGAAATCACCGGCATCGTAGCCATATTCGGCCAGCTTGCTGGAAATCTGCTGCAACTGCTCGGTGCTAACGAAACGCACCAGGTTGGAGTTGGCGTTAGGCGAGGCAATATCGGCGGCGCTGCCCGTCTGAAACAACAGCGGAGACGTACGACGGGTAATTTCACCGTTGACGAAGAAGAACAGCTTGTCCTTGATGATGGGACCACCCAGGCGGAAACCCGTCTGGTAGTCGTTGAACTTGTCGAGCTTGGTCCGCTCGCCGGCCGCGTTGGGCGTGGGGCTTTTGCCGGCCGTGTTCTGGTTGCGGCCAAAGCCGAAAACCGAACCCGAGAAATCGTTGGTACCGGAACGCGTAACGGCGTTGATGCCGCCGCCGCTGAAACGGCCCTGGCGCACGTCGTAGGGCGAGAGTACTACCTGAAATTCCTGAATGGCGTCCAGCGAAATCGGGTTGGTTCCTGCCTGCCCGCCGGGAGCACCGGTGCTGCCCAAACCGAACAGGTCGTTGTTCGAGGCACCATCAATCTGGATGTTGTTGAAACGCCCGTTCCGGCCCGACAGCGAGTTGCCGTTGGCCTGGGGCGTCAGGCGCGTGAAGTCCTGAAAGCTCCGCGAAATCGTGGGCAGGCGCTCAATCTGTTCCCGCTGCACGTTGGTGGCGGCCCCGCTCCGCTCAGAGTTCAGGGTAGGGTCCTGGCGGCCCCGAACAACTACTTCACCCAGTACCTGCTCCGTTTCGCTCAGGTTGATGTCCAGGCGCTGATTCTGACCCAGCGTCAGGAAGATATTCTCCCGTACGGCCTCCTTGTAGCCTACGAACGTGATGCGCACGGTGTAGGGACCACCTACGCGCATGTTCTGGATGTTGAAACGGCCCTCCGAGTTGGTGGGGGCAACATATTGCGTGTTGGTGGGCGTGTGCACGGCAATAACCGTTGCACCCGGCAGCCCTTCACCCGTCTTGTCGGTAATGACACCGTTCATGGCGGAAGTGGTACTACCTTGGGCCCAACCCAGGTGCGCCGACATGACTGCCAACGGCACCAGAGCCACGGAGGCGTAAAGGTTGCGTTTCATAAAAAGGGGGGGATTGGTGAAAAAAGGGGCTTTTTGTAAGCGTGAAAAGCGGCGCAAAAGTACTCAATCCGTCCGCAGCCTGCGTTACCGGAGTATTAAGATTTAAGGAGCCGGATTCGCGCGTTTTCCGCCGTAAAGGTAAGGCGGAAATTCACAATCTGGGTCGCACGGCCCGGATGAATCGGCTCAGGTAATAATCCGATTCCAAAGCGTTTTCGATAACGCCTAATGAGCTGGAAGAGTGGATGAACTGGACGCTCTCGGGCGACGCTTCCGTGACCATGCCCACGTGCGTAATCGTGCTGCTGCCAGGTGAAGCTCCGAAAAATACCAAATCGCCGGGCTGCAAATCCTGGGCCCGGATGGGTGCCCCCCAAACGGCCTGCTCGTTGCTGGAGCGCGGAATCTCCACCTCGATGGCCGCGAACGATTCGTAGAGTAGTCCCGAGCAGTCCATGCCCAGGCGGGTGGTGCCGCCATATTTATAAGGCGTGCCCTGGTAGGAGCGGGCCGTTTCAATTACGGAAGCCACTTTGCCCGACACGCTGGCCGGTACTGGCCGGCCGGTCGGCCGACGGGCGATAATCTTGGTTTTACCCGCCGCCGTCGACGTTTTTACCTTCGATTTGACGGTAGGCCGGCTGGTGCCGCGCCGGCGCGCGTCGGCCTTGATGCGCGCCATATCCCGGGCCGAGTGATACTTGCCGTTGTGGTAGTTCACTTTGCTGGCCCCGCAGGCCGTGAGCCAGCCCAGCAGCAGCAGCCATAAAACCTGGTTGAGGGGCCGTTGCCACTGCCCCGAATGCCGTACCTTCGTAACGTGTTCCCGCATCGGGACAAAGATACGCGTCGTCGTCGTTTTACTCTTCTTCTGCATGGATTTTCAACTGCTGACTCCTGCTGTAGTAACCGAATTTGAGGCTATTGTCGGGGCCGAACACGTACTGACTGCCCAGCGTTCCGAGGCCGACGTGTACGCCGGCTACGGCCGCGACCATACCGAGGACCTGCATTTCGCGCCCGAGGTGGTCGTTCGTCCCGCCAACGCCGAACAGATCAGCCAGATTGTGCGCCTCTGCCACCAGCACCACGTGCCCGTTACGGCCCGGGGCGCGGGCACCGGCCTGAGTGGCGGAGCCCTGCCCATTTACCAGGGCGTCGTGCTGAGTACGGAGCGGCTCAACAAAATCATTCAGATTGATGAGCGCAACCTCCAGGCTACCGTGGAGCCGGGCGTCATCAACGAGGTGTTTCAGCACGCGGTGCAGGCAGTGGGCCTGTTTTACCCGCCCGACCCGGCCAGCAAGGGCAGCTGTTTTCTGGGCGGCAACCTGGCCCACAGCAGCGGCGGCCCCAAAGCCGTGAAATACGGCACCACCAAGGATTACGTGCTTAACCTGCAAGTGGTGCTGCCCACCGGCGACATTATCTGGACGGCGGCCAACACGCTCAAAAACTCCACCGGCTACAACCTCACCCAGCTCCTGGTGGGCTCCGAAGGCACGCTGGGCATCATCACCCAGGTCGTATTCCGTTTGCTGCCCTACCCCAAGCACACGATTCTGATGCTGGTGCCCTTCCGGCAGGAGGAGCAAGCGGCCGAAGCCGTATCGGCCGTGTTCCGGGCCGGCATCATTCCCTCCGGCATGGAATTCATGGAGCGCGAGGCCATTGCCTGGTCGTCGGAGTACCTGAAAATCCCGCTCACCCTGCCCGAGGATATCAAGGCCCACCTGCTTATTGAGCTCGACGGGCAGGACTTGGACCAGCTCTACAAGGAAGCCGAGCAGGTGTACGGGGTGCTGGAAACCTACGACGTGGGCGACATTCTGCTGGCCGACAACGCCACCCAGAAGGACGAACTCTGGCGCATCCGGCGCAACATTGGCAATGCGGTGCGCTACAACTCCGTGTATAAGGAGGAAGATACCGTGGTGCCCCGGGCCGAGCTGCCTACCCTGCTCAAAGGCGTGAAGGAAATAGGGGCCCGCTACGGCTTCAAAACCGTCTGCTACGGCCACGCCGGCGACGGCAACCTGCACGTCAACATCATCCGCGGTAACCTCGACGACCAGATGTGGAACGTGGGCCTGCGCCAGCCCATCACCGAAATCTTCGAGCTCTGCGTGAAACTCGGCGGCACCATCAGCGGGGAGCACGGCATCGGCCTAGTCCAGAAAGGCTACATCGGCATTGCCCTGAAAGAAGCCAACCTGAACCTGATGCGCGGCATCAAGCGCGTCTTCGACCCCCACGGCATCATGAACCCCGGCAAAATCTGGATCACGGATTGACGCTGATTAATCGTGATTTCGCTGATTTTTTTCGGCGGGCACAAAAGAAGAGGGCCGCTCCTGTTTGGAGTGGCCCTCTTCTTTTTATGCTGACTTAACCAATTAATTAAAACAAGCAGTAAATCAGCAAAATCACTGATTTACTGCTTGTTCTTGAGTTCATCCTCGCCGCCGTAGGGCGTGCCGTCGTTCAGGTCGCCCTTCAGGCCGCCCTGGCTGCTTTTGCCGGCATCGTGCCGGGCCTGGGCGGCGGGGCTGGCCTGAGCCGTGCCGGGAGCTCCCATTGGCTCCGAAGCGGAGCCCGTAGCAGCCATTGCGGCGGTAGCGGGGGAAGTTTGGGCCGCTACTTCATCGGCTTTGGCAATGTACTGGCGCTTGGCGTCGTCCTCGCTGGTGCCTTTGAGTTTGCTCCAGGCATCCCACTGGCCCTGCGAAAGTCCCTGGGGGCCGTCGGGGTTGTCGGGCGTGTCGTCGCCCACTTGTTCGCCTTTGGCGTCGTGGTCGCCCTCGGTGGCTTGCTTGTAGAGGCCGTAAAGGTCGGTCATGTGGGCGGCGGCCAGCTCGCCGGGCAGGCTATCAACGCGGGCAGCGGCGGCTTCGAAATCTTGCTGAAGGCTCATCGTAAGTGAAGTAAGTATGGTGGTAAGATGGGAGGGAGGGAAGGGGTGGTGAGGCTTGTACTAGCGGAACCCGGGTTTGGTTGCCAGCACGGATTGTAGTTTTTTAGCAACTCAAGTCCCGATAGTTCGTACTTTTGCCCGCCTTATGTGTGGAATTTCCGGAGTATTCGCTTTTACCGACGCGGGCCGCAACTCGCTGGCTTCGCTACGTGCCTCAACCGACGCCATCGAAAGCCGCGGGCCTGACTCGCAGGGCCATTTCGTGTTCGATCGGTGCGGGCTGGGCTTCCGCCGCCTCGCCATTCTCGACCTCTCGGCCGATGGCAACCAGCCCATGACCGACGAGTCGGGCCGCTATACCATCGTTTTTAACGGGGAAATCTTCAACTTCAAGGAGTTGCGCCAGAAACTGGTGGCCAAGGGCCACACGTTTCATTCCCAGACCGACACCGAAGTCGTCCTGCACCTGTACATGGCCGAGGGCCGCACCTTCCTCAAAAAGCTCAACGGCTTCTTCGACTTCGCCATCTACGACAAGGAGGAGGACTCGCTGTTCCTGGCCCGCGACCGGATGGGGGAGAAGCCCCTGCTCGTGTACCGCGACGAGGACAAGCTGCTGTTCGGTTCCGAAATGAAATCGTTGCTGGCCCTGGGTATTCCGCGGAAGCTCGATTACGCCTCGTTGAGCCACTATTTGCAGCTCAACTACATTCCCGGGCCGGCCACCATCTTCAAGGGCGTGAAAAAGGTGCTGCCCGGCCATTACCTCTATGTGAAAGGCCAGAAGGTAGTGCGCAAGCAGTGGTACAAGATTCCCTACGACGCCAAGAAGACCGATAAAAACAAGCTCACCTACGAGCAGCAGCAGGCCAAACTGGTCGGTTTGCTCGACGACGCCACCGCCCGCCGCCTCGTGGCCGACGTGCCGGTGGGCGCCTTCCTGAGCGGGGGCATCGATTCGAGCGTGGTGGTGGCCCTGGCTACCCGCCACACCCAGCACCTGAACACGTTCAGCATCGGCTTTGCCGACGAGCCCTTCTTCGACGAAACGAAGTACGCCAAGCTGGTGGCCGAGCGCTACAAAACCAACCACACGGTTTTCTCGCTCCGCAACCAGGACCTCTACGACCACATCTTCGACGTCCTCAATTACCTCGACGAGCCGTTTGCCGATTCCTCGGCCCTGGCCGTGTACATCCTCAGCAAGCGCACCCGCGAAAAGGCCACCGTGGCGTTGAGCGGCGACGGCGCCGACGAGCTGTTTGGGGGCTACAACAAGCACATGGGGGAGTTTCAGGTGCGGCAGGGCGGCTTCAAGGCTGAAGCCGTAACGGGCCTGAACCTGCTCTGGGACGTGCTGCCCAAGTCGCGCAACTCCTACTTCGGCAACAAGGTGCGGCAGTTTCAGCGCTTCTCCCGCGGCATGCTCAGCGGCCCCAAGGACCGCTACTGGGACTGGGCCACGTTCGCCTCCGAAAAGGACGCGCGCAACCTGCTCAGCACTGCCTCCCGCCGCAAAATCAGTAACAAGCTCGCCGACCGCCGCCGCCGCGACCTGCTGGCCGACCTGCACGCGGGCGGCGA
Source organism: Hymenobacter rubripertinctus (assembly GCF_003583925.1). Classification (GTDB taxonomy): domain Bacteria; phylum Bacteroidota; class Bacteroidia; order Cytophagales; family Hymenobacteraceae; genus Hymenobacter; species Hymenobacter rubripertinctus. The sequence continues at coordinate 6,017 of NZ_QYCN01000028.1, read as the reverse complement.
CCTGAACGAAGTGCTGCTCACCGATACCAAACTGGTGCTGCCCTACGACATGCTCGCCAAGGTGGATATGATGAGCATGGCCAACTCGCTGGAAGTGCGCCCGCCCTTCCTCGACCCCCACGTGGTTGAGTTTGCCTTCTCGCTGCCCGTGAGCAGCAAGATTGACGCGAAAATGAAGAAGCGCATCGTGCAGGACGCGTTTCGGCCCATGCTGCCCGAGGAGCTCTACAAGCGCCCCAAGCACGGCTTCGAGGTGCCCCTGCTCAAGTGGTTCCGCGGCGAGCTGCGCCCCCTCATTGAGGACGACCTGCTGTCGGACGCCTTTATTGAGGCCCAGGGAATCTTCGACGTGGAAGCCATCCGGGGGCTCAAGAAACAGCTGTTCAGCACCAGCCCCGGCGACGTGCACGCCCGCATCTGGGCGCTCATCGTGTTTCAGTGGTGGTGGAAAAAATGGATGGTCTGAAGTTGAACTGCCGGCTATCAGCTGCTGGCTGTCGGCTTTGTTAGCGCTATGTCTTGAAGCAAACCGTAAAGGCTGCTAGCTATCCGCTACTGGCGAACAGCTTATGAAAATGCTGTCCATCATTATCCCGGCCTACAACGAGGCGGCCACTATCGAGCTGATTCTGGACCAGGTGAGGGCCGTGGAGCTGATCGGGGGCTTTGGTAAGGAAATTATCATTGTCGATGACTGCTCCCAGGATGGGACGCAGCAGGTGATCCGCCAGTACATCGACCAGCACCCCGACCTGCCCATCAGCTACCACCGGCACGCGCAAAACCAGGGCAAGGGCGCGGCGTTGCACACGGGCATCCGGGCGGCTACCGGCGACTACGTCATCATTCAGGACGCCGACCTGGAGTATGACCCGGAGGAATACAACGTGCTGCTGCGGCCCGTGCTGCGCGGCCAGGCCGACGTGGTGTACGGCTCGCGCTTTATCGGCGGCAAGCCCCACCGCATCCTGTTTTTCTGGCACAGCGTGGGCAACCGCTGGCTGACCATGCTCTGCAACGCCTTCGCCAACCTCAACCTGACCGACATGGAAACGTGCTACAAGCTGTTCCGGCGCGACATTGTGCAGGGGTTGCACCTGGAAGAAAAACGGTTTGGCTTCGAGCCGGAAGTAACGCTCAAAATGGCCCGGGTGCCCAACGTGCGCATTTATGAAGTGGGCATCAGCTACTACGGGCGCACCTACGCCGAGGGGAAAAAAATCGGGTGGCGCGACGGATTTCGGGCCATCTACTGCATTCTTAAATACGGACTGCTTCAGTAGCGTACCTTTGGGGCCGCAACCGGGCAATCTGAATCAACTGAACTTTACCATATGAAAATCGCAGTAGTAGGCACTGGCTACGTGGGCCTGGTAACGGGAACCTGTTTTGCTGAGGTAGGCATCGAGGTGATCTGCATCGACATCGACCAGCGTAAAATCGACAACCTGCATAAAGGCATCCTGCCCATTTACGAGCCGGGCCTGGAGGAAATGGTGTCGCGCAACGTGGCCGCCGGCCGCCTGAACTTCTCCACCAAACTCAGCGAAGCCATCAAGGATTGCGACGTGGCCTTTATTGCCGTGGGCACCCCCCCCGGCGAAGACGGTTCCGCCGACCTGAAATACGTGCTGGCCGTGGCCCGCGAAATCGGGGAGAACATGACCACCTACGGCGTCATCGTGACCAAGAGCACGGTGCCGGTGGGCACGGCGGCCAAGGTGCGCCAGGAAATTGAGAATGCCCTGGCCAGGCGCGGCGAAACCATTGAGTTCGACGTGGCTTCCAACCCCGAGTTTCTCAAGGAAGGCGCCGCTATCGACGACTTCCTCAAGCCCGACCGCATTGTGGTGGGCGTGGCTTCCGAGCGGGCCGAGGAGGTGATGAATCGCCTTTACAAACCCTTCCTGCTCAACGGCCACCCGATTATCTTCATGGATATTCCGTCGGCCGAAATGACGAAATACGCGGCCAACGCCATGCTGGCTACCAAAATCTCGTTCATGAACGACGTGGCCAACCTCTGCGAAATCATGGGGGCCGATGTGAACATGGTGCGCCGTGGCATTGGCTCCGATGCCCGCATCGGCACCAAATTCATTTATCCCGGCATCGGCTACGGCGGCTCCTGCTTCCCCAAAGACGTGAAGGCGCTCATCAAAACGGCCCAGGAAAACGGCTACCAGATGCAGGTGCTCCAGGCCGTGGAAAGCGTGAACGAAGGCCAGAAGGAAGTGCTGTTCAACAAAGTGAAAAAGCATTTCGGCGGCGACCTGAAAGGCAAAAAAATGGCCGTCTGGGGTTTGTCGTTCAAACCCAAAACCGACGATATGCGCGAGGCTCCCTCGCTGGTCATCATCGAGAAGCTGCTGGCCGAAGGCTGCGTTGTGACGGCCTACGACCCGGTGGCCGTGGAGGAAGCCAAACACTCGCTGGGCGACCGGATTACCTACGCCCAGGACCAGATGGACGCCCTGCTCGACGCCGACGCCCTGCTCATCGTCACGGAGTGGCCCGAGTTCCGGGTGCCCAACTTTGAAGTGGTCGGCCGGCTGATGAAGCAGAAAGTTATCTTTGACGGCCGCAACATCTACGACCTGGCCGAATTGCAGAAGGCCGGCTTTGCCTACCACTGCATCGGTGTCAAAACCGACCATCAGGAGCCGGCCTAACCCTAAATTTGTCAGCCTGAGCGCAGCGAAGGACCTTATTACGGTTGCGCTTTTCAGGATTATTCCATAGCCGAGCGGCGCGGACGTGATAAGGTCCTTCGCTGCGCTCAGGATGACAAAAACCCACCCATGACTACTTCCGAAGAAAAAAAGCGCGTACTCATTACCGGCGGGGCCGGTTTTCTGGGCTCCCACCTCTGCGACCGGTTCCTGGCCGAAGGCTACCATGTCATTGCCATGGATAACCTGATTACCGGCGACCTGGCCAACATTGAGCACCTGTTCGGCAAGGAGGATTTCGAGTTCCACCACGCCGACGTGTCGAAATTCGTGTTCGTGCCCGGCAAGCTGGACTACATCCTGCACTTCGCCTCGCCCGCCTCACCCATCGACTACCTCAAAATCCCGATTCAGACCCTGAAAGTCGGCTCGCTCGGCACCCACAACCTGCTGGGCCTGGCCCGCGTGAAAGGGGCGCGCATGCTGATTGCCAGCACCTCCGAAGTCTACGGCGACCCCGAGGTGCACCCGCAGGTAGAGGAGTACTTTGGCAACGTGAACCCCGTCGGCCCCCGTGGCTGCTACGACGAGGCCAAGCGCTTCCAGGAGGCCATCACGATGGCCTACCACAACCACCACGGCCTGGAAACGCGCATCGTGCGCATTTTCAATACCTACGGCCCGCGCATGCGCCTCAACGACGGCCGCGTGCTGCCCGCTTTCCTGAGCCAGGCGCTGCGCGGCGAAAACCTGACCGTCTTCGGCGACGGCTCCCAGACGCGCTCCTTCTGCTACGTGGACGATTTGGTGGAAGGCATCTACCGCCTGCTGCTGAGCGACTACGCCCTGCCCGTGAACATTGGCAACCCCGACGAAATAACCATCAAGGAGTTCGGCGAAGAAATTGCCAACCTGATGGGCGTCGAGTTCCAGCCTACGTTCCAGGAACTGCCCCAGAACGACCCCCTGAAGCGCAAGCCCGACATCACCAAGGCCCGCGAAATCCTGGGCTGGGCTCCGAAGGTAGACCGCGCCGAAGGCCTGCGCCGGACCCTGGAATATTTCAAGGAGCACATCACCGAAGTAACCGCCGGTAAGGTGGACAATACCCCCCGTAGTTTCTGATCCGCAATATGGCACCCTCCATGAAAACCCCTTACCTAATAACCTTTCCCAAACTCGGTGATCCGGCTATCGGGTACATCTCGGTTGGTGAAGCGGGAAAAACGCTGCCGTTTCCGGTTGCCCGTACTTTCTGGACGTATTTCACGCCCGAAAGCATCGTGCGCGGGCGGCATGCCCACCACGTAACGGAGCAGATTCTGATTGCAGTGGCCGGCCGTATCATCGTGACCACGGAGATGCCGGATGGGGAAATCCAGAACTTCGTCCTGGACTCGCCCCACGTGGGCTTATTCGTGCCGGCCAATGCCTGGCACACGATGCAATATTCGCACACGGCGGTGCAACTGGTATTTGCTTCTACGCCCTACGATGAGCAGGACTACATTCGTAAGCACGAAGATTTCCTCCGCATCTGGGGGGGGGCGCAGTAACTGGCCGGGAGCCAACAGCCGGTTCAGGCCGGTGGGCACTCATTAACGGGAAGACAGTTGTTCTGAGCCGGTCAAGGAATAGTGCCTCTTCGGAAATTATCCACCGATACTGACCCGGGAACGAAATCCGTGGGTCAGTTTTCGGGACACTCTTTGACTTCGTAAACAGCTTCTTAGGACAAAGACAGCAAATTAAAACAGATGAAGTGAAGAAAGCATATCTTGGCGCATTAACTGGGATTAGAGCTGTTGCGGCTTACATGGTATTTTTTCACCATTTCAATCCTTGCAAGAATAGTACGGGTACGATCGGCCTCTTCCTTGAGCGCGTGTGCGAACAATGGCACGTTGGTGTCACCATATTTTTTGTGCTGTCAGGCTTGCTAATTAGCTTGCGCTATTTTGATAGTATTGAGTTGACGCGCAACTGGGCGGGTCGGTATATGCGCAATCGACTTGCAAGGATATACCCTTTATATTTCTTGCTCTCCGCCGTCACTATCTTTTTCGCTGCTACATGCCCTGATTTAGGCTTAATGCCGGAGTGGCAGACATTCAGCAACCCGGAGCGAGGGATGTTAACTTTTCTTAATCTGAGTTTTTTGAGAGGTTTCTTTTCCAGCTTCAAGTTCTCTGGAATAAGCCAAGGGTGGTCGCTGACGGTAGAAGAGAGCTTCTATTTGATTGCACCTTTTTTATTAATAGGGATCAAATACCGAAAACAGCTGATATGGCTCTATGCTCCCGCCCTGATTATGGCTGGACTATTACTGACAAAAATATTCGCTCCGCTTAATCTATTTGGGTTTTTTGGCTCAGATACTTTTTTGTTCAACTATACCTTTTTTGGGCGTTCCACAGAATTTATAATTGGTATAGCACTTGGTTTGCTGGTAAAGAAAGAGTTATTAGCAAATCACCATGCCGATGGCTTCAAGTGGACACTTGCCGGAGTGACGTGGATAGCGGGTAGTATTTTAGTGTTGGTGTTCTTGGATTCACCTAATGATTTTGATAACGGACTTATAAATCCGCTTAGTATAGCGATAAATAATGCCTTGCTACCAGTAGGCATTGCCATGCTATTTTACGGCCTTATCTTCGAGCGCACTTTGATACAAAAAATGTTGGAGTCTCGGCTTATGGATGCCTTAGGAAAAAGCTCTTACGCCTTCTACTTAGTGCATCTAGGAATATTTAGCTTGTTACTGGACAAATACCTAACTGAAAGTATAGTCGTAAAATTTGTGTTTTTAAATGGGCTTGCATTCTTGCTATATAAGCTCGTTGAGCATCCTATGCATAAAAAGCTGGCGTGGCGTTGATATGCTTTAGCTAAACAAGAAGGTGTTGGTATAATGGAGTGTGATTCGATGCTCCAGACCACGTTAACGTGTGGCAAGTGCGGCAGTGCCGACTTGCGTAAGAACGGAAGCCGCAACGAGCAGCCGAAATACCAATGCAAAACGTGCCGCTACCAAGCTGTATTTGCGCCTGCTGTCGCCCGTAAAGCGGCCCAATACGCGCAGGTAGAGAAATTACTGGTCGAGCGCGTCTCGCAACGAGCCCTCGTGCGCCTGACCGGGGTGGCCCGGCCGACGATTGTCAAACTGGCAAAAAAAAGCGCAGGCCACGCCCCAGTTGTAGTACTCCCCAAAGTTTGGACAGTTTGTGGTGGCTATCTTAGTCAACGCCATGAACCCAAAACGTACCCGTCGCCGCTTCACTGCTGAGTTCAAAGCAGAAGTGGCCTTAGCCGCCCTGACGGAGCGGCAGCCGCTGGCCGAAC
>NZ_QYCN01000027.1 GCF_003583925.1 Hymenobacter rubripertinctus | reverse complement strand
TGATCGTGCAGGGCACCATGACCGAAACGCTGCCCGCGGCCCAGCGCCAGCGCTTTCGCTGGCGGCTGCTGCGCATTGAAAGCTGGGGCGAAGTGTTTGAGCCCCGGGTGCTGATTCCGGCCGCCGCCACGCTGCTGTTTCTGCTGCCGTTCGGGGCTATTTTCACCGTGGTACCCGACCAGAGCCGGGTGCTGGGCCTGACGGGCGAGAGCAAGGGCCTGTTCTACATCTGCTACACCGGGGCCTCGCTGGTAGTGCGCCTGCTGGCCGGCCGCGCCTCCGACCGCTACGGCCGGGTGCCGGTGCTGCTGGGCTCGTCGGTGGTTATCATCAGCTCGTTGCTGCTGCTGGCCTTTGCCCAGTCGGCCCTGGTGTTCCTGGCCGGGGCCGTGCTGTTCGGGCTGGGCACGGGCCTGAATTCACCCACCATTTATGCCTGGACGGTGGATCTGAGCCACCCCGCACGGCGGGGCCGGGCCGTGTCCACGATGTACATGGCCCTGGAGGCGGGCATCGGCATCGGGGCCCTGATGGCGGGCTGGGTGTTTGCCAACGAGCCCGCCCGCCTGCCCTTCGTGCACCTGGCCAGCGCCGGCAGCGTGCTGCTGGGCCTCGTGTTCCTGCTGCTGATGCGCCACCGCACGCCCGCCCCGCTGGCCGACTAAGGCCGGCCGGAGCATGGCTTTTTTTCTATACCCATGACGCCCTTGCGGGGCTCAACGGCGACCGGAGGATGGAAGGCCTGTAAAACATTCTTCACGGGTTGTTCATCTTCGGAATAAACAGGATATTGGCCCTTCGTTAGCGCGGTCTTTTTTTGCTATTGCCTATCCTCGTGTTGTTTAAGCGCTCGGCTCATTGGCAGGCCCTGGTACTTTCGCCTGAATCACTTCTTTTTATTCTACCTCTCGCTCGGTATGATTTCACCTTTACTCCGCCGGTGGCTGCTGGCCGGTATTTGCAGCGGCGCGGCCGTTTCGCTGGCCCAGGCTCAGGCCGACCCCATTAAGTTTGGCAAGATTGACGAAGCCGACCTCACGGCCCGCAATTTTGTGGCCGACAGCGCCGCCCCGGCCGTGGTGCTCTGCGACTTCGGCCGCTCCCGCTTCGATTATGCCGAGGACGGGTTCCGGGTGGTGTTTGAGCGCGTGACCCGCGTTAAGATCCTGAAGAAATCGGGCTACGACTACGCGACCGTGCAGGTGCCGCTCTACCACAAGGCCAACCGGGAGGAAAAGCTCCTGGGCCTGAAGGGCTTCACCTACAACCTGGTGAACGGGCAGGTAGTCAAGGAAAAGCTTAATTCCGACGCCATTTTCAAGGAGGAAAGCACGCCCAACATCACCATCCGCAAGTTCACGCTGCCCAACGTGCGGGTGGGCAGCGTGGTGGAGTACACCTACCTGGTGGCCTCAGAGTTCATCTTCAACTTCCAGGACTGGACCTTCCAGTCGGATATTCCGGTGCGCTGGAGCGAGTACCGGGCCGCCATTCCGGAGTATTTCGATTACAAGATGCTCATGCAGGGCTACGAGCCGCTGAAGGTGCAGGAGCAGAACGAGGCCTCCACCCAGTACACCATCCGGTGGGCACCCTCCATAACGCCGGGCATGCGGGGCGGCCGCGAAGCCGGCGGCTCCGAAGTGCTGACGCCCCGCGTGACCAACTACCGCTGGGCCATGGAAAACGTGCCCGCCCTGCGCGAGGAGCCCTACATGACCACCACCAACGACTACGTGGCCAAAATCGACTTCGAGCTGGCCGGCACCAAGTGGCCCAACGAGCCCTACAAACCCGTGGCCGGCTCCTGGACCAAGATTGACGATGAGCTGCTGAACGACGACAACTTCGGGATACAGCTCAACAAGGGCGGCTTTCTCAAGGACCAGCTCGCGCCCTTGCTGGCCAGCACCACCGACCCCGCCGCCCGCGTGGCCGCCATCCACGACCTGGTACGGCGCAGCGTGAAGCACAACGGCAACAACGGCGTGATGGCCGGCAGCACCATCCGCCGCGCCTATGACCAGAAAAGCGGCTCGGCCGCCGACGTGAACCTGCTGCTGATTGCGGCCTTGCGCGAGGCCGGCTTTACGGCCAACCCCGTTGTGCTGAGCACCCGCAGCCACGGCCGCATGGAAACCAACGTGCCCCTGAGCAGCCGCTTCAACTACGTGCTGGCCCACGTGGCCCTGCCCGGGGGCAAAGACATGCTGGTGGACGCTACCGAGGAGCTGGCTCCCTGCGGTATGCTGCCCCAGCGCTGCCTCAACGGCGTGGGCCGCCTGGTGCTGCCCCGGGGCCAGGAGTCGCGCTGGATCGACCTGACGCCCAGCGAACGGTTCCTCTCCTACCGCCAGGTCAATCTGACGGTGGACGAGAAGGGCGGTGTCAGCGGCAAGGTGCACCAGGAGCACGGCGGCTACCTGGCCCTGGACCAGCGGGAGAAGCTGCGCAAGCTGGGCGAGAAGAAGTATATGCAGGAGCTGGCCACCAGCCACGAGGGCTGGGATATTGCCAAGTACACCTTCAAGGAGCGCGACCTGCTGCACAAGCCCCTCACGCTGGAGTATGAGTTTGCCAGCGCCGGGGCCGAGGCCCCGGTGGCAACCATCTACCTCAACCCGCTGCGCGACTTCGGCACCGACAAAAACCCCTTCCTGCACGAAGACCGGCGTTTCCCCGTGGATTTCGGGGCCAAGTTTGACGAAACGCTGCTGGTGAACCTGACCCTGCCCGCCGGCTACGAGCTGGAGCAGATGCCCCAGAATATGACGCTGGAGCTGCCCGAAGGGGGTGGGCGCTTCACCTACGGCGTGCAGCAGAGCCCCCTGGGCCTCCAGATCGTGAGCCGCATGAACCTGGCCCGGCCCGTGTATTCGGCCCAGGAATACGCCTACCTGCGCGAGTTCTTCGCCCGTATGATGGCCAAGCAAAGCGAGCAACTGGTCCTCAAAAAGAAAGCCTGATCAGTTGTCAGTTGTCAGTTGTCAGTTGCCAGTGGTCAGTTGTCAGTGGTCAGTTGCCAGTGGTCAGTTGTCAGTGGTCAGTGGTCAGTTGTAAGGCATCATGCAGCGCGGAGCATAACCATTAGACACTGACCACCGGACACTGGCAACTGGCAACTGGCAACTGACAACTGACCACCGGACACTGGCAACTGACAACTGGCAACTGATATTTGTCCATCTTCTTCGTTTATATCTTATGCGGCTGCTTCTGTCGGGTTTTACCCTTACGCTGGCCCTGGCCGGCCCCTTGGCCGCTACGGGCGGTACCGCCCCCAAGTATGCCGTGGCCGATCTGGCGCCCGCGCTGCGCGAAAATGCCCACGCCGTAGTGCGCTACCAGGAAGAAACGCTGCTGGTGAAATCGGTGGGGCGCACGGTAGAAACTACCCGCCGGGCCGTTACCATTCTCGACGAGGCCGGCCGCCGCTGGGCCGCCGAGCTGGTCTACTACAGCCAGCTCAACAGCGTCAGCTATTTCCGGGGGGCCGTGTATGATGCCACGGGCCGGCAGCTGCGCCAGCTCCGCAGCCAGGATATCCAGGACATCAGCCTGTCCGACGGCTTCAGCCTGGCCAGCGACGGGCGGGGCCGGGTAGCCGACCTGAGCCAGCCCACCTACCCCTACACGGTGGAGTTCGAGTACGAAGTGGTGTCCGACAACCCCTTGTTCTACTCCACCTGGCGGCCCCAGCCGGTGGAGCAGCTCAGCGTGGAGCAGGCCTCGTTTCGCGTTCTGATGCCAACCGGCATGGCTCTGCGCTATCAGGAACGGCAGCTGCCCGCCGGCACCGCCCAGGCCAGGCGCACCCAGGGCAGCCAGGACGTGTACGAGTGGCAAGTGCGCAACCTGCCGGCCCGCGAGCAGGAACCCGATGGCCCCGCCGTGGGGGAGCTGACCCCGAGCGTGTACACGGCCCCGGCCGAGTTTGAGGTGCAGGGCCACGCCGGCCGGCTCAGCAGCTGGGCCGACCTCAGCCGCTGGACCTACGAGCTCAACGCCGGCCGCGCCGAGCTGCCCCCGGCCCTGGTGGCCGGGATGCAGGCGCTGGTGCAGGGCGAACCCGACGAGCGGGCCCGCATCCGCAAGGTGTACCAGTACCTGCAAGCCAACACCCGCTACATTTCGGTGCAGCTGGGCCTGGGCGGCTGGCAGACCTTCCCGGCCTCTGCGGTAGCGGCCAACGGCTACGGCGACTGCAAGGCCCTCACCAACTACTGCCAGGCCCTGCTGGGCGCGGCCGGCATCAAGGCCCACGCGGCCCTGGTGCGCGCGGGCACCGACGAGCAGGACATCCGCACCGATTTTCCCAGCTCCCAGTTCAACCACGTGGTGCTGTGCGTGCCCCTCACCCAGCCGGCCCGGCCCGATACCGTGTGGCTGGAATGCACCAGCCAGACCGATCCGTTCGGCTACATGGGCAGCTTCACGGGCAACCGCCACGCCCTGCTGCTGCTGCCCGAAGGCGGCCACCTGGTTCCGACGCCCCGCTACGGGGCGGCCGAAAACCGCCGCGAACGGCACGCCGATGTGTTTCTGGATGCCAGCGGCAACGCCACGGCCACCCTGCGCACCCTGCGCACCGGCCTGGAGTACGATGGCGTGGCCGGCCTGCCCGGCCTGGAGCTGAGCGAGCAGAAAAAGCGCGTGGGCAACCAGCTGGCCCTGCCCAACTTCACCCTGCACAAGGTAGCGTTTCAGGCCCTGCCCCCCGGCGCGCCCGTGCCCGGCCTCACCGAAACGCTGGCCCTCACGCTGCCCGGCCTGGCCCCGCCCAGCGGCAAGCGCGTTTTTCTCACGCCCAACCTGCTGAGCCGGCTGCCCACGCTGGCTACTTCGGGGGGCGAACGGCAGTCGGAAGTCCGGCTAGACCACGCCTTTACCCAGCTCGATACCGTGCAGCTGCACCTGCCCGCCAGCCTGCGGCCCGAGCAGCTCCCCGCGCCGGTGCAGCTCAAAACGCCCTTCGGCACCTACTCCAGCCAGCTAAGCACCCTGCCCGATGGCACCCTGCGCTACATCCGGCGGCTGGAAATGCCCCGCCGCCGCTTTGCCGCCACCGAGTACCCGGCCTACCTGGAGTTCCGCCGCAAAGTAGCCGCCGCCGACAAAGCCCAGCTGGTGCTGCTCAAAACCGACGCCTGAGCCGCCCCCGCCCGCAAGGTTGGCCGGCTAACTCCGGTAAGTTGGGCCTTGGACCGGGCGGCCCGGCTTACCGGAGAAGGAAACCAGCCTGGGCCTGGTCATCCGCCATTCGGGTTTACTGAAACGCCTGCTTCCCTGCCCGGAAGCGGGCGTTTTTCATGCTGACTCCGACCGGCAGGGCCGCAGGAATCCGGCCCGCTCCGGGGGCAGGCCGGCTGGCCAGGGCCACACTTTATCTTTCAGAACAACAACGGGCTGGCGGGCAAAACGTCTATCTTGGCCCTTCTATTCCGGGGGCCGCCACCGGGCGGCGGCCCCGCCCTTCTCCTCTGCCTTCCTTTCCCTCTTTATGAAAACACTAGCTACCTTGATTCGGCGGGCGCTGCGGCCTTTACTGGCCGGCACCGCGCTGGCGGCAGGCACGGTTGTGCCGGGCTACGCCCAGCGCGTGCTCTGGTCCGAAGCGGCCCCACTGCCCGCCGCCGCCCGGGGCGTAACCCAGTCGCTGACCTACTACCGGGCCGTGGACTTTCAGCTGGAGGCCGTGCGCGCCGCGCTACGGAGCGCGCCGCCGGCGCACGCCACCGCGACCCGGAGCCTGGCCCCCGTCATCAGTCTGCCCCTGCCCGATGGCCGCTCCCAGCGCTTCCGGGTGGAGCAGGTGCCGGTGCTGGCCCCGGCCCTGGCCGCCCGCTACCCCGCGCTGCGTACCTACGTGGCCCAGGGCCTCGACGACCCCACCGCCACTGCCCGCCTCGACCTGACGCCCGCCGGTTTCCACGCCCAGATTCTGGCCGCCGGCTCGGTGGTCTACATCGACCCGGCCGCTCCGGGCAGCCGCACCCACCTGGTATTTGAGCGCCGGGCCATGCACCTGTCGCCGTTCGCGTGCGCGGTGCCCGCCGCCGATACCAACCTGGCCGATGCCCTACGCCGGCCGGTTCAGCGGGCCGCCGCCGCCAACGGGGCCACCCTACGCACCTACCGCCTGGCCCTGGCCTGCACCGGCGAGTACGCCACCTTTCACGGCGGCACCAAAGCCAGCGCCCTGGCCGCTATCGTCACCTCCATCAACCGGGTGAGCGGGATTTACGAGCACGAGCTGGCCGTGCGCCTGGTGCTGGTGGCCCAGAACGAGGCGCTGATCTTTCTCGACAAGGATACCGACCCCTACACCGACGATGATCCGGAGGCCTTGCTGAGCCAGAATCAGAAAACGGTGGATCAGTTCATCGGGTCGGCCAACTACGACATCGGCCACGTGTTCAGCACCGGGGGTGGGGGCATAGCCCAGCTCGGGGCCGTGTGCGTCACCTCCGTTAAAGCCCACGGCGTAACCGGCCTCTTCCAGCCCGTCGGCGACGCCTTCGACGTGGATTACGTGGCCCACGAAATGGGGCACCAGTTCGGGGCCGACCACACCTTCAACAGCCAGACCGGGGCCTGCGGGGGCGGCAACCGGGCGGGCAGCTCGGCTTTCGAGCCGGGTTCGGGCACCACCATCATGGCGTACGCCGGTATTTGCGGGGCCGACAACATCCAGCCCAACTCCGACGCCTACTTCCACTCCCGCAGCCTCGACCAGATTGTGGCCCACCTGAATGGGGCCGGCAACTGCGCCGTGCGCACGGCCACCGGCAACACGCCGCCGGTGGTAAACGCGGGCCGCAACTACGCCATTCCCCTCGGCACGCCCTTCGTGCTGACCGGCACGGCCACCGATGCCAACAACGACGCCCTGACCTATTCCTGGGAACAGTACAACCTGGGGCCGGCCGGGTCGCCGGCCGGGCCGGTGGCCGATGCGCCGCTGTTTCGCACCTTCGCCCCCACCACCAGCCCGGCCCGGACGTTTCCGCGCCTGGCCGATATACTCGCCAACACCCAGACCAAGGGCGAGCTGCTGCCCACCTATGGCCGCCGCCTGATTTTCCGCCTCGTAGCCCGCGACAACCGGGCCGGGGGCGGGGGCACCGATTACGACTCCATGCACGTGGTGGTGGTGCCCACGGCCGGCCCCTTCGTGGTGACGGCCCCCAACACGGCGACCACCTGGGTGGCCGGCGCGCCCCAGCAGGTTTCCTGGCGCGTGGCCAATACCACCCAGGCCCCCATCAGCGCCGCCAACGTGGATATTCAGCTTTCCACGGATGGCGGCCTGACCTTCCCCACTACCCTGCTGGCGGCCACGCCCAACGACGGAAACGAATCCTTCACCCTGCCCGCCAGCGTAACGGCAACCACCCAGGCCCGCATTCGGGTGCGGGCCAGCGGCGGCATCTTCTTCGACGTTTCGGACCAGAATTTCACGATTGAGGTACCCACCGGCCCCACGTTCTACCTGCAAGGGCCGGCCGGCGCGGCGGGCTCACTCGCGTTTTGCCCCGGCAGCTCGGGTACGGTGGCGCTTACGGTGGGCCAGCTGCAAGGCTTCAGCGGCCCGGTGACGCTGACGGCTCCCAGCCTGCCGGCGGGCGTCACGGTTTCCTTTGCCAACCCAACGGTAGCGGCGGGCTCCGGCACCACGGCCACCATCAGCGCCGGCCCCGCTACGGCCGCCGGCACCTACACGCTGGCGCTCATCGGGACCAGCGGCACCGTTAACCGGACGCTGGAAGTACCGCTGACCATTCAGCCGACCGCCACGCAGACGGCTACCGTTACGGCTCCGACGGCGGGCTCCGTGGGGCTGCTGCGCCCCCGCATTGGGTGGAGCGCCGTGGCCAACGCCGCCGGCTACGAGGTGCAGCTGGCAACCAACGCGGCCTTCACGGCCGGCCTCCAGACCTTCACCACCGGGCCGGTTACCAGCTTCACGCCCCTCAGTGAGCTCCTGCCCGCCACCACGTACTACGTGCGGGTGCGGGCGCTCAGCGCCTGCGGCGCGGCCCCGTATTCGGCCGCAGTATCGTTCCGGACCGATGTACAGACCTGCCGGAGCTTCGTGGCCCCGAATCTGCCCCAGCCCATTCCAGCCGGCACGGTGCCCATCCTGACTTCGGTTATCCAGGTGACGGATGGCAACCGCGTTTCGAACGTCCGGATCCGGGACCTGAACATCAGCCACGAGGAGCTCAGCGACCTGGAAATTTCCCTGACCAACCCGGCCGGCCAACGCGTGGTGGTGTACCCGCGCCTGTGTGTGGGGGCCGGCACGCTGGCAGTGAGCTTCGACGACAGCGCCCCCAACGCGCTGGCCTGCCCCGTGGGGGCAGGGGCCACGGTTCGGCCGGCCGCCTCCTTCGCCGCCCTGCTGGGCTCGCCGGCCACCGGCAGCTGGACCCTCACCGTGGCCGACAACAACCCCGGCAACGGCGGCACTTTCCAGGGCTGGACGCTTGAATTGTGCACCCTGGATGCGCTGCCGGCAGCCCCGGTTTCGTTCACTGCCCTGCCGCCGAGCGTGCAGGCCACCAGCGCAGCCATCGACATGCTGTGGGTGGACAAAGCCGACAACGAAACCGGCTTTGAGGTGGAACGCTCCCGGGGTGGCAGCACGGCCTTCACGCGCATTGCCACTTTGCCCGCCAACACCACCTTCTTCACCGACAACGTAACGGGCAACGGCCAATACTGCTACCGGGTGCGGGCCGTGAATACAGTGGGGGCCTCAACCTATTCCACCGAAAGCTGCCAGACGGTAGCCGGTATCACGAGCGTGAACGCGGCCACGTTGCAGCAGTCCGTTATCGTGGCCCCCAACCCCAGCACCGGCCTTTTCCAGGTTACCATCGACACGGCCCAGCGCGGCAGCATGAACCTGCGCGTCATCGACGCAGTTGGCCGCCAAGTGTATACCCGCACCTTCACCAAGAACACCGAGCAGCTGCAATTCCCGCTGGACCTGAGTGCGCTGAGCAGCGGTATCTACACCCTCCACCTCACCACCTCCGCCGGCCCGGCCATCGTGCGACTGGTGAAGGAGTAATTAGGGTTCAGTACTTTAGGGCACAAGAAAAAAGCCTGTCATCCTAAGCGGAGCGCAGGATCTTACAGCACAAAAACGACCGTACGAACGACTCGTTGCAGTGGTATAAGGTCTTTCGCTCCGCTCAGGATGACAGGCTTTTCTCTTGTGCCCTCCCCTCAAAACCGGTACCGCAGCTGGGCCTTCACATCGGAGCGGCGGTTGCCCTGGATTTCGTCGAGGCCCGAGCCAACCGAGTCCTGGTGGCGGTAGTGGGTGTCGGCGTAGCGGAGCCAGAGCGTGAGGTGGCGGTTGAATTCGACTTGGGCCAGCACGTAGGTGCGGGTGCCCTGGCCGGCGAGCACCGGAATGGAGAAGGCGTAGAGCACGTCCTGCTCGAATACGTACTGGCGGGTATCGTAGTCGTCGGTGTCGAAGAGGGCGTAGCGGGCCGAGAGGCGCAGGTGGCGCAGGGGCTGCACGGTTACGTCCTGGGCCAGCACGTAGCCGTGGCGGGTGGGGCCACCGTCTTCGCGGTACCCGGTGCCCTGCACCCGGGTGCGCAGGCTGAGCTGGGGCAGCGGGCTGGTGTCGTAGTAGAATAGCAGACTGCGGCGACGGGTGGGCACGGGCACCGGCACGGGCCGCAGTGTGTCGGCGTCGTAGGGCTTGGTGCGCTGGCGGAGTTGGGCGTAGAGCAGGCTGGTTTTGGTGGGGCTGAAAGTGAGGCGCAGCAGCCAGTCGTGGCCCGCGCCGGGGGCGCCGGCCTGGTAGCGCAGCCACGGGAAGCGGAACCGGTCGTAGTAGGCGGAGGCCTCCCAGCGGGTCGCCGGCCGCACTTTCAGGCCCAGGTACAGGCCGCTTTCGTTGATGTTGCGCGAGTTTTCCCCGAACGCGTTGCCGTAGAGCGTGTGGAAGTTGCGGGCGTAGGAACGGTGCAGCACCGACACATCGACGGCCGGCGCGAGGCTGGCCAGCAGCCCGTTCACGGTGCCCAGGCCGCCGCCTGCGCTGCGGGCCGTTTCGCCGAACAGCAGCAGGTTGCGCCACACATAACTGTAGTTCGCCCCCAGGGCCAGGTTATGGTCGCCGCGCAGCTCATACTTATTATACAGCTCGTCGCGGCGCTGCACGGGCTTATCAAACTGGGTATTGACGGCCGTGAAACCCAGTTGCAGGTCGCTGTTGGGGCTGGTGTACTGGGCGTGGCCGCCGAGTATGGTTTCCTGCAAAGCCTGGCGGTTGGCCAGCTCGGTAGCCGTGCGGTGCAGGCCCGTGAGCTGTAAGCCCGAGGTAAATTCGCGGAATTCGGCCAGCGAGTCGCGGGCCTGCTGAATGGAGGCATCAACCCGCTTGCGGGAGCCGAACACGGTGGCCCGCACCGTGGGCGTGAGGGCCACGGTGGCCGCCGCGCCCCGGAAAAACGTGTTTTCGAGCACCGAGGCGTAGGGCCGCACGCCCACCGAGCTGCGGCGCAACGTGGTAATGGTTTCAGCCCCCTTGCCCACCACGAACCCCGACGACAACAGCAGGCCCTGCCCGAATTGCAGCTGGTAGTCGCCCAGGGCCAGCGTTTTGAGCCGCCCCCGCTCCTGCACCACGAAGTGGGCCGAGTAGAAATCGGCTCCGTAGCGGCGGGTGGCGGGGTTCCAACGGAGCTGCTCGCCAGCATCTTTTTCGGCCGTGAAGCCCAGGCTGAAATCCCGGCTTCGGCTCACGCGGTAGCGCAGCAGCAACTTGTCGGGCGAGCCCAGGTAGCGGGTGGCGGGGCGGCCGGTGCGGGTGGTATCGGCGGGGCCATAGCCGGGGCGGCCCTGCACAGTGCGCTCGTAGCGCAGAAACAGGGCGTTGTTTTCTTCGCTGCGGATGCGCTGCCAGAGGCTGCCGCGGGCCGCGTTGGGGTCGGCGTTGAGCACGGCCACGAAGGGCGCGACGCGGTAGATGGTGCGCAGCTCGAAACCCTCGACGCTTTGCAACTCATACAAACTCAGCAGCGGCCCGTTCTGCTGGCGGTGCTCCAGCAGGTGGGTTATCTGGTTTTCGGAGAGCAGCAGCAGGCTCCGCAGCTCGTCGCGACTGGCAGCGTTCAGGTTGAGCGGCGTCTGATAATAGAGCAGCAGCGTTTCGTAGAGGTCCTCGTAGGGCACGTTGTTCTCGTCGGTCTGGATTTCGGCAAACAGCTCCTGGGTGAGCCGGTCGAGGTCGGGCACCGGCGGGCGCGGGTACTCCTGAGCCTGGGCCGCAGCAGCCTGGAGCAGCAGCGCGGCCAGTAACGCGGCTGTGGCCCGGACTTTAGTCCGTAGCCCGCTCGTGAAAACAGCGGCTAATGCATGGGCTACGGACTGAAGTCCGGGCCACATTTTACCTAACACTCCCGTCCTCATGGCCGGCCGGGTTTTTCCCACACGTAGGCGGCGCTCACCTGCTGGCTCAGGCCCAGCGTTTCGTGCCAGGCGGCGGCGTAATCGATGCGGAAGGCGCCGGTGCGCAGGCCCACGCCGCCCGTCAGCTGGCTGCTGAGCGTGCTCAGGCCGGCCCGCAGCGCCAGGGCCGGCAGGGGCCGGTATTCGAGGCCGGCCTTAAAGTCGGCGTCCTGCTCCACATCTTTCTCAGTTTCGACCAGCAGCAGCACTTTCTCGGCGGGCCGCCACGCCAACCCGGCCCGCAGCACGGTGGGCAGGCGCTCGTCCTGGTATTCGGCCAGGCGGGCCTGGTTGAGGTTGTAGAGCGTGGCCCCGAAGGTGAGGCGGCGCGGAATGATATCGGCCTGCCCGC
The DNA here is from genome assembly GCF_003583925.1 of Hymenobacter rubripertinctus. Lineage (GTDB taxonomy): Bacteria > Bacteroidota > Bacteroidia > Cytophagales > Hymenobacteraceae > Hymenobacter > Hymenobacter rubripertinctus. The sequence continues at coordinate 44,070 of NZ_QYCN01000027.1, read as the reverse complement.
CCAGCGAAGCGGCCACCACGCGGCGGCTGCCGAGGCCCTGAATGCTGGTTTGCAGCACCTCTACCCGCGCCCCCACCCGCACGGTGCCCAGCTGGTAGCCATAGCCCAGCCCCAGCCGCTGCTCCGAATACAGCGTGCCCCCAAACCGCTGGGCCGTGAAACCCACCGTGCCGTAGCGCGGCGCATCGGCCCCGGCTACGGCCGCAGTTACGCCCGGCGTGGGTGGGCTGGCCGCGTCGCTTTTCCGATAAGCAATGGGCACGGCCACCACCAGCGAGGCGGTATTGAGGGTGGGCAGCAGGTAGCGGTTTTCGGCCCCCACGCCCACGGCAGGCCGGTTGAGCTGGCCCAGCGCGGCGGCGTTGCCGGCCCCGGCCCAGGCGTCGTCGGCCAGCACGGCGCCCATCTGGCCCAGGGCGGCCGCGCGGGCACCCCACAAGCCGGGTCCTTGGGCAAAAGCCGCCGTCGAGAAGCCGATCAGCAGGACTGAGAATATGGATATTTTCACCATAAAATAAACGTTAAATAGCTGAACTGCTGGAAAGTATACACTTGCCATGACTCCCGCAAGCGGGCGGGCATTTTTCTACCAAAAAGGCCCGCCCCACGCTGATTCAGCGGGGCGGGCCTTCGGGTACTGGACTGGATAACCGGGAGCCGGAACGGGCTCCTCACCCTTACCGGAGCGGGTTATATCTCCACTTTGAGCGTGGCCGGGCGGCTGTTCTGCTCGAACAGCTCGCCGTGGGGGATAATGGTAATCTGGCCGTACTCCTGGAGTAGCTGGCGGTAGGCTTCGGCTACGGGGCGCGGGTTGCGGTTCATATCGTAGAGGCCGCAGGCATTTACGGTACCTTCTTTTGCCTCCAGGCCCCGGTTCCAGTCGACCTGGTCGATGAGCGAATACCAGGTGAAGCCGAGCACCGGCACGCCCAGCTTGCGCATCTGCAAAATATTCACCCACTGCTTCCAGAGCCAGGTGGGGGCCTGCTCAGGGTCAAACACATTGGTTTCGGTGTGCATCACCGGCTTGTGGTAGCGCAGGTAATAGTCGTGGGTGATGTTGAACCAGCCCATAACATCGGAGGCCGTGAGCACCTCCCCATTGGGCAGAATCATGCGCTCGTTGCGGCCGTAGTAGTCGTTGCCCATAATCTGATATCCGGGCGGCTCGCCTACCATAAACCAGTCGTATTCCTGGCGGGTCAGGCCATTGTCGCTCAGGTACTGGTACACTTCGCCGTCGGGGTGGTGGGCGTAGAGCAGGTCGAGGGCCAGGAAGCGCAGCTTGTTTTCGAGCTGAATGTGGGGCGTGCGCTCGGTACGCAGCTCGTGGGTATACTCGGCCGATTCGCTCTGCACAATCACGCAGTCGGGGCGGTGGCGGGCGATTTGCTGGTTGCCCATAATGGAGGCCGCCACCAGGTGCTTGATGGCCGTCACGAAGGCCTCGTCGGACCGCAGCTGCTCGTTCCAGATGCCATCTTTGGCGCTGAGCTTGGCCGTTACGTAGATTTCGTTGATGGGCGTGTAGTAGCGCACCCAGGAGTAGCGCTCGGCTACGGCCCCGCAGTACTCGGCAAAGTGCACGGGCAGCTCGGGGTTCTGGAAGTTGCCCAGCCAGTCGGGCACGCCAAAGTGCATCAGATCCAGAATGGGCGTGATGCCCAGGCGCTGCATTTCGGCCATCACCTTGTCGGCAAACTCCCAGTCGTACTCGCCGGGGCCGAGGTGGGTTTTGTGGTAGGGCAAGCCGTAGCGAAGCACTTTCAGGCCCAGGTCGTGCACCAGCTGCAGGTCTTTCTGCCAGTACTCGTAGTGGCCGCACTCTTCGAGCAAGTCGCGGCGCACCTTGCCGTGTTCGATGGTCGGGTACGAGCACTCGATGCCGGTGGCAAACATGAAGTTGCCCGGCCCGCCGGTGGGCAGCCCCTGCCCCGAGGTGCCGCGGGCCCCGCCAAACTCGTCGCCGGCGTAATTGCCGTCGCCAAAGTGTTTTTTAATGTCCGTCAGAAATGATTTCGCCATGCAAAATGGGGCCAGTGAATTTGGTGAGTTGATAGTTACAAGTGAGCGGCCGAATTGTTGAGTTGACCGGTAGTCGACTCCTCAATAAAGTTGCCCAGCGCCAGGTAAGCGGCGTAGTGGGGCGCGTAGGCGGCGGCGCGGGCCGGGTCGGGTTCGTAAGTGGCCGAGAAGCCGCTGCTCATAGCCTGCTGGGCAGCTTCTACGGTGGGGTAGCAGCCGGCGGCCACGGCCGCGTACATGGCCGCGCCCAGGGCTGGGGCCTGCTCGGAGGCCGTTACCACCAGGCGGTGGTTGAGCACGTCGGCCAGCGTTTGCATGATAAAGGCCGATTTTTTGGCCACCCCGCCAATGGCCACGATTTGCTCCACGCGGATGCCTTCAGCCCCGAAGCGCTCCAGAATCCGGCGCGAGCCGTAGCAGAGGCTTTCTACCAGGGCCCGAAAGATTTCCGGGGCCCCGGAGCCCATCGTGAGGTTGCGCAATGCCCCTTGCAGCTGGTGGTTGGCGTCGGGCGTGCGGCGGCCGTTTACCCAATCCAAGGCCAGCACCGGACTGGGGGCGGGGCCGAGGACCTGGGCTGCTTCGGTAAGCAGCTCCAGCAGGTTTTCCTCAGCATCGAGCCGTAGTTTCTCGCGTTGTTCGGGGCTCAGGCCGGCGCTGCGCGCCAGCACGGCAGTCAGGGGCCAGGTCAGCAGGTTCTCGAACCAGGCCAGCAGGTCGCCGAAGGCCGACTGGCCGGCCTCCAACCCCACCAGCCCCGGCACCACCGAGCCCAGCACCTGTCCGCAAATACCCGCTACCGGGGGCCGGCCGGCCAGATCGGCGGGCGGCACCACCACAATGTCGCAGGTGCTGGTGCCCATCACTTTCACCATCGTGTAGGGCCTGATGCCGGCCCCTACCCCACCGGCGTGGGCGTCCACGGTGCCCACGGCCACTACCGTTTCGGGGCGCAAACCCAGCTTCTTGGCCCAGACGGGGCTGAGCGTACCGGCCACCTCGTCGGCGGTGTAGGTGTTCTGGTAGAGGCGGGCGCGCAGGCCGGCCAGGCGGGGTTCGAGTTGGGTGAGAAAAATCTCGGCGGGCAGGCCGTCCCAGTCGGGGTGCCAGAGGGCTTTGTGGCCGGCGGCGCACCGGCTCCGCTTCAGGTCGGCCAGCGGCTGGCCGGTGAGTTCGAGCGTCACCCAGTCGCAGTGTTCCAGCCAGGAGTAGGCGGCGCGGGCCACGGCCTCGTTCTGGCGCACGATGCGCGTGATTTTGGCCCAGAACCACTCCGGCGAATACACCCCGCCCGAGTAGCGGGTGTAGTCGGGGCCACCCCAGCGGCGGGCCAGCGCATTGATTTCTTCGGCTTCGGCCACGGCCGTATGGTCTTTCCAGAGGATGAACAGGGCGTCGGGGTTGTCGGCGAATTCGGGCAGCAGGCCCAGCGCCACGCCCTGCTCGTTTACCGGGCCGGGCGTGGAGGCCGTGGCATCGACGGCCAACCCCACGATGCGGGCGGGGTCATCGACCAGGGCTACCACCTCGCGCACGGCTGCCGTGAGGCCTTCGAGGTGGTCGAGGGGGTGCTGGCGGAACTGGTTGCGGTCGGGGTCGCAGAACTCCCCGGCCTCCCAGCGCGGGTACTCGCGCACGGCCTCCGCCACCTCGCGGCCGGTGCCCGCTTCCACCAGCAACGCCCGCACCGACGACGTTCCGAAATCGAGGCCAATAACATAGGAGTCGGCAGAAGGCATAATGGCGGAAGCTTGGAGGGTGAGGAAGGCGGCAACGCGCAAGAACAGCGGTGGCCACGCAAGGAAACTACGCGAATCAGGTGCAAAAAGTCGGTTTCCGGAACCCGACCAACCGCTGTACCCCAGCAAAAAGCTCCGGCACCTAACGGTACCGGAGCTTCGGGGGCCAGTGCCCCAATGGGCAAAAGCGGGATACCGGGCTACATTTTAGCCGAATCCTTCTCCTTTTTGTTTTTGCGCTTGATTTTGGTTTTACCGCCCTGCTCGGTTTTCACCTTCATCTTTTCCAGGTCGCCCATGCCCGTGTTCAGGAGGCTGGTGCTGGCCGAGGCGGGGCCGATGCCGGGGTTTGGCGCGCCGTTGACCAGCGTCATTTCATCGACGATGTGCTTGGCACCGCCCAGCTTCTCAATGCACCAGAGCACGTAGCGGATGTCTACGTTGATGCAGCGCTTGAGGTCGGGGTCGTAGGCCAGGTCGCCGGTCATGGCTTCCCAGTTGCCGTCGAAGGCAATGCCAATCAGCTCGCCGCGGCCGTTGATGACGGGCGAACCGGAGTTGCCGCCCGTGATGTCGTTATCGGTAATGAAGGCCACCGGCAGGTTGCCCTGCTTGTCGGCGTAGCGGCCGTAATCCTTCATCTTGAGCAGCTCCAACTCCTTTTTAGGGACCACAAACTCGGGGTTGGAAGCGTCTTCCTTTTCCAGAATACCCTGGGCGGTGGTTTTGTAGTCGTAGTGCACGGCATCGCGGCCGTCGTAGGGGCGCACGGTGCCGTAGCTGAGGCGGATGGTGGAGTTGGCGTCGGGCGAGTACACCTTCTGGCTGTTCTTTTCGCGCAGGGCGGCTACGTAAAGGCGGTTGGCGCGGCCGAGGCCGGCCTGCGAGGCCTGCACTTTAGGCAGGATGTTCTGCACGTAGTTCGTGTACACCGACTGGTAGGTTTTGTAACCCGGGTCGGCTTCGAGCTTGGCCAGCGAGGGGTTGGCCAGGAAGGCCTTCACCTTGGCTTCCGAGGTCAGGAAGGAGTTGCCGTACACGTAGGCGGCGTATTTATCCATCGAGCCGCCGTACTGCTTCTTCACCAGGGCAAACACGTCGGGCTGCTGGTCCTGGGGTACGTCCTGCATGTAAAGGCCCAGTAGCGCGGCAAATACCTTCTGGTCGGTGGCGGCGCTGTAGTTCTTGAAGTAGTCCTGCACGGGTTCCTGCAGGGCTTCGGTGGCCTTGCTGATGGCTCCCTTGTCGCCGCTTTTCAGGGCGTTGGCCAGGGGCAGCATGCGGGCCGAGAGGGTGATAATTTCGGTGCCGAAAGCGCCCTCGTTCACGTACTGGGTGCTCAGGTTGTACTGGCGCTGGGTTTTGTAAGCGTCCTCGATGGTGGTCAGGGCCTCGCCGTACTGCTGCTGGCGGGTGGGGTCCTGGGCAATCCACTGGGTCAGGGCGGCTTCCTCGGCCCGCTTGGTCTGCACGGTTTTCAGGCGGTTCATGCCCTCGTTCTGGCCAATGAAGTACTTCCAGTAGTTGGCAATGTTGGCGTACTTGCTGGCGTACTGAAGGCGCAGGTTGGGGTTCTTGTCCATGTCGGCTTTCCAGAGCTTGAGGCGGGTGTCGCGCAGCTTGATGCGGGCCGGGTTGGTCTGGTCGAGGGTGAGCTGGAGGCCGGCGGCGGGCAGAAACCGCTGGGTGCGGCCGGGGAAGCCGAACACCATGGCGAAGTCGCCCTCATTTACGCCTTGCAAAGCCACGGGCAGGTGCTTTTTGGGCACGTAGGGCACATTGCCGTCCTGGGGGCCGGCGGTGGGCTTGTTGTCCTTGTCGGCGTACACCCGGAACATGCTGAAGTCGCCGGTGTGGCGGGGCCACATCCAGTTGTCGGTGTCGCCGCCGAACTTACCCACCGCCTCGGGCGGGGCGCCTACCAGGCGCACGTCGCCGAAGCGCTGGTAAATGAACAGGTAGTACTCGTTGCCGCCGAACATGTCGCGCACGTAGGCCACGTACTGGCCGTTTTCTTTGGCGGCTTCGGCCATTTCGCGCTGGCGCTGCTGGATGGTGGCCACGCGCTCGGCTTCGGGCGTGGCGGCGCTTAGGCCCGCGGTCATTTTGGCCGTCACGTCTTCCATGCGCACCAGAATGTCCACGAACAGACCGGGGTTCTTCTTCTCATCGGCCTTGGTGGCGGCGAAGAAACCGTCCTGCAAAATGTTGTTCTGGGGCGTGCTGTGGGTCTGGATGGCGTCGTAGCCGCAGTGGTGGTTGGTGAGCAGCAGGCCCTGGGTGCTCACGAATTCGCCGGTGCAGAAGCCGCCGAGCTGCACCACGGCATCCTTGAGCGAGGCATTGTTGACGTCGTAAATTTCTTCGGCCGTCAGCTTGAGGCCCTTCTTCTGCATGTCGGCCTGGTTGAGGCGCTTGATGAAGAGCGGAAGCCACATGCCCTCGTCGGCGTGGGCCGTCAGGGGCAACAGCAGCGTTAGTAACAGGGCTTTAACCCAATGATTCTGGCGCATAATGCAGGTTGGTGGGTGGGAAATAGTACCGGCGAAGGTACGGAATTGTGTTCTGACGTTGTTTCCCGCGGAGGCACGCGCAGGTTTCGCGCAGGTTCGCAGAGCGGTGCTTGAAACACTCTGCGGACTTCTGCGGGAAACCGAATCCAGTACCTTTGAGCAACAATGACTTACCTGTTCCGCCAGCTGCTGCTGGGTTTGCTCTGGGTGTACCGCCACCTGATTTCCCCCCTCAAACCGCCCAGCTGCCGGTTCGTGCCCACCTGCTCGGCCTATGCCGTGGAGGCCGTCACGAAGCACGGACCCTGGCGCGGCGGCCGGCTGGCGTTGCGCCGCATCAGCCGCTGCCACCCCTGGGGCGGCCACGGCCCCGATCCGGTGCCGTAGCGGTGAAACGGTGAATGAGTGACTCGGTGACTGAGAGAACGTCATTCACTCAGTCACCGAGTCACTCATTCACCGTTTCACCAACTCCCGCATTTGCGGGCCGTACAAGAGCTGATGTGGCGGCCGGGGCCTATGGTACCGGCGGCTTTTTTTCGTCTGATTTCACCCAGCATATGCGTACACTATGGATTGCCGCCACCCTGGCCGGCACGCTGCTCAGCGGCTGTTCCGAAGCCCAGCCCAGCCAGCCCGATACCTCCGCCACCCCCCTCAACGTGAGCAGTAAAAAGGACAAAAAGGGCGAGGGCATCGACCACCTCAAGCGCGTATCGAAGCTCGACGACGTGCGCGAAAGCTCGGGCCTGGCCCTCACCGGCGAATCCGGCACGCTCTACACCCACTCCGACGACGGCAACCCGCCCATTCTGTACCGCATCCGGATTGAGGACGGCAAAACCGTGGCCCAGATCGACATGCCGGTGCAAAGCCGCGACTGGGAGAGTATCACCCGCGACGACGTGGGCAACCTCTACATCGGCGATGTGGGCAACAACAACAACGACCGCCGCGACCTGGTGATTCACCGTCTCAACCCGCTCAACCCGCAAATCGTCCAGGAAATCAAGCTCAAGTACCCCGACCAGACCGAGTTTCCGCCCAAGAAAAAGCAGCGCAACTTCGACTGTGAGGCCACGCTCTGGTACGACGGGCAGGTCTACCTGTTCACCAAGGACCGGGGCCAGCAGGAAACCAGCAAGGTGTACACCGTGCCCGACCGGCCCGGCTCCTACACGGCCAAGCTGCTGACTAAACTCGCCATTCCGGGCGAAGTAACCGATGCCACGCTCAGCCCCAACGGCCGCCGGCTGGTGCTCATGGCCCGCGAAGAGATGTTCGTGTTCGAAGGCGAAAACCTGGCGGCCCTCCTCAAAGCCAAGCCCGAGCGGATTTCCCTCAAGGGCGTAGGGCAGACCGAAGGGGCCGTGTTCACTACCGATTCGCTGCTCTACATCAGCACCGAGCAGGGCGCCCTCTACGAGTACGAGCTCAAGTAAGGAAAAGAACTCGCCTCGCTCCTGCCCTGCCGCGCCCGCTACGGCGGGGCGCATGGTGGCTGGGCAGGGCGAGTTCTTTTCCTTAAATTTGGCTCAATTCCTAACCCGGTGCGGTTGCCCACTGCCGCGCCACTACCCCCTATCCTCCAGCACATGGCTGACCAAACCACTCTTACCGGCCTGCGCGCCGGCGTATTGTACGGCGACGAAGTGCAGCAGCTTTTCGAGCACGCCAAGCAGCACGGCTATGCCCTGCCCGCCGTGAACGTCACCGGCACCGACACGGTGAACGCCGTGCTGGAAACCGCCCGCGACCTGAACTCGCCCGTTATCATTCAGTTCTCGAATGGCGGCGCGCAGTTCTACGCTGGCAAGGGGTTGCCCAACGATAAGCAGCAGGCCAGCATTGCCGGCGCTATTTCGGGTGCCCAGCACATTCACCTGATGGCCGAGGCCTATGGCGTGCCCGTGGTGTTGCACACCGACCACGCCGCCAAAAAGCTCCTGCCCTGGATTGATGGCTTGCTCGAAGCCGGCGAAAAGCACTTCGCCCAGCACGGCCAGCCGCTCTACTCCTCGCACATGCTCGACTTGTCGGAGGAGCCGATTGAGGAGAACGTGGAAATCTGCAAGGAGTACCTGGAGCGCATGGCCAAAATCGGGATGACGCTCGAAATTGAGCTGGGCGTAACCGGTGGCGAAGAAGACGGCGTGGACAACTCCGACGTCGATTCCAGCAAGCTCTACACCCAGCCGTCGGAAGTAGCCTACGCCTACGAGGAGCTGAGCAAAATCAGCCCCCGCTTCACCATCGCGGCCGCTTTCGGCAACGTGCACGGCGTGTACAAGCCCGGCAACGTGAAGCTTGAGCCGAAAATTCTGCACAACTCCCAGGAGTTCGTGAAGGAGAAGTTCAAGCTCGACGCCAAGCTGCCCATCAACTTCGTGTTCCATGGTGGCTCGGGCTCCACGCAGGAAGAAATCCGCGAGGCCATCGGCTACGGCGCCATCAAAATGAACATCGACACCGACATGCAGTGGGCTTTCTGGGACGGCATCCGCCAGTATTACCAGAAGAACGAAGCCTTCCTACAGGCCCAGATCGGTAACCCCAACGGCGAGGATTCGCCCAACAAGAAGTACTACGACCCGCGCGTGTGGCTCCGCAAGGGCGAGGAAAGCTTCGTCACCCGCCTCAAATCGGCTTTCGAGGACCTCAACGCCGTCAACCGCAACTACTAGTTTTTGAGCTGTTAGCTGTTAGCTGTTAGCTGTTAGCTGTTAGCTGTTAGCTGTTAGCTGTTAGCTGAAAAACGAAGAAGGCCCCGCACTCGGTTGAGTGCGGGGCCCTTTTTTGTGCGCAATAACTGAGAATTGATGAACGAGAGCTAACAGCTAATAGCTATCAGCTAACAGCTTTAGTGGGCTCTTCCTCCAGATCCCGCGGGGCGTAGCCGTAGGGGTTGGTGGGGTTTTTGCCGGCCCGCCAGAGCACGTAGAGGCCCATAAACACCAGCGGAATGCTCAGCAGCTGGCCCATGTTGAATTGCATACCCTGCTCAAAGGCCACCTGATCTTCTTTGAAGAACTCGATGAAAAAGCGGAACGAGAACAGCAGCACCACAAACAGCCCGAACAGCTGCCCGCGGGGGGTGCGCTCCTTGGTGCGGTTCCACATGGCGTAGAGCAGCACGAACAGGAACACGCAGAACAGCGACTCATAAATCTGGGTGGGGTGGCGCGGCACGGCCACCAGCGAACCGGCGGCCACGGTGGTGCCGGCCGGCTGGGCCGTTACCTGGGCATCCTGGCCGGGCTGGCGGGAATACTGCACCACGGCCGAGCCGGCCGCAACGGGCTGATCGGCGGTGGCTTTCACCAGGTGCTCGTAGTCGCGGGGGAAGGTGAAGGCCCAGGGCGCGGTGGTGGGGTGGCCCACGATTTCGGAGTTCATCAGGTTGCCCATCCGGATGAGCGCCCCGCCCACGGCCACCACCAGCACGATGCGGTCGAGGGTCCAGAGCACGTCGAACTTATTGTTGCGGCTGAACAGCCAGACGGCGAAGATGATGCCGATGGTGGCCCCGTGCGAGGCCAGCCCACCTTCCCAGATTTTAAAAATGCTCAGCAGATTGTCTTTGTACTGGGGCCAGTCGTAAAAAAACACGTGGCCCAGGCGCGCGCCAATCACGGTACCCAGCAGCACGTAAATCGTAATCACATCCACCCAGCGCGGCGACACTTTCTCGGACTTGTAGATATGCCCCAGAATAAACGTGCCCACTACGAAGCCCGACATAAACAGCAGCCCGTACCAGCGCAGCGTCAGTGGCCCCAGGTGGGCCAGAATAGGGTCGGGGTTCCAAAGAATGGCACTCAGCATAGACAACATGGCTTCAAAAGAAAAGAGAAGGATTCAAAGGTACTCAGACAAAGGGCTTTTGGCCCGGCAAACCCACTTTCCGGCTTCCGTGCCGGGCAGCTTGGGGGCCGCAGGTACGCGGCATTAGTCGCCAGCAGGCTGGAATTCAATCCGATCAGGGCGGTTCTGGCTGGCACTGCTTACCGAGTGCTGGGCGGCATCGTCGCCGCTAAGCAGGAGCAGCGCGCCCAGCATCACGGCGTAAGCGGGCCAGCGCAGCCACGCCGGTACCAGCAGACGCGTTACGGCCGTTTCGCGGTCGAGGCGGGCACGTACCCGATTGTAAAAGTATGGTCGGGGCTGGGCTGCCGGCTGGTTTCGCCAGTGGCGCAGCAGCGTGTCCCAGTCTTCGTCGGCGTTGGGGCGAGGGTCGGAATCAGGCATGGCGCGGGGAGGGCTGAAGGTGAGCGCGCAGCGTTTTTCGGGCGCGGAATAACAACGATTCGACGGCGGGCACGGTGGTAGTGAGCACGGCGGCAATTTGCTCGTAGCTCAGCTCCTGCTCGTGGCGCAGCGTGAAAGCCACCTGCTGCTGGTCGGGCAGGCGGGCAAGGTGGGCCAGCAGCACCGCCACCTGCTCCTGGCTTTCCAATTGGGCCTGCGGATGCTCATGGTCAGCCGGCTCGTGGAGCACCCGGTTGTCGGGGCTCAGCAGGCTGGTGAAGTAGGCGAAGCGCTTTTTGGTGCGGGCCCGCCGCAGGTTTTTCAGGGCCCGCGAAGTAGCCAGCTGGTAGAGCCAGGTGGTCAGCGAGGCTTCGCTGCGGAAGCGGCCAATGGTTTGGTAAACTTCCACGAACACCTCCTGGGCCACGTCTTCGGCTTCCTCCGGCGAGCGAAGCAAAGCCAGCGCGGTGCGGTAAATCCGGTTCTGGTACCGTTCTACCAGCAGGCGAAACGCCGCCTCGCTGCCCCGTTGCAGTTGCGCCACCAGCTCGGCCTCAGGACAGGCCGGAGCGGGCCGCGCGGGGGGCGGGCACCGTTGAAAAGCAGGCAGCGGAAGCGTAGGCACTCGGCAGCAGAAGGATGGAAACAGTGGGCAACCAGCTCCGGACGGTGCCGCATATACTGGGGTTACACAGGCTTAGGTCCGGCCAGGGCCAAAAACTTGCGCCGGGCTTTATAATTATAGTATATAACCCTGGTATCCAATAAATTAAATTTTTGCATCCTGTACCCGTAGGGTCAAGCGCAAACCGAAGGACGGCGCTTGACCCTACGGGTACAGGAGGTGAGTCCGGATAACCTGACGGCAAGGCTTGATTTTCAGGTTCCGGCAAGAACGCGCTGTACGCTCCCGTCCACGTACACTTTGGCTACGAAGGGCCGTGGGTATTTTTGCACAAAGCGGCGCAGGCGCGGCAGAGCCCGCACCAGGCACTCGGCCACCCCGGCCCCGGTAAGGCCCTTGGCCACGAGAATAAACGTGCCGCTGCCACTGGCCAGCAGTGCCTCCAGCTCCAGCGGGTTGTAGTGCAGGCGGCGCTCCTGGGTCAGCACGAAGCCGCCCCGGGCCGTTACGGCCGGCAGCCATTCGGCGTCGGGCGTGGCGGGCGCGAACAGGTCGGCATGGTGCAGGAAGGTATCGGGCAGGGCCTGTAGGGCCGCGCGCACCAGGGTGGTATCGAGGGTGCGGTCGAGGAAAAACAGGGGGTCAGGCGCCGAGCTCATACCGGATGGCTTCTTCTACGGCCGGGGCCGAGAGGTTGAAATTACGGGCAATATCGGCCACCGCGTCGCCGGCCCGGTACTGGTCCACTACCACGTCTACGGGCACGTAGGTTTCGGTGAGCACCGGCCGCCCAAAGGCCACGGTGGGGTCTACAACAATGTAGGCGGGCAACCCACTGGGCACGAAGCCGGGGTTGCTGGCGTACACCGGAAACAGGCGGAGCGGAAACCCGTCGGCTGCCCGCTCGATGCGGCGCAGGTAGGCTTCCACCAGCTGCCGAATGGTAATCTGGCCCCGGCGGGAGGCATTGATGAGCAGGTTCTCGTCTTCCAGCGCCCGCACGAACAGATCCACGCCATCGGTTTCGAACTGGTGCTGGGCCAGCGGGTATTCGGCCTGCAACTCCTGGCGCACGAACTGCACGGCGTGGCGCACCCGCTGGAGCGGAATGCCGTGCTGGTGGCGGATAGCGGCCAGCACGTGCACTTCTACCAGGTTCAGAAACGACAACCCCTCGGGGCTGGCCGCCTGCACCAGCGCCTCGTGGTCGTCGGCGTGGGTCCAGGCCTGCACCGTGGACGCCGAGAGGCCCGTCAGGCGGGCCACCTGCCGGGCGGAGTACAGCGGCAGCCGGTAGGCCGCGCGCTCCTGGTATAGCTGGTTCAGACTACTGCTTGCCGTCACGGATTCATCAGGGTTAGGCCACGAAAGTACCGGTTTTTTAGCGGGGGGGCAGCGGTCTGGAATGGTTCGCCTTTCCCCGGTCCCCCGCTCCGAAAAAGAGAGAAGGTGCATGCTGAATGAACGACTGGATTTCATTCTGCCGAAAAAGAGCCCAACCAGCAACGCTACGCATCCCGGACTTCCGTGCCCGGTTGCTTTGAGTTGCCCGGGGGCGGCCAATGGGTTGCGGAGAGAAGGGAGAATTTCTGACGAATGCACCGGCTCCGGTGAGTAGCGGCGGCTATTGGGTCGGGAAACAGCCCGCCACTGCGCGGCCCCGCCTCCAACAAGAACAGAGGCCCGCCGCCTGCGGTAAGCAGTTTGAAGTTGTACAAGTATTTTTCAAAAAGCGAAAATACTTGTACAAGTTAGCCGCGTAGGTTGTACAAGTATTTTCGCTTTTTGAAAAATACTTGTACAGCGGTTCGCGAAACCGCAATAACTAATCTGAGCAGGTGTAGGCAAGGGGGCAAAGGCAAAACCCCGTTGGGGCGATGCCAACCGTTAGGACGATTGGTATCGCCCCAACGGGGCTAGAATCTGCCGGGGGTATAAGTTCTACAACTGAATCGTCAGGCTTGCCCGCTCCTCTTGCACGGCACGCATCAGGCAGCGGGGGGTGCGGGGGCGAGGCGGCGCAATAGTAGGCCGGAGCCTATTCTATAGCGCGGCCAGCTCCCGGGCGTAGCCGCCGCTCAGGATGGGGAAGCGCAGCCAGGAGCGCGGGTCCACGTTGTAGTCGTCGAGGTGGAAGGCGGGGGCGTACCGTTCGCGCTTCCACTGGTTGCGGCTCCAGAGGCTGAAAAAGCGCTTCACGTAGGTTTTGAGCTGTTCCCAGTCGGCGGCGGGGTCTTCGTGGCGCAGGGTGGCCAGCACCTGGGCCGGAGCCAGCCGGTCGTAGAAGGCCAGGCGCTCGATGCGGTTGAGCAGCACGTAGGGCATCAGGTCGCGCTCATCGGTCTGGTTGTCGGCCAGCGGGCGCAGCTCGGCAGTGGGTTGCAGGCTGTTCACGCGGCGCAGGCCGGGGTAGTGGAGCTCGGTTTCGGCCCAGCGCAGCCACTGCTTCACGAAGAACTTGTCCACGCCGGCAATGGGTGAGATGGAGCCGGCCGTGTCGCCGTCCATGGTGCAGTAGCCCACGCTGGCTTCGGAGCGGTTGGAAGTCGTCATCAGCAGGCAGTTTTGGATGTTGGCCAGCATCCAGATAGCGGGGGCGCGCACCCGGGCCTGAATGTTCTGGAGGGCCAGGTCGTCGGTCTGCCAGGTCAGCTCCCGGCCCAGGGCGTGCTCCACCTTGCCCACGTAGCCGCTTACTTCCTCGTTGATATCCCAGCTGTAAAACACGGCCCCAATGTCGGCGGCCAGTTCCCGGGCCGAGGTGAACGTGTCGTCGGAGGAATTCACGGTGCCTTGGTAGGCGCAGGTGAGTAGGCGGCCCGTCAGGCGGCGGTTTAGCTCCCGCTGGTCAACGGAAACGGCCTCGGTGCTGGCCGGGGGCAGGTTGCCGGCCGGGGTCGGGCTGGGCGAGCCGTCGGCCGCCACCAGCTGCCGCTGTTGCGGTGCAGCCCCGGGCGCGCCGGGTATTTCCTCAATGTCGGCGGCCGTGAAGCAGCCCGATCGGCGCATGAATTCGGCCGTGCCCAGCTCCGCGGTGCCCAGGCGTACCATTTCGGCCACCGCCACGGCGCACATGCAGGAGTCGGCCCCGCCGCTGAGGCTGAGCACGAAGCCCCGGCTGCGGGCCTTGCGCAAATAATCGAACAGGGCCAGACTTAGCGCCTGGTTGAGCTCCAGGTACTCGTCGGGCGTGGGCAGGGCTGCAATGGTTTCGGCGGCCGGTAGCTCGGTGCTGAAATCCACGTCCACGCACTCCAAATCCACTTCCTTAAAGCTCATGAGCTGGTTGCGCTGGAGCAGATGGCCGTTGCGGGCCACCAGAATTTCGCCGTCGTAGATGATGCGGCCGGCCTCGTTGCCCAGCAGGTTGGCGTAGAGGTAGGTGCAGTGGAACTTGCGCGAGGCCTGCAACACCAGCTGGTAGCGCAGGTCGGTTTTGCTCATGGCGAAGTGCGAGGCCGAGGGGTTCACAATCAGGTCCACGCGGCCCTGGAGGCGGCAGGCGGGCCGCACGTCGTCGGGCCGCCAGGCATCCTCGCAGATTTCAAACCCGAATTTCACGCCCTGGTGCTCGAAAATCATATCCCCCAGGGGCCACTCCTCCCCTTCCCACTGCACGGTAGTGGTTTCGCCGGCCGGCCAGGGATGGAAGAACCGGGGCTCGTAGTGCACCCCGTCGTTGGCCAGGAACTGCTTGGCCGCGAAACCCAGCACCTGCCCGTCGCGCAGCACGGCGGCCGTGTTGTACGTGCGGCCGCTCAGGCGCACCGGCAGGCCCACCACCACGCAGATGCCCGCCGTCCAGGGCCGGATGGTTTGCAGGTGTTGCAGGGCGGACTCGGGCAGCCAGTCGCTCAGAAACAGGTCCTCGCAGCCGTAGCCGGTCAGGCACAGCTCCGGCAGGCACAGCAGCTCCACGCCGGCCGCTTTGGCCTGCTCAATGGCCGTCTGAATCGTGCGCAGGTTGTGGGTCCAGTCGAAGGGAATCTGGTTGAGGGCGGCGCCGGCTATTCGCATAGTGGTATGGTTGGTTTGCGTCTGCAAAGCAACTCCTTTTTCCCGGCTTGAGTTATCAGAACAGCACTGCGCCTTCTGCGCAAACACAGCCTCCTCTGCGGGCTAAGTCGTTGTTACGATTTTAGCCCGCAGAGGACGCTGTGTTTGCGCAGAGGTCCGCAGTGCTGTTCTTATACCCCCAGCGCGGCCAACGCCCGCTCGGCGGCTAGTTGCTCGGCTTGCTTTTTCGAGAGGCCCATGCCGGTGGCCACTTCTTCCTCATCCACTACCACCACGGCCGAAAACTCCATGACGCCGCCCGGGCGGGCTTCGCCGGTGAGCTCGTAGCGCATGTTTTTGCCGTTGCGCTGGGCCCACTCAATCAGCTTGCTCTTGAAGTTGGTGGTCGTCTGGGTCATGGCCTTCACGTCCACGTAGGGCTTGAGCAGGCGGTTGAGCACGAACTTACGGGCCGTTTTGTAGCCGTGGTCGAGGTACACGGCCCCCACCAGGGCCTCCAGGGCGTTGCCGTTCACCGAGCGCGAGCGGGCCGCCCGGCCCTGGGCCGCATCGAGCTGCACCAGCTTATCGAGCCCGGTTTTGAGGGCAATCACGTTGAGGCTTTCCCGGTTCACGATGCGGCTGCGCATCTCCGTCAGGAAGCCCTCCTGCTCGTAGGGAAACTTGCGAAACAGGTACTCGGCCACGGCCGTACCCAGCACGGCGTCGCCGAGGAATTCCAGCCGCTCGTTGCTCTGGTGGCGGGCCTGTTCGCCTTGCTGGCGCACCACCGAAGAGTGGGTGAAGGCCAGCCGGTACAGGTACACGTTGTCGGGCGCGTGCCCCGTGATGGTGGTAATAGCTTGCCGGAAAGCCCGGTCACGGCCCAGCAGACGGCGAAAAAAACCGAATAACGGCAGGGGCTGACCGGGCTTGGGCATTAAGCGGGAAGTTTACGAAAGATGACCGACGTGTTGTGGCCGCCAAACCCGAAGGTGTTGCTCATGGCCACGTTCACCTCGCGCTTCTGGGCCTCGTTGAACGTGAAGTTCAGCTTGGGGTCCAGCTCGGGGTCGTCGGTGACGTGGTTGATGGTGGGCGGGATTACGCCGTGCTGCATGGCCATGATGCAGGCCACGGCCTCAATGGCCCCGGCGGCTCCCAGCAGGTGGCCGGTCATGCTCTTGGTAGAGCTGATGTTGAGGCCGTAGGCGTGCTCGCCGAACACTTTCTGAATGGCCTTCACCTCGGCCCCGTCGCCGAGCGGGGTGCTCGTGCCGTGGGTGTTGATGTAGTCCACCTGCTCGGGCCGGATGCCGGCATCGCGCAGCGCGTTCTGCATCACCAGCACCACGCCGTTGCCCTCGGGATCGGGGGCCGTAATGTGGTAGGCATCGGCCGACATGCCGCCGCCGATCAGCTCGGCGTAGATTTTGGCCCCGCGGGCCTTGGCATGTTCGTATTCTTCCAGAATGAGGGAGGCCGCACCTTCGCCCAGCACGAAACCGTCGCGCTCCTTGTCGTAGGGGCGGGAGGCCTGCTCGGGCGCGTCGTTGCGCTCACTCATAGCCTTGAGGGCGTTGAAGCCGCCCACGCCCGACTCGGTGATGGCGGCTTCCGAGCCGCCGGTCACCATCACGTCGGCCATATTGAGGCGGATGTAGTTGTAGGCCGAAATAATCGAATCCGACGACGAGGCGCAGGCCGACGTCGTCACGAAGTTCGGCCCCCGGAATTTGTGGCGGATGGAAATGTTGCCCGACGCGCTGTCGGCAATCATTTTTGGGATGAAGAAGGGGTTGAAGCGGGGCGTGCCGTCGCCGTGGGCGAAGGCAATGCACTCGGCTTGCAGCGACGTAAGCCCCCCAATGCCGGAGCCCCAGATAACGCCCACCCGGTCCTTGTCGATACCTTCGGCGGCCAGATTGGCATCCGCAATGGCCTCGTTGGCGGCGATGAGGGCGAACTGGGTGAAGATGTCCATTTTCCGGCCCTCTTTGCGCTCGAAGTAGTCATCCGGATTGTAGTCCTTCACTTCGCAGGCAAAGCGGGTTTTAAACTTGCTGGCATCGAAACGGGTGATGGGCGCGGCACCACTACGGCCGGCGGCCAGGCCCTCCCAATACGCGGGGGCGGTTTTGCCGACGGGGGTAATGGCACCCAGGCCGGTCACGACAACTCTCCGAAGAGACATAGGCGGGCTCGAGAAGCGAAAAAATGGAAAGGGTAGAAAAGCAAACCGACCGGCGGCAGGCCGGCCGGTCTTTTTAGTTATTGGTGCTTGGTTGTCAGTTGTCAGTGAAGAATGGGGCAGCCATTACGCTGTAAGCACATCACCAACAACTGACAACCAAGCACTAACAACTATTTAGCGTGCTCTTCGAGGTAGCTGATAGCCTGACCTACGGTACCGATGTTCTCGGCCTGATCGTCGGGAATAGACACGTTGAATTCTTTTTCGAACTCCATGATCAACTCAACGGTATCCAGCGAATCGGCACCCAAGTCGTTGGTGAACGAAGCCTCCGGCGTTACTTCCGAAGCCTCAACGCCGAGTTTATCAATGATGATGGCTTTTACTTTTTCTGCGATTTCAGACATTTCCGTGGGGGTTTAAAGAAAACTCGGCACAAATAACACCATCTTCGCTAACATTGTCAAACTTCCTTCACCGAATCTTGCGGGTTGGGGAATATGGCCGGCCGGGTTCCGCGGCCCGGGTCAGAGTTCTATTTTTGCGTTTTTCTTCCTTCGCCACTGCCCATGAAAACCTTCACCCTGGACGTGGAATACAGCTGCGACTTCGACCTGTTCGGGCTCGTTTCCTCCACCCGGGAGCACACGCTGGCCTGGGTGCTGAACCAGGCCCTGCACCTGCGGCTGGTGAAGCAGCCCGACCTGCTCTACGATTTACTGCACAAGGGCCGGCTCGTCATCAGCAACTACCTCCACACCACCGAGTACCACACCCTGCGCCTGCTGCGCAACCGCAGCGCCGAAGCCTCGGCCCTGAAGAAGCCCTTCCTGGCCCCCGACATCAAGGAGTACGACTACCTGCTGCAAATCAATAACGGGGCCGGCCTGCCCCCCGCCGAGGAGCTTATCCAGCAGCTCACGGCCCTGCCCCAGGTGCAGCTGGTGAGCCAGTTCGACCCCAATGACCTTAAATTCAAAGAAAATCTGCTCTTTTGAAAACGTAAACCAGCGCCAATTCTGAGCGTCGTGCTCCTTCCGGTTCCCGTATTATTGGCGTCAGCTCAATATGTGGGGCACCGCCCGCAGGAACCGGCCCACTCAGGATGCTTTTTGCTGAACCTTTTGCACACGAATTTTTGACCGTATTAGCCCAACATGGAAGCCAGTCCGCATTTCAATAAAACCAAAATCATTGCCACCGTGGGGCCTGCCTCCAACACGTACGAGAAGCTGGGTATGCTCATGCGCGAAGGCGTGGACGTGTTCCGCCTCAACTTCTCCCATGGCTCCCACGAAGACCACCTCGCCGTCATTCACACGGTGCGCCGCCTCAACAAGGACCTGCGCATGAATGTGGGCCTGCTCCAGGATTTGCAGGGCCCCAAAATCCGCCTCGGTGAGGTCGAGGGCGGGCAGGTCGAAATCAAGGCCGGCGACAAAATCAAGCTCGTGTGCGGGGAGAAGGAAATCAGCACCGCCACCCGCCTGAGCACGATTTACCTGGGCCTGGCCCGCGACGTGAAGCCCGGCGACATGATTCTCATCGACGACGGCAAAATTGAGCTGCGCGTGCTGGCCACCGACCGCGACCAGGAGGTAGACGTGGAGGTAATCTATGGCGGCACCGTGAAGCCCCGCAAGGGCATCAACCTGCCGAATTCCGACGTGTCGGCCCCGTCGATGACGGAGAAGGACATTGAAGACCTCAAGTTTGGCCTCGAAAACGATGTGGACTGGATTGCCCTCTCCTTCGCCCGCCGGGCCGAAGACATCCGCTTCATCAAGAGCCTGATTGCCGAAAGCGGCAAGAACATCCGCGTTATCGCCAAAATCGAAACGCCCGAGGGCCTCAAAAACCTCGATGAAATTATTGCCCTCACCGACGCCGTGATGGTAGCCCGGGGTGATCTGGGCGTGGAGGTATCGATGGAGCAGGTGCCGATGGCCCAGAAGAGCATCGTTGCCAAGTGCAACAAAATCGGGACGCCCGTTATTGTGGCCACCCAGATGATGGAGAGCATGATTACCGCTCCCCGCCCCACCCGCGCCGAAACCAGCGACGTGGCCAACGCCGTCATCGACGGAGCCGATGCCGTGATGCTGTCCGCCGAAACGGCCGTGGGCGCCTACCCCGCCGAGGTTATCCGCTCGATGGTGGCCACCATCCGCAGCGTGGAAACCCAGATGCCGAGCCTCTACAACCACTGGTTTCCCATTGATGCCAACTCGCCCACTTTCATGGTCGACAGCGTGCTGTCGGCGGCCTGCCACCTGGCCAAGAACACCCAGGCCAAGGCCATCACCGGCATGACCCACCGCGGCTACACGGCTTTTCAGATTGCCAAGTACCGCCCCCAGGCCGACATCTTCATCTTCACCGACAACCGCCCCCTGCTCACGGCCCTGAGCCTGATCTGGGGCGTACGCGGCTTCTACTACGACCGGATGGTGAGCACCGACAGCACCGTGTCGGACATCAAGTACGCCCTCACCGCCTCCGGCCACCTCAAAAAGGGCGACGTGTTCATCAACACGGCTTCCATGCCCATCAACAAGAAGGGTAAAACCAACATGGTGAAGGTGAGCGTGGCTTAGCTTCTGGCTGTTAGCTATTAGCTGTTAGCTGTTAGCTGTTAGCACAACGAACGTCATCCTGAGCGGAGCAAAGGATCTTATCACGTTACAACGACCGTATCAAGGAATCGGGCCTACGTAATAAGATCCTTCGCTGCGCTCAGGATGACGTTCGTTCTGCTAACAGCCAACGACCTTGCCACACGAGAGCAAGGCCCGACGCTTGCGCACCGGGCCTTGCCTATACAAGAGCAGATAGCCGTTTGCTACTTACGCAGCCAGCGACTTCACGAACTTGGCCAGCTTCGACTTGTTGTTAGCGGCTTTGTTCTTGTGAATGATGTTCTTCTTGGCCAGACGGTCCAGCATCGACGATACTTTCTGGAGCAGCTCCTGGGCGGCCGAAGCATCGGTGGAGGCCCGCAGCTTCTTGATAGCGGTGCGGGTAGATTTTGCCTGGTAACGGTTCAGTACGCGCTTAGCTTCGTTGGAACGGATGCGCTTGAGGGCCGATTTATGGTTTGCCATGGGGTATGAAAATGATCTTCTGCTCGAATTCAGTTCAAATGAGGAGTGCAAAGGTAAGGCTTTGCCGCTAATTCGCAAACCGTTTTAAGGAATGGAATGGCCAGAAGCCCCATAAGCCGCCAAAACAGCTGTTTCAGGCCCGCACGCAGCACTTGGCCCTTAGCACTTGAAGGATACGGCCGCTACTTTTGCCGACAGCTCCTGCCGTTTGTGCCGCCCCAGTGGCGGGGGTAAGTCCCTGCTTCGGTTCGGGCCATTCGTTCGGCATGCCTGACTTTTTTGCCGTAGTTTGCTCATCCGATGCACTTTCCGCGTATTTTTCTCTTGCCTGCCGCCGGGCGTTTCTGACTGCGCCTCGTCTTTGCTGCTTCTGCTATGCCCCTCGTTGCCGCTTCCACGTATCAGCCGCCGTTCTACCTGTTCAACGGCCACCTGCAAACCATTGTGCCCAGCCTCTGGCGCACGGTGCCCGAGGTGCACTACCAGCGCGAGCGGGTGGAAACCGAGGACGGCGACTTTCTGGACCTCGACTGGTCGGCGCGGCCCGACGGGCAGCCGACTGATACGCTGGCCATCGTGTCGCACGGGTTGGAGGGGGATGCGGGGCGGCCCTACGTGCGCGGCATGGTGCGGGCCCTCAACCACGCCGGCCTGGATGCCCTGGCCTGGAACTACCGCAGCTGCGGCGGCGAAATGAACCGGCTGCTGCGCTCCTACCACCTCGGCGACACCGACGACCTCGACTTTGTGGTGCGTTATGCCCTGGGTACGGCCCGCTACCGCCGGGTATTCCTGACGGGCTTCTCGGCCGGCGGCAACGTAACGCTCAAGTACCTGGGCGAAAACGCCGGCCGCGTACCGCGCGAAGTGCAGCGGGCCGCTGTGTTCTCGGTGCCCACCGACCTGCGGGCCAGTTCCTACCACATTGCCCGCCTCGAAAACCGCGTGTATCAGCGGCGCTTCATGAAGTCGCTGCGGGAGAAGATGCGCCAGAAAGCTGCCCTGCTCCCCGGCCAGGTGGACCTGACGGACCTGGAACTGCTGCAAAACTTCCCGGAGTTCGACGACCGGTTCACGGCCCCCATACACGGCTTCCAGTCGGCCGAGGATTACTACACCCACGCCAGCTCCGGCCGCTACCTGAGCGGCATTCGGGTACCCACGCTGCTGGTCAACGCCCAGAACGACCCCTTCCTGCCCGCCAGCTGCTTCCCCCGCGACGTGGCCGCCGCCAGCCCCTACGTGTTCCTGGAAACCCCCACCGACGGCGGCCACGTCGGTTTCGGCGAGGGCGCGCCCGATGGCGACTACTACTCCGAACGCCGGGCCGTGGAATTTTTAACGAGCGAGGTGCCGGGGTGATTCTCCCTCACTTGTGTGGTTGCTTCTCACAAGCTGCTCATCTATTATATGGGTGTTTAAAAGGATAGTCGAACGCTCCATTAGCTTATCGTCTCAAAGCCAGATAGAATCTGATAACGAACCCTTATCGGAACCTATCTAACAGGTAGTTACTGTTTAGATTATCGTGTTTTTGGCTTGAAGGCCAAGGTAGTTGAATTTGAAACCCTTCGAAATGGGAGACGCTACCCCGGCGCTGAATGCTTAAAAGTTGCCTTGTTTCCTGCATTTAGTAGGGAAGCCTCAAAAAGTGAGGCGGTAATAGTAACCATCAGGCGATAGACGTTGCTTACGGAGCCGTTACTAAACCCAACTTCCCCACTGTAATGAGCCCCATTTACGCCTGTAGAAGATGTTGTGTTGAAATGGTTGGCAGGCCGTTAGTACACCACTAATTTCTACGCAAGCAACGCCGGGTCAAACAACCTGAATCTGCCACAACCCGGTCCCACAGACATTCCTTTTTAGGAGGCCGTTGGTTTACCGCGGAAAGGGCCGCCAAAAGTATAATTGGCGGCCCCGCAGTAGCCAGGCGGATCAGCGGTAGTTGGGGCCTCGCTTCCACTATTTCTTTTCAAGCAATTATCCGTTCTAAAGCAAAAGTTAGAACTCCTTGACGTTGTCGTCTAGGCGCCGGTCGATAATCATGTTGTACGGGTCAACGGCGACGGATGCGGGCTTTTTGTTCACCACGAAGCGCAGCTTGTTGTCGCCGGCGCGTAGGCGGCGTTTCACCAGCAGCAGCGGCGGAACCGGCTTCTTGTCCTTGCCCAGCTCCGGAAAAATGGCCACGGGCAGTGCGTCGCGCGACTGGTCGGCGGGGCGTTGGTTGCCCAGGCTGTCGGCGTAAAACTTGGCCGAGCTCACCGTGAAGTCGACCTGGTACTGGCCGTTGGGCAGCTTCTTGCTGGTGGCAGCCGTCACGCGGTTATCGAACAGGGTGATGCGCTCGAATAGGTCGGTGATAAAGGGCTGGAGCGAATCGGGCGCGGCCCGGCGCAGGTAGCCGATAAACTCCGGCGAGTTGGTGTAGGGTGGCGACTGATAGGCCACGGCGGCCACGTACTTTTTCAGCGCGCCGTTCAGCTTGTCCTCGCCCAGGTAATCCTGCAGCGCATACATCACCACCGAGCCTTTGCGGTAGTGAATGTATTGCTGGTTTTCGACCAGCGCCAGCGGCACTTCCTTTTTCTGCTCGAAGCCGCGGCCCTGCAAGTAGCGGCTCATATCGAACTTGAGGAAGCGCTGCATGGTGGTGGGGCCGTTGTGGTGGCGCAGCACCATCAGGGCAGTGTATTCGGCCAGGGCCTCCGACATGAGCGTGCTGCCCTGCACAGCGCCGCCCACCACCTGGTGGCCCCACCACTGGTGCGCCACCTCGTGGGCCGTCACATAGTAGGGCATGTTCAGGTCCTGCGGGTCGTTGTCATCCACGTCGGCCACGAAGCCAATGGCCTCGGAGAACGGAATGGTATTGGCAAAGCTCTGGGCAAAGGCTGCGTACTGCGGGAACTCCAGGATGCGCACCTGCCGGTGCTGGTAGGGCGAGAAATTCCGGGAGCAGTACGCCAGCGCGTCTTTGGCGCCCTCGGCCATGCGCTTGAGGTTGTACTCGTGGCCCGGCTGGTAGTAGATGGTAATGGGGATGGTGCGGCGGCCGGCAGTGTCTACCCACTCGGCCTTGTACTGCTGGTAGCGGGCCGAGAGGAAGGTATAGAAGTTTTTCATGGGCCGGTCCATCACGTAGGTGAAGTAGCGGCGGCCGTCCTGGGTCCATTCCTTTTGGAGGTAGCCGGGGGCCACGGCCGTCTGGTCGGCCTCAGTGCTCACGGTAGTCCGGAAGCGTATCCAGTCGGCATCGGTGCTGATGTAAGTATTCTGGCGGGCCTTGAGGTCATCGACCCGGGCCATGCGGGGCTTGGGCTGGAGGCCGTAGTTTTTGCGGTCCTGGTCGTCGCTTAGTTCGGCTTCTTCGCGGTAGCCCAGGCCGGGCAGGTAGCCGTTGTTGATGAAGGTGCCGTTCTGCACGATATCCGTGTTGGAGCCCGCGTTGGGGAAGCCGCGCTCCTGGTAAAACAGGTCCAGGGTCAGGGCCAGCGAGTCGCCGGGGGCCAGGGGCCGGGCCAGGCGGTAGATGCGGAAGCCAAACGTGGTGTCGTTGAGCGCCAGCGTGGCCTGGCCGGGCGCGCCCAGCGTGAGGCTGCGCACGCGGGGGTTCCGCTCGATGGGCAAACTCACAATCACCGAATCCAATGCCTGCGGGTGCTTATTCACCAGCATAAACTCGCCCCGGAACCGCACGGCGCGGGTGCTGGGAAAGATTTCCGTGTTCAGGCTCACGGCCGTAACGCGGGGCTGCGGCACGTTTTTGTAGCGGCGGTATTGCTGCTCGTAGGCCAGCTGCTGTTTTTCGCCGGCCTTGGGGCTGAGGTACTTGTTCAGCACGTTGGTATTATAAAAGATGTAGGCCCCGGTGCTCAGGCTCACGAGCAGGCCCAGCGCCAGGGTGGCGGTGCTGCCGGTGCCCCAGCGGCGGCGGGCTTCGCGCAGGCGGCCGGTAGTGTCGGTGCCGCGCACCCAGAGCAGCGTAGCGGCCAGCCCCAGCAGCAGGGCCACGCCGGCCCACAGCAGCTTGGTCCACCAGAAGGCGGGCAGGAAATGGCCGTAGCCGTTCATGGCCGAGTACGGGCCGGGCGTGGTGCCGCCCCCAAAATCGAACAGCCGGTGGCCCAGGCCGATTTGCGGCCGGAACTGGTCGGCCAGGTAATACACCACGATGACGGCGAAACCCAGGTACTTGTTGTTCACCACCACCTGCGTCACCATGGCCAGCACGCACAGCAGCAGCAGATACGGCAGCTGGTAGAGAAACAGCGCCTGGAAGTACAAGCCCAGCTCGTAGTTGAAGTAACCCTTGAAGGTCTGAATAACCAAGCCGCACACCAGCACCACGGCCATGAGCACCACCTGCACCAGCCAGAGCGCGGCCAGCTTACTCAGAAACGGCACCCAGTTGGGGATGGGCACGGCGTCGGCAATCTGGGCCACGCCGGCCTGGCGCTCGCGCCACACCAACTCGCCGCTGTAGAAGATAATGATGGCAAACAGGAACAGGAAAAAGGGCCCGCTGGCGATGGTCAGGTACTGGTTGGTAACCGGGAACGTGGGCGTGTCAAACGTTTTGCCGGCCTGGGCAGCGGTGGCCAGCAGCACAATAACGCCGGCGCCCGCAATGGCCGCGAAGTAGCGGCTGCGCACGATACCCCGGAACTCCAGCTTGGTCAGGCTCCACCACTGGCTCACACTCAGGCCCCGGCTGAAAACCTGCGTCACATGGGGCAGCAGGCGAAGCCCACCAGCTACTTGGCCGGCGGGGTTGGCCTCGGCCAAGGTGCCCGCAGCGGCTGCGGAGGCATGTTGCCCCTTCTTCGACACCTTTTCCGAAGCCAGCGCCGAGAATCGGAACCGGGCGTAGCAAAACGCCAGCAGCCCCAGCCCGAAGCTCAGCCACACCGCACGATTGAGCAGCAGGTAGCTGGACATGGGCACCAGCAGCGTGTTTTTTTCCGGCGCCGTGAGGTAGCGCGTGGTGAAGCTCAGGGCCGCGAGGCCGAAGGCATCCAGCGCCGCCACCAGGTGCTCGTTTTTGAGGTCGCGCAGGTAGGCGTTGGCCACCAGGTAGCCCACCAGCAGCAGCACGGCCCCAATGTAGGTACTCAGAATATTGCGCGTGAGCGTGGCCGTGGTGAAGAAAATGGCGCCCGTAAACAGCAGGTTGGGCAGCACCAGCGTGAGGTAGGGCCACACGTAGGTGCCCAGCGGGGTGCTGGCCAGAAACCGGTCTTTTTCTACCCAGGGCATGACGCCCGCCAGCGCAATGCCCAGGCCCAGCCCGCTGAACACGAGCACCGCAATTAGGTACGAGCCCAGAAAACGCCCGCCCAGGTAGCCCATTTTGCTGATGGGCGTGGTATAGAACAACGGGTGGGTACGGTATTCAAAGTCGCGGTACACCGGGTTGCCCATGAGCGAGGAGGCGATGATGACGCCAAATACGCTCAGGACCATCACCGTGATGGACACCGAAAAAGGGGAGTTGATTTTCACTGCCTGCCCGTCGCCGCCGATGGTCACATCGGTACCCGCCCCAAAGCCGCCGCCCGCCGCCGTCACCAGCAGAAACGCCAGTGTGAACAGGATGGCAAAGTAAATCCAGGTGGCCGGCCGCTTGAGCCGGTATTTCAATTCGAAAAGAAGGATGGGGAGAAACATGCGTTTGAATTAAAAATTATGCGTTAAAAATTAAAAATGAGGTGGGCATAGGCTGCCCAAAAGAGCTCATTAGGCCATGACGGGGCCATTCTTAATTCTCAATTCATAATTTTTAATTTCCGAGAAGTACACGTCCTCTAAATCTGGGTTCACGGCTTCGAAGCCGCTATCGGGCGCGGAATCGGCCAGGACGTGGACCACGGTTTTGCCGGCAAACAGCCGTGAGCTGATGACCTGCGTGGCTGACTGCAACGCGGGCAATTCGGCCTTCTCAATGAGCTTTTTCCAGATTCGGCCACTGAGGTTGTTCATCACCGTCAGCGGGTCGCCGGTGAGCAACACTTCGCCCTTGTTGATGATGGCCATGTGGCGGCACAAGTCCGACACATCGCTCACAATGTGGGTGCTGAGAATAACCACCAGGTTTTCGCCAATCTCCGAAAGCAGGTTGTGGAAGCGGTTGCGCTCCTGCGGGTCGAGGCCGGCCGTGGGCTCGTCCACGATGATGAGGCGCGGGTTGCCGAGCAGCGCCTGGGCAATGCCGAAGCGCTGCTTCATGCCACCAGAATAGCCGCCCACGTGCTTTTTGCGCACGTCGTAGAGGTTGGTTTGGTGCAGCAGGGCGGCCACCATTTCCTTGCGCTCCTTGCTGCTGGCAATGCCTTTGAGGGTGGCGAAATGGTCGAGCAGTTCCTCGGCGCTCACGCTGGGGTACACGCCAAACTCCTGGGGCAGGTAGCCCAGCACGCGCCGTACGGCTTCTTTGTCGCGCAGCACGTCGATGTCGTCGAGGTGAATGGAACCCGTATCGGCGTCCTGCAGGGTGGCGATGGTGCGCATCAGGCTGGATTTACCCGCGCCGTTGGGGCCCAGCAGGCCAAACATGCCCGTGGGGATGTTCAGGCTGACGTTTTTGAGCGCCTGGGTCCCGTTGGGGTAAGTTTTGGAGAGGTTGGTAATGGTAAGGGCCATGCGTGAGTAGAGAAAAAGGCGTTTAACAAGGGACAGACGTAGCTTAATCGGAAAATAACTGCGGGTACTGCCGGATCTGTGATGCAAAACCTCAACGGGCAGTTGCCTAGAACCTGAACTCTGCTGGTTGTTACTGCTTTCAGCATTTCGTCCCGGCGGTTTCGAGGCTAATGCCCAAGCCCCGGGCTCAGACTCCACACGGGTTTCAATGCCCAGCATGCCGGCCCGTGCAGCAGACTGGTTCAGCAGTCAATTGGGCGGCGGAGTTGTTTTTACCTTAGACCTCTCGCTCCGCTACCTCCAGTGCTCCGGCTCACGGCTGCTGCAGGTACTCCGCGGCCGTACGGTTCTGGGGATTCAGTTGCAGGGCGCGCGTGTAGTGCCGGGAGGCCAGCTTCCGGTTACCCAGCGCGGCGTAGGTTTCGGCCAGGCTGTCGTAGGTATTGGCGCTGGTAGGGTAGAGGCGCACATTAAGCTGAAATACGGCCAGTGCGTCGGTCAGCTGGCCTTGCTCGATCAGCGAATAGCCCCAGGCGTTGATGGCGTCCTCGGGTAGAGCATAGGTAGGGGTGCGGCGGCGAGCCTGCTTTACTTCTTCCTCCAAGTGCGAAAAGCCCCGTTGGCGCACGCGGCGGTGCAGCGCACGCAGGGTGGGCGGCAAGCCGAAGCCGTCAACCGCCCGCATGTCAGGCAGGTAACAGGCGGCCAGCGCGTCCACGAACCGATCCGGGTTGGCGCCCTGCAAGTTGGTCAGCACTACGATGGCCAACTCGTCCTGGGGGTAGAGAAATACGGCAGAGCGGCCGCCACCCACCGGCGCCACGGCTGGGTGCTCGGCCCGCGAAACGGTGGGCCAGCCCAGGGCATAGCCGGTAAGCTTGCCACCAAAGCCGCGCTGCGAGCCGTCGGTGAGAAGGCCGGGCGTCCAGAGCGCCAGAAGACTCTGAGGCTGCAGCAGCTTGCCTCGCTGCAAGGCGACCAACCAGCTAGCTATTTCCTGTGCCGTGGAGCTCATGCCGGCGGCCGGGCGCAAAGAGGGCGGAAACACTTCGAACAGGTTGCGCAGCTGTGGGCTCCGGCGCCGCTGCCCGTCCACGTACTGGGTGTAGGTGTAGCCGCGGGCACCCTGGGGCAGCACGTCGTGGGCGTCACCGATGCTGGTATGCGGCATACCCACCACCTCAAGCTGCCGCTGCTGGATAAACTGGGCAAAGGGCTGGCCGCTGAGCTTTTCGATGAGGCGCCCCAGTAGCAGGTAGTTGGTTTGGTTGTAAGCGAATTGCTGACCGGCCGGGAAGTCCAGCGGCTGGGTTTGCACCTGGGCCCAGGCAGTTTTTTCATTGTTTTCTGTTACCAGGGCATCCTCGGGCAGGATGTCAGGCAGGCCGGAGGTGTGGGTGAGCAGCTGCCGAACGGTGACCGGATGCCAGGTAGCGGGCAGTTCGGGCAGGTAGCGCCCGACTGGCGCGGCCAGATCGAGCTGGCCGGTTTCTACCAATTGCATCACGGCCACGCCCACAAAGGCCTTGGTGATGGAGTTGAGGAAAAAGGGGGTTTGCGTGGTCACTGGCACTGAATCCTGCACGTTGGCCAGGCCATAGTTGCCCAGCTTAACAAGCTGGCCGTGGCGCACCACGGCTAGCTGCACCCCCGGAATGCGCAGCTGCCGCATAGTCCGTTGCACCAGTTGATCGACGCTATCGGGAGCAGATTGGGCCTGAGTAGCCGAGTTGAGGCAGAGCAAGAGCGTCAGCACTACGCCCGTAGTACGCAACCAGAACAGATGCCGGGAATTCTTCATAGGTAGTGATGAGAGTAAAACAAGACGAATGACAGTACCCCCTGCCTGAGCTCGCAGCAGCCGGTCATAGCGAACTGGGGTGTCCAAATCTACATATAGATCCTTGTTATGCAAGGTAGTGTTAGAAAACAATTTATTTCCTGTAGAATACAGTCCGCCCGCCGCATCCAGGCCCCTCTTGGGGTTTATTTTCAACCCAGCTACCATGAGGTGAGCTAGATGTATTGTCCCGCAGAGTGATGGTCTGTTTTCCGGGCTATAATCGTGCGGCCGCCGCGCTCCACCCTCTCCGCATCAAGCAACCCATTACCAAGCAGAGTAGGGCCCTAAAATTGAGCATTATCGACAATGGCCGGCGCCCTCGTTTTAAAACGCCACCTTACTCTATATGCTGGGCGGTTGAGTCCGCCGCGCCAGTAGCTCCCTGTACTACTCCCCAAAAACTGGACAGTTTAGGAGGGGTTTGTTAAGCAAATGGGTTGGGGGCTGAAGGTAGGGTTTTGGGCATAGATTTGCGCAGGTGTTTGGCCCTTCAAGCCTTGGTGAGGCCGCTGATGGTTGTAGTAGCTGAAGTAGGCTTGGAGCTGTTCGTAGAGGTGGCCGCCATCRGTGGCCGGGTTGAGGTARACGCATTCCCATTTAACCGARCGCCARAGCCGYTCGATGAAGGCATTATCCGTGGCCCGGCCCCGCCCGTCGCGGCTGATTTGRCAGCCCGCCGCCAGCAAGGCCTGCTCGAAGAGTTGACTGGTAAACTGGCTAGCCTGGTCGGAGTTGAAGATGTAGGGGGCCGGCTGGGTGGCCAGTGCCGCGTCCAGCGCGCTCAGACAAAAGCCCACGTCGAGCGTGTTGCTCAGCTCCCAGCTGAGCACGTAGCGCGAGTGCCAGTCCAACACGGCCACCAGATACAGGAAGCCTCGGGCCATGGGAATGTAGGTAATGTCGGTGCTCCACACCTCGTTAGGAGCACTCAGTACCCGTTCGCGCAACAGATACGGATAGCGCGTCACGCCCTGGCCGGGCACACTCAGGCGCGGTTTGGGATAAACCGGCTCCTGGCCCATAAGCCGCACGAGACGGCGCACCCGTTTTTCATTGACCTGATAGCCCGCCAGGCGCAGGTGGTCGCGCAGACCCAACACGCCCTTGAAGTTGTGGCGCATAAACTCCTCGTCGAGCAGGCGCATGAGCGTCAGGTTCAGATCCGTTTCGCCCCGGGGCTGGTAGTAATAGCTGCTGCGCGCCAGGCCCAGGGCCTGGCAGCGGGCCTGTACCGAGCCTGCCTCACTGGCCTGCACCAGGGCGCGTTGTTGGGCGACTACCAGGTGGGTAGCGTTTTTTTTAGCAGCTGGTTTTCCATCTCCAGCCGGCCGATAGCGGCATACAAGGGCTCGAGGTCGGGCGGGGCCGGCGTGCTGGCCACCGCGTCGGTGAACACCTGCGCCGCCTGCTGGCGCAGGTGCAGCTTCCAGCGGCTAATTTGGGGCACCGACAGCTGGTAGCGGGCGGCCAGTTCGGCCAGCGGCTGCCGCTCCGTCAGGGCGGCTAAGGCCACTTCTGCCTTGAACTCAGCAGTGAAGCGGCGACGGGTGCGTTTTGGGTTCATGGACTTGACTAAGATAGCCACCACAAACTGTCCAAACTTTGGGGAGTACTACAGCCGGCGTGGTACTTTGGAGGGGAATAGGCTTCATTTTGGGCGTTTACGAAACTCATTCTTCCGGCCAGTTTCGTAAACTTTGAATCGTAGACGAGTTTCTTAAACTCGCCCTATCCTATTGGGGCCAGCTGGCCACCAGCTGCTGAGCTGATTCCTGCCGTTCACCGAAAGGAGCGCATTTCTATCCTGAATGGCGAACTTGTGCCCTACGATGCGGTACCTCTGGCTCTTTTTGGCATACCTGCTCTTACTCGGGTGCCAGCGTGCTGCGCTGGGCACATACACCGATTCCTGCACCCTGTACCACCGCCCGGCGGTCGTGCTCACGCTGCATCCAGACCATACTTTTGCGTACCGATTTCAGTACGTTGATACCCTCATCACGGGCACATGGCGCCAAATGCACGACACCCTGACGTTGCGTTCGGCCTTTTTCCTGCGGCCTCAACGGCCCCTGACTCCGGTGGTCAAATACACGGCTCAGCTAGGCCTTGACCGATTCGCCAAGCGCGGAAAAAGGCTTGTGCCACTCACGGATACCATCGACCCAGTAAAGGGGTGCTTCTTGCAACGCCGTTAAGAACTTCAAAAACTCGAACAACTGCGTCTGTGCAAAGGGTCCGAAGGTAGATGCTGTGTTCAGTTGAAAGAACATTTTCGTTATAGGCACTTGACTAGGACTGTATCCGTCACGGTGTGTGCCTTGTCGGTGTAAGTGCCGCGCACGATGAGACTTGCTTCGGGGCAGCCGCCCTTGATGGTTACCTGAAAAGTCCGGTTGGGTGCTTCGTTCCCAGAATACCAGAGGTTGTAGCCCGCTTCCTCGCCAATTGCTCCCATGAGTTGCGGGTTTTCAAGCAATCCATCTTTGACGGTAAACAGGAACTGGGGCGTACGAATAAAAATGAAATACCCCAAGCATCCCAACGGAAGGACAAAGCAGAGGGCAATAAAGTAGTACGAGAAGCGGTTTAGTTGCGCTAAAAACGCCATAAATCGATTCATAAGGACAGTTGTTGAAGGCTTAACAACTTAAAATGACAGGGATAAAACGGTCCTGCTTGTGTCGCTAAACTCGTTCAGCAAAACGGTGATTTGAGTAAACTAAAGGCCCCATAACATTTTACAAACCGTCGTTCAAAAAACGTATGTAAACCCTACGCCGGCACCACCACCACCTTCTTCGTCTCGAAAAACTCCTCGGCGAAGAAGTCGCTCAAATCCGTCACCTGGGCTTGGAGGCCCGACTCGGCAATTTCCTCGGTCAGGTCGCCGCCTTTGAGGTAGTAGAGGCCGCTGTTCGGGGCCGCTTCGGCGCGGGGCTTGTAGCGGTGGGCAATCCAGGTGTGGAAGGTGGCCAGGCGGGCCACGGCGCGGCTCACGATGTAGTCGTACTTGGGGCGCAGCTGCTCGGCCCGGATTTGCTCGGCCGTCACGTTGGTCAGGTGCAGGGAGTGAGCCATTTCCTGCACGGCCTTGATTTTTTTGCCGATGCTGTCTACCAGGTGAAATTTCACCTCCGGGAACAGGATGGCCAGCGGCAGGCCCGGCAGCCCGCCCCCCGTGCCCACATCGAGCACCGAGGAGCCGGGCGCGAACTCGACCACCTTGGCAATGCCGAGCGAGTGCAGCAGGTGGCGCTCCTCCAGGTTGTCCATGTCGGGACGGGCCACGAGGTTGAACCGCTCGTTCCAGTCCCGGAACTCGGTTTCGAGCTGCCGGAACTGCTGGCGCTGGTGGTCGGTGAGGTGGGGGAAGTAGTGGTCGAGCAGGTTCATGGGTAGTTTTTGGGGGCTGACAACCAAAAGAACTGTCATTCCGACGAAGGAGGAATCTGGAGCAACGTCAGCGAACAGACTGTTCAAGGACTTGACTCAGATTCCTCCTTCGTCGGAATGACAGTTCTGGTGGCTTCTGCTTAAATGATTTCCTTTTTGCCCTTCACCATGTCATAGAGCAGTTCGCGGGCGCGGTGCAGCTGGGCTTTCACGGTGCCGAGGGGGGCTTTGAGCTCGGTGGCAATTTCCTCGTAGCTCAGCTCGTCGAAGTAGCGCAGCGTAACCAGGCGCTGGTACTTATCGGGCAGCCGCGACACCACGTGCTGCATGATTTCGATTTTCTGGTTCTTGATGGTTACCTCCTGCGGATTCAGGTTCTGGTCGCGGAAGTCGATGGTAATTTCGTCGCCGTTATCAATCTTGATAGCCGAGTCAATCGACATCGTTTTGATTTTATTCTTGCGAATAAAGTCGATGCAGTTGTTGGTGGCAATGCGAAAGAGCCAGGTGCTGAAGGCAAATTCGGGGTTGAACTTGTGCAGGTTGCGGAAGGCCTTGGCGAAAGCCTCAATGGTGAGGTCGTCGGCGTCGTCGGCGTTGCGCACCATTTTGAGCACCACATGGTACACCGGCTTCTTGTAGATCTGCATCAGCTCGGCATACGCTTTTTCGTCGTTCTGCTCCACGGCGGCACGAATCAGCTTGAAGTCGTGCTTGGCTTTGGCAGAAAACTGTTTTTCCTGATTATTTACTTCCATCGGAGCGTACGGTAGAGGAACAAGGAGATTCCCAGGGCGAGATAATAAAAAAAATACACTGCGTCGAGGACGGGCAACCAACCCACCGGCAGCTGCTCCCCGAGACGGCGGTTGAGCGGCTGATAGGCGGCCAGTAGTACGCCGGTACGCGCGAGGTACACCGTAGTCAAAGGTATCCAATCGGCGGGAAAAAACAGCAGTCCGATGGCCGTACCATAAAAGAGCAGGTTGGCTCCCACGAAGGTTCCGATGCGCACCCGGTCGGCGAAGCGGTACTGGCGGCCGGCCGAGAGGTGGCGCCGTTTCTGCCGCCACCACGCCCCCCAACTGGTAGCCGGCTGGCTGAGCGTGTGCGCCCCCGGCTCGGCCACCACGGCCGCCCGGCCCCCGGCCGCCACGGCGTCCTGCACCAGCAGGTCGTCGTCGCCGCTGAGCGTGCGGATGTGGGAGGCAAAGCCCTTCGTGGACTGGAAAACCGCTTTGGTGTAGCCCAGGTTTCGGCCCACGCCCATATAAGGCCGGCCCCGCCAGGCGAACGACAAATACTGTGCGCCCGTGAGCAGGGTTTCAAACCGGATTAACTTATTCAGAAAGCCCGGCTCCCCGGCGTAGGCCGAGTAGCCGAGCACCAGATCGGCGGGTTGGGCAAAGCCGCGCTGCATGTACCTGAGCCACTGGTTGGTGGCCGGAATGCAGTCGGCATCGGTGAACAGCAGGCGGGCATGGCGGGCGGTTTTGATGCCCAGGGTGAGGGCGTATTTTTTCGGGGCCAGGCCGTCCGGGGTGCGCGTAACGGTGACCAGGTGCACGTTCGGGTAGTACGCCACCAACTGCTGGGCAAACAGGTAGGTGTCGTCGCTGGAGCGGTCGTCGATGAGGATGATTTCGAAGCCGGCCGGATAGTCTTGCCGCAGCAGCAGGGGCAGCAGCTGGCGCAGGTTTTCCAGCTCGTTGTGGGCGCACACCAGCACCGACACGGGCTCGTCGTCGGGGCCGGCGGCGGGCTCGGGCGGGCGGCGGGCGAAGGGCCGGAAGTAGTAGGCCGCGTAGTAGCACTGCACCAGCACGGTGGCCAGCAGCAGCCAGATGGCCGGGGAAAGCGAGAAAGACAAGGGGCAGCGGGTATTTCGAACCGCAAAAGTAGGCATTCGGCGTACCTTTGCAGCCGGATTAGTTATCGGTTGCCAGTTGTTGGTTGTCAGTTGTCAGGTACTTTCTCTTGGTATCTAACAACTGACAACCAACAACTGCCAACCGACAACTGACAACTTAGCCTCCCCGCATGACCTTCGACCTGCTCACCACTGACCCGCATTCCAAAGCCCGCGCCGGCGTGGTGCAC
Organism: Hymenobacter rubripertinctus; assembly: GCF_003583925.1. Taxonomy (GTDB): domain Bacteria; phylum Bacteroidota; class Bacteroidia; order Cytophagales; family Hymenobacteraceae; genus Hymenobacter; species Hymenobacter rubripertinctus. The sequence continues at coordinate 9,639 of NZ_QYCN01000027.1, read as the reverse complement.
ACCGCCCACGGCGCTATTGAGACGCCCATTTTTATGCCCGTGGGCACGGCCGGCACCGTGAAAGCCGTGCAGCAGCGCGACCTAAAAAACGATATCAAGGCCCAGATTATCCTCGGCAATACCTACCACCTCTACCTGCGCCCCGGCCTGGAAGTCATCAGCAAAGCCGGGGGCCTGCACAAGTTCAACGGCTGGGACGGCCCCATCCTCACCGACTCGGGCGGCTACCAGGTGTACTCGCTCAGCGGCACGCGCAAAATCAAGGAGGAAGGCGTGAAGTTCCGCTCCCACATCGATGGCTCCCAGCATTTGTTCTCGCCCGAGGGCGTGATGGACATTCAGCGCACTATCGGGGCCGATATCATCATGGCCTTCGACGAGTGCACGCCCTGGCCCTGCGCCTACGACTACGCCGCCCGCTCCCTGGACATGACCCACCGCTGGCTCAAGCGCTGCATTGCCCGCTTCGACAGCACCGAGGGCCACTACGGCTACTCCCAGACCCTGTTCCCGATTGTGCAGGGCTCCACGTTCAAGGATTTGCGCATTAAGTCGGCCGAGTTTGTGGCCGAGCAGGGCCGCGAAGGCAATGCCATTGGCGGGCTGAGCGTGGGTGAGCCGGCCGAGCTGATGTATGAAATGACCGAGCTGGTCTGCGACATTCTGCCCCAGGACAAGCCCCGCTACCTGATGGGCGTGGGCACGCCGGCCAATATTCTGGAAAATATTGCGTTGGGGGTGGACATGTTCGACTGCGTGATGCCGACCCGCAACGCCCGCAACGGTATGCTGTTCACCACCCAGGGCATCATGAACATTGCCGCCCGCAAGTGGGCCGACGATTTCGAGCCGATTGACGCGGAGCTGGGCGGCTACGTGAGCACGTTTTACTCGCGCAGCTACGTGCGCCACCTCTTCCACAGCAAGGAAATGCTGGGTCCCCAGGTGGCCTCCATCCACAACCTCACCTTCTACCTCTGGCTGGTGAAGCAGGCCCGCGAGCAAATCCTGGCCGGCACGTTCCGGGAGTGGAAAGAGGTGATGGTGAAAAAGCTGATGACGCGCCTGTAATAGGTTGTCAGTTGCTAGTTATTAGTTGTTAGTTGTTAGTGTGGACGTTGTTCAGACAGACAACTGACAACTGACAACTAGCAACTGACAACTAAAAACTGACAACTCCATTGAAGATTCTCGATAAATACATCCTCAGGAAGTTTCTCACCGCGTTTTTCTTCACGGTGGTGCTGCTCGTATCGGTTATCTGCGTGATTGACTTCACGGAGAAAAACGACGACTTCCTTCAGCACGACCTGGGCGCGTGGCAGATCATTTCGGAGTACTACGTGAACCTGTTTCCGTACTTCGCCAACCTGCTCTCGCCCATCACCGTGTTCATTGCGGTGGTGTTCGTGACGGCCCAGCTGGCTTCGCGCACCGAGGTAGTGGCTATGCTGGCCTCGGGCATCAGCTTCAAGCGGTTTCTGCTGCCCTACATCATGGGCAGCGCCATCCTGGGCGCCCTCACGCTGGCCATGACGGGCTGGCTGATTCCGATGGCCAACAAAACGCGGGTCGAGTTCGAGAAGAAGTACATCAAGAACCCCTACCGCTACAGCGGGCGCAATGTGCACATCAAAATCGGCCCCCAGCAGTATGCGTTCATGGAGAGCTACGACAACGTGAACAACGCGGGCTACAAGTTCGCCCTCGAAACCATTGAGGGCACTTCACTCAGGCGCCGGCTCACGGCCGAGGCCATCACCTGGGACTCCACCAAACAGGCCTGGCACCTCACGCCCCAGCTGCTGCGCACGTTCAGCGGCGAAAAGGAAACCCTCCAAAGCCTGCCCGCCCGCGACACCACCCTCAACCTGTTCCCCAAGGACTTCGCCAGCACCTACCGCCTGGCCGAAACCCTGACCCTGCCCGAGCTCAACCGCTACATCAACCAGAAAATAGCCCGCGGGGCCGACGATACGCAGGTCTACCTGAGCGAGAAATACGAGCGGTTCGCCTACCCCTACGCCATGTTCATTCTCACCGTCATCGGCGTGATTATGAGTGCCCGCAAGAGCCGGGCCGGCGTGGGCGGGCAGATTGCCCTGGGTTTCGTGCTGGCCTTCGTGTTCATTATTTTCGTGATTCTGAGCCGCAACCTGGCCGCCGTGGGCACCCTCACGCCCCTGCTGGCTGCCTGGGTGCCCAGCATCGTGTTCACTATCATCGGCGGCGTGCTCTATCGGGTGATACCGCAGTAGGTGAGCTGCATACTATTTGTCAACCGCCCACTAGCCATCCAAACGCTAACCCAGTCCCCCGGCCTTAACCAGCCTTGCTGCCCCACATGAAAGACTACCTGCGCCTGCATTTTATCGTGTTGCTCTGGGGCTTCACGGCCATTCTGGGCAAGCTGATTTCGGTGCCGCCGGTGGAGCTGGTGTTCTGGCGCACGGCCCTGGCCAGCCTCGGGCTGCTGGCCCTGCTGGTGGTGCGGCGGCGGCCCTGGCGCATTCCGGTGGCCGATGTGCTGCGCCTGCTGGGCGTGGGCGCCATCGTGGCGGCCCACTGGATTGCCTTCTTCCTGGCCGCCCGCCTCTCGTCGGTGAGCGTGAGCCTGGCGGGCATGGCCACGCTGGCCCTCTGGACTTCCCTGCTGGAGCCGCTGGTGCTCTGGCGCAAGGTGCGCGGCTACGAGGTGGCCCTGGGCCTGCTCACCATGGTGGGCCTCTACATCGTCTCGCAGGCCGAGCTGGATCAGCTGCTGGGCCTGGGCGTGGCGATCATTTCGGCGGGCCTGTCGGCGTTGTTCAGCGTGCTCAACTCCAAGCTCGTGCAGCAGCACCCGCCCCTGCGGCTCACGCTGTATGAAATGCTGGGGGCCTGCCTGAGTATCGCGCTGTTTTTCCCGGTCTATAGCCACTACTTCACGGCCGGCAAGGGCCTGCAACTGGCGCTTTCGGGCTACGACTGGCTCTGGTTGCTGCTGCTGGCTGGCGTGTGCACGGTGTACGCCTTCTCGGCCTCGGTGGAGCTGATGAAGCGCATTTCGGCCTTCGTGGTCAACCTCACCATCAACCTGGAGCCGGTGTACGGCATCCTGCTGGCCGTGGGCATGTACACGCTGCACGTGTCGGGCTTCGAGGAAGAAAAACTCTCCCCCGGTTTCTATGCCGGCACGCTTATCATCCTGCTCAGCGTCCTCATTCACCCCGTGCTGGACCGCTGGGACAAGCGCCGCTTGCTCCGGCGCAACCCGGTTACGGCGTAGGGGCGCAGGGTACGCGCCCCTACAACTGCCCGCTCCAAACCGTATAGCCGGCCGGCCACGGCAGGTCCGGGGCGGCGGGCAGGTCGGGAAACAGGCCGTAGACGGCCGAACCGGAGCCCGAGAGGCTGGCGTAGGTGGCCCCGGCAGCGTAAAGCTGCTGCTTGATGTCGCCGAGTATCGGATAGAACGGGGTCAGGGCTTCTTCGAAATCGTTGCTGACGGTGTCGCGCCAGGTGGGCATGGGCGCACTGAGGCTCTGGCGCAAATCGTGGCGTGGGGCGCGGGGCTGCACCCGGGCGTAGGCTTCGGCCGTGCTGATGTGCAGGCCGGGGTACACCACCAGGGCCGGCGTGCCGGTGAGGGCGAGGGCAAAATCCATCTCCTCGAACATATCCCCCCGGGAATGGGCGAAAACGGGCTGGTTGCGGATGAAAAAGGCGCAGTCGGAGCCCAGGCGACGGGCGTAGCTTTCGAGCTGTTCGGGCGTCAGCTTCAACGCAAACTGGCTGTTGAGCGCCTTCAGGGCGAAGGCCGCATCGGCGGAGCCGCCTCCCAGCCCGGCCCCGATGGGCACGCACTTGTGCAGGTGCAGCTGCGCCGGGGGCAGGTCGAAATCAGCGGCCAGCAGCGCGTAGGCTTTTACGCACAGGTTGGTTTCCGGCGCACCGGGCACCGGAATACCGCTGAGCGTGAGGTCGGTTTTGGCACCCCCGGCCGCGGGCAGCACCTCAAAGGCGTCGGACCAGGGCAAGGGCACGAACACCGATTCGAGGTTGCGGAAACCATCGGGCCGCAGACTGGTGATGTAGAGGCCCAGGTTGAGCTTGGCGTTGGGGAAGACGAGCATGGGGATTGAAAAGCTGTTAGCTGTTAGCTGTCGGCTGTTAGCTTTGGGGAGGAATCAGTCCGCAATATTCTAAGTTCTGGCAGGAATTCGCGGTTTTCAGACTAGCAACAACTGCTGACGCCGTATTCCGACCAATTTTGGCCATCTTTTTCATCTGTCCACCCACCACGCCTTGGCCCGCCCAACGAAAGCTAACAGCTATCAGCTAATGGCTAACAGCTCAAAAAGCTGGTACGCCCGCCGTGGCAAGCGCCTGCTCGATGTGGTGCTGGCAGCCCCGGCCCTGCTGCTGGCCGGGCCGCTGCTGCTGCCCCTGGCGGCGGCCCTGGCCTGGCAGAACGGGGGTGCGTGGCTGTTCCGCCAGCCCCGCCCGGGGCTGGGCGGGCGGGTTTTTTCCTTCTACAAGCTCCAGACCATGACCGACCGGCGCGACGCCCGGGGCCAGCCGCTGCCCGACGCCGAGCGCCTGCCCCGCCTGGGCCGCTGGGTGCGGGCCACGTCCCTGGACGAGCTGCCCCAGCTCTGGAACGTGCTGCGCGGCGACCTGAGCCTGGTGGGTCCGCGGCCGTTGCTGGTGCAGTACCTGCCGCTGTACTCGCCCGAGCAGGCCCGCCGCCACGCCGTGCGGCCCGGCATTACGGGCTGGGCCCAGATCAACGGCCGCAACGCCATCAGCTGGGAACAAAAGTTCGCGTTCGACGTCTGGTACGTCGATAACCTGTCGTGGCAACTGGATCTGCGGATTCTGCTGCGCACCGTGGCCCGGGTGCTGGGCGCGCGCGGCATCACGGCGGCCGGCCAGGCCACCACTGCCGCCTTCACCGGCTCGCCCCCACCGGCGGCGTCTGCTACTTCTGCTACTTCCGAACCTTCTGCTTCCTGACCGTGCACATCTCCTCTTCGTCGCCTGCTCCCGCCCTTACCCGTCCGCCCGAGCTGGTGGTACCGCGCCAGCTGGCCATTTTTGGGGCCGGCGGGCTGGGCCGGGAAATCCTGGTGCTGGTCCGCCAGCTCAACGCCCTGCGGCCCACCTGGGAGCTGACGGGCTTCTACGACGACCAGCCGCCCGCTACCGACCTGATCCACGGCCTGCGCTACCTCGGCACTGCCCACGACCTCAATGCCACCCCCACCCCGCTGGCCGTGGCCGTGGCCGTGGGCAGCAGCCGGAGCCGGGCCGCCGTGGTGGGCCGGCTCACCTCGCCGTGGCTAAGTTTTCCGACCCTCATTCACCCCGGCGTCAGCACCGAATCGTTCCAGCACCTGCACATCGGGCCGGGCTGCCTCATCACCCAGGGCTGCGTGCTCACCACCGATATCCGCCTGGGCCGGCACGTGCTCCTGAACCTGGGCTGCACCGTGGGCCACGACGCCGTGCTGGACGATTTCTGCTCCCTGATGCCCCACGCCAACGTGGGCGGCGCGGCCCACCTGGCCGAAGGCGTATACCTGGGCACCAACGCCACCGTGCTCAACCAGGTACGCGTGGGCGCGCGCACCGTGCTCGGGGCCGGGGCCGTGGCCATCCGCGACCTGCCCGCCGACTGCACCGCCGTGGGCGTGCCGGCCCGGATACTGACGCCGCCGGTCACGCGTTAACAGTTTGTTCGTTGTCAGTTGTTGGTTGCTAGTTGTTCGTTGCCAGTTGTCAGTTGTCAGTTGTCGGTTGTCAGTTGTTCGTTGCCAGTTGTTCGTTGCCAGTTGTCAGTTGTCAGTCAGAACTTTATATAAACACTGACAACTGACAACTACAATCTGACAACTGACAACTACTATCTGACAACTACAATCTGACAACTGACAACTACAATCTGACAACTTTAACTACCACCGCGCCGCCTTTTTTGCGGACCTTCGCGGCTACCCCCGCTTATGCATAGTCAGGATTACGACCGTTTATACCTCTCCCCGCCCCACCTCGGCCGCCATGAGCTGAACTATCTGCACAAGGCCATTGAGGACAACTGGGTAGCGCCCGTCGGCCCGAACCTGGACGGCTTTGAGCGCGACGTGTGCGAGTTTACCGGCGTAGCGCACGCGGTGGCCCTCACCTCGGGCACGGCCGCCATCCACCTGGGGCTGCGGCTGCTGGGCGTAGGCCCCGGCGACGAAGTGCTCTGCCCCTCGTTCACGTTCGTGGCTACGGCCAACCCCATCACCTACCTGGGCGCTACGCCCGTGTTCATCGACAGCGAGGCCCAGACCTGGAACATGTGCCCCGAACGGCTGCGCGAAGCCCTGGAAGACCTGCGCCGCCAGAACCGCCGCCCCCGGGCCCTCATTCTCGTCCACCTCTACGGGATGCCCTGCCGGCTGCGCGAAATTCTGGCCGTGGCCACCGAGTTTGAGGTGCCCGTGCTGGAAGATGCCGCCGAAGCCCTGGGCTCCACCTACGAGGGCCGGCCCCTGGGCTCGTTCGGGGCCGTAGGCGTATTTTCCTTCAACGGCAATAAAATTCTGACCACCAGCGGGGGCGGCATGCTGGTAACCAACAACGCCGCCTGGGCCAAAAAAGCCCTATCCTGGGCCACCCAGGCCCGCGACGCCGCGCCCCACTACCAGCACTCGGAGCTAGGCTACAACTACCGCCTGAGCAACCTGCTGGCCGGCATCGGGCGGGGCCAGATGGGTTTGCTGGCTGACCGGGTGAAAAAGCGCCGCGAAATCTACGCCTGGTACCAGAACAAGCTCCGGGACCTGCCCGGCCTGTCCTTCGGCCCCGCCGAACCCGCCGGGGGCCGCAGCAACCGCTGGCTCTCCTGCCTGCTCCTCGACCCGGCCCAAACCAGCGTCACGCCCGATCAGCTGCGCCTGCACCTGGAAACCCACAACGTGGAAAGCCGCCCGCTCTGGAAACCCCTGCACCTCCAGCCCCTCTTCGCGGGCCTGCCCCTATACGGCGGCGCAGTTTGTACTGATTTATTTACCCGCGGCCTCTGCCTGCCCTCCGGCTCGGCCATGACCGATACCGACCTGCGCCGGGTAGCCGCCGCCGTACGGGCCTTGTTTCCCGCCTGAAATCAGCACAAACTCTCGGCTAGCAGTATATAAAGTTCCGTTGACAGTTTCTGAAGCACAAAGCCTCCGGTTGTCAGTACAAGAATTATATCGGCAGTATAACCGGCGCGCTACTTTTTGTCCAGGGCCTGCTGCAAATCCAGCAGCAGTTCTGCCGCCGGTTCGATGCCCACGCTCAGCCGTACCAGCCCGGCCGTGATGCCCAGCTCCTGACGCTGCTCCTCGCTCAGGGCCCGGTGCGAAGTACCGGCTGGGTAGGATAGCGACGAATCGACGCCGGCCAGGGACGGCGCGAAGGGGAACCGCTGGCTGGCCCGCATGAAGCGGCTCACGGCCTCCGTGGTGTCGTCGGCCAGCCGGAACGAGACCATGCCGCCAAATTGGCCGGCACCCTGGGCGGCGGCCAGCGCATGCTGGGGGTGCTGGGGCAGGCCCGGGTAGAATACCTCTCCCACGGCCGGGTGGCGGGCTAGCAGTTCGGCTACGGCCTGGGCATTGCGGCAGTGGGCTTCCATGCGCAGGCGCAGGGTTTTGAGGCCCCGCACGGCCAGCCAGCTTTCCATCGGACTCAACGTGAGCCCGAACAGCGTGCCCAACTGCTTGAGGCGGGCAGCATCCTCGGCGGTGCGGGCCACCACGGCCCCGGCCGTTACGTCGGAGTGGCCAGCCACGTACTTGGTCACGCTGTGCATCACCAGGTCGGCGCCGTGCTCGAAGGGGCGGGTGATAACGGGCGAGGCAAACGTATTATCCACCACCAGCTTCAGGCCCAGGGCGTGGGTGGCTTCGGCGGCGGCGCGCAGGTCGGCCACGCGCAGCAGGGGGTTGCTGATGGTTTCGCAGAGCAGCAGCCGGGTGCGGGGCTGCATGTAGGCCGCCAGGTTGGTCGTCAGCTCCTCAAACGGCACGTAGCTCACCGTGATGCCCAGCCGGCTCAGCTCCTGGTTCAGCAGCGACGAGGAACCCCCGTAGATGTCGGCGGCGCACAGTACATGGTCGCCGGCCGCGCAGTACGTCATCAGGGCCGCGAAAATGGCCGCCATGCCCGAGCCGGTGGCCACCGCGCCCGCGCCGCCTTCCAGCCGCGTGAGGGCCTCGGCCAGCTCGTCGGAGTTGGGGTTGCCGTTGCGCGAGTACAGGTAGCGGCTGCCCGGTTCCCCAAAATACAGCTCCAGCTCGTTGAGGTCCTCGAACTTGAAGACCGACGTCTGGTAGATGGGGGTGATTTTGGGGTGGATTTCCATAGATCCTGATTCGCGCTGATTAATTGTGATGGCGCTGATTTTTCAGCCGCTGGCTTTACTCTTGCCGAACCAAAGATAATCAGCCGAATGAACGTGCCGCTGGCAGCTCAGCCCTTTTAGAGGGTACTTCTCATTTCATCTTCCGAACCTCTTTCCCTAAGTCGGCCGCAGCCGGGCGGCCTTCGGGCAGCTTCTGCAAATCAGCTAAGTACCGTTGGGCTTCGGTTTTATGGTTCAACTTAATTGCCAGCCGCGTGAGGTTAGCCAAAGTCTGCCAGTCGCTTGGGCGGCGGGTATTCGCTTGCTGAAAGAAAGAATAGCCTTTTTCCTCCTGACCCGTCATCGTGTAATACATACCCAGGTTGAAAGGCCCGAGGGAGCTGGCCGGATAATATTCGTTTACCAGTTCGGCCAGCTGCCGGGCTACTTCCGCGTCTTCGGGCGTGTCGGCCTGCCAGTAAGGCAGCATATATTCTTCCAGATTTTCGGGCAGAAACACCGCTTCGGGTTCCGGCAGTGGCTTTCCCTCCTGCCAGCGCCAGGGCTTACCACCAGCCTTCCGTTCAGCCAGGGCTACTGTCAGAACCTCTATTTGCGCGGCTGGCTCGTGGGTCATTTCATAGGATTTAGCTAGTCCGAACCGCATATCAAGCCGCTCGGGAGCTACTTTGATACCCTCCCGCAACGTGGTCCGGGCCGCCGCCAACAATTTCGGCTCATACCCTTCATTCATAGAGCCTATAGCCTTGTCCTTCTGCTGGACCGCCACTCCCCGGCCTGCCGCGGGTGCGTTGCCAACAATTACCCGGTACGCCTGCCGCAGCTGGTAATTAAACTTGGCCACGTACCAATCGGGATTCTGCGGTTCCTTGAGCTGCCAGGCGGCCAGCACCTTCCGCGTCTTGGCGGTATCCCGGGCCTGCATGGCACGGCGGTAGTCAATGGCAAATGTTTGGGCCGCAACTGTCAGTGAGGCACCCAAGCCAAACACCAAAAAGAATAGAAAGCGCATAACCAAACAGCGAATTACGACCGGTAAAAGGTATTGCAAGATAGTAGCTCTCCGGCATCGGGTGGCAGCCGACCATAAAAAAACTGGCGGTGGTATAATGGGAGGTGATTCAGGTTGGCGTTAACCGACGGTTGTGCTCGTCGATGACGAGTTGGATGCGCGTATGGTGCATTTTCTCGCACCGGCTAAACGAGCAGGACTTGCGCACCAACACGCCGCACTTTTGGCGCAACGAACAGTTGATGGCCTC
>NZ_QYCN01000026.1 GCF_003583925.1 Hymenobacter rubripertinctus | reverse complement strand
TGGCGGCCCAGCGGATGAGGTTTGGGCGTGTGCACGGGCAGCAGGGGCGAGAGGCGCGCCCAGAGCGTATCGGAAATCGTGAATTCTTGCGTCGTGGCCATGCCGCGAAAGTACCACTTCTTTAACTCCTATTCGGATAGACTCTAAGTGCGAAGCGCTAGATAATCAGCATGGCGTCGCCGTAGCTGAAGAACTTGTACTTCTCCTTGATGGCGAGCTTGTAGGCCTCAATCAGCAACTCGTGGCCGGCGAAAGCCGAGGCCATCATCATCAGTGTGCTCTCCGGCGTATGGAAGTTGGTGAGCAGGGCGTTGGCGATTTTGAAGTCGTAGGGCGGGAAAATGAACCGGTCAGTCCAGCCTTCGTTGCCCTTCAGGCGCACGTGGGCCGAAACCGACGACTCCATGGCCCGCATGGAAGTGGTGCCGATGGCGCACACGCGCTTCTTGGCGTCGAGGGCCTTGTTGACCATCGTGGCCGTTTCGGCGGGCACCATGAAGTTCTCGGAATCCATCTTGTGCTTGGTCAGGTCCTCCACGTCGACGGTGCGAAAGGTGCCCAGGCCCACGTGCAGCGTCACCGACGCCACATCGATGCCTTTGATTTCGAGGCGCTTCATCACCTCTTTGGTGAAGTGCAGACCCGCCGACGGCGCGGCCACGGCCCCAATGTTCTTGGCGTAAATGGTCTGGTAGCGCTCCTTATCGGCCGCTTCGGTGTCGCGGGAAATGAAGTCCTTCGGGATGGGCGTTTCGCCCAGGTTGTAGAGGGCCTTGTAGAAGTCCTCATCGGGGCCGTCGTAGAGAAACTTGATGGTGCGGCCGCGCGAAGTGGTGTTGTCAATCACCTCGGCTACCATGTCCGACTCGCCGAAGTAGAGCTTGTTGCCCACCCGGATTTTGCGGGCCGGGTCTACCAGCACGTCCCAGAGGTGAATCTCCTTGTTCAGCTCGCGGAGCAGAAACACTTCAATCTGGGCCCCGGTCTTCTCCTTGTTGCCAAACAGGCGGGCCGGGAACACCTTCGTGTCGTTGACCACAAACACGTCGCCCTCATCGAAATACTCCAGAATGTCCTTGAACATACGGTGTTCGATCTTGCCGCTGTCGCGGTGCAGCACCATGAGCCGCGACTCGTCGCGGTTTTTGGCGGGATGCTGTGCCAGCAGATTTTCAGGCAATTCAAATTTGAACTCAGAAAGCTTCATGGGCCAGACAGGGCAATAGGAGGGGAACCTAGGAAAAAAATCGAACCGCGAAATTACGCAGCTTTGGGGGATTAATCGTTATTTTTCGCCCGAAATCTGCTTATTGCCCCTCTTACGCCCTCCGCTCAACCCCGGTTCCTATGAAAGCCCTGCGCCTGACCCTGGAGAGCTTCCGCTTCGCGTGGCAAGCCCTCAAATCCAATCTGCTGCGCACCATTCTATCGTTGTTGGGCGTTACGGTGGGCATTTTTGCCATTATCGCCGTGTTCACGGTGGTCGATTCGCTGGAGAAAAATATCCGCGACAGTATGAATTTCGTGGGCGACAAGGTGATTTACGTGGATAAGTGGCCCTGGGTGTTCGAGTCGAATTTTCCGTGGTGGAAATTTTTCAACCGGCCCGTGCCCACCGTGCGCGAGTACCGGCAGCTGCAAAAGCAGCTTGGACCCAACAGCCAGGGTATTGCCATTTTCGCCAACAACCAGGGCAACACCCTCAAAGCCGGCTCCAACAGCGTGAGCGACGCCATGCTCCAGGGCGTGAGCTACGATTTCCGCAAAATCTCCGATGTGCCGGTAGTGACCGGCCGCTACTTCACCCCCCAGGAAACGGACGGAGCCCGGGGCGTGGCCATCATCGGGGCCGATATTGCCAAAAACCTGTTTCCCAATGGCTCGGCCCTCGGCCAACAGTTCAAGGCCCGGGGGATGCGCTTCGTGGTGATTGGGGTGATGGAAAAGGCCGGTAAGAGCGTGCTCGGTATCAGCGGCAACGACAACAACTGCATCATCCCGTTCGGGGCCTTCAGCAAGATTTTCGCCATGAGCCAGGGCTCCGGCGGCGGGGTGGGGGCCACCATCGGCATCAAAGGCCGCGCCGACGACCCCGGCCTGCTCGATCTGGAATATGAAATCAAGGGGCTGATGCGCAATATCCGGGGCCTCAAACCCCGAGAAGACGACAGTTTTGCCCTCAACCGGCCCGAAATGCTGGCGAATGCCATTTCCGGCCTGTTCTCTATTCTGGGCGTAGCAGGCGGCGTTATCGGCTCGTTTGCCATGCTGGTGGGGGGCTTCGGCATTGCCAACATCATGTTCGTGTCGGTGAAGGAGCGCACCAACATCATCGGAATTCAGAAGTCGCTGGGAGCCAAAAACTACTTCATCCTGTTCCAGTTTCTGTTCGAGGCCGTGTTCTTGTGCCTGCTGGGCGGAGCCGCCGGTATTCTGCTGGTGTACCTGATTACGCTGGTGCCCCAGGACGCGCTGCCCCTGTTCCTGTCGGCCGGCAATATCACCCTGGGCCTCACCGTATCGGTGGTGATTGGGGTGCTGGCGGGCATCATTCCGGCCGTGCTGGCCGCCAACCTCGACCCCGTTATTGCCATCCGGGCGAAATAAGGGAGCCGGCAGGCGGGTAAGGGCCTGCGCCCGGCCCAGGATGACAATTTTTATTGAGTGCCCCCGGAGTGGTCGTGTGTTAACAAATTGTTATCTTGCGAGTCGCTACCTGGGGTCGCCTCTCTTCCGTGAGGCGGCTTTCTTTTTGCTATTTTCTTACCATGTACCCCGGTGCGGACTGTTCCCACCCTGGCGCGCCTGCCTTAGGCCGTCGGGCCGGTCCGCGCCCGTTTTTCACCCGCAGCTCCTATGTCGAAGCTCAAAAAAAACAGTAGAACCAAAGCCTCGGATGAGGCTTTGAACGCCGGTAGCGGCCAGACCATCATGCAGCCCAACGTCAATGATAACAAGGTGAAAACCATCAGCGACATCCGGGAGCAAACCCACGGCGAGCGGACCGTGCAGCTCGACGACGAGCAGCGCATCCGCCAGGCTTTTGTGGACAAGGACTGGAACGAAATCAAGATTGCCGACTCCTGGCAGATCTTTAAGGTGATGGCCGAGTTCGTGGAGGGCTTCGAGAAGATGTCCAAAATCGGTCCCTGCGTATCCATCTTCGGCTCGGCCCGCACCAAGCCCGATAACCCGTACTACCAGATGGCCGAGGAAATTGCGGCCAAGCTGGTGCGCCACGGCTACGGCGTTATCACGGGCGGCGGCCCCGGCATTATGGAGGCCGGCAACAAGGGCGCCCACTCCGAGGGCGGCAAGTCGGTGGGCCTCAACATTGAGCTGCCCTTCGAGCAGTTCAACAACATCTACATCGACCCCGACAAAATCATCAACTTCGACTACTTCTTCGTCCGCAAGGTGATGTTCGTTAAATACGCCCAGGGCTTCATCGGCATGCCCGGCGGCTTTGGCACCCTCGACGAGCTGTTCGAGGCCATTACCCTGATTCAGACCAAGAAAATCGGCCGCTTCCCCATCGTGCTGGTGGGCAGCAAGTACTGGCAGGGCATGTTCGACTGGATTCAGCAGGTGATGCTGGAGGACGAGCACAACATCTCGCCCGAGGACATGGACCTGGTGCAGCTGGTCGACACGTCGGAGGACGCGGTGAAGATCATCGACGACTTCTACAACAAGTACCTGCTCTCGCCCAACTTCTAAGCCCTGATTAGGGCTGAATACGCGTGATTTCGCTGATTTTTTGACTGGCCGTAGGGTGAAGCAGGTCTTCGTTCCGGCATTTTAGTAAGTCAGGCAAGAAAAGCCGCTGCTTCGGGAGCGGCTTTTTTGTTTGTAGTTTGGTCGGGTTTTCCGGCCCGAATTCCCGCTTATCGCCCATGCCCCGCCCGCCTGCTCCGTCTGCCCCGCCCGAAGAGTCCGCCCTGATCCGCGACTACGATTACCTGATTGTGGGCGGGGGAGCGGCGGGCCTGAGTCTGGCCTATCATATCAGCCAGGAGCCCCGCCTGGCCGGCAAGCGGGTGGTGCTGGTTGAGCCGGAAGAAAGCCCGCGCAACGACCGTACCTGGCGCTTCTGGTCCGATGAGCCTAGCCCGTATGAGGCCATTATTGCGCACCAATGGAACCACATGATGTTCCGCACTCCCCAGCTAACGCGGCGTATTGCTTTGGGCCAATACCGCTACCGAATGCTGCGGAGCCTGGACTTTTACCAGCTCGTGTACCGGACCCTGGACGAGCGGCCCACACAGTTTGTGCGCCTCGTGGGCCGGGTAACCGGCTTACAGGAAGTATTGTCAGGCTCTCAGGCCCGCGTGTTGGCAACGCTGGCCGACGGTACCCAGCTCCAAGCCCGGTATGCCTTCGATAGCCGGCTCCCCAAACTGGCTCCCGATCCCCGGCGGCATCTATACTTACAGCAACATTTCGTGGGATGGGAGATCGAAACGGACGAGGACACCTTCGACGTGTCGACTATGCAGTTCATGGATTTCGACATCGAGCAGCACCAGCAGGTGCGGTTCGTGTATTCGCTGCCCTTCAGCCCGCGCCGGGCCTTGGTCGAGTTCACCGTGTTTTCGCCCGAGTTGCTGGCTCCCGCCGAGTACGATGAGGCCTTGCGGCAGTACCTGACCCAGCACCTGTCGGGCCAGCGCTACCGCATAACGGGGCGCGAAAGTGGCTCCATCCCCATGACCAGCCACCCGCTGCCCGCGCGCGTGAGTGCCCGCATCCTGAACCTGGGCACCCGCGCCGGCCGGGCCAAACCGAGCACTGGCTACACCTTCGCCCGCATTCAGCGCCACTCTGCCCACCTCGTGGCGGCCCTGGCTGCTTCGGGCCACCCGCCCGCCAACCCCACTACCGATCAGTGGCAGTTTCCTTTGTTCGATACGCTGCTGCTGGACATCATGCAGCGGCGCGGCGAATCGGTGCGCGACATCTTCCAGCAACTGTTCACTCGTAACCCGGTTGAGCGCATTTTTCGCTTTCTGGATGAGCGCACTACGCCCCTGGAAAACCTCCAGATCATGAATTCCGTCACGCCCTGGCCCTTTCTGCGCTCCATCTGGCATTTGGTGCGCCGCCGCCCGGGGCAGCGCGGTGAATGACTGAGGCTCTTCGCACTCATTCACTCATTCTCCGGGTGAGCCAAACTTTCCTCACTTTCCAGAAAAGCGCGTTCGGTAGCGACCAGGGCGGCTGAAAGTACCTGCAACGTGGGTTCGGGGCGGGAGAGGTTGAGCAGGTAGCCGGGCAGCTCGGCCAGGTTGTCGAGGTCGTGGGTGATGCAGAGCACGGTTTTGTGTTCCTGCTGCACCCAGCGCAGCAGCAGCTGAAACACCCGGCGACGGTAGTACACGTCGAGCTGCTGGGTGGGCTCATCGAGCAGGTAGAGGGCCGCATCCTGAAGGCTGAGCTGGGCCAGCCACACCAGCTGCTGCTCGCCGCCCGAGAGCAGCGTAAAATCCTGGTGGGCGAGGTGGCTGGCCCCCACCTGGGCCAGGGCCGCATCGGCCCGGGCGTAATCGTGGGCGGAATAGGCCCCCAGGAAGCGGTGGTGGCGGAAGCGGCCCATGACCACCAGCTCGCGCACGGGCAGCGAGAACTCCACGCTGGCCCGCTGGGGCAAATGCGCCAGCAAGCCGCTGGCCGCCGGCCGCCGCACGGTGCGCAAATCCTGGCCCATGACCCGGGCAGTGCCTTCGTAGGGCAACTGGCCGGTGAGGGCACGCAACAGGGTGGTTTTGCCGCAGCCGTTGTGGCCTACCACGGCCACAAAGGCCGCCCCGGGCACCGTAAAACACAAATTGCGGAGCAGGACTCGTCGTCCATACCCCGCAATCAGGTTGTTTATCTGTAGTGCTTCGTGCATAGTGGTTAGTGCTTCAAATAAATGTTATCAGCGGGGTAGCAAAGCCAGTTCACTCTCCCCTAAGCACTAACAACGAAGCACTATCAACTAAACGCTAGTACTCGTCCTCGTTGAACATGAAGTCCTCCTTGGTCGGGTAGTCGGGCCATACCTCCTCGATATTCTCGTAGGGCTGACCGTCGTCCTCCAGCGCCTGGAGGTTTTCTACCACCTCCATCGGGGCTCCCGAGCGGATGGAGTAATCA
This sequence comes from Hymenobacter rubripertinctus, assembly GCF_003583925.1. Lineage (GTDB taxonomy): Bacteria > Bacteroidota > Bacteroidia > Cytophagales > Hymenobacteraceae > Hymenobacter > Hymenobacter rubripertinctus. The sequence goes on along the minus strand of NZ_QYCN01000026.1, from coordinate 51,394 downwards.
ATGAGTTCATCCTTGGTGGCAGGCCAGGGAGCATCTTCCAGGTATGAAGCAAGTTCCAGAGTCCAGTACATAGTCGTGTGTGCTACTAAAAAGAGTGGTCAAAAGTTGAAGCGCCGTCAGCAAAAATCCGGCCGATGATGAGGGCATGACACCATTACCGTTCCGGGGTTGCATCCTGCTGACGACAACGTAAGATACGGCGCAGGGTTGAGCCCGTCTACTGCGGCGGCTGGTACATGGCAATCAGGTCGTTCTTGGTGCGGATCTTCCGGTCGAATGCCCGAATCTTGCTCTGCAACATGCTCCGGAAGGCATCATTGGCCGCCGACTCACTAAGCTTGTTCAGGTTGGCGGTCAGCACGCCGCGCTCCTGCTCGTCGTACTTGATGAATTCGCGCAGGGCCTGAATCCGGAGCGTGGCCTGGTCGGCCCCGGCCTCGCTGACTTCGGCTCCGGGCTGCCGTTTGCGCATGTAGTGCTCCAGGGCACTCATTTCAAACACTTTGTCGCAGGCCAGGATAAACTGCTCCCACACCCGGTCCGACTCCTCGCCCCGCACGGGACCCACCTGTTTCCAGGCCGCCTGCAACTCCTTGGCCCGGGTTACGGCTTCCGACATGGGGCGCGTGAGCAGGGCCTGGGCCTCCGCTACCAGCGCCCGCTTGCGGCTCAGGTTATCCTCGCCGCTGCCGGAGCCGGGCGTATGTTGCTCCTGGCGCTTCTTGGTTTCGATGTGCACTTTCAGGCGCTCAAAAAAGTGGTTGTGCGCCGCCCGGAAGCGGGTCCAGAGGTCGTTGGCCTGCTTGCGGGGCAGGGTGCCTTCGATGTCCTTCCAGGCCTGCTGCAACTGCTTGAGCTTGCGGGTGGTGTCCTCGAATTCGGTGGAGTTCTGCAAGCCCTCCGACTTATGAATCAGGTCCTTGTACTGGTCGTACACCCGGTTGGTCATGGCCTTCTTCTCGGCCAGGAATTCCTTTTTGCGGGCGAAAAATTCGTCGGTAGCGGCCTGAAAACGCGCCTCCAGCTCCTCAATAAGGTGCTTGTCGACGGGGCCGGTCTTGATCCAGCCCTGGCGCAGATCCTTGAGCTTCTCGGTGCCTTCCTGCCAGTCGTAGGTGTCGCGCAGGGCCTCGGCTTCCTGAATAAGGCCGAGCTTGGTGGCCAGATTCTTCTCGCGGTTGCGGCCAATGGTGACGCTGATGGCCTCTTCGGCTGCGGTGAGACGCTGGTGCAGGCCGGCGAAGTCACCAAGCGCGTCGTATTTGCCCACCTGCTCGCGCAGGTGCAGGGCTTTCATCAGAAAAGAACCCTTGTTCTCAGACTCCTCAATTTTTTGGAGCAGATCCTCCACTTTGGCGCGGAAGAGGGAAAACCGCTGGCTGAAGTAGATGAGGGAGGCGTCAGCGGAGTCTTTTACCTGGCCCACCTGGCGGGCGGGAAGGTCGAGCAGGGGGCGAAGCCACACCTGGTCGCCCTCGATGTAGCCATAACGGCGGGCTTCGGCCAGCAAGTGGTCTTGTGGGTCCATAATCAGATAGTGGGAGCGAATAGGTGGAAAGGAGGGGTTCAGACCGGAAAGATGTACAAGTTTACGGGTTGTACGCTAATTATGACGCTTTCCCGGCCCGTGCGATGTTGGCAGCCCGTACCTACCTTTGGCCGGCGAACTGCCGCCGCCAGGCGGCGGGGCCGGTTACCGGTGGGCAGCGATGCTGCTGCCAGAAGCTACGAACGGGCCGCCCACGTGGTTCTGGTGGCCCCGGGGGCGGCCCGGATGACTATGCAAAATAGAAATCAACGCGGAACTCGCAAGTGCCCGACCCCGGCCGGGCTGCCCTCAACCACTGATTCTACCTAATCTGTTTTCCAGTTCCCCTTCCCATGAGCGACCAACCCACCATTATTTTCTCGATGGCCGGGGTCACGAAAGTGTACCCGCCCCAGAAACAGGTTCTCAAAAACATCTACCTCTCGTTCTTTTATGGGGCCAAAATCGGCGTGCTCGGCCTCAACGGCTCGGGTAAGTCGAGCCTGCTCAAGATTATTGCCGGCCTCGACAAGCAGATTCAGGGCGACGTGGTATGGTCGCCGGGTTACTCGGTGGGCTACCTGGAGCAGGAACCCCAGCTCGACGCCGCCAAAACCGTGCGCCAGGTGATTGAGGAAGGCGTGGCCGAAACGGTGGCCCTGCTCAAGGAGTTCGAGGAAATCAACGAAGCCTTCGGGGGCGAAGACCCCGACTTCGACAAGCTGCTCGAGCGCCAGGGCACCGTGCAGGAGCGCCTCGACCAGCTCGACGCCTGGAACCTCGACAACAAGCTGGAGCGCGCCATGGATGCCCTGCGCACGCCCCCCGAGGAGGCCATCATCGGCACCCTCTCGGGCGGCGAGAAGCGCCGGGTGGCCCTGTGCCGCCTGCTGCTCCAGGAGCCCGATGTGCTGCTGCTCGACGAACCCACCAACCACCTCGACGCTGAATCGGTGCTCTGGCTGGAGCAGCACTTGCAGCAGTACAAGGGCACTGTGATTGCCGTGACCCACGACCGCTACTTCCTCGACAACGTGGCCGGCTGGATTCTGGAGCTCGACCGGGGCGAAGGTATTCCGTGGAAGGGCAACTACTCTTCGTGGCTGGAGCAGAAAACCAACCGCCTCTCGCAGGAAGAGAAAACCGAGAGCAAGCGCCAGAAAACCCTGCAACGGGAGCTGGACTGGGTGCGCATGGCCCCCAAGGCTCGCCAGGCCAAGAGCAAGGCCCGCCTCGCCGGCTACGACAAAATGATTAATGAGGACTCGAAAGAGAAGGAGCAGAAGCTCGAGCTCTTCATCCCCGACGGCCCCCGCCTGGGCGCCCAGGTGATTGAGGCCGAGGGCCTGACCAAGTCGTTCGGCGACAAGCTGCTGTTCGAGAACCTGAGTTTCTCGCTGCCCCAGGGCGGCATTGTGGGCATTATCGGGCCGAACGGCGCCGGTAAAACCACCCTGTTCCGCCTCATCACCGACCAGGTGCAGCCCGATGCCGGCACGTTCGTGGTGGGCCCCACCGTGCAAACGGCCTACGTGGACCAGCAGCACGACACGCTGGAGCCCAACAAATCGGTGTTCGAGACCATATCGGGCGGCACCGAAACGATGCTGCTGGCCGGCCGGGCGGTGAACTCGCGGGCTTTCGTGAGCAACTTCAACTTTAGGGGCGGCGACCAGGAGAAGAAAGTCGGCTCCCTCTCGGGCGGGGAGCGCAACCGGGTACACCTGGCCACCACGCTCAAGCAGGGCGCCAACCTGCTGCTGCTCGACGAACCGACCAACGACCTCGACGTGAATGCCATCCGGGCCCTGGAAGACGCGCTGGAGAACTTCGCCGGCTGCGCCGTCATCATCAGCCACGACCGCTGGTTCCTCGACCGCCTGGCCACCCACATTCTGGCCTTCGAGGGCGACTCGCAGGTGGTCTGGTTCGAGGGCAACTTCTCCGACTACGAGGAGGCCAAGAAAAAGCGCCTCGGCGACGTGGAGCCCAAGCGCGTGCGCTACCGGAGTTTGGGGTAGGGGTTCGTTTTTCGTTGCTTGTTTTTCGTTATTCGGGCCTGTCGGGTGCACTTAGGTGTCATTCGGCAGGCCCGAATAACGAAAAACAAGCAACGAAAAACGAAACCATGACCTTTGCCGAATACGACCAGCTCGATGGCCTCGCCCAGGCCGACCGCTTGCGCCGGGGCCAGCTCACGGCCGCCGAACTGTGCGCCGCCGCCGTGGCCCGCGCCGAAGCCGTGAACCCGCGCCTCAACGCCGTGGTGCGGCCGCTCTACGAGGCGGCTGCGGTGCGGGCTGCGGCGGGGTTGCCGGCGGGGCCATTCGGGGGCGTGCCGTTTCTGCTCAAGGATTTCGGGGCCGCCTACGCGGGCGTACCGCACAGCTCCGGCAGCCGGGCGCTGCAAGGCTTCGTGCCGGCCCAGGATGCCGAGCTGGTGCGGCGCTGGCAGGCGGCGGGCCTCAACATCCTGGGCAAAACCAACACCCCCGAGTTTGCCCTGATGGGCGTGACCGAACCAGCGCTGTTTGGGGCCACGCGTAACCCCTGGAACCTGGACCACACGCCCGGCGGCTCCAGCGGCGGGGCGGCGGCGGCCGTGGCGGCGGGCATCGTGCCGGTGGCCGGGGCCGGCGACGGGGGCGGGTCCATCCGCATTCCGGCCGCCTGCTGCGGGCTGTTCGGCTTCAAGCCCAGCCGGGGCCGCAACCCCACCGGCCCCGAGCAGGGCGAAAAGTGGCAGGGCGCGGCCGTGGAGCACGTGCTCAGCCGCTCGGTGCGCGACAGCGCGGCTTTGCTCGATGCCACCGCCGGACCCGACCCCGGCGCGCCTTACTTCCTGCCCGGTCCGGCGCGTCCGTATCTGGAAGAAGTGAGTCGCCCGCCCGGCCGCCTGCGCATCGGCTTCAGCCTGGAGCACCCGCTGAGTGGCAAAACTCTGCACCCGGAGTGCGCCACGGCCGTGCGCGACGCGGCCCACCTGCTCGAAAGCCTAGGCCACGAGGTGGAGGAAGTGCCGCTGCCCTTCGACGGGCCGGCCGTGGCGCGGGCGTTTCTGATGCTGTACTTCGGCGAAACCGGGGCCAATATCGCGGCGCTGGCCCAGCACCTGGGCCGCCCCGCCCGCCCCGCCGACGTGGAGCCCACTACCTGGCTGCTGGGCCTGCTGGGTCGCACCTACTCGGCGGCCGACTTCGCCGCCGCCCGCCACTCCTGGAACGACTGCGCCCGCCGCCTCGGCCACTTCCACCACACCTACGACCTGCTGCTGACGCCCACCCTGGCCGTGCCGCCGGTGCGCATCGGGGAGCTGCAACCCAAACCCACCGAGCAGCTACTACTCAAGCTGGTAAATACCTTCGGGCTGGGTGGACTCCTGCGCCGCTCGGGCCTGGTAGAGCAGCTGGCCGAGCAGAGCCTCGAAAAAACGCCCTACACCCAGTTCGTCAACCTCACGGGCCAGCCCGCCATGTCGGTGCCCCTGCACTGGACCGCCGCCGGCCTGCCCTGCGGCGTGCAGTTTGTAGCGCCGCTGGGGGCCGAGGACGTGCTGCTGCGCGTAGCCGGCCAGCTGGAACAGGCCCGGCCGTGGTTTGGGCGGCGGCCGGCTTTATGAGCTTTTAGCTGACAGCTATTGGCAATTAGCTTTCATCGTGGATGAAGAGCCGTGCTATATCACTCGCGCAGTGGGTTATGAAAACGGCGTAGGGTGCGGGGCTTGTCCCCGCCCGCCATTGAAAAGTAACGCTTGGTTACGCTCAGTGGGGCAGGGTGCGGGCACAAGCCCCGCACCCTGCCCCGCGGTTAATCGTCAATAGGCTCAAAAGTCTTTGTAAAGAAAATGGCGTTTTCTTTACAAAGGCCTGGGTGAAATTGCCCTTCCTCAACCGTTTCCTCACCGATGAATACGCCCTGGCAACCTACCGCATTACCCCCATCAGAGGATTTGGAGACGCGGGCTGTGCTAAGGAAACTGCCGGCGGCCCGGAGTGCGCTGGCGGGGGCTCAACTACGGGGGCGGGACTGCTGCCCACGGTACCCCGCATGCGGCCACCGGCACCGCCACGTACTGTTTGGGGTCATAAAACAAGTATCCTTCCAAGCCCCGCAAAGAAGCTGTTCGCTTGATTCTGATGCTGTGTATAGGCCAGAAATAAAATAACGGGTGCTATACACGCTAAGTATAGAACTCATTTTTTAATCCCAGTACTATACCTGACGTGTATAGCGTCCGTTATTTTATTCCTGGCCCATCCATTCGGTTCGAGTATGCTCCAGCCCGCCTATTCCACTCATTTAGCGGCCGAAGTACGGCGCTTCTTCAGCCTGAGCCCGGCCGAACTGGGCCGCTACCTGGGCGTACCCGCCATGCAGGTAGCCCACGTAGAAGCCGGCCGGCGCGGCCTTACCACCCGCGCCGAAAGCCGCTTGCTCACCTTGGCCCAACTGCTGCCGCTGCCCCACGGGGCGGGTGCGCCGCTGGAGTTGCCCGTGAGGCCCGCCGAAGCACTGCCGGGCGACGGTGAGGCCGCCACCGGGCCGCTGACCGCCCGCCTGCGCCGCTGCGACTACCTGGCGGCTCGCGCCCGTTTCGAGCTGGAAAACCAGCAGCAGCGGACTGCCGCCGCCGCCCGGCGCCGGGCGGCCCTGGTGCGCCTGCGGGCCGATTTGCTGGCTGCTACCCCCGCCGCGCCCCCCGATCCGGCCTTTGACCCGGCCCACGCCGCCCGCTGGCTCGCCCGCCTGACCGCCGATACGGCCGCCGCGCCCGCTCCACCCACTGCCGCCGAGCTAACGCTGCTGGCCGTGCGCCTCGCCGCCCTGGAATTTGAGGCCGACCAGCTTCGGGAGGCGCTGGGCGGGTAGGGGGAATTGGCGGGCAGGTAAAAAGAGAACGTCATTCCGAGCATGTGGCGCATCAAGCCAGTGTGCGGAGCCACAGCCAAGGAATCCCGCGTGCTGACGTTGAGTTACCATTGCAACGGCAGCACGCGGGATTCCTCGGCAGCCTGGCTCGGAATGACGGTCTTCATGTCGAAGCTGTTTAGAAAGTCCGCTTTATTGGTCAGCGGTCATCCTGCGCGGGCGAAGGACCTTATTACGCGGGCGTATTCCGACGTATTTCCGAGTTGCGCGGACTTGACAAGGTCCTTCGCCCGCGCAGGATGACCGCCTTTTTGACTTGCTCACTAGCTTCATCAGCTAGTGAGCATACTAAAACCGGACGGGTAAGCGTTAAGCGCCTATCAATTCACTTAACCCCTTACCCTTATGAATTACTCCGTTGCTTTATTGACCACCCCCGCCGAGTGCGACGCCGCCCTCGCCCTGGCCCAGGACCGCCAGCGCGTACTCCGGCAGCGCGAGCTGGTAACCGGCTACCAGCGCGAGAACAAGGAGCTGAGCGCCACCGAAGTCAGTGCCGAAATGGCCAGCCTCGCCGCCGAAATCGACTACCTCACGCCCCTGATCCCCACGCTGCCCGTAAGCGTCATCCGGACCAAGCGCGAAGACACCCTGCGCCGCCTCACCGACCGCCGCGACGAGCTGGTGAGCCGCCAGGGCTCCGTAGGGCCGGTAGCGCTGCTCACCCGCGAGCTGGAACAAGGCGAAACCACCGCCCGCCTCGCCGAAATCGACGACTTCGTGGCCGCCGTCACGGCCCGCAAGGCGGTGTTGTAGTCGGTTTTCAGAAGCAATGCCCGTAACAACGGCCCGCTCCGGAGTATTCCGAGGCGGGCCGTTCTGGAGTTGGGGGAGGAGCATCTGACTGCGCTTCTTGTGAGGCCGAACATGAGTTGTCAGGCGGGCCGTTACCGGGTTGCAAAACGTTGGCCGTTCTGAATAGAGTATTTGATGCTGGATAATGCAAACACCTGCCCTCTCTGCTGACCTTGAGGATAGGTTTTGCCTAATCCAAATTCCAGCCAAAGCTTCTCAACCAGACGGGCTTCAACTCCGAACGCGTAGCTGTTCCACGTAGTGCTAAGCGTTTGGCCCGCAGTATTTGCTCCGTCTTTCGCCTCCTGCGAGTAAGAGAGGAAACGCTTCGAAAACTCGCCGGAAACCCGGAAGTATTGGCTGCCAATCAGCCAGCGTGCCCCTACCCAAAGTTGGGTACGGAGTGAGTCGGTTTGCGCCATTGGTTTGCGCTCAGCAAACCGAGGCTGATCATGATAATTATTGTAGCGCAACGTTGTAACCAGTAAGGCATGGTGGGCCAACGCATAGCCTAGCGGGGTTTTGCCTTTGCTACCAGTGCCCTTGCTATCAATGCCCGGCCGTAAAGCCATGCGGGCGAAAAAGCCGGTTGAATTCGCGGAAAGACTCGACCACTCCTGGGCTGTGCTGGCCCATATGGAGCCAACGCCTACCTGGATGATAGTGGCGTTCCAGGTCTGTCTATCGAACTCCTCATTTGCTTTCTTCACGGCGCTCGTGGTCTGAGTAACCAACGCGGTGTTTAGAGCGCGGTAAGAGCCATACATAAGCTGGCCTTGTAGGGCCAGTAAGCGGGCTCCAGTCATAATATCGGCAACAGCCAGCTTTGGCAGCAATCCATCGGTAGAACTTGGGTGGGCAGTTTGTAAAGAATCCAGGGTTTTTTGAAGTTGTGCCAATAGCTTTTTCTGACTTTCCTCAACTTCTGTCGCTGTTGGTATTTGCGCATTATCGCTTGGCGTTTCCCCCAGCGTCGCAATTCGAGTATTCAACGTTTTGTATATCGCATTAGTAGCGGATGCCTTGTCTGCTAGTGACTGCCGAATACCGTTCTTCGCTAACAATGAATCCGCGTAGGCTGATGCGCGCAGTGACGAAGCCCTTGTTAGCTGGCTCAAATCATGGCCTGCCTGTATAGCATCCAGTTCCCGGCTAAGTTTGCCGACGAACTTACTGACCCGCAATCGGTCGGTGCCGTCGTAAAGCGTTAGCGCCAGCCCGCCCGCTACCTTGGTGCCGGCTGAGTCGCTAACGGTGGCACCTGAAAGGGTCCAGTTGCGCAGCAGGGCATTGCCGAAATTCTGGTATTGCTTTAAGGATTCAGTGCCGGTCAAGGCTCTCGCATTGGGAAAAAACAGCACGGGGGCTACTTCCAGGGCCAAGCCGGAACTGACTTTGGGAAAGGATTTCGCGGGCTGAACAAGGCTGGCACTTAGTGCTTTTACGGTGCTGGGCTTGGATACTTTACTGGCATCCACCCCCAGCAGGGTAGCCGCCGTAAGATCAGCCGGCGCAAAGTCACCATACAGCTCATTGAGGGCTTGCTTATCGTTGGTTTGGGCTACGGCGGCAAACGGCTCACTCCATCCCAGAAAGAGCAGCGTGGTCAAGAGAAGTGTCGCGTTTCTCATTAGAGTACGAATTTGAGTCCTTCACTTAGATTACGCGGATTCGGTTTCGCTTCAGCGGTGGTACTAGGGTCGAACTCTACCTTCTTTTTGAAAACGTAGACATCCGTTTCCTGCCCTCCGGGTGCTACCTGGTAGATCCGCACCACTGCATCATAGGTGTGAGGGTTCTTGTCCAGATTGTTGATCAGTAAATTCCAGGCAGCAGTAGAACCAATTAGCGCCCCGGGCGCTGCTAACGGACGCTGGGCGGGGCCGTCCTGAATAGGTGGAATATCCTTGGTTACGTTGCGGGTCGCCGTCAGATCCATGTTGAAAACCCAATGGCATGGTCTCGGATCCTTATCAGTGGTGGCAGGTGTCACTCTGACTTCCAGCCATACCTCACCTTTGGCGAGATCGAGCACAATATTTTTCATTGGTTGGAGGCTTGCGGCAGTGAGAAGAGTATAAAATATTCTTTAGGAGAATCTGGCGAGGCATTTAGAGTGCACTTGAGGTAGCCATTTTACGGCCACGCTACCCCCAGCTTCTTTGCTGTGAGCGGCCCCACTACACCATCGGACACTAGCCGGTTGCGGGCCTGAAACGCCGCCACCGCCGCCACCGTGTGTGGTCCGTATTCCTCATCGAGCACTCCGGGGCTGAAGCCGGCGGCCTTCAATGCGTGCTGCACTTTACCCACCAGGGCACTTTTGATGTTGGGTTGTTCGAGCGTGAGCAGGAAGGGTAGCGGCTTGGAAGGTGTTACCACGCCCGTGTTCTGGTACGCGACGCCTGGAATCTGCACGCAATAGTGCCAGAGGCGGCCCTCCACCTTATCCCGCCGCACGTGAAGGCCCCGGCCGGCGGCCTCCACCGTGCCGCCTTTCCCGTCGGTCAAGGCTACATGGCCCATCTGCCCAGGTAGGGGCGGTTTGCGCAGTAGTACAATGCCGGCCATGGCGTTGGCCAGCGCTTGGGTGGTAGCAATAAGCAGCCCGGCCGCCGCATCGCGCACCCAGTAGCCGGAATAGGCATCAACCAGGGAGGGTTTGCCGTGATTGAGGTCGCAGCCGTAGAGTACGTGGGTTTGCTGGTATACTACCCAGGAAGCAAACTCCGCGCAATCCCAGGGACCGTGCCAGTGGGCGTTGTCTTTGGGCACGAGCACGTTTTCGTACTTCTCGCGGAGGCGTGTTTCGGCCAGGTGCAGAAGGTCGGTTCCGGTAGGCATGAGCTAGAAGGGAAGGAGGTGGATGAAGAACCGAGGCATCAGGCCAGTGGCGCGGCGTTTAAGAGCGGAGGCTCCGTAACCCGGCATCCTGACGGCAAACTTGTTCCTCGGCCTTACTCAGGCCCGGATTCAGCAAGCCATCCTCGTGCAGCGCCAGCCACAGTTTGGCTCGTACCAGCCGGATCGTTTTTTTTCGCAGCCAGGGCTCAATGGGCCAGGAATAAGCCAGTCGGAACAGTGGGTTGTCGGGCAGGTCCTGCTTCAGCAGGCGGGTAAGCCAGCCAATGTGCCGTGCCAGACTTGGTTCAATTTCCTGGCGCAGTTTTGCCTCGGGCATTCGGGCGGCCTGCCAGTTCGGGATGGCTATTTCTTCATTGAGTTTAGCCCCTATCAGCGGAATAATAGGTAGGTGCAGCTTCGCGTCTGGCCCTGTTTCGCCGGGGCGGAGGCGAGCCAGTTCTTTGCGCTTGTCGGTGGGCCAGTTGGCGAACAGCCAGTTGTTATCGGCCGTGTCGGGCAGCATAAACCACTCCCGCAGAAAGTGCTGGCAGTTGCGCTGGCCCAGCCAGAAATCGTGCTCCCGGAAAGGCTCGTGTAAAAAGCCCCCGAAAGCGTACACCGAACCACTGGCCAGACTGGGGAACACCGGGGCGGCGTTACCGGCCGTGCGGCGAACCGGAGCGACGGAAAAGCGGGAGTATTCTCCCAGGTTAAGAGCCTGTAACAAATCGCTCGTGCGGTAGCGGGCCTGGTTACGGAACACGGTGAAGAGCTTGGACAGTATTTCGTGCAGGCCACCTTCCAGCGGCTGGTAGTCTTGGGTGGCAGGAGAGTCCGGAAACGGATCAATCATCAGGAGCCCGTAGGAGCCCTTACGGGGTCTGTTTTTCCCACCAGGGTTGAGGGTAACGCGGACAAGCTCCAGGGGCTCATTATTCGTTACACCGCCGTCCACGAACAGAAAAGGGGCCGGATAGGCGTAGGGCGGTTGCGGCGGCTGACGTAACTGCTGCGGCTGTTTGCCCGCTGGCTGCGGCAGGCCGGCATACACAAACTGCACGCGGCGGTTCCGGGGCCTTTTCCCGAGGCGTTCTTCATAATATTCCTTGTCGAACCGGAGTTCCCGGTGCCGGAGTGCCACCGGGAAAGAGCCGGTAGCCAGCGCGGCTCTTCCCAGTTCCTGCCACGTCGCACGTTCAGCCTCAGAAAGCTGGGCTTTCGGCTCGGCGCGCAGAATCCGGAGTGATGGTAGGGAAGGGGTATTTTGTACATCAGGTACCGCAGCACCTGGTTTGAGTAATCGGTATTGAATCTGGTCGGCGTGGTCGGTGAACCGCTGGAGGGCCCCATTATGTTGCTTCACCTCGTATACCAGGCCGTTGAGGTTGGTCAGGGTGAGGTAGAAGTTCAGGTCATTACCGAGCCAGCCCGGCCACTGGGGCTGGTCGGGTAACTCCATCGCTTCTTGAGCAACCCGGTCCAGCTGGTCACAGTTAAGCAGGCTCGGCAAATCTGCCAGCGACGTGGGAGGAGCAGGATCTGTGTGCGGCCGCAATAGATGACGCACATCAATATCCTTTACCCAGGCCCGGTAAAACTGGCTGGTATCACCGCCTTTCAGCGCTGACACCGCCGTCAGGGCCGCACACATGCCGCCCGCCGAGGCCCCGGCCATCGTTTTGAGCTTCACCTGATGCGGCGGCTGGGGCATATCGGGCCAGCCATCCTGCTGCCGCTGGTCCTGGTCGTACCAGGCATTCAGGGCCTGGAACAGGAACGTGACCACCCCGGCGGTGTAGGCCCCCGCCGAAACAGCTCCGGCCATTACCAGCCCGATATCAAACGTTGGCTCAGCCAACGTTTCGGGAGTAGGCGGGCTCACGGGCGTAGTGGCACCTGCCGTAGCCGCAGTTGGGGCACTTTCTACCATGATAGTGGCCGGCCGTACTGGTTGGCTTTCAAAAGACATCTGCACCGGAGGGGGAGGAGGTGTAGTCATGGCAGGAAGACAGTGAATGGAAGATGATGAACACGGACTGTCGTGGCCAGTCGACGCGCCTACAGTGTCTAGTTGTTGTGGGTGCGCCGGTCCAGAATCAGCGGCATCCATTCCTGGGTCAGCACATAGCTCATAATGCACCCCCACACGAAGAAATAGGCCAGACTGAAGCTGATTGCCACGCCCCGCTCAACACCTTGCTGAGTAGGATCGAAGGGAATAGCCAGGCCTGCCCCTAGGTCAGTGGAAACCCGCAGGATAGTGTGAAGTATACTGTGGTATTGAGTCAGACCGGCCCCTAATAATAGCTTCAGGAGCCAATCGGCTATCTCAACCAAGTTGGAGGTGGAAGTCATAATGGTGGCCCGTTGGGCCACGGGTTCGGCAGTATTGGCTGCGGCAGTAACTCCTATTACCGCAGGAGGCGCTACCCTGGGCACGCCAAACAGGAATCCGAGAAAAGCACCACCCGCGAAAGCTGCGCCGGCGGCCAGAAATAAGAGTGAAATAGCTTTGATGGCTAGTTGCCAACTGTGATACACGCTATTGGCCGGGGAGTAGGCTGTGCACCCAAGAGACAGCAGGCAGAGCAAGCCAAAGGTTATTGGGCTGCCAAAAAACCACATCTCGTAGGAAGAAAGCTTAAAGGCCTGATTATCATCAACGTTTTTCATGATGAGAGGCAGTAGGCGTAATTGCTCTAACCAACTGGTCGACACCTGCTAAGCAGGCGATCAAATGAGGTAGCCAAAGGGCTTCCGAGTATAGGTGCCGCCCACTTGGTCGGAGCTTTTCACGCGAGGAGGCAGCAGAACAAGTGCTTAACGAAGATGCTCTTTCTGGTACCCGATTACCTCCGTGCCAGCACTGAACTTTACACCCCCACCCACCCTTCCCGCAGGGCCTGTACCACCAGGCCCACCAAAGTCTTCGCGCCGGTTTTATGGAGCAGGGCGCGGCGGTGGCTTTCCACGGTGCGCACGCTCAGGCAGAGCTGGTCGGCAATTTCCTGGTTGCAATGGTCGTCCACTACCAGGCGCAGTACTTCCAGCTCCCGGCGGCTGAAGGCGGTGGCGGGCCGGGGGTGGCGGGCCAGCGAAACTGGCGGAGTATCGGCCGGCCGGCCCTGGCCGGATAAGTAGGGCGTGAGGCCGGCCACTACGGCGGCCGGGGCTACGTGGCGGGGGAGCCACGAGAGCCAGGGGCCGGCCTGAACCAGGTACTGCCGCAATGCGGGGGGCAGGCGGCCTCCCGTAAAAAGCAGCAGTGGCTGGTTGCTGCGGATGGTCCGGAGCTGGCTCAGGTAACGGTTGGCCAGACAGGTCAGCAGTTCCGCATCGAGAATGACCACGGCATAGGCCCGCTGATAGAGCAAACGGGGCACCGTTGCGCAGTCGGTGGCCAGCGTGATGCCCAGGTTGGGCCAGACTTCCCGCAGGGTGCCCACCAACCCTTGCCGATACAACGTGGGCGGCGCGACTACCAGCGCCTCATAGGACGGGACATACATAACCACCTGACGTAAAGTGAATACGACACTACTGCAACGGGTAGCAACAGGTGGGAAGGGCCGGGGCGCGCAAAGCTGGGCGAACCCCTCAGAACAATAAGCTAAAGTAACCAGCCGGCACCGGGCAGGCAATACCTATAAATAGGTATATTAATAGAATAACTGCAAAAAAGACTGTGGTGTAACCGTGGCAGCAGGCAGGCCCAGGTGGGCAGTCAAGCAAAGCAGATACGACGCTCATCGTTGCAAGAAGCAGCAAAGTGGGGAAGGGCGCGCAGTAGCGGCCCGCCGCTACTGCGCCCCGGCTACCCGCATGGCCAGCAGATACACGCCCTCCGAGGCCGTAATGAACAGGGTTTTGCGGTTGGGGCCGGCGAAGCAGACGTTGGCGGTCCACTTTTCTGGCACCGCAATGTGGGCGATGCGCTGGCCGGCGGGGCTGAAGACCGTCACGCCCTCGCCGGTGAGGTACACGTTGCCGGCGCGGTCGAGGGTCATGCCATCGGAACCCAGGGGCGCGAAGAGGCGGCGGTTGCTGAGGCGGCCGTCGGGGCCGATGGCGTAGCGGTAGGTCTGGTTGGCTTCGATGTCGGCCACGTAGAGCATGCGGCCGTCGGGCGTGCCGATGAGGCCGTTGGGCTGGCGGAGCTGGTCGGCCACCCGCACGGGTGGCTGGCTGTGGTGGCCGGGGGGCAGGTAGTACACATGCCGGCCGCCGAGCAGGCTGTCGGGGGCCTGGCGGGTCCAGTAGGGGCGCGGGTAATAGGGGTCGGTGAAGTAGATGCCCTGGGTTTTGGGGTTCACCCATAGGTCGTTGGGGCCGTTGAGGGTATGCCTGCCCGCGTCGCGCAGCAGCACGGTTACGGTTTTGCCGGGCGCGCTGGACCAGAGCTCGTTTCGGCCGTCGGCGCAGGCCAGCAGGTGGCCGCGGGCATCGAAATACAGGCCGTTGGCGCGGCCGGCCGGTGCCAGAAACAGGCTCAGCTGTCCGGTGCCGAAGTCGTAGCGCCAGATCTGGTCGTTGGGCTGATCGGTGAAGAACGCATTGCCGGCCCGGTCGGGGGCGGGGCCTTCGGTGAAGCCAAACTGCCGGTCTACCACCCGGGGCGTGGCCCCCGCGGCTACCGGACTGGCGGCGGCGGCCATTTCGGCGGCCGTGGAGGTAGCGCGGGGTGTGCAGGCTGCTGCCAGCAACGGGAGCATGAGCGTGCCGCGCACGAGCAGGAAGTGGAAAGCCGCCATCAGTCAAAGACGGAGAAGAAGGAAAGCGGAACGCCCTAAATGTAGCACCCCCGGCGGCACCCCCGGCGGGCAGTGGCCTGGCAAGTTCGTATCTTCGGGTGCCGGCGGCATCGGGTGCCGCCGGGGCGGGGCATCCGCCAGAAGCTGCCTGGCCGGTGTCCTGAGGCCGCCTTCGCCGGCGCCCTCCCGAGTAGTGGAACTACTGCGGCGCAATGCAGTTGTGGGGGAAGCCCGGCTTTCCGAACCTGCGATTACCTCTTTTCCTGTCTGCCTGATGCATGCAACCGCTACGCCTTCTGCCACTGCCTTACTGGAGCCGCTGCTCCAACAAAGCCAGCAGCTTTTTTTTGTGTTCCATCTCGAAACCCACTGCCTGACCTACGTGAGTCCGGCCAGCGAAGGGCTGCTGGGCCAGCCGGCCGACGACTTTCTGGGGGGCGACGACGCGGCGGCGGCGGCCCTGGCGGCGGTAGTGGCCCGGGTGCATCCCGACGACCAGACCTATGCCGCCCGCTGCTTCCGCCACCTGCTGCGTAGCGGCTACCTCGAAGGCGTGGAGCTGCGCCTGCAACGCGGCCCCGACCGGGCGCCCCAGTGGCTTACCGTTTCGGTGGCCCGGGCGGAGTACGGCCCCGGCCAGACCTACCTGAGCGGCTCGGTACTCGACCAGACCGTGCTGCGGGAGCACCTGGACAATACCGACCGCTTCAACAAAAAGAAGAATGCCACCCTCGAAATTCTGGCCCACGACTTGGCCGGACCCTTCGCCATGATGCAGCAGCTCACGGATTTCGTGACCGATAAGGTGGAGCCCCTGCACGACCCGAAGCTGGAAGAGCTGCTCCAGGTGATGAAAACAACCTGCCAGGACAGCATTACCCTGATTCACGACTTTGTGGACAACGAGTTCATGGAGTCCTCGAACGTGGTGCTGCGGCGCGAGCGGGTAGACCTGGTGCCGGGTATGCGGGAGATGCTGGAGGAATACCAGCGGGCCGAGGCCAGCCTGGGCCGGCAGTTCCACTTTGAACCCCTACAGCCCACCATCTGCCTCGATCTGGACAACAACAAGTTCATGCAGGTGATGAATAACCTGCTCTCCAACGCCCTCAAATTTACGCCCCCGGGCAGCCGCATTACTATCCGCCTGGAAGAAGCCGGGCCGGACGTGCTGATCCGGGTTGCCGATAACGGGGTGGGCATCCCGGCCGCGCTGCTGCCCCGGCTCTACGAGCGGTTTACGCCCGCCCGCCGGCCCGGCCTGCGCGGCGAACGAACCACCGGCCTGGGCATGTCCATTATCAAAACCATCGTAGAGCTGCACCACGGCCGCATTTCGTGCCAGAGCACCGAGGGCCAGGGCACCACGTTCACCATCCGTCTGCCCCGGCCACTGGTGGTAGAGGAGGAGGAAACGGAACAGGGCTAGCCCAGACAGGCGCGCCACAACTACCCGGTTGTCCGCGCAACGGGCCGCCTGGTTGTTCCCCGGCGGCCCGGTTTGCGTAGGGGGTACGTATGATCCGACTACTGCTCTTGCTGAGTGGGCTGCTGCTTTCGCTGGCCCTGCCGGCCCAGCCGCCCACTACCCTGCCGCCCTCGCCCCGGCAGCTGTTTCCGGGCCTGTTCGAGGCCGTGCAGCTGGGCCGCGTGTTTCCCGACAATAAGACGTTCGTGGATGCCGAGCCCCGCGACGAGCCGGCCGTGATTCTGGCCGCCTACGCCCAGTTCAAGGATCAGCCTAATTTCCGGCTCCGCGACTTCGTGGAGGCCTATTTCCGGCTGCCCGCCACCACTGGCCCCACCTACCGCACCCACGTAGCGGCCGGCCTGCGCCACCACCTCGACACGCTCTGGACGGTGCTGCGCCGCCCGGGCCAGGATTCGGTAAGCCGCTACTCGTCGCTGCTGCCCCTGCCCCAGGCCTACGTAGTGCCCGGGGGGCGCTTCCGGGAGGTGTACTACTGGGATTCCTACTTCACCCTGCTGGGCCTGCGCGAAAGTGGCCGCCCGGAGCTTATCCGGGGGATGGTCGATAATTTCGCCTACCTCATCAGCCGCTACGGCTTTATTCCCAACGGCAACCGCACCTACTACCTCACCCGCTCCCAGCCGCCCTTCTTCGGGCGCATGGTGGCGCTGCTGGCCGGCCTGCAACCTCGCCCCGCCGCCGCCGACTCGGTGCGCCTGGCCTACCACCCGGCCCTGCTGCGCGAGTACCAGTTCTGGATGGCCGCCGCCGACTCGGTGGCGCCCGGCCAGGCCCGCCGCAGCGTGGTGCGCCTGCCCGATGGCACCCTGCTCAACCGCTACTGGGACCGGAGCGCCCAGCCCCGGGAGGAGTCGTACCAGGAAGACGTGGCCGTGGCCGCCCGCACTACCAGCCGCCCGGCCGCCGGGGTGTACCGCGACCTGCGCGCCGCCGCCGCCTCGGGCTGGGATTTCAGCAGCCGCTGGCTGGTACCGGGCCAGGGCCTGGAGTCTATCCGCACCACCGAGCTGGTACCCGTGGATCTGAACTGTTTGCTGTATGAGGTGGAGGGGCAGCTGGCCCACACCAGCCGCCTGCGCGGGGAGCCGGCGTTGGCCCAACGACTGGAAACCCGCGCCCGGGCGCGTCGCCGGGCTATCCGCCGCTACTGCTGGGACGAGCAGGCCAATTGGTTCGTGGATTACGACTGGGTCCGGCGGCAACCCGCGCCGGTGCGTACGCTGGCCGGCGTGGTGCCGCTCACGGTGGGCGTGGCCTCCCGGAGTCAGGCCCGGCACGTGGCCGCCGGCCTGCGTCAGAACTTCCTGCGGCCCGGCGGCCTCGTCACCACGCTCAGCACCACCGGCCAGCAGTGGGACGCGCCCAATGCCTGGGCTCCGCTGCAATGGCTGGCCGTTACGGGCCTGCGCCGCTACGGCGAGACGGCGCTGGCCCAAACCATCGTCGGCCGTTGGACCGGCCTCAACGAGCAGGTGTTCCGGCAAACCGGCAAGCTGATGGAGAAGTACGATGTGGACCACCCCGCCACGCCGGGCGGAGGCGGCGAGTACCCCCTCCAGGATGGTTTCGGCTGGACCAACGGCGTGCTGCTGGATTTTTTGCGCCCGGCCGCCCCGCCCCCGCGGTAGCTGCCCGGCCCCCGCACACAGGGCTTCTGCCGTAAGCGCAGGTAGCCAGCACGCCTGGTAGTATCCATCGTAAAACAGCCGTGCCCCGCAGCGGGGCCAGAAGTTTTTCCCAACTCCTGGCCCCGCTGCGGGGCACTCTTCCTTCGGCTGGAGGGGGATTCTGCAACCCGCCCACCGCTCACCGCTGTTGTCGCTGCTCCGTCACGCGCGCCGGCTACCGTCGGTCAGCGTGCGCTAGCGGAACAGTTCGTTGCGCTGGAGGGCCCGCACGTAGGCGGGCTGCTGCTGCTTGGCCTGCTTCTGCCGGATTTTGGCCATCAGCCCCGACGTCTTACGGGCCTTCTTAACCTTTTCGGCTTTCGTGGTAGCGGTGGTGGGGTCGGGAGTGACGGCGTGTGCCGGGGCGGCGGCCAGCAGGCCGGCCGTGCCCAGCATGAGCAGAAGCGAGAGGACGTTTTTCATGGACTGGGGCCGGAAGGAAGCTGGGAGAGTTGGAGCAAGTGGCGCGGGGCGGCCGCCGGTTAGTGGCGGCGCTTGCGCAGGCGCTGGTAAGCGGCCTGACGGCGCTTCTTGCGCTTGAGCTTGCCCCAGTCGGGGGTGTTGGCCGTGGTGGTGAGGATGGTGGAACGGGTGGCCGGAGCCGCAGTAGGGGCGGCGGGTGCGGCCAGGGCAACTTCGGCCGTAAGCAGGGCGGCTACGACCAGGAAGGAGGGTAGGAGAATTTTCATAAGCTGAATCATGGTTTTTATTATCTCGGTGCAAGTATAAGTTAAATTAATTATGGTTAAAATTATAAACAAAAATTATGCACGAAAAAACCCTCTCCCGGAAGGGAAGAGGGTTTTTGAAGGGCGACTAGGGTACCCGAAACAGTGGCTATTCTTCGTCGCTGGCGGCCTCGGCGGCTTTGGCGGCGGCAAATACGGCCACGCTCGCCAGCACCGCAATACCCACAATAAGCTGGGTGGTGGTGAAGCGGCGCGAAGCCTTGCGCAACAGGGCTCCACCATGCTTCAGCAGGTCTTCCAGCTGGTCGGCTTCGCCCTGGAAAACCTTATAACCGCTTTGCAGGGTGTTGATAATGTCTTCGGGAAGAATTTTTTCTACTTCGGAGGAGAGTTGATTGCTCATGGCTGAGAGAAAGGAGCGTCAGAATTAAAGATGAAATCAGATGAAGTGGCCGGCACCGGGCCAGCCGAAATCCTCTACGCAAGTTACCCGATTTTGATACCTGCCCGCGAAAAGAAGGCCCGGATGCTCTGGCGGCCGGCCGCCGGATCTGCCTTGCTTCGCCGCTCCGGACCCCGGCAACGAATCGGGCGGCAAGCCCAAAAAGCAGCCCTGGCGCGCGGGCACCAGGGCTGCTGACAGTCTTTCGGAAAAGGCGGGCGGCCTACTCGTACACCTTCACTACGAACACGTAGTCCTGGAGCTTGCGGATTTGCTGGGGGCGGGAGGTGCCACTGAGCTGGTTGCCCCGGGGCAGGTTGTAGGGCCGGCCGGATCCGGCCGCGCTCAGCGAATCAACCAGCCGCATGAGGTAAGATGATTTAGTAGCGAAGGCCGCGCTCTGCACGTCCATCTGCCGGCCGCTCACTACGCCAATCAGGTTGCCGCGGTCGTCGAGCAGGGGGCCGCCCGAGTTGCCGGGGTTCACCGGGATGCTCACCTGGTAGAAGCCCGTATCGCCCTCGAAGCCCGAGTGGGCACTCAGGGAGCCATCATTGAACACGAGGTCTTCGCGGGGGTAGCCCAGCGTATACACCTTCTCGCCCAGGTCCGATTCGCCGCGCTTGAAGGCGTAGGGCAGGCGGCCGAAACCGATGAAGTCCTTGTCTTTGATTTGCAGAATGGCCAGGTCGTGGGCCACGTCGGTAAACACGGGCTCGGCCCGGAAGCGCTGGCGGGCGCGGTTCTCAATCAGTAGCGAGTCGGCCCCCTGAATCACGTGGTAGCTGGTTACCAGGTAGCCGTCGGCGGTGAGGGCGAAGCCCGTGCCACTGAACTTACCGGGATTAATCCGCTCCCCGGGCTGGGTAACGTCAATCTGGTTGAGGGTACGGTTCATGGTGCGCTGGGTGCGCTTGATGCGCTCCACCTCGCGGCGCAGCACGGTGTAGCCGTACAGGGAAGGCTTCTGGGCCGTGCGGTACATTTCCATGCCCAGCAGCGTGGCGAATACGGCCAGTACGGCAACGGCGGCCGCCACCATCATGGTGGCGCGGTGGCCCTGCCAGAAGGCACGCAGCTTCTGCTCGGTGCGGGAAATGCGCAGCAGCGGCCGGGGGGCGCGGCCGGTGGCAAACTGTTCCCGGCGCTCATCCTCCTCGGCTACTTTGGCCAGGGGCAGGTGGGCGGCCTGGTCGGCTTCCATCGCGGCATGGATGGTTTGCAGGCGGCGGCGCAGGGCCAGCCGCCGCCCATAGGCCGTGAGCGTGCCGGTGAGGTCCTCAAATTCGCGCAGCCGCCGGGCCAGCTCCGGGTCGGCGGCGAGGCGGTGCTCCAGGGCGGTGCGCTCCTCCTCGGCCAGTTTGCCGGCCCGGTAGGCCTCGAACAGAGCGTAGTAGTCGGCTTCGGTTTTCATTCTTGGGGAGAAGTGAGCGGTGAGAGAGGAGAAGTGAGAAATACGGAGTGCGAAGTGAGCTTTCCGTGCTGCCGGCTGGGCCGTCGGAACGTAGTCTCATACCTCTCCTCTCTTACTTCTTCATTCTTTCACTTCTCATGTTCTAGTTCAGTTCCTGATACTGATTGAAAAAGAGCTTTTTCAGACGAACCAGGCACTTGTATTTTTGATTTTTGGCGTTGTCGGCGTTGGTGTAGCCAAACTCGGCCGTGAGCTGCTGCATCGATTTATCGAGCAGGTAGAAGCCTTCCAGCAAGGAGCGGCACGGCTCCCCGATCAGGTCCAGCGCCTGGCTCATGGTGCCCAGTTGCCGGTCCCGCTCCTCGGCCAACTCCAGGTCGGCTTCGGCTCCGGTTTCGAGGTAGGGCTCGTAGTCATCGAGGTGGCCGCCGAAGCGGGTTTTCTCGGTGAGCCGTTTGAGCCACAGGCGGCGGCACACGGCGTAGAGGTAGGTTTTGATCTGGCAGCTGAGCTCCAGGGAGCCGTCGCGGACCTTCTCATAGAATACCATCACGCCCTCCTGGTACACGTCCTTGGCTTCGTCTTCGGTGCCGCTGTTTTGCAGCACATAGTGCGAAATCATGGGAAAATGCAGCCGGTAGAGCTGAGCCAGCGCCCGGTCGTCGTCGCGGCGGATGGCCGCCACAAACTCCTCATCGGTGTAGGAAGCAAGTCCCTTACCCATTCGCTTTGTTGCTTAATACGTGAGGTCCGCTTCGGTAACCCGCAAAAAAAATATTTTTCAATGGGGGGTTACCTATGGTCGATTTCCGGATGAACGACGTTTTTCGGACTAAAAATTTCAAACTCCCCTCCCCATGAAGAATTTCCTGAAGGTATCCGCCCTGGCCGTTGTATTCGCCGCTACCCTCGCTTCGTGCGAGCAGAAAGCGGTGGAAACCACCACCACGACCGAGGTAACGGCTCCCGAGACTACCACCACGGTAACCGATACCACGGTAGTTGTGCCCGCTGATGCGATGGCTCCGGCGGCCACCACTACCACCGAAACCACCACCACGGAGGCTCCGGCAACCACCACTACTACCACGGAGGTTAAGTAATTGCCCGCCGGCCCGGCCGGTGCGCAGTGGCTATAGCCCGGATTCCGCCCAGCGGAACCCGGGCTATTTTTTGGCCCTTCGCCAAGCCGCAAGATACGGGTATCGGGCCTATTGGGCTGGGCCGGCGAACCGGGCAACCGCTGCCTCGTGCTCCGGCCCGGTTGCCGGGGGATTATAGTTTCTCCTCCAGCCATAAGAAGCCCGCCGCCAGCAGAAACAGGGCATAGCCCCACCAGCGGGGCCAGGTGGTGCGCCGGCCGGGCACCGCTACGGTAGTGGCCGCCTCGGCCCCCGGCCCGGCCGGGGCCAGCGCCGCCGCGCGCTGCCACTGCTGCCGTCTCGGCCCCGCCCACTGGGGAGAGCCATACACGTAAAACCACTGCCGTACCGTGCCCACCCGGGCCTGGTGCCACCCAGCGACGGCCGGCCAGTACGTGGCCGTGGCCCATTCCGCCACCCAGGCATCTGGCCGCTGAGCCAGCCGGAGCGTATCGGTGGCGGGGGCGGCCAGCCACAAGGACGCACTGCCGGCTCCCACGGTGCGCAGGTGCAGGGGCTCGTTGGGAGTGGGCCAGGAATTCAGCCCCTGAATGGCCCCGCTCATTCGCCGGACCGGGCGGGCGGCCGTGAGTAGCCGGCTCCAATACGCCGCGTAAGTGGCCGCCTTGTTTTGCAAAGCCCAGGGAAAGCTTTCGGTGATGGTGCTCACGACCACCGTGCCCAGGCCCAGGGCCCGGGCTGCCGCCACGGGTTGCCGGTCAGGGCCGCTGATGAGGGCGCGCAGAGCCGTGGTTGGGCGCAGGGTAGCGGGCACGAGGGCCGCCGCCGCCGGAGCCGCCGGCCAGCGCAGGGGCTGGGCCACGAGGGCAGCGGCGGCCGACCGGAGCTGCACCCGGAAAGCGCTGGCCCCGGGCAGCTGGCGGGGCAGGGTGGGAGTATCCGCTACCAGCAGAACGCCGCAGGTGCCTTCCCGCACGGCGCGTTGGAGGGTGGCGGCTTCCGCGCCGCCCAGGCCAGCCAGGGAGGCCGCATCGGTTACCACTACCTCGAAGCGGGCCAGCAGGGCGGGCGTGAGGCGGCCGAGGGCGGGCGGGTTGGGCAGGTTGAGGAATTCGGTCTGGGTGAGGCCCCGGCTCAGGCCCGTGCGCACCGCCACCGTGTGCTGGTGGGCGGCCAGATACTCCTTCAGAAACCGCAGCTCAAACGACGGGGCGGCCGCCAGCACCAGCACCCGCAGCGGCTGGGGGGCCTGCACCTCCACCGGCACCGGCTCCCGGGCGACAAGCCGCGCGCCTTGCCGCGCTTCCAGCCCGTACACGGCCCGCCCGGTGGCCCGGGGCACAAACCGCAACTCAAACGGGCCGCCGCCCGCCGGCAGCCGCACCGAGTCGCGGACTGCCCCGGCGGCGCGCAGCCGCACCCACACCGGCCCGTTGCCCACCTTGGCCAGCTGCCCGGCCACGCTCCAGGGTTGGCCCAGCTCGGGCTGGGCATCCCAGGTGGCCTGCTGAAAACCAGCGGCCGGCGCATCGGCGTGCAGCCGCAGGGGTAGTCCGGGCAGGGCCGGCACGTCGGCCGCTGGCAGGCCCCGGCCCAGCACATGCAGCTCGCGCAGGCCGGGTAGTAGCAGGCCGATGGCCGTGGCGTTGGGCAGCGTGAGCGTATCGTTGCCGGCCGGGGCGGCTGCGCCGTAGCGGCGGTACACGGGTGTGGTCGGGCCGAGGCGGCGCAGCAGGGCGCGGAGCGTATCGGGCGAATAGCTGGCCGTCAGCAGAATGGCCGTAGTGGGGCGGGCGGGGCCGGCCTGCTCCTGCACCGGCGGAAACGCGGCCAGCCCCAGCCCCGCCACGGCCCCCAGTCCGGCTGCCACGCGCCAAACCCGTCGCCGCGCATCGGGCCGGCGCAGGGCCAGCACCGTGAGCAGAAGGGCAAGCAGCAGACCGGAAATCAGGAACAGCATAGGGCGAAGCAGGCGGCAGGTTGATGTTGGGAGGAGAGGTGTTATCCGGCGGGAGTTACCTCATCACCGGTTCAGCTCCTGAAAATAGCGGCGGGTGAGGGCGCTGGCGGGCGTAGTAGTGCGGGTGGGCGCGGGCGGCGGCACGGGCAGCAGACTGGTAAAGGCCTGCTCCAGGGCGGGCAGCCCGGCCCGGTCCGGGGTTCGGTTGGCGCGCAGAGTGGCCGTGAGCGTCCGGAGCTGCCGCAGCGCCCCCAGGTAGCGGCCGGGCTGGTTCAGGGCGGCCCGGGAGAGCTCCGGCCCCGCCTGCTCCAGCACCGCCGCGGCCCCGGCGGGCACCGAACCGGCGGCGCGTAGCTGGGTGAGCACCCGCAACGCGGCCCGCACGGCGGGTTGGGTGGCCGGAGCCGGCCGCTGCCGCTGGCGGCGGGGGGCGGTGGCCCCCGCCAGGTCGCCGGTGAGGCGGGTGGTGGCCTCGGGCATGGGCGGGGGCGTGAAGCCGGCCTTTTTCACGTAGGCCCGGGTTTGCTGCTGCACCTCCTTGAGCAGGCGCAGCGCCCGGTACTCGTAGGGGCGGGCCTCCCGGAGCCGGCCGGTGCGCAGGCGCAGCTCGGCCTCCCACATTTCACTGAGCACGGCCTGGAGCTTGGCTTTCACGGCGGGCTCCAGGAAGTCGGCGGTTTCGGCGTCGTCGTGGCGGTGGATGTAGGGCTCCAGCAGCTCGGCGGTGCGGGCCTCGTAGCCCGACTGGCCCCCGGCGGTGGGGGCGTTGTGGCCGTGGTCGTGGCCGTCGTTGGCCGAATGGGCTTCGGTGGGCGCGGGCGCTGGTTCGGGTTCGGTGTGGTCCTCGGCCACTACGGAGCCCATGCCCGGCGGCTCGGCCTGGGCGGCTTCATCGGCCTCGTCGGGCCGGGTAGCCCCACCGATGCTTTCGTCGGTTTCCTCGCCCAGAAACTTGCCGTAGCGCATGCGCAGCAGCTTCTGGTCGACGCCGATGCTGTTGGCCCGGTCCTGCACCGTGGCGGCGGGCAGCTTGCTCTGCTCGGCCAGCAGCTTTTCGGTGTCGATGATAATCTGGCGCTGGCTGCGGAAGTAGGCCGGGGCCGTGCTCACGCCCAGGGAGGCATCGAGGGTGCTGGTCTGCACCGTCGTGTCTTCCCACTGCACCAGGTAAGTATCGGAGCGGGTGAGGTGCTGGTGGTTGTCCCAGGCCTGGAGGTAGAAGTACACCTCGTCGCCGTAGGTGAGGCCCAGGGCGGGCAGGTTGAGTATGGGCCGAAGGGTGGCGGTGGCGGGCTGGCCGCGCAGGGCGGCGCTCAGGTCGGTGACTACTTCCCGGAATTTCACGGCCTCGCCCTGGCCCTGGGCCACGGTGGCCACCAGGCGGGCCCGGATCAGGCCGTAATCGTCGCTGATGCGCGCATCAATCGTCACCCGGGGCGGCTGGCCGAATTCTATCAGCGTGTAGGCTTTGGGGCTGATGACGCGGATAACCGGAGCCTGGTCGGGCACCACTTCGATAGAATAATCCTCCGAAACCTGCCCCCCCAGCCGTAGCCGGTAAAGCGTGGAGGTCAGCAGCGTTTCCTCCCGCTCGAAGGCGGTGGAGTCGCCCGGCACCGGCCGCAGGGACAGGCGGCGCGCGCCCAGCTCCAGCACCGGGACCGTACGGGTGGCCCGGCTCACCGTCACGCGCCAGCGCACCCGGCTCTCGCGGGGGCAGCGGAACGAGGCCCCGGCGGGGGTAAAAGCGGCTTGGCGGGTGTAAGCGGGCGGCTGCACCCGCAACCGGGTGGCCACCATGCGCGGGGCCGCCGCCGGCGTGGCGGGTGGGGCGTTGAAGTGCATGGGCACCGGTGCGTCTTCGGTAACCGCAGCTGCCCGTGCCGCCGGGGGGCGCTGCCACCAGACCAGGGCCGCCAGGGCCAGCAGCAGGGCCGTGGTTCCCAAGGCCGGCCGGAAGCTCACGGGTAGCAGCGGGCCGGCCGCCGCCAGTTCGGGCAGGCGGGTAAGCAGGCGCTGCTGTTGCAGGTTTTCCAGCAGGTTCAGCTCCGAGGCCGGGCGCAGCAGTAGGGCGGTGCTGTCTTCGAGGGGCGGGTGCAGGCGGTTGAGGCGGGCGGCCACGGCGGCCGGGGTTTCGTGCCAGATTTGCCAGAGCCGCGCCCCCAGCAGTAGCAGGCCCGCCAGTGCCGCGCCCGCCAAAGCCGGTGCGGCTCCCGGCCAGGCCCGCGCCGCCGCCACCAGCAGCAGCACAATGGCCAGCGCCGGGAGCAATAGCACCAGAGTACGACGGCGGGCCTGGCTGCGGCCGGCCGCCGTCACGAGCCCGGCCGGAGCCGTTGGGGCCACGGAAATAACAGCGGCACTCATGGCGAAAGTGGGTTAGCAGGTGAAGTCGGGCGGGCGTTGCGGCGGGCCGCCAGCAGCCGCTCCAGCGCAAACAGCAGCCCGGCCCCCAGCACCAGCCACGGGGCCAGCGGCCGGGTCGGGCCAGCCGACGATAAGACCCCGGCCGCCGCCGCGACGGGGCTGTGGAGCTGTGCCAACGGCAGCTGGCGCGAATCGGGCTGGAAGGCGGGCGACGTTTCGGGCAGCACCAACGGCAGCAGCAGGGCGGGCAATTCGGGGCTGTCGGCAAGGCTGCTCCAGGCGGCATCGAGGCGGGTGTGCAGGTGGTAGCGGCCCGGGGCCTGCCAGCTCAGCAGGGGCCGCCCGGCGGCCGTGAGCCAGAGGGTGGTAGTGCCGCCCGCCGCAACGGTATCGAGGCGCGCAAGGGCCAGCGCGGTGCCGGAGCCGGCGGGCCGGAACCAGGTGGCCGTACCTTTGGCCGCCGTAGAAGCCTCCTGCCAGGTCCGCAGTCCGGGGGCGTTGGCCCAGCGGGCCGGCAAAGGCGCGTCGCGGAGCCAGAACAGCCAGTCGAGCGAATCAGGGGCGGCGGGCAGGGCGGGGCTGCTGCTGAAGCGGGGGCGCAGGGGCAGCACCGGGGCCAGGGCCCGCAGGGCCGCCGCCAGCACCCGGGCAGAGGCGGCGTGGGCGGCATCGTAGCTCAGCTGCCAGCGGGGGGCACGGGTGAGCAAAGGCAGCCGGCGGCGGCGGCCGCTTTCGGTCACTACTAGCTCCTGCTGAGTAGTCAGCTGGATTTCACTCCCCCCCCAGCGGCTCGGCAACATCTGCCCCACGGCCGGCCGCCGGAGACGCACCTTCTGGTAGGTAACCGCTGATTCCGAGCCCGTCGCCAGCAGCACCACCATACTATCGGGGTGGGGCTGCCAGGCAGCTACGGGCCAGCGGCTGGAATCGGGTGGGGGCAGGGGCAGCCAGCGCACGGCGGCGGGCAGGGCGGGCCGCGTGCCCCGGAACGAGGATACGTCGAGCGAAGTCACGACCACCACAGGCCGGCCGGGCAGCGAGTCGGTGGCCAGTTGCACGGTGTTCCAGAGGTTGGGTGCGGGGGCCAGAACGGTATCCATGGCGAGCCGGGCAACGGCCTGCGTGGTGTCGCCCAGCCCTACGGCCGCCCAGGCGACCGGAGCCCCCAGCGGCCGGCGCGCAAACAGCTGGCGCAACTCGTAGCCCTGGCGGCGCAGGGAATCGAGCACGTCACGGACGGGGGCCAGGGCCGTGGCCGTAACGCCCGGGGCCAGCAGCACCTGCCCGCGCCGGGGCGGGCGGGGCAGCTCCTGAACGGGTTCGGCCAGGGCCAGGGCGAGCAGGCCCAGCACGGCGGCGCGCAGCAAAAACAGCAGCAGCTGTTCGGGCCTGAGGCTGCGCAGGCGCTGGTTGGCCGCCGCTGCCAGCCACCGCACGCTGCCCACCCGCACCACCCGCCCCGGCCGGCGGTTCCAGAGGTAGATAGCCAGCGGCACCGCCAGCCCCAGCAGGGCCAGCCAGCCAGGGGCCGCAGAGGAGAAGAAAATCGGGAGCAAGGAGCAGCGGTAAGTTTCGGGAGAGCAAGGTGGCAACGCCGCAGTACAGACGCAACTTTGGGCGGGCAGTTGTTTTGAGCGTTGGTTTTTAGTGAGTGATTTTTGGTTGTTGGATAGTTAGGACGAGATTCTTCGCTCCGCTCAGAATGACGTTCTAACCATCCAACAACCAACCGGCTCACCCCCGGGCGCGGCGGCGCAGGAACTCGCGCAGGGCGTCGGTGAGCGGCTCGGCCGTGCTGAGCTGGTGGTAGTCGAAGCCGTGGGTGCGGGCGCGCTGGGCGGTGGCGCGCAGCCAGGGCTGCAATTGCTGCTGCCAGGCCCGGCGCTGCTGGTCGGCGTTGAGCTGGAGCTGCTGGCCGGTTTCGAGGTCCTCAAACGTAATGGCCCCCCGGTAAGTGAATTCCAGCTCATTGCGGGCCATCAGGTGGAGCAGCAGCACCTCACCCGAGGCAGCCCGCAGGCGGGTGAGCAGGCGCTCAATCTCGCCGTCGTCCTCGTACAAATCACTCACGCAAATGGTGAGGGCGGGTTGGCGGCGGGCGGTGAGGGGAGCCAGGGTGGCGGCGTCGGGGAAGCGGCCGGCGGCTTCGGTCGTTGCCAGGGCGTGGTAGAGGCGGGGCAGCTGGCGGGCGTCGGCGCGGGGCGGCAGGTGTAGCAGGCCGGCGGGCCGTAGTACCGTGAGGGCCACCGCGTCGGCCTGCTGGGTGGCCACGTAGGCCAGGGCCGCGCACAGCAGGCGGCCGTACTGGAGCTTGGTCAGGCCGTTGTCGTCCTGGTGGTTCATGCTGGCCGAGGCGTCCAGCACCAGGTGCACCGTCAGGCTCGTATCCACCTCCGATTCGCGCAGGTAGTAGCGGTCGGAGCGGGCGGCCAGGCGCCAGTCAAGGCGGCGCAAATCGTCGCCGGGCTGGTAGGGGCGGTACTGGCTGAACTCCATGCCCGCGCCCTTGCGCCGACTCAGGTGGGCTCCGTGCAGCAGCCCTTCGGCGGCCAGCTTGGCGGCCAGCGGCAGGTTGTGCAGGGCATGCAGGTATTCGGGGGTGAGCATAGTGAGTTGTCAGTTGCTAGTTGCCGGTTGTCAGTCGTTGGTGCCTTGGTTCAGGGGTTGACAAGCTGACAACTAACAACCGCCAACTGACAACTCAAACCGCCACCGCCGTCAGCAGCGCCGCTACGGCATCTTCCGTGGTCAGGCCCTCGGCTTCGGCGTTGAAATTGAGCAGGATGCGGTGACGCAGCACGGCCGGGGCCAGGGCGCGCACATCTTCCTGCGTAGCAGCGAAGCGGCCCTGGAGCAACGCCCGGGCCTTGGCGCACAGAATCAGGGCCTGGCCGGCGCGCGGGCCGGCCCCCCAGCGGCCGTAATCCTGGATAAACTTGACTTCCGACGTGGCCGGGCGGGTGGCCCGCACCAGCCGGTTCACCCGCTGCACCAGCTCCTCGCTGATACTGACCTGGCGGGTGAGGGCTTGCAGCTGGCGCACATCGTCGCCGCTGAGGATGGGCTGCACTTCGGGGCGGGCGGTGCCGGTGGTGCCCGTCAGCACGGCCAGCTCCTCCTGCTCGGTGGGGTAGCCGATGCGCACGTAGAGCAGGAACCGGTCGAGCTGGGCCTCAGGCAGCGGGTAGGTGCCACTCTGCTCAATCGGGTTTTGGGTGGCCAGCAGAAAGAACGGCTTGGGCAGCGCGTGCTCCTGGCCGGCATAGGTAACGTGGCCTTCCTGCATGGCCTCCAGCAGGGCGGCCTGGGTTTTGGGCGGCGTCCGGTTGATTTCGTCGGCCAGCACCAGACTGGCGAAAATGGGGCCGGGGTTGAATTTGAATGAGCGGTGGCCGGTGCCGTGGTCTTCCTCCAGAATCTCGGTGCCCAGAATGTCGGTCGGCATCAGGTCGGGCGTGAACTGGATGCGGCGGAAGGGCAGGTCGGTGGCCTGGGCGAGCGTGCGCACGAGCAGGGTTTTGGCCAGCCCCGGCACGCCTTCCAGCAAGGCGTGGCCGCCGGCCAGCAGGGCTACCAGCACTTCTTCCAGCACCTGCTGCTGGCCCACAATCACCTTCCCGATTTCAGCTTTGAGCAGCGGGATTTTGGCCAGCAGGCGGGTTACATCTTGTTCGGTCACGAAAGCGAAAGTTGAGAGTCAGGGAATCAGGCAAAACGAAACGGATCAGCCTAAAGTCTACCGGAGTGGGCCGGGGCTGCTTGCGTCCGGCATTTTCGGCAGATTTTTCTGGGAACGATAAAGTCTGATGAACCCGGCGAGTGGTTTGCCGATGACCGCCGCAACCGGCTATTTCGAACCATGATACGCAACCCACTCCGCATTCTTCGTCCCGGCTGCCTGCTGGCCGCCGCCCTCCTGTTCAATGCCGCCCTGGCCCGCCCGGCCAGCGCGCAGACCACGCCTACTACCGAGTCTGCGGCTCCCGTGGGTTTCCGCCACGCGGTGCGGCTGGATTTGGGAGGGGTTCTCGCCCGTAATATGGCCTATAACCTGCTCAACAACGAACCGCAGGTGCTACTGCCGATTCTGGTAGGGTACGA
Source organism: Hymenobacter rubripertinctus (assembly GCF_003583925.1). Lineage (GTDB taxonomy): Bacteria > Bacteroidota > Bacteroidia > Cytophagales > Hymenobacteraceae > Hymenobacter > Hymenobacter rubripertinctus. The sequence continues at coordinate 21,312 of NZ_QYCN01000026.1, read as the reverse complement.
ACAGCAACTGGGCCGGCGTACCAGCGGCAGCGTGGAAGTGTTGCTCAACGGCGGCGAGCCCGATGAACGGCTCAAGGGCCTGGCCTTGCAGGGGCGCTACTATTTTTACCAGCGCCGCCCAACCGGCCTGGCCGGGTTCTACGTGGCCCCCACGCTCAGCTACCGGGCGGTGCAGCTGAGTCCGTATTATGGCCCCACAATTGAAAAACGCCAACTGGGTGGGGCCGGCATGTTGCTGGGCGCTCAGGTGCCGCTGGGCCGTCAGCGGCGGTTTCTGCTGGATGTGGCCGCTGGCAGCATGAGCTGGACCAGACTCAGCCCCGAGCGGCCCAGCAACAGCGGTTCTTATTATTACCAGGAGACGTACTACGAGAACAATTCGGCCGTTTTCGATGGCCGCCTCAGCCTGGGCTACCGATTCTAGCCGGGGCGTCAGGCCAGGGAAGCGGATGCTTTAGTTTGATATCGAAATAAGTTAAGCGAATGATTATGAAAGTAGTATGCCTTGCATCTATTGGGGTAAGTAGCCTCGCAATCAGTCTTTTCAGTGGTGTCGTCCACTGTCAAACGGTACCTGCCGATTCGCTGACCCGCGGTAAGGTGCGGTACCAGAACGCGGTGCGCTTCGATGTGGGGGGAATAGTGGCGGGTACCGTCGCCAGCACGGCGCTGGGGGGCAGCAGCCTGATCTTCCCGCTGCTGGCGTCCTACGAGCGGCAACTGAAACCCCGTTTCAGCGTGGTAGCGGAGGGCCTGCTCAACGGCGGCGATGATTATGAGCGCAAAGCCGGAGTATCGTTGCAGAGCCGATACTATGTGCGCCCCCGCTGCGGCAGTAGCCTGGCCGGCTTCTACGCGACTCCCGCGCTGGCTTATCGGGTGGTGCGCCTGCGTAGCGATTATGCGCCTGAAGTGCGCCGCCGATTTGTGGGAGCCGGTGTGCTGGTTGGCTGGCAGGGAGCCCGTAAGGCAGACAGCCGCTGGTTCTGGGACGTATCGGCCGGCATTATGCGCTGGCAGAAAACAGGAGCCGACAAGGTAGCCGCCCCGGCCTACGGAGCCTTCCCGACAAGCAGCAAAGCGTACTACGAAACCCACCGCTCCGATTTCGACGGCCGCTTAGGGGTTGGCTATCGGTTTTAAGCCGTAAGCGCATACAGGATAATATTGACGCCGAACTTGGTGTTGTCTTCGGCCAGGAAGCGCTTGTTGCGGAAGTCATAGTCCCACTCGCAGCCGTAGTCCTTGTTGGAGTAGAGCACCCGCAGGCGGCCGTCGATTTCGATGCCCTTGAGGTAGTCGTGCACCAGGTCGTCGCCCCAGCCGTTGAGCTCGAAGCCGGTGTTGGGCGGGCCTTCGGGGAAGGGGAAGAATTGCGAGTAGATGGGGTGGGAGCCCGGCAGCTTCTTCAGCGCCCCGGTCCCGAAGCAGACGCGCATCTGCTCCTCAAAAGAGCGCGCAAACAGCCCGTCGATGTCGTGGTTGCAGTCATCCACAAACACGAAGCCGCCGCCGCGCACGTACTGCTCGAAGTTCTTTTTTTCGGCGGCCGAAAACTGCACCAGCCGGTGCCCCGAGAGGTAGCAGAACGGGTAGCGAAACAGCTCCTCCGAGTCCAGGGCCACCACTTTCTCCTTGGGCGCGACGGGCACTTTGGTGTACTGCACCAGCGAGTGCAGCAGGTTGGCCGGCATGCGCTCATCCACCGCGTCCCAGTCGCCGGATTGGTACTTGAGGCGCACGAAGGTGAAGGCAGCGGGCATGGGGCGGGGCAGGATAGCTTAGGGAAAACAGGGCAAAGACGCCGCCGGACCCGAAAGGTGGCTTCCCGCATTCGGGCCGGTGCAAAAAGAAGCGGGAACAGCCGCCCGCGCTTCATCTGGGGCCTGCATTCAGCAGGAAGTCGTTGTAGAGGCCCACCACGCGGGGCATGTCGTGGTAGCGAAATCCCTCCGCGCCCTGGGCAATCTGGGTACTTACGGCCAGGCAGTCGGCGGTGTATTCGGTCATCAGCTTCCGGAAATTGCCGTGCGTAACGGCCACCAGCTGCCCGTTGCGGCGCAGAAACCAGCGGTTGCGCTCCACCGCAAGCCCGCCCAGCTGCGCCATGAGGGTGGGCAAAGCCAGCGCCGGCAGCAGCACCGAGGGTAACAGCGGCACTTTATCGGCGGCCGAGCCTCCGAAGGCGAACAGCTCCACCGGGCCTTCCGTCAGGCGCAGGGCCAGCACCTTGGGGCAGCCGGCTGGCCGCATGTTTTCCAGGTAGAACCCGCGAATGATGACGGACGCCAGCTTGTCTACGTCTACATGCTGAATACGCGGAAATGGCCGCACTTCCGGGTTGCGGGCGAAGTAGTCCACCGTCTCCTCGAAGCCGATGGAGTTGACGGGGAAATACGCGCGGACCGTTTTGCCGGCGGTGGTAGTGGCTACGGCCAGGCCATGGGGCGTCTTCGGACCCGTATCGCGCCAGGCGCTGGAGTCCGGTAAGGTCTGGGCAAGCAGGGGGTGAGTCGTGGAAAGCAGCAGCCCGAAGATGCCGATGGCAAAAGTAAAGCGCAGGGAGTCATACATAGCAGCGGTAAGGTTAAGACGGGGTAAAGGAGATGGAATTGGTAGCGTACCCTCTTGCGATATGTCAACTTATGAAAGCAGCATACAATATTTCACAGGAAAGCCCACTCTGAAGTTCAGAATGGGCTTTCCTGTGAAATACGTAGCGGCCTATACCGCGTCCGACAAGCTGGTAAAGGTGAAGTCGCGGATTTTGAGCGGGGGCACCAGGTTGCCGCCGATGCGCACCGGGCGGCCAATGGCCTCCAGGTTGTTGAGCATGATGACCGGCGACTCGTTGAAACGGAAGTTTTTCACCGGGAACTTGATCTGGCCGTTTTCGATGTAGAACGTGCCGTCGCGGGTGAGGCCGGTGTAGAGCAGCGTCTGCGGGTCCACGTCGCGGATGTACCAGAGGCGCGTGACCAAAATGCCCTTGGCGGTACCTTTGATGAGGTCCTGCACGCTCTGGGTGCCACCCTCCATGATCCAGTTACCGGGGAAGGCAGTGGGCTGTTGGCCGGTTTTCTGGGCCCAGTAGCGGGAGGTGTACAGGTTCGACACTTTCCCTTTCTCGATCCAGGCCATACGTTTCACCGGCAACCCCTCGCCGTCGAATACCCCGCTGGGTACCTCGGCATTGAGCGGGTCGGAGTAAATGGACACGCGCTCATCGAAGAGCTTCTCGCCCTTGCGGTTGCCGCCCCCCTTCTTGCTCAGGAACGAGCGGCCCTCGTCGGCTTCGCGGGCCCCGAGGCTGTACATGAGGTTGTTGAGCAAACCTTCATCCGAAGCCAGGGCGGCGGGCTCCAGAATCACGGTGTACTTGCCGGGCTCCAGGGCCCGGGCGTTGCGCGAGCCGGCCGCTTTGTCGGCCGCAATCTGGGTCAGGTTTTTGGCGTTGAACTTGGCCGCGTCGGTGTAGTCGGCCGTGGCATAGCCCGAGCCGGTACCGTCGGGCGTGCGCACCGTGATGGAGAAGTCCACGTTGGTGCTCTGTTGGTAGGCTTCCAAACCCTTGTTGTTGCGCAACGCCTGGAAGTAGGTGCCGTCTTCGAGGTAGCCGGCGGCGGTCAGGTTTTTGGCCGTGCACAGGGCAATACTGTCGCCGGCGGCCTGGGCCCGGAAGTCGGGGCTGATGGCGGCGGTGCTGGCGGCGTAGGCAGTGGGCGTGAGGTACTGCTGGGGCCCGAGCAGGGGCATATACTCGGGGTCTTCGGGGGCGAGGCGGGCAATTTCCTCGGCCCGTTGCACGCAGCGGCGCAGCGTGGCGTCGTCGAACTCGTTGCAGGTGGCAATGCCGGCCCGCTTGCCGAAGCGTGCTTCCACGGCCAGGCTCACGTTGTCGGTGGCCCCGGCCGTACTCACCGAGTTGCGGGCGTAGCGCACGTTGCCGGTGGTGCGCCCGTTCAGGCTGGCCTGGCACTCATCGGATTTGCTGAACCCGAGTACCTTTTTGAGGATGGCCTGGGCTTCGTCTTTGGAAAGGATAGCCATGTTTTTTGGATTGAGCTGTTAGCTGATGATTTGATTGCTTCCGCCCCACGTTGCGCCTCACCCCCTAGCCCCCTCTCCGAAAAAGGAGAGGGGGAACTAGAATTTAAATTCTAGTCTAGTTACAATGGCTCTAGTTCTGTAAAACCGAAAGCTAGTTCCCCCTCTCCTTTTTCGGAGAGGGGGCTAGGGGGTGAGGCGCAACGCCAGAACAGCTTAAATTTTCCTTGCGGTATTAATCACGTTCACGGCATTGAAGCGCGTGGTGGCCGAGCCGTGGCTCACGGCCGAGCTCTGGCTGGGCTGGCCCTTGCCGTCGTTGAAGAAGCCCGCCAGCCGGTAGTCCGACGCGTCGCAGGAGCCGGCACAGGAACCCCAGAACTCCAGCGTGTTGGTCTGGTAGGCCACGTCTTCGAGCATCTCCGTGATTTTGCCCTTCTCGATGGCGTAGAACACCTGGCCCCCGAACTGGGAGTTGTAGCGCTGCTGGTCGATGGAGAACGAGCCGTTGCCGGCAATGTAAATGCCCTTATCCACCTTGCTGATCATCTCATCGACGCTCATTTTGCTGGTGCTGGGCTTGAGGCTCACGTTGGGCATGCGCTGGAACTGCACATCCTGCCACGACTGCGAGTAGCAGCAGCCGTCCGACTCCTTCTGCCCCACCTTCAGGGCCTGGTCGCGGATTTTCTGGTAGTCTACCAGCTTGCCCTGCTCAATCAGATTCCACTCCTTGGTTTTCACGCCTTCATCGTCCCAGCCCACGGCCCCCAGCGAGTAAGGCTGGAGCTTATCGGCCACAATATCGACTTGCTTTGAGCCGTAGGGCTGGCCCTTGGCCTTCCACTCCAGCGTGGCAAACGAGGTGCCCGCATAGTTGGCCTCGTAGCCCAGCACCCGGTCGAGTTCGGTAGGGTGGCCCACCGATTCGTGGATGGTCAGGCCCAGGTGGTGCGGGTCGAGCACGAGGTCGTACTTGCCGGCCGTAACCGATTTGCAGGTCAGTTTCTGCTTGGCCTGCTTGGCGGCCAGGGCGGCGTCGGCCAGCATGTCGTAGCTGTTGCGGTAGCCCACGAGGCCAGTGCCGGCCGGGCCGGCCACTTTGTCTTCGGCCTTGGGCTGGAGGTACTCGTAGCCCATGCCCATGGGGGCACTCAGGGCCGAGCGCGAGCGGAACTTGCCCGAGGCGCGGTCTACCACCGTCACGCCGAACGTGGGGAAGATGCGGTGGATGTCCTGGTCGATGTAGGAGCCGTCGGTGCTGGCGAAGTACTTCTGCTCGTTCACCTGAAACAGCACTGAGTTCACGAACGACGCGCCGTTATCCATGGCCGCCGCGTTGGCAGCCAGCAGCAGCGCTACCTTGTCTTTGATGGGTACTTCGAAGGCGTTGATTTTGATTGGCGCCTTCCACGAAACTTCGCCGTAGCCTTTCTGCACCGCCAGCTGCACCTGCTCCTTCTGCACCTTGCTGTTGGCCTTGGCAATCTGCACGGCCAGTTGGGCCGCTTTGGCGATGCCCGCATCGGTTACCGTGTTGGTGGCCGCGAAGCCCCAGGTGCCATTGGCAATCACGCGCACGCCCACCCCGAAACTCTCGGAGCTGACGATGTTCTGCACCTGCTTTTCGCGGGTGAACACGCCCTGGTTGAGGTAGCGCCCGATGCGCACATCGGCGTAGGTGGCGCCGGCCGATTTGGCCGCGTTCAGCGCCACATCGGCCAGGCGTTTTTTGGCCGCCACATCCAGGCCCGGCTCCAGCAGGCGGGCGGGGTCAACAAGGTCGCCGGCAAAACCGGGAATAGCGGGCAGCCACAGGGCACCGGCGGCCAGGCCCGTCAGGCCCACAAAGTCACGTCTTTTCATAAAATTAAATCACAGATTTTGCAGATGGTGCAGATGAAAAGGATTCTAAATCACAGATGTTACAGATGTTGCAGATAAAGGGGATTCGTGCTGATGAAATTTGGAATCAACCAGCCGAACAAATCCTTTTCATCTGCACCATCTGTAACATCTGTGATTCTAGACGGCGTCCGACAAGCTGGTGAAGGTGAAGTCGCGGATTTTGAGCGGGGGCACCAGGTTGCCGCCTACGCGCACGGGCTTGCCGATGGCTTCGAGGTTGTTGAGCATGATAATCGGCGACTCGTTGAAACGGAAGTTCTTCACCGGGAACTTGATCTGGCCGTTTTCGATGTAGAACGTGCCGTCGCGGGTGAGGCCGGTGTAGAGCAGCGTTTGGGGGTCGACGGGGCGGATGTACCAGAGGCGCGTGACCAAAATGCCTTTGGCGGTGCCCTTGATGAGGTCCTGCACGCTCTGGGTGCCGCCTTCCATAATCCAGCCGCCGGGGCGCGGAATGTCAGGAATACCGGCTTTCTGGGCCCAGTACTGGGAGCTGTAGAGGTTCTTCACCACGCCCTTTTCAATCCAGGTAGTGCGCTGCTGGGGCCGGCCGTCGCCCGAAAACATCAGGTCGGGCACCTCGGCGTTGGTGGGGTCGGAGTAGATGGTCACGCGCTCATCGAAAAGCTTTTCGCCCTTGCGGTTGCCGCCGCCCTTTTTGCTCAGAAACGAGCGGCCCTCGTCGGCGTTGCGGGCGTCGAGGGCGCTCATCAGGGCCTGGAGCAGCGAGGCATCGGTGTTGGCCACCAGGGCGGCGGGTTCCAGAATAACGGTGTACTTGCCGGGCTCCAGGGCCTTGGCGTTGCGCGAGCCGGCGGCTTTGTCGGCCGCAATCCGGGTCAGGGTTTTGGCGTCGAACTTGCTGGCGTCGTTGTAGTCGGCCGTGGCGTAGCCCGAGCCGGTGCCGTCGGGCGTGCGCACCGTAATGCTGAACTCGAGGCCCGAGAGCTGCTGATAGGCTTCCAGGCCCTTGCTGTTGCGCTTGGCCACAAACCCAGCCGAATCGTTGAGGAAGGCGGCCGAACTAAGCTTGCGCTCGTCGCAGATAACCATGCTGCTGCCCACCTGGGCGGCCCGGTAGTCGGGCGTGATATCGGCAGTGGCCTTGGCGAAAGTTGGGGGCAGGGGCAGGTATTTCTGGGGGCCGAGCAGGGGCATGTACTCGGGGCTTTCGGGGGCGAGGCGGGCAATTTCTTCGGCCCGCGTTACGCAGGTGCGCAGCGTGGCGTCGTCGAACTGGTTGCAGGTGGCCACGCCCGAGCGTTTGCCGAACCGCGACTCCACCGTGAGGCTTACGTTATCGATGCCGCCGCTGGTGCTGATGGCGTTGCGGGCCGAGCGCACGTTGCCGCCCGACTGGCCGTTGAGCGTCGCTTCGCACTCATCGGCTTTGCTGAAGCCCAGCACCTTTTTGAGGATTGCCTGCGCTTCGGTTTGAGAAAGTATGGCCATGTTTTTATTTTAAGCTGTTAGCTGTTAGCTATTAGCTTTTTGGCTGGGCCTCCTGAACGGAAGCTAACAGCTCTCAGCTAATAGCTAGCAGCTTAAATCTTGCGGGCGGTATTAATCACGTTCACGGCGTTGAAGCGCGTGGTGGCCGAGCCGTGGCTCACGGCCGACACCTGGGGCGGCTGGCCCTTGCCGTCGAAGAAGGAGCCGAACAGGCGGTAGTCCGACGCGTCGCAGATGGCGGCGCAGGAACCCCAGAACTCCAGGGTGTTGGTCTGGTAAGCCACGTCTTCGAGCATGCCGGCAATTTTACCCTTCTCGATGGCGTAGAACACCTGGCCCCCGAACTGGGAGTTGTAGCGCTGCTGGTCAATCGAAAACGAGCCGCGGCCCGCAATGTAAATGCCCTTGTCCACGCCCTTAATCATGTCGTCCACGCTCAGCTTTTGGGTACCGGGCTTGAGGCTGATGTTGGGCATGCGCTGGAACTGCACCGAGCTCCACGAATCGGCGTAACAGCAACCATCCGACTCGTTCTGGTTCACGATGTGGGCCTGGTCGCGGATTTTCTGGTAGTCCACCAGCTTGCCGTCCTTGATGATGTTCCACTCCTTGGTCGGCACGCCTTCGTCGTCGTAGCCCACCGCGCCCAGCGAATTGGCTTGCAGCTTGTCGGCCACAATGTTCACCAGCTTCGAGCCGTAGGGCTGGCCCTTGGCTTTCCAGTCGAGGGTGGCGAAGCTGGTACCGGCGTAGTTGGCCTCGTAACCCAGCACCCGGTCGAGCTCGGTGGGGTGGCCCACCGATTCGTGGATGGTCAGGCCCAGGTGGTTGGGGTCGAGTACGAGGTCGTACTTGCCGGCCGTAACCGATTTGGCGGTGAGCTTCTCTTTGGCCTGCTTGGCGGCCAGAGCGGCGTCGGCCAGCATATCGAAGCTGTTGCGGTAGCCCACGAGGCCAGTGCCGGCGGGGCCGGCAATCTTGTCTTCGGCCTTAGGCTGCAGGTATTCGTAGCCCATGCCCATGGGCGCGCTGAGCGCCTCGCGGGAGCGGAATTTGCCCGAGGCCCGGTCGATGGCCGTCACCGAAAAGTTGGGCCAGATGCGGTGCACGTCCTGGTCGATGTAGGAGCCGTCGGTGGAAGCGAAATACTTCTGCTCGTTCACCTGAAACAAAGCCGAATTCACGAACGACGCGCCGTTGTCGAGGGCGGCGGCGTTGGCGGCCAGCAGCAGCTCTACCTTTTCCTTCACCGGTACTTCGAAGGCATTCACCAAAATCGGAGTTTTCCACGATACCACGCCCTGGCCTTTCTGGGGGGCCAGCTTCACGGGTTCCTTCTGCACCTTGCTGTTGGCTTTGGCAATCTGCACGGCCAGTTTGGCAGCTTGGGCCATGCCCGCTTCGGTTACGGTATTGGTGGAGGCGAAGCCCCAGGTGCCGTTGGCAATAACCCGTACGCCGGCCCCAAAACTCTCGCCGCTGGCAATGTTCTGCACCTGCTTTTCGCGGGTAAACACGCTCTGGTTGAGGTAGCGCCCGATGCGCACATCGGCGTAAGTAGCACCAGCGGCTTTAGCCGTATTCAGGGCTGCGTCGGCCAGGCGTTTTTTCACGGCCACATCCAGGCCGGGTTCCAGCAGGCGGGCGGGGTCCACGAGGGTGCCACTGAAGCCGGGGAAGGAGGGCAGCCAAAGGGCGCCCGTCGCCAGCCCGGTGAGGCCCACAAAGTCGCGTCGTTTCAAATCAGTACGGGTTTGGGTGATAGGAGAAAGGAATTCGGCAAGAAGGTACGCGCTTCGTTACACTTCTGGCAACCTACCGACGCAAAACCCGTAGCGGGGCTGCATTATTGGGATGAAGAACTGTTCTTCCGACGAAGGAGGAATCTGGGGTGACGTCATTACGCGAAGACGCTGAATACGATTGACCCAGATTCCTCCTTCGTCTGAAGGACAGTTCATTCCGCCAGCAGCCCCAGTAAAGCCGCCGCAATGCCTTCCCAGGGTTGGTTTAAGTCGATGGTGACCACGCGCACGGGGTGGCCGCCGAGGGTGTAGCGCAAATTCACGGCCTGGGCGGCTGCCGGGTAAAGCAGGATGCCTTCGAGCTGCTGGCCGGGCCGGGCGGGCTGGTTCTGGAGGTAGGCGTAGAGCTGGTAGAGGTGGGGCGAAATCAGCCGGGCCTGGTCGTGGTGGCGCTTGAGGGCGGCGGCGTAGTACTTGGTGTCGAGGATGATTTTGCGGGCCGGGCATTCCAGGCTTGTATCCGTAATCATGGCTGGCAGCAGCGCCAGCGCCTCGGGCGTTTCGGCCGCCGCCTGCCAGGCAATGGTTTCTGATGATACCCGAAACAGCCGCTGTTCCAGCCGGTAAAAGTTGCGCACGAACTGCTCGAACAGCCGGGCCATTAGCGGCTCGTCGCGCCGGAAGTCGCGGAACCGGGCTTGGCCGGCGGCGTCGGGCATGGGCAGGGCGCTCCGGTGCAGCAGCTCGCACACGTTCAGCAGAAACCCGCCCAGCCCGCCCGGCCGCAACCGCCGCACCGTTCGCAGGCTGGCCGCGCTGAGCGGCACCGCCGCCACGGCCGCCGGAAACCGCCGTAGCGTCTGCCGGATTTCGCGGCGCAATTCCGGGGGCAGCGCCCGGCTGCGACCGAGCTGGTGCAGGGTGCCGCGCAACAGACCAGCCAGCGGCGTGTCGGGCGTCAGCTCATCAACGGCGCACACGGCCCGGCCCCGGCGCAGCAAATCCTGGCTCAGGGTGGGCGTGAGCAGCACCCGGCCCCGCAGCTCCGGCAGCTCGGCAGTGCGTTCGGCGTAGGCCGTGGGCAGGCCCAGGTGCAGCAGCCGGCGCGTACCGCTCAGCAGCACCCGGGCCAGCAGCGGCAACGGCCGCCGGAATGCCTGCCCGCTCACCGCCCGCGCCTCCGCTTCCTCGGGCAGCCGGTTCCAGGCGTAGCACAGCAGGTAGTACAGGTTCTGGATGGGAATCATGGCCGGGTTATAGCGCGAAAATCTGTTTCGCGACGAGTGAAGCGAGTTCCCACGCGTAAGCTGAAGTTGCCCAATTTTGGATCGATGAACCTAACGCGCAGGAACTCGCTTTGCTCGTCGCAAAACAGATTTTCGCGCTACAGCCCGGCCAGCAGCTGCTTTTTCTGCTGGGCGGCCTTGGCGGGCTGGTCGCGCCAGTAGTCGTCGAGCAGCGGGCCAATTTCCTGCTCCAGAATCAGGCGCAGCCATGCCGGGGCCTCCGTTGGGGTGGCGGGCGGATGGCAGAAGTAGCTGTGGCCCACGCAGAAATCGGGGCCCAGGTCGGGGTCGTCGGCAATGGTTTGGTTGAGGGCGGCCAGGCGGGTGGTGAGGTGGTGGCTGAGGGCCGCCGGCACGCCGTGGGCCGCCAGCAGCGCCCGCAGCGGCTCGCCGAACTCGGGCCGCAGGCTCACGAAGGCGAAACGGCGGCGCAACGCGTAATCGAGCGGGGCCAGGCTGCGGTCGGCCAGGTTCATGGTGCCGATAACGAACACGTTTTCGGGCACGAAAAACGGCGGGCTGCCCGCCGGGGCGTAGGGCAGGCGCAGGGCGTGGGCGGGTCCGCGCTTGTCGGCCTCCAGCAGCAACAGCAGCTCCCCGAAAATGCGGGCCACGTGGCCCCGGTTCAGCTCGTCAATCAGCAGAAAGTACGGCTGTTCGGGCTCCAGCGAAGCCCGCCGGCAGAACTCGACCAGCAACCCATCACGCAGCCGGAACGCGCCCTGTTCGTCGGGCCGGAAACCCTGCACGAAATCCTCGTAGCTGTAGCTGGGGTGAAACTGCACCAGCTCGACCCGGGCCGGGTCGGTGCTGCCCTGCGCCAGCCAGGCCAGCCGCCGGGCCAGAAAGGTTTTGCCCGTGCCGGGCGGCCCCTGCAGCAGCAGGTTGCGCCGCCGCGCCAAGGCTGCCCGCGCCGCTGCCAGCTCGTCATCAGCCAGAAACAGCTCGGCCCGCGCCATTTCTGGCGTGTAGGGCATGGGGGCCGGCCGTTGGTAAGCTGCGGCGGGCTCGTGGAATTCGGTCGGCGCGGGGTCCGCCGGAGCCTCGTCGGTTTCTTCTTCGGCAGCAGTGGCGGCCGCCGATCTGGTGGGGGCTTTTTTGGCTGGAACGGTTTCGCGGGGCGAGCCGGTGTAGAGGTCCTCCGCCTGCTGCTGGGCGGCCACGTCGCCGTCGAGCAAGGGCGAATTTTCGAGGGTGGGCCGCTTGGTGGCAATCGTGAAATCGAGGGCCTCCAGGGCCTGGTTGGTGGGGCCGCCGGCCCGTAGCGGCCATTTTGCGCCGGGCTGGTTCGCGGCCAGTTCGTAGGCCCGCTGCGCCACCTGCCGCGGGGCGTAGCGCCGGCCCCGGTACACAAGGTCGTAGACCGTGCTCAGGGGCATCTGCGGCCCTTCGGTGTCCAACTCATGCAGGGCCCGCAGTACCTGTTCGCGGGTGATAAGCGGGGTGTCGGGGACGGGAGTGGGCATCGAAGGCGAAAGTACAAAGTTGAGGTGAGGTGGTGCGCGTAACGCGAAAATCTGTTCCGCGCTACACTCGCTTGCTCATTCACTCACTCCCCCGCCACTATGGCCCGCTGCAAGCCCAGCTTTTTCATGCGGGCCTCCAGGGTTTTGGGGTTGATATCGAGCAGCAACGCCGCGCCCTGGGGGCCGCTGACGCGCCCGCCGGTGCGCTGCAAGGCCGCCAGAATATGGTCGCGCTCCTGCTGGCGCAGGGTTTTGAGCGGGCCGCCGGCTTCGGGCACAGTGGCCGGGGCGAGGGCGGCGGCGTTGGCCGCGAAGCCCTGGAACTCCAGAAACTGGCCCTGGCTCACAATCACGGCCTGTTCTACCACGTGTTCCAGCTCGCGCACGTTGCCGGGCCAGCCGTACTGTTGCAACGCCCGCAAATCACGCTCGCGCAGGCCCCGCACCGGCTTGCCCATCTGCTTGGTGAAGCGCTCCAGAAAGTGGCGCATCAGCGGCTCCACGTCCTCGGGCCGCTCGCGCAGGGTCGGCAGCCGGATCGGAAACACGTTGAGCCGGTAGTACAGATCGGCGCGGAAGCGGCCGGCCGCTACTTCCTCTTCCAGCACCCGGTTGGTGGCCGCAATCACCCGCACATCCGACCGGATTACGCGGCGTCCCCCGATGCGCTCAAACTCTTTTTCCTGGAGCACCCGCAGCAGCTTGGCCTGCAAATCGAGGGGCAACTCGCCCACTTCATCCAGAAAAATGGTGCCCCGGTCGGCCAGCTCGAACTTGCCGATGCGCCGGTCGTGGGCTCCGGTAAAGGCACCCTTCTCGTGGCCGAACAGCTCGCTTTCGATGAGCTGGGCGGGCAAGGCGGCGCAGTTGAGCTTGATGAGGGCCCGCTCGCGGCGGGGCGAGAGGTGGTGCAGAGCCCGGGCCACCAGCTCCTTGCCAGTGCCGGTTTCGCCCGTTATCAGCACCGTGGTATCGGTGGGCGCCACTTGGGCCAAGCGGGTGTGCACCTGCTGCATGGCCGCGCTGCCGCCCACAAAATCGTCGAGGCGGGCGGCGGCGGTGGTGTTGATTTCGTCGATGAGGTAGGTGCGCTCCCGCTCCAGTTGGGTGCGCAGGGCCTCAATCTGCTCGAAGGCCAGCACGTTCTGCAGGGCCAGCCGGATCTGGGGCACCAGGTGCTGCATGAGCTCCAGGTCGGCCCCGCTGAAAGCGTCCGGCTCGTGGCTGGCCAGAACCAGGGCCGTGGTGGGCTCGCCGCTGGTTTCGAGGGGCGTGCAGAGCAGGGCCCGGGTGCCGCGGTGCTCGCGGATGTGGCCCAGCAGCGCGTACTCGTCGGCCAGGGCCGCGAAGGCCGGGCCGTCGTACACGCCGGGGCGCACAAATAGCCCGGCCACGGCCTGCTGGGCCGCTTCGAGCTGGTCGAGGCCCTCGTAGCGCTTCTCGTTGAGGGCCTCGAAGGTGCCGTCGGCCTGCTTCTTGAACTCGGCCAGGGCCCGCGCCGGTGAGTCGGGGGCGCGCACCCGCAGTCCGAAATAGTCGCAGGGCACCACGCGGTTGATTTCGGTGGCAATCGTGCGAAACAGTGCGCCGCGTTCCCGGGTGCTGAGCAGCGCGTGGCTCAGGGCCAGCTGCATGGTTTTCTCCCGCTCGCGGCGGGCAATGTCCTCGAAGGCCAGCGTGTTGGTAACGGCCACGGCCACCAGGCTGCCGATTTTCTCGAGCAAGTCGGTGTCCGTTTTCGAAAACTCGGGCTGCCGCCGGGCCACCATCGACAGAAGGCCGATGAGCCGGCCACCGGTGCGCAGCGGCACCACCGTCAGGTAGCGCATGCGGGCTTCGAGCAGGGCCCGGAAGGGCTGAAAATCGGGGTATTCGGCCAGCAGCTCGCGCAGGTCGGGCTGCCGGAGGCGGGGCGAGCGGATGAACTGCTCGATGGGCGTGTTGGCGATGCCCGCGCCGGCGGCCGGCTGGGCGGCCGTGCCGGCTGGCAGCAGCACCTCGCCCAGGTAATCGCGCAGAAATACGCGGCGGTAGCGCAGTTCGGCGTCGAGGGTGAGGATGGTGATGGCGTCGAAGGGGAAAATCAGGCGCAGCTTTTCCGTGACGCTCCGAAACAGGTCTTCCTTGTTGCGGGTGGTGGCAATGGCCTCGTTGAGGTAGAGCAGCAGCGAATCATCGTGGTCGGGCATCGGGCGGGCAGCAGGTTTTCCTGAAATAGCAGCAAAGAGATTGAGGAATTTCTCAAATATGAGGAATAACCGCCGGGCCAAGGATATGTTGGGTAAACCCACCGGGAATAAAAAACGGCCTTGACTGGTGGCAGCGGCTGATTTCAAGTGACATTAAAACGTTTTTAATGTCCTGGCACAACTTTCGGATGTGGCCCGGCACTACTACGCTGCCTGATTCTATGCTTTTCCGCTTTACTTCCGCCCTGCCCCTGGTTACCCTGGGGTTGCTGCTGGCCGGCCCGGCCCGCGCCCAGCAGGGCCCGGTGATTTCCGATTCGCTGAGCCTCGACGGCACCGTGCGCTCGGTGCTCGATGCCAACCCGGCCGTGACGACCCTGGAGGAGGAGCTGAACGCGGCCACCAGCCGCGTGACGCAGACCCGGGGCGGGTTTTTGCCCCAGGTAACCGGCACGGCCACCTACACCCGCCTCGATCCGGTGGTGAAGCTGCAACTGGCCCCCGATGCGCCCGCTTTCCAGCTGGCCCCCAACAACAACTACGACGTTCACCTGACGGCCCAGTACGGCCTCCTCGATTTCGGTAAGCGCGAGGCCACCTACAATCTGGCCGAGAGCCGCCGCCTGACGGCCGCCGACCAGATTGCCGTGGCCCGCCGCGACCTGGCCTACGCGGCCTCGCAGGCCTATTACAACATCCTGTTTGTGCGCGAGAGCCTCAAGGTGCAGGATGCCCAGATTACCTCGTTGCAGGCCCACGCCAACGAAATGCGCAAGCGCGTGGAGGCGGGCGTGAGCACCGGCTTTGATGTGACGACGACGCAGGTCCGCATCACCCAGGCCCAGAACTCGCGCATCGATCTCGTCAACCAGCTCCTCAACCAGCAGGTGGCCCTGGCCCGACTGCGGCACCGCCCCGAAGCGGCCGAAGCGCCCGTGCGCGGTACGTTCGCCTATCAGCCCCAATCTGTTAACCTGGAGGAGGCGCTGGCCCGGGGCCTGGCCAACCGCCCCGAAGTGAAACTGGCCCGCGACGCCGAGCAGACCGCCAACCTCAACCTGAAGCTCATTGAGCGCAGCAACATGCCCCTGCTGGGGGTGGGGGCGCAGGTAGGCGGCAAAAATGGCTACCAGCCCAACCTCGACCGGTTCCGGCCCAACACGGTGGGCGTGGTGCAGCTGTCGGTGCCGATTTACGACGGCAACAAGAACAAGAACCAGCGCGTGGAGGCTGCCGCTACCATCCGCGGCGCTCAGGCCCGCATCCAGGACACGGAGGAACAAATCCGGGCCGATGTACGCCAGGCGGCCAACAACCTCAACGCCGCCACCCAGCGCTACGATAACTCGCTCCAGCAGATCAGCCAGGCCACCGACGCGCTCAGCCGCGCCCAGGGCCGCTACCGCTACGGCGTGGGCAGCAACCTCGACGTGCTCGACGCCGAAACCCAGCTGCTGCAGGCCCGCCTGGCCCGCCTCCAGGCCATCTATAACTACACCCTCGGCCAGTACCAGCTCAAACGCGCGACGGGGGAAATGACATGGTGAGGGGGTGGATGAGTGACTCGGTGAATGAGTGGGATGGGTGGGTAAGACAAAAGCCCATTCACCAAGTCGCTCATCCACCAACTCACACATTCACTAAGTCGCTCATCCACTCACTCACTCACTCACTCACTCACTCGCCGCCTCCATGACCATCCTGTGTCCGATTGATTTTTCTGCCGTGACCCAGGAGTTGGTGAGCTGCGCGGCGGCGCTGGCGGCCGGGGCCGGGGCCGAGCTGCGGCTGCTGCACGTGCTGGAGCCCGGCGCGCCCGTTGCGGCCCCACGGCCCGGTTTGGGGGTGGCCCGCCAGCTGGTGCGCTGTCGGCAGGCTGCCCGGCGGGCCGGGGCCTGCGTTTCGGCGGCCGTTGCCCAGGGCGACGCAGTGGGCGAGATAGTGGCCGCTGCCCGCCGCCACCCGGCCGATATAATCGTAATCGGGGCCCACGGCCAGACGGGCCTGACCCGGTTTCTGATGGGCAGCACCGCCGAAAGCGTGCTGCGCACCGCCCCCTGCCTCACGCTGCTCGTGAAACCGGGCTGCCCCCGCGTGAAGCAGGCATAAGCCGGGGCGGGCGGGTAACGGGCCGTCAGCGCGTAACCGGGCGTGCCCGTTTTGGCATTCTGTCCCCGAATCCTTGTTCCGGCATCTTTCCTTTCCAGTTCTACCTAACGCACTCCTTTACCGCTTCACCTCATGGCAACTCCCGTTCAGCCCGACCCGGCCGTCGCAACTCCCCCCGCCGCTTATGAGCCGGTGGCCGAGGAGCAAGCCGGCAGCTCCAAGCGTCCTTTCATTCTCATTCTGCTGGCCCTGGCCCTGCTCGTGGGCGGCTACTTTGGCTGGCAGCGCTACCAGTTCGGCCAGGCCCACGAAGAAACCGACGACGCCCAGGTCGAGGGTGACGTGTACCCGATTCTGCCCCGCGTGAGCGGCCCGGTGCTGGAAGTGAAGGTGGAGGACAACCAGCGCGTGAAAAAAGGCGACGTGCTGGTAACCGTGGACCCCGCCGACTACCAGCAGCGCGTGAATGCGGCTGAAGCGGCCCTGGCCGCCGCCCAGGCCAACGTGGCGGCCGCCCGCGCTGGCGTGGGCACGGCCCAGGCCGGCGTGGGGGCCGCCCGCTCCGCCATCGGGGTGAGCGATGCCAACCGCGCCCGCCTGCAAAAGGACCTCAAACGCAGCGAGTTTCTGCGCCAGCAGGACATCATTCCGCAGAGCGAGTTCGATGCCGTGCAGGCTAACCTCAAATCCACTTCCGCCCAGCGCGCCACGGCCCAGCAGCAGGTGGGCGTGGCCCAGCAGCAGGTAGCGGCCGCCCGGCAGCAGATTCTGGTGGCCGAAGCCGTGGTTAAGCAGCGCCAGGCCGACCTCGACAATGCCCGGCTCCAGCTCAGCTACACCACCATCACGGCCCCCGCCGCGGGCATCGTGAGCAAGAAGAACGTGCAGCCCGGCCAGAACATCAGCCCCAACCAGGCGCTCATGGGCCTGGTGGCTTCCGGCAACACCTGGATCGTGGCCAACTTCAAGGAAACCCAGCTCGGCAATATGCGCGAAGGCCAGCCCGTGCGCGTGGAGGTCGATGCCTACCCCGACCAAGAGTTCGAAGGCAGAATTGAGTCGCTCTCGGCTGCCACTGGTGCCCGCTTTGCCCTGCTGCCCCCCGACAATGCCTCGGGCAACTTCGTGAAAGTAGTGCAGCGCGTGCCCGTCAAAATCAGCCTCACCAAAACCGACCCCACCCACCCCCTGCGCGCCGGCATGAGCGTGCGGGCAATTGTGAAGGTGAAGTGAGGAGCTGGCCGAGTTGAGCAGTTGAAAAGAACGTCATTCTGAGCAGCGCGAAGAATCTCGCGTGCTGACGTTGCCAAATCATTCAAGGGCCGAAAAATTGCCACTGCAACGTCAGCACGCGAGATTCTTCGCGCTGCTCAGAATGACGTTTCTGTTACCCCCATCACCATTTCACCTCATGGAAACCGGAGCTAAAAAGTGGATTATCGTTATCACGGTGGTGCTGTGTACGCTCCTGGAGCTGATCGACACCAGCATCGTGAACGTGGCCCTGACCCAGATGATGGGCAACCTTTCGGCCACGCTTTCGGAAGTGAGCTGGGTGATTGCGGCCTACGCCATTGCCAACGTAATTGTAGTGCCCATGACGGGCTTTTTGTCGGAGCAATTTGGGCGGCGCAACTACTTCGGCTTCTCGGTGGTGTTGTTTACGCTGGCCTCCATTGCCTGCGGGCAAAGCACCAACATCTGGGAGCTGGTGGCCTTCCGCTTCATCCAGGGCATCGGGGGCGGCGCGCTCATGGCCACTTCGCAGTCGATTCTGATTGACACTTTCCCGCCCAAGCAGCTGGCGTTGGGCCAGGCCCTGTTCGGGATGGGCGTCATCATCGGCCCCACCATCGGCCCCACGCTGGGCGGCTACATTGTGGATAACTACGACTGGCCCTGGATTTTCTACGTGAACGTGCCGGTGGGCGTGCTGGCCACCGTCTTCACGTTCCTGTTCATCAAGGACCCCGAGTCCATTGCTAACGCCATTCCGCGGCCGTTGCGGGAGCTCGACTGGGCGGGTATTTTCCTGTTGATTCTGGGCGTAGGCTCGTTGCAGTACGTGCTCGAAAAAGGGGAAACGGAGGACTGGTTCGAGTCGGGCCTGATTCTCACGTTTACCGCGCTGGCCCTGGTGGGCGTGGTGGGCTTCATCTGGCGGGAGCTCACGGCCAAAAACCCCATCGTAGACCTGCGAGTGCTCACGCGCAGCCGCAACCTGGCGCTGGGGGCCATTCTGTCGTTCATTCTGGGCTTCGGACTGTTTGCGTCGGTGTTCATCTTCCCGATCTTCACCCAGCGCATTCTGGGCTTCACGGCCGCCCAAACGGGCTTTATGCTGCTGCCCGGCGCGGTAGTGGCCGGCCTGATGATGCCCCTGATCGGGCGGGCCTTGCAGGCGGGGGTGCCGCAGAAGTACATGCTGCCCTTCGGCTTCGGCATCTTCTTCCTGTTCACGTTCTGGATGAGCCAGAAAATTTCGCCCACCGCCGGCGAAGACGACTTCTTCTGGCCCCTGATTCTGCGCGGCGTGGGCCTGGGCCTGCTGTTTCTGCCTATCACTACCATGTCGTTGCAGGGGCTGCGGGGTAAGGATGGGGCCCAGGCGGCCGGCCTGACGGGCATGCTGCGCCAGCTCGGCGGCTCGTTCGGGGTGGCCATCGTGGGCACCTACCTGGAGCGCAACGTGGCCTACAACCGGGTGGCGCTGCTACCCAACGTGTCGCTCTACGACCCCGAAACCCAGCAGCGCATCCAGGCCTTCACCCAGAACTTCATGAGCAAGGGCTTCTCCTTCGAGCAGGCCCGGCAGCAGGCCTACCAGGTCCTCGATTTTACCATCATGAAGCAGGCCTCCCTCATCACCTACGCCCAGACATTCACCATGCTGGGCCTGTTCTTCCTGGCCTGCATCCCGCTCCTGATTTTCATCAAGCGCATCCGCAACGCCGGCCCCATCGACCTGAACGCCGCGCACTAGTAGTGCACATTAGATTAGTGGTGAATTTGCTAGTTGGTGGCAGGGGCGTGCATCGATAGCGCCGGCCCGTCGGGCATGGTGGTGCGCCCCCAGCTTGAAACCAGCTTCTGCCCAAACCCCGCCAGACTGCCAAGGCCTCCGCTTCCTAGGGCGCATATATCACGGTGGCCTTCGTACCTTCCCCACCATGAACCGCTTTGACCGTATCACGGCTCTACTGGTGCAGCTGCAAGCCCGCCGCGTGGTGAAAGGCTCCGAACTGGCGGCCCGTTTTGGCGTTAGCCTGCGCACCATTTACCGCGACTTGCGCACCCTGGAAGAGGCCGGAGTGCCCATCTGCGGCGAGGCTGGCGTGGGCTACTCCCTGGCCGAAGGCTACCGGTTGCCGCCCGTCATGTTTACCCGCGAGGAGGCCACCGCCCTGCTCACTGCTGAGAAGCTGGCCACCCGCCTCACCGATACCGAAATGGCCCGCCTCAGCCAGCTGGCTATGGATAAGCTGCGCGCCGTGCTGCGCCGCCCCGACCGCGACTACGTGGAGGCTCTGAGTACGCGCCTACTTGTGCTGGCGCCACCGCGCCACCGTCCGGCCCTGCCCGACCTGCCCGCTAGCGGCACCCAGCAGCCGCTGCTCGATGCTATTGCCCACCAACGCGTAGTTCGTCTCGATTACCGCGCCGGCTACCACGGCACACCCTCCCGCCGCGACGTGGAGCCCATTGGCCTGTATTTCGGGCAGTATTGGCACATGGTGGCTTTTTGCCGGCTGCGCCAGGACTTCCGCGACTTTCGCCTCGACCGCATTGTGGGCTTGCAGCGGCTCGATGAGGTGTACGCCCCTCGCCCCGACACCTTACAAACCTACTGGGCCCGGCTGGCAGCCGAACGGCAGGACTCGGTGGCCGTTGTCCGTTTTGGCCCCGAGGCTCTGCCGCAAGTGCATGAAAATAAGCACCTACTCGGCTGGCGGCACGAGCGGGCCTGGCCTGATGGGTGGGTGGAAATGACCCTGCAGCCGGGCTGCCTGGAACGGCTTAGCCGCTGGCTGCTGCTGTTTGCCGGGCAGGTGCAGGTAGTGTCGCCGCCGGAGCTGCTGGGCCTGGTGCAGGCTCGCGCCCAGGCCACCTTTAATTTTTTTTGCGCCCCGGTCAGGGCCTGCTGACATAGGGCTGTCACCAAGTGTCCGGAAGTTTGGATCATCAATTCACCAACCCCCAACTTCCCTATGGAAACGCCCCTGGCAACTACCCCCGCCCAGACCTTCTTGGCCGAACTTACCGCCGAAGCCGACCTCACCCGTCGCGTGCTGGCCCGTGTGCCGCTGGCCGCCTCGGCCGACTGGCAACCCCACCCCAAGTCGATGACGCTGCGGCAGCTGGCCCGTCACACGGCCGAACTGGCCGGCTTCATCCAGGACACGCTCGACAACAGCGAAATCGACCTGGCCGCCTTCGAGCACCAGCAGCCCGCTCCCCTGACCGACACCGAGGCCCTGCTGACTTTCTTTGCGGAGCGCGTGCAAGCGGCCCAATCCTCCTTACGCACTTTCCCGCCCGATGCCTTGGGCCAGCGCTGGGTACTGCGCCACGGCCCGCAGGTGCTCATCGACCAGACGCGCGCCGAGGTGATGCGCCAGCTCATCAGCCACCTGATTCACCACCGCGGCCAGCTCACCGTGTACCTGCGCCTGCTTGATGTACCCGTGCCTGGCACCTACGGCCCCTCTGCCGACGAGCCAAGCTGACTGGGCCCAGCTATGAAGCCGCAGGCCGTAAGCGGCTAGCCGAACTGGTGTCCCGACTTAAAATCGGGGCATCACTATCTTCTTCCAACCACTGGCAGTGGCCGCCAGCCATCCCAAACCCATCAACATACCCGATTCGGCGGTGGTATAATGCGGGGTGAGTAGTATCTTACTCCCATGCTTCAGACCACGTTGACGTGTGGCAAGTGCAGCAGTGCTGACTTGCGCAAGAAYGGCAGCCGCCACGGCCAGCCCAAATACCAGTGCAAAGCCTGCCGCCACCAAGCCCTATTCGAGCCGGCCGCCGCCCGCAAGGCGGCCCAGTACGCGCAGGTGGAGAAGCTGCTGGTCGAGCGCGTCTCGCAACGAGCCATCGTGCGCCT
>NZ_QYCN01000025.1 GCF_003583925.1 Hymenobacter rubripertinctus | reverse complement strand
CAGGACGATAAGCAAAATGTCGCTCAGGGCGTGGGAGCAGCGACCCGCTACGCGAAAGTCCTGGACGTCGGCAAAATGGTGGTGCAAGTTCATCTGACGAAGGTACCATCCCAGCCAAAATCACCCTATTTGGTGCGGTAGCCCTATTGTCGGCGGAAGTGTTGCGCGGATCAAATAAAAATGAGCAGGCTGTTGTTTCAGGGCGCTAACATACCATCCCCAGGTGGAAGCCCAACCCCACGCTAACGGCCAGCACAGGTGGTGTCGCGGGCGGCCCGGGCGAAGCCGTAGCCCTGCACCAGTGCCCGCCCAAAATAGTCGCAGGCCCGGGCCGGGTCCTGCTGCTGCTGGGCCACCCGCCCCAGCAAAAAATACAGCTGCCCGCTACGCGGCGTAATATCGAGTACTTCCCAATAGTCCTGCTGGGCCGCCTCGTACTGTTGCTGCTTGAAACGGGCCAGGCCCCGGTACGTCAGCAGCTGGCCCCGCAGCCGCGAGTTGGCTGGGGCGAAACGCAGTCCTTGGGTGAATTGCCGGGCCGCCTCCCCAAACTGCAGCCGCCCGAACAGCCGGGCTTCGCCTCGCAGCAGCCAGGCCCGGGCCAGGGTACTATCGAGTTGAGTGGCCCGGGCGTAGGCGGCCTGGGCGGCTTTGGGGCGGCGCAGGGCGGCTTCGCACTGGCCCAGCCGCAGCCACAGCGCCCCTTGCTCGGCGGGCGGAGCTTCCCGCAGTGCGGCCCGGAAGTCGGTGCGGGCGGAGGCGTATTCGCGCAGGCCCAGCTGCTCCACCTCGGCCCGCCGCCGCAGGGCCGGGTAGTAGCCGGGCCTGAAGTGCAGGGCGTCGGTGAAGTAGCCGTGCGCCCCGGCCCAGTCGTGGCGCACGTAGGCCCGCAGCCCACGCCCGTAGTTGCGCCCCCCCGAAACGTGGTCCATCGTAATCTTGACGGAGGCAATGAACAGCAGCAGGCCCAGGCCAAGCAGGGCAGTCAGCCAGTAGTCGCGCCGCGTGAACTTCACCTGCTGGGACGCAATAGGCTGGTAGTGCCGCTCGTGGGCTCCGGCCGGGCGGCGGGTGCGCAGCGGGGCGGGCGGCGGCATGGGCACCCCGTACACCCGCTGGCCCTGGTGGCGGTACTCCTGCTGGCGGCGCACCTCCGCAGCCTGACGGGCGGCCTGGCGCAGCTGCTGGTCGTAGTGGGCGCGGCGGCTTTCGTGGCCCAACACGTGATAGGCGGCGGCCACGGCCTTAAACAGCTCCTCGTAGAGCGTGTTGCCGCCGTGTTTGTCGGGGTGGTACTGCACGGCCAGCCGCCTGTAGGCCAGCCGGATATCCTGGGCCGAAGCCGTGGCCGCAAGCCCCAATACCTGGTAGTGATTCTGACTCAAGGAAACCGCGCTATAGAGTAAAAGTAACTCAATTTCAGACACGCCGCCGCCTTTTCCGTATGGACGACTACCGCGTATTTCGTGGCCGCGTACTTTCCCGCGCCAGTATTCTGTAACATTGTTCTCCGCAAATAGTCTCCCCATGGGCCTTTTCTCCACCGAAGAAGACACTTCCCAAACGCCCCGCACCGATAACCTGATGGGGAATCTGATGGGCTACCTCGATACCCGCATCGATATTCTGCGGCTGGAAGCGCAGGAAAAAGCGAAGACCACCTTCGTGAGCGTGATGCACGGAGTAGCAATGGCCGTTATTGGGCTGTTATTCTTTGTCTTCCTTAACCTGTTCGTGGCTCTTCTGCTCAACGACGTGCTGGACAGCCCGTACTGGGGCTTTGGCATCGTGGCCGCGTTCTACCTGGCCGTGCTGATCGTCTTTATCGTGGGCGTTGACAAGAAAGCCTTCCAGGGTCTGGCCGACAAGCTGCTGAACGACACTATTTACAAATCCGACAAACGCCAAGCCTAACCTCCCTCCATGTCCGATCTGCACAACCCCCTGTTTGAGGATGAAAAAGAGTTTCTGGAACGCCAGAAGCTGGAATACGAGCGCGCTTTACGCGGCGACGTCGAGCAAATCAAAACCAAAACCCTGGAGGTCGGTAAATATGCCGCCATCGGGGCCAGTGTATTGGGTGGCATCTGGTTGGTATCGAAAGCCTTTGGAGGCCGTAGCCAGAAGGCCAAGGGCCTGAAGGAACAATCGGGGCGTGCCCAGAAACGCCTGACTGCCGGCGGCCGGCGGCTGCGCCCCCTGCCCTCCACCACCGTAGACACTGCCGTGGCGGATGATCTGGGTTTTGGGGCGGGTCATCAGCAGACATCCCGCGCCCCCCGCCCCGATGCCGGCCCGTCCAACTCGTTTTCCGGTACCCCCACCCCAGACGAGCAGCCGGATACTTACGCGGGCAACCAGTACCAGACCCCCAGCCCGGAAGCCGACCATTCTTCGGAAGCGTCTTCCATTATGGCGTCGGCCTTTAAAGCATTTATGCAGTCCGATACGGGCAAAATGCTGATAGCCCAGGCGTCCGCCGTGCTCATCGCCTACGTGGCGAAGAAGGCCGGCGAATATTTGCCAGTCCTCAAAAATGTCGACCTTGCGACTCCGGGCGCAAACCACACGGAGCCGGAAACCCGGGACATCGATTTTACTTACCACCACGACGACGCGGATGCGCCTCACCAGCCTGCATGATACGTTAAGCCACCGCCGTGCCCACGGCCAGAAGTCACTGGCCGTGCTGCTGGATCCGGACAATCTGGATGAGGCAGGATGCCGGCACCTGCTTGACCTGAGTGAGCAACACGCGGTAGATTTCTTTTTTATGGGTGGCAGTCTGGTGCTGAGTTCGCGCCAGGCTGCCCTCATTCGTTTTATCAAGAGCCGTTCGGCCGTGCCGGTTCTGCTGTTCCCGAGCCACAGCCTGCACCTCGACGACCAGGCCGACGGGATTCTGCTGCTGTCCTTGATTTCGGGTCGCAACCCCGATTTCCTGATCGGGCAGCACGTTATTGCCGCGCCCCTGCTGCGCCAGAGCAACCTCCAGATTCTGCCCACCGGCTACATGCTGGTCGATACCGGCCGCCAGACCACGGCCAGTTACATCAGCGGTACCACACCCCTGCCCCACGACAAACCCGCCATTGCGGCCTGTACCGCCATGGCGGGCGAACAGCTCGGCCTGCGCCTGATGTACCTCGATGGCGGCAGTGGGGCCATGTACCCGGTTAGCCCGGCCATGATCCGGGCCGTACGCCAGGCCGTGGATGTGCCGCTCGTCGTGGGGGGCGGCATCAACACCGTGGATAAGGCCCGGGCAGCCCTTCAGGCGGGTGCCGACGTCATCGTTATTGGCAACCAGATTGAAAAGGAGCCGAGCTTCCTGGCCGACATGTCGCGCACTGTCCGTCAGTTCAACCAGGATCACGGATTAGCACGGATTTTAACGGATTCCACGGATTTTGTGGACGACTCCGTGCGCAGTACGCCCAAGCTGTAAGGTCTTAACAAGTTAGTGGCAAGTCAACTTTAGCTGCTGAACATTAAACAGCCAACGCTGCCGCTCCAGATGGAGCGGCAGCGTTGGCTGTTTAAGCGTCTACGAAATCCGTGGAATCCGTTAAAATCCGTGCTAACCCGTGATCAGATATTCATGGCCGACTCGCGGCGGCGCATTTTGCCGGCCGGAATCCCGAACATCATTTTAAAGCGGCGGCAGAAATAAGCGGTATCCTTGTAGCCCACCTCTTTACCGATGTCGCGGATGCTCTTTTTGGTGGTGCGAAGCAGGAACACGGCGCGCTCCATACGCTGGTACTCGATGTAGTCCTGGGGGTTGATGCCGGTCAGCATCTTGAAATACTGGCCCACGTAGTCCTCACTCACGTTGGCAACGCCCGAGAGCACCTTGTTCGAGAGGTCGCCACCGATGTTCTCCTTGATATAGTTGAACAGGTCGATCAGGCGCGGGTCCTTGAAATAGGTGCTGTTGGTGGCCAGCTGCTCCACGAACATCTTGTTCTTGAGGATGTAGCGCACGATTTCCACCACGATATTCTCGGTGTAGATCGTAATCAGCCGCTCGCGGCCGGGCAGCTCCTGGAGGCTTTCTTCCACCACCTTGATCACCAGATTAGCCAGCTTGGAGTTGTTGGTGATCAGGAAGGCCGGCACGTCCAGGGAAGCAAAGAAGTTCACCGAATCGAACACCTTGGCCTCGAAGCTCACGAAGGAGTGGCTTTCCTCGGCATCCCCGATCAGGTCGAGGTCGGAGTTAGAGTGGAAAAACTTGTCCTTGTTGGTAATCAGGTCGTCGTTGGTGATGCTCTTGCTCGACGTTTCGCCGTAGGTTACCTTGGTAGCGCGGCCGCCGGGGATGAACAGCATCTCGCCCTCTTCTACCACCTGCTCCTCATCGCCGAAAGAAACGCGGCCCTTGTGCAGCAGGATCAGATTATTGCCAACGTCGTAGGAATTGCGAACCGTGAACGGCTGCTGGAGTACGAGGTTTTTCGCCTTGATGTATCGAACACCCAGCGACTCTATCACTTTATTATAATCTTCCATCTTTAACGGGCGGGTGAAATTGTTCAGGTGTGGGTGGCAAATGGTATCCCATACTTATCTAATGCAAAATAACATATAAAAATTCACACAAACACAAAACCCAGCCTAAAAAAGGCTGGGTTTTGTGCAACAGTTCTGACTTTTAGGCAATTCGCCCGTTATTTTAATATTTCCCGCGAGATTACAATTTTCTGAATCTCGGAAGTTCCTTCGTAAATCTGGGTGATTTTAGCGTCGCGCATGAAGCGCTCTACGTGGTATTCCTTCACGAAGCCATAACCGCCGTGCACCTGCACGGCCTCCACGGCCGTGTCCATGGCTACTTTGGAGGCAAATAGCTTAGCCATAGCACCCGACTTGGCATAATCCTGATGCGCGTCCTTATCGTGGGCGGCTTGCAGGCACAGCAAACGGGCGGCGTCGATGTTGGTGGCCATGTCGGCCAGCTTGAACTGGATGGCCTGGTGCTGGGAAATCGGCACGCCGAAAGCCTTACGCTCCTTGGAGTATTTCAGCGACAATTCGTAGGAACCGGAGGCAATGCCCAACGCCTGGGCGGCAATACCGATGCGGCCGCCGGCCAGCACCTGCATGGCGAACTTGAAGCCGAAGCCGTCCTCCCCGATGCGGTTTTCCTTGGGCACCTTCACATCGGTGAACATAAGTGAGCAGGTATCGGAACCCCGAATGCCCAGCTTGTTCTCCTTGGGGCCGGTCACGAAGCCTTCCATGCCCTTGTCGACGATAAGCACGTTGATGCCACGGTGCTTGGCCTCGGCATTGGTCTGGGCCACTACCAGATACACCGACGCGGTGGTACCGTTGGTAATCCAGTTTTTGGTGCCGTTGAGCAGGTAATGGTCGCCCATATCCTCGGCCGTAGTGCGCTGCATGGTGGCATCGGAGCCGGCTTCGGGCTCCGAGAGGGCGAAGGCGCCGATGATTTCACCCGAGGTGAGGCCCGGCAGGTACTTGCGCTTCTGCTCCTCGTTGCCGTACTTCTCCAGCCCCCAGCACACCAGCGAGTTGTTCACCGACATGATAACGGAGCAGGAGGCATCCACCTTGCTGATTTCTTCCATAGCCAGCACGTAACTCACGGTATCCATGCCGCCGCCCCCGTACTCGGGGCTAACCATCATGCCCATGAAGCCCAGCTCGCCCATTTTCTTGATCTGCTCGGCAGGGAACTTCTGGTGTTCGTCGCGCTCAATTACGCCGGCCCAGAGTTCGGATTGGGCAAATTCGCGGGCGGCAGCCTGAACGGCTAATTGTTCTTCGGTGAGCTGGAAATCCATGCGGTGAAAGTGGGGTGGGATGGAAAAACGTATCAGGGGGCGGCCGAGCGTAAATTCGCGGGCCGCGTCAAAATTAACGTACAGCTTTTGGAGATTAGGTAGATGAACTGGTTTTTTTCTCCGCGAACGGTTTTATAAGGCCCAGGGCCGGTTTTTTGTTTCCCAGCCACCAAACTATCTGTCAGTAGCGCCCCGGCAGATTGCCGGCTCCTGGTTTTCGGCCCGCAGCAACAGCCTGGGCTTTTGCAGAATTCCAACAACTCCGGCCCAGCTTACAACCAGCAGCGCCACCCCGAAACCGGAGTGGCGCTGCTGGTTTGCCAGATCCGGTGCGGCTAGTCGCGGCGGCGACCCATGAGCATAGTGGCGTAGTAGAACAGCGTGGCCAGGGAGCCCAGGGCCGCTACTACGTAGGTCATGGCGGCCCACCACAGGGCATCTTTGGCCATAACGTGCTCCTGGGTGGTCACGATGCGGCGCTTGTCCATCCAGGCCAGGGCGCGCTTGGAGGCATCGAACTCCACGGGCAGCGTTACGAAGCTGAAAAGGGTGGTGAGCGAGAACAAGACGACCCCGGCTATCAGCGGATAAGGAGTCCGGTTGAGCAGAAACACCCCGGCAAACAGCAGAATGGGCATGAAGCGGGACACGGCGCTCAAAGCCGGCACCAGGGCCGAGCGGAACTTGAGGGCACTATAGGCGGTGGCGTGCTGCACGGCGTGGCCACACTCGTGGGCGGCCACGGCGGCGGCGGCGGCACTGCGCGGCTCGTACACGGCTTCGCTCAGGTTCACCGTTTTATCGGCGGGGTTGTAGTGGTCGGTGAGGCGGCCGGGGGTGCTGATGACGCGCACATCGGTGATGCCGTGGTCGGCCAGCATGAGTTCGGCAATCTGCCGGCCGGAAAGGTTGTTTTGCAAGCCGACCTGCGAATACCGCTCAAACTTGCTTTTCAGCCGCCGTTGAATCAGCCAGCTGGCAATCATCGTGATGATGACGATGATATAGGCGGGGCTCAGGGAATACATCATGGGAGAAGGAAGAGTTGGAAATGACTGCGGCCCGGGGCGAGCAGGCGGCCTTTCGGGGCCGCCCCGCTAACCGGCAAGCTGCTGGCTGATGCGCTCCACGATGCGCGTGGTACTGTAGCCGGCCACCAGCGGTACGGTGAGCACCTGGCCACCGTTCTGCAACACGGCTTCGTGGCCCACAATTCCACTGAGGGCATAGTCGTCGCCCTTCACCAGAATATCGGGCCGCAGGGCTTCAATCAGGGCCAGCGGCGTTTGCTCGTCGAACAGCACGACGGCGTCCACGAACAAAAGCGAGGCCAGCACCCGGGCGCGTGACACTTCGTCCTGCAAGGGCCGGCCGGGCTTGAGGCGGCTCACCGAAGCATCCGTATTCAGGCCCACCACCAGGCGCTGGCCCAGGTGGCGGGCCTTTTCCAGGTAATCAACGTGGCCGAGGTGGAGCAAATCGAAGCAGCCGTTGGTGAACACTACTTGCTCGCCGGCCGCCTGCCAGGCGGCCACCACCGGTAGCAGGGCCGCCCGGTCGATAATTTTATCTTTTGCCCACATAGCGTAGTTGGAGAAGTTTGTAAGCAGAGAAGTTCGGGCGGCAGATGGGCCTTCGCGACGATGGGCAGAATAGCGGCTTGGTATTACCTCGGGGTCCCTTCGCTTTCCAACTGCCCCACCTCTTCTTCCTGGAACTCCGACGCTTTACCGGATTTGAGCATGCTGGCGGCGAAGCTGATGCCGCCCATCACTACCACCAGCAGCGTCTGGGAGCCGTGCACCACCAGCGCGTAGGCAATGCCGGCTTCCTTGCTGATGCCGTAGGCCAGCAGAATGCCCTGCACCATGATGTGGAACGGCCCGATGCCACCGGCCACCGGCGCGGCCATGCCAAAGGCCCCGAAGGTGAGTACGGCCAGCCCGGCCCGCATGCCCAGGTCGTAGGTATCGGGGAAGGCGAAGAAGGCCAGATAGTCCATGAGGTAGTACACGGCCCAGGTGAAGAAGGTGTGAAAGAGGAACAGACCCTTGTTCTCCAGCTTCAGCACGCTGAAGGCCCCGGCGATGATACCCTTCACGAAGCCCATCGTTTTGTTGAACAGCGCGTTCTGGCGCAGGCGCTCCAGGTTGCGGAACACAGCGTAGGCCAGGCCCAGCAGCAGCACCGTGGCAATGCCCAGGGCCAGCACCAGCGGCGCGGGGTTGCGGGCCAGCGCATCGTAGCGGCCGGCCAGCACCTTATCGGTCACAAAGGCCCAGAAGGTAGTGAAATCAAGTAGCAGCGTGCCGCCCAGCAGGCCCAGCAGCACCAGCACGTCAATCACGCGCTCGGTTACTACCGTGCCCAGGGCCACCTGTACCGGTACGCCGCTGGTACGCCGCAGCACCGAGCACCGGATGACTTCGCCCATGCGCGGCAGCACCAGGTTGGCCAGGTAGCCCACCATCATGGCATGGTACACGTCCCAGAAACGCGGTTGGTGGCCGGTGGGGGTAATCTGCATTTTCCAGCGGTAGGCCCGGCTGAAGTAGCCCAGCACCGACAGCACCATCGTCAGCAGCAGCCACCAATAGTTGGCCCCGCGCACGTACTCGCCGATGCGGCTCAGGTCCTGGCCCTGCAAAGCGTACCACATCAGCAGCCCCGATACGGCCAGCAGCAACGTGTATTTGATAACGTTGAGCAGTTGCTTCATAACGTAGTTTGGTTGTCAGGTGAAGGATGGCGGGCGCGCCGCGCCGGGCTACCCGTTCCGGCGGCCGGACGGGGCCGGCAGCGGCCAGAAGCCCGTATCAGGTCAGGCGGTTGTGCTGATCGGGGAAAATGACCGTAGGCTGGTGGGCTTTGGCCTCGGCAAAGTCAATCAGCCCGTACGAGATGATGATGACAATGTCGCCCACGGCCACGCGCCGGGCGGCCGGGCCGTTCAGGCAGATCATGCCCGAGCCCCGCTCGCCTTTGATGGTGTAGGTTTCGAACCGCTCCCCGTTGTTGATATTGACGATGGTCACCTTCTCGTTTTCCACCATATTGGCGGCATCCAGCAGGTCTTCATCAATGGTGATGCTGCCTACGTAGTGCAGCTCCGCCTGCGTAACTTTTACGCGGTGAATTTTCGACTTAAGAACCTCGATATGCATGACATGAAAAGCGGGTGGACGATTATCCGCAAAGATAGGCAAGGCAAACCGGGGAGTTGAGCCGGGGAAGCAAACCGGGCAGTTGGCTCACCGGTCCACCACTACATTGTCGATCAGGCGCACGCCGCCCAGGTGGGCAGCCAGACACAGGGCCACCGGCCGGCCGGGCCACCAGTTCGTCAGGGGTTGGAGGCTGTGCGCATCCACTACGGCCATGTATTCCAGCTCCAGGCCCGGTACTGTGGCCAGAAAGTCGGTTACGGCAGTGTGTACCGCAGCCGGCTCTGTTTGGGCAGCCCGCACCAGCCGTTCGGCCAGTTGCAGACCCTCGTACAGGCGGGGGGCGGCCGCCCGGGCCTCGGCATTGAGCCGACGGTTGCGCGAGGACATGGCCAGCCCATCGGCTTCCCGCACCGTAGGAAAGGCCACCAGCGTCAGGTCAAACGACAGGTCGCTGACAAGTTGGCGCACGATGGCCACCTGCTGAAAATCTTTCTGCCCGAAGTAGGCCCGGTGCGGGCGGCTCAGGTGAAACAGCTTGCTCACTACCGTAGCCACGCCGTTGAAATGGCCCGGCCGGTGCTCGCCTTCCATCACCCGCTCCAGGGCGCCAAAATCGAAGTGCAGCGCCGTGGGGCGCGGGTACATTTCCTCTACCGAAGGCAGAAACAGCGCCGTGCAGCCGGCCGGGGCCAGCAGGGCCGCATCGGCCTCAGGCAGGCGCGGGTAGAGCCGGAAATCATCGGGGTTATTGAACTGCGTGGGGTTGACGAAGATGCTGGCAATGACCACCTCGCACTCGCGGGCGGCGGCCCGCACCAGTTGCAGATGGCCTTCGTGCAAAGCACCCATCGTGGGTACCAGACCGATGCGCTGGCCCTGCTGGCGCCAGATTTCGGTCTGGACTTGCAACGCGGCAGCCGTATTGAGTATCTCCATAGAGTAAAAGCGGCTTTTGGGCGAGCCGGTAACCGGACCAGATTGAAAATTCCCTCAAAAATGCTTAATTTTGTGCATCCCAAAGTGTTGCCCTTTCCCAATAACCCCAACTGACTCTATATGTCCAAGTTGAGAATACTCTATGCTGCCACGGAAATCAACCCGTTTTTGCAAACCACCAAGGTAGCAGAGTTTTTGCGGCGACTGCCGCAGGGAATGCAGGAAATGGGGATGGAAATCCGCATTTTTGTGCCCCGTTTCGGCATCATTAACGAACGTAAAAACCGCCTGCATGAAGTAGTTCGGCTATCGGGAATTAATATCGCGGTCGGTGAAGATGAGAAACCCCTCATTATTAAGGTGGCTTCTATTCCGAATGCTAAGCTGCAAGTTTACTTCATCGACAACGAAGATTACTTCCACCGCAAGTCCGTACTGGTCGACAAAAACGATAAGTTCCACTCCGACAATGATGAGCGCGCAATTTTCTTTTGCAAAGGCGTGCTCGAAACGGTGAAGAAACTGGGCTGGGCCCCGGATATCGTGCACTGCAACGACTGGATGACGGGCCTGATTCCGATGTATCTGAAAACGACCTACAAGAAGGACCCGATTTTCAAGGATGCCAAATCGGTCTTCACCATTTATAATAACGAGTTCGATTTCAAGTTTGAAGGCGACATCGTGGAGAAGGCCAAAATGCTGGACATTGACGACGACATGCTGGCTTCGCTGAAAACCGCCGATTTCGGGGGCTTCATCAAAGTAGGAATGGAGTATGCCGATACGGTGGTAAAATCCGATGAGGATTTCAGCGAGAACCTGAACAAGCTGTTCACGGAATACTCGACCAAAAAACAAATCGAGCAGGTTGCCGCCGACGACAATCTGCTGACGTCTTACTACGCGCTGTATAATGAATTGGCCAACTAGTGCCAGCCGACTTGCTTCGGTTTCCCTCTGTGCCGTCGGTCTGCTCAGTTTCGCTACGTCCTGCGAAAAGGCCAACGACTTAGGCCTCGACCTGCCCGGTACCTCCCCCATTTCGGCTACTTACCTTGATCTACCCTTGCGGGCTTCTACCGTCCGGCAGCAACCCGTGCAAACGGTTAAGGCAGATCAGTTTTTAGTGGGCCGTTTGCAGGATGCGTACGTGGGCACCACCACGGCTTCCACCTTTATGAACCTGCTGGCCTTGTCCAGCCCGGATTCATTGCCCGCCAAATACACGGCGCTTCGGCTGGATTCCGTCATCCTGAACCTTCCCTTCGACCAGGTGTACGGCTCGGCGGCGCGGCCCCTGCGGCTGGACCTGCTGCCGTTGCAACGGCCCCTCGACGAGCGGACTATTTATACGTCGGAGTCCTCGGCGGCAACCGATAATGCCCTTCTTACCGGCTTTGAAGCCCCGCTCAACCGCAACAAAACGGTTAAGCAGCGCGTGCAGTCCGGCAATAGTACGGACACGACCACGACCGTTATTACGGTTCAGGTACCCGACCGGACGATACGCATTCCTTTCCTGAAATCGGCAGGTACCGCTGCGTTGGCCAACTCGCTTTTCGTGGCGATGCAAAACGCTGCTTTTGGCCAGAGTGGTCTTGATGCCATCTGGAAAGGCTTCCTGCTACAGCCCGCCAACGGGCACACGGCCAATATCGTTGGCTTTCCCCGCACCCCCTCGGCCCGGGTAGTTTTCTACTTTCGGGGTACCAGCGCCGATGGGAAGGTGAGAGCCCGGAACTACTCGCTCTATCTGGCTAGCCTTCCTCCTTTAACCGGCAGCTACAGCGACGGGAAGTACTTCACTCAGATTACCACTTCCTTCGCGGGGACGGCTCTAGCGGGGCTCACCCCGCAAACGGCTCTTCCCTCGGCTGCGACAAACGGCCTGACGTATGTGCAGGAAGGTGTAGGACTGGCCACCCGGATTGAGTTTCAGGGCCTGGATGCGTTGCGCGACGATGCAACACTGGCTATCAACCGTGCTGAGTTGCTGATTCCCATCAAGCAATTCAGCAACGGACTGTTCCCGTACAACAGCGGCCTGTACCTGTACGAAGTGAACGATGCCAATCAACCCCTCATTCGGACCTCCGGGGTCAGTACTGCGGAACGATTAATTCAGGTAGAAGGCATTGTCAAGCTGTCGAACGGGTCTACTTTCCGGGCGAGTCCTACAACGGTAGGAGCCCCTGCGGCGGCAACTTTTCCGCTGGGACAAAACCCCGCTCAGTATTATACCGTTTCGGTTACGGAATACCTGCAAGCATACCTCCAGAATCGGCTGGATGGGGAACTCCCGACAGGCTTATTGCTGTCTCCCATTCTGCGCTCTGCTACCAGCCTGAACCTGAACCGGGCTCAACTGGACGCTAACGAATTTAAACTGCGCGTGTATTACTCCAAGCTCCGCTAGCAGCTGCGGCCGCTAACGGAACTTGCCGAACAGGGCGGCACGGCTTTTGCCGTTGCCGCCCGATTTTTGCTTTCTTTTTCGGAAGTTTCTGTTCTGAACCACCCAAAACATTATGTGCGGAATTGTCGCTTACATCGGGTACCGTGAGGCTTGCCCCATCATCATCAAAGGTCTGCGCCGGCTGGAATACCGCGGCTACGACTCGGCTGGCGTCGCCTTGCTTGACGATAACCAGCTCACCGTGTACAAAAAGAAAGGTAAAGTAGCCGATCTGGAGGGTTTTATCAAGGAGAAGAATACGCACGCCCACATTGGAATGGGCCACACCCGCTGGGCCACCCACGGGGAGCCCAATGATGTGAATGCCCACCCGCATTACTCCACTTCGGAGCGGATTGCCATCATCCATAACGGCATCATCGAGAACTACGCGGCGCTGAAAAAGCACTTGCAGCAGCAGGGCCACGTGTTTCACTCCGATACGGACACGGAAGTTTTCGTGAACCTGATTGAGGAGATTCAAAAGAAGAACAAATGCTCTTTGGAGCAGGCCGTACGCCTAGCCCTGCATGAGGTAGTAGGCGCTTACGCCATTGTGGTGCTGAGCAAGGACAACCCCAACCAGCTGATTGCAGCCCGTAAGGGCTCTCCACTGGTAGTAGGTATCGGCGAAAACGAGTTTTTCCTCGCCTCCGACGCTACGCCCATCATCGAGTACACCAACGAAGTAGTGTATGTAAACGACTATGAGCTGGTCGTTATCAAGGATGGGGAAATGGACCTGCGCAGCCGCGAGGATGTGAAGCAGACGCCTTACATTCAGAAGCTGGAGCTGGAGCTGGACCGCATCGAAAAGGGCGGTTACGAGCACTTCATGATGAAGGAGATTTTCGAGCAGCCCCGCTCGATTCTCGACTCCATGCGCGGCCGTCTGGAGCTGGAAGCCGGTCACCTGAACATGGGCGGCGTGCGGGCTTACGAGCGCAAATTCGTGAATGCCGACCGCATCCTGATTGTGGCCTGCGGCACCTCCTGGCACGCTGGCCTCGTGGCCGAGTACCTGCTGGAGGACCTGGCCCGGATTCCGGTGGAAGTGGAATACGCCTCGGAGTTCCGCTACCGCAACCCCGTGATTACGGAGCGCGACATCGTAATTGCCATTTCCCAGAGCGGTGAAACGGCCGATACGCTGGCCGCCCTGGAACTGGCCAAGAGCCGCGGCGCAACCATCTTCGGCATCTGCAACGTGGTGGGCTCGAGCATTGCCCGCGCCACCGATGCCGGCGCGTACACGCACGCCGGTCCTGAAATTGGTGTAGCCTCTACCAAAGCCTTCACGGCTCAGGTGACGGTACTCACGCTGCTGGCTATGATTGTGGGCCACAAGCGGGGCACGCTCACCGACACCCGCCTGCGCGAGCTGATGGTGGAGCTGAGCACCATTCCGGCCAAAGTGGAGAAAGCGCTGGAGCTGAATACGGAAATCATGCAGATTGCCGAAATTTTCAAAGACTCCACCAACTTCCTCTACCTGGGCCGGGGCTACAACTTCCCCGTGGCCCTGGAAGGTGCCCTGAAGCTCAAGGAAATCAGCTACATCCACGCGGAAGGCTACCCGGCCGCCGAAATG
Source organism: Hymenobacter rubripertinctus (assembly GCF_003583925.1). Classification (GTDB taxonomy): domain Bacteria; phylum Bacteroidota; class Bacteroidia; order Cytophagales; family Hymenobacteraceae; genus Hymenobacter; species Hymenobacter rubripertinctus. The sequence continues at coordinate 96,742 of NZ_QYCN01000025.1, read as the reverse complement.
AAGCACGGCCCCATCGCCCTGATCGACGAGAATATGCCGGTGGTGGTCATTGCGACTAAGGACAGCTCCTATGAGAAGGTAGTAAGTAACATCCAAGAGGTGAAGGCCCGCAAAGGCCGCATCATTGCCGTGGTAACTGAAGGCGACGACGTCATTCCGGCTATGGCCGAGTTCACTATTGAGGTGCCGGCCACCAGTGAGGCGCTCATGCCGCTGGTGTCGGTGGTACCGCTGCAGCTGCTCTCCTACCACATTGCCGTTCTGCGCGGTTGCAACGTCGACCAGCCCCGTAACTTGGCCAAGTCGGTGACGGTGGAGTAAGTTGCCTTAACCGAATTCGCATACAAAAACTGCCGCCCCGGAAGCTTCCAGGGCGGCAGTTTGCGTGTAGGGCGTCGGCGGGGTTGGTTTTACAGTGCGAATTGCTCTCCGCGCAGGTACATGGTTTTGAGCAGCGGACACACTTTATAGCGCTCCTCGTGCGTGTCCTGATACAGGGCCTCCAGGGTTTCGTACACCCGGTTCACGCCGATGGCATTGGCCCATTCAAAGGGGCCGTGGGGGTAATTGGTACCCAGCTTCATGCCCAAGTCAATATCCTGGATGGAGGCAGTACCCTCCTGCAACGTGTAGCAGGCCTCGTTGATGATCATGCAAATTATGCGGGGCGTGACGAGGCCCACTCGGTCCTGCACCAGCCGGTAGTCGGTGCCCAGGGCGGCGCAGGTGGCGGCCAGCTCGGCGGCATCGGTGGGGCGGTAAAGGATGGTTTCCAGCAGCGGGCGGTCCAGGAGGGTGGGCAGGCCGCAGAAACCGAACACCGGACCGAACGGGGCCGCTTCGCCCTGGAATACCTGGGCCAGGCTGCGGGCCGTGGTGTCGTAGAACAGGGGCTGGCGGGGCTGCTCGTAGTGCAATTCAGGCCAGTCGCGCAGGTCGAAGGCCGCATCGGCGGCGGCGAGGCGGGCGGTCAGATCGGGCGCAGCGGCGGGGCAGAAGTCGTAGGAATGGGCCTCGCCAAACTTACGGCGCAGCTCCGCTTCCACGGCTTCGCCGCCTACAATGAACAGATGCATAGTTTTTCGGCTTACTTTCGCCCAAAGATAGACGTTCCTTTTCCTCACTCGCAGTTCTGCTTCCGGCATGGCCCATACCATCGTTTTTTCGTCCCAGGCTCCCGCGCCCATCGGCCCTTACAGCCAGGCCATTCAGGCCGGCAACACCGTGTACGTTTCGGGCCAGATTGCCCTCGACTCCACCACCGGCCAGCTGGTTGGGGGCGGTGATGTGGCGGCCGAAACCCACCAGGTGATGCGCAACCTCCAGGCCGTGCTGGCCGCCGCCGGCCTCACCCTGCGCCACGTGGTAAAGTGCAGCATCTTCGTGAAAGATTTGGGCAATTTTGGCCTTATCAACGACATCTACGGCAGCTACTTTGAGGCCGACTATGCCCCCGCCCGCGAAACGGTGGAGGTTAGTCGCCTACCCAAGGATGTGCAGGTTGAAATTTCCTGCATCGCCGTGGGGAGCTAGAGAATTGGCAAGTTTGTGAGTTGAGAAGTTAGAAAGTGGCTCTTTGGGTCTGCTTGCTAGCTCCTTTTCCTCCTTTCTGACAGCACTCCTCCGATGCTTCCGGCTCAGCGTCTACTCACTTTCTGACCTATAAACTTCCCCACTTATAACCTTCAGATCATGCGGGAGTTAGGCATCTTTCTGTTTTGCGCCGGGCTGATTGCTATGCTGGCCCCGTACCTGCTGCCCGCCAACTTCCGGTTTCCGCTCCTCGACTGGATTTATACCTGGGGCCAAACGGTGGCCTGGGCCATTAAGGGCGGAGCCGTGTTGGTGGGTTTGGGGCTCTGGCTCAGCTTTAAAAACCGCCCATAATGCGCCGATCAGTCTCCCGCAAACCGGCCAAAGCCCTGGCCAAACCCACGCATTTCCCGCCCGAAAACGTGCTGCACCGCGTGCTCCCGCCCGAGCTGGTGGGCCAGCGCGAGTTCGAGCAGTTCCACTTTATCGGGTTCGATCTGAGTCAGGCCGATTTAGCGGGGCGGCGGTTCAGTGAGTGCCGGTTTGAGAACTGCAACCTGGCCGGAGCCACGCTGGCAAATACCGGCCTGCAAAACGTGGCCTTTGAGGGCTGCAAGCTGCTGGGCCTCCAGTTCACGGCCTGCCGCGACATGCTCTTCGACGTGCATTTCGACCGCTGCCAGCTCGATTACGCCTCCTTCTGGGGCAAGGTGATGCCCAACACCCGCTTCGTGGGCTGCTCCCTGCAAGAGGCCGATTTCACCCGCACCGACCTTACCAACGCCGTGTTCGACGAGTGCGAGCTGCGCGGGGCCGTATTCAGCCAGACCCGCCTGCTGGGAGCCGACCTGCGCACGACCCGGGATATCGTGCTTGACCCCGAGCTGAACGAGCTGAAAAGGGCACAATTCGCCCTGACCAGCCTGCCCGGCCTGCTGGGCAAATATGGGTTGATAGTGGAATAAAACGGGGAATGCGTGACTCGGAGAATACACGAATTGTCATTCCAACGAAGGAGGAAACTGGGGTGAGTGGTTGAACGAGGCCGTTCGCTACCATTGCCTTCGATTCGTCCTTCGTCGGAAGGGCCGTTCACCAACTCCCCTTTCGTACCTTCGTGGCGCGGTTTTCACCCCTGAAGGTGCCGCGAACTGACTTATGGAAAGAGAAGTACGGGTGCGCTTTGCGCCCAGCCCCACCGGCCCGCTGCACATTGGCGGCGTGCGCACTGCGCTGTATAACTACCTGCTGGCCCGCAAGCTGGGTGGCAAAATGCTGCTGCGCATCGAAGACACCGACCAGAACCGCTTTGTGCCCGGCGCTGAGCAGTACATTATGGACGCGTTGCGCTGGTGCGGCATCGAAATCGACGAGGGTATTGAGCAGGGTGGCCCCCACGCGCCCTACCGCCAGAGTGAGCGCAAGCCCATGTACCGCCAGTACGCCGACCAACTCATTACCGACGGCTACGCCTACTACGCCTTCGATACGCCCGAGGAGCTGGACGCCATGCGCGCCCGCCTCACGGCCGCCAAGGTGCCCAACCCGCAGTACAACAGCATCACCCGCGCCCAAATGCGCAACTCCCTCACCCTACCGGCCGAGGAGGTAGCGCAGCTGCTGGCCGACAACATCCCGTACGTTATCCGCCTGAAAGTACCCCGCAAGGAGGAAGTACGCTTCCAGGACCTGATCCGGGGCTGGGTGGTGGTGCATTCGTCGGCCATCGACGACAAGGTGCTGATGAAGTCCGATGGGATGCCGACCTACCATTTGGCCAACATCGTGGACGACCATCTGATGGAAATCACCCACGTGATCCGGGGCGAGGAGTGGCTGCCTTCCGCGCCTTTGCACGTACTGCTGTACCGCTATTTGGGCTGGGAAAGCACCATGCCCCAGTTTGCCCACCTGCCCCTGCTGCTTAAGCCCGACGGCACCGGCAAGCTCAGCAAGCGCGACGGCGACAAGCTCGGGTTTCCGGTATTCCCGCTCGAATTCCACGGCACGGATGCCCAGACCGGCGAGCCAACCGTGAGCAGTGGCTACCGCGAAGCGGGCTACCTGCCCGACGCCTTCATCAACTTTCTGGCCTTCCTGGGCTGGAACCCCGGCACTACCCAGGAGCTGTTCACGATGGAGGAGCTGATTGAGAACTTCTCGATTGAGCGCGTGAGTAAGTCGCCGGCCCGCTTCGACCAGAACAAAGTGCGCTGGTTCAACGAGCAGTACCTGCGCGCCAAGCCCGACGCCGAGCTGGCCCGCTACCTCATGGACGACCTCACGGCCCAGGGCCTGACCGTGGACGCCGCCAAAGCTGAGCAGATTGCGGCCCTGGTGAAAGAGCGTGCTACCTTCCCGGCCGACCTAGCCCGGGAGGCCCAGTTGTTCTTCCAGCGCCCCAGCAACTACGATGAGCAGGTCATCAGTAAGAAGTGGAACCCGCAGGTAGCGGCCGCGCTGACTGAGTTTGCTGACCAGCTGCCAACGCTGAACGACGCTTCGCCGGAGGGCATCAAGGCCCGCCTGACGGAAGTGCTGGAGGCGCAGGGCGTGAAAATCGGGCAGGTGTTGCAGGCCCTACGCGTGGCCGTGACCGGCCAGGCCGCCGGCCCCGACCTGATGCACATCATGCACATCCTGGGCGCCCAGGAAACGGCCGCCCGCATTAAGGCCGCCGTGGCCGCGCTGCCCGCTTAAACCGCCGTATCACCGCTTACTCAAGCCCGCCCGACCTGCGTCGGGCGGGCTTTTTACTGGCCGGCCGCCAGCAGACGGCGGAGTATCCTTCGGGCGGGGGCTTGCGTACCAAGAAGGCACGGACTTCGGTCCGGCGCCTTCCCTTTACTCTAGCATCCCGCATCATGGCTAAAAAGTCCGTCAACCCAAAGAAAAAGAATGAGCCCGAGAAAAAAGCCCGGGTGCATAAGGAGCTGGAAGGCTTCGAAATCAAGGTGAATCCGCTGGGCGAAATCACCTCCAATTACTCCATCGAGGAAATCAACACGTTCCTCAACCGCCACGTCCGCGACAAGAAGCTGGTTAACCGCGACGGGCAGTTTGGGGAAAAAGACGAGGCGGAGGAAGACCTGCCCGTGGAAGAAGTAGAGGAGTCGGAGGAGGATTTCGTGCGCCGCAGCAGCACCGAGGCCAAGAACAAGCAGCCCAAGGCCGATGCCAGAGGCAAGGAAGTAGACGAAGATGAGGTAACGGACGAAGACGACCAATAGCCGTTCAGCCGAGCACCAAAACGCGCCATGGGGGGGCATTATGCGGGATTATCCTCCGGCATAATGCCCCTCATGGCGCGTTTTATTTGTCTTTCGCTATACTTGTCAATAGCCTTTCACCCTTTCCTTTTTCTTTCTGATGCAGTCACACGAAATCGACTACAAAATCCTGGGCAATGACATTCAGGTGCTCGAAGTGGAGCTGGACCCCAACGAGACGGTGGTGGCCGAAGCCGGGGCCATGGTGTACATGAGCGAAGACATTGCTTTTGAAACCAAGATGGGCGACGGCTCGGAAGCCAACCAGAGCGTGATGGGCAAACTGTTTTCGGCCGGCTCGCGCCTGCTCACGGGCGAGTCGTTGTTTATGACCCACTTCACCCACCGCGGCGGATCCGGCAAGGCCCACGTGGCGTTTTCGGCTCCCTACCCGGGCACCATCATCGCCCTCAACCTGCGCGACCTACCCCAGGGCCTGATTGTGCAGAAGGACGGGTTTCTGGCCGCCGCCAAAGGCACCAAAATCAGTATTCACCTCAATCAGAAACTTGGGGCAGGCTTTTTTGGGGGCGAAGGCTTCATTTTGCAGAAAATAACCGGCGACGGCCGCGCCTTCGTGCACGCCGGCGGCACCATCATCGAAAAGACGCTCAACAACGAACTGCTGCGGGTGGATACGGGCTGCGTAGTAGCTTTCGAGCCGGGTATCGATTTTAGCATTGCCCGGGCCGGGGGCCTTAAATCCATGATTTTTGGGGGCGAAGGGCTGCTGCTGGCCACGCTGCGCGGCACTGGCAAAGTGTGGCTGCAATCCATGCCCGTGAAAAAGCTGATTCAGGCCCTGGCCCCTTCGGGAGGCAACGCCAAGAAGGAAAGCGGCAGTATCCTGGGCGGCTTGGTGGGTGGCATCCTCGACGAATAGCACGCCAGAAGCCGGCGGCTTTGCCCGCGCCAACCAAAGATGGCGCGGGCAAAGTCGCAGACGATGTAAACTCAGCAGCGGTTAATGACCGGCGTTGGCGGCAATAACGCCCAGGCTGGCCAGCAAGGCAAATAGGATGAGCCCCAGAATACTGGCCGTAATGTATTTGGAGCGGGTTTCTGCTTTCTGGTCAGTTTGCAGACGGCTGTAATTGCGGCGGCGGCGGCTGCCCGGGCGGTGTGTTGAGGGAGTAACGGCAGACATAACGTGGGAATTATGGGCTGGAACGAAACGAAATATAAGGCTTTTCTCCAATAATAGCTCAAGCTCATCCATTACAAAAACGACAGCCGGATTGCTACTATTCTAGGGATAACCTACGGCAAGTGACCAGATAGCGGATGTGGGAATAGTGTTTTTTGTAGCTCGTTGCCCAGCTTATCCTCCTCTCTTCATCCACTCTCCATCCTACTTTGCTGTCAGGCAGTATTTCCATTGGAAACAGCAAGCGGGGTGGCGGTTTTCACGCCGTTGAGCTACTACCCGCAGGGCAGCGGCCAGCTCGTTTCGGCCTAATACTGCCAATCCCCGAACAGAAAATGCGGGGAACGGATGCTGTTTCCGTAGCGGGCGTGGCCCCGTTTAGTGCCCGTTGGGGTGGCAGAGGGCCGGCGTCAGCAACGCGCCCGACAGGAGTATCCGGGGCGATGAGAAAGCTGCTGAAGGCATGGGAAGCGAGGGCGAATGGGCTCCGCTACTTACACCTGCTTGTTTAGTTGGGAGAGGATTTCGTCCAGCAACTCCCGGGAATTGCTCAGGCGGGGCACTTTGTGCTGGCCGCCCAGCTTGCCCTTGCCGGCCAGCCAGCACTCAAACGTACCGGCGGGGGCCACCGTGAGCGTGGGCAGGGTCAGGGCCAGGTCGCGGTGGCGCTTGGCGTCGTAGTCGGAGTTGAGCTGGCGCAGGGTATGGTCCAGCACTTCGGTGAAATAGCGCGTATCGGCGGGGGGCTGGGTGAATTCGACCAGCCACTGGTGGCCGCCCCGGGAAGCGCCGTCGTGGGCCGCGAAGTAGATGGGGGCGGCCGTATAGTCGCGGACGGTGGTGGCGGTGGCGTGGCAGGCGGCGGCCAGGGCAGCATCGGCGTGCTCAATTACTACTTCCTCGCCGAAGGCATTAAGAAAATGCTTGGTGCGCCCGCAGATGCGAATCCGGTAGGGGGCCAGGGAAGTAAAGCGCACCGTATCCCCGATTTTGTAGCGCCACAGGCCCGCGTTGGTGCTGATGAGCAGGGCGTAAGTCCGGCCGAGTTCTACCGCATCCAGCCCGATGGCCCGGGGTTCGGACTCGTCCCACTGGCTTTGGGGCAAAAATTCGTAGTAGATGCCGTGGTTGAGCAGCAGCAGCAGGTCTTCGGAGTCAGGCTCATCCTGGAGGGCCAGGTAGCCTTCGGAGGCGTTGTAGATTTCGAGGTAGTGCATCCGGGGGCTCGGGATGAGCTGGCGGAACAGCTCCCGGTAGGGTCCGAAGGCCACCGCCCCGTGCAGGAACAAGCTCAGCCGGGGCCACACGTCGTGCAGCGAGTCGGTGCCGGCCAGCGCCAGCACCCGGCGCAGCAGCACAATCATCCAGGTGGGCACGCCGGCCAGCACCCGCACATCGGCCGTGAGCACATGGCGGGCCACGCGTTCAATCTTATCCTCCCACTCATCCAGCAGGGCCAGCTCCAGCGGGGGCGTACGGATAAACTCGGCCCAGGCGGGCAGGTTCTGCATAATCACCGCCGATACATCCCCGACCCGGGAGCCGGCGTCGGCGGGGCGCAGGGGGTTGGGGGCGTGGGTGCCGCCCAACGACAGGGTTTTGCCGCCCAGCACGTCCAGCTCGGGATAGTGCAGGGTGGCCAGGGCCGTCATGTCGCGGCCGGCGCGGTAGTGGCCCTCGTGCAGGGAGGCGTGGGTGACGGGGATGTACTTGCTGCGGGCGTTGGTGGTGCCGCTGCTCCTGGCAAACCACTCCACCCGGCCGGGCCAGAGCACGTCGGCCTCGCCCCGCAACACCCGCTCCAGCTGCGGATAAAATTCCTCGTAGCTGCTGACGGGCACGCGCTGGGCAAACTCGCGGGCCGAGGGCGCATCGGCGTAGCCGTAGCGGCGACCCCAGTCGGTACCGCGGGCCGTGAGTAACAGGTGGCGCAGCAGCTGCTGCTGCACCTCATGCGGATGCTGGCGGAAATGCTCGATGCTGGCCAGGCGGCGGCGCACGGCCCAGGTCAGAACGGTACCAATCATGTACTCAGTTGCTGGTTGTCAGTTGCTAGTTGTCAGTTGTCAGTTGTCAGTTGTCAGTTGTCAGTAAAGAACGTCATTCAGAGCGAAGCGAAGAATCTCGTGTGCTAACGTCGATGCGTCTTTGCAACGTCAGCACGCGAGATTCTTCGCTTCGCTCTGAATGACGTTCTTTACTGACAACTGACAACTAGCAACTAGCAACTGACAACCGAATCACACCTTACGCTTGAGCTCGAAGTGCTTGCCCAGGTACACGCGGCGCACCATTTCATCGGCGGCCAGCTCTTCGGCGGTGCCGGCCTTGAGCAGCTTGCCTTCGAAGAGCAGGTAGGCCCGGTCCACGATGCTGAGCGTTTCGTTCACGTTGTGGTCGGTGATGAGGATGCCGATGTTCTTGTGCTTGAGCTTGGCCACGATGCCCTGGATTTCCTCCACTGCAATGGGGTCGACGCCGGCGAAGGGCTCGTCGAGGAGCACAAATTTGGGGTCGACGGCCAGGGCGCGGGCTATTTCGGTGCGCCGCCGCTCGCCGCCGCTCAGCACCCGGCCCAGGTTTTTGCGCACGTGGGTCAGGCTGAATTCGTGGAGCAACTCCTCCACCTTATCACGCTGGGCTTGTTTGGACATATCGGTCATTTCCAGCACCGAAAGCACGTTTTCCTCCACCGTCAGGTCGCGGAACACGGAGGCTTCCTGGGCCAGGTAGCCGATGCCGAGGCGGGCGCGCTGGTAGATGGGCAGCTTGGTAATGTCGCGGTCATCGAGGAACACCTTGCCCGCGTTGGGCTTCACCATGCCCACCGTCATGTAGAACGAAGTGGTTTTGCCGGCCCCGTTCGGTCCCAGCAAACCCACGATTTCGCCCTGCTCCACGTGCAGCGACATATCGTTCACCACCGTGCGCGACTTGTACTTCTTAACCAGGTGCTCAGCGCGTAGGATCATCTTGAGTTTGTAAGTCGAATAATCGAATTGTCATTCCGACGCAGGAGGAATCTGGGTGAAATCACTACCATCTCCGCAATAAGTTATCCCAGATTCCTCCTGCGGCGGAATGACATGTTCTTCTCCCCTATCCTTTCAGCAGCGCGTCCTGGAGCTGCTGCTGGGTGGGCGTGGGGCGGGGCACGGATTCAACCAGGTTTTTGACCTGCACCTCGAACTCCTTCGGTGTGGCTTCGCGCTCCTGTACGACGCCGCCGCTGCCGTGGCGGAATTTTAGGCGCACGGCGTCGGCGGTAGTGGGTTCCACGAGGGGGCGCAGCAGCAGCTCGGCGTTCTGCATGGTGAGGGCCTGGTTGTTTACGGCCACGATAACGTCGCCTTCGGCCAAACCGAAAGCATTTTCCGCAGCCTTGGTTTTGGCGGCCCGGAACTGGTCCTGACTCTGGTCATAAGCGAAGCCCAGGTTGCCAAACGCCTTGATGCGGGCGTTGGCCACCGGCTGGTACACCCACCCGATTTTGCCCAGCGACTCGGCCAGCGGCAGCGGCTCGGCTCCCTGCACGAAGCGGCTGAAGAAGGCATCGATTTCTGGGTGGGTGAGGGCCACGATTTCGGGAATGAGGGCAGCGTCGTCGAAGGAGCGGGTGGGGCCGTACTTCGCGCGCAGGGCCAGCAGCACGTCGCGCAGGGTCTGGCGGCCCTGGCTCAGCTCCCGGATGCGGATATCGAGCAGCAGCCCGATGAGCGCGCCTTTGTCGTACACATTCTCATACATGTCCTTGTAGGGCGGCTCCAGAATGTGCTTGCTCATGTCGGTGAACGATACCGGGGCGTACTTATCGGCCTTGTCGATTTTGCCCTTGATGCGCGCCTGAAACTCGGCGGGCGTGGTCAGGCCGCCCTGCACCTGCACCAGCTGCGACACGTATTCCGTCACGCCCTCGTAGAGCCACAGGTGCTGCGACATCTGGGGGTTGCGGAAGTCGAACTCCCCGATTTCGCGGGAGTGAATGTTGAGCGGGGCCAGCATGTGCAGAAATTCGTGCGAGGCCACCTCCAGCACCATGCTTTGCAGGCGGGCCGGGTCGGGCACTTCGGGCAGGAAATAGAGCGAGGAGTAGCTGTGCTCCATGGCCCCGTAGCCGCCCTTTTCGCTGCTCAGGGGCGAATTCAGACTGGGGAAGTAGAACAGAAACTGGTAGCGCGGCACCGGCATCTGGCCGAAGTACTTGGTCAGGGCTTCCGACATGGGCCGCAACATCCGGCTCACCTCGGCCGCTTTCACGGCCCCGGTTTCCGAGAGCACCGCCACCGAAATGCGCGCCCCGCCGGTGCTGAAGCTGGCCGTATCGGGTTGGGCGTACAGAATGGGGCCGTCGGCCAGGGTCACGTAATCGGGAGCCGTGAATACGTCCTGGGTGGCCGAGGCACGGCGCACGGGCAGGGCGGTAGCGCCGTAGAGGTTGGCCGGTTTTTCCACCTCCACTTCGTAGGGCTGCATTTTGTAGCCCTCAAAGTAGCCGTAGAAGCCGTAGTGGTTGATGGTGAAGTTGCGGCCGGCATCGATGTTGGTGCCGCCGGGCTGGAAGATGAAGTGGTCGTCCTGCTTGGCGTCCCAGGTGTCGTCTACGAGGTATTCGAGGCGCACCAGCTGGCGGGCGTTGCTGATGACGAACAGATTGGGGCCGTCGTTTTTCACCTTCAGGGCCTTGCCGTTCTTATCGAAGGCCTTAAAGCCCGTCACGAAGCGGCCGTAATCCTTCTTGGAGTAGGAGCCGGGCACCACCGAGGGCATCACGTAGGTGGCCTGGTCCTCCTGAATGGTGGGCGTGTTGATAACCACCTTCACCCGGTCGTTGGTCACGTGCGCCAGATCGAGGCGGATGTGGTAACCGGCGGGCTGTTGGGCCAGGGCCACCGTGGCCGTAGCCAGACTCAGGCCCAGGGCCAACGGAAATAACTTCATGCGGAAAAATTCGGGGGAGTATAGATAGGTAACGCCTTCACGAAGGTACGTAGTGTATGTTTGCCTGCCGTTCACCCCGCCCCTCCCCCCAGTATGAAACTGAAAGAACCCGCCCGGCTGCTACTGGCCCTGTTTTTCCTCACAGCCGGCCTCATGCACTTTCTGCGGCCCGAGGGGTTTCTGCGCATCGTACCGCCCTACCTGCCCCATCCGCTGCTGCTGGTGCACCTGAGCGGAGCCGCCGAAATAGCAGGGGCTTTGGGGCTGCTGGTGCCCGCCACCCGTCGCTGGGCTGCCTGGGGCCTCATCGCGCTGCTGGTGGCCGTGTTTCCGGCCAACGTGTACATGCTGCAAACCGGCGGCGCGGGCATGGTGGTACCGGAGTGGGCCTTATGGGTGCGCCTGCCCCTGCAACTGGTCCTGCTTGGCTGGGCGTGGTGGGTGCGGCGGTGAGGTGATGAAAAAAGACCCGATGGATTGGCTACACCACGTGCTACTCACCGCTGGAACAATGCTTCCAGGATGCTGCACTAGCCATTGAAGCACCCTGCTTGATGGCGGGCGGGGCAAGCCCCGCCCCTACTTCCACCCTACCCCCGCTCCGCAACCGGGGTTTGCTATCCATTTTTCCAAACGCAAAAAATTGGATAGCAAAACGTTGCCTGATTTGCTATCCACTTTTTTGAGCCCGGGAAAATGGATAGCAAAATGTCCCTCGATTTGCTGTCCATTTTTTTGCGTTTGGAAAAATGAATAGCAGAATAGTAGGAGCACGGCGGGCCGGCATGGGGTGAGCCGCACCAACAACAGGCGGGCAGCGGGGCTCCGGTGGGCGTGGTGGGAAGGGTGGAAACAAAATAATAATCTCCGGAACCCGGAAAACGGCCTTTCCTTTGCTGCGCGCCGCCACAGCGCGTAGTACGCGGCTCATTGGCTTATCCTGTCATCATTTCCCTTTACTTTATGCTTGCTAAAATTATCCTGACCGGCCTGCTGGCCGGTGGGGCCGCGCGGGTTTCCGCGCAGGTTATTACGGAACCCGCCCGCGCCCTGGCCGCCCGCGACTCCCTGCTGCAAACGGCCGCCGCTACCCGCCTGGAGCTGGCTGAGCAAACCACACTGGTCCTGAAAATCCGTCGCAAAACCCGGCGGCACATTGCCCGGGGCTACAGTATCACTCCCCAGGGGATGGATCCGCATACCGGCGAACGGAAACGAGGCGTGGTCTGGGAGCACCGCATCATTTACCGCCGCAACGGGCGCATTCAGGAGAAGTACACCGCCTATCTGCTCGACCGCCCGATTCTGGAAGAACGGTGGCTGAATGGCTCGGTGCTCTGGCTTCGGATGGGAAGGCCGCAGGACTTGCGGATGACGAAGTTTGCGCAGGATCAGCCGGCCTACAATGGCACGTACATCCGGGGCGGCTACGTGAGCTGGCAGGGCCGGAAGTACCGGTTGCCCCAGGGGCTGGAGGCCAGGTAGCGGGTCAGCTTCCCTACCCCTCCCACTTGATGTCCTTCACGCGCAGTTGCAGGGTTTTGGTGCCGCGGTACTCGTTGATTTCCACGGTGTAGCAGACGCTGAAGGGCTGGCCCTGGCGGATCTGGTCGTAGTAGTCGCCCAGGCCAAAGCCGATGGCGTCCACGCGGTGGTGGCCGTCCTGGGTGAGGGCCAGCTTGAGGTGGGAGTTGCCCACGATGCGCGCCGAGTCGGTGGCAGCGTACACGTTTTCGGAGGCGAAAACGGGGTTGGGGTTGCCGGGGCCAAAGGGCTCCATCTGGCTCAGAAGCCGGAAAAACGACGGCGTGATGTCGCTCAGCTGAATAGTGCAGTCGATTTCGACGGGCGGAATGAGCTGCTCGGGCCGGATGCGGCCGGCCACGATCTGCTCGAACTTCGCCCGGAAGGCCGGCACGTTTTCCACGGGCAGCGTGAGGCCAGCGGCGTACATGTGGCCCCCGTACTGGTCGAGCAACTCGGCGCAGTCCTCAATGGCCTGGTGCACATCGAAGCCCACCACCGAGCGGGCCGAGCCGGTGGCCTTGCCGTTGCTTTCGGTGAGAATGATGGTGGGCCGGTAGTACTTATCGAGGCAGCGGGAGGCCACGATGCCCACCACTCCTTTGTGCCAGTCTTCCTTGAAAAGCACGGTGCTGGAGGCGGTGCGCAGGGTGTCGTCGTCCTCAATCATGGCCAGCGCCTCCTTCGTGATGCTGGTATCGAAGCCCCGGCGCTCCTGGTTGGTTTTGTCCACCACGCCGGCTTTTTCCTTGGCCTGCTCGGCGCTGTCGGCCAGCAACATGGCCACCGCCCGCTTGGCGTCGCCCATGCGGCCGGCGGCATTGATGCGGGGCGAGAAGCCGAACACTAGGCTGCTGATATTGAGCTCGGTGACTTGCAGGCCAGCCAGCTCGCGCAACGCGTCGAAGCCGGGGCGCTGGCGGCGGGCTTTGTCGTTGAGCAGGCGCAGGCCGTGGTAGGCCAGAATGCGGTTTTCGCCGTAGATGGGCACGATATCGGCGGCAATGCTCACGGCCACCAGGTCTAGCAGCTCGTGCAGCTCCGTGGTGGGCAGGCCCTGGTGCTCGGTGAAAGCCTGCATCAGTTTGAAGCCCACCCCGCAGCCGCTCAGTTCTTTGAACGGGTAGGCGCAGTCGGCCCGCTTGGGGTCGAGCACGGCCACGGCGGCGGGCAGCTCGGCGCCGGGCAAGTGGTGGTCGCAGATGATGAAGTCCACGCCCCGCTCGTTGGCGTAGGCCACCTTGTCCACCGATTTCACGCCGCAGTCGAGGGCAATGATGAGCTGGTAGCCTTCTGCCTGGGCATAGTCGATGCCGGCTTCCGACACGCCGTAGCCTTCCTTGTAGCGGTCGGGGATGTAGTACTCAATGCGCTCGGGACCGAAAAACCGGCAGAGGTAGCTGTACACCAACGCCACGGAGGTGGTGCCATCCACGTCGTAATCCCCGAACACGAGCACCCGCTCCCCGGCGTGCAGGGCGCGCACGAGGCGGTCCACGGCGCGGTCCATGTCCCGCATCAGCAGCGGGTCGGGCAGTTGGCTCAGGTCGGGCCGGAAATAGGCGCGGGCGTCCTCAAAGGTGCCGATTTCACGCTGGCAGAGCAGGCGAACAACGGCCTCGTTGACGCGCAACGCGTCGGCCAGAACCCGGACTTGCTCAACATCGGGCGCAGGCTTACGAATCCACCGTTTCTCAATCACAGATGTTGCAGATAGAAATGATTTGTTCTGCTGCGCGACAGGTTAGTGCCACAGCGCAGGATATCAAAAGTACCCAAAATAATCACAGATGTTGCAGATGCTGCAGATGAAAAAGGATCCGTTCTAACGGCAAGGTAGCCGTTAGAACGGATCCTTTTTTATCTGCAGCATCTGCAATTTCTATAATGCGTCGCCGCGCAGCTGGCGGAACCGTTTGCGGGCTTCGGCCACGTAGATGCTGCCGGGATACTTGGTGATGACCTGCTGGTAGAGCTGCTGGGCCTTTTCGCGGTCCTGGAGGTTTTCCTGCTGAATGGTAGCGGCCAGAAACAGGGCGTCGTCGCTGAGCACGTCGTACTTGGGATTGGCCGTGATGCGCTCCAGGGTGCTGAGGGCCCCGGCGTAGTCGCCGGTGCGGCGCAGCAGCTGGGCCTTCAGGTACCATGCTTCATCCTGGAGGGCGTGGCCGGGGTACTTAATGAGCAGGGCATCGAGGCTGCGCAACGCTTCGGGCACCTTGTTCTGGAACACGAGCTGCTCCACCACGGCGTAGTCGCGCAGGGCCAGGCCGGCCGTGTCCATGGCCGTGTTGTCGGTGATGAGCAGGCTGAGCTGCATGGCGTCGTTGGCAATTTCGCGGCTGGTGGCCTGCTTGAGAATGTCGAGGTGGGACTTGGCCAGCTTGAAGTCGCCGGCGAAGTAGCTCAGGCGGGCGTTGCGCAGCTTGGCATCGTAGCCCAGGGGCGTATCCTTGTGCGACTTCTCCACCTGCGAGTACAGGAGAGTGGCTTCCCAGGGCTCGGCCCGCAGCACGTACATATCAGCCAGGTCGATTTTGGCCTGATCCACCACTTCCAGGCTGGCCCGGGGCATAGTAATCACCTCGTTCAGCAGCTGCATGGCCGGCTCCTGCTCGCCGAGCTGGAAAGCCCGCAGCGCGGCCATACTCCGCAGCACGGGGGCCGTTTCAGGGGTGCGGCCCAGGTCGGTGAGCACTTGCTCGTACTCCCGCAGCAGGCTCCGCAGCTGGGCCATATCCACCGGGTAGGTCGCCCGCACCTGCTCTTCGCGGGTTTGCACCAGGCGCTGGCGGGCCAGCGCGTAGTAGGGGCGGTTGGGGTACTCGCGGGCCACGTACTGGTAGCCGCTGATGGCACTTTCGTAGTCTTTGTTGCGGCGGGCAATTTCGGCCACTTCCAGCACCCGCTGGCCCTCGGTGCGGCCCCGACGGTCGAGGGCCTTGGCCTGCACCAAGGCCCCCGTGAAGTCGCGGCGCTGCACCTGCAACCAGAGCAGCAGCTCGCTGTACACGGGCCGGTCGGGGTTGCGCTGCACCAGCGTGAGCAGCTCCTTTTCCAGGGTAGTGAAGTCCTGATCGTTCTGGAGGCTGTTCTGAAGCATGTTGCGCACGAAGGGCAGCTGGCGCTCATCGTTGCCCACCAAGCGCAGGGTTTCCACCAGCAGCTCGTTGGTCTGGCCGGCGCGGGTGTAGAGCTGGATGAGCTGGGGGCCGAACTCGGTTTCATTGGCCGCCAGCTCCCGCCCGCGCAGGTAGGTGCGGGTAGTCCAGGCCGGCAGGTTGAGCTGCTGGAACTCCGTAGCTACGGGCACCACCTGATCGGGGGTGAGCTGGCCAAGCACCCGCTCCCACTGCTTACGCGCCGCCACCGAGTCAGACACGGCGGCGTACACCTGCCCGAGCGTGACGCCCAGGGCCATTTCCCGGGGCCGCTGCTTCTGGGCCCGCTTCACCAGCTTTTCGGCATCCTTGGTCCGGCGCAGGGCCTGCAAGGCGGCCAGGTAGTCGGGCAGAATATTGGGGGCAGCCTGCTCGTCGTTGCGCAGCCGCCCGAACAGGAAGGCGGCCTTCTCGTGCTCCCCCTTGCGCTCGTACTCGCGGGCCAGCTGCACGTTGCTGTCTTCCAGCACCTGGGCCAGGGCCGCCGGGGCCACCGCCAGCAGGGCCAGCAGACTGGCGCCCCTCATCATTCCACGCAACGATTTTTTCATAAGCAGCTAACGAAGAGAACCCGCCGGAAAGTGCCATCGAAAGCCGGGGCGGCGGCGGGGCATAGGGCCTTGAATGAACGAGCCCGCTGAGCGTGAGAAGAAGAGTTGACGCGCAAAAAAAGGGCCATCCCCGAAGGTACGGCCCTTTTGCTTTTCGGTCTGCGAAGTGGCTTCTGGGTTAGAAGAACTTCGTGCGGTTGTCCTTCACGTTGGCCTGCTGCTTGATGGCTTCGTAGATCAGGCCATCGGCGCGGGCGGTGCGCTGGGCGGCCAACTGCTGGCGGGCGGCCTGCACGTCGGCGGCGGCGGGGGCGGGCGTGGTGCTCACGGGCTCCACCACCAGCACGCCCTGCTCGCCGGCAATCGGGGCCGACTTCTGGCCCACTTTCAGTCCGAAGGCGCGGCCCACGGCTACCGGCTCGCTGCCGAGGCCCGGAATCATGGCCTGACCCAGCACCACGTTGTCGGCCGTTTTCACCTGAGCCCCGTTGCCGTAGGCCTGGGCCATCTGCTCCAGGGTGCCTTTGGCGGCACTCAGCTTCTGCTTGATCTGCTCGGCTTTCAGCTCGTTGCGCACCAGGGCCGTTACCTCGGGCTTCACGCTGGCTACGTCGGCGGTGCCTTTGGTCCGCTCGCCGGTGAGCACGGCAATCACGTACTGGTCGCCCAATTCGAAGGCCGGCGATACATCACCGATACCCTGAGCGCCGGGACCCTGCGAGCCATCGGCTCCGTAGGCCCAGCGCACCAGGTCGCGGGCGCCCTGGAGGTTGTTCACGGCCTGGTCGCCGCGGCCGAGGCCTTTGGCTTCCACCTTCTGGAGGCTCTTATCGGCGGCTACGGCCTTGCGGAACGTTTCCAGGTTGGTGGCCTGGCCTTTCATCTCCTGGGCCTTGTTGTAGGCCGCGTCGCGGGTGCCGTCGGTAGGCTGGATGCTCTTTTTCACTGTGGCTACCTGGTAGCTCTGGGTGGTTTTGGGGGCCGTAATTTTGATGATGTGGTAGCCGAACGAGGTCTTCACCAGGTTGGGCAGCAGGCCGGCCGAGGAAGCACCAAACACGGCCTTCTCGAACTCGGGCACCATGCGGCCCTGCTGGAACCAGCCCAGGTCGCCGCCGGTGGCGGTGGTGCCATCCGTGCCGTACTGACGGGCCATAGCGGCGAAATCAGCGCCGCCCTTGATCTTGTTGAGCACCTCCGTGGCTTTGGCTTTGGCGGCGGCATCCGTTTCCGGGGAGGTGCCATCGGCCTTGATGAGGATGTGGCTGGCACGGGCAGCGGCCTGCTCCCCGGCCTTCTGGCCGCTTATTTTATAGAGCGAGAAAGTGCCGTTTTCGGCGTAGGGGCCGTACACTTTGCCCACTTGCAGGGGCAGCTGCTCGCGCAGCTTCTCGGGCATATCGGCTGGCGAGAGGTAGGCGGGGCTGGTGGGATTCTCGGAGTTGAGCTTCACGAAAGCCGAATCCACGGGGGCGGCGGCAAACTGGGTAGCCAGCTCGTTCACGCTGGTCCGGACGGTGGTGCTGTCTTCCTGGGAGGCCGTTACCGGGATGGTCACGTACTCGATGGAGCGGCCGTCTTCCACTTTGTAGCGGCCCTTGTTCTTGTCGATGTAGGCCTGAATTTGCTCATCCGTCACCTTCAGGCTCGAATCCGACACCGTGAAGTAGGGCACGAACAGGTAGCGCAGGTTCACCTGGGCGGCCTGGGCCTCGTTGTAGCGCTTGGCTTCGGCCGTAGTCACGTAGGTGCTCATTTTGAGCAGGTTGGTGTACTTGGTACCGAGGCGCTCGGGGCGCAGGTTGTTTTCGAAGTTGGCAAACGCGGCCTGGGCCTGGGGGTCCATCTTGTCGAGGTTGCGCAGGTACTCCTTCACTTTGAGTACATCGAACTGGCCGGTCTGCTGGTCAGTAAATGCCTGGCGGATGCTGGGGTGCACGTTGTTGCCCTGCACCATGTCGGTGAGCTCTTCGTCGGATACTTTCAGGCCCAGCTCCTCGAACTGCTTCTGGAAGGCAATGCGGTAGAGCAGCTGGTTCCAGGCCTGGTCGCGCAGGTAGCCCATCGTCTGCTCGTCGGGCTGGCGGCCCTGCTGCTGGATGAACTGCTGCTTGGCCTGCTCCAGGGTGGCCTGAAACTGGTCGTACTCCACCTTTTCGCCGGCTATTTCGCCCACCGAACGGTCGTTGCGACCGAAGAAGCTGTTTTGCCCGGTGAACAGGTCGCCGCCCACCATAAACAGCAGCAGGCCGATGACAATGGCCCCGACGGCCCAGCCCGATTTTTCCCGGATCGTATTGATTAATGCCATTTACTTGAAAAAAAGCGCGGTAAGAAAAGGTGAAAGAGGCGCAAAATAACCAAAAAAGATGGTCAATAGATAATGTTGGTCAAAACCAGTCCGCCCGACTGGAATAGCCGGGCGGGTGGGAACAGGCAGACGGGTAGTGAGGGCCGACCAAAGTGGCCGCCCGCCCGGGTAACTACTTCTTCTTTTTCGGCTTGCGGCCGGTTTTGGAAGCTGGCTTTGCCGCTGCTTTAGCCGCCGTCTTCTGGGCAGCTTCCGCCTCGGCAGCGGCCTCCTTGTCGCGCTGGCGCAGGTAGCGCAACCCGATAACGCAGCCAAACGATACCATGAACAGCCAGTAGTTGTCGTACAACCCATCCATGCCGCCCGTGGCCAGCGTTTGGTAGGAGCCCACCATGAATGTGAACACGCCCAGCACGAACAGTACGGTCTGGCTGATGCCGGGGTCCCAGAATCGTTTCATAGGGCGTTAGCGGTTGGCGGGCACAGGGGGCGCGGTGGGGGCCTCCTGCAACGTGAACACGCCGGTGGGCGTGAGGATGCGGTAGCGCGAAAAATCCTGGTTGGCCGTCAGGCCCCGGCCCGTGAGCACCTCGGTGGGCGTGGTCACCTTGATTTCGGTTGTTTCCTTGGTGTAAATCGAGGCCTTATTCTGGTCGTAGAAAGCTTCCTCGGTGTTCATCCGCTGCTGCTGGGGCACGTTGGTTACGCGCACGTCGCCGCGCATGGTGTAGAGGTTTTTGCTCTTCTCGAACTTGCCGTACTTGCCCGTAATGGTGTTCACCACCGTCTTGCCGTCGGTGTCCATGAAGGTGAGCTTCACTCCTTTCGGATACGCTGAGTCGCCGGACTCGAAATCCTGCTGCAAGGGGGCCGTGAGCCGCACCCGCAGCCGGGCCGAGTCGCTGACGAGCATGAGCACGTTTTCCGTTTCCAGCATTGGCCCCTTGTAGTCCACCGTCTTCACCGGGGCCGCGTCGTCGGCCGGGTGGCAGGCGGTTGCCAGCAGGGCCGTGCCCAGCACCAGCGCCCGGCTCCAGGAAAGCAGGCGCAGCGGTATAAAGGCCACCCTACTCAATGCGCCGTTTGATAAACCAGCGGTTGTTGAGCGTGACGCCCAACTGCATCCGCACGTACTCCTCCTTCACGTTGCGCTCGAATGCGCCCCCGGGAAGCTCGCGCACATCGGTGTTGCCGCGCTGCCCGTAGGTGAAGCCCAGGCTGATGGTGGTGGCATCGACCGAGGTGGCCGTGGGTAGCGGGAAGGCAAAGCCCCAGCTCACCGACCGGTCGTAGAGCGTGGTGCCGCCCGGGCGGTACGGGAGCTGGGCCAGGCTCAGGCCGGCCCGGTAGGTTACCCGGTTGAAGTAGTTATCTACCGACGTAGCATCCGGGGTCAGCTCTCCGCCCACACCGAAGCGGTAGGTGTCGCTGAGCGGAATGCCCGACGAGCCGCCCTGCTCCCCGAAGGCCCGGAACTGCGACCATTGCTGGCGGGTGCCTTCCAGGCTCAGGGTCCAGTTGCGGTTGTTGTCGAAGCTGACACCCAGCTGGGTGAGGGCCGGCACCTGGGCCCGGCCCGGCACTTCGGCATCCAGCACCACCGCCGACGTCTGGACGCCACTGGCGTCCTCGCGCAGCAGGTTCAGGCTTCTATCCCCGTTGAGGTTGGTACGGAAGCTGTAGGTACCGCCCAGGTTGTAGTTGATTTTGTCGCTCATCTTCCCCCGGTAATGCACCCCCGTGCGAAAGGCAAAATCGGAGTAGTACACGTGCTGCTGGTAAATATCCCGGTTGGAGAGGGCCAGACCTACTGTACTGGTGCCGATGCGGGTGCTGGTTTCCTGGTCGATGCTGCCGAACACGTAGCCGGCCGAGGCACCTACCACCAGGCCCTTGGCCACCCGCACGGCGTGGCTCATGTAGGCTTCGGCCAGGCCCCCGCTACCGGTGTACTGCTTTTCTACCTGCGCGTTCGGGTCGCCGGCCACCGTATTGTCGAGGGTCGTCGACTGATAATCGACCATGCTGTAGGGCTTGAGCCCGATAGCCGCCGCCCAGCCCCGGTTGATGGGAACGGCTAGGGCCAGGTAGCCCAGCGTGCCCGTTCCCGTCTGCTGACTGCTGACGTTGTTGCGCAGGGTTTTGAACTGCCCGGTATAGCCCGCCTCGAAGGTGGTGCGGTTGGTGTAGTAGAGCAGAGCCGGGTTAAGCTCGTTCACGTTGACGCCGTTGGGCGCGGCCACGCCGATTCCGCCCATACCCATCTGCCGGACCCCACCCGTGTTGAGGCTGGCGTCGCCCAGGCCCAGGCGCGAATACGGCGAGTTGCCCAGGCCCTGGCCCAGGGCTCCTGACGATGCGGCCAGCAGCCCCAGCAGCGAAAGACCACCGGCCAGGCCGGAGAAGTTAGGTTGCGACATGATGTACTAAAATTCGATGGAGCCCGATTAACACGAGCTCAGGAACAACAAAGATAGGCCGTTTCAGGCGGGCACGGAAAAAAGGCGCGTCGCCGCCGGCCAGCACCACGGCCAGGTGCGGGAACCGGGCTTCGTAGTGGGCCAGCAAGCCGGCCACCTCGGCCACCGCCCCGTTCAGCACCCCACTCCGGATAGCTTCCTGGGTATCGGTGCCGGTGAGGGGTATTTCGGCCGTGGCTTCGGGCAGGCCGGCCACCAGCGGCAGCCGTCCGGTAAACGTGTGCAGGGCCTGAAACCGCATAGTCAGGCCGGGCGCAATGCTGCCGCCCCGGAATACGCCGTCCGCATCCACCATATCACACTTGATGGCGGTACCGGCGTCCACAATCACCACATCCCGCCCGGGCAGCAACCAGGCCGCGCCCACGGCGGCGGCTAGCCGGTCGGCGCCCAGAGTGTGGGGCGTGGCGTAGGCGTTGCCGATGGGCAGCCGGGTGGTAGCGGGCACGAACTCCAGGATTTCACCCGGTACCAGCGCCCGCAGCTCGGCGGCCCAGTCGGCGGTAGGGCCGGCCACCGAGGCCAGCACCACGTGCTCGGGCCGCAACCGCTGCACAGCCGCCCGCACCTGGGCGGGCGTCTGGCCGGTGGCCGACTCCCGCAGCGCATCCTGCTCGAAGTAGCCGTACTTCACGGCCGTATTACCAATATCGAGGGACAGCGTACGCAATTTTTTCAGTGTTCAGTTGCCGGTATTCAGTTGCCCGTTGTCGGGGAGAGTATCGAACGTCATTCAGAGCAAAACGAAGAATCCCGCGTGCTGACGTTGCAAAGATGCACCGACGTTAGCACCCGAGATTCTTCGCTTCGCTCTGAATGACACTCTTTCCGACAACATACTACCGGGAGCCGCAAAGGCCCCGGCAGGTTGCGTGACTACATGAAATACTTGAGGCGGATGACTTCCTTCTCGCTCAGGAAGCGCCACTTGCCCCGGGGCAGGTCCTTTTTGGTGAGGCCGGCATACTGCACCCGGTCCAGGGTCACGACATCATACCCCAGGTGCTCGAAAATGCGGCGCACGATGCGGTTACGGCCAATATGGATTTCCACGCCCACGAAGTGCGGGTTGCCGGCCACTACGGCCACATCATCGACTTCGGCCTTACCGTCTTCCAGCATCACCCCATCGGCAATCTGCCGCAGGTGCTCTTCCGTCAGGGGCTTGTCGAGCTCCACCTGGTAGATTTTCTTGTTGCGGTGCGAGGGGTGGGAGAGTTTCTGGGCTACTTCGCCATCATTAGTGAAGAGCAGCAGGCCCGTGGTGTTACGGTCGAGGCGGCCCACCGGGAACACCCGTTCCTTGGAGGCCGACTTGATGAGCTCCATCACCGTGCGGCGGCCCTCGGGGTCGTCGGTGGTGGTGAGGAAGTCCTTGGGCTTATTGAGGAGCAGGTATACCTGCTTCTCGCGGTTGAGGTTGGTTTTGCCGTACTGCACGGTGTCGGTGGGCTGCACCTTGTAGCCCATCTCCGTCACCACTTCCCCGTTCACCTTGATTTCGCCGGCCGCAATGAGGGCATCCGCATCGCGGCGCGAGCAGATGCCGGCGTTGGCGATGTAGCGGTTGAGGCGTACTTCGTTGCTGTCGGTGTCCTCCTCCTCGCGGCGGCGCTTGTTGCCGCGGGTTTTGTCGTCCTCGTAATGGCGCAGGTTGGCGTAGTCGGGGGCCTGGCCCGCTACCTCGCCGCGCCGGGGCTTGCCGGCCTGGTTGGACGCCGGAGCCGCGTCTGCCCGCCGGTCCTGGTCGTGGGCGCGGCGCGGCCGCTCCTCACCCGGGCGGCTGTCGCGGCGTTCGTTGCCGAACGGGCGCTTCTTATCGAAGCTGCTGCTGCCCCGACGGTCGTCGCGGTCGAAGCCACGCGGCGCGCGGCGGTCGTCGCGCTCCGGACGCTCATTCCGCTCACTGCCAAAGGAGCCGGGCCGGGCTGTGCGCCGCTCCCCGCTGGCTCCGGCCCCGAAGCCCTGGGGCTTCCGGTCGCCGGAGTCGCGCTGGTCGCGGCCGAAATCGTCGTCGCGGCGGGCAGGGCGCACCGGACGCTCTTCCTGATCCTCGGAACGGGCGGGGCGCTGGTCGGCCAGATCCTCGGGGCGACCCCGGAAATCGAAGGAGCGGGCGGGCCGCACGGGGCGGTCGAGGCCGTACTCCTTCGAGCCCTGGAAATCCTCCTGGGGCCGGGGCCGGGGAGCTTCCTGCCGGGGCTCATCGGCGGCGTTGGGGTTCTGCTTCACAAACTTGCGGTTGCGCTCCCCGGGCAAGCCCCGCGGCACGGCCGTCTGGCCATCCTCGCGCCGGTAGGGCTGGCCCTCCCAGGTCTTTTTGCTCTCGAAGTCGCGTACCGGCCGCGCATCACGGGCGGGCCGCTCGTCGCGGGTATCGCGGCGGGGGCGCTCGTCGCGGCCTTCGCGGTTAAAGCCACCACCGTTGCCGCCACTGTTGCCAAACTTGCGCGGACCGCCGAAGCTGCCGCCGCCGTTGCCGAATTTGCGGGGGCCACCCGTACCCCCATCCGCCGGCCGGCCAAAGGAGGGCCGGTCGTTGCCGCGGCTGGGGCGCTCGTCGCGGCGGAACTCGCCCCGGTCGTTGCCGGGGCGCCCGCCACCACCGGGGCGGTTGGCGCGCTCCTGGCCCGGCTGAACGAATTTGCGGAAGCCATCGGCTCCCGGCCCCGTGGGCCGGCTGGAATCGGTGGAGCGGCCTTTGCGGCCGGAGGCGTCGCCGGAGGAATGTTTCTTACCCATGGTGGTAAAAGCGTGCGTGCCGTATCGCTACGGTACAGTGAAAAAAATCAATCAGGAGAAAAGCGAAAACGCCGCTTGTCTGAAAACAGTGCCCGGACCAGCCCCACCGCCGCCGCGAAGCGGGGCCGGGGGCTGGTCCGGGCAAATAAGGCAGCCAGCAGCGGGATTAGTCGCGACGGGCCATTTTGGCTTCGATGGAGTGCTGGGTGTGGGGCACGGCCCGCAGACGCTCCTTCTGGATCAGTTTGCCGGTGCCGATGCACACGCCGTAGGTTCCGTTCTTGATACGAACCAGCGCGTTTTCGAGCTGCTGAATGAACTTCATCTGGCGCGAGGCCAGCTGGTTCATGCTCTCTTTCTCGGCCGTGTCGGCCCCGTCTTCCAGCACCTTCGAGGAAGAGGCCGTGTTGTCGGTGCCCGTATCGTTTTTGCGACTCAGGGTTTCCTTGATAAAAGAAACTTCCTTGCGGGCAGCCGTGAGCTTGTCCTGAATGATTTGCTCAAACTCGGCCAGTTCTTCCCTGGAATAGCGTAGGGATTCGTCATTCATGTCGTTCGGGAAGGAAGTTTAACGGATGTGGTGATTGGCATTGTTGGCGGCGGCAGTAGGGTCCAAAACCCAGGTAGCAGGCCCAACGTCAGTGGGCAGGAATAAGTTTACCTGATTCCTGCACCGATAACCGGGTCAGCGCCACTGGTTTTCCGACAGGCCCGATGGCAGTCGTATTCGGCCGCAAAGCTACGGTTTTGTCCGCTAATCAACCTGATACCGTTCGGACACTCTGCGGCGGGCCGGGCTAAAAGCCCAACATATGGATGGCCGCAACCGCACCCTCCACGCCCTTGTTGCCGTGCTTGCCGCCGGCCCGGTCCCAAGCCTGCTCTAGGGTGTTGGTGGTTACGAGTCCGAAAATGACGGGCTTGTTGAACTTGAGGCCCACGTTGGTGATGCCGCTGGCTACCGCGTGGCAGATGTAGTCGTCGTGCTTGGTTTCGCCCTGAATAACTACCCCGAGGCAGATGACGGCGTCAATTTCCTCGTGCTGGGCCAGCAGCTGAGCCCCCAGCGTGAGCTCGAAGCTGCCGGGCACCGTGTTGCGGAAGATATTCTCTGGCTTGGCCCCGTGCTTGAGTAGGGTATCGTACGCCCCCTGGGCCAGGGTATCGGTGATTTCGCGGTTCCACTCCGCCACCACCAGCCCAAAGCGCTTGTCGGTAATGTCGATGAAGTGGTCGGAAGTATAATCGCTCAGGTTTTTGAGAGAAGTAGCCATGAAGGTTAGGCAGAAATGATTGGTGTCGCAAAGATAGCGTAGTGGCCGTGGGTGGCCCGGAGTTCACTACCCAACAAAAAAGGCGGCCAGTTGGCCGCCTTTCTGTTCAGCGAAATCAAGCACTACCTATTTACCCGACATACCCTCGGCCCGGGCTTTGTACTCCTTGGCCTCGTTGGCTTCGGCAGCGGCGGGGTAGTCGGTCAGGATTTTATCGTAGGCCGTAATGGCGGCAGCATAGTCCTTGGCCTGCTCGCGGGCGGTGGCTTCCTTGAGCAGGTAGCCGGGCGAGAAGAACTCGTTGGCGTTGTAGTTGGCGGCCTTGTTGTAAAAGTCGGCGGCTTCCTTGGCCTGGTTGAGCTCCAGATGGGCATCGCCCAGCAGGGCATAGGCGCGGGCCTGCACCAGATAGTCGTCGGAGCTGAAGTCTTCGAGGTAGTCAATGGCTTCCTTGTACTTGCTCTGCTTGAGGGCGGCCACACCGGCGTAGAAGTTGGCCAGGTTGCCGGCATCGGTGCCGCTGTACTCCGAAGCCACGCGCTCCAGACCCAGGTTGCGGCCGTCGCCCTTCATGGCTTTCTGCAACGAGTCGGCTTCCCAATAGTCGACGGCCTGAAACAGGGCGGCCTGGCCTTTGGTATCCTGGGTGCCCCGCCACAGGTAGTAGCCGAAGCCCCCGGCCACGGCCAGCACCACCAGGGCCAGCAGGCTCAGCAGCACGTTTTTGTTGCGGCGCACGAAATCCTCCGATTCTACCAGGCGCAGGGCCAGAGCATCGGGGTCTTCCATCAGCGGATGCTCGGGGTTATAGGCTTCGGCGGGCTGCAACGGGTCCGTGGAAACGGGCTGCTGCTGGCGGGCCTGCTGGCTCTTGCCCGTGTAAGGAATCTTTGACATGATGTAAGTTACTCGAAAAAGAGGCCACCGGGGGCGACCGGAAAAACGTCCGCCCGACTAGTCGCGGATGTAAGGATAATCCTGCTGCACGTACACGTCCTTGTACAGCTCATCGGCCGTGGGGTAAGGCGAGTTCTCAGCGAATTCCACCGACTCTGTTACCTGCGCCTTGATGCGCTCATCAATGGCTTCCAACTCGGCCTCGGTGGCCATGCTGTTGGTCAGGATGGTGTGGCGTACCGACTCGATGGTGTCACGGGAACGGTAGTCTTCCAGCTCGTCTTTGGTGCGGTACTTGGCCGGGTCGCTCATCGAGTGCCCCTTGTAGCGGTAGGTTTTGAACTCCAGGAATGTAGGGCCTTCGCCGGCCCGGGCCCGCTCGGCAGCGCGGGCCACGGCCTCGTGCACGTCTTCCACACTCATGCCATTCACCGGCTCCGAGGGCATGTCGTAGGCTTCCCCGATGGTGTAGAGCTCGGTTACGTTGGACGTGCGCTGCACCGACGTGCCCATGGCGTAGCCGTTGTTCTCCACTACGAAGATGACGGGTAGCTTCCAGAGCATGGCCATATTGAACGCCTCGTGCAACGCGCCCTGGCGCACGGCCCCATCGCCCATGTAGGCGATGCACACGTTGCCGGTCTTGTTGTACTTCTCGGCGAAGGCAATACCGGCCCCCATGGGCACCTGCGCCCCCACGATGCCGTGGCCGCCGATGAAGTTCACTTCCTTGTCGAACATGTGCATGGAACCGCCCTTGCCCTTGGAGCAACCGGTGGCTTTAGCAAACAGCTCGGCCATAATGGCGTTGGGCGAGGTGCCCAGGGCCAATGGATGAGCGTGGTCACGATACGCAGTAATCCACTTATCGTCCTTGGTCAGGGCCGACACGGCACCGGCTACGCAAGCTTCCTGGCCAATGTAGAGGTGGCAGAAGCCTTTAATTTTCTGCTGGCCGTAAAGCTGGCCGGCCTTTTCCTCGAACTTGCGCATGAGCATCATCTGCTCGTACCAGGTGAGGTAGGTTTGCTGGGAAAACTCGGGTTGGGCCGGCGAGGTTGCCTTCGGAGCACCCGTCGCTTTCTTGGCCGCCTTGTTGGCAACAGTCAGGGTGGCGGCCGGTTGCTTGGCCGTTTTCACCGTAGCTTTCGTCGCCTGACCCTCGGGCGCGGCCATAGAGTCCGACGATTTTTTCGTCGAGTTGGAAGCCTTGGGGGCAGCCTTTACTTTCGTCTCCGCCATCTTGCTTTCGATTGTTCGCGTTTGGGAGGCGAAAGTACGTAAAAGGATTGCAATTCCGAACCCCAAGCATGAACCTTGAAAGCCTCCATCTGCTATTCTTCAAGAATTACGAAGAAGCCCAGTTATCCTTTTCTCCGCACATCAATTGTTTCATCGGCGACAATGGCAGCGGCAAGACGAACCTGCTGGATGCCATCCATTACCTCTCGCTGACCAAAAGTGCCTTCACCGTTTCCGATACCCAGAGCATCAAGCAGGGCGAGGAGTTCTTCGTGACCCGGGGCCGGTTCAACGGCCTGGGCGATGAGCCGGGCCAGACGATTCAGTGCAGCCTGCGCCTGGGCCAGAAGAAATCCGTGACCCACGACAAGCAACCCTACGAGCGGGTGTCCGACCACATCGGCCGCTACCCGGTCGTGCTCATTTCGCCCTACGATACCGACCTGATCCGGCAGGGTAGCGAGGAGCGGCGCAAGTATTTCGACAGTCTGATTTCCCAGCTCGACCACGCCTACCTGGAGCAGCTCATCCGCTACACCCAGCTGCTCAGGCAGCGCAACTCCCTGCTCAAGCTGGCCACCGACCGCCAAGCCGGTTACGACCGCGACTACCTGCTGGTGCTGGACGAGCAGCTGGCCCCCGCCGGGGAAGATCTGGTGCGGCGGCGCCAGGAGTTTCTGACGGATTTCGAGCCCGTGTTCCAGCGCCACTACGCCCAGCTGGCCGACGGCCAGGAGCAGGTAACCCTTACCTATAAGAGTGAGCTCCCCGGGGCCGACTTTCTGAAACTGCTGCGCCTGCAAGAGCGACGCGACCTGAGCCTGCAGCGCACTACCATCGGCCCCCACCGCGACGACTTCACGTTTTGGATGGATGAGCTGCCCGTGAAAGGCTACGGCTCCCAGGGCCAGCAGAAGTCGTTTGCCATTGCCCTCAAGCTGGCCCAGTTTGAGGTGCTGGCCCAGCGCAAGCAGCAGAAGCCCCTGCTGCTGCTCGATGATATTTTCGACCGCCTCGATGAGAAGCGCATCACCCGCCTGATGCAGCTGGTAGCCAACCACACCTTCGGCCAGATTTTTCTGACCGATACTCACCTAGAGCGCACCGACCGGGTGCTGGCCAGCCTCTCGGAAGATATCCGCCGGTTCCGGGTTGAATCGGGTACTGTCACGCGGCTTTAGGCACCGGGCACGGTACCTTTGCAGAGCGGGCAGTTCGAGTGCAATGTTCGCGCGTTAAGAACTGCAATGGCGTATAAAAACCCTTCCTCTTTCGAAAATTCCCGCAGGTCGGATATCGTTCCGCTCAAGGATGGCATCACGGCATTGCTGCGGGCTTACCGCCTCCAGGGCAAGCTGAACGAGGTGACGGTGGTAGCCAGCTGGGAGCGAATTATGGGGAAGGCCGTGGCCATGAAAACCCAGCAGATTTACGTGAGCAACAACAAGCTTTTCGTGCGCCTCTCCTCGGCCCCGCTCAAACACGAGCTGGTGATGGCCAAGACCCAGGTGCTGGCCAACATCAACGCCGAGGTTGGGGAGGACGTGATCAAGGAAGTGGTCTTCCTGTAGGGCTTCCTTCCCCTTTCGGTTGTAGTGCTGCGTTGCCCACTCCTTTCCGGGGGCGGGCACTTTTATTCAGGCGTTTTCGACGAGATGCGAAGCAAAGGCTTCGCGCAACTGACCCGGCAGGTCGCTGTTCCAGTTGGCGGTGTTCCGCTGCCTTTTCCCAGGTACGACTGGGCCGCATATTGTGGGTCCACGACTTCAGTCAGTTGAAACATTGGCGGGTCATCTCCGGCCACCGTTATCGTCCCTTGCCTCAGAAGAACAGTAAGGGTCGAGGTTCGGCTGCCGTCGGGCCAGACACCGACGGCAGCCGAGCGGCTCGCCTCCCACTACCCCACCGGCAAACCGTTAGCCAGGCGGACTTCACGTGGCCGGTCTACTTAACCTCGCACTGTTGGAGATGACACAGCAGGGGGCTTCTAATAAAGCGCCCGGTTCAGGTGCGTTGGTTACCGATGCGGTCGGTTGTTGTGTAGGTTTGGCTGGCGAAGAAAAGCGGGTTGTGGTATTTCATACGTCTGCCTGTTCCCAGACCGCGACATCCGGCTACCCACCTGCTTTTAGTAGGCCAGTTGGCACCGCTCATTTTCCAGCAGGTGCAACTGGTCCACTACTGCCAGAATGGTGCGGGCGTTGTCGAACTCCTGGTGGTACCGGGCCTTGAACTCGCGGCGCTTGATGGCCTCCTGAAATCGGCGGGTGTCGTCGCGGGTTTCCAGCAGCAGGCCGGGCACCAGGGTGGGCTTACCCGCATCGTTTTTGGCCACCATGGTAAAGTAGCACGTGTTGGTGTGCTTGACGCTCCCGGTGCGCACGTCTTCGGCCGTTACCTTGATACCTACCAGCACGGAAGTGCGGCCCACATAGTTCACGGAAGCCAGCAGGGAAACCAGCTCCCCCACCTCCACTGGCTGGAGGAAGTTGACGCCATCCACGCTCACCGTCACGCAGTAGTTGCCGGCATGTTTGGAGGCGGCGGCATAAGCCACTTTGTCCATGAGGGAGAGCAGAATTCCGCCGTGAATTTTTCCGCCGAAGTTGGCGTAGGAAGGAATCATGAGCTCAGTGAGCGTGACCCGGGAATAAGAAACAGGCCGGTAGTCGGGCAGCAGGGAAGCGGGCATCAGGCAGCAGTAAAAACAGTACTCCGCCGCAAGATACAGGGCCGCAGTTCAGCCTCCTCAACCCTCACCGCTGTTGCCCCTTAAAGCCTTGTGTATCGACCCTGGATCTACCTGTATCACGCTCCATGGAACACCGCTTGTACACTGCTGCCAAGGTTTAGCAACAGTACCGTATCACGGTGTTGCCCGGACCCCTGAACAGATATGTTTCACGTGGAACACAGGCCTTTACTTGGGGCCGTACACCTTTAACAGCAAACCGTTGTAGTCTTCGAGCAGGGCAATATACTTCTGCTGAAGCGTCATCAGCTGTTTTAGACTATCCGCGTCTGCGGGCAACGAAACAGTGTTACGCATTGCAACAGGTGTATCAGGTGTTACAGTAACAGGTTTTGATACAGGTGTAACACTCAATGATAGATCAACCTGTTGTAACGTTGTAAAATCTTGCGAGAAATCGTGTCCGATTATTTCTCCAATTCTCTTTACAAAGTTGTAATCGAGTGATGCATCCTTGAATTTACGGTAGATCGTAGGCCGTGTAATACCCAGCTCTTCCACAAGGTGTGTAATCGAAATTCCGCTGTTTTTAATGACTTCTTGCAGTATTTCGCCCTGATGTGGCATAGAGACAGTGTGTAACGGATGTCGAGTTTGTAAATATCACGAAACGCCCCAACGTAATCAAGTATTACACGAACGTATTCAACGTTACACGTATCATTATCGGCGAATTTGTAACAAGTGTTCAGTGTACAAACCCTTGTTACACGCACTACTGGTGTAACAAAGACTATTACATCTGTCGTGCGTGTTACGATCTGTGTTACGCATTACACTGCTGCCAGGGGTACATACTCAGCGTAACGCCAGCAGCCGATTGGGGTAATCGGTCGTAATACCCCAGGGGGCCAGCGCTAGTACTCGTTGCATATCCAGCACGTCGTTCACCGTCCAGGGCACGAGCTTTATGTGCTGTTCGCGAAGCTCCGCTCCCAGGGCCGGCGTGAGCAAACCGAAGTCCGGGCCGAGCACTTCCGGCCGGAAACCCAGTTCCATCAGATGGTGCGCCAGCGGCAGCTTATCCTCTATCAGCAGGCAGAGCGGCAGTGTGGGCAGCGCCGGGCGGGCCAGTTGCAGAACGCGCTTATCGAAGCTGAGCAGCGTGGTGCGGGGCAGGATTTCCAGGGTGCGCAACTCGGCCAGTACCAGCTTCAGAAACACGGCCGGCGGGGGCTGAAACTGCGGCTCCTCCCCTTCCCCACTCTTCACCTCAATGCTGTAGCCAACGGGTGAACGGCCCAGCTGCCGGGCCAGATTTTCCAACTCCGTTACCACTTCGCGCAGCAGCGGTTTGCAGGCCGGCACGGGCCGCTGCTCCGGAAAACTGGGGTGACGGGTGAGGCCGCAGTCGTACTCGCGGATGCGGGCGTAGGGCAGCTGGTAGAGGTTGTGCCGGAGCTGTCCGGCGGCGGCAATGGCAGCCCCCGCCGGCGTGCGGCAAATGGCGGCCGACATCCAGGGCTCGTGCGAAACCACCACCTGGTGGTCGGCAGAAATAACTACGTCCAGTTCCACCACATCTACGCCCAGCCGCAAAGCTTCGCGAAAGGCGGGCATGGTGTTTTCGGGAAGCAGACCGCGACAGCCCCGGTGGCCGTGAATTTCCGGGAATGGCCGCGTAAGCGCAGATGACATAATAGTAGCAGTGAGCAGGAGCCGCGAAGTTGCGGCCGGCGTTCTGCATTACGCAAGGCGGGTAATCAGCGCACCAAAATCAGACTACTTTTACACTCCGAACCCCTTCTCAACTCTCCTACTAACCCGCTCGTCTGGCATTCTGCGTCATGAAAAAACTCCTCATTCTAATCGTGCTCGTGGCCGTGGCCGTCGGGGGCTACCTCTACTTCTACCACGTCCGGACCACGCCCGAGTACTCGCTGATGCAGGCCTACAAGGCCCTGGACGACCACGACGTGGCGGCCTTTGAGCAGTACGTAGACGTGAACAGCGTTACCAACAACTTAGTCAACGACGTCACGCAGAACAGCTCGGCGCTGGGCCTGCTCAACCCCGGAGGCTTGGCCATGAAGGGGGCTCTGAGTCTGCTTAAGCCCCAGCTGGTGCAGGCGGCCCGCAAGGAAGTGCAGCGCTACGTGGAAACCGGCTCGGCTGAGGCAGCGGCCGCGCCCAGGCGGCTTGTCAATGTTTCCATCCTGGGGCTAGCCGGCAAAGTGGTGGGTGAAGGCAGCCGCTTCAAAGGCGTGCAGTACACCCGCCAGGAAGGTGAGCAGGCACTGGTGGGCCTGGAGTTCACGCAGCCCCGCTACGATACCACGCTGGTACTGGAGGTGAAAATGCGCAACCAGGGCGACCATTGGCAGGCCACGGAAATCACGAATACCGGCGCTATTCTGCAACACGTGGCGCGCATGGAAAAGCGGCGGCTGGTAGGCGGCCGGTAAGCCGCCTGCCCCGGCAACCATAGCTTACCCCTTCATAAAGAAGCACAAAAAAGGGTCCCGCGTGCATGGCACGCGGGACCCTTTTTTGTGCTGTTGTTCGCCGGCTACTTCCGGCCCGAGAAAAGGAAGTAGATAATGGAACCACCGAAGGGGAAGAACCAAATGATCAGGCCCCAGATGATTTTTTTGCCCGTCGACCAGTCCTGCTTGATCAGGCTCAGGAAGGCGGCTATGGCCAGCAGGATGTAGAGCACTCCAAAAATGGAGAGAGAGCCACTATCGGTACGGCCGCTGCACGAAGTGAGCAGAGAGGCCACCGTGAGGGAAAGCAGGAGCGAGAAAGCCGGGAGGCGCTGGGTAAGGGTGCGTACAGAGTTCATACTGCAGGGAGGTTGAGTGTTGGGGAGAGATTACGCGTCCCTTTACGCATTAAGCCCGAAATGGATATTAGCCCGGCAACGTTTTCATATTAATATATTGAAAATGAGTTAGTTATGAAATATAGGCTTGTAATTGTTCCCAAAAAATCCCCGCAGCGCGCGGTATCAGAATGAGGGTGAGCACGATACCATAAATAGCGCCGTAGAAGTGGGCATCATGGTTGATATTGTCGCTTCCGGGGCGCTGGCTCATGTAGTAGGAGTAGCCCAGATACAAAAAGCCGAAGATGAAGCCCGGAATAGCTATTGGCAGCGGGAAGATGTAGAGGCCGGCTACGGGGTTGAACAGGATGGCTGAGAAGATAACCGAGGCCACCCCGCCCGAAGCTCCGAGGCTGCGGTAGCTGGGGTCGTTGCGGTGGCGCAGGTAGGTGGGGATGTCGGATACCACAATGCCGCCCAGGTAAAGTAGCAGGAAGTAGAGCAGGCCGGTAATGGGGCCGAATACTTCGGTGAACACGCCTTCGACCAGCTGGCTGAAGGAGTAAAAGGCGAGCATGTTGAAGAGCAGGTGAGTGATATCGGCGTGCAGAAAACCGGAGGTAATGAAGCGGTACCAGTCGTTGTTACGCTGCATCCGGTAGGGTTCCAGAATCCAGCTTTCCAGGAACGCGGGATTCGACCAGGCATAAAACGCGGGGCTTGTCCCCGCCCGCCGTTGACAAGTAGCAGCAGATTTCATTTAGCCAGACCGTTGTAACGGCGGGCGGGGGCAAGCCCCGCCCCTACAGCCTATGCGGCAGCCTACTGCTCGCGCTCCAGGAGTTGCAGGGCCAGCTGGTGCAGGGGCTTCTTGCGCGTTTCGGGGGCCGCTACGCGCTCCAGGTGCTGCAAGGCATCGAGGAAGTAGTCGTTGATGAGGGCCTCGGTCTGGGGGCGGATTTCGAGCTCGTCGTAGATGGCCCGCACGGCCTCGACCTTGGCGTCTTCATCCGTTACGGGCTGGCCGATGTGGCGGGCCAGCACGGCCCGCTGGGCGGGGCTGGCCTGGGCCTGGGCCGTGAGCAGCAGGTAGGTCTTTTTATCAGCCAGGATGTCGCCGCCCACGCGCTTGCCGAAGGTCGCGGCGTCGCCGTACACGTCGAGCAGGTCGTCGCGGAGCTGGAAAGCCAGGCCGATGCCTTCCCCGAACTGGCGCAGGTGGTCGGCATCGGCTTCCGAAGACCCGCCGAGCCGGGCGCCCAGCTCCAGCGCAAAGCCCAGCAGCACGGCCGTTTTCAGCCGGATCATATCCAGGTACTGGGCAATGCTGACGTCGGACTGGGTTTCGAAATGCATATCCCACTGCTGGCCCTCGCAGACCTCGGCGGCCGTTTGCGAGAAGCGGCGAAGCAGGGGGGCCAGTAGGGGTCCGGGCACATCGAAGAGCAGCTCGTAGGCGCGCACCAGCATCACGTCGCCGCTGAGGATGGCCACGTTGGGGTTCCACTTCTCGTGCACCGTGGCCTGGCCCCGGCGCAGGGGCGCCTGGTCCATCAGGTCGTCGTGGAGCAGGGTGAAATTGTGGAAGACTTCGGTGGCCAGGGCGGGCTTCACGATGGCATCAAGCTCGTCGGTGAACAGGTGGGCCCCGAGCAGCGTGAGCACGGGCCGGATGCGCTTGCCACCGAGGCTCATGATGTAGCGGATGGGCTCGTAGAGGCTCGTCGGCTGGTCGCCGTAGGACAGGCCGGCCAGACCGGCGTTGAGTTTATCGGTAACGAAAGAGAGGTCCACGCAGAGGGCTAAAGGTTGAGATGGGAAAGGTACGGCGGGTTGCGGGAAGCGCTGCCTGCTACTCCTTTGTACCTTCCCTTCCATGAGAGCCAAAACCCCGCTGCTACTATTGGTTTCGCTGCTGCTCCCGGTAATGGGTGTAGCTCAGAACTCCTACAACCGCTGGGATGCCCGCCCGCCCGACCCCCTCGTACCACTGCCCCGTAAAACGACCCGGCAGCCTACTGCTCCGAAGCCGAGCCCGCCAACTCCGGCCGCCCCCGATTCGGTAGCGCTTACTACAGGCAAGTATGTACGGGTGGAGACGAAGCCCAGCTTTCTGGGCGGGGCGCAGGCCATGTACACAATCATCAGCAAGAACCTGAAACGCCCGCCCGGCCCCCGGCAGCGTGGGCAGGTGATGGTGCAGTTCACGGTGCTCGCATCCGGGGCCTTAACCGGCATCGGAGTAGTGCCGGGCCGGGGCCTAAACCCGGCCTACGATGCCGCAGCAGTAGCGGCAGTAAGCCGATTGAATACCTTCACTCCGGGCAAGCGCGGCGGGCTCCCCGTTGATATGGTGCTGACGGTACCGGTAGACTTCCAATAGGCAGCCGGCGCTGGCAGCAAAAAACCCCTACCACCGTTACCGGCGATAGGGGCTACTTACTCGATCAGGCAACGTCTTTTAGAGAGGAAGCGTTACCGGCGGCGCTTGCCCCCGCCGCCTTTGCTGCTGCTCTTGCCATCGGAGCGGCCGCCGGCGCTGTTGCTGCTGTTTTTACCGTCGCTCCGGCCACCCTTGCTGCTGCCACTGCCCGACTTGCCGCCACTGCGCTCGGGGCGGTAGCCACGGGGGCTGCTGCTGCTGTCGCGGCGCTCCTGCTGCTCGCGCTGCTTTACGTCGTCGGGGCGGTCATCCACGAGGGCAAAGTCGATGGTACGGTCGAGCAGGTTCACAGCTTTCACCTCCACCTGCAGCTCGTCGCCGAACTGAATGATGCGCTTGCTGCCGTGGCCCACGAGGCGGTAGTTGTCCTTGTCGAGCTCAAAGGTGTCGCCGGGAATGTCGCTGATGCGAATCATGCCCTCGCACTTGTTCTCGGCAATTTCGACGTACATGCCCCACTCGGTGAGGCCCGAAACCACGCCGGTGAACTGCTCGCCAATGTGGTCCTGCAGGAACTCGACCTGCTTGAACTTGATGCTGGCGCGCTCGGCGCTGGCGGCCAGTTTCTCGCGCTCCGACGAGTGCTTGCATTCCTCCTCAATGGGCTCCACTTCCACGTTCTTGCCCCCTTCGAGGTAGTGCTCCAGCAGGCGGTGGGCCATCATGTCGGGGTAGCGACGGATGGGCGAAGTGAAGTGCGAGTAGTGCTCGAAGG
Organism: Hymenobacter rubripertinctus; assembly: GCF_003583925.1. Lineage (GTDB taxonomy): Bacteria > Bacteroidota > Bacteroidia > Cytophagales > Hymenobacteraceae > Hymenobacter > Hymenobacter rubripertinctus. The sequence continues at coordinate 60,996 of NZ_QYCN01000025.1, read as the reverse complement.
CTAGGCCGAAGTGCCCGCGCGGGTCGGTGGTGTAGGTGGCCTTGGCCATGGTCCGGATGGCCAGGGTCTGGAGCACGTTCTGCTCGGGGCGGCCCACCACTTCGGTGTTCAGCCCGTTGAGTTCGGTGCTGATTTTTTGGGGATTGTTGAGGTCGAGCTGGTAGCCGAATTTCTTGGCAAACAGGGCGAAGTTCTGGAGCCGCTCGGGGTCGGGCGAGTCGTGGACGCGGTAGACCATCGTGAAGCGCGGCTTGGTCTTTTTGAGCTTGAACACGAACTCGGCCACCTTGCGGTTGGCCAGCAGCATGAACTCCTCAATCATCTTGTGGGCATCCTTGCGCTCCTTCACATACACGCCCAAGGGCTTGCCATCCTCGTCGAGGCGGAACTTCACCTCCTGGGTTTCAAAGCTGATGGCCCCCTGCTTGAAGCGGGCGGCGCAGAGCTTCTTGGCGATACGGTTCATGAGCTGCACCTCCTGGGTGTAGTCGGAATCGAGGCCCTCAATCCGCTCCTGGGCATCTTCGTAGGCGAAGCGGCGGTCGGAGTGAATGATGGTTTTTCCCAGCCAGGTGCTGTAGAGCTTGCCGTTCTCATCGAGTTCGAACACGGCCGAGAAGGTCAGCTTGTCCTCGTTGGGCCGTAGCGAGCAGAGGCCGTTGCTCAGGCGCTCGGGCAACATCGGAATCACGCGGTCGACGAGGTACACTGAGGTAGCACGCTGGCGGGCTTCGCTCTCCAGGGCCGTGTCGAGGCGCACGTAGTGCGTTACGTCAGCAATGTGCACCCCAATTTCCCAGTGCCCGTTTTCGAGCTGCTGAATCGACAGCGCATCGTCGAAGTCCTTGGCATCGGCCGGGTCGATAGTGAAGGTCGTGACGCCCCGGAAGTCGCGGCGGCGCTCGATTTCGGCGGCCTCCATCTCGGTGCTCATCTCCTCCGACTCAGCCTCTACCTCGGCCGGGAATTCAAACGGCAGCCCGAACTCGGCCATGATGGCGTTGATCTCGGCCTCGTTGCCACCGGCCTGTCCGAAGCTGCGCTCAATTACGCCGGCGGGCGAACGGTCGGAGCCTTCCTCCGGAAACTCGGTTACATGAACGAGGACTTTCTCGCCGTGCTGGGCACCGTTGAGGTCGTCCTGGCTCACGTACACATCGAAGTACAGCTTACGGTTGTCGGGCTTCACGAAGGCCACGTTGTCGCGGATCTGGAGGCGGCCTACTACTTCGGGGCGCTTGCGGTCGAGCACTTCCACCACGTCGCCCACCGGGCGGCCGTCGCGGGAGCTGCGCAGCCGCAGCCGCACCGTGTCGCCCTGCATGGCAAACTGGAGGCGGTCGGTGAACACGCGCACGTCTTTCTCCGTCTCCTCGCTAATCACGAAGGCGTACTTGTCGGTGGCCAGGGCCACGGTACCCACAATGGTGTCGCCCCCGCTCTCGCGGCGGCGGCGGGGCGCCTGGGGCTCGTTGGCACCGGGAAAGTCGAAGCCGGCCTCGCGGCGGCGGTGCACCACGGGGTCCTGGCCGAACTCGCTCTCGGCCACCCGGCCACCGCGGGGCAGCTTCTTGCCGGGCGGCAGTTCGCCGGGCTCGGTGGGCGTCTCGGCCGCTTCCGTTTCGGCACCGTCGTTCTTGGCTTTTCGGCTGCCCTTGATGCGGCCTTTCGGGGCGGCTTCGAAGGCGGCGGCCGCTTCGTCGGTCAGGCGGTACTCGTCGTTCTGAATCAGGAGCAGCTGGTCGTCCTGGCGCAGCTCGCGCAGGTGGGCAAACACCACTTCGCGCTGGTCTTTGGTGGTTACACCGAGGCGGCGCGAAAGCTGGCGGTAAGTGAGCACCTTACCGGGGTTGTCGCGGAAAATCCGCATAATCTGGTCCTGGCTGATGGTGGCCGAGGTGGCTGGGGCCGATGCTTCGGCGGCGGGTTGGGCCTTCGCGCGGGGGGCGCGGGGGGCTTTGGAAGAGGGTTGTTTCATGTAGTCGGGCCGCCGGTAATGGTCTGTTCTCAGGCGGCAGAGGTTGAATGAGGGGAAAGCCGGAAACTGTCCGGGCCTTTCGGGAAATGGAAAAAGGGGCCGGCGAACCGGCTTGGTAAGATACTACGGAATATAACGGTGAATAACTATATCGGGGTTAGCTGGCGTAGTAAACGAACGTCATGCAGAGCGGAGCGAAGCAAGCATCTCGCGTGCTGACGTTGCCAACGTGCTCCTGCGTCAGCACGCGAGATGCTTCGCTCCGCTCTGCATGACGTTCAGTTTACGCCCGGCTGGCCACGGCGGCCCGGATGTCGGCGGGGGTGTCTTTGGGGATGGCGGCCAGCAGTTGTTGCGTGTACGGATGCTGGGGGTTGGCGTAAATATCGGCGGCGGGGCCGCTTTCCACAATCTGGCCCTGGCGCATCACCAGCAGCCGGTCGCTCATAAACCGGGCCACCGACAAGTCGTGGGTGATGAAGAGGTAAGTGATGCCGAACTCGCGCTTGAGGTCGTTGAGCAGGTTGAGCACCTGGGCCTGCACCGACACATCGAGGGCCGACACGGATTCGTCGCAGATGATGCACTTGGGTTGCAGGGCCAGGGCGCGGGCAATGCAGATGCGCTGGCGCTGGCCGCCGCTGAACTCGTGGGGGTAGCGCATAAAGTGCTCCTCCCGCAGGCCCACCGTGCGCAGCAGCTCCAGCACCTTGGCTTTTTGCTGCTGCTTGGTGCCGCCTACGCCGTGTACCCGCATGGGCTCCACAATGGCCTCGCCCACGGTCATCATGGGGTTGAGGGCGGCGTAGGGGTCCTGGAACACCATCTGGAAGTCGCGGCGGCGGCGGCGTAGCGCCTCAGCCGGCAGCTTCGCCAGATCGTCGCCCTCGAACAGAATGCGGCCCGACGTTGGTTCCACCAGCCGCAGCAGCGCCCGGCCCAGCGTCGTCTTACCGCAGCCCGACTCCCCTACCAGCCCCACCGTTTCGCCGGGGTAAATCTCGAAGCTCACCCCATCAACCGCCCGCACGAACTCCGGCTTGCGGTTGAAGAACCCTTTGCGAATGGGGAAGTGCACGTTCAGGTCCTGCACTGCCAGCAACGGCACCTGCGTCCCTGGGTTGAAACCCTGGGCTACGGAGCGAGAAGCGGAAGCCGTGTCAGTGGCCAAGGCATCATCCGCCGCTACATCCGCGTCCATGCCCGGCTCCCTGACTAGCCCAGGGCTTAAGCCCTGGTTCGCCGGGTCGTAGGAGAGCGGAAGTTCCACGCCCGATTCGGCACTGGGAGCCGATTCAAGGCCAAAATGCGGTTCCACGGGGCGTGAAACACCATGTTCCACGGGGAACATTTTGGTGGTTTCACGCTCACTGTGAGAGGGCACAGCGTCGGCAGCACCGCTTTCATCATCAGGCACTTGACCTGGGGAAGTTTCAGTGGCAATAAAGCCCCCGTCGGCTGTTTCACGCATGAAATCGGCCACTACGGGAAGTTTTTTGCGACCCACCGAAAGTTTTGGGCGGCAGGCCAGTAGTCCCTTCGTGTAGGGGTGCTGGGGGTTGGTGAAAATATCGAGCACCGGCCCCTGCTCCACCACGTGGCCCCGGTACATGACGAGGATGCGGTCGGCTATTTCGGCTACTACGCCCAGGTCGTGGGTGATGAAGATGACGGCCGTGTTGTGCTCGCGGCGCAACTCATCAATGAGGCGTAGCATCTGGGCCTGCACCGTCACGTCGAGGGCCGTGGTGGGTTCGTCGGCGATGAGCAGGGCGGGGTTGCAGGCCATGGCCATGGCAATCATCACGCGCTGCTTCTGGCCGCCGCTGATTTCGTGGGGGTAGCTGGCGAAAATTTTCTCGGGCCGGGGCAGGCGGGCCATCGTGAACAGATCCACGGTGCGGACCCGGGCCTGCTTTTCGCTCAGGCTGGTGTGCAGGCGCAGGGCTTCCACCACCTGGCTGCCGCAGGTATACACCGGGTTCAGCGAGGTCATGGGCTCCTGAAAAATCATCCCGATGTCGTTGCCCCGCACCTGCTGGAGCTCATCGTCGCGGAGCGTGAGCAGGTCTACCTCCCCCAGCGCCTCGCTCTGGAACCGGGCCTCGCCGCTGGCAATCCGGCCGGGCGGCATCGGAATCAGCCCCATTAAGGCCAGGGAAGTTACCGACTTGCCCGAGCCCGATTCACCCACGATGGCCAGCGTTTCGCCCCGGTGCAGGTCGAAGCTGATGCCCTCCACGGCCCGGGTATTGCCCCGGTGGCTGTGGAAATCAATGGTCAGGTCGCGGACGGAGAGAATGGGCATTGGTTGAATTAAAAATTAAAAATGAAGAATTAAAAATTGCCTGAACTACCCGTCATCCTGACGAAGGAAGGACCTTATCCCATCCAAACGAGTCTCTGTTACGACTGTTCAGTGCGATAAGGTCCTTCCTTCGTCAGGATGACAGGTTTTTTCAGTCAGTCCTCAACTATTCAACTGGCAATTAACAACTGACATTTACGCCACTTCCGAAGCTTCGGCGTTGCGACGGGCCTGCGCCTCCGCTTCGGCGGCTTCAAAGTGGCCGCCGTAGAAGCGGTTCTGGAAAATCAGAATCAGGGCTACGCCCACGAAAATGGCGGAATCGGCGATGTTGAAAATAGGCCAGAGCGAGAGGTGGGACCCGCCCACCAGTGGCCAGGTGGAAGGCAGAATGCCTTCGTAGAGGTCGGCGTAGAGCATGTCAATCACCTGGCCGTGGAACCAGGGCGTGGGCGAACCAAAAGGGGCGTTGTCATAGATGATACCGTAGAAAATCGAGTCGATTAGGTTACCAATGGCCCCGCCCTGAATCATGGCGATGCAGATAATCAGGCCGTTAGGTGCATGTTGCTTCCAGAGGCGGTAGATGTAGTACCCAATGCCCGTGACGGCCACCAGCCGGAACAGCGTGAGCATCACCTTGCCGTAGGGCGGCGGCAGCTGCACGCCGAAGGCCATGCCCGGATTCAGGATGTAGTGCAGCTTGAACCAGTCGCCGAAAACGGGGATTTCGCCGGGCATGCCCATGGGCATGTAGCGGTGCACGGCCCACTTGGAGAGTTGGTCGATGACGATGACGAGCAGGGCCACCAGGTAATATTTCCAGTACTTCATAAGCACAAAGAGAAGCGAAATTTTAAACTGATCCGCAAAACACACTGCCGCCGCAGTATGTGGCCGAAGGATGGTTTTGTGCCGGTTTGAACCCCTTTTTTGGGGCTTTGTGCGGCGGATTGCTAAACGGCATTCAGGGGGCAAACTTACGGCAAAGGCCCCGGTTTCCGGGCGCGGTTGCGTAAACTGCTTTTCGGTAGCGGGCTGGTGCCGCCCCCGGGGTTTCGTACGGTTTGCCTGATCCGGTTCTGTTATGAGCAAAGCAATGAGGAGAATCCTGAGGGTGTCAGGCATACTGGGGCTGCTGGCTAGTGGCCCCGCCCGCGCCCAACAGCCCGATACCCTGGCTCAGACCTACACCGATGCGCGGTTGGGCCTGCGGCTGGCACTACCGGCCAGCTTCCAGGCCACGCCTCACCCCCTCGGCCCCCCCGAACCCGAACTGACGGCCCGGCTGGGGCAACTGGCCGGCCCCGCGGCGGCGGCCGGGGCTTCGGTGCTGGCCGTTATCCGGCAGCAAAACGCCCCCCGCAGTACCCTCACGGTGGTACACCTGCCTACCGGGGCTGCCCTAGCGTGGCTGGGCTGGGGCTTCGAGGCCTGGCGGCCGGGGCGCTACTACCGGGGCAGCAGCAGCCCGCCGCTTACCCAGGAGCTGGCCTGCGCGCTGCCAGCGGGCGGCTGGCTCTATTTGCGGGCCGAGGTGGAGCGGGCGGCTTACGGAGGGGGCCTGGGCCAGTACCCCAACCTGCAACGAACCCTCGATATTCTGTACGGCAGCCGCATTTTCCCGGCCCTGGAACTGCCCGGAACCCCACCCCTGCCCGATGTAGCCGCCCTGGCCCGGTACGCCGACAGCCTGGTTCGGCACGCTCCCGGCGGCAACCCGCAGCCGGCGCTGGCTACGTTGCAGGAGGGCCGGCACGCGGCCGGGGCCAACCAGATTACGCCTGCCGAGTACGCGGCCGACTCCAGCCTCTCCCGCTACCAGCACCGCTACCGCACCATAGCTTACCGCACCACCCTGGCCCTGGCAAACGGCCTCGACAAATACGAATCGTTCGTGAATGCCCCCGCGCAACGGTGGCTACGAAGCGAGTCGGACCTGGACTTCATCTCCTTGCCGCAGCCCCAGTACAGCACCGATGGCACCTTTGGCTGCATGGCGGACGAAATTTATTCGGTCCACGAAGCCCATTCCGATATTCTGCGCCAGACGAAAGGCAAGCAGGTGGCCCTGTTCGACGAAAATGTGCACCGGCCGCATCACCGGACGCTGGTAGCGCAATTATTGCCCGAGTTGTACGCGCAGGGATTTCGCTACCTGCTGGTGAGTACGCTCAACGGGGCTGCCCCTCTGCTTGGTCAGCAGCCCTACCCAGCCGTCAGCCGCCACGAATTCGCGGCCGAGTACCAGTTCGCCAACCTTATCCGCACCGCCCGGCAGCAGGGATTTACGCTCGTTGGCTACGCCGACACCATCCAGCCGGCCGGCATCGACCATGTCATCCGGCATACGTCTGACTTCGGCGCTGAACGACGCCAGAATGAGCACCTCCAGCGGCAGCAACAAAACCTCCGGCGCGCCCTGGAGCAGTTGCCCAAACACGCGCGGGTGGTGCTGTTTACGTCTATGTCCGAAGGCAACTGGGACAACAGGGAGTCGTGGCGGGATGTGCGCCGCCGACTGCTGGCCGGTTGGGGAGGCAAGTCGGTGGTCGTCGTCAACCAGAGCCACACCGAGCACGACCAGTGCATTCCCTACAAGGAGCTGCACCTGCCGCCGCACTGGCAGCACCTCGACTCGCTGGCGGCTCCGGGCCTGGCCCGGAGCATTTACAAGCAGCTGTTGTACCCGGAAAAACCCACCCGCCGCCCGCCCGAAGCCCTTTTAAGCACGGCCGATATAACGGTGTACAACCGCCTCGACGCCCGGCGGCTACCCCTGCCCTACCCGGCCGCCACCAACGCCCGCCCTGTCACGCTCGACCTCGCGCCCTACCGGGCCACCAGTGCCACCGGCCGCCGGGTGCTGCAACTCTACCTGCTGGAAGAACTCAGCGGCCCGCACCCCGACCAGGTACCGCCCGTTTTCACCTCTGAAATCGGCCCGCAGGCCGGGCCGCTAACGTTGCAGCTGTGCCCAGGCCGCTACCGCTACTTTATCCGCGCCACCGCGCCCCTGGCCGAAGTGCAGGCCGATATAACGGTGCCAGAATGAGGCTGCCGGTTGACCGGGCCGCACAAAAAAAGGCTCCGAAACCGTAGTTTCGGAGCCTTGCTGGTGAGCCGGTATCAGGCTCAGGCAGTTGCCACTTCCAGGCGGGCGGGCACCGAGTAGTCGTCGAATTCGAGCACCGTACCGTCGCTGATTTCCGGGGCGAAATCCAGGCTCAGGGCCTGCACTTCTTCCCGGATGTAGTCGCCGAAGGCCTGCACGGCGGCTTGTAGCTCGGGCTGCTGGCCCAGGGTTACGCGGATTTTGTCCTGCACTTCCAGGCCGCTGTCTTTGCGCAGGTTCTGGAGGCGGTTCACCAGCTCGCGGGCCACGCCTTCCTGGCGCAGCTCGTCGGTCAGGGTCACGTCGAGGGCCACGGTGAGGGCGCCGTCGGTGGCCACGAGCCAGCCGGGCAGGTCCTGGGTGCGGATTTCCACGTCGTCGGGGGCCAGGGTGTAGGTTTCACCCTCGATGTCCACGGTCAGCTGGCCGGTTTTTTCGATGGTGCTGATTTCCTCGGCCGTCATCTGCTGAATGCGCGCGCCTACCACCTTCAGCTTGGGGCCATACTGCTGGCCGAGGCGCTTGAAGTTGGGCTTCACCGATTTCACCAGCACGCCGCTGGTGTCGTCGAGGAACTCCACGTGCTTGATGTTCAGCTCGGCGCAGATCAGGTCCTCCACTTTGCCCACCTGGGCGCGGGTGTTGTCGTTGAACACCGGCACCAGAATGCGCTGAAGCGGCTGGCGCACCTTCAGCACCGACTTTTTGCGGAGCGAGTGGGTGAGCGAGGAAATCCGCTGGGCCAGTTCCATGCGTTCCTCCAGGGCCGGGTCGATGCGGGTTTCATCGGCCTGCACGAGAAGCGTAAGGTGGACCGATTCGGGGGCGAACGGGCTGCTTTCGGCAACGCCGGCGGCGCGCAGGCCGTCGGTCATGTTCTGGTAGAGCCACTCGGCGAAGAAGGGCGCGATGGGGGCCATGAGCTGGGCCACGGTGGTGAGGCACTCCTGGAGCGTTTCGTAGGCCGCCCGCTTGTCGGGGGTCAGGTCGCCCTTCCAGAACCGCCGCCGCGAGAGGCGCACGTGCCAGTTGGAGAGCTGGTCGGTGACGAAATCCTGGATGGCCCGGGCCGCTTTGGTGGGGTCATAGGCGTCGTAGTGGCCGCGTACTTCCTTGATCAAGGATTGCAGCTTGCTCAGAATCCACCGGTCCAGTTCGCTTAGCTCGTGGTGGGGCACGCGGGCCGTTTCGGTGGCTTGGAAGCCGTCGAGGTTGGCGTAGAGGGCATAGAACGAGTAGGTGTTGAAGAGCGTGCCGAAGAAGCGGCGCTGCACCTCCGTGATGCCGGCCACGTCGAACTTGAGGTTGTCCCAGGGTTGGGCGTTGGCAATCATGTACCAGCGCGTGGCGTCGGGGCCGTACTGGCTGATGGTGGCAAACGGGTCGACGGCGTTGCCGAGGCGCTTGCTCATCTTGTTGCCGTTCTTGTCGAGCACTAGGCCGTTGGCCATCACGTTCTTGTAGGCCACCGAGTCTTCCAGCATCACGGCCAGCGCGTGCAGCGTGAAGAACCAGCCGCGGGTCTGGTCCACGCCTTCGGCAATGAAATCGGCCGGGAAATTCTTCTGGAATTTCTCACCGTTTTCGAGCGGGTAGTGCCACTGGGCGTAGGGCATGGCACCACTGTCGAACCAGACGTCAATCAGGTCGGGCTCGCGGTACATGGGCTGGCCGCTGGGGCTCACCAGGAAAATATCGTCCACGTAGGGACGGTGCAGGTCTACCTTTTCGCCGTTGGCGTAGGGGTTGTGGGTCATGATTTCGGCCGTTACAGCCTTGTCAATCTCCTGCTTCATCTGCTCGATGCTGCCGATGCAGATTTCCTCGGTGCCGTCCTGGGTGCGCCAGATGGGCAGCGGCGTGCCCCAGTAGCGGGAGCGGCTCAGGTTCCAGTCGACCAGGTTTTCGAGCCAGTTGCCGAAGCGGCCGGTGCCGGTGCTGGCGGGCTGCCAGTTGATGGTTTTGTTGAGCTCGATGAGCCGGTCCTTGACGGCCGTGGTCTTGATAAACCAGGAATCGAGGGGGTAGTAGAGCACGGGCTTGTCGGTGCGCCAGCAGTGCGGGTAGGTGTGCTCGTACTTCTCCACTTTGAAGGCCGTGCCGTCGCCTTTCATGCGGATGGCAATGCTTTCGTCGAGCGTTTTGTAGTCGGCCCCGCTCTGGTCGTGGCCGTCGTAGTTCTTCACCCAACGGCCGCCGAATTCGCCCATCTGGGCCACGTAGCGGCCCGTCCGGTCCACGATGGGGCTCAACTTGCCTTCATCGTCGGCTACCATCAGCGCCGGAATGCCGTTCTGCTGGGCCACCCGGAAGTCATCCGCGCCAAACGTGGGCGAGATGTGCACGATGCCGGTGCCGTCCTCCGTGGTCACGAAGTCGCCGACAATCACGCGGAAGGCGTTTTCCTCGTTTTCAAAGGCTGGGAAGCCAGTGGCGTGGCCGAAGAGACGCTCGTACTTAATGCCGACGAGGTCAGCGCCTTTGAAGGTGTTTTCGATGCGCCAGGGCAGCACTTTATCACCGGACTTGAAGTCCTCAAAGGACGCCTCTTTGCCTTTCTCGGTGAAGTATTTGCCCACCAGCGCCTCTGCCAGCACCACCCGGACGGGCGTGCCGGTGTAGGGGTTGAACGTACGCACCAGCACGTAGGGAATGTTCTTACCCACGGCCAGACCGGTGTTGGCCGGCAGCGTCCAGGGCGTCGTCGTCCAGGCCAGAATGTGGAGTGGCGCGGCATCATCCGCCGCGAACAGCTTCTCCGAAGCCGCATCCCGCACTACCTTGAACTGGGCCACGACGGTCGTGTCCATCACGTCACGGTAGGTGCCGGGCTGGTTGAGTTCGTGCGAGCTTAGGCCGGTGCCGGCCGCCGGCGAGTAGGGCTGGATGGTGTAGCCTTTGTAAAGAAAACCCTTGTCGTAGAGCTTCTTGAGCAGCGCCCAGCAGCTTTCGATGTACTCGGGCTCGAAGGTGATGTAGGGGTCGTCGAGGTCGACCCAGTAGCCCATTTTCTCGGTCAGGTCGTCCCACTGGGCCTTGAAGCGCATGACGGTTTCGCGGCAGCGCTGGTTGTACTCCTCAATGCTGATTTTCTTGCCGATATCCTCCTTCGTGATGCCCAGCTCCTTTTCCACCTGCAACTCGATGGGCAGACCGTGGGTGTCCCAGCCGCCCTTGCGGGGCACTTGCTTGCCGAGCAGCGTCTGGTAGCGGCAGAAGATGTCTTTTACCGTCCGGGCCATCACGTGGTGGATACCGGGCGCGCCGTTGGCCGAGGGCGGACCCTCATAGAATACGAACGTGGGCTGGCCTTCGCGGCTGCTCACGCTTTTCTCAAAGATGCTGTTCTGCTTCCACCAGGCCAGGATATCGGTGCCAACCTGGCCGTAGTTGAGCGGCTGCTTGTATTCGGGGTAGGACATTTTATGTTGGGTATTTCTAGTCGCCTCACGGTCGCCTCACCCCCTAGCCCCCTCTCCGAAAAGGAGAGGGGGGACTAGAGCTAGACGCAACGGATTAGAGCTAGAATCAAGTGTAAGTTTTAGGCTAGTCCCCCCTCTCCTTTTCGGAGAGGGGGCTAGGGGGTGAGGCGACCGTAGGACGTAAAGTGAGGACAATTAACTCTTCCGCATCCTCGCCAGATTCAGTTCCAAGTCGTCGTCCTCGGCGTGGTAGTTGTCATCGTAGTGCTTGATGGCCGACTGGTCGATGGTGGTTTCGTCGGCCCCGTGCTCGAAGGTAACGAGCAGGCAGGGCAGCAGAATCAGGTTGGAGAAGTTGGTGATGAGCAGGCTGGCCGACATGAGCAGGCCCAGGGCCTTAGTGCCCCCGAACTCGGAGAAGGCAAACACCGAAAAGCCCAGAAACAGCACGATGCTGGTGTAAATCATGCTCGTGCCGGCCTCCGAAAGCGTGGTGCTGATGGCGGCCCGCACCCGGCGGCCGTTGCTGGCCATTTCCTGCCGGAACTTGGCCAGCAGGTGGATGGAGTTGTCGCCATCAATACCCAGCGCAATACTGAAAATGAGGGCCGTGCTGGGCTTGAGCGGGATGCCGAAGTAGCCCATAATGCCGCCCGTGAGCAGCAGGGTGAAGAAGTTGGGCAGCAGGGCGAAAAACACCGTCCGGATGCTGCGAAACAGCACCAGCACCACCAGCCCCACCAGCAGGAACGCGTGCAGCAAACTGCTTTTGAGCGTCCCGATCAGGAATTCGTTGCCTTTGGTGAAGATGATGGTGGTGCCGGTCAGCTTCACGTTCATGCCCGTGCCCTTGAAAATCTTATCGATTTCGGGGCGGATCTGCTTGCTGAGCAGCGTGTCGAGGTTTTGGGAGCCGATGTCGGCAATTTTGAGCGAGATGCGCGCCTCCCGCATGGTGGAGTCGGTGAAGGAGCGCATGAGCTTGCTGGTCAGGGCGCCTTCCGAACCCTGCTTCGACTGTGAGCGGGCCAGGTAGCTGAAGATGTAGTTCTTCTCGGAGTTGTCGGGCAGGCGGTAGAAGGCGGGGCTACCGTTGTAGAAGGCCTGGGTGGAGGCTTTCAGGAACGTGACGATGCTGACCGGGCTCGTGAGCACGGGCTGGGTGCGCAGGTACTTTTCGAGGCGGTCGATGCGCTCCAGGTTCTTGATTTTGAGCAGGCCCTTGGCCTTGCCCGTATCCACGACCAGCTCCAGCGGCATTACCCCATTAAAGTGTTGCTCGAAGAACTTGAGGTCGGAATTCACCGTCGAATCCTTGGGTAAATCGTCCACCATATAGGAAACCGACTTCACCTTGCTCACGCCCACGCCGGCCAGCACGGCCAGGGCCAGGGCCGTCAGGTACACCGTGCGGCGGCGCTCCAGCACCAGGTAATCGAAGAATTCGAGCAGCTTAATGAGCGGCTTGGCTTCGAGGTGGTCCAGTTGCTTGGCCGTGGGCGGCGGCAGAATGGTGAAGATGATAGGCATCAGAATAAACGACACCAAAAAGGCGACGTAAATATTGATGGTGGCCACCAACCCGAACTGGAACAGAATGGCAATGTTGGTGAAGCAGAACACCACAAACCCAATGGCCGTGGTGGTGTTGTTCATCAGGGTAACCAGGCCAATTTTGCGCACCACCCGTGTCATGGCCAGCACCTGGTTGCCCGATTTGCGGTAGTCGTAGTGGTAGCGGCTGAGTAAGTAGGTGCAGTTGGGAATGCCGATAACGATGATGATGCTCGGAATCAGGCCCGTGAGCAGGTTAATTTTGTAGCCCAGCAACACCATGCTCCCGATGCACCAGATGACTACAATCATCACAATGAGCAGCGGAAACACCACCGCCGACCAGGTCCGGAAGAACATGAGCAGCGTGAGGGCCATCATGACCAGTGTCAGGGCCACGAAGAACTTCATTTCCGAGGCCACCTTGGTGGTCATGGTGGCCCGCACGTAGGGCAGGCCGGCGTAGTGCAGCCGGATGCCGGTTTTGCGCTCGAAACGGTGGGCATGGGCCAGAATTTCGTCCATCACGGCCCCGCGCCGACTGGAATTCAGGTACTTAGGGTCGAGAGTAAGGGCCAGCAGGGTGGCGCCGGTAACGGGCGAAATCAGCTGGCCCTTGTAGAACTCCTGTTCGTTCACGACGCGCATCAGCGAGTCGAGCTCGGCCTGCGATTTGGGCGGGTTACGGAAGATGGGCACGGCCCGGAAGGTCCGGGCCGTGGTGTCCTTTTCGAGGCGCGGCAGGCGCGGAACGCCCAGCACGCCGTTTACGCCTTCCACGGCGCTGAGCGTGTCGGTGAGCAGGCGCAGCTCGTTGAAGTTGCCCAGCTCGTAGACCGAGCTATCCTGCATGCCCAGCACGAGCACGTTGCCGTCTTCGCCAAACTGGCGCTTGAACTGCTGGAAGTACACCATGTCCGGATCGTCGGGACTCACGACTTGGGCGAAATCGTAGGTCATTTCCACCTTGCGGGCTTCCCAGGCCATGAAGCCGGTAATCACCACCAGCAGCCCAATCAGCAGCCGACGATTCTTAATCACAAACAGGGCAAGGTTTCTCCACATAGGCCGTTAAAATGCAGCAAAGGTACGCAACCCCGGGCAGGTTGCGGGTGAGAATCAGCGGTTAAACCCGCAGGGACTCCCGGCATCCAAACGGCACCACAATTGGAAAAAGCGTTTTTTCTTCCGAATATAGTGAACATTTTATGCCCTATATCTCGTAACCATGCGCAATTCAAGTCGTTGCGTAGCTGAAAAATTGCACTCTACTCCTTTCGGCTTGTTATTTTTTCTTTTAACATGACCTTGTACCATTCCCCGGATGCGTCGTTGACGTACAATCCGGTATCTGAAACCCTGCACCTGAGCTACAACGCCACGGCGTTGTCTATTTCATTCGGCCAGGCCTACCAACGGGCCCTGGAAGAAATGCTGACCCAGAACGTGGGCAAGCTGCTCCTGGATCTGAAGCGCAACGCCCCCCCGACCGATGATATGGAGGAGTTGCTGGCCCCCCTCACCGAGGCCCTGGCTGAGCAGCCCAAACGCCCACTCTTCATTGCTGCCGTCGTATCCGAGGGCCAGTACCAGTACCAGATCGGCAGCTCCATCGCCTCCTCCACCCTGCCCCCCGCCCAGGTGGAGTTCAACTACTTCACCTCCCGCCGCGACGCCACCCAGTGGCTGAGCGAGAATTGATTGAGGACGTATAGAAGAGTTTAAAAAAACTGTCATTCCGACGAAGGAGGAATCTGAGTTGAATCGTTGAACAGGCTCGTTCAACGATTCAACTCAGATTCCTCCTTCGTCGGAATGACAGTTTTTTTGCGTTCCGGCTCCTAGCCTTCCAACTTCTCAAATATGCGCGAGAAGCTCACGGCCTCGCCGATGTAGGCGCGCAGCTCGGCAATCGGCATACGGGTTTGCTCGCGCGAGTCGCGGTGGCGGACCGTCACGGTGTCGTCCTCCAGGGTCTGGCCATCCACCACGATGCAAAAGGGCGTGCCGATCAGGTCCTGGCGGGTGTAGCGCTTGCCGATAGCGTCGCGCTCCTCCATAATCACGCGGAAATCGTGGCGCAGGCTGTTAAAGATTTCGGTGGCCTTCTCGGGCATGCCGTCCTTTTTCACCAGCGGGAAGATGGCCGCCTTGATGGGCGCTACGGCCGGGTGCAGGCGCAGCAGGGTACGGGTTTTGGTTTGCTGCTGCTCGCCTTCGCCCTCGGTAATCGTTTCCTCCTGGTAGGCCTGGCAGAGCGTGGCCAGGAACAGGCGGTCGGCGCCCACCGACGTTTCCACCACGAAGGGCACGTAGTTGCCGTAGGCTTTGCCGGTAGCGGGGTCGATGTCGGCATCGAAGTACTGCTGCTTCTTCTTGCTCAGCGTCTGGTGCTGGGTCAGGTCGAAGTCGCCCCGCGAGTGGATGCCCTCGATTTCCTTGAAGCCAAACGGGAACTCGTACTCAATATCCACGGCGGCTTTGGCGTAGTGGGCCAGCTTGTCGTGGTCGTGGAAGCGGAGCTTGGCGGCGGGCAGGCCCAGGGCCTCGTGCCAGCGGCGGCGCATGGTTTTCCAATGCTCATACCACTCGCCCTCGGTGCCGGGGCGCACGAAGAATTGCAGCTCCATCTGCTCAAACTCCCGCATGCGGAAGATGAACTGCCGGGCCACAATCTCGTTGCGGAAGGCCTTGCCGATCTGGGCAATGCCGAACGGCACCTTCTGGCGGGCCGATTTCTGCACGTTCAAAAAGTTGACGAAGATGCCCTGGGCCGTTTCGGGGCGCAGGTAAATCTGGCTCGAATCCTCGGCCACCGCCCCCACCTGCGTACTGAACATGAGGTTGAACTGGCGCACGTCGGTCCAGTTGCCGGTTTTGCTGACGGGGCACACGATTTTCTCGTCGATGATGAGCTGCTTGACGCCGGCCAGATCTTCGCTGGTCAGCAGACGGCCCATTTCAGCCAGCAGGGTTTCGGCCCGGGCCAGCTCACCGTTCTTCTCGTGCTCGGCGGCCCGGTCTTCGAGCAGCACGTCGGCGCGGTAGCGCTTCTTGCTGTCGAGGTTGTCAATCATGGGGTCCGAAAAGCCGTCGACGTGGCCGGAGGCTTTCCAGGTGAGCGGGTGCATGAAGATGGCCGCGTCGATGCCCACCACGTTCTGGTGGAGCTGGGTCATGGCCTTCCACCAAAGCTGCTTGAGGTTGTTCTTGAGTTCCACGCCGTTGGGGCCGTAGTCGTACACGGCAGCCAGGCCGTCGTAGATTTCCGATGACTGGAATACGAAGCCATATTCCTTGGCGTGCGACACAATATTGGCCAGCGTGCCTTCGGTAGTGGCGGCGGCGGCGGGTTTGGGGGCGTTGCTCATAAGGGGCAAAGTTAGTAGTTCTGCTGTTGCTTACTTAGCCGCCTCTGCCAGATCCCCGAAAAGGGTTTTTTGCCACAGATTGTAGCGAAACGTGAAAGAATAGCACAGGAACTTATCATCTCGGTTGTCTAAAATTCCATTGTATAAATAATGAGCCGCAATATCATAAACAAATTTTTTATTTTTACTAATGTAACCAAAACCTCCGTCAACGCTGTTATTCTCTGGCTTTAATTTTATCTGTTTAGTAAGATAATTAGTCATATAAGATTGCCCAACATTTTGAATACCTACACCCAGCATAATTCTATGTGGAAAAAACCTTATTCTAGATTCATTTATAGTCTTATTCACATGAAAATCTAAATCAATAGAAATTCCTTTCTTATCTTTTATACCATATTTACTCCAATACGAGTGTAGGTAACCGTATCTAAAATATGGAACAAATGATATTTTTAATTTATTTCCTACTTCTACGCTAGGCCCTAACGCTATAACTTGATAATTTCTTTCATAGTCATACGCGATAAATGGATCATATCTAATAGCCCTAAAATTGAAGACATTCATTAAGGTACTTCTTATTTTTATGGATGGACTTAAAATTAAAGTAATCTTGCCTGATAAATTTTGACTATTAGCTAAATTTGCAAAAAAAATAATAATCAAAATAAGGATCCAAGTTATTAGATTTTTATTTTCCTTAGTTTTCATGTTACTAATTTTTAATATTTTTTTCATCAATTAGTAACGTTCATCACCTACCTGATATTGTATGCTGTTTACAATAACTTGATGTCCTTGGTAGAAGAACGGATTTCCAAAATCTCCTGTAGAATACCAGGGATTATCTGAATTAGTTCTAATACTTTGATCTCTCGTAATGATTTCTTGTATATAGACTCCATCATCTGACCGATAAGAAATTCGCAGATTGAGATTATTTTGAAATGATGCAGTCCTTTCACCAGTAGGCCAGGGATCCGCCTCGTATACAATATAGAAAGCATGATCAGCATCTCTATCGTAACTATTCTTATAACCAGGACTAGGATACCAATATGGGTTCCAACTGGAAACTAACCTAGCGTTAACGTCTACCCAAGTTTGCTTATCGACTTCTTTTCGTGAAAAATCTCTAATACTAGATCCATTAAAATCATAATTAGGAAGCCCAGATCCTACAAAGAAGGAAGTAGGAACATCATTTGGAGCAGGAGGATTGAAAGGATTAGTATTAGAGGCATTATTCCAAACTATACTTCCAGCAATGGCTATGTCACTTGCACCTGCTGGCCAGCTCTCTTTCTTTTCTTTCACGGACATAAGTCCAATAGCAGCATTTACAGTAGTCCCAGTTGGCCTATTAGATGTAGAAGAATAATTTTTAATTGCTTTATCTTCTTCGTCTCTATTAATCTTCTCATCAAGAGAAATAATTATCACTGGATTTTTGTTAACATATTTTTCATTTATAAATATTTTTTCAAATTTATTATCATATTTATACCCATTAAAAAACGGAAAATCTTTATCGTTTTCTCCAGCATACGAAAACAAAGAATATTTACCATTCAACAACTTTCCTTGGTCTTTTAAATCATTATATGACGGAATATATATCTTTATTTTCCAATCAATATTATCTATTCCATTAAAGGCTCTTAAACTTACAACGACATCTGCTTGACCATCTATTTTACCAGATACCTGGATCATTTCATCAACAAGATCAATGCCATTTATTTTATATATACCAATTAATTTTTTTAAAATAATTTGTTTCTCCTCCGAAACTATTTTATCAAGCTCCGCCAATAAAATAGTTCTATTTTATTTGTCGTTCAAAACATAAAGTAAAGATTTCCCCACTACATCGAGGTGCTGATGGGTGTAGGCAACCTGCTCTATGTAAGGGGCATTGGCAATGGCTTTGGGACCATTATTGATCTTGGGGCTGATGGCCATGTCATCAAGCGGACGTTCGCAGGAGCAACATAGCAAGGCACTGCACAAGGCAGCGCCTAAATGGTAGCTGAGCTTTTTCATTAAAGTTTGTTTTCAGAGAGAATAAGAACGGAAAGATCAAAGGTATTCAAACATATTAGAACAGTAATATTATTTCTTTAACACGCATCTCAACTGCTGAGCAATAGTTGAGGCTTCTTAGAATAGATCTTCGCCAATCACTTACCGAAAGCCGCTTCTTTAGGCCGGGCTTCCTCTTCAACCATTGTTGACAGCCTGCGTTTAGCGCCTCAACCGCCCCCCTTACTGAACGGGTCCGGTAACAATTTCATAATCTTGCCCCGCCTAAGGGTCCGTTTACCTTTGGGATGACTTAAACCTGAGTTCTCACTAATCCCCCCCGTATGTTTGGCTTAGAGCCTCATGTGCTGCTGCTGCTCGTCGTCTGTCTGATGGCCGCCTGCGCATTTGAATTCGTCAACGGTTTTCACGACACGGCCAACGCCGTGGCTACCGTTATCTACACCAACGCGTTGCGTCCCTGGGTGGCCGTTATCTGGTCGGCCTTCTGGAACTTCATTGGCGTACTCACCGGCGGTATTGCCGTGGCCATGGGCATCGTGTACCTGCTGCCCGTGGAAAGCCTAGTGGACCAGAACGTGTACCACGGCATTGCCATGGTGGGCGCCCTCATCATAGGCGCCATCATCTGGAACGTGGGCACCTGGTACTACGGATTGCCCTCGTCGTCGTCGCACGCTTTAATTGGGTCCATCCTGGGCGTGGGTATTGCCTACAGCTTGCTGCCCGGCGTGCACGACGCGGCCGTGAACTGGGCCAAGGCCGGTGAGGCCGGCCTGGCCCTGATTGTGGGTCCCGTATTCGGCTTCACGCTCACCATTCTGATGATGTTCATTCTCAAGCGGGTATCTACCAGCAAGGTCATCTTCAAGGAGCCCCACAAGCGCAAGCCCCCACCCCTCTGGATCCGCCTCACGCTGGTGGTTACCTGCACGCTGGTAAGCTACTTCCACGGCTCGAACGACGGCCAGAAGGGCGTGGGCCTGATTATGCTCATCCTCATTGGCATCGTGCCCTCTTACTTCGCCCTCGATCAGAGCAAGAACCCGCTCGATATGCGCGATTCATTGGTGCGCGTGGAGCAGGTGATGAGCCGCGTGAACGTGAACGACCTGAGCACGGTGGACAAGAAAGCAGTAGCCGAAATTCAGGCCCAGACCAATACGCTGGACCAGATTTTCGCCAGCGCCCAGACCGTGGAACAACTACCCCAGCAGGCCCGTTTCGAGATTCGCAAGGCCATTCTGCTACTCTCGAACCGCGCCAAGAAGATTCAGGACAGCGACAAAGTACGCCTCAGCACCCTCGACCGGACGACGCTGTCGACGGGTCTGGACAACATGAAAGGCTTCACGGACTACGCCCCCACCTGGGTGTTCGTCATCGTGTCCATCTCGCTCGGCGTAGGTACTATGGTGGGCTGGCAGCGCATCGTGAAAACCATCGGGGAGCGCATCGGCAAGGAGCATCTCACTTACGCCCAGGGCGCTTCCTCGGAGCTGGTAGCCGCCACCATGATCGGGGCCAGCTCGGCCATGGGCCTGCCTTCCTCCACTACGCACGTGCTCTCGTCGGCCATTGCGGGTAGCATGGTGGCCAACCGCGGCATCAAGAACCTCAACCCCCAGATGGTGCGCAACATCGGTCTGGCCTGGGCGCTCACGCTGCCGGTAACCATGGCCCTTTCGGGTGGTCTGTTCCTGCTCTTCCGCGCCCTGATGCCCTCGTAGGCGGCGCAAGAAAGAACAAGCTCCATCTTGTAATTACACAAAAAAGTCCCGCCGGTTCCGGCGGGACTTTTTTGCTGTTGGGCTGACTATCAGGCCGCTGAGGCTGAGGCCGACTAATAGCCTCAAAGTGGGAAACACTGTTGAAAACTCCGGATTATTAGCGAGTTATCAACTTATCCACAAGCATTTACGGGGTATTTGTGGACAACTCAGCGCTAAGCGGGCCATTGCACCTCCAGGTCTTCGTTGATGAAGACGCCGAAGTTGACGAATTGCAGTTCGTTTTCGTCGAAATACATATCAATCATTTCCTTTTCGTAGGAGATGCGCATCTCGCCAGTATCCATTTTCTCCACTTCGCTCTGTTCGTGGCCGTGGCGCTTCATGAGGGCCTGAATTTCTTCGGGACTCTTGCCGTGGATGGCTTCCCCGTAGAGGCGGATGCCGGGGTGGTCGGTTTCGATGCAGCTCAGGCGGTAGTCGTCTTCGCGGTCGAAATACAGGGAGTAGCCTTCTTCGAGGTAGTTCCAGGCCTGGTGCTCAAACTCGTCGTCGTCTTCCGACTCTTCAATTTCTTCGGGCTCGCCCATCAGGGCGCGCACCTCGTCCATGGAGGCACCGAACTTGAGCGGGCCCATGCCGATGCCGAGGCTGATTTCGTTTTCTTCGGTGCTGGAGGGTTGGGCGGAAGTCTGCATTGCCGGGGGTCTTGAAAAGGTAGAGGGTTGAGGAAAGCAAAGGTAGATGTTTCAAAGGGTCATTTGCCGTAACGGTCTTCGAAGGCGGCGCGTTGGGTCTGGTAGGCGGGGTGGGCGCGGGCCTCATCCCAGCGGAGCTTGAAGAGGGCGGCGGCCTCGGCCTTCACGGGGTCTTCGGGCGAACGGGGCAGCTCCGGCCGGCCATGGGCGCCGCTCTGGCCCTTCTTATCGGCCGGCACGGGTCCCGCGTACTTTTTCCCGCCCTGGTGGTTGGCGTAGCGCCGGGCCCGCGTGTAGCCCATCTGCAGGAACTTGCGGGCCATGTCGGCCCCCACGAAATCGTCTTGCGCCAGGTAGGCCTCAAACAGCCCGTAAATCGTAGCGGCCGACTCCCGGGCCACTTCGGGCGTGCGGAAGCGCCAGTGGGGCAGAATCTCGCCTTTATAGGGCTGTACCAGCAGCACGCCCTGCTCGCCCTTGCCCACCTGGTAGAGTTCCGGGTGTTGGCGGAAGTCCACGGTCCGAAAGTCCAGCGTGTAGTCGAAGGGCATGAGCGGCGGGGGTAATGGGCGCAAGCGCCGTGGGCGGGGCGTTTTTATACGCCGCTCCGGTGCCGGAGGCTGCCTCGGAAGCCCAAAATTCTGAAAAGCCGTGGATAACTGCGGGTTTTCGGTGGATAATGCTCTCTTGGTAACTGCTGTTACGCAGGTCGCTTCCGGTAGCTGCGGTGGCAGGTCGTTTTTCGTTTTTCGTTACTCGTTTTTCGGGGCTGATTGGTTAATGAAGACGAATCAGCCCCGAAAAACGAGCAACGAAAAACGAATGCTTCAACGGCTACTGCGTAACAGCAGTGGGTAAGTGGATAACAGGCCCGGGCAGTTCGGCAGTTCTTTTTTCCGCCAGACTCGCGCCTGTTTTGGGGGTACCGCCGGACCGCCGCACTGCTCCCGGCCCGGCGGGCTCCTGGCGGCAACCGGAAGCGACTGCCGGACCGGGTGCCAACCAGGAGTTGGAAGTCCGGTCCGCTTATCCACAGGGTTAATAACTTTTAAGATTCTTTTTTTAAATAAATTCTTTTTGTCCCCCATCGTTAGGGCTGTTGATAAGTGGATAAGATTCAGGAGTTATCCACCGTCGGGATAACATGTGTACAAGAATCGACTTATCCACCGTCCATCAACAGGGTGTGTGGATAATAAATGGCTTTTCGTCAGCGGGTTAAAGCAGTTTTTAACAATCCACAGGACTTATCCAGAAATCCACAATCCACAGCCCGGAGCCAGTGTGGATTGTGGCATTTTCGGGGGATAGTTATCCACCGCTATCCACACCCGGTGTGGGGAAAGGAACCCCTGTTAACGGGAGCAGGAAGCCAAAAAAACTTCTCCGCAAGTTCTCCACGCATTATCCCCAGGTTTCCCCACCATTATCCACAGGTTATGCGCCCAGGTCTTGGGAACGTGGAAAACTATGTGGATTACGGGGAAGCACTACCCCTGAAAAGGCCTCTCCGCTCCCCAAGTCCCGATTTGCTATGTGGATATCTTTGAGGCCAGTTCGCTATATAGAACGAAGTAGGACTTTAGCCGGTCAGCCCCGCAACTGGCCGCTTCTCTCCCCTCCCAATCAGACACTGCTGCTCCGACACACGTCGGCCCGGAAACCGATAAAGATTTCCGGGCCGATACCAGCGGTATATGCTGGCCGATTAGGCTTGCGTAGTGGGCACCTCGGCCGCCGAAGGGTACTGCCGGGCTTTGCCGGGCAGGGTTTTGTGCTTCTCCTTGCCCAGGGCGGCGGCGGGCTCGGGCACCCAGTGGTGGCGGCCGCCGGCTTTTTCGTCGTTGAACTCGGTGGGGATGTCGCCCGCGGCGGTGCGTTCCTTCCAGGTGAGGTGGGCCGTGCCATCGTCCTGGCGGTCCATGGTGATGCAGTCTTCCACGGGGCAGACCAGGGAGCACAGGTTGCAGCCCACGCAGTTGGCCTCGATGATTTCGGGCACGCGGGTGCCGGCATTGAGCTGGATGGCCTGGTGGGCGCCGTCTTCGCAGGCGGTGTAGCAGAGCTGGCAGCCGATGCACTTTTCCGCGTGGATGTTGGCCGTCACCTTGTACTTCATATTGAGCTCTTCCCAGGGCAGCACGTTGGGCAGGGCTTTGCCCACGAAGTCGTAGATGGTGTGGAAGCCCTTATCCGTCATGTACTGCTCCAGGCCGCTGGTCATCTCGCGGATGATGCCGAAGCCGTAGTGCATGGCGGCGGTGCAGACCTGCACGCTGCTGGCCCCGAGCAGGATGTGCTCCACCGCGTCGCGCCAGGTTTCGATGCCGCCGATGCCGGAGATGGGCAGGCGCACGCCCGGGTGCTGGGCGCAGTTCTTGAGCATGTTCAGGGCAATGGGCTTCACGGCCGGGCCGCAGTAGCCGCCGTTGGAGCCCTTGCCGTCCACGATGGGATAGGGCGCGAACAGGTCCAGATCGACGCCCACGATGCTCTGAATCGTGTTGATGAGCGAAATGGCGTCGGCCCCGCCCCGGCGGGCGGCCAGCGCGGGCTCGGTAATGTCACTGATGTTGGGCGTGAGCTTGACAATCACCGGAATCTTGGCCACTTCCATCACCCACTCCACAATGGTCTGGAGCACGTCGGGCTCCTGGCCCACAGCCGAGCCCATGCCCCGCTCGCACATGCCGTGGGGGCAGCCAAAGTTCAGCTCGATGCCGTCGGCCCCGGCTTCCTGGCTCTGGCGCACGATGTCGTGCCACTCCTGCCGGCTCTGCACCATGAGGGAGGCAATGACGGCGTGGTTTGGAAAGCGCTTCTTGACTTCCTCGATTTCGCGCAGGTTGTCGGAGAGGGGGCGGTCCGAAATCAGCTCGATGTTGTTGAAGCCCATCATGCGCTTGTCGCGGTAGTTCACGCTGCCGTAGCGGCTCGACACGTTCACGACGGGCACGCCCAGCGTTTTCCACACCGCCCCGCCCCAGCCCGCATCGAAGGCTTTCATCACCTGGTAGCCGGAGTTGGTGGGTGGGGCCGAGGCCAGCCAGAAGGGGTTCGGGGATTTGATGCCGGCAAAATTGATGGAGAGGTCGGGCATGGTTTTTTTCGATTCTGTCATCCTGAGCCTGCGAAGGACCTTATCACGGCCACCGCTACTTTCCGGATAATTGATTTACGGCAAAATGGGCAGCTGGCATTAGGTCCTTCGCAGGCTCAGGATGACAGTTCCAGTTGTGATTACTTGCTCAGGTATTCGTGGATGCCCCGCGCCGTGGCTTTGGCTTCGGCGGCGGCGTTAACGACTTCCGCGCCGCCGTTGCGGGCGTCGCCGGAGGCGAAGTATTGCGGGTTGGTGGTCTGGCCCGTGCGCTCATCGGCGATGATGCGGCCTTTGCCGTCGGTTTTCAGGCCTTCGATCAGGCCCAGAAATTCGGTCTGCTTGGCCTGGCCGGTGGCTTTAATCACCATGTCGCAGGGCTCGATGAACTCGGAGCCGGGTACGGTTTGCACCTGGCCCTCGTGCAGGGCGGTGCGGATGAACTTGATGCCCTCCACCTTGCCGTTGCCCATGATTTCGACCGGGGCCACGTGGAACAGGCCCTTCACGCCCACGCCCTTCGCCAGGTCGTACTCAAACTCGTAGGCGCCCATGTCTTCTTTTCCCCGGCGGTAGGCCAGAATCACGCTGTCGGCCCCCATACGCGAGGACTCCGAGGCGGCGTCCATGGCCGTGTTGCCGCCGCCGAGCACGATGACCTTGCGGCCCACGGCAGTGCCGTGGTGGTTCAGGCGCAGCTGCTCAATGAACTCGACGGCCCCCACGCAGTTTTCGCGGTCTTCACCGGGCAGCCCCAGCGTGCTGGTTTTGCCCAGGCCGATGCCCAGGAAAATGGCGTCGTACTGTTCTTCCAACTGCTGCAATTCCGCGCGGGAGCGGATGGGCGCGTTGTAGGCAACCGAGTAGCCGAGCTGCTGTTGGAGGTAAGCCATTTCGGCCAGCACTTCCTCGTTGGTGATTTTGTAGGGCGCCACGCCGTACACCGTCAGGCCCGAGGGCTGGGCTTTGGCCTCGAACACGTCCACCGCGTAACCTAGCGTGCGCAACTCGCAGGCGCAGCTGATGCCGGCCGGACCCGCCCCGATGATGGCCACCTTGCGGCCGTTGGGAATGCCGGGAGCCATGAGCGGCTTTTCCTCCTCAATGGCCTTGCGGGTGGCAAAGCTCTGGAGGCGCCCGATTTCGATAGGCTTCACGTCCTGGAGGTTGTACACGCAGGCGCCCTCGCAGAGCACTTCCGTGGGGCAAACCTTGCCGCAGGCGTTGCCGAAGTAGTTGGCCTCGTAGATGGTGCGGGCCGCGCCGGTGTCGTTGCCGGAGTTAATCTGGCGGATGAACTGCGGAATGTCGATGCCCGTGGGGCAGGCCTGGATGCAGGGGGCATCGAAGCAGAACAGGCAGCGCGAGCTTTCAAACAAGGCCTCGGAGCTGTTCATCCGGGGCTTGAGCTGAGCAAAGTTCGCGTCGAATTCCGGCTCGGAAGTAGGGGTAGAGTATTCGGCCACAGCTCTTTTGAATTATGAGATTTGAGTTAGGAGTTATGAGTTGGGGGCGTTGCTTTTGCGTTGGCTTTGGTGGTGAGCAAGATGCTGGACAGGACTTTGATAATCTCCCCGTTTTCCTGATGTATAGAATTAAACAGCGGACCAGGAAGAAATTCATTATCGTGTAATAACCGGAGCCAGTAGGAAGTTTCGCGGGCTTCTTTGGCCGCAATAGTGAGTTTATGAATGAAGTCGGCAGTCGAGCTGGCCGCTAGTGCTTCTTCCACATTAGCGCCGATTGAAGTACCGCTCCTGAGCACTTGCTTCGAGAGAATAAATTCCCGTTGCTCACTGGTCAGATACTTATACATTTTTACAATCCGCGAAGCAAAGTCATAAGACTTGCGCTGAATTATGCTCTCCTTCATCATGAATTTCCAAGCACCCGGAAACAACTCATAACTCCCAACTCCCAACTCATAACTCAATTACAGCTCCACCAGCTTCTCGTAGGTTTCGGGGCGACGGTCGCGGAAGAACTGCCAGGTGTTGCGCACTTCCTCGATCAGGTCGAGGTCGAAGTCGGCGATGAGCAGCTCGTCCTGGTCCTCGGAGGCCTGGGCGATGGTCTGGCCGCGCGGGTCCACGAAGTAGCTGGTGCCGTAGAAGCGGCCCAGGTTCCAGGGCTTCTCCTCGCCCACCCGGTTGATGCAGCCCATGAAGTAGCCGTTGGCCGCCGCGTGGGCGGGCTGCTCCAGCTTCCAGAGGTACTGCGAGAGGCCCGCCACCGTAGCCGAAGGGTTGTACACGATTTCCGCGCCGTTGAGGCCCAGCACCCGCGCGCCGTCGGGGAAGTGGCGGTCGTAGCAGATGTACACGCCCACTTTGGCATACTTGGTCTGGAACACGGGGTAGCCCAGGTTGCCGGGGCGGAAGAAGAACTTCTCCCAAAAGCCGGTGGTGTGCGGAATGTGGTTCTTGCGGTATTTGCCCAGGTAGGTGCCATCGGCGTCAATCACGGCGGCCGTGTTGTAGAGGAAGCCGGCCGACTCCCGCTCGTACACGGGCACGATGATGACCATGTCGTACTTTTTGGCGTACTCGGCCATGCGGTCCGTGGTGGGGCCGGGCACCGACTCGGCCGAGGCGTACCAGGCCTTGTCCTGGCCGGGGCAGAAGTAGGGCGTGTTGAAGATTTCCTGCAAACACAGAATCTGCACGCCCTGGCGGCCGGCTTCCTCAATGAGTGGAATGTGCTTCTGCACCATGGCTTCCATAATTTCGGCCATCGTGCCTTCGCCTTCAGTCATCGGCAGACTCATCTGAATGAGGCCGGATTTAATCATTCTGGGCATAAAAGAGAAAAGTGTTGGGGGAATGAGTTTGAACGTCGATGGGTACTAGAGCTAGAAGTTGTCAGTTCCCCTCCTTTTTTAAGGAGGGGTTAGGGGTGGTAAAAATCGTTGCACGACCTAGTAGTTCTAGCTCTAGTCAACCACCCCGCCCTGCGGACACCCCTCCTTGAAAAAAGGAGGAGAATTTTCTAGCTTCAAAAAGCCGTTTTGCCGCGCTTAATAAACTGCCCGTAGCCTTTCGCAATTTTAGTTTCGCCTGCATCCACGGCCACTTTACCGCGGAGCAGCACCGTTTCAATTTTGCCGGTCAGCTCCCAGCCTTCGTAGGCCGAGTAGTCCACGTTCATGTGGTGGGTATCGGCCGAAATCGTGTGCTTTTTCTCGGGGTCGAGGATGAGCAGGTCGGCATCGGCCCCGATGCTGATGGTGCCTTTGCGGGGAAACAGACCGAAGATTTTGGCCGCGTTGGTGCTGGTCACTGCCACGAATTTCTGCGGAGTGATACGGCCCGTGTTCACGCCTTCCGAAAACAGCAGCTCCAGGCGGTGCTCGATGGCCGGGTGGCCGTTCGGAATTTTGGAAAAGTCGTCTTTACCCATGAGCTTCTGCTCCCACATAAACGGGCAGTGGTCGGTGCCCACCACGTTCACCAGGCCCTGGTTGATGCCGGCCCAGAGCGTGGCCTGGTCCTTCTTCTCCCGCAGGGGCGGCGACATGACGTATTTGGCCCCATTGGCCTCGTCCTCATACAGCGAAGCGTCGAGCACCAGGTACTGAATGCAGGTTTCGACCAGCACACGCTGGTTACGCTCGGTGGCCCGACGCACCTGGTTGAGCGCGCCCTCGCAGGTGAGGTGCACGATGTAGGCCTGCACGCCCGTGTAATTGGCAATGTCGGCGAAGCGGCCTGAGGCCTCGGCTTCGGTCACTTCGGGCTGGCTGAGGTAGTGGTAGAGCGGGGTGAGCTTGCCCTGGGCGCGGTGCTGGGCAATGAGCGTGTCAATCATGTCGCCGTTGGTGGCGTGGGCCGTTACCAGGCCGCCGTGCTTCTTCACCTCCTGCATCAGGCCCACCATCTGCGCGTCGTCAATCATGAGCGCGCCCTTGTAGGCCATGAAGGTCTTGAAGGACGTGATGCCCTCGGCCACCATGTCCTTGATTTCCTCCTTGGTGCCCGGGTTGAAATCCGTTACGGCCATGTGGAAGCTGTAGTCGCCCACGGCATTGCCGGTGGCCCGGCCGCTCCACTCCTCGAAAGCCGAGCGCAGGGAGTTGCCCTGCTTTTGCAGGATGAAGTCGATGACGGTGGTGGTGCCGCCGTGCAGGGCGGCGCGGGTGCCGGTTTCGTAGGTGTCGGAGCTGAAGGTGCCCATAAACGGCATTTCCAGGTGCACGTGCGGGTCGATGCCGCCGGGCATAATCAGCTTGCCGGTGCAGTCAATCACCTGCGCCCCCTCCGCCGACAAATTCCGGCCGATTGACACGATGGTTTCGCCCTCAATGAGGATGTCGCAAACGGCGTCGGAATCCGCCGTTACCACGCGGCCATTTTTAAGCAGAATAGAATTCATCAAAATCTAGATAATGAGCGAATTACAGTTGGAAAAAGTAGCCCTTTTCACTGTCGAAAACAAGCTGGCGGAGCAAAAAAACGACAACAGCCAGGGCTAAGCCGGCGGAGAAACCGGCTGGGGAAAGACCAGGAAAAGGTGGGATATTTTACCTCAGAACGTCAATCCTCGGCTGCGCCCAGAATGGCGTTTTGTGGCACTCAATGCACGTACTCATCGGCAATGCTGAGAGCTTCGGAAATAATGGCCAGCCCCTCGTCAATCTCGTCCTTGGTAATATTCAGCGGGGGGCAGATGAAGATGTAGCTCCAGCGCACGAAGGTGTACATGCCCAACTCCTTTATTTTGGCAGCCACCTTGTTCATAATGTCCATCTGGGCGGGCGTGGCGTTCCAGGGGGCCATGGGCTCCTTGGTTTCCCGGTTCTTCACCAGCTCCAGGCAGCCGAAGAGGCCCGTGTTGCGCCAGTCGCCGATGCTGGGGTGGTGGCGCATGAGCTGGGCTACCTGCTGGTCCATGTACTCGCCCATCTGCACGGTGTTTTCGAGCAGGTTGTCTGTCTCGTAAATGTCGAGCACGGCTACGGCGGCGGCGCAGGAAACCGGGTGCGCCGAGTAGGTCAGACCCAGCGGCAGGGGCTTGTCGTCGAAGTGGTGGGCAATGGTGTCGTCCACCATCACCGCGCCCAGGGGCAGGTAGCCGGCCGTGATGCCCTTGGCCATGCACATGATGTCGATTTTGACATTGTGATGGTCGGAGCCGAACCACTTGCCGGTGCGCCCAAAGCCCGACATCACCTCGTCGGCAATGAGCAGAATGCCGTGCTTATCGCAGATTTCGCGGATGCGCGTCCAGTAGCCGGGCGGGTACTTGATGCAGCCCGAAGTGCCCGACTCACCCTCCAGGATAATGGCCGCCACGCTGCCCGGGTTCTCGTAGCCTATTATTCGCTCCATGGCGTCGGCGGCGCGCTGGGCGCACTGCGCCGGGGTTTCGGAGTACCAGGGGCAGCGGTAGGCGTAGGGGTTTTCCACGTGCACCGTGCCGGGCATGGCCTGGCTATCCACGGCAAACTTGCGCGGGTCGCCACCTACGCTCATCGCCCCGTAGCTGGCCCCGTGAAACGACTGGTACAAGGACACAATCTTGTGGCGGCCGGTATACACCCGGGCCAGCTTGATGGCGTTTTCGATGGCTTCGGCCCCGCCCAGCGTGAAAAATGCCTTGGTGAGGTTGGGCGCAGTAATTTCGGCCAGCTTGCGGCCCAAATCGCCCCGGGCCTTGGTAATCATGCCGGGGTACACGTAGCTCAGCTCGCGCATCTGGGCGGCCACGGCCTCGGTCACGCGCTGGTCGCCGTGCCCGATGTTCACGTTCATCAGCTGGGCCGAGAAGTCGAGGTAGCGCTTGCCGTCCCGGTCGTATACGTACAGGCCCTCGGCGCGCTCGGCGCTGATGGGGTTCAGCCCCGACTGTTTCGACCAGGAAAAAAGCGTGTGGTCGAGGTTGTCGTGCAGGATCTGGTCTTTATCGAGGTCGAAAGTGGTTTCCATGATGTGCAGGCGTTGCGCCTCACCCCCTAGCCCCCTCTCCGAAAAGGAGAGGGGGGACTAGCTTTAGCAGCCAGAGGTCAGGAGTAGAGGAAAAAATTAAGGGTACAAAAAACTAGTGCTAGTCCCCCCTCTCCTTTTCGGAGAGGGGGCTAGGGGGTGAGGCGAACGAGCCTAGCTCATCCAGTTCACCCGCGACTCGGGGTTCCACTTGGTGGTGGTCTTCTTGAGCTGGGTCCAGAACTCGATGGAGCTTTTGCCCGTGATGTCGCAGGCCCCGAACTTGGAGTCGTTCCAGCCGCCGAAGGAGAAGGGCTCCCGGGGCACGGGCACGCCGATGTTCACGCCAATCATGCCGGCGTTGGCGTGGTCCATCACGTAGCGGGCGCTGCTGCCGCTGCTGGTGAACACGGCGGCGGCGTTGCCGTAGGGGTTGTTGTTTTCGATGCTCAGGGCTTCGTCCAGGGTGTTGGTGCGCATGATGGCCAGCACCGGCCCGAATACTTCCTCCTGGGCAATGCGCATGTCGGGCGTCACGTAGTCGATGACGGTGGCGCCCACGTAGTAACCGTCCTCGTGATCCTGTACGCGGGCGTTGCGGCCATCGAGGAGCACTTTCGCGCCGGCGGCTTCGGCCTCCGTAATGTGCTGCTCGATGCGCTCCTTGGCGGCCTTGCTGATAACCGAGCCCAGGTTCTGGCCGACTACAATCTTGCGGGCCTCTTCCACGATTTTGGCCACGATATCGTCCACTGCGCCCACGCCCACCATCGTGGAGCCGGCCATGCAGCGCTGCCCCGCGCAGCCCGACATGGAGGCGGCCACGTTGGAGGCCGTCATGTCGGGGTGGGCGTCGGGCAGCACCAGCAGGTGGTTTTTGGCCCCGCCCAGCGCCACGCAGCGCTTCAGGTGGCTGGTAGCGCGGATGTAGACCACCTTGGCAATGGCCGTGGAGCCCACGAACGACACGGCCTGAATACCGGGATGGTCGCAGATGGCTTCCACGATTTCCCGGTCGCCGTGCACAATGTTGAGTACGCCGTCGGGCAGGCCGGCTTCCTGGAGTAGCTCGGCAATGCGGCCCGCGCTCAGGGGCACGATTTCCGAAGGTTTGAGAATCATGGTGTTGCCCAGCACCAGGGCGTTCGGAATGGTCCAGTGGGGCACCATGTTGGGGAAGTTGAAGGGCGCGATGCTGGCCACCACGCCCAGGGGCTTGCGCTCCACGCGGGCTTCCACGCCCTTGCTTACTTCCAGAAACTCGCCCTGAATCAGCTGGGGCAGGGAGCAGGCAAATTCGGTCAGCTCAATGGCCTTCTCCACCTCGGCGCGGGCCTCGTCGAACGTCTTGCCGTTTTCTTCCTGCACCAGCTCGGCCAGGGCCTGCATATCACGCTCGAGCAGGGTTTTGTAGCGGTAGAAAATCTGGACCCTTTCCTTGATGGGCGTGGCCGCCCAGGCCGGATACGCGGCCTGGGCGGCCTGCACGGCGGCATCCAGGGCGGTGGCCCCGCTCAGGGGCACCGAGGAAATAACCACGCCGGTGAGCGGGCTGAACACGTCCAGCGAAGTGGCCGGAGCATCCTCCACGAACCGGCCACCCACATAATTGCGGATAGCTGGGTATTTTACAGTTTCTACTTCCATGTTACGGGAATGTTACGTAACGGCAAGTAACCGTTTTTTCAGAAACAACCAACCTGCCACCCAAATATTTTGATTGAATTCAACGGAATATAGTCACTGATAAGACCCTGAAATATAGAAGAGGAGCAGCTTACTGGTTTCGTAATCTGCTCCGGTGCCGCGCCCTCCATTTCCCAGCCGAACCCCATGAGTTTCCCGTAACCAGCTGGCCGTCCCGTGCTGGCAGTAGCGGGTGCCAGCGGAATAATACTATTAGGGAATCAGGCCTTAGCGCTGTTCCCCACATGAGGGCAATAAGTAACTGCCAGCCAGCCCTGCCCAGCCAGGCCGCCCGAGAACTAGCGGGCCTTTGCGGACTGCCAAGTATACTCGCCGCGCGGCGGCCGACAGAACCGGGCTAAGGGCCGGATGGCGCCGGTATTCGTGCCACCGCTTATCTGTCCGTGCGCCGGTAGCACGAGCCGGTAGCCGGGGTGTAGTGGCCACAGAAGTTGTATGGGTATTTTCGTAAAACTGAAAATACCCATACAACTTCTGCGCACGGTTTCGGGTGGGGAAACCATCGGGTCCGGGTAGCTGCGGCTTAGCGGCTATCGGAATAGGTAAAGCCCTTGTCATCCCGACGAAGGAGGAGGCTGAGCATTGATGCTGAGTGATTATCCCCCGATTCCTCCTTCGTCGGAATGACAACTTCCTATTGCTGGCTGGGCTGGTTGGCATCAAAAAAGCCCCTGGCTCGTCCGGTGGGGCGGGCCAGGGGCTGAAAGAGCGGGCGACTATTAGAAGCTCAGGGTTTCCACGTTGTCGAAGTTGGAGCGGATCTGGATGGCTTTGGGCAGCAGGTACACCGGCTCCGGCGGGGTGCGCAGGTCCGGGGCACCGCCTTGCCAGCGGCCGTCCTGGTTGGCATCCGTCAGCACCCGGACGCGGTAGGTACCCGGCAACAGGTTGTCGAAGCGGTAGGTGCCTTTGGGGGTGTCGAGGGTTTGGCGCACCTGGCCGCGCTCATCCAACAGCTGCACCCAATAGCGCTTGGCAGTGGTCTTCAGGGGGCCGCTGAGCGTGCCGGTGGTGGTTTTCTCACTGACGCGCAGCTTCAGCGGTTGCAGGCCCAGGGGCTGGCCCGTGACGCCCTGCACCACGGTAGTGTCGAGAATGAACGTGACGGTTTTGCGGGCGTTGGTGTTCAGGTTCAGGGCCAGCGTGGTGCGGTCGGGGCTGAGCGTGCCGTCCTGGGGCAGGCGCAGCGGGCGGCGTTTCAGCGAGTCTTCTACCAGCGTGCCGAGGGGCTTGTTGGGCACGAGGCGCAGGGGCTCCAGGAACACGAACTGCACCTGGCCCTGGCGGTACACTTCCCTCGGGTTGCCCTCCACCGAGTACTTGGGCGCGGGCTTGGCGGCCACCTTCGGCGCTTCGGCAAACTTCACCGTCAGCGTGTCGTGGCCCAGGTTGCCGGCGCTGTCGGTGGCGGCCAGCAGGTAGCGGCCTTCCACCAGGGCCGGGGTGCGGTAGAGCACCACGGTCCGGCCGCGCTCGGCCAGCTGCACGGCTTCGTTGAGCGCGGCGGGTGCTTTGGCCGTTCCCAGGGGCGTGAGCACGGCCTGGGTGAGGCCCTCGTTGTAGCTCACGCGCAGGTCGGTGGCATTGGCTTTCTGGGTGGTCACGAGCGGGCGGCGGGTGTCGGGGCGGGTGAGCAGGAAGCGCAGGCTGTCGTTGCGGCCGCCGGTGCCCACTGTGAGCAGGTCGGGCAGGTAGCCAATGAGCTCGGGCTCCTCGTAACGGTTGTTCTGGTTTTTGTCGGCCAACGCGTAGGCGCGGTACCGGCCGGCCTTGAGGTAATCGAGCGCGAAGCGGCCCGACTTGTCGGTGCGGGCCAGGTAGTAGGGCCGGCCCCGGCGGATGTTGGCCGTATCGGCTTCGGGGTAGAGCACCACCGACACGTTCTCGACGGGCTGCTGGCTGAGCACGTCCATGACTGCCCCGCGCACCGAGGCCGAGTCCAGCTCGGGGCCGGTGCTGAAGCTGACGCGGGCGTTGGCGGCCTTGTTGCTCTCGGTGATGTCGCTGATGGCCTCGCCGAAGTTGAACGAGTAGGTCGTGTTCGGGGCGAAGGGCTTGTCGAAGGTGAGCGTGAGGGCCGTGCGGTCTTCGCGCAGCTTGTAGGGGTTGTCGGCGTCGAGCAGGGGGGCTACGATGAGGTTCTTGGCCAGATCCTTCACCTGCACCTGCTCCGAAAACTCCAGCCGCACGCTCTGGCCGCGCACGTTGCGGGCTCCGTTGGCGGGCGTGGTGCCCACGAGCTTGGGCGGCGTGGTGTCGCGGACCCCGCCCTCGGGCGAGCTGATGGCCGCGCAGCCGCTCAGGCCCGCGGCGGCGGCGGTCAGCAGGAGGGAAAACAGTAAGCGCATCGCGGATTTTGCGGATTGATAGGATGTCGCGGATTTTAGAAACGGCGGGCGGAAGCAATTCCTGCCGCCTGCCCGGCCGGCCCCGAAGGTACGGTCCCTAACGCCACCCGCCCCGCAAACCGGTACACCAGTGGCCGGGCAACTCGTCAACATCCTGACCTGCCGGGCAGTGGCCCCTCCCCTACCCCACCGGCTACCGCTTGTGGGCCACGTAAATCAGGCTGCTGTACTGGCCCTCGTGCTGGGCGGCGTACTGGTTGGATTTGTAGCCGGCCTTGAGCACCGTGAGCATTCCGCCGCCCCGCTCGGCCCGGTGCTTCTCGCTGAGCATGCTCACATAATACGCATCCAGGGGCATGGGCAGCAGCTCCGAAACCTGCATTTTGTGCTTTTTAAGCAGCTGCTTCATGGTTTTGGGGCTGAAATGGTAGAGGTGACGGGGCACATCGTAGGCGGCCCAGTCCTGGCGGTAATGCTGGGCGTCGAGGCTGTCCACGTTGGGCACGGCAATCAGCAGGGTGCCGCCGGGCTTCAACAACCGGATGAGCTGCTGGAGGGTATCGTTCAGCTCATGAACGTGTTCGAGGACGTGCCAGAGGGTAATGGCATCGAAGGACGCCTCCTGGAACTGCACCAGGCTTTCGCTGCCCACGGGCTGACCCACGCGCTGGCTGGCTTCCTGGCGGGCCCGGGCGTTGGGTTCCCAGCCGGCCACCTGCCAGCCATCGGCCCGGGCGGCAGCCAGGAAATGGCCCGTGCCGCAGCCGTAATCAAACAGCCGGCCCTTGGTCGCCAGCTTATTCACCAGGGCCACTTTCCGGCGCATGGTGAACACGCGGGCCACTTTGTAGGCCTGATTGATAATGCCCCCCGCCCCGCTGTTGTGCGACACGTACTCGTCCGACTCGTAGTAGCGGCCGATGTGGGCGGCGTCGGGCCGGGGGTTGGTGAACTGGAAGGTGCAGGCCTCGCACTGCTGGATGGCGAAGCTCTCCTTGCTCACCGACTTATCCTCGACCACCAGCTTGTTGCGAAACTCCGTTTTGCCGCAGACCGGGCACTTCTCCAATCGTTCGTAGACCACTTCGTTTTCTAATTAAAAATTAAAAGGTAAAAGTGAAAAATTGAGAAGGAGCCGCCTCCAAGGCCGGATAAAGCCTGAAAGACCGATAAGAGTCTGCAATGCTTCAAGCAGTGAACGGCCAATTTTTAATTTTTCACTTTTAATTTTTAATTGAATTACCGGCCAAGGTACACCATCAGCACGGAAACGTCGGCGGGGCTCACGCCGCTGATGCGGCTGGCTTGGCCCAGGGTTTCGGGCTGCACTTTGAGCAGCTTTTCGCGGGCTTCGTGGGAGAGGGCGGGCATGGCCATGTAGTCGAGGCGGCCCTGAATCACGAAGTTTTCCAGCTCCTGAACCCGGGCGGCCTGCTGGTGCTCCTTCTCCAGGTAGGCCTCGTATTTCACCAGAATTTCGGCCTGCTCCAGGGCGTCGGGGCGGTAGGGGGCCAGGGCCAGCGTGAGGGCGGGCAGCACCCGGGCCAAGGCCGGCAGCTCGATGCCGGGGCGGCGCAGCAGGTTCACGGCCCGGGTTTTCTCACTGATAACGGCCGAGCCGATTTCGGTGAGCCAGCCGTTGATTTCCTGGGGCTCAATGCCGAACGTTTTGAGCAGCTTGGCCACGGCCTGGGTCTGCTGCTCCTTCTCGCGCACGCGTTCCATGCGCTCTTCCGAAGCCAGGCCCAGCTCGTAGCCCAGGGGCGTGAGGCGGAGGTCGGCGTTGTCCTGGCGCAGCAACAGGCGGTGCTCGGCCCGGCTCGTAAACATGCGGTAGGGCTCGTCGGTGCCCTTGTTGACGAGGTCGTCAATGAGCACGCCGATGTAAGCCTCGCTGCGCTTGAGTACGAAGGAAGCCTTGCCGTGGACCTTGTTATGGGCGTTGATGCCGGCCATCAGGCCCTGGCAGGCGGCTTCCTCGTAGCCCGTGGTGCCGTTGATCTGGCCCGCGAAGTAGAGGTTCTCGACCCGCTTGGTTTCCAACGTCAGGTGGAGCTGGGTGGGCGGGAAGAAGTCGTACTCGATGGCGTAGCCGGGGCGGAACATCTTGGCGTTTTCAAAGCCGGCAATCTTGCGCAGGGCGCGGTACTGCACGTCTTCGGGCAGGCTGCTCGAAAAGCCGTTCACGTACACTTCCACCGTGTTCCAGCCCTCGGGCTCCACAAAAATCTGGTGGCGGTCCTTGTCGGCGAAACGGTTGATTTTGTCCTCCACGCTCGGGCAGTAGCGCGGCCCCAGGCCCTTGATGCGGCCCTGGAACATGGGCGACTTCTCGAAGCCCTCCTTGAGGATTTCGTGGACCTCGGGGTTGGTGTAGGTGATGTAGCAGGGGCGCTGGTTTTGCAGGGCGGGCGTGTCGAGGTAGCTGAACTTGCCGGGCACCTCGTCGCCGGGCTGGGCCTCCATCTTGCTGTAGTCGAGCGAGCGGCCATCTACCCGGGGTGGAGTGCCGGTTTTCATGCGGCCGGCCTCAAAGCCCAGCTCCAGCAGCTGCTCGGTGAGGCCGGTACTGCCCTTTTCGGCCGCCCGGCCCCCACCGAACTGCTTCTCGCCAATGTGAATGAGGCCGTTGAGGAAGGTGCCGTTGGTGAGCACCACCGATTTGCCCCGGAACTCGATGCCGAGCTGGGTTTTCACACCCACGCATACCCCCTCTTCCACCACGAGGCCCGTTACGGCTTCCTGCCAGAAATCCACGTTGGGCGTTTGTTCCAGCGTCAGGCGCCACTCCTCGGCGAAGCGCATCCGGTCCGATTGCGCCCGGGGGCTCCACATGGCGGGGCCTTTAGAGCGGTTGAGCATCCGGAACTGGATCATGGTTTTATCGGTAATCAGGCCCGACTGCCCGCCCAGCGCGTCCACCTCGCGCACAATCTGGCCCTTGGCCACGCCGCCCATGGCCGGGTTGCACGACATCTGGGCGATGGTGTTCATGTTCATCGTCACCAGCAGAACCTTGGAGCCCAGGTTGGCGGCCGCGGCGGCGGCTTCGCAGCCGGCGTGGCCGGCTCCTACTACAATAACGTCGTACTCTTCTTGCTGAAACATGAATTCGCGGATTTTAGGCAGGTGGGGCGTTTTGCGCAGTCGGGCGGCCCTGACCCATGAACCAGGATGGGACCCCAGGTGCCCCGTTGGGCCGGCCGCTTGCCGCAAACAGGTAGCCCGAAGCGAAAAGTTCGGATGGCCAGTAAACACGAAGCGCCCGCGGGTAGGCAGGCGCGGCTTCCACAAAACCCCAGGTCGCAAGCCCGCCCCTACCCGCTCAAAACGTGGGCAAAGATACGCACTTAGCCGCTTGTTCGCGCGCCCCGGCGCTTATTCGGGGTCCTGCTCCCACTCCTCCTTCGCCTGCCAACCGGCCAGCAGCTCAGCAGATTGCTCCCGCACCGCGTCCCAGGCAAAGGGCTGCCACTCACTGCGCCGGCAGTCGAACACCTCCGTGGCGGCCAGGCAGGGAAACAGCTTATAGTCGAATTTAGGGTAGTTGTTGACGAGGTAGCCGGGGTAGTAGTACACGTGGCCGCAGCGGCGGGCGTGCTCCAGCTTAAGCAGCATCAGGTACTTGCCCAGGCTGTTTTTGCGGTAGGCGGGGTCGTAGAAGTTCATGATGCCGGCCAGCGTGCGGGCGCCCCGGTCGAAGATGCCGGCCGCAATCAGCCGGCCCTCGTCGCGCACGGCCAGCACCTCGGTCCGGAACACGTTGTGGGTGGCCCCGGCCAGCAGGAAAGCCTCCACCGTATCGGGCGCCTCAAAGCTGATGTTGCGGCGGTAACGGGCATAGAGCTCCTCCAGCTCCGGGGTGAGCTGAAACGGCTGGATGGTTACGGAAAATGGCGCGTTCAGGCGCAGCAGGCGGCGCTGGGTGGGGCCGTACTGCACATCGGCCAGCCGGAGCCGCAGCCAGTGCACGGTGTAGAGCTCCCCCTCGATGGGCAGAAACCGGCAGGTAAACAGGTCCTGGTGCATCCGGTAGTAGCCCTGGCCCAGGTAGAAATCCAGCGCCTCGCCGGGAATGATACGAAGGGGTTGCGGCGTAACGGACATAGTAGAACAGGGAGGAGAAAGTAGGGCGAAAGTCCGTTTCGCCCTACCTAAAAACGCCCGCGTTGCGGCGGGCGTTTCTGGCAAAAGAGCAAGTGCAGTCGTTCTAGAACGCCCGCAGCAACAGGCAGTCGTCCTCTTTCTTGCGCATGGCCGTCTGGCTGAGCAGGTCCTTGTCGGCGTAGCCCAGCAGGTGAAGCACGCCGTGAATCATCACGCGGTGCAGCTCGTCGCGGAACGACACGCCGTGGGTGGTGGCATTTTCGCGCACCCGGTCCACGGAAAT
The DNA here is from genome assembly GCF_003583925.1 of Hymenobacter rubripertinctus. Lineage (GTDB taxonomy): Bacteria > Bacteroidota > Bacteroidia > Cytophagales > Hymenobacteraceae > Hymenobacter > Hymenobacter rubripertinctus. Next base: position 23,302 of record NZ_QYCN01000025.1, on the reverse strand, counting down.
GAAGATGTCGCCCTCGATGATGTCGGCGTCGTCGGCGTTATCGAACGTGATGACGTCGGTGTAGGTGTCGTGGTCGAGGTACTCCACGTTCACCTTGTGCAGGTACTCGTCGGAGCAGAAGACGTAGGTCAGCTGCACAATTTCGTACTCGTGCACCTGGGCTACGCGCTCAATCCAGGACGTCAGGTCCTGGGCGTCGGCCAGCTCAAACTCCACATCTTCCACCAGGAACTCAATTCCGGGTGATTCGGCCCCGAATCCCTCGTTTTCCAGATCATTGGGCTCAGTTGGCAGGTCGCTCATAAGGGCAGCAGGCAGGTGGTAACGAACGAAGAGCAGAAAACCCGGGCTGGCAGCGCGACCCGGCAGGTAGTTTAGAGGGCTTCATTGACGGCCGAGTGCGCGGCTTCCGATGCGCTGGCGGCCGTGGGCAGCATAAACGTCAGCTGCACATGGCGGCCCTCCTTGCTGAAGTCTACCTCGTCGGCCAGGTGGCGAATGAGGAAAATGCCGCGGCCACCGGGGTTTTCGATGTTTTCGGGAGCGGTAGGGTCCAGCAGGTTATCGTAGTCAAAGCCGGCCCCCTCGTCTTCTACCTCAAACTTCACCCGGTCGGGCTCCACGAACAACGACAGAAACACGTTTTTGTCCTTGTCGAACTTGTTGCCGTGGCGAATGGCGTTGTTCACGGCTTCCGTGACGGCTACCATGATGTTGCCGTAAATATCGTCGTCGATGAGAAACGTATCCTTCGAGTTGTCGATAAAACTCTCTACAACACGAATATTTTCAACGAGCGAAGGAATCTGAATTTTGACCTGCTTCATAAGGGGGAAAAAGGAAGGGCAGCGGGTAAGGGAGGTAAAATTAGCGGAATGCTATTTTATTTTCTGAAAATATTCGCTCACCTCCCGCTGATAGTACGGAGTAAGGGCTGGTGGTACGGTACGTAGCAACTCCGTCTGGCGGTTTTGCTGGCGTTTATACTGCTGAAACGCCGGCGGGAAAACCGGCGGACGCTGCTGGGCCGTCTGGGCCTCGCGCTTATCATCCTGATCCCGCTCCCGGGCCGATTTCTCGGCCTCCAGCAAGCGGGTCAGGATTTGGCGCTGGCGCATAACAGTCTGCTCCGTCAGCCGCTTGTTTACGAGGTCGGTTTCGGTTTGTTCCATCATTTTTTTGATGTCGCCGAGGCCGCCGGCCCCGTCCTGGCCCTGGCCGTTCTGGTTGGAACCGGGCTTGCCGCCGCCTTTTTGCTGCATGCGCTCCAGCTCCTGCATGGCCTGGCGCAGCATCTGCTGCTGGCCGGCCAGCTTGGCCAGCTCCTCGGAGAGGGCGCGGCCGGTTTTGCCGCTCTGCTGGAGCTGCTGAATCTGCTGGTTGAGCTGCTGCTGCAGGCGGCCCATCTGGCCTTCGCCGGCCGAGCTGCCTTTCTTTTTCTGGCGGCCCGGCTTGCCCCCACCCTGCATCTGCTGCTGCTGCTGGCCCTCGCGCTGCTGCTGCTGCATCTGCTGGAGGGCATCGTTGAGCATCAGGGCCAGGTTGTTCATGCTGGTCATGGCCTGCTGCTGGGTGCTGGTGGCCCGGCCCACGTTGCGGTCCTTGATATGGCCCAGGGCCTCGTCCATGCGGCCGTTCATCTCGCCCACCTCCCGGGTCACGAAGCTCTTGATCTGGGACACGCGGTTGGCCAGCGCATACAGCGAATCCTGCACCACCCGGGCGTCGTCCTTGAGCTTGCGCTGGGTCTGGCCGAGCTGCACGAAGCGCGGGTCGCTCTGGTCCACCTGGCGGAACTGCTGCATCAGGCTTTCCTCGTCGAAGCTGAGCTTGAGCAGGTTTTCGAGGATGTCGCGCAAGTCGTCGATGTTCTGCTGCTGCTGGTCCTGCTGCTCCTGCTCCATCTGCTGCTGCATCTTCTGGGCCATCTGCTGCATCTTCTGGGCGGCCTGGCGCTGGCTTTGGCTGGCCTTCTGGTTCTGGTTTTTGCTTAGCTGCTGCTGGCTCTGCTGCTGCTGCTCATCCACCTGCTGCTGGTCCTGCTTCATCTCGTCGGCCCCGTTCTGATCGTCGAGCTGCTTGTCCATCTCTTTCAGATCCTTGAGGTCTTCCTTCACCTCCTCGAACTTTTGCTGCTGCTCGGTTTGCTGGTCTTTTAGCTTTTCGTTGTTGGCCTTTTGCTGTTCGTTGGACTGCTTGCTGTCCGGATTGTTCTTGTCGTTCTTCTCGGTCTGTTCGGCCAGCTTCTGCTGGTCCTGGGCCAGCTGCTGGAGCTTCTCGAGGGCCTGGTCCTGCTTCTGCTCAAACTGGAGCTGCTTGAACATTTCCAGGGCCCGCTCCAGCTCCTTTTGCAGGGTGTTTTCCTTGTTTTCGAGCTGTTGGAGTAGCTTCTGCATCTCGGGTTGGTTCTGGTCCTGCTGCTGCTCCAGCAGCTTGCGCAGCTCCTCGTAGAGCTTCTTGGTTTCGGGGTCGAGCAAATCGTCCATCAGCTTTTGCAGCTCCTTGGCTTTCTCGGCCAGCTCCTCGTTTTTCTGGGGGTCGAGCTGGTTTTGCTGCTCCTGCAACTGCTCGAACTGGCGCTTGAGGTCGGCCAGGGCCTGGTCCATCTGCTGCTTCTCGTCGAGCATGTCTTTGAGCTGCTTGCGGTCCTGGAAGTTGAGGTCGCGCTTCACCTTGAGCTTGTCTTCGGCCTTGGCCAGCTCGCGCTCCATTTTCTTCGATTCCTTGGCTGCCTGGCTCATCTGGCTCTGCATGGCCTGGGTCTGGGAGGCCAGCTGCTGGCGCTGCTCGGTGCGCGAGGGCAGCCGGAATTCGGCCGTGCGGCTGCGGCCCGGCTTGGCCCCGTTCACGCCGTCGTTGTCCCAGACCTGCACGAAGTATTCGAGCCGGTCGCCGGGCAGCAGGTTCAGCCGGCGCACGTCCCACTGGTAGGCGTAGCTCTGGCTGGGGCCGGTGCCCAGGGGCAGCGCCCGGCTCTGGTAGGCGGCGTTGGGCTTGCTTTTGCTGAGCACACGGTAGTGCAGTTGCAGGCGCGAGAAGCCGTAGTCGTCGCGCAGGTTGCCGCCCAGGGCCAGAAACTGGCGGGCAGTGGTGTCCTGGAAGCTTTCGAGCGTGACCTCGGGCGCGGCGTCGGCCACCACGGTGAGCTGGTACTCTATCGGGTCGCGGTTGGGGCTGACGGCGTTGCGCAGACGCACGGCGTAACTCTGGCTACGGGTGGCGCGGCGGCGCACCCGGAACTGGCCGGCAGCGGCCTGGTCGGGCGTGGCGGCCACAGTTTCATCGGGACTCCGGAATTGGAGTTGGAGCCGGTCGGTGGCCTCGGTCCGGAACTCCCAGCGCAGGTCGGTGCCCTCGGGCACGGTGAGGTTGCCGGTGTTGCGGATGGTTTCGGCCGGGCGGCCCAGGTAGGCCGGGTACACGGCCCGCACGGCGAAGTCGCGCAGGTTGGGCCGCTGCTTTACCTTCAGATTGTATCCTTCAGAAGAAAAGCCCGCCGCTTCCAACTGAAAAGCCACGTTGCTGCGCAGCTGGCGGAAGTCGTAGCGGAAGTGGTTGCCGGCTTCGCGGGTCAGGCGGCGCTCCTTGCCCTCGTATTGAATGCTGATTTCGTTGGGCAGCACGTCGCCTTCCACCGTCACGTTCAAACTGAAATCTTCCCCTTTGAAAGCCGTGAGGTCCTGGTTTTCGACCACGAACCGGAACGGCGCGGGCGGGCTGTACTGCTGGTTGTAGTTGAGAATCCGGCCGGTGCCCTGCACGAAGAAAGCCGGGTAGGCCAGCAGCAGCACGGCCACCACGGCGGCGGGCACGGCCGCGTACTTCCACAGTGGCCGGGTCTGGCGCTGGATATTGATGCCCTGCGAGAACTCAACGCCCCGCAATTGCCCGGCCCGCTGCTCCAGGCTGGCGGCTAGCAGGGCGTTTTCCTGGGCCTGCCCGCGCAGTTGCAGGGCGTTCAGGAGCTTGTCCTGCACTTCCGGGAACAGCTCGCCCACCCGGCGGGCGGCCTGCTCGTCGCTGAGCATGCGCCGCAAATGGGTGAGGGCCGCCAGCGGCTGCCAGATCCAGCGCGCGAAGGCGTAGACCATGCCGCCCACGAAGCCGAACAGCAGCCCGGCCCGCACCCCGGTGGGCAGATACAGGAAGTATTCGAGCAGGTTGAACACCAGGAACAGGCTCAGCAGCAGGCCGCCGGCCACCAGGGCCCCGCGCACCAGCAGGCTCAGATAAAACTTGCGCTTAAACGCATCGAGGCGGGCCAGCACATCGTCCAAAGCCCGGGTCGTTGCGGGGTCTTGCTCCACTACCATATACTTCCTAAGCTGTTAGCTGCTAGCTATAAGCTGTTAGATTTTTTTCTGACCTGCAACGGCTCATACAAACCGCGCTACGCAGGCAAGGTTGAATAGCCTCTTTCGCCACCCGTTTCAGGCCTGGGAAAGATACGTATTTCGGCCCGCCGGCTGCATGTAGTGGACAAACTGCGGGGGGCAAGTGGTTCCTTTGGCTGGGCTGTTTGCCTTTAGCTGTTGTTTAGATATACTGATTACTGGCAGATTTGTCCCCGTGGCTCGCTCTAGACAGCTTGCCCGGTAAAGAAAACGCCCTCCTCACATTGTGAGCAGGGCGTTGAAAGGTAAGGTTAGCAGTTTCGCTGCTAACTTTACCGGCTACTGAGTGATTTGCAACTGGTGGTTTTCCCATTTGTTGCCCTGCCTGGCGCGGATCTGGTAGAGGCCCGGACGCAGCCCCCGCAGGTTCAGGCGCAACTGGCCGTTTTGGCTGCGGCCCTGCCGCAGGGCCTTGCCCTGCCCGTTATAGAGCGTCACGTCGAAGTCTGAGGCGACGGTCGTTCTGGCTTCGGTTAAGCGAGCTGCTGCGGATTGGCTGGCAACCGTGACTTCCTCCTGGGCCGGGTTGGGATACACGGTGAAGTAGTACCCCTGACACCCCGGCACCTGCACCGTGCGGCCCATGTACGTGGTACCACAGTGGTTGCTAACACCTATCCGAATGTAGCCCTCGCCCGTCCGGCCAGCAGTTTTGACGTTGAAGGTGCCGGTAGCGGTATTGAACCCGCCAAGTTGACGCAACGCACCGCTTACGTTGATGGAGTAGCTAAGCGAAGGGTCGTAGTTGGCGACCTGAAAAGTACCACCGAACTCTGAGGTGGTCTAGCTGAGCGAGACAGAATTGGGTGGTATTTTCCGCCTATGGAAAAGCCCGATAAACGCCGCAAGTACGATGCGGCCTTCCGCAGCGAAGCGTTGCGTGTGGTCGCCGAAAGCCGCTCGACGCCGGCCGCGGCCCGTGCCCTGAACCTGGACCCCAAGCTGCTCTACAAGTGGCAGCGCGACGCCCAGCCCGCCCTGCCGATCGACCCGGTGGAGGCGGCTGAGGTGCGCCAGTTGCGGGCCGCCAACCGACGGCTGGCGCAGGAACTGGAGGTTTTAAAAAAAGCCATCGCCATTTTTTCGACCAGCCCGCCGACGCCATGAGCCGCTATCAATTTATTGACCAGCAGCGCGGTAGCTATCCAGTGCGCTTGCTTTGCCGGGTGCTAACGGTGGTGCCAGGGCGCTACTACGCTTGGCGCAAACAAGCCACGCTGCCCCTGGCTAGCGCTGCGCCCGTGGCCTGGGAAGTAGCCTTGGAAAAAGCCTTCACCCGCCATAAAAAGCGCTACGGTACCCGTCGTCTGCGCGTCGAGTTGCGGGAAGAAGGCCACCAGGTAGGCCGCCAGCGTCTGCGCACGGCTATGCGGGCGCGCGGACTGCGCGCGCTACAGCCACGCGCCTTCACCCCGCGTACGACCGACTCGACCCACGGGCTGCGCTGCGCGCCCAACCGCCTGCTCGACCAGCCGGCTGCCACCCGTGCCAACCAGATTTGGGTCAGCGACATCACCTACTTGCCGCTGGCCTCGGGGGCGTGGGCCTACCTGTGCGCCTTTCAAGACAGCTTTACCCGCCAGGTGGTGGGCTGGCAGGTGCGCGAGACGATGCCCGAAGAACTCGTGCTCAGCGCCTTGCGCCGGGCGTTGCTAGCCCGTACGCCCGCCCCTGGCCTGTTGGTGCATGCTGACCGGGGCGGGCAGTACTGCGGCAATGCCTACCGGGCCTTACTGGCCGAGCATGGGTGTCTGCGCTCGCAAAGTCGCCGGGCCGAGTGCCTGGATAATGCGCAGGCCGAGAGCCTGTGGTCGCGGCTCAAAACCGAAGAACTGGAGGCCCGTGAATGGCCTGTTTTCCGCAATCTGGCCGACGCCCAACAGAGCGTGGCCACTTATTTTGACTACTACAATCACGACCGTCGCCACTCAGCGCTGGCCTACCAAAGTCCTCAAACCTTTTACCTTCAACAACTTAAAAATACACCCCTAGACTGTCTCGCTTAACTGGACCACCTCAATGTACTGTTTACGTCCATCTCCAACCCGGTATACTTGCACCCCTAGAGTTCCGCCATTGAATGTCGGGTCATACTCAAAATAGAGGTTATCGCCCAGACCCACCCGGCCTTTGGGTGTCCAAGCTTTACCATCAATGAGGCAGCCGAAGGTATTGGCCCCGGTTTGGGTGGCGGGCGGGAGCTGGCTGAGCGGGTCGGGGTCTTTCTTCTTGCACTGGCTCAGGCCCAGCAGGGCCGCCAGCAGGAGGGTAGCGTGTTTCATAGAGATGAGGAAAGAAAGGGTGAGCGGAAAGCCAGGGCAACAAAAAAGCTCGTGCCTATGCCGGCCAGTGAGGGCCAGGGCAACAGCAGGAGCTAGGTGTGGGGTAGTAGGGTTGCGGGAGCGAAGAGTGCCGGAAAGGTAGGCTCTTGCTGCGAGTAGAACAATAAGTCGGTGGTTATTCTGTGCACTAACATTTTCCAATAGCCCCTTCGCGCTCATTGCAGGGCAGACGACGTGTTACGGCCGGAGAATGTCGCTTTCGGGTAAACCAGAACCGGCCCGGCTCGCACTGCGCGAACCGGGCCGGGTTTATTCAGCAGCGAAGAACGGTTAGTCCTTGTCTTTGTCGCGCTTGGATTTGCGCTTCTCCTTCTTGCCCTTGGCGCTCTTGGTCACCACTTTCATCTTCTCGGTTTCCAGGGGCGGGGTAATGGCGGCAGGAGCGGGCGTAGCCGTGGCTACGCGGTTGCCGTCGTTATCGAGTTCCACTACCTCGTAGCCCAGCTCGTTGAGGCCGGGGAAGGCCTGGGCCCGGTCGCCGACCACCACGATGTACATCTTCTCGGCGGGCAGGTACTTCTGAGCAATGCCCTGCACATCTTCCTTGCGGAGGCTGTTGAGGATGACGCCCTGCTGCTTCACGTAATCCATGGGCAGGTCGTACTCCAGCAAACGGCTCAGGAAAGCGGCTTTCTGCTGGCCCGTTTCATACTTGAGCGCGTCGCTCTGGCCCACCGAGGCTTGCAGGAATTGCAGCTCCTCGTCGGTGATGCCGTTGCGGTAGTTCTGGATTTCCGACATGAACTCCTTCACCGAAGCCGCCGTGGCATCGGCGCGCACCCCGGCTGCGGCCGTGTAGGGGCCGGCGTGGCGCGTGGCCTGGAAGCCCGAGCGGGCCCCGTAGGTGTAGCCCTTGTCTTCGCGCAGGTTCAGGTTGATGCGCGAGTTGAAGGCCCCGCCCAACACGTAGTTGCTCAGGTAGGCACGGTAGTAGTCGCCGGTGACGTCGTAGGTGAGGGGCGAGAGGTAGCCCACCCGGATTTCCGACTGCGCGGCCCCGTCCTTGTTCACGAAGTAAATGCGCGTTTTGTCGGGCTGGGTGGCCATTTCGCCGGCCGGCAGGCTGATCTGCTTCTGCTGCCAGCCCTTCAGAAAGCCGAGCTGAGTGGTGAAGGTGGCCTGATCCACGTCGCCGGTCGCCACGAGGTAGCTCACGTTGGGCGCGTAGTACTGCTCGTAGAACTTCTTCACGTCGTCGAGGGTGATGCCCGTGATGGTGGCCGCCGTGCCGCTGGCCGGCACGCTCATAATGTCGGCCGGGTTATACACCAGCCGGGCGAAGGCATTGTTGGCAATGACCACGGGCTGGGTCACCTGGTTGGCAATGCCTTCGAGGGTCTGCTTTTTGAGGCGGTCGAAGTCGGCCTGCTCGAAGCGCGGGTGCAGCAGGCGCTGCTCCAGCAGCTTTATAGTAGCGGGCAGGTTCTTGGTCAGACTCTGCACGTACACGGTCGTGTTGTCGTCGCTGGCCCCTACCTGGATGGTGCTGCCGAGCTTGTCGAGTTCCGCGCTGAACTGCTCCGAAGTGTATTTCTCGGTGCCCTCGTTCATGAGCGCGGCCGTGAGGGCGGCAATGCCGGCCTGGTTGCGGTTGAGCTGCTCGAGGCGGTGGCCGCCCCGGATGGTGAGCAGCAGGGTGGCGGTCGGAATCTCGGCGTTGCGGTTGCCCATCACGCGCAGGCCGTTATCAAACCGGCTCTGCCACACTTCGGGCACCTGCACCAGCGGGGCAGCGCCGGCCTTGGGCTGCTTACTGCGGTCGAAGCTGTCGGTGGCCTTGGTGTAGATGAGGCCCTCGTAGCCGTAGTTGGGGGCCTGGTAGCCGTCCTGAGAAGCCGTGTAGTTGTCGGCTTTGGCCGGCGGCACGGCCCCGGTTTTGGGTACCACGCTCAGCACCACGGCATGCTTGCCCCTGATATACTTCTCATACACCCGGTTCACGTCGGCCGGCGTCACGGCCCGCAACGCCTTTAGCTCCAGGGGCAGGCGGTTGGGGTTGTTGTAGTAGGTCTGGTTGGCAGCCAGCTGGCTCACCTTGCCCCTCACGCTGGCCAGGCTGTTCACCACCTGAGCCTCGGTACCCGATTTGAAGCGGGCTACCTGCTCGGCGGTAGCGCCGGTTTTCTCGAACTCGGCCAGCGTGGCGCGCACCTCCGTTTCGAGGTCGGTGAGGGCCTTGCCGGGGAAGGGCAGGGCCATTATTGTAAACTCGCCGGCCAGCTCCGAGCTGGCGTTGTAGGCCTGAGCCTGCACGGCCTGCTGGGGCTTGATGAGGTTCTTGTAGAGCAGCGAATTCTTGCCCTGGCCGATTATTTCGGCCAGCGCATCGAGGGCGGCTTCGTCGGGGTGGCCGCTGGGCACGGTCGGGAACACCACCTGCAGCATCGGGAAGCGCACGTTGTCTTGGTAGCTCACGTAGCGGTCCTGGCTGAGCTTGGGGGCGGGCAGCTGCTGGGCCGCTACGGCGGGGCCTTTGGCAATGGGGCCGAAGTACTTGGCGGCCAGCTTGAGCACGTCCTGGGTTTTCACGTCGCCGCCTACCGTGAGGGTGGCGTTGTTGGGCCCGTACCAGCGCAGGAAGAAGTTCTTCAGGTCGTCGACGTTGGAGCGGTCCAGGTCTTCGAGGTAGCCGATGGTGAGCCAGCTGTAGGGGTGGCCGTAGGGGTAGAGCGTCTTGGAGACGTTCTCGGAAGCCAGGCCGTAGGGACGGTTGTCGTAGTTCTGGCCCCGCTCGTTTTTCACGGTCGAGCGCTGCACCTCAAACTTCTGCTGGGTTACGGCGTCGAGCAGGAAGCCCATGCGGTCAGCTTCGAGCCAGAGCGCGGTTTCGAGCTGGTTGCTGGGTACGGTTTCGAAGTAGTTGGTCCGGTCGCGGTTGGTGCTGCCATTGAGCGTGCCGCCGGCGGCCGTTACCAGCTTGAAGTGCTGCTCGTCGCCCACGTTGTCGGAGCCCTGGAACATCATGTGCTCGAAGAAGTGGGCAAAGCCCGACTTCCCGATCTGCTCCCGGGCCGAACCCACGTGGTAGGTCACGTCCACGTGCACCAGCGGGTCGGAATGGTCTTCGGTTATCACCACCGTCAGGCCGTTGGGCAGCACGTACTTCTCATAAGGGATAACCAGCTCGCCGGGCTTCTTGGTCACTTTTTCCACCAGCCGGGCCCCGCCCACCAGCGTGGCGGACGTTTTGGCGGGCATGGGGTTTTTCTGGGCCAGGGCCGGCTGCATCGACAGGGAAGCGCCGAGGCCCAAGAGCAGCAAGTGGTTACGCGTCATCGGAACAGGAAAAGAGATAAAGGAGGAGAATGGGGCGGGAAGGTACTAAAGGCAAGGACAAACGCGCCTGCGCGGGGCTGCATACGGTGGCTGCATACGGTGAATGAGTGAAGGGGTGAATGAGTGAAGGGATGAACTGTCATTCCGACGAAGGAGGAATCTGGGTAGAGCCATTGAACATCATCGTTGGATAACGTTGAGTCAGATTCCTCCTTCGTCGGAATGACAGTTCATCCCTTCACTCATTCACCGATTCACCACTTCACCGATTCTGCCCAAAAATCAGCACCTTGAAGGTCGTACCCAACCCCCTGTCTATGCGCCTACTCTCCTCCCCCACCCTACTCGCCGCGCCGCTGCTGCTGCTGGGGCTGCTCAGCGGCTGCCAGAGCAATTCCACCACCGAAACGGCCACCACCACCGACCCCGCCGAAATGGCCGCCGCCCCCACCGATACGGCCATCGTCTCGCCGCCCGATGGCATCACGGCCGCCGACATCGGCCAGCGCATCAAGGTGTTGTCGTCCGATGCGTTTCAGGGCCGCAAGCCGTTCACCATCGGCGAGGAAAAGGCCACCATGTACCTGGCCGAGGAGTTCCGCAAGCTGGGTTTGAAGCCGGGCAATAAGGGTTCCTTCTTCCAGGAAGTGCCGCTGGTCGAAATCACCGGCCAGCCCACCCAGCCGCTCACCATCAAGGGCAAGGGTCAGGACCTGAAGCTTGATTTCAAGACCGATTTCATGGCTTTCACCGAGCGCGAAGTGCCGGCGGTGGAGCTTAAAAGCTCCGAGCTGGTGTTTGCCGGCTACGGCGTGGTGGCCCCCGAGTACCAGTGGAACGACTACGCCGGCCTCAATGTGAAGGGCAAAACGGTGGTGGTGCTGGTAAACGACCCCGGCTACGCTAGCTCCGACTCGACCCTGTTCAAGGGCCGGGCCATGACCTACTACGGCCGCTGGATGTACAAATACGAGGAGGCGGCCCGCCAGGGCGCGGCCGGTTTGCTCATCATCCACGACACCAAGCCGGCCGCCTACCCGTGGTCGGTGGTCCAGACGAGCTACTCCGGGGCCAAGCTGCGCCCCCAGACCGCCGATAAAGGGGCCAGCAAAGCCGCCGTGGAAGGCTGGCTTACCCTGGACGCGGCCAAGAAGATTTTTCAGGCCGCCGGCCAGAACTACGACCAGCTGTATGCCGCCGCCGGTAAGCGCGGCTTCAAGGCCGTGCCCCTGGGCCTCACGGCCAGTACCCGCATCGAAAACACGCTCCGCCGCCGCACCTCCAAAAACGTGGTGGCGTTGCTGCCCGGCGATGCCCGGGCCGACGAGCACATCATCTATTCGGCCCACTGGGACCATCTGGGCATCGGGCCGGTCGTGAATGGCGACTCGATTTACAACGGCGCCCTCGACAACGCCAGCGGCTGCGCCGGGCTGCTGGCCATTGCCCGCGCCTTCACGCGCCTGCCCCAGCGGCCGGCCCGCAGCGTGGTGTTTCTGGCCGTTACGGGCGAAGAGCAAGGCCTGCTGGGCTCGGCCTACTACGCCGCCCACCCCGTGTTCCCGCTCCGCACCACCGTGGCCGACCTGAACATGGACGACCTCGGGGCCGATGGGCCGATGCGCGACGTCACCGTCGTCGGCTACGGCCAGTCGGACCTCGATGACTACGCCCGCGCCGCCGCCAGGGAGCAGAACCGCTACATCCAGCCCGATCAGCAGGCCGAAAAAGGCTACTACTACCGCTCCGACCACTTCAGCTTCGCCAAGGTGGGCGTGCCCTCGCTCTACGCCAGCGGGGCCGCCGACAGCCGGGCCAAGGGCAAGGACTACATCCGCCGCCAGCACGAGGAGTTCGAGGCCCAGCACTACCACCAGCCCTCCGACGAGTACAACCCCGCCTGGGATTTGCGCGGCATGGAGCAGGATGCCCGCCTGTTGTTCGAAATCGGCCGTAAGCTGGCCAACGAGAGCACCTTCCCCAACTGGAAAGCCAGCTCCGAGTTCCGGGCCGTGCGCGACCAGAGCCGGGGCCGCCAGCCGGGCCGGTAAGGGTTTCTGCTACGCCGGAGCTTCCGGCCGGCGGCCGATCAAACAAAGCAGTGGCCCGGGTTGTCTGACCGACGACCCGGGCCACTGCTTTGTTTTAACTTTGTGGCCGGCTTCCCCCCGGGTGCTGCCGTAGTACGCTTGCTTTTCCTTTGCTCAGTCGATGCCCGATTCGGATTACGTTCGCCTCTCCTACCGCCCCGATCTGCGGGTGCTGTTCATGCGCTGGAGCCGTCCGGCCACTTCGGCCGAGCACCGCGCCGGCTACCAGGCGGCCCTGGAGCTGGCCCGCCCCCAGCAGGCCGGCTGCTGGCTGATCGATCTGCGCAGCCGGGGCCTGGCCGATGCGCCCGATCTGGTCTGGATTCTGGAGGACTTCCGGCGTGCGTTCCAGGCGGCCGTGCCGAACAGCACCCGGCGCATTGCCTACTTCACCACCCCCTACCACGCCGGCATTCTGGTGCCCCGGCTGGCCGAATACGATAAAGCCGGCAACAACGGCACCGAAATCAGGGTGTTCGTGGAAGAAACCCCCGCCTGCCAGTGGCTCCAAAGCTGAGCTGCCCCGCTTCAACCGTAGCACCTCTTTCAGCTAAACAGGCCCGCCGACTTTGTGCAAAGTCAGCGGGCCTGTTTAGCTGAAAGAGGTGCTACGGTTGAGCCGGGCTACAAATTGGGGTTGGATTCGACGGTGGTGTCGTAGGCCGGGGAGCTGGTGTGGATGGTCTGCGCGGCGGTGGTCAGCTGGATGTCGTCGGCGTCATCGACGCGCAACGTGAGCAAGCCGGCGATGATCATGGAAACCCCGCCCAGCACCAGCGTGTACACCGATTCGCCGTGGAAGACGGTTTTGGTGAAGAAGCCCAGAATCAGGCCCGCCACTACCTGCGGAACCACGATGAAAAAGTTGAACACGCCCATGTAGTAGCCCATTTTGTTGGCCGGCAGTGCCCCGGCCAGCATGGCGTAGGGCACGCTCAGAATGGAGGCCCAGGCAATGCCCACGCCCACCATCGAGAGCAGCAGCATGTTGGGATCCTGAATAAAGAAGATGGAAATCAGGCCCAGGCCGCCGGCTACCAAACAAAGCAAGTGCGTTACGCGGCGGCTGGTGCGCCGGGCAATAAGGGGCAGCAGCAGCGCCGCAATGGCCGATACGCCGTTGTAGACCGCGAAGCAGATGCCCACCCAGTCGGCACCCTCGTTGTAGAGTTTGGAGGTGGTGTCGGTGGTGTGGTAAATGTGGCTCGTGACGGCGGGCGTGGTGTAAATCCACATCGAAAACAAGGCCAGCCAGCTGAAAAACTGCACGATGGCCAACTGCCGCATCGTTTTGGGCATGTGGAAAATGCCGCTGAACGACTCGCGGATGCCGTTCCAGAAACCGGCCGTGCGGCGCTTCTCCTCCTCAAACTCTTCCAAGTTCTCGGGCGGGTACTCCTTGGTGTTGAACACCGTCCAGAGCACGGCCGCCAGGAACACGGCCCCGCCAATGTAGAAGGCGTACTTCACCGACAGCGGAATCTGGCCGGCCGGGGCCGTATTGCTGATGCCGAACCAGTTGGTGAACATCCAGGGCAAGGAAGAAGCTACTACGGCGCCCACACCGATGAAGAACGTCTGGGCCGCGAAGCCGGTGGTGCGCTGCTCCGAGGGCAGCAAGTCGCCCACCAGCGCCCGAAACGGTTCCATGCTGATGTTGATGCTCGAATCCATGATCCAGAGCATGCCCACCGCCATCCAGAGGGCCGTTACGTTGGGCATCACCAGCAGCGCCAGCGAGGCCAGCACCGCGCCCACCAGGAAAAACGGCCGCCGCCGCCCCCACTTCGGACTCCAGGTCCGGTCCGACATATAGCCGATAATCGGCTGCACGAGCATGCCCGTCAGGGGCGCGGCCAGCCAGTACAGGGCGATTTCGGTGCCGCCCAAAGTTTCAAAAATGCGGCTCACGTTGGCGTTCTGCAACGCAAAACCAAACTGGATGCCCAGAAAGCCGAAGCTCATGTTCCAGATCTGCCAGAAACTCAAACGGGGTTTTTCGCGGGTGCCGGTGGGAGCGGCCGCTACACTGGATGCCATAATGGGGGAATTGGGGAGGTTAGGGCTTGAGTTGAGGGGCGTTTTTGGAAGGGCAGAAGGTTTTAGAACGTTGTCATGCTGAGCGAAGGCGCAGCCGAAGTCGAAGCATCTCTACCGCAATGGTAACCCTGACGCTTGGGGCTGGTATCACAACGAAGCGGTAGAGATGCTTCGGCTTCGCTCAGCATGACAGTTTTCCGGGGCTCTCCTACTTCTCCTTTATCTCGAAAATGTACGCGCTTTGCGGGGCCAGCGTGACGGTGAGGTTGCTGGTGGCCGGGGCCTGGCTGAGTAGCTCGGTGTAGGTGTAGAGCTGGTTGCCGGGCAGGCCCAGGCGCTCCAGCACCTTCTCGGGCAGTTGCAGGTTGGGGCGGTAGGTCTGGTCGGGGCTGAAGTTGACGATGATGAGCAGGCGCTCGGTATCAGTGTAACGCAGGTAGCTGTACACGCGGTCCTGATGGTACTGCGGGTCGAGGTTGTAGGTGTCCTGGAGCTCGTAGAACCGGCCCCGGCGGATGGCCTCGCGCTGGCCGCTGAGCGTGAGCAGGCGGGCGTAGAAGTCGTGGAGCTGCTTCTGCTCGGGACTCAGGCGGCCGCCGTCGAACTTGCCGCCGTTCATCCATTTCTGGTGTTCGGGCACGCCCCAGTAGTCGAAAATGCTGGTGCGGCCGTCCTCGCCCGAGAAGCCCTCCGAGCCGTAGGCCGGCTCGCCCACGTCCTGCCCGAAGTAGAGCATCACCGGGCCGGTGCCCAGGGTGGCCGAAACCGTCATGGCCGGAATGGCGGCGCGGGGGTTGCCAGCAAAATCCTGGCTGGCAATGCGCTGCTCGTCGTGGTTTTCCAGAAAGCGCAGCATGTGGCCCGAGAAACCCCGGCTTTCCTGGCTCCAGACGCGGGTAATGTCCTCGGTGGTACCCTCGTTGCGCATCAGGCGGCGCAGGCCGTCGTAGAGGCCCACCTTGTCGTAGAGGTAATCGAAGTGGCCGCGCTCAAGGTACATCTGGTACGTTTTGGCGTCGTAGGCTTCGCCGATGAATACGAGGTCGGGCTTCACCTTTTTGAGCTCCGGAATCACCCAGGCCCAGAACTCGACGGGCACCATCTCGGCCATGTCGCAGCGGAAACCGTCCACGTCTTTGCCGGCCCAGAACACCAGAATGTCGCGCATCTTGGTCCAGGTATCGGGTATCGGCTCGAAGTGCGGCTGGCGGCCGTTTTGGTAATCGACACCGTAGTTGAGCTTGATGGTTTCGAACCAGTCGTTGACGCTGGGCGTGGCCGAAAACACGTCGTTGCCGGTGGCCTTGGCGGGGTTTTCGTTGAACTTGCCATCCTCGCTTGGGCCCTTTTGGGCGCCGAGCGGGTTGTAGCCGGCCGGCACCACGAAACGCTGGCCGGGCAGGTAGTAGAAGTTGTTGGAGGGCTTGAACGCCTGAGTCTTATCATCCTGCTCGCCCAAGTCCACCACGCCGGCCGGCTTGGCATCCGATTGATAGGAGCGGGCCACGTGGTTGGGAATGAAGTCGATGATGACTTTAAGGTCGTGGGCGTGGGTGCGTTTTACCAGGGCCTCGAACTCCTGCATGCGCTGCTTCACGTCCACGGCCAGGTCGGGGGCCACGTCGTAGTAGTCGCGGATGGCGTAGGGCGAGCCGGCGCGGCCTTTCACCACGTCGGCGTCGTCGGGGGTGATACCGTCCTTTTTGTAGTCGGTGAGCGTGGCGTGTTCGAGCACGCCGGTAAACCAGACGTGGCTCACGCCTAGCTTTTTGATGGCTTGCAGGGCCTGGTCGTTGATGTCGTTGAACTTGCCCGCGCCGTTTTCCTGGATGGTGCCGTAGGGCTTGTTCAGGGCGGTTTTGTTGCCGAACAGGCGGGTCATCAACTGGTAAATTACCAGCTTATGGTCCTGGGGCTGTTCGTCGGTGGTGTTGTGGTCAGGCACGGCAGCAGTTGAGATGGGAGCTCCGGCGGCGACGGCAGTGCTGGCCGGCTGACCGGGGGAGCAGGCGCTCAAACCACAGCACGCCGCGAAGGCTGCCGGAAGAAACAAAGATTTCATAAAGCGGTGGGGGATGAAGGTGCGGAGCGAACGGGCAACGGGGCACTGGCCGCCATAACCGGTTCAGGTTGGCTGCGCGGCCTGCCTGCTCCGGCGGCGGCCGTTGCCAGGCCTACCACACCTGCGACATGGGGTGGAGCATGAGCTCATCAACCACCACGTGGGCGGGGGCCTCCAGCACGTAGCGCACGGCCTGGGCCACGTCGGAGGGGCGCAGGTGGGTTTTTTCGGCGGCCGGGCTGCCGGGGCGGGAGTCGTTGAAGTAGGTATCCACCATGCCCGGGTAAATGATGCTCACCTTGATGCCGTGGGGCCGTACCTCCTTCCGCAACGAGCCCAGCAGGGCATCCTGAGCGTATTTGCTGGCCCCGTAAGCCGTGCCGTGCTCGAAGGTGCGCTTGCTCACATCGGAGGCAATGCCCACGATATGGCCCCGGCCCTGGGCTTTGAAATGGGGCACCACGGCCTTGCAGAGCAGGAAGGTGCCCTTCACGTTCACGTCGAACAGCTGGTCCCACTCGGCGGCATCGAAGTGCTCCAGCAACCCGAAGGAGCCCACCCCGGCGTTGCAGATGAGTATATCGAGGCGGCCAAAGCGGCTCAGGGTTTCGGTGACGACGTGGGTGGCGTCGGCCTCGTCGGCCACGTCGGCCGGAATGGCCAGGCCCTGGGTTTTGGCGTTGAGCTCTTCCAGCTCCTCGGCGGAGCGGGCCACGGCTACTACCTTGGCCCCCTGCAAAGCCAGCAGCAGGGAAATGGCGCGCCCGATGCCCCGGCTGGCACCCGTGACGATGGCTACTTGATCGGTCAGGTCAGTCATGATATTATGAGTTTGGGTGGTTCCCGTAGAGGAGCGCGGAGGAAAACACGGAGGTTCGCAGAGGGTTAGTCGAGGCCGTTTACTTTCCGGATGATGCCTTCCTTGACATGGGCCACGTTGAAGTTGATGAGCAAGCCAAGTTTCAGGCCGGCTAATTTCAGATAAGTCAGTAATTACTTGTGATGCACATCCAGCAACGTATCCACGGACTTAATTTCGACAATTACCTTTTCTTCCACCAACAAGTCGAGGCGAAATCCGACTTCCATTCGTTCCGATTTGTACAGCATGGGCAGCGGAACTTGGCTTCGTACCCGCAGGCCGGCCTGGCGAATTTCATAAGCCAGAGCGTGCTTATACACCGATTCCAGCAGACCTAGTCCCAGGACAGTATGCACGTCGAAAGCGGCTTTGCGCACTAAGTAAGAAACATCGTTTTCGTGCATAAGCTCTGCGGACCTCTGCGGGAACCATTGTTAGGATAGAATTCCCTAAGCTAGAACTACTTCCGCAATTCCATCACCCAGGCCGTATGCCCGGGAATGGTAAAGGACTTCAAATCAGCCAGCACCGTCCCGGTAGTCACTTCCATCCCGGAAGTAAACCCGCCGGTGCGCTCCGCGAACCGCATGCCGTCCACCGTTTTCTCGTCCTTGCTGCCGTTGAGCATCACCATCACGGTGCCTTCCGGCGCGTAGCGGAAATACACGTACACACCGTCCTGGGGGATAAACTGCATAAGCTTGCCGCTATGCAGAAAGGCGTGGTCTTTCCGGTAGTTGGCTAACTTACGCACGTACTCGAACGCCTCGCCGGGCTGGCCGGGGCGGGCCTGGAAGTAGTTGAGCGCATCGCCGGAAAACCCGCCGGGAAAGTCGGCGCGCACCAGGCCGTCGGGGTTGCTGAAGTTCTTCATCAGCACCTCGGTACCGTAGTAGAGCTGCGGGATGCCGCGCATGGTGAGCAGCCAGGCCAGGCCCATCTTGTACTTGGCGAAGTCCTCCCCGATTACGGAGTAGAACCGGCTCATGTCGTGGTTGTCGAGGAAGGTGACGTTGCGCGAGGCGTCCTCGTACATCCAGTCGCCCTGCACGGCTTCGTAGAGCTTGTTGAGGTTGGGCTGCTCGCCCTTGAGCGCGTCGTAGAGGGCAAACGTCGACTGGAAATCGAACACCGATTCCAGGTTCGACTTGAACCCATCGACGGGCTGGAAGATGTTGCGGGCGAAGAAGGCCTGCTGGGCCGTGCTGCCCACCCAGGCCTCGCCAAACTTGAACAGGCTGGGAAACTCCTCATTCATGGCCTGGCCCCACTGCATCAGGAAATTGGGGTCGGAGTAGGGGTAGGTGTCGATGCGGTAGGCGTCGAGGCCGGTGTACTCCACCCACCACAAAAAGTTCTGGATCAGGTAGGTGGCTACCAGCGGGTTGCGCTGGTTCACGTCGGGCATGGTGGTATCAAACCAGCCCTGGTTATACAGTTTGCGGTCCAGCTGGGAGCCGTAGGGGTCGTTGAGGGCCGAGGCGTTGTAGTTGCTGCGCGTGAAGCGGGGCCACTGGTTGAACCAGTCGGGGGCGGGCTGATCGAGGAACAGGTAGTTGCCCGAGCCCATGTGGTTGAGCACCACGTCGTGGACCACTTTCAGGCCGCTGGCGTGGGCGTGGTCCACAAACTGCTTGTACTGCTCGGTGGTGCCGTAGCGGCGGTCGGTGTTGTAATAGTCGGTAAGGGCGTAGCCGTGGTAGCTGGCCTTGGGCATGTCGTTTTCCACCACCGGCGTCATCCAGAGGGCCGTTACACCCAGCTGCCGGAAGTAGTCGAAGTGGTTCTCGATGCCCTTCAGGTCGCCGCCGTGGCGGCTGTACATGGAGTCGCGGGCCACTTTGGGGGCGCGCATGGAGGCCAGGTAGTCATTCTTCGGGTCGCCGTTGGAGAAGCGGTCCGGCATCAGGAAGTAGATGAAATCCTGCTGACTCAGGCCCTGCACCTTGCTTTTATCGCCGGGCGTGGTGCGCTCCTTCAGCTCGTAGGCGTAGCTGAACTTCTGGCGGCCTTTAAACTCCAGTTGTAGCTTGCCGGGCTTGGCCGTGGGGCTGATGGTAAGGTTGAGCAGCAGGTAGTTCGGGCTTTCGAGCCTCTGCGCCCCGTCGAGGGTCACGCCTGCGTAGGCGCGCAGGGTGGCCGTGGTGCTGGCAATGCCGGGGCCGTGCACCAGCAGTTGCAGCTTGGGGTTCTTCATACCCACCCACCAGAACGTGGGGTCGATGCGGGAAACGGGGGCAGTTTTGGCGGCGGGGGCGGCCAGGGCAGTAACGGCTACGAGCGCCGGAACGGGGGCTGCCGTGGCCCGGGCGGGAGCCGTGGCCGCCAGCAGCGCGCCGGCCAGCAGCGGGAGTAATCGGAAAGTTAGCATACCAGTGAGTGGGAAGTCAGGAACGTGGCGGGCAAGGTACGGTGCCCGGCCCCGGCCGCGCTACTGCTTCACCACCCCAAACTAGTGGGCTATTGACGAATATTGCGTGCCTCGTTGCGCGCCACGGGCATTGTCGCGTCACTGCCCGGCCAATGTGGCCCGGACTTCAATCCGTAGCCCGCCTGACCAGAACGTGCTACCAAGCGGGCTACGGACTGAAGTCCGGGCCACAGTCGGCCCACGAGAAAGCCCCGCCGCCTGAATCAGGCAGCGGGGCTTTTCAACTCAGCAATGCAACGCTTTACTGCAATTTGGCCAGCCAGAGCGAGGCGTTCAGGTGCAGGCGGGCGTGGCTCACGTTCTCGCTCCAGCCGTTGTACACGGTGTTGCCGGGCGAGCCGGTGCCATCGTCGGCCGGCGAGGAGTCGCCGATGATAACCACCCGACCCGTGCCGAAGGTGCTGCTGGCGGCCATGGCCAGGCTGGTGCCCTGGCTGGCAGTTTTGCGCCAGATCAGGCCCTGCACCGTGCTGTTGGCCGTCGGGTTAAGCGTCATGGTGGCGCCGTTGTGGAAGGACAGCTGCGACACCAGACCCTGCGAGCCGTTCATGATGGGGTTGCTGGCACTTACCAGGGCGTTGGCGCTGTTTTCTACCACATTATCGGAGTTGATGCTGAAGCCAAACGGATTCACTTTCACCGAGTTGTTGCTCATCAGGTCGTTCCAGATCTGGGGCGAGTCCCAGCCGTCGTTGTTACGGTCCGAAATCATGTGGTCCGAAATCATGAACAGGCCGCCGCCATTCTGCACAAACTGCAGGATGGCCGTTTTCTCAGTAGAGGAAAATACCGTGTTGGGCTCATCGACCACGAACACCGTGTAGTTGCTCAGATCCTGGGGGTTATTGCTGTTGCCGTAGCTGATGGCCGTGCCGGCCGGCAGCTGCTCCACCGAGTGGCCCAGCTTCACCAGGGCCACGCCCCAGGCCGAAACGGCCCCCGTCCAGTAGGTTTCCGGCGTGCTGCTGGTGATACCCGATGCGGCCGGCGAAGGGTAGCGCGAGGCCACGCCGCTATTCACATCCAGCACCCAGTCGGCGTTGCCGGCCAACTCCCCGTGCGAGCCGTCGAAGAGGAACTTCTTGCTGCTCGTGCTCGGGGGCGGCGTAGTAGTGCCGCCGCCGGAGCCGTACTGCTCCACCGTCAGGTTATCGAAGCTGATGCGGCTGCTGCCGCCCGAGGTTTTGCGGATTTGCAGGCGCACATTGCCGCTCTGGTTCACCGTAAACGAGGCCGTGCTCAGGCTGGTGCTGCTGGTGGTTATGGTGCTGCCCACTTTGGCGTAGCTGCCACCGTTCTGGCTCACCCACAGCTCCCACTGCGAGGTGCCATCCGAGCCGTATTTGGCGTGCTGCACCGTGACCACGCCCGCGCCGGTGCTGGCGTTGAAGTTCATGGTGAGCGAGCCGGTATTGCGCACCCGCGCCGACTGGGAGCCGGTTTTGCGGTCGGAGCTGGTGTTGCCCAGCAGGGCGTCGGTAAACGTCCAGGAGCCCGAGCCGAGCGTGACAGAGCCGGTGGAATATGCTGTTTTGGTGCCCGTTTCGAAGCTTTCCGGGAATCCGGCGCTGCTTACATCGGCCGAGGAGCTTGCCGTGACTACGGGCGCGGGCAGGTTGTCCTGCTGGGCGCACGAGAGAACGGTGAGGCTGAGCACGGCGGCCGTAAGCCAGCGGAGAGGGTGGTGCATAGAGCAGTTGGTTGTGGTGAAAAGAACGAGTAGGCCGCAAAGCTACCCCGCTTGGTTGGGGGGAGCCGGCTGCCGGGAGTTACGTAATTGTTACTAAATCAGCTGTCTACAATTTATGGGGCTTTACGAAGCCGGGCCGCGGGCTGCCGGAGCCCCGGATTTTCGGTCCGTAGGGGTCCGGGGCGGGAGCGGTAATGATGCCTGTTTGCTTATTATCGGTGGCTGATTTGCATTTTGTGCTTTCCCGCCAAATCGTTGCGGGCCGCTACGCACTTTTCCGCTTTTTTTGGGTTCCGATGCGCGGCTTGGCTCCGGTCTGGCCGCCGTTTCTTCTTTCACTTCCCCCTGACGCTTTTTGCCTTATGGCCTTCGAATTTACCTCCTACACGCCCGCTCCCGAGTTTGCCACCCCGGCCGCCTACTTTTCCATGGAATTCGCCCTCGACCAGGCCCTGAAAACCTACTCCGGCGGCCTGGGCTTTCTGGCTGGCTCCCACATGCGCTCCGTGTACGAGCTCAAGCAGAATGTTATCGGTATCAGCATTCTGTGGAGCTTCGGCTACTACGACCAGGGCCGCAACGAGGATCAGACCATGCGGGCCGACTTCCGCCAGAAGCACTACAGCTTCCTGCACGATACCGGCCTGACTTTCCCCATCACCATCCACAACGCCCAGGTGCTGGTGCGCGCCCTTTACCTGGCCCCCGACACGTTCGGCACGGCCCCCATGTTCTTCCTGACCACCGATATTCCGGAGAACGACTACCTCTCGCGCACCATTTCCCACCACCTCTACGAAGCCGATACGGCCGCCCGCGTGGCCCAGAGCATTCTACTGGGTGTGGGTGGTGGCAAGCTGCTCGACCTGCTGGGCCGCCACACGGAGGTGTACCACCTCAACGAGGGCCACGGCCTGCCCCTGGCCTTCTATCTCTACGACAAGTTCGGCCGCGACCAGCAGAAAGTGCGCGACCACCTTGTGTTTACCACCCACACGCCCGAGCTGGCTGGCAACGAGGAACACCCCCTGGACCTGCTTTATAAGATGTCGTTCTTCGGCACCCTCAACCTGGAGCAGGTGCGGGCCCTGGGCATCGTGGAAAACGAGCGGGTGAACTACACGCTCACCGCCCTGCGCTTCGCCCGCATCAGCAACGGCGTATCCAAGGTGCACGGTAAAGTAGCCAACGAAATGTGGGGCCACAATGAAGGCATCAGCCCCATCATCGCCATTACCAACTCCCAGAACGGCACCTACTGGCGCGACCAGCCCCTGCACGAGGCCCTGGAAGCCAACGACGATAAGGCTTTGGTGGCCCGCAAACGGGAGCTCAAAAAGCAGCTTTTCGACATCGTGGCCGACCAGACCGGGACCCTGCTCGACCCCGACGCCCTCACCCTGGTCTGGGCCCGCCGCTTCGCCAGCTACAAGCGCGCCGACCTGATTCTGCGGGATTTTGAGCGGTTCCGCAAGCTCGTAACCGACTCCGAGCGGCCTTTGCAGGTGATCTGGGCCGGTAAGCCCTACCCCAAAGACTACGGCGCCATCGGGGTGTTCAACAGCCTCATCGAGAAGACCAAGCACTTCAATACCTGCGCCGTGCTCACGGGCTACGAGCTGGCCCTGTCGGCGGCAATGAAAAAGGGCTCCGACCTGTGGCTGAACACGCCCCGCTTCCCCCGCGAGGCCTCCGGCACCAGCGGCATGACGGCCGCCATGAACGGCAGCATCAGCCTGAGCATCCCCGACGGCTGGATTCCCGAATTCGCCCGCCACGGCGAAAACAGCTTCCTGCTACCCCTGGCCGAGCTCAATGAGGCCGATAACGTGAAGGATGACTTAGAGGCCAAAGGCGTGCTCGACGTGCTCGAAAACGAAATCATCCCGCTCTACTACGACGCGCCCGAGAAGTTCCTGGCCATCCGCAAAGCCGCCATGCGCGACGTGGAGCCAGAGTTCGAATCCGGCCGCATGGCCACCGAGTACTACCAGCGCATGTACGACGCGAAGTAGGCCCACGGCCGTAGCGCTGCCCAACGCAACAGCGCGCGTCCAAAAACCGGCCCGCCCCGGTCCTGGCAGAACCGTCGTTCGAACGACGGTTCTGCCAGGA
>NZ_QYCN01000024.1 GCF_003583925.1 Hymenobacter rubripertinctus | reverse complement strand
CCACGGCCCGCAAGATGGCCTTGCAGGCGCTGGGGCGAATGGACGACAAGCAAAGTAGGAAGAACCGACGAAAAATAGCGGGCTGGGATGACGACTATTTAAAGGCGGTACTCACCAAAATAGCCCCAAATTAGATGCGTTTAACCTGTTCTTTGAAGGAGATGGAGATGAATTACGAAGTTTCCTGGTGGCCCTATCCGTTGACTAGTTTCAAAAGGAGCAGCATGAAAAGCGGGAGACATGTAGCACGCCACCACGCTGTCCGGCTGGCAGAAGTTTAGCCCCGCTTAATTCCGTAGAAAGTCAGACCGTCGCGAAAAGCCACTACCCGGCCCCCAAAAATGACAATCTGTCACAAGAAACGAGCATTTCGGGGGCTGGTACGCCTCTTGTAAATAGGGTGGCGTGAGGGTTTCAACCCTTCTCCAGCTGACAATCTAACTTCCTAATAATACAACCAACACAATGGGCAAAATAATCGGTATTGACCTCGGCACCACCAACTCCTGCGTGGCCGTGATGGAAGGCAACGAGCCGGTGGTAATTCCAAACAGCGAAGGCCGCCGCACGACTCCCTCGATTGTCGCGTTCCTCGACAATGGTAAAGGCGAGCGTAAGGTGGGTGACCCCGCCAAGCGCCAGGCCATTACCAACCCCACCAACACCATCCAGAGCATCAAGCGCTTCATGGGCCGTAACTTCTCGGAGGTTTCGGAGGAGTCGAAGAACGTGCCTTACGAAGTAACCAGCGGCACCAACAACACGGCCACCGTGAAAATCGGCGACCGGAACTACACGCCCCAGGAAATTTCGGCTATGGTGCTTCAGAAGATGAAGCAGACCGCCGAAGAATACCTCGGCACCACGGTAACCGAAGCCGTTATTACGGTTCCGGCCTACTTCAACGACGCCCAGCGCCAGGCCACCAAGGAAGCCGGTGCCATTGCCGGCCTCGATGTAAAGCGCATCATCAACGAGCCTACCGCCGCCGCCTTGGCTTACGGCCTCGATAAGGACCATTCGAACCACAAAGTGGCCGTGTATGACCTCGGCGGTGGTACATTCGATATCTCGGTGCTCGAACTCGACAACGGTGTATTCGAGGTGCTGAGCACCAACGGCGACACCCACCTCGGGGGTGACGACTTCGACCAGGTCATCATCAACTTCCTGGCCGACCAGTTTGCCTCGGAGAACGAAGGCATGGACCTGCGCAAGGATGCTATGGCCCTCCAGCGCCTCAAGGAAGCTGCCGAGAAAGCTAAAGTGGAGCTGTCGTCGTCATCGGAAACCGAAATCAACCTGCCCTACATCACCGCCACGGCCTCAGGCCCGAAGCACCTGGTGGTCAAGCTGAGCCGCGCCAAGTTCGAGCAGCTGGCCGACACACTGTTCAAGCGTTCCATGGAGCCCGTGAAAAAGGCGCTGCAAGACGCTGGCCTGAGCACTTCGGACATCGACGACGTGATTCTGGTAGGTGGCTCGACCCGTATTCCGCGCATTCAGGAAGAGGTGGAGAAGTTCTTCGGTAAGAAGCCGAGCAAGGGCGTGAACCCCGACGAAGTGGTGGCCATTGGCGCTGCTATCCAGGGTGGCGTACTCACCGGCGAGGTGAAGGACGTGCTCCTGCTCGACGTGACCCCGCTCAGCCTCGGCATCGAAACGATGGGCGGCGTGATGACCAAGCTCATCGAGAGCAACACCACCATCCCGACCAAGAAATCGGAAACCTTCTCCACGGCTTCGGATAACCAGCCGAGCGTAGAAATCCATGTGTTGCAGGGCGAGCGGCCATTGGCTTCGCAGAACCGCACCATTGGCAAGTTCCACCTTGACTCCATCCCGCCCGCACCCCGCGGCGTACCGCAGGTTGAAGTTATCTTCGACATCGATGCCAATGGCATTCTGCACGTAACGGCCAAGGACAAAGGCACCGGTAAGGAGCAGAAAATCCGCATCGAAGCCTCGTCGGGCCTCTCCGACGCCGACATCGAGCGGATGCGTCAGGAAGCCCAGTCGAACGCCGAATCGGACAAAGCTGAGCGTGAGAAAATCGAGAAGGTCAACCAGGCCGACTCCATGATTTTCCAGACGGAGAAGCAGATGACCGAGTACGGCGATAAGCTGAGCGCTGGCAACAAAACCGCCGTTGAAGACGCCCTCGCCGACCTCAAGAAAGCCCACGAGAGCAAGGACCTTGGGGCCATTGATACCGCCATGGCGGCCATCAACACGGCCTGGCAGGCGGCTTCGCAGGAAATGTACGCCCAGGGCGGCCCCGAAGGTGGCCAGCCGGGTGCCGATGGGGGTAACCCCTTCGGCGGCGACGGTCAGCCCAACGGCAATGGCCAGGCCGGTGCCAACGCCGACAACGTAACCGACGTGGACTACGAAGAAGTAGAAGGCAAGTAACCCTTGGCTCGGCGCTGATTTTCACAAGCAGCAAGGCCCGGAGCAGCTTGTTCCGGGCCTTGCTAACACTTCAAAAGCCCTTTCGACCGTGTGGCCGAAAGGGCTTTTTTGTGGGGTTATTTCTTCAAATTGTCCGCTGCCCAGTGAGCAGTCCCAACTCACTAGGCAGCAGCCCTCATGCTACTGCTGTGAAGTTGAAAAAGTTTTGGGTGAGGACAAGCAGTTATGGCTGCGATTTTACCGGATGGCTCAACTCAGCCAGCCAGATCAGCGCGGAAGACTCCTGCTCGAACATGCGGTAGACCAACTGCGCCTCACGGGCCTCACTGACCACCAAATTGGTAGCCAACCGGGCAAATACATTGTGAGCCAGTAACACGGCCACGTGCAGGGGCTGCCCGTCGGGGCGGACGCGCACCAGAAAATTGCCGCGAATCCAGGTGCGCTCCTCATCGGTGAAGGGCACCATAAGGCGTTGATCGCTCACGACCCGATACCAGGCGCGCTGGACCAGCAGGTGGCGCACGTGGGTCATGAAGGCCTGAAAATCAGTGAAGTCGCGCGGCTCGCTACTGTAATGAACGATGGCAAAGCCGTTGGCGTGTTCCGCAACCCGGCCCGCCGGATTTTCGAAGTAGAGCCGGATATTGGGTCCTGAAAGCATTGGTAACGTAATGGGTGCCAGGCAATGAGTGGTGGAGGAATTGGCCCTGGAAGCTATGGGGCGCAGGCAAACTTACTGATGACCGGCACTGGCTGCTGCTTCTTCGGCTTCTTCCTCAACCTCTTCTGCGAAGCCTTCCTGGATTTTCTCGGTGGCCTCCTGCTCGTCTTCCACATCGGCCTCCTCGCAATTTTCCTCCTGCTTTTCCTTGTCGTGGGGTTCGTAGCTGAGCTTGAGGTAAATAGGAAAATGATCGGAGCCCACGTAAGGCAGGCGCTCCATGTCATCGACCTTGAAGTGGGGCGATACGAAGACGTGATCGAGAGGCCAGCGCAGCAGAATGTGGTCGGCGTGAAAAGTAGGCAGCAGGCCCCGGCCCACGCGCGGATCCATGAGCCCACTGATGCGGCGAAACAGCTCGGAGGTGTGCGACCAGGCCACGTCGTTCATGTCGCCGAACACGATGGTGGGTTCGTCCAGGTTCTCGATTTCCTTGCCCACCAGCAGCAGTTCGGCGTCGCGGCGGGTACTGGTTTCCGATTCGGCCGGGGCCGGCGGCTTGGGGTGCAACCCGTAGATGCGGATCCAGGTCTGACCATCGGGCAGTTGCAGGCGGGTGTGCAGGCTGGGCACATCGTCGTCGATGAGGTACTTGATTTCACTGCCCTCCAGCGGCAGCCGCGAGAAGAACAGCAGGCCGTAGGTGTTATCAAGGGGTTCGTGGCAGACGTAGGGGTGGGTTTCTTCGAGGGGCTTGAGCTGCTGGTACCACCACTCATCGGTTTCCACTGCCATGATGATGTCGGAATCAGCCTGGCGCAATACCTCCAGGGCTTTCTTGCCCTGTTTGTTGTACTGAAGCACGTTCATCATTACCAGGCTCAGGTGCCGGTCGCCGTCGGGCAGGGAACTATCGAGCACTTGCTTGTTGGCCAGGGGCGTGTAGGGCATGATGCGGTACACCTGGTAGGCGGCGGCCAGCGTGAGCAGGCCCAGCAGCGCCGGGGCCCAGTACGTGTCGTCGGCCGGGTGGTGCCAGCTCAACAGAACGCCCGCCACGAGCACCAGCACCAGCACCCCGACAATCTGGAGGCGGGGGAAATCAAATACCCGGATCCACCACGCCGTTTGGCGCAGCAGCGGCAGCAGGGTAGCCACCAACGCCGCCAGGGCGAGCAGCAGCGTGAGGCCGTGGGCAAATAAAAGCCAGAGGGGGGCGTCGAGGTCGGGCACTAGGCGAGCGGGCTTGAGGGAGGAGGAACGGAAATCGGTACCGGCTGGCGCATCGGGCAATGCCGGCCGCCGGCGCACGGTGTACGCACCCCCTTCCGGTGGAGTTGTTACGCCAAACTTAGCTTTTTTCCTGTTTGCTGATGCTCAAAGGCTCGTACCTTTGCGCACTTCGCTGCTGCCTATGAATATTCTGCTCGCCACGTTTACCACGCTGCTCTCCGTTGTGAACCCGTTCGGGGCCATGCCGGTTTTTCTGACGCTGACCGAGGACGACACCCCCGCCGAGCGGGCCAACATCGGCCTCAAAGCCTGCCTGTACATGCTGGGCGTGCTGTCGGTGTCGTTTTTCGCGGGCCAGTACGTGCTCAACTTCTTTGGCATCAACATTCACCACCTGCGCATTGCGGGCGGCATTCTGCTTATGCGCTCGGCCTTCGATCTGCTCACGCCGGGCGGCAACCGGGCGAAGGTGTCAGAAGAAACTATTGAGGCCAGCCGCACCAAGGACGACATCAGCTTCACGCCGCTGGCCATGCCCATGCTCTCGGGGCCGGGTTCCATGGCCGTGTGCATCAGCCTGTTTACCAAGAAGCTCACTTACTTCGACATGGGCCTGATTTTCCTGGGCTTCGTGCTCGTGGCGCTGGCTGCCTACATCATCCTCATGTCGTCGTTGCGGCTCACGCGCTTTCTGGGCCGCCCCGGTATGGCCGCCCTGGCCCGCATCATGGGCTTCATCACGCTGGCCATCGGCGTAAACTTCATCATGACGGCCATCAAGGCCTTGTTTGTCAGTTGAGCTGTTAGCTGACAGCTGTTAGCTGTTAGCTTCCGTTCATTCAGACTTATAGAAGCTTCTTTCAACAGAAAGCTAACAGCTAATAGCTGTCAGCTAACAGCTCCAAAAATCCGTGCTCAAAAACGACCTGCTTCTGCGTGCCGCCCGCGGCGAAGAAACCGAACGTACCCCCGTGTGGCTCATGCGCCAGGCGGGCCGCATCCTGCCCGAATACCGCGCCCTGCGGGGCCGCCTGAGCGGTTTCAAGGAGCTGGTGGAAACGCCCGAGCTGGCCGCCGAAGTTACTATTCAGCCCGTGGATGCCCTGGACGTAGACGCGGCCATCATCTTCTCCGACATTCTGGTGGTGCCCGAGGCCATGGGCCTGACCTACGAGATGGTGGAAGCCAAAGGCCCGCTGTTTCCCGAAACCATCCAGTCGGCCGCCGACGTGGCCCGCATGCGCGTTGCCGACCCCGAGGAGCACCTGGGCTACGTGCTGGAGGCCCTGCGCGTAACCAAGCGCGCCCTCAACGGCCGGGTGCCGCTTATTGGTTTCGCCGGCGCGCCCTGGACGATTCTGGCCTACATGGTGGAAGGCCACGGCTCGAAAACCTTCAGCAAGGCCCGCCGGATGCTGTACCAGGAGCCGGCGCTGGCCCACGAGCTGCTGCGCAAAATCACGGCCACCACCATTGCCTACCTCAAGGCCCAGGTAACAGCCGGCGCCAACCTGATTCAGGTGTTCGACTCCTGGGCCGGCATTCTGCCCCCCGCCCACTACCGCGAGTTCAGCCAGCGTTACATTGCTGAAATCTGCGCCGCCATTCCCGAGGTGCCCGTAACGGTGTTCGCCAAAGGAGCTTTTTGGGCCATCGAAGACTTCGCCGCCCTGCCCTGCCGCACCATCGGCCTCGACTGGAACCAGGACCCGCGCACCGTGCGCCCGCTGGTAGGCGACAAAACGTTGCAAGGCAACCTCGACCCCTGCGCCCTCTACGGCTCGCCGGCCCAGGTACGGGCCGCCACCATCGCCATGCTCGACCAGTTCGGCCCCCACCGCCACATTGCCAACCTGGGCCACGGCGTTTACCCCGACACCAACCCCGACAACGTGAAGGTGTTCATCGAAACGGTGAAGGAGTACAGCCCGAAATTGCGCGGGTAACGCTGTTTCCATCGGCTGCAACGGCCCGCCAGTTTCAGGTGCTCCACTACGAAACTGGCGGGCCGTTTCCGTTTTATCGTGTTCTTTGTGGCTTACCCGTTTGCTATGCCTGCCCTGCTCACCCGCCTCACTGCCCGTTCCTGGTTCTGGTTCGGTGTTGCGTTTCTGTTGTTTGGAGTCCACGTATTTACCTCCCGCTTTCACGCCCAGGTCTACGATGCCAACGGCTACTGGGAGCTGGCCCAAAAACTTTATCAAAACGGCAATTTCTCCCTGTTGAATTTCGACAGTGGTCTGCGCGGCTGTCTGTTTCCGCTGCTTTACGTGCCCGTGGTGGCCCTTGGCCAGACCGGCATCTTCTCGGAAGAAACGCTGATTAAGTTGCTGGGCGCGCTACTGGCGGCCGGTCTGACGGCCCGCCTGGTTCCGGCCCTGTGGCAGCGGGTAACCGGCCAACTGGTAGGAACTGGCCGCCGGGCCTTGTTTATCGGCGTGGTGTTCCTGCTGTGGCGGGACTACTTCAACTACACCCTCACCGACTTTCCGGCCCTGGCCGGACTGGGTGGGGCGCTGTATCTGCTGCATGGCCGACCGACGCTGGTCCGGCTGTTTTTGGTGGGGATGCTGGCGGCTTTCGTGGTCAATATTCGCCCCATTTACCTGGTGGCCCTCCCCTTTCTGGCATTGCTGGGCAGCGTAGCGGCCAGCCGGGCAACCGCCGGGCCGTGGTACGGAGCGACGGGGCGGTTTCTGCTGATTTTTACGGCGGGCTTTCTGCTGACCTGCGTGCCGCAGTGGGTTATCAACTACCAGAATTTCGGGGTGAACCGCCCGCTGGTTATCGGCATCGACTTCCAGGACCCGAACATGGTGGAAGTCGGGGACTTGTACCTCCAGCAGATAAATGCCGGCTTTTCGATGCAGAAGTATGAAACCGGCATTGCCGTCGATTACCCCATTCCCCAGGTCCGGTACCAGGACCCGGCCGGCACCCAGTTGCTCCAGCAGAACTTCAACCAGCGAATTGATTCCTACGGTGAGTACCTGCAAGTGGTGGCCCAGCACCCGGCCGATATGGTGGCCCTGAACGGCCGTCACTTATTCAACGGGCTGGATGTGCTTTACCCCACGCCCTACCTGTACCGGGTATACACTTCTACCGCCGCGCTGGCCTGGGTCAACTACACGCTGTTGTTCGTGGCCGGCACCGTGCTGCTGCTGCGCGGCCAACGCCTCACGCGCCTGATGCTGCTCACCATCCTGCCGCTACTCATCCCGGCCCTGACGGCCATTCCGCTCCCGATGGAGTGCCGCTACATGCTGCCGCTGCACCTGATGCTGCTGGCCGGGGCCTGCTTCGGCTGGCCCACCAACTGGACGTGGCGCTACCTGGCCGGCCGCCGCCTTACCATCGGGCTCACGTACGGGGCCTTTATCACAGTCTGTTTTATGTTATCGGCCAACACTCAGGCGTTATTGGCCGCCGCGCCCAAACTGATTATGCCTTAGCCTCAACCCACAGTCAGGTTCAGGCCCACCCGCTCGGCTTCCAGCAGCAGCAGCGTTTTCTCGATGGGCACCACGCCCACCTGCTCGCATACCAGGCCGCCGCCCAGGTTGGCCAGGGCCGCCGTGGCGGGCACCGGCAGGGCCAGCGCCACGCACAGCGCGGCAATGCTAATCACCGTATCGCCGGCCCCCGATACGTCGGAGATGGTGCGCAGGTGGGCCGGCAGGTAGGTTTTGGCGGTTTCCTGCTGGGCAAATACCCCGTGTTCGGACAAGGTCACCAGTACCACTTCCGGCCGCAGCACCTCCCGCAACCGGGTCACGGCCGCCTCGAACCCGGCCCGGTCGGTGGTCGGGTCCCCGAATTCCAGCTTGAGGCCTTCCCGCAGCTCCTTGAGGTTGGGTTTGAACAGGGTGCAGTGGCGGTAGGCCAGAAAGTTCTTTTTCTTGGGGTCTACTACCGTGGGCACCCCTCGCTCCCGGGCCAGGTCGATGAAGTGGCGGATGTTGGTTTCGGTGAGC
This sequence comes from Hymenobacter rubripertinctus, assembly GCF_003583925.1. Classification (GTDB taxonomy): domain Bacteria; phylum Bacteroidota; class Bacteroidia; order Cytophagales; family Hymenobacteraceae; genus Hymenobacter; species Hymenobacter rubripertinctus. The sequence goes on along the minus strand of NZ_QYCN01000024.1, from coordinate 57,780 downwards.
ACGCCCTTGTCGTAGTCCTCAAAGATGACCACATCGGCGCGGTCCAGCAGTTGGTTGAAGCGGGCGGTGAGGCCGGTGCTTTCCTCGTCGTTGAGGTCGGTTTCTATCTCCGAGTCGATGCGCAGCAACTGCTGGCCGTGGGCCAGCACGCGCTGCTTCACGGTGGTGGGTCGGGCCCCGGAGCGTACAATGCCGTCGGCGGAAAGGCCGCTGGTTTCAAGTAGCCCCAGCAGTTGGTCGCCGCCCTGATCCTGGCCGATTACGGCGCACAGCAGCGGGGTGGCGCCCAGGGCCTGCACGTTGAGGGCCACGTTGGCGGCCCCACCCAGGCGCTGCTCGGTGCGGCTCACGTTCACGACCGGCACGGGGGCCTCGGGCGAGAGGCGGGCCGCTTTGCCCCACACGTAAGCGTCCAGCATCACGTCGCCCACAATGAGCACAGTGAGGCCATTGAAAGCGGCAAAAAGTTCGGGCAGCGTGGCGGGCGGGACGGTAGCGGGCATTGCAACGGTTTCAGGTACGAAGCCGCAAAGGTAGTTTAGGATTGAGAAGTGAGAAGCAGGCAGCATAAAGAGTGAGAACGTCATTCTTCGGCTGCGCCTTCGCGGACGCCAGATGAAAAATGACGTTCCTTTCTTCACTTCTCGTTTTTTACCGTTTACCCATCACTCCTACCCTAGCTTCGCTAAGGAATCCTTAATCCGGATAAACGCCTCGCGCAGCTTCTCATCGGCGGCGGCGGTGCTGAAGCGGATGCAGTTGGGCGCCCCGAAGGCGGAGCCGTCCACGGCGGCCACGTGGGCGTCGTGGAGCAGGTACAGGGCCAGGTCGGCGGCGGTTTGGATGACGGGGCCGGCGGGCGTGGCGCGGCCGAAGTAGCCGCTCACGTCGGGGAAGATGTAGAAAGCCCCGCTGGGCACGTTGGTACGGAAACCGGGAATGTCCTGCACCAGGTCCAGCACCATATCACGGCGACGGCGGTAGGCGGCCACCATTTCGTCGGCCGAGCCGCGCCCGCCCTGCAAGGCGGCCAGGGCAGCGCGCTGGGCAATGGAGCAGGTGCCGGACGTAATCTGGCTCTGGATTTTCTCGCAGGCGGCCGCAATTTCGGGGCGGGCGGCCAGGTAGCCCACCCGCCAGCCCGTCATGGCATAGCCCTTCGAGAAGCCGTTCACGGTAATCACGCGCTCCTTCACCTCCTCAAACTGGGCCAGGCTCACGTGCTCGCCCACGAAGTTGATGTACTCGTAAATCTCGTCGGCCAGTACGTGCACATGGGGGTGGCGGCCTACCACCTCGGCAATGGCGGCCAGCTCCTGGCGGCTGAACACGGCCCCGGTGGGGTTGCAGGGCGAGGAGTACATGATGAGCCGGGTGCGGGGCGTAATGGCCGCCTCCAGCTGCGCGGCCGTCACCTTAAACTCGTTTTCCAGCGTGCCCACCAGCGGCACGGCTACGCCCTCAGCCAGGCGCACCATCTCCTCGTAGCTCACCCAGTAGGGCGAAAATACCACCACTTCGTCGCCGGGGTTCACCAAACTCAGCACCACGTTGGCAAGCGCCTGCTTGGCCCCGGTGCTCACCACGATGTTGGCGGGCTGGTAGTCGAGCTGGTTGTCGCGGCGAAATTTGTCGCAGATGGCCTGGCGCAGCTCCAGGTAGCCGGGCACGGGCGTGTAGAAAGTGTAGCCCTCGTCCAGGGCCTGCTTGGCGGCGTCCTTGATGTACTGGGGCGTCTGGAAATCGGGCTCCCCGAAGCTCAGGCTAATTACATCCACTCCTTCGGCAGCCATTGCCCGGGCCTTTTTGGCCATGGCAATGGTCTGCGACTCCTGCATGGCGTTGATGCGGTCAGATAATATCAGGGGCACGCGGGTAGTAGCTTCAGCAGTGGACATAAGGCAAAATGGTTGAGGGGAAGATGGGGTCCAAAAGTACGCGGAATGTACGGAGCGTACTCCGTATAGCCATACCCATAACGCCAGGTTTTACGACGGCTTATCCCGCACCTGGTCGGGCGTCTTCGCTCCCCAACCGCTGGTGTTCTTACATTTTCTTTTGCAAGATCAGCTTTTGCAAGAACGCCGACGACAGACAGCCCCCCGGCCCTAGTCTTCGCGGCCCAGGCGCCGGAAGCACTGCCCCAGCACGCGCAAGTCGGTGGCGGGTTCGTAGTCTTTGGCGTAGAGCAGCTCCAGGCGGCGGCGGGTGGCCTCGGCCAGCGGCGCGGCGGCCCGCACGGCATCGGTGGGCGAGAGCACGGCCTGAGCCGCCCGGCTCGGGGCGGTGGCGTAGCGCAGACCTACCCAGGTGCGGGAACCGCTCAATACCCGCAGGCAGTTGCGCAGGTAGCCCAGTTTGTAGCGCTGCGCCCACACCAGCACGGGGGCCAGCAGCAGCAGCAGACTGCTGGTGAGTATATCGAGCAGGCGCTTATTGCGCACCTGGGCGGGCCGGAACAGGTTGAGCGTAATGTCGAGGGCATAGTAGTCGCCGGGCTCATCTTTGCCGGAACTGCCGATGATGTACTCGCTGTCCTGGGGCAGAATTTTGAAAGCCACCGGCGGGTGCTGGGGTAGCCCCACCATGAGGCCGATGATCTGGCTGGCGGGCAGGTCGCGGCCGCAGAACACCAGCTCACTCAGGCCATAGATGCGGATAATATCGTCGAGCTGGCGCACTTCGCCCAGCAGGTCGTCGGTGGCCCCGGCTAGTGCCGGGCCGGGGGCCACGTAGCCGATGACGCGGGCCGGCACGGCGGCCTGCTCCAGCAGGTGACGCACCCGGCGGCTTTCCTCCCAGGAACCCACAATGCCCACGTTCTTCTGGGGGCGGTCGGCGAGGCTGAAACGGCGGTGGCGCAGGAAATTGCCCGCCACCCGGCGCAGTACCAGCGCCGCCACGGCCCACACTCCACCCAGTACAATGAGGGCCTTGGAGAAGCGCCAGGCATCAAGGAAATTGCTGAAGGCCGAAATCAGCAGGGTGCCGAAAAAGATGCCGCGCACGATGCGGCCGGCGCGCACCGGCGCATCGTAGGCCCCGCTGAAGAAGGCCGCAGTCAGCCACACGACAATGTAGACGGGCACGGCCACCAGCATAAACTGGGGCGGGTAGGCCGTGGGCACATACTTGTGGTTGAGCTCCCAGTAGTTTTTGAGGAAGTACAGGCCGGCGTACATCAGGCCGGCGTCGAGCAGCACCGGAGCCGCCCGCACCAGCACCCGCTGGGCCACCGCCGCCCCCGCCCGCAGCCAGATGGCCCCGTTAATCAGCAACGAGAACATGCCCGCCCGCTCCGGGGCGAAGTGCTTGCGGGCGAAAATCACCATGGCCCGGTAGAACACGAACACGTAGTTCACGCTCGTGCGCTTGGTGCTTTCGCCCTTGTAATGAATGATGCGGGTGCCGGGGAAATAGTAGTTCTGCCAGCCGCCCTGGGTGAGCCGGTACGAGAGGTCGATGTCCTCGCCGTACATGAAGTAGTCCTCATCAAGCAGGCCCACTTCGGCCAGCGCGGCCTGGCGCATGAGCATGAAAGCCCCGCTGAGCACCTCAATTTCGTGGGTTTCGTCGGGGCTGAGGAAGCCCAGGTGGTAGCGTCCGAACCGGCGCGACTTCGGAAACAGCCGGGCCAGCCCGAATATCTTGTAGAAGGCCACCCAGGGCGTGGGCAACCCGCGCTTGCTTTCGGGCAGGAACCGGCCCTGACCGTCGAGCATTTTCACGCCCAGGCCGCCGCCGCGAGGGTGCTCGTCCATAAACTCGCAGCAGAGCCGGAAGGTGTCTTCCTCCACCACCGTATCGGGGTTGAGCAGCAGCACGTACCGGCCCCGGGCCACGCGCAAAGCCTGGTTGTTAGCCTTCGAGAAGCCGGGGTTGTCCTCGTTGGCAATGAGCAGCACCTCCGGAAACCGCGCCCGCACCATCGCCACCGAGCCGTCCACGGAGTTGTTATCGACCACGAACACCTCCACCGGCCGGCCCATCTTCTCCACTGCCCGCCGCACCGACAGCAGCGCCTGCTCCAAAAAGTAGCAGACGTTGTAATTGACGATAACGACGGAGAGGACGACTTCGGGCGGCACGAGGCGGAGCAGGTAAGGCCGCGAAAGTTACGGAGCTTCGTCAGTTTTCCCGCTACCCCACCCCCCTCCCCTCCGGGAGAGAGGTGAGTTCTAACTGTTCCCGCGTCTGGCACCCCTCTCCCGGAGGGGAAGAGCCGGGGGTAAGGTGTCTTACCGCGCCTGGCGCAAACGGTCTACGATGCTGCGGCCCAGGGTAATTTCGTCGGCATATTCCAGCTCGCCACCCATCGGGATGCCCCGGGCAATGGTGCTCACATGCAGCTCGGGCAGGTCGCGGAGCTTGCGCGAGAGGTAGAAAGCAGTGGTGTCACCCTCCATCGTGGGACTGATGGCGAGGATGACTTCCCGGATTTCGGACGACTCCCGCGTTACGCGCTCCACCAGCGAGTCAATGGTCAGGTCACTGGGACCGATGCCCTCGATGGGCGAAATCACGCCCCCCAGCACATGGTACATGCCCTGGTACTGGGCCGTATTCTCGATGGCAATTACGTCGCGGATATCCGACACGACGCAGACCGTGCTCTGGTCGCGCAGGTGGTTGGCACAGATGGCGCACTCCGGCGTATCGGAAATATTGTGGCAGGTGTCGCAGTAGCGGATTTCGAAGCGCATCTTGGCCAGCGCCTCCGCCAGCGAGGCGGTGGTATCGGTTTCAGCCTTGAGCAGGTGCAGCGCCAGCCGCAGCGCGGTCTTCTTGCCTACCCCCGGCAGCTTCGACAATTCGCCAACGGCGTTTTCAATCAACTTGGAAGGAAATTCCATTTCGTTAGCTATTAGCTGAGAGCTGCCAGCTGTTAGCTTGACCTTTCACACCGGAAAAGCTATCAGCTAACGGCTGTCAGCTAACAGCTTAGATTATAAAACGTCGGCCGAGATGCCGCGGTCGTGGATGGCAGTGCACATGCCGGCTAGCTCGTCGTAACTGCCGTGCTTAACGGTGCACTGGCCTTTGTAGTGAATCAGGAGGGTGCACTGCTCGGCCTGCTCGGGCTGGTGGCCGCATACGTCAACCAGGGTTTTGATGACGTGGTCGAACGTATTGTGGTCGTCGTTGTACACGATTAAGTCGCGCAGGTCCGTGGTTTCCTCCAGGAGCAGAACGTCCTCGTCGTAGTCGATTTGCGGGTTGCTGTTCATGGGGGCAAAATTACGAAAAAACGGGCAGAAAGCGGATTTGCAGCGCCTAAGCAGCACAGGATAACAGCCACTTCCCCTGAATCGTTTCCGGCTCCCGAAAAGAATGCGCTACGGGCTCTCAGGACCAGTGCGAGCCGGGTTTGTTGTCGAAATCCGCCGTAATTTCCGCCTTTCGACTTTCCTGTTTCTTCTTACCATATGCCCCACCTTACGCACCGCTGCCGCCTGCCCTGGCTGGCCCTGCTCCTGCTGCTGGCTTCCCGGCCTGCCCTGGCCCAGCAGCCCCGGCAGCTCACAATGGCCGACGCCTTCCTCAACCGCAGCCTCCAGCCCGAAAACCTGCGCCAGCTCACCTGGATTCCGGGCTCCAAAGACGAATACAGCTACCTGCGCACTACCGGCGGCCAGGACGAAGTGGTGCGCGGCACCACGGGCGGCCCGCTTGCGGCCGTATTCACCCTCGGCGAGCTAAACCAGGCCTTGCAGGCCGCCGGCTCGCCCACCGTGAAAGCCACCGGCTTTCCCACCCTCACCTGGGCCGATGTGCAGACGGCACTGGTGACGCGCCTGAGCAAGGTGTACCGCGTGAACACCGCCACCAGGCAGGCCAGCGTAGCGTTTAGCTACGACCCGGCCGCCGAGAACGTGGAAATGGACCCGACGCATACCCGCGTGGCCTACACCAAAGCCCAGAACCTGTATGTTTCCCTGGCGGGGCGCGAGAATGAGGCCGTGACCACCGAAACCAACCCAGGCATTGTGAACGGGCAGGCGGCCCACCGCTCGGAGTTCGGCATCACGAAGGGCACGTTCTGGAGCCCCACGGGCAACCGGCTGGCCTTCTACCGCATGGACCAGACGATGGTAACCGACTACCCGCTGGTGGACCTGACCGAAACGCCGGCCCGGGAGAAAACCTTCAAGTACCCGATGGCCGGCGACACCAGCCACCAGGTAACGGTGGGCGTGTACGACCTGAACAGCCGCAAAACTGTGTTTCTGCAAACTGGCGAGCCCCGGGAGCAGTACCTGACCAACCTGAGCTGGAGCCCCGACGAAAAGCGCATCTACCTGGCCGTGCTCAACCGGGGCCAGAACCACCTGCGCTTCAACGAGTACGACGCCGTGAGCGGCGCCTTCATTAAGACGCTGTTCGAGGAGAAGTCGTCCACGGATTTTGTGGAGCCCTTGCACGCGGCCCGGTTCGTACCCGGCCACCCCGACCAGTTCCTCTGGCGCAGTCAGCGCGACGGGTACGAGCATATCTACCTCTACAACACCAGCGGCCGGCTGCTGCGCCAGCTCACGAAAGGCGCCTGGCAGGTAACCGACGTGCTGGGCTTTGCCAACAACGACCGGGAAGTGGTTTTCCAGAGCACGGCGGCCAGCCCCTTGCAGCGGCGCATCTACGCCGTGAAGCTCAACGGCGGTAACGTGCGCGACCTCACGCCCACGGCTGGCACCCACACGGCCACGCTCAGCCCCTCGGGCCGCCAGCTGCTCGACGTGTTCAGCAACGCCACCACGCCCCGCCTGATTCAGGTGACGGACGTGGTCAAAAGCGCGGTACGCCAAACACTGCTCACGGCCCCCAACCCGCTGGCCGGCTACCCGCTCGGCGACACCAAACTGGTGACCATTAAGGCCGCCGACGGCACCACCGACCTCTACGGCCGCCTCATCACCCCGCCGGGCTTCGACCCCAGCAAGAAATACCCCACGGTGGTCTACCTCTACGGCGGCCCCCACGTGCAGCTCGTCACGGATTCCTGGCTGAGCGGCTCCAACCTCTGGATGCAGCTCATGGCCCAGAAAGGCTACGTGCTGTTCACCATCGATTCGCGAGGGTCGGGCAACCGGGGTTCGGCGTTCGAGCGGGCCACGTTCCGCCAGCTCGGCACGGTGGAAATGCAGGACCAGCTGAAGGGCGTGGACTACCTCAAAAGCCTGCCCTACGTAGATCAGAACCGCCTGGGCGTGCACGGCTGGAGCTTCGGCGGCTTCCTGACGACCACGCTCATGACCCGCAGCCCCGGCACGTTCAAGGTGGGCGTGGGCGGCGGCCCGGTTATCGACTGGCGGATGTATGAAATCATGTACACGGAGCGCTACATGGACTCGCCCCAGGAAAACCCCGAGGGCTATAAAATGGCCAACCTGCTCAACTACGTCGACCAGCTTCGGGGCAAGCTCCTGCTCATCCACGGCACCATTGATGACGTAGTAGTGTGGCAGCACAGCCTCAACTACCTCAAAACCGCCGTCGATAAAGGCATCCAGCTCGACTACTTCGTCTACCCCGGCCACCCCCACAACGTGGGCGGCAAAGACCGCGTCCATCTCTACCAGAAAATCACTGACTATTTTGACGATAAGCTGTAGCTGGATGGAGGAGTTGCTGTTCAACCATCCAACCGGCCAACCATCCACCCGTTCAGCTATCCAACCATTCCGCTCCCATGCCCGTCCCGTCCGCTGAATTTAAACGCGCCCTCAAGAAGCTTTCCGACAAGGACAAGGAAACCCTGCTGCTGCGGGCCGCCCGCCGCGACGCCGAGCTCTACGACACGCTCTGCTACGAGCTACTGCCCGACGTGACTTCCGAAACGGTGTTTGAGCAGGCCTCCGACCAGATTCACGAACTGTTTGCCGTGGGGGCTACGGGCCGGCTGCTCAACCGCAGCCTCACCAAAGCCCTGAGCAAATCCACCAAGGAAGTGGCCCGCGCCCGCCGCATCACCAAAGACAAGCGCCTGGAAATCGACCTGAACCTGTACGCGCTGCGGCACATTTTTGAGAACTATACCGGGCAGTTCGAGAGCGTGTACGCGGGCTTTTATACCGCCACGGCCCGGCTGGCGGCCCGCACGGCGCAGCTGGTGCTCAAGAATCTGCACGAGGACTTGCGGCTGGAATACAAGGCCGACCTCGATGACTTCCTGACCCAACTCCACGCCCGGGCCAAAAGCCGCACCCTCAAGTTCGAGCTGCCCCGGGAGCTGGAGTTGCCGGAATAAGACGCTGCGGGCCAGCGCAACGATGCACCCCTTTGCCAGAGCCGCCCAAAGCAAGCCCCGCCCAAAACCCAAAGAGCCCCCGCAACGGTTGTTGCGGGGGCTCTTTGGGTTTTGGGCGGGGCTAAAGCACCCAGGCTACTTCTTGGCAATCACGTTGAAGCTGAGCGTGAAGTCGTCCATGATGGCTTTGTCGCCGATGCTCTCGAAGAACGACTTGGAGCCGTACTTGATGTCGAACTTGGTGCGGTCGATGGTGGCTACGCCAGTGGCCGAGGCCACGCCGCCCTTCACGCCTGCCTTAGCCGGAAAGCTGATTTTCTGGGTGATGCCCTTGATGGTCAGGTCGCCGTTGATGGTGGCGTTATTGCCTTTGGCGTCGCCTTTGAGCGGCGTTACGCTCGTAATTTTGAACGTCGAGGTGGGGTTTTTATCAATGCTGAAGAAGTCCTCCGACCGCAGGTGGCCCACCAGTTTGGCGTTGTACTCCTGCTCCTTGAGGTCCTCCACTTTCAGCGAGTTCATATCCACCGCAAAAGTGCCGCCCACGATCTGGCTGCCGCGCACGAGCACGTCGCCCTCCCGGAACTGCATGGTGCCGTTGTGCTCGCCGGTTACTTTTTTACCCAGCCAACCCAGGGTGCTGAGCTGGGGCTGAAGCGCATAGCTGGTGGTGGCGGCCTTCGATGAGCCGGGCGTTACTTTTTTCTGGGCCGAGGCGGGGGCAGCAGCCAGCAGGGCGGCGGCCAGCAAGGCGGGCAGGAAGAACTTTTTCATGACAAAAAAACAAGGGTGAAAAGCAGAAACAATGACTGAGTAAGCCGTCAGTCGCGGATTTTGTCGAGCAGGTTGCTGAGTTGGGCAGCTTCCTCGGGCGTCAGGTGTTGCAGGCCGATTTGCTGGGTTGCCAGCAGGGCATCCAGGCGGAGCAGTAGCTGGAGCCCGGTTTCGGTGATGCGAATGTCTACGGCGCGGCGGTTGCTAGGGCACACGGTACGGGTTACCAATTGCTTGGCTTCGAGCTTGTCGACGATACGCGAGGCGTTGCTGGTTTTGTCGAGCATCCGCTCGATGAGCAGATTTACGGTCGCCGGTTTGGGGTGCTGGCCCCGCAAGATGCGCAGCACGTTGAACTGCGGAAGCGTGAGGTCATAGTCCTTGAAAAAGGCCCTCTGCTGCTGCTCAAGCCAGCCGGCGGTGAAAATCAGGTTGATGTAGGCCTTCTGGAAATCATCCTTGAAAACCGGTTGCTTGATTTCGTCTTCAATTCTCATGGGCTACCTAGTTAACCGGAACGCGCTGCAAATATATGTACATACATTTAATGTCGCAACACAGTTCCGCTCTATTTTGTAAAGCTAGAATAAGTCTGCTCACGGCGTGGGAGTTGCCCATCCGACTGCTCTTCCGAACGCGGCGCGCCATCTGCCGTAAGCAGGGCATTACCTCCCCCAACTTCTCCTTACCATGAAGACAACCATCCTTTTTCTGCTGCTGAGTCTGGGTGCTGCCCCGGCCCTGCTGGCGCAGTCGTCGGGCAATGTGGCCGGCCCCGTAGAAACGTCCCCTTCCGACCGGTTCGTGCTCCGGAATGGCGAAGTAATGCTGCTGAAGGGCAAAAACCTCACCCCGCTCACCAAAAACATCCTGCTTTCCAACGGCACCAAAATCAACTCCAAAAGCGGCATTGTGGAGTTGCCCGGCGGTAAAATGACCACCCTTAAGGAAGGCGACTACGTGCGGCCCAACGGCGACATTGTGTTTGCCACGCCCGCCAGCGCGGCCCAGGCCCGCGGCGACAATACGGTGCCGGCCGCAGCGCAGTTCAACAGCTACGTAGACCCACGTCCGGCCCCGGCCACGCCCGCCGCCATGGAAATTCGGCTGACGGAGATGAACTCAAAAATCAGCCTGATGGCGGAAAAGATCCAGCTCCTGAATCAGAAAATCAGCTTGCTCGGCACCAGCGGCCAGCCGAAAGTGGATACCTCCGCGCTGGACCGCCAGCTTCAGGCCATTGATGCGAAGCTGAAGTAACGCATATCCAGTTCCCCAAAAGCCCGGTCATCCTTCGCTTTGCTCAGGATGACCGGGCTTTTTGCGCCTCACTCGCCGTCAGCAAACCACCCGCTTCCTGCACCAGTCCGAAGGGCTCGTCGCGGACGATGAGGAAGCCGTCGAGGTCGCAGACGTCGGCCAGGGCGCTTATTTGCAGAGCCGACCAGATGCCGAGGGAGGTTTCGACCATGCAGCCGAGCATGGTTTGCAGGCCGTGGGCGCGGGTTTCACGCAGAATACGAAGACCGTTGAAGTAGCCGCCGGCCTTCATCAGCTTCATGTTCACGCCGTCGAACTGCCGGGCAATGTCGGCAAAATCGGCCTCGTCGGTTACCGATTCGTCGGCGAAAACAGGGCAGCCCAGTTGGCCTTTGAGGGCGCGGTAATCGGTGGTGCGGGTGGCGGGCAGGGGTTGCTCCAGCAGGCGCACCCGCAGGCCCGGCAGGCGCGCAATGGCTTCCCAGCTTTGGCGCAGGCTGTCAGCGTCGGGCCAGGCTTCGTTACCGTCGATGATGAGCGGCCGGCCGGGGAGCAGGCGGGTTACCTCGCCCAGCAAGTCCAGCGCGCCTTCGCGGTTGACTTTAATTTTGAGCAGCGGAAACCGGTCGAGGCCCTGTTGGCGCACGAATCCGGCCACTTCCCCGGGCTCCATGATGGGCAACGAAGCGGCCGTGGGCACCGGCCCGGCAGGCGGAGTTACGCCCAGCCAACCCGCCACGCTCTGGCCGGCCCGCACCGCCTCCCGGTGCACGAAGGCCGATTCCAGCGCAAACCGCAAGGCGTGGGCGGGCTGATGGAGGGTTAGAAATTCCGCCAGCTCCTCTAGGGTTTCACAGGAGCCCAGCCCGGCCGCCAACAGCGCGGCAAACTCACTTTGCAGACCTTCCGGGGTTTCCTGGTAACGGATATTGGGAGCCGCCTCGCCCCGGCCCCGGTAGCCCCCGCCGGCTACTTCCACCAGCAGGTTGGTTTTGCTGGCCGAGGCATTGCGCGCGATTTTCCAGGTGAAGCGCAACGGCAGCAACAGGGGCTTAAGCGTCCAGGTAAGCATGGGGCAGTACGGATACAAAAGTGGGAGTTAGGAGCGCAGGGTGGCCGAAGCTAGCAGTTCGGCCGCGTTTCTCCGCCCCAAGCAGGCTATATTTGTCCCGACCCCACTCCTTTTCTCTCGCCTTTTGTTCTGCCGCGCATGAAGTTTTCGCGACTCTCCCTACTGGTCCTTTTGTTGTTCGTGCTGGCCGCCGCAACTACGGTACTGGCCGCCCGGACCCCGCCCCTGCTCGACCCGACGGTGGCGCTTACATTGCGCTGGCTGTTCCTGGCGGCCCTGGCCTGGATGGCCGTCCAGCGCCGCTCCCTCACTTTCTGGATTGTGGTGAGCATGTTCGTGGGGGCCGAAATAGGTAACGATTACCCGGCCCTGGCCGTGAACCTGAAGGTGCTCAGCGACATTTTCCTGCGCCTGGTGAAAACCATCATCGCGCCGCTGGTTTTTGCCACCCTGGTGGTGGGCATTGCCGGCCACGCCGACCTCAAGCAGGTGGGCCGCATGGGCATCAAGGCCCTGGTGTATTTTGAAGTCGTGACCACCTTTGCCCTCTTCATCGGACTGGCGGCCATCAACTTATCCAAGGCCGGCATGGGCATCAACCGCAGCGGCATTGCCGCCGATATGGAGCAACTCCAGACCGTGGAGCAGAGCACGAGCGACATTATCCTGCACATCTTCCCCGAAAACATTGCCAAATCGGTGGCCAATGGCGAGGTGCTGCAAGTGGTAGTGTTCGCCATCATCTTCGCTATCGGCCTGGCTATGGTGCACCAGAAGCACCGTCAGCCCCTGCTGAGCGTAACCGAAAGCCTCTCGGAAGTGATGTTCAAGTTCACCAACGTGGTGATGTACTTTGCCCCCATCGGGGTGGGCGGAGCCATTGCCTACACGGTGGGCAAAATGGGCTTCGGGCCGCTGCTCAACGCGTTTCAGCTGCTGCTCACGCTCTATGCGGCCCTCATTGTCTTCGTATTGCTGGTGCTGCTGCCGGTGGCTCTCATTGCCCGCCTGCCCATTAAGCGCATCGTTTTGGCCATTGCCGAGCCGGTGAGTATTGCCTTCGCCACTACCTCCTCAGAAGCGGCCCTGCCCCGGGCCATGGAGGCCATGGAAAGCGTGGGCGTGCCACGGCGCATCGTGGCCTTCGTGATGCCCACGGGCTACTCCTTCAACCTGGATGGCACCACGCTTTACCTCTCGCTGGCGGCTGTGTTCGTGGCCCAGGCAGCAGGCGTGGATCTGACGTTCGGCCAGCAACTCGTGATGGTGTTCACGCTCATGCTCACCAGCAAGGGCGTGGCCGGGGTGCCCCGCGCCTCGCTCGTGATTCTGCTGGCTACGGTGGCCTCATTTAACCTGCCGGCCTGGCCCGTATTCATCATTCTGGGTATTGATGCGCTGATGGACATGGCCCGCACGGCCGTGAACGTGGCCGGCAACTGCCTGGCCTCGGCCGTGGTGGCCCGCTGGGAAGGCGAGTTCATCGACAACTACGTGGCCCCCGACCCCGTCATCGACCTGGCTGAAACTGACAGCGCCCTGGCCCAGCCGGTGCACTAGCCTACCGCCTTTTTCCTCCCGTTTACCGTTCCCGCGCTACTCAGTTGAGTGGCGCGGGAATCTTTTTTCGTGGCAGCTGTTAGCGCAATAGCTGTTGTAATTGCTCTATATACAATCCAATAAATGCCTTTATATTACACTTATTCCCTCCTTTCTACAACACTTTTCTGTCCGTCACCTCGTATTTTTGAAGGATGGTGAATTGCCCCGGTTTCTGCCTGTTTACCAGCTCTCTGACCACTTCCCGTATGCCGAAAACCTACTCCTTTGCCCTCCTGTTTTTAGCGGCCACTCTTTCGTTGGGGGCCTGTAAATCGACGGAGAAGGCTGTTTTTCGGACCATCCGCTCCAATAGCTCGGTGGCGCTGGGGCGGCTGCCCAACCTGGAGCCCGTACTGGAAGCCGGCCCGCTGACGGTTTCTTCGGAAGATGGTTATCCTGACGACGCGGTAAAAGCCTATCGGCAGGAACTCTCCTACCACCTGGCCGAGCCCCGCGTTGATTCCGTGCGCTACGGCTATGCCAAGCTGATGGTCACGCAGGTCCAGCAACAACGGACCGGGCATTTTTTCCAGGCCTTGCAGATGCTCACGCTGATGACGCCCAGCCTGCTGGCCGTGCCCCTGGAGTGGTACCGCACCCGCGTGAAAGCCGAAATGCAGATTATTGATGCCCGGGGCGAAGTTATCGGCACTTACGTGGGCGAGGGCCGCAGCAAGGTGCGGGTGGCCATGTATCACGGCTACGGCCAGGGCAAAGCCGCCCGCCTGGCCGATATCCAGGGCCTGCGCCTGGCCCTCGACCAGATCCGGCCCCAGCTGGCGGCCGCCACCGATACACTGCGCCAGCAATTGCTGACTGCTGGTCCGCTGGAGGAGGTAATCGGGGTTTCGCTGGGCCGCTAACCGGCAACCTCCTAAACGGCCTCTCATCCTGCGCACTGATCAGCATGAGAGGCTTTTTCTTGCCTATCTGGCTGATTCTCTTCCCATCTCATACACCGAAAAAAATCCTTTGCAATCGTAGCGGCCCGGAGATAACGCCTAACTTTGTTTCCCGTTATGCCAGACCGAAATTCCACTTCCGCGGCTGCAACGGCCAAGTACATTTTTGTAACGGGCGGCGTTACTTCCTCACTGGGCAAAGGCATCATTTCGGCCTCCCTGGCCAAATTGCTGCAAGCGCGCGGCTTCCGGGTCACCATCCAGAAGTTCGACCCCTACATCAACATCGACCCGGGTACGCTCAACCCCTACGAGCACGGCGAATGTTACGTGACCGACGACGGGGCCGAAACCGACCTCGACCTGGGCCACTACGAGCGGTTCCTGAACGTGCCGACCTCGCAGGCCAACAACGTGACCACCGGCCGCATCTACGACCACGTGATTACCAAGGAGCGCGAAGGCGCCTACCTGGGCAAAACGGTGCAGGTCGTGCCCCACATCACCGACGAAATCAAGCGGCGCATGCTGCTGCTGGGCCAGACGGGGCAGTTCGATGTGGTGATTACCGAAATCGGGGGCTCCATTGGCGACATCGAGAGCCTGCCCTTCGTGGAGTCGGTGCGGCAGCTGCGCTGGGATTTGCCCGAGAGCAGCACGCTGGTTATCCACCTCACGCTGCTGCCTTATTTGAAAGCGGCCGGGGAGCTCAAAACCAAGCCTACCCAGCACTCGGTGCGCGACTTGCGCAGCGCCGGCCTCCAACCCGATATCCTGGTCTGCCGCTCCGAGTATTCGATTCCGCCCGAGATGCGCCGCAAAATCGCGCTCTTCTGCAACGTCCACATCAACTCCGTTATCGAGAGCCTCGACGCCGACAGCATTTACTCGGTGCCGCTGCTCATGCTCAAGGAGCACCTCGATGAGCGCGTCATTAAGAAGCTCAACCTCAAGGGCGGCGCGGCCCAGCCCGATCTGGAGGCCTGGAAAGACTTTCTGGGCCGCCTGAAAAACCCGACCGAGGAGGTGACGATTGCGCTGGTGGGCAAGTACGTGGAGCTGCCCGACGCTTACAAGTCCATCATCGAGTCGTTCATTCATGCCGGGGCCCAGAACGAGTGCAAGGTCACGGTGCGCAGCATTCAGAGCGACAACCTGACGGCCGAGAATGTGGCCCAGCAGCTGCACGGCGTGCACGGCGTGCTGGTAGCACCGGGCTTTGGCGAGCGGGGCTTTGAGGGCAAAATTGCCGCCGTGCAGTACGTGCGCGAAAACAAGATCCCCTTCTTCGGTATCTGCCTCGGCATGCAGGTGGCGGTGGTCGAGTTCGGCCGCAACGTGTTGGGCCTGGCGCAGGCTTCCTCCACCGAAATGGACCCGAATACGAGTGAGCCCGTCATTGCCATGATGGAAGACCAGAAGGACATCACCCAAAAGGGCGGCACTATGCGCCTGGGAGCCTACGACTGTGAGCTGCGCCGGGGCTCGAAGGCGGCCAAAGCCTACGGCCGCAACCAGATCAGTGAGCGGCACCGCCACCGCTACGAGTTCAACAACGATTACCTGGAGCGTTACGAGGCGGCTGGTATGGTGGCCTCGGGCCGCAACCCCGAAACCGGCCTCGTGGAAGTGGTGGAGCTACCCAACCACCCCTGGTTCGTGGCCGGCCAGTTCCACCCCGAACTGAAAAGCACCGTCCAGAATCCCCACCCACTGTTTGTGCGCTTCGTGCGCGCCGCTATTCAGTACCGGAAGGGTTGAGGATTAGGAAAAGAACGGTCATCCTGAGCTTGCGAAGGATCTTATCAAGTCGAAACGAGTCGTTGGCACGATGCTGTTTCAATGGAATAAGATCCTTCGCAAGCTCAGGATGACCGTTCTTTTCCCGGTGCATTTGGCTCTTCCCGGCCCCTTCCCACCAAAAATGCGCCCATCCAAAAAATATTCGGCTCACAAACCCGACCTTTGCGGTTGGGTAGCCGGGTTTCGGCCGGCGGCCCGTTTTGTATTTCCCGTCCGGGCCGTTGTGGTGCGGGCACACTCTACTTACTAAATGGACAGAAATTCAGCAATCGGCCTGTTTTTGATGGCGGCCTTGCTTCTGATTTATCTTCAGTTCGCGCCTAAACCCGAGCCCGCCGCCGTCGAGCTGGCCAAAACCACCAAATCGGTCACTGCGGGCGGCGACTCGGCCCGCACGTCTGCCACGGCTCCGGTAGCACCCGATTCGGTGCAGCTGGCAAAGCAGCTTGGTTCGTTTGCCGCCGCCGCCCAGGGCACGGCCCAGACCACCGAGCTCAGCAATAAGCTGCTTACCGTCACCTTCTCCTCGAAGGGTGGCCAGCCCCAGGCCGCGCGCCTGCACAAGTACAAAACGTTCGACGGTCAGCCGCTCGATGTTTTTGATGCTCAGAGCGCCAAAATGGATCTGCGCTTCCGCACCGCCGATGGCCGGCAGATAAAGCTTTCCGACCTCTACTTCCGGGCTGAGCCCCAGGGCAGCACCGGCCTGCGCTTTGTGGCCGAGGTGGCCGGCGGGCAGATTGAGCAGACCTACACGCTGGCGCCCGAGTCATATGAGGTGGGCTACCAGCTGCGCTTTAATGGCCTGAACCAGACGCTGGCCCAGGAAGCGCTCACGTTCACGTTCGTGGATAACGTGCGCCAGACTGAGCAGGACCGCAAGCAGAACCGCAACCACACCGCCATTAACCGCTACCTCGTATCGGGCGACCACACGGTCCTATTCGAGGCCAGCGAGAACCCGGAGGAAATTAAGGTGGAAGAGCCGCTGAAGTGGGCCGCCCACAAGCACAACTTTTTCATTGCCGGCATCATTGCCGATAACGCGTTCAGCTCGGGCCAACTCAACTCGACGGTTGACCTCAACGACTCGACCTACCTCAAGACGCTGAGCAGCACGCTCAAGATTCCGGTGACGGATGTGCAGCAGGGCAAGGCCAACTACCGCTTTTTCTTTGGACCGAACTCGTTGGATTTGCTCAAAACAGTGGCGCCCGAATTCGACCGCAACGTGTCCCTGGGCTGGGGCCTGTTCCGCTGGGTAAACCGCTTCGTGGTGCTGCCGGTGTTCCACTTTTTGCAGCAGTACATCGCCTCCTACGGCCTGATTATCGTGCTGCTGGTCGTGCTCATCAAGCTCGTGACCTGGCCCCTGACCTACAAAACGTATGAGAGCCAGGCCAAGATGAAGGTGCTTAAGCCCGAAATTGATGCCATCAAGGCCAAGTACCCCGACGACCAGACCAAGCAGCAGCAGGAAACGATGAAGCTCAATTCGAGCATGGGCGTGAACCCGCTCAGCGGTTGCGTACCCACCTTGCTCACGCTGCCGATTCTGTTTGCTATGTTCCAGTTCTTCCCCAACGCCATTGAGCTGCGCCAGGAACCTTTTCTGTGGGCCAAGGACCTGAGCACCTACGACGAGTTTCTCAAGCTGCCCTTCGAGCTGCCGTTTCTGGGCTCCCACATCAGTATGTTCACCGTGCTCATGACGCTCTCGACGCTGGCCATGACCTACCAGAGCAACCAGAATAACCCCTCGGCCATGCAGGGTCCGATGAAGTTCTACAGTTACCTGATGCCGCTGGTGTTCTTCTTCGTGCTCAACAGCTTCGCCGCCGGCCTGACCTGGTACTACCTGGTATCGAACCTGGTGACGATGGCCCAGCAGGCTATCACGCGCCGTTTCGTGGACGATGACAAGGTGCGGGCCAAGCTTGAGGCCAACAAGGTGAAGAACAAGGACAAGAAGCCCAGCGGCTTCTCGGCCCGCCTGGCCGACGCCATGAAAGCGGCCCAGGAGCGCGAAGCCCAGACCAAAGCAGGCGGCCGCATAGCCCGCCAGGATTCGGACGCCGCTGACGCCGAGCCCGGCACTGGGGCCGACGACGTGTCGCCGAAGAAACCCCGCAAAACGCGCCGCTCATAATTTTTATCCCTGTCCGGGAACTTTTTGCCCCGCTGCCCCTCCGGCAGCGGGGCTTTTTGTTGGATCTGGCACCAAGTTTGGCAAGCAGGCTATGCGCTATATAGCCGGCCTGTTTCTTTCTTCCACTCTTTTTGTTACTCGTTATGCGTGCTCCTCTACTTCCGTCGATCCTGCTTTTGCTGGGCCTGGGCGCGCTACCCGCCTGCACGGTAAACTACTACGTGCCTACCGATTCAGGTGTGGCTCGGACCGAACCGCCGCGCCGCCCACAGCGGGGCCGCTGGCAGCCGGCCGCTGGTCCGGTTACCTATTATCCGGGCCAGTATCCGCCCGCCGCGCCGGCTCCGCAGTACCCACAGTCCCCGCCGCCTGCCACACCCGGGCCGGGCCGCCACACACCAGCCCCAGTCCCCGGCCCCACTAAGCAACCGCCCATCCCGGCTCCCGGACCGGGCCGACAGCCCTCTGCGCCCGCCCCGGCGCCCACCCCGGCGCCCACCCCGGCGCCCACCCCAGGCCCTACTAGGCAGCCCCCGATTCCGGCGCCGGTACCCCCTACCCGGCACACGCCTTCGCCGACCCGAGTTCCGGCTCCGGCACCTACTCCAGGGCCAACCAAACAGCCTCCGGTTCCGGCGCCGATGCCTACTCCTGCTCCAACGCCCATCCCTGCTCCCGCTCCAGTGCCTGATCCGACTCCGCAGCCGCTGCCGACGCCTGTACCGCAACCATTGCCGGAGCCGGCTCCGGAAAATCCGCAGGGGCCGGTACTGCTTCCCGCTCCTGCACCAGCACCAATGCCGCAACCTGCTCCGGAAACGCCCCCAGTTCGGCTGCCCGCACCCGTAGAAACCTCAGACGTGCCCGACAATCCGGCTCCGGCAGGCCAGTTGGCCCGGCAAGCGCTGCTCTTCAGCCGCACGCCCTGCCTGGGCAAGTGCCCCAGCTACACGGCCCGCATCTATACCGATGGGCGGGTGGAGTACGAAGGGTTTCGCTACGCGCCGGTGGAAGGCAAGCGCCAGTTAACGCTGAACCCGGCCACCGTGCAGAAGTTGTTGCGGGAAGCCGAGCAGATCGGGTTTCGTCAGCTGCCGGATACTTACCCCAGCGATGCATCGGATATGCCTTCCACCGTACTCGTCATTACCACTGCCGAGGGCTTCAGCAAGCAGGTTACGGTGGAAGAAAATGGCCCGGCCGCCCTGCAAGCCTTATTCGCCAGAATCGACAAGCACTTGCTGAGCGCCCTCAATGTGGTGGGGGACATGTGAGGGATTAGGGATTAGGTCCGTCATTCTGAGCAAAGCGAAGGATCCTGTTACGTGAAAACGACTTGTTCTCACCCAACAGGATCCTTCGCTTTGCTCAGAATGACGGACCTTTTTGGCCGTCAGCCGTCAGCCGTCAGCCAAAAAACTACCCTTTGCGGGCTTCGTCGTAGCGGCTGCCGGCTTCCGACCAGTTGACTACGTTCCAGAATTCCTTGATGTAGTCGGGGCGCTTGTTCTGGTGCTTGAGGTAGTAAGCATGCTCCCACACGTCGAGGCCGAGAACGGGGATGCCGCGCTGCATACCGGGCAGGTCCATCAGGGGGTTGTCCTGGTTAGGAGTGGAGGTCACCATCAGCTTGCCGGTTTTTTTGTCCACGATCAGCCAGGCCCAGCCGGAGCCGAAGCGGGTGCCGGCGGCTTTGGTAAACTCCTCGCTGAACTTATCGAAAGAGCCAAAGTCCTTGGTGATGGCCGTGGCGAGGTTGCCGGTGGGCTGGCCGCCGCCTTTGGGGGCCATAATCTGCCAGAAAAACGAGTGGTTCCAGTGCCCGCCCGCGTTGTTGCGAATGGCTTCGGGCTGCTTGTGCATGGAGGCCAGCAGCTGGGCCAGGCTCATTTTCTCGGCGGGCGTGCCCATTACGGCGGCGTTGAGCTTGCTCACGTAGCCCTTGTGGTGGGCATCGTGGTGGATTTCCATGGTGCGCGCGTCGATGTGCGGCTCCAGGGCAGTGAAGGGGTAGGGCAGGTCGGGGAGCGTGAACGGGCCATCGGCCATGGGGGTGGCCCGGGCGTCGCGGAGCAGTTTTTCTTCGTGGGCGGCAGCCAGTACGGCAGGGCTCACCAACGCCCCCACCACCGTGAGCAGGCTATTTTTCAGGAAATCGCGCTTCAGCATGATTGTAGGAAGGAAAGGAAAGTGGAAGGACGGTGAGCCCCGGCAACGGCCGGGGCCTGGCGGCCAAGGTATCACTACTTACCCGGATTGGGGATGGTCTGTTGCATTTCGGGTGTACTTTTGTGCGGAAGGGCACGGTTTTAGAACGGCCCCGCATTACGTTAGCTCATTCATCCCAGCTCCTTTTTCTGCTGCCCGACTTATGTCCGTTTTCCGTTTGATTTCCCGGCCGGCTCTCCCGGCCCGTTTTTTCACGCTGCTGCTCTTGCTACTGGCCGTGGCCCACTTCAGCCAGGCCCAGGTGCAGTTGCGCGGCGTGGTGCGCGACAAGGATACCCAGGAGGTGCTGCCTTTCGCCAGCGTGGCCGTGCCCGGTACTTCCAACGGCACTACCACCAACCTGGAAGGCGAGTTCAGCCTCGTGGTGAAAAAGCTGCCCGTGACGCTCCAGATTTCGGAGCTGGGCCACGTGAAAGATACCGTGCGCGTGACAACCACCGCCCCGCTCGCCATTGCGCTGGCCTCGGCCACGGTGGTGCTGCCCGAGGTGAAGGTGGCCAGCTTCCCCTACCAGATGGTGGACCGGGCCTTCCGCAACCTCCAGCGCAACTACCGCCGCACCTACTACGGCCGGGCCTTCTACCGCCAGATTACGCGCATCGACGACCAGCCCACCGAGTTGCAGGAAGTGGTGTGGAACGTGAAGTCGAACCCGGCGCGCATTCTGGGCACCACCCTGGCTCAAGGCCGCTACGCGGCCGTGCAGGCCCCCATCAACCTGAATAACTTTTCGGTGTACACCCGCAAGTATGGCCTCTTCGACCCGCGCCAGGACAGCACCACCTCCCTATCCCTGATGAGCCCCAACGTGGAGAAGAACTACCTGCTGGAGCTCAAGGGCATTGTGGGCGAGGATTCGACGGGCGGGGTGGCGGAAATCACCTTCGAAACCCGCCCCGAACTCAGCTACCGGTCCGAGGGTAGCGTCTGGATTGATATTGAAACCAACCAGATTGTGCGCTACCGCGTGGTGCAGCCCAGCTTTACGGGGAGCACCAACAATCCCAAGCAGAAGTTCACAAATGCCCGGCTGGCCATCGAAATGTCGTTTAAGCCCGGCGGCCCGGCCGGCGTGGCCCCACTAGAGCTGATGAAGATGGACTTGACCACCGACTTGGCGGAGCCCGGCAAGAAACCACTGGCCATCAAGGTGTCGTCGTTTACGTACTTCTACGACCAAAGCAGCACGCCCCAGCGCCTGCCCTACGCCGCCGCCAGCCTCTCCGACCGCGACCTGCAAGCCATCCGGGCCCTGCCTTACGACCCCGAGTTCTGGGCCAATAACCCGGTAATCAAGCGTACGCCCGCCGAGGATGAGGTAGTGGCTGCCTTCGAGAAGAAAGGCGCCTTCGGCTCGATGGTGAAAAAGAAGTAATGGCATGAGAAGGGGGCGCGGACCGGATGAAAATTGACCGTTATTCCGAGCGCAGCCCAGGAATAACGCGTGCTAACTCAACCACACCACCACGGCCAGT
Organism: Hymenobacter rubripertinctus; assembly: GCF_003583925.1. Taxonomy (GTDB): domain Bacteria; phylum Bacteroidota; class Bacteroidia; order Cytophagales; family Hymenobacteraceae; genus Hymenobacter; species Hymenobacter rubripertinctus. Next base: position 36,269 of record NZ_QYCN01000024.1, on the reverse strand, counting down.
AGCCCGAGCCCGGCCAGGAAGGCGCAGCCCAGGCCTATACCAATGCCCTTGAGCAGGCGAACGTCGGCAGGGGTAATGTGGGGTGGGTGGGGCTTGGGAGTGTGGGACATGCGGATGTAACCGGGGAAGACCAAAAAAGATACCCTGATCGTAAGCTGGCAGTAGCCTATTTAGGGCATGAAAGCAACTTCCCTCTGCGTGTTACTGGTCGCTCTGCTGGCGGCCTGCTCGCCCTCCGGCCAACCTGCCCAGTCCTCCGAAACGGCTACCAGACCGGCCCGCACCGCTGGCGAGCTGCGCCTGGCCTTCGGGTCGTGCAACCGCCACGACCTGCCCCAGCCCCTCTGGGATGACATTGCCCGCGACCAGCCCGACGTGTGGATCTGGTTGGGCGACAATATCTACGGCGATTCCGACGACCCGGCCGTGCTGCGGGCCAAGTACGCGGCCGAGTTCAACCAGCCCGGCTACCGCCACCTGCGCGAGCAGGGCACCCGTGTGATCGGGACTTGGGACGACCACGACTACGGCCGCAACGATGGCGACCGGAACTACCCCTTCAAAGCGCAGAACCAGCAGCTGGCCCTCGACTTTCTGGAGGAGCCCGCCGACAGCCCGCGCCGCCGCCAGGAGGGTATTTACGATGCCTACGAGTACCGGGTAGGAACCAAAAAGGTGAAGGTTATCCTGCTCGATGACCGGTATTTTCAGGACCCGCTCTACCGCGACGCCCGGCAGGTGTACCAGCCCAACCCCACCGGAGACGTGTTGGGCGAGCCCCAGTGGCAGTGGCTGCGCGGGCAGCTGCAAAACTCCGACGCCGACGCTCACATTATCGGCTCGGGCATCCAGTTTCTGCCCACCGAGCACCGGTTCGAGAAGTGGGCCAACTTCCCGGCCGCCCGCCAGCGCTTTCTCAGCCTGCTCACCGAAACCCACCCCAAAGGCATCCTGCTCATCAGCGGCGACCGGCACATCGGGGAAGTGTCGCGGCTGGTGGTGCCGGGGCTGGCCGGGCCGGTGGTGGAGGTGACGTCGAGCGGCCTCACCCACCCCGCCACCCAGAATACCGGGGAGCCCAACCAGCTGCGCATCAGCCCCCTCGTGAATCAGAAGCACTATGCCCTGTTCCGGTTCCGGGAGCAGCAGGGCCAGCTGACGGTGGACGCTTCGCTGCGCGGCGACGAGGGCCGGGTTTTCTATGAGGAAACCATACTGCTTCAGTAGCTGCCACAGCCTTTTGGTGCTATACCCCCCTTCTCTTTTGCCAAACGGCAGGCGAGAAGAGGTACTTTCCTTACGGAACGGGGTATCCGCCCGGCTCAGCTGCTTATTGCTTCACGAAGCGCTGCGTCTGCACGAGGCCGGGGCCGGCCAGACGCACCAGGTAGGAGCCGGCCACCAGTGCCTCGGTCGCCAGCTCTACCTGCTGATCTGCCGCCTGGCCGGCCACGGCCCGCCGGATGACGGCGCGGCCCAACCCATCGAATACCGTGAGGTGCACCTCGCCCGCAGTGGCGGGCACGGTTACCGTCAGTTGGTTTTGCGCCGGATTCGGGTACACTGCAAGCGCCGCGTCTCCTGCTACCGCAACCGTAGTGGGCAGGACCGTGCGGGCAGCGGCAGATACCTTGCTGAAGCTCCACCAGTTGATATTGTAGCCCCCGGCGGGTACGCCGATGGCAATATCCTGGCGGCCGGCGGGCAGCGTAACGGTGTGCGAAATAGTGGTCCAGACCTGCCAGCCGCCGGTTTTAGGCACGTTGATAGTCCCGCGGAGCGTGACACCGGCGTTCTGCTCCAGGCTGATGCGGCCGCCCCCGTTGAGGCTGGCTACCCGGTACTGTATGAGGTAGGTGCCGGCCGCCGGAATATCCACAGTATAGGCCAGCCAGTCGCCGGGGTCGAGCCAGCCCACGTTCAGCCCCCCGCCGGTATCGGTGGTGGCTTGCGTCTGCACGCCACTCATGGCGTGGTAGCTTTCGGCCTCTACTTTCGTAGTGCTGCCCGTAGTTGGCGGCGGCGTGCCCCCGCCACCGCTCGTGACGGTACCGTTCCAGCTCTGGATGTAGCTTTTCACCAGGGAGCCGGAAGTAGTCAGGAAGTTATCCGACCAGGCGGCCGTGGAGCTGGTGCCCGGCTTGAGGGCCGAAGCCGATTCGGCCTTGTCGTTGAGGGCCCAGTTGGCATGGCTGATGTTGTTCTGCCTCAAGAAAGTCATCCACTCCTGGGTCGAAGCGGCATCCACGTAGCCGTTGCCCGAGGCCTCAGTAGTACCGTACTCCGTCACGAACAGGGCCACACCCCGGTTTAGGGCCGTCTGGGCCTTGTCGCGCAGGCTCTGCTTGTGGGTGGCGGCATAGAAGTGCAGGGTATAGGCGATGTTGGGGTAGCGCGTGATGGGGTTGCTGGCAGCCACGTCCACATCCTGCGACCAGGTGGGCGTACCCACAATAATCAGGTTGTCGGGGTCGATGGCCCGGATGGCCCCGGCCACGGCCTCGGCGTAGGGTTTAATAGTACTACTCCACGACACCTGCAAAGGCTCGTTGTACACCTCGTACATTACGTTGGGCGTGTTACCGTAGGTGCGGGCCATGTCCTGGAAGAAGCTGATGGCCTGGGACTGGTAGTTTTCGGCATGGTGGGAGTGCCAGTCGATTATGACGTACAGGCCCTGGGCCAGGGCGGCATCCACCACGGTTTTAACCCTCCGGCGGTTGCCAGCGGGGTTGCTGATGTAGCCCCCGCTGTCTTCCACGCCCATCGCCACGCGCACGAGCTTGGCGTTCCAACTGTTTTTGAGCCAACTCACGGTGTTGGCGGTGTAGTACTTTTCGCCGCCCCAGCCGTCGTTGCTCCAGAACAGGCTGTTGCCGGCCAGGCTCATGGGCTGGTTGTTTTTGTCGAGGATGCTGCCGCCGCTCACTTTCAGCTGGCCGTACTGTTGCACGGGCGTCTGGGCAGCGGCGCTGGGGCCGAGCAGGCCGGTTAGCAGGCCAGTTGCCACGAGCAAACCGGCGTACCGGAGCGGGCGGGCGGGATGTTGGGGAATGTGCGTTTGTTTCATGGTTGTGGGAAGGAAATGGACGGTGACAAGACAGAGGAAAGCGGCGCGGAGCAGGATACTATTCTGAGGAACCGATACAGTAAAGGGACGGTGTTGATGACAAAAGCGCGGAAGCAGGCGCGGGACAGGAGGCAAAGGCGGGGACAGCGCCGGGAAGCTACCACAGCGGAGAGTCGCGCATCCGCCCGTGCCTTTGCCAGCGTTTTCACCCCCTGGAAGGATCAACTACCTGGTCCGAAGCACCCGCAGAACGGTTGGTATAGGTACTGAGCAGCGGGAACAGCATCCCCATTCTACCGCTTGCTGGTCTGCCCGATGTGGCGGCTGGTTCCAGCTCCCGGCCAAGATAAGGCTATAGCTAATTTAACTCATTACTTGTCAGCAGCATATATACGCAAACGTTTCCGCTAGCCCGGTGGCGTGCCCGTGCGGACTTGCTTTTTCAGTCGCCGCCGCAGGTGGGTTGCCACCATCCGTTGGCGGGCGGAATGAGCGCCCCGGGCACGGCCGGCCATTCGGTCGCTGGCAGTATTCCGCTACATTAGCTGCCTCACGCCTTGCCCCGCCCACCTTGCCATCCTCCCGTTTTCTTCCGTTTCTCTGGCTGCTGGCGCTGCTGCTCAGCGGCCCCGATGCCGCCGCCCAGCGCCGCGCCGCCAGCCGTCGTACTCCCCCGCCCACCCGCCCAGAGGCCGGAACCCACAAGCCCGCGCCCGCCCGGATCCGGCCCCTGGCAGTCCGGCCAGCCCCTGCCCCCGCCTCGGCCAGCCGGGGCAACCAGCCGGTACCGTTTGCCGGGCAGCTGGCCAGCTCGCGGTGGGTTGATTCGGTGATGGCCTCGCTCACGCCCGACCAACGGGTGGCCCAACTGTTCATGGTGGCCGCCTACTCCAACCGCCGCCGCCTCGATGAGGACTCGGTTTCGGCCCTGATTCAGCAGTACGGGATTGGGGGACTAATCTTTTTCCAAGGCGGGCCGGTGCGCCAGAGCCGCCTGCTCAACCGCTACCAGAGCCAGAGCAAGGTGCCGCTGCTGGTGGCCATGGACGGCGAATGGGGCGTGGGCATGCGCCTGGATAGCGTAGCGCGCTTTCCGTTCCAGATGAGTTTGGGCGGACTCAAGGACAATGCACTTATCTACCAGATGGGCCAGGAGGTGGCCGCCCAGTTCAAGCGGCTGGGTATGCACGTCAACTTTGCCCCGGTGGCCGACGTGAACAACAACGCCCAGAACCCGGTCATCGGCTTCCGCAGCTGGGGCGAAAACCGCGAGAACGTCACCGAAAAAAGCTACCAGTACATGCGTGGCATGCAGGACGCGGGCGTGCTGGCCGTGGCCAAGCACTTCCCCGGCCACGGCGACACCGACGTAGACTCCCACCTGGCCCTGCCCCTGCTGCGCATCGACCGGCAGCGGCTCGATACGCTGGAGCTGTTCCCGTTTAAAAGCCTGATCCGGCGCGGGCTGGGCGGCATGATGGTGGCCCACCTCAACATTCCGGCCCTCGATACCACGGGCGTGCCCTCCACGCTTTCCAAACCCATTATTGAGGGGCTGCTGCGCCAGAAGCTGGGTTTCGAGGGTATCATCTTCACCGATGCCATGAACATGAAGGGCGTCATCAGCAAGTATCCGCCCGGCGAGGCCGACTTGCGGGCCGTGCTGGCCGGCAACGACGTGCTGGAGTTCAGCAAGAACATTCCGCTGGCTTTGCGCCTGATCCGGGAAGCCATCAACGAGGGCCGCATTTCGCAGGCCGAAATTGACCGCCGCTGCCGCAAGGTGCTGGCCCTGAAGCAGTGGTCGGGCCTGAACCGCTACCGGCCCATCGAGCTGAAGAACATTACGGCCGACCTGAACACGCCCCACGCCCAGTTCCTGAGCCGCCAGCTCACGGAGCAGAGCCTCACGGTGCTGCGCAACCAGCAGAACCTGCTGCCGTTGCTGCGCCTCGACACGCTGCGGCTGGCCACGCTCACGCTCGGCACCACCGACACCACCTATTTCCAGCGCATGGTGGCCGACTATGCGCCCGCCCGCCACTTCTGGCTGCCCGCTACGCCTTCGCTCGACGAGCTGACGCGGATGCGCGAGACGCTCCGGCCCTATAATATGGTGCTGGTGGGCGTGAACAACCTGGGCCGCCAGCCCGCCACCAGCTTCGGCGTAACCCCCGAAATGAACGTGCTGCTGCGCGAGCTGGGCGGCAAGGGCCAGAAGCTGGTGGTAACGGTATTTGGGACGGCCTACGCCCTGGACCGGCTGCGTGATTTGAGCCGGGCCGAGGCCGTGGTGCTGGCCTACCAGGAAAGCCAGAACGCCCAGGAAGTGGCCGCCGAGGTAATTTTCGGGGGCGTTTCGGCCAGCGGGCACCTGCCGGTGGCCGCGTCGGGGCGCTACGGCTACGGAGCGGGGCTGCCCACCAAGGGCGGCATTCGGCTGCGCTACAGCTTCCCCGAGGCCGTGGGCATGAACAACAACCTCGAAAGCCGGGTCGATTCGGTGATGAACGCGGCCCTGGCCGCCGGGGCCTTCCCGGGTGGCCAGGTGCTGATTGCCCGCAAAGGCACGGTGGTGCTGCGCAAGAGCTATGGCCGCCAGACCTACGGCCCGGCGGCCCGCCCGGTGCGCCCCGACGACCTCTACGACCTGGCTTCGCTGACCAAAGTAACCGCCGCCCTGCCCGCCCTGATGACGCTCCAGGACCAGGGTAAATTCTCCCCCGATATGACGCTGGGTCAGCTGCTGCCGGCACTACGCGGCACCAACAAGCAGGACCTGAAGCTGCGCGACGTGCTCACCCACCAGGCCCGCCTCAAGGCCTGGATTCCGTTCTGGAAGAACTACACCAAGCCCCAGGGCTTCTTCCAATCGGTTTTCGGCAAGAGCCCGCCCGCCAGCGCGGTATCGGCCACCCAGCCCGCCGAGCTCAGCCGCCGCTACTTCCGGCCCGATTCGTCGGCCCGGTTCCCGCTACGGGCCGCTACCGGCCTGTGGGCCCGCCAGGATTTCCCCGACCTCATTTTCAAAGCCATTGCCGAGTCGCCGCTCAACGAGAAGCCCGGCTACGTGTACTCTGACCTCTCGTTTATTCTCTATCCGCGCTTCGTGCAGGCGGCCACCGGCCGGCCACTGGATCAGTTCATGACCCAGCAGCTGTACCGGCCCCTGGGCGCTACCACGCTCGGCTACAATCCCACCCGCCGCTTCCCGCTCAGCCGCATCGCGCCTACCGAATACGACTCGCTGTTCCGCCACGGCCAGCTCCACGGCACGGTCCACGATGAGGGCGCGGCCCTGCTCGGGGGCGTGTCGGGCCACGCGGGCCTGTTTGGCTCGGCCAACGATCTGGCCAAGCTCGTACAACTCTACGCCTGGGAAGGGCAGTACGGCGGGCAGCAGCTTATCAAAGCCGAAACCCTGGCCGAGTACACCCGCTGCCAGTTCTGCCCCGATAACCGCCGCGCCCTGGGCTTCGACCGGCCCGCCGCCAACCCGGCCCTGAACTCGGCCAAAAGCGCCTCGCCGGCCAGCTACGGTCACACCGGTTTCACCGGCACCCTGTTCTGGGTCGAGCCCAGGGAAGAGCTTATCTGCATCGTGCTCACCAACCGCGTGAACCCGACCCGCCGCAACAATAAGATTTCCTCGATGAACGTGCGCACCGACGTATTACAGGTGGCCCTGGAAAGTATCCGGCAGCGGCGGCAGCTGGAGGTGGAAACGTCGGTGGAGGAATAGTTCTTCAGGTATTTCACGCAGTGTCTCGGGGTGGATGGGGCAGGGTAGCGCAGTGTCGTTCTTACAGCTACTTTAGGATTTGGGCACAAGTCTCATCCGCCTCACGTCACGCAGTGTTTCGCAATAAACAGCCACCCCAATCTACTGCGTGAAGTAGAAAATAGCGCAGCCGACAGCACGTAAATCAGCTATTTGGATGCCGGAGAATGATATTTCGTTTGAGGTGAGAAAGGCGGCTTTCAAGGTACATTCGGCTTTGGGACCGGGGTTGCTGAAGTCGGTACAGGAGGTGGCCCTGGCGCACGGGTTGCGGCAGGCAGGACTGACGGTACAGACGCAGCTGGCGTTACCGATGGTGTATGCCGGCGTGCAGATGGAAGCCGGATTCCGGCTGGGCATGGTGGTGCAGGGTAAAGTTATTGTGGAAATTAAATCGGTGGAAACCCTGCAGGAAGTTCATTTCAAGCAACTACTAACGTACCTTAAGCTCTCGGGCCTCAAACTCGGCCAACTCATCAACTTCAATATAGCCCACTTCAAAGAGCGCATGCACCGCTTAGTCAACGGCCTATAAGAACAGCACTGCGGTACCCTGCGTCATCCACCCCGAGACACTGCGTGAAATAAACCCGAACGATACTATGCTAGGATTGATGATGCATGAGCCCCTGCGCATCGCGGGGCTGCTGGAACACGCCGAGAAGTGGCACGCCGATACCGAAATCGTGAGCCGCCTGCCCGAAGGCCTCATTCACCGCTCTACCTACGCCGAGCTGGGCCGCCGCAGCCGGCAACTGGCCAACGCCCTGGCCCGCCTCGGTATTGGCAGCGGCGACCGGGTGGGCACGCTGGCCTGGAACACCCACCGCCACCTGGAGCTCTACTACGCCGTGTCGGGCTCGGGGGCGGTGTGCCACACCATTAACCCGCGCCTGTTTCCCGAGCAGATTGCCTACATCATCGGCCACGCCCAGGACCGGGTGGTGTTCTTCGACCTGACCTTCCTGCCCCTGGTAGAAAAGCTGGCGGCCCACTGCCCCGGCGTGGAAGCCTGGGTGCTGATGAGCGACCGGGCGCACCTGTCCGAAAGTCCCGCCCTGCCCGATTTGCGCTGCTACGAGGACTTGCTGGCCGCTGAAACCGACCAGTACCAGTGGCCGGTGTTCGATGAGAACACGGCCTCTTCGCTCTGCTACACCTCCGGCACCACCGCCGAGCCCAAGGGCGTGCTCTACTCCCATCGCTCCACGCTGCTGCACAGTTTCGCTGCCGCCTTGCCCGACTGCTTCAACTGCTCGGCCCAGGATGTGATTCTGCCCGTGGTGCCCATGTTCCACGTCAATGCCTGGGGCATTCCGTACCTGGCCCCCATGCTGGGCTGCAAGCTGGTGCTGCCCGGCCCGGGCCTGGATGCAGCCAGCCTCTACGAGCTGTTCGAAACTGAAGGCGTCACGTTCTCGGCCGGCGTGCCCACCATCTGGCTGGGGCTGCTCACGTTCATGCGCGAAAAAAACCTGCGTTTCAGCACCCTGCACCAAACGGTGGTGGGCGGCGCGGCCTGCCCGCCGGCCTTGTTCCGGGCCTTCGCCGACGAGTTAGGCGTTACCATCCGCCACGCCTGGGGCATGACCGAAACATCGCCCCTGGGCACGGTGAGCGTGCTCAAGCCCCAGCAACTGAGCTTGAGCGACGAGGAGCAGTTTGCCCTGCGCACCAAGCAGGGCCGGGTTATTTTTGGGGTCGATATGAAGATTGTGGACGACGAGGGCCACTCGCTGCCCCACGACGGCGTGGCCTTCGGCGACCTGCTCGTGCGCGGCCCCTGGGTGGTAGCCGACTATTTCGGGGCCGGCCCCATGGGCGAGCTGACCACCGACGGCTGGTTCCGCACCGGCGACGTGGCCACCATTGATGCGGCCGGCTTCATGCAGATAACCGACCGCAGCAAGGACGTGATTAAATCGGGCGGAGAGTGGATTTCGAGCATCGCGCTGGAAAACCTGGCCGTGGGCCATCCGGCCGTGGCCGAAGCCGCCGTCATCGGGCTGCCCCATCCCAAATGGAGTGAGCGGCCCCTGCTGGTGGTGGTGCGCCAGGCCGGTCACACGGTCAGCGCCGAAGAGTTACTGGCTTTCTACGAAGGCAAAATAGCCAAGTGGTGGACGCCCGAAGCCGTCGAATTCGTGGACGAGCTGCCCCACACGGCCACCGGCAAACTGCTCAAAACCAAAATCCGCCAGACGTTTGCGGGATATCAGTGGTGACTCGGTGACTGAGTGGCCTGTCATTCCGACGCAGGAGGAATCTGGGGCAAGCCGTTGCACAACCTCATTCTGGCGACTTTACCCAGATTCCTCCTCCGTCGGAATGACAGGCCACTCAGTCACCGATTCACACTTTGATGATGATGCGCTTGCGGTAGAGCAGGTACAACAGCAGCGTCCAGAACAGCAGGTATACCAGGTCCCAGACCAGGGAAGCGTGGTAGGGGTTGACAAAATGCGGGACAAAATGCGTCTGGTAAAGCCAGTCGCGCAGGTAAAGCTTCTCCCCGGTGGGGGTTTTGCGGTGCAGACGCGTGAGCACTCGCTCCACGGCTTCGGAAAGGAAAAACACGCTGAACGCATTCACGCCATACACCAGAAACAGCGTAGTCCAGGCCCCGCGCCGCCCCCGCACGTCGCAGACCCAGTAGAGCGTGGCCAGCAGCAGAATGCACCACCCCCCGGAATACAGCACGAAGGAGCTGGTCCAGAGGCTTTTGTTGATGGGAAACCACGGGTGCCAGAGCAGCCCGAGCCCGAGCGCGGCCACCCCGGCCCACAGCAGCCACCGCACTCGGCAGGCGGCGGGCCGGGGGCCTCGCAGCCACTGGGCGCTCAGCATCCCAAGCAGGGTGGTGCCCAGCGCGGGCAGGGTTCCCAGCAGACTTTCGGGGTCCCAGCCCAGCTGGTCGTCGTGGAGGTGGCCATTGCCCAGCACCGTTCTATCCAGCCAGGCCCCGAGGTTGGTGGCCGGCTCCAAGTTGGCGGGGCCGATGCCGGGCACGGGCACCAGTTGCAGCAGGGCCGCGTAGCCGGCCAGCAGCAGCACCAGCAGCAGGGCCTGGGTGCGCCAGCTGGTTTTGAGGTAGAGCACACTGCCCAGCAGAAACACCACCCCAATGCGCTGCAACACCCCCGGAATGCGCACCGACGTGAAATAAAAATACGGCAGCAACATAATCAGGATGCCCAGCAGCACCATTACCAGGGCGCGGCGGCCCACCCGGACCAGGGCGCGGGTGTGGTGCCCGGGCTGAGCCCGCACCGAGGCCAGCGCATATACCAACGACACGCCCACGATGTAGAGAAAAGCCGGGAACACGAGGTCGGCCAGGTGAAAGCCGTGCCACCCGGCGTGCGAAATGGGCGCGTAGTAGTAGTGCCAGTCGCCGGGGAAATTCACCAGCAGCATCAGCAGCACGGCCATGCCCCGAAACACATCCAGCGACATCAGCCGCCCCGAGGCTTCTGCCAGCGGTCTGGCCCCGGTGGTTCCCAAGGCCGCCTGCGTTACGTTTTGGGTCATCGGGGGCAGCGGATAAAGGATTGGATGAAAGAGAAACCCGGTGGATTATACTACCCGGGCCGGAGCCGGCCGCAGCTGACTGGCACGCAATCAAACATAGTCAGGATACGCCCCAGGCCAAGCTACGAGCTTGGCACGTCATCAGGGGCATGCGGCTTACCCGGCCCCTTGTTGCGCGCAGGACTTTGCCGGGGGCGTAGTCGCCGCGTCAGCGAAGCGCCTACTCAGCCGCGCCGGGCGGCTGCTTGTTCATTTTTTCGGCAATAGCCTGCTGAAGCTCGGGCAGGTGTTCCTGCATCCGGCGCTGGCCCAGCTCCATGCCGGCCGCAGTCAGCTGGGGTAGCTTCTCAGTGGTTTTGCGGCCGATGGGCGTCAGGTAGAATTTGGTCAGTTCTTTGAGCTCCTTCTCGGTGAAAGCACCGGCGTAGAGTTGCACCATTTCATCCTTAAGCGAAGCCCAGCTCATGTACTTGGTGAGGTAGGCGCGCATTTCGGGCTCCACGGCCTTCATGCCGGGGTTTTGCTCGATCTGGCCCGCCAGCATCCGGTCGATGGTCAGGGTTAGGTTCTGCTCGGAGTTGGTGGCGGCCAGCAGGCTTTCGGCGGCTTTGCGGTGGCTGGCCGAAAGCGGCGCAGCAGTGGCAGCAGTGGCAGCAGTGGCCGGCGGCGGGGTCGTCTGGGCCAGGGCGGCCGGCAAAGCCAGCACCGTAGTGGCCGCCAGCAGCAGGAAGGTTCTTTTCATGCCACAGAGGTACGAAATATTGCCGTTTCGCACCCCACTCCCACCCGCGTGGAGCCCCTCACCCCGTCTGCAAAATCCGTGAACCGAAGAACAGCAAAGCTAAATCCGTTAAAACCCGCGCCAATCCGTGGTCAGACTTTGACGATGATGTTGCGCCGGTGCATGAGCCAGAGCACCGCGTACCAGATGAGCACGCAGGCCAGCGCCCCGGCCAGCGAGGCGTTGACGGGACTAAAAAAAGGTGTAAAAAACCGCTCGTAAAGCCAGGTTTTGGCCGGGACTTCACCCGATTCAGTGGGCACTTGCAGCATGTTCAGCCAGCGCGCGATAACGCCCGAGAGAAAGAACACGGTGATGGCATTCACGCCGTACACGCGGCCGAAGCGGGTGAGCCAGCCGCGCCAGCCCTGCACGTCGCAGAGCCAGTACAGGGCCGCCAGCGCCGCGCCGGCCAGCCCGCCGGTATAGAGCACGTAGGAGCTCGTCCAAAGGCTTTTATTGATGGGCAGCCACAGGTTCCAGACGAGCCCGAGCATGCTGGCCGCGCCGCTGGCCAGCAGCAGCCACACCACCCGGCTGGCCGTTTCGGGCTGCGGGCGGCGCAGCCACTGGCCTGCCAGCAGCCCCAGCAATCCGGTCCCGATGGCGGGCAGGGTGCTGAGCAGACCCTCCGGGTCCCAGGTTTTGCTTTGCACCCAGAGGTGGTTTTCGCCCAGCACCGTTCTATCCAGCCAGGCCCCGAGGTTGGTGGCGGGCTCCAGGTTGGGCAGGCCGAAACCGGGTACGGGCACCAGTTGCAGCAGCACGTTGTAGCCGATGAGCAGCGTCGCCAATAGCCCCAGCTGCGTGCGCCAGCCCGTTTTCACGAACACCGTTCCGCAGACCAGAAACACCAGCGCAATCCGCGGCAGCACGCCCATAATGCGCACGTGGGCAAAGTCGAACTTCGGCTGCAAGGCCATCAACAGGCCCAACCCGAACAGCACCGCCGCCCGCCGCGCCACCCGTCCCAGCAGGGCCGCGTGCCGGGCCGTCGCCCGTTTCGCCGAGCCCAGCGCATACGTGATGCTCACGCCCACGATGAACAGGAAAAACGGGAAAATCAGGTCGGTGGGCGTGCAGCCGTGCCACTCGGCGTGCTCCAGGGGCGCGTAAATGTGGCCCCAGTCGCCGGGGTTGTTCACCAGAATCATGGCCGCCACCGTGAGGCCCCGGAACACGTCGAGTGAGAGGAGGCGGCCCGGCTGGGAGGCTTCGGCCAGCGGCAGTGCGCCGGTGGTTTCAAGGGCGGTCTGGGTGGTGACGGTGGTCATATTAGTAGGCTGAAGCGGTTAGCTGAAGGGCCGTCCCTTGAGCTAACCGCTCCCCATTAATTGGCTGGGTCAGGGGGCGTGTTGCCGTTGTTTTCGCGCTCGATGCGCGGGTAGGGGTAGAAATTGCGGTTGCGCTCGGCCCCCGGCTGCCCCGGCCCCGGCCGCCCAAAGCGGCGGCTGTCGCCGAGCCGGAAACCCTGGAAAGCCAGTTCAATGGAACGGTTGCGCAGGATTTCGAGCAGCACGGCATCGGCCGTGAGCGGACCCGAATAAGCGGGCAGGCCGGCCCCGAGGCCGAACGCGTCTTGGGCCGGCTGCTTGGTGAGCACCTTGTTGAGCTCAGTCACGGCGTTGGCCAGGTCGCTTTTGCGGGCGTAGGCCTCGGCCCGGATCAGCAGCATTTCGCCCGGCACGTACACCGGAATTGGTGCGTCGTTGGCGGTGTAGAAACCCAACCCGCGGTTCTGGGTGGGCAGCGGCGCGGCCCGCACCAGAAACGGAATGCGCTTATCGTCGGGGCTGGGAGCCAATGGCCCGGTCAGGCCCAAATTCACATTGGTAGGCTCGAAGATGTTGCGGTTGCCGAACACCACGTCGAAGAGCGGGTTGCGGGCATTAACGTTGAAGTTGAACACCGAGCGGCTGCTCAGGTTCACACGGCCGGCGGCGGCCAGGGCCTTGTCGTAGTCGCCGAGCACGAGGCTGTAGCGAGCAATCAGGGCTTGCAAGGTGTTGGCCAGGTCGATGCCGGGCACGATGCGGCTCGTGAACTCCCCCGATACCGGCGTGGCCGCCAGCTGGGCGGCGGCCGTTTCGAGCTGGGCCACGGCGCTGCGCAACGCCTCCTGGCGGGGCACGAACGGGGCGTTTTCGCCCGTCGAAAGCGACGTCTGCTCAAAGAACTGGGCCATGTCGCCCAGCGTCAGGGCCCGGAAAATACTGGCGTAGGCCACCAGGCCGCTGCGGGTGCCGGGGTCGTTGGCGTTGTTCACGTTGGCCAGCACCAAATCGGCGTTGGCCCGCACCAGCTGGGCCGTGGTCCAGAAGTTGCGCACCACGGCGTTGTCGTTCACCACGCTGGCCCCGCCCGTGGCAATGTTGTTCTCATCCACGTTGCCCTGATTGAGAATCATCATTTCGCGGGTGCTCAGGCCGCTCAGGGCCACTTTGTTGTAGAGCACGCTCACCAGCCCGCCCGTGCTGTAGCGGGCCTGCAAGCCGTTGCAGAGCAGTGTCAGGCCCTCGGCCGAACTCACGGCCTGGTCCTGGCTCACGGTGCTGGGATTGAAATATTCCTTGTTGCAGCCGCCCAGCACAAGCGTGCCGGCGACGAAAAACAGCAGTATCTTTTTCATGACGAAAGAAGGCTAGAAGGTGGCCGCCAGGCGGATTTGGTAGGAGCGCGGGATGGGCACGTTGCCGAAGTCAATGGCCCGCAGCAAATCCGACGAGCCGCCGGCGCTGGTTTCGGGGTCGAAGCCGTTGTAGTTGTCCCAGGAATAGAGGTTGCGCCCGATCAGCGAGAGGTCGAGGGCGCTGATGTACTTGCTGAACGTAGGCAGCCCGTAGCTCAGGGCCACTTCGCGCAGCTTCACGTACGAGCCATCATCGACGCGGAACTGCTGGGTGTTGTAGATGGCGAAAATGTAGCCCCGGGGCAGTTCGCCGCGCAGCTCTTTCTCAGCCAAATCGCCCAGGCCCACACCCTGACGGGTGCGCTTGTCGGCATTGAACACGTCCACGCCCTGCACCGCATCAAGCAGCACCCGCAGGCCCAGCTTTTTGTAGGTAAAGTTGGTGGAGAACGAGCCGGTCCAGTCGGGGTTGGGGTTGCCGATGATGGCCTGGGCCACGGTGGTACCGGGCGCGTAGCTGGGCTGGCCGTCGGCCCCGCGCGAGGGCACGTAGCTCACCGAGCCCGGGGCCTGGCCGCTGGTGCGCTCATCCTGCGGGAAGCCCTGGGAAGTGAGCAGCAGCGAGCCGTCGGGGTTGCGGGCGTAGGTCGAGCCGTAGAACACGCCCGCCGGCTGCCCCTGGAGCAGGTACACCGGCGCGCCGGCCGAGTTGGAAATGGCTATTGCCTGCACGTTGCCGTTCGAGCCGGGCAGGCTCAGCACTTTGTTGCGGTTGCGGCTGAACACGGCCGTCATGTCCCACGAGAAATCGGTGGTGCGGATGGCCGTACCGTTGAGCAGCACCTCCAGGCCCTTGTTTTCCATGGTGCCCACGTTGTCGATGATGGACGAGCCGCCGGTGGTGGGGGCCAGGTTGCGGGCCACCACCAGGTCGGTAATCTTCTGGCGGTATACCGTCACGCTCAGACCCAGCCGGTCGCCGAAAAAGCCCAGGTCCACCCCACCCTCCAGCTCGTTGAGGCGCTCGGGGCGGACGCGGTTGTTGGCCAGCTGCGCCCCCGGCACCAGGGCATTGCGCGGGAAGGGCACGGCATTGAACTGGTAGAGGCGGTCGTAGGGGCCGATGCCGTTCAGGTTGCCCGCGTCGCCGTAGCTGGCCCGCAGCTTGAGCGTGTTAAAGGTTTGGGCGAAGGCCGCGTTCTGCCACGCCCCCAAATCGGAGAGCACCAGCGAGCCGCTGACTTTAGGGTAGTACTGGTTGGTTTCGGAGCTGGAAAAGCGCGACGAGCCGTCGCGGCGCAATGCCCCGGTCAGGAAGGCCAGGTTGCGGTAGCCCACGGTGGCCTGGCCGTAGAACCCGTTTAAGTCCGACTGGGCCAGCGAGTAATCGGCCTGCACGCTGGCCGAGGAGGCCCCCCGCACGGTGGTGATGAAGGGAGTCAGGAACTGGCCCTGCTGGGTGGCCAGCGAGTTGCGCAGGTACTGGTAGTTGTAGCCGGCCCGCAGGTTGAGCTTGAAATCCTCCGAGAAATTGTACTCGTAGCCCAGGTTGACGTCGGAGTTGAGGTTGATTTCGGTGTTGTTGGCGTCGGAGGCAAACCCATCGGGGTAGCGGGCCGCCGGCAGGCCCGCCGTGGCCTGGTACGGATAGGGCCGGATGTAGCCCTGCCCGACCTGCGAGTAGGCATCAACGCCCAGAATGTAGTCGAAGCTGAAGCCCTTGAACGGCGTCAGGTTCACTTGCAGGTCACTGATGGTGCGGTTGGTGGCCTGCGTGAACTTCATGTCCTCGATCGTCGAGAGCGGGTTGACGCGGGTGGGCTCGACGGCCAGCAGGTTGCCGTTGCTGTCGCGCCGGGTGATGTCGTAGATGTTGTTGGTGATGTTGATGGCGTTGATGGGGCTGTAGAACACGTTGCCGTTGGCCTTCTCGCTGGCTGAGCTGTTGATGTAGCTCACCCCGGCCGACACCTTGGCCCAGCTGGTCAGGCGCTGATCGACGCGGGCGCGCAGGTTGTAGCGCGTGAAGTCGGTGTCCTTGATGATGCCCTGGTTTTTCAGGTAGCCCGCCGACACGAAGTACTGGGTGCGCTCGGAGCCGCCCGAAATCGACACCCCGTTGTCGGTGCCGGAGGCGGTGCGGAATATCTCCTTGAAATAGTCGTAGCGCGGCACATCCACGAGGTTGCTGGCCAGTTGGGTGGTGGCGTTGGCGCGGGTTACCGGGGTGGTGGTCGTGCCGGGGTTGGCCGCTATCTGGGCCGGCGAAATGCCCCCAATCGTGTACAGCCGCAGCCCCTGGAAGCCGAACTGCTTACCGTAGGTATTCACGGGCACCGATTTGCGCAGCTCGTTCAGCTGGAAGCTGGTGTAGGCCGACACCCGCGGGGCGCCCGACTTGCCGCGCTTGGTGGTAATGATAACGACGCCATTGGAAGCCCGCGAGCCGTAGATGGCGGCGGCGGCGGCCCCGTTCAGCACGTTCAGGCTCTCGATGTCGTTGGGGTTGATGTCGGCCAGGCGGTTCTGGCCGGGGTTGGCCACCCCGATGTCGTTGCTCAGGACCCGCTGCGACACGTTGGTGCTCTGGTTGCTCACGATGACGCCGTCAATCACGTACAGCGGGTCGGAGGAGCCCGAAAGCGAGGTAATGCCGCGCAACTTGATGGACATGGAGCCGGAGGGGTCGCCCGAGTTCTGGGTTATCTGGGCTCCGGCCACCTTGCCCTGCAAGGCGTTGAGCAGCTGCCCGGTGCCCGTTTTTTGCAGCTGCGCCCCGTCCACTACCGTAATAGCGTTGCCCAGCTCGCGGCGGTTCACGCTCACCGTCGAGCCGATAACTACCACGTTGTCGAGGGCCTGGCTGGCCGAGTTGAGCGTGACGTTGGTGACTACTGCGGTGCTGGTGCCGAGCGTGATGGCCCGGGTTTCAGTTTTGAAGCCGATGGCTGAGAGCGTGAGCCGGTACGGGCCGGGGGCCTGATTGAGGGTGAGCTGGTAGTTGCCCTCGGCGTCGGTGGCGGTGCCCAGGGTGGTGCCGGCCAGCAGCACCGTCACGCCCGGCAGGCCCTGGCCCCGCTCATCGGTTATGCGGCCCTGCAACGTGTAGGGCTGGCTGGTTTGGGCGCGGGCCGCCGCCAGCGGCAGCACGGCCAGCCCGCCCAGCAGCAACAGCCGCCCGGGCGTAAAGTAGTGGTGGAGCATAGGAGTAGGATTTGGAGCGGAAAAGAACGCAGGTCTTCCGCCCGGCAAACCGGCGGTAAACCTTCTGTAATATATAGTTTTACCTGATTTTTCGGCGCCACCTCCCCCCAACCGTTCCCTGCCCCCATCAGGGCAGCACTTAACCGGCGGGCTTACGCCTCAGATGCGCCTTGAAAATCCCACTGCACAAACGCCTCGATGCCCTCGTACTCGGGCAGGCCGAGCTGGTCGTAGAGGCGGGCGGTGGTGCGGTTGCGGGCCTCGGCGCGCTGCCAGAACTCGCGCTGGTCGGCGCCCGGAAACAGGGGGCGGTCTTTCTGGCTCTGGTGCTTGAAGATGGCCCGGCGCTTGCGCGTGAGTTCCTGGGGGCTTAGCGGTACGGCCATTTCAATCTGGTCCACGTCCCACTCCTGCCAGGCCCCGCGGTAAAGCCACACCCGGCAATCGGTGAGCCAGTCGGTTTCTTGCGCGTGCAGCCGCTGCACGGCCTGCATGATGGCGGCCAGGCACACGCGGTGGGTACCGTGGGGGTCGGACAGGTCGCCGGCCGCGAAAATCTGGTGGGGCCGCAGCTTTTCCAGCAGCTCCACGGTCAGGCGGATGTCCTCCTCGCCCAAGGGCTTTTTGCGCACCCGGCCGGTTTCGTAGAAAGGCAGCTCCTGGAAATGGGCGCGGGTATCGGGGTCGAGGCCGGCGTGGCGCAACGCGCTCTTGGCTTCCCCGCGCCGGATGAGGCCCTTGATCTGCTGGACTTCGGCCGAATCGACCTGGCCGGGCTCCTTGGTTTTGAGGAAGTCGGCCACCCGCTGGTACAGGTTCTCAGCGGGCTGGTCATCAAACCGAAACAGCTCGTCGTAATCGGCCACGAACTCGGCAAAGCGCACGACTTCCTCATCGAACACGGCAATGTTGCCCGAGGTTTGGTAGGCCACGTGCACCTCGTGGCCCTGATCGACGAGGCGCAGCAGCGTGCCGCCCATCGAAATCACGTCGTCGTCGGGGTGGGGCGAGAAGATGAGCACCCGCTTGGGGAAGGGCGCGGCCCGCTCGGGGCGCAGGGTATCGTCGGCGTCGGGCTTGCCGCCGGGCCAGCCGGTAATAGTGTGCTGGAGCTCGTTGAAAACCCGGATATTAATGGCGTAGGCCTGCCCTTCCGATTCGGCCAGCAGCTCCGAGAGGCCGTTTTCGTTGTAGTCTTCGTCGAGCAGCTTGAGGATGGGCTTTTCTACCAGCCGGGCCAGCCAGGTTACGGCTTTGCGCACGAGGGCCGGCTGCTGCCAGTCGCAGGTTTCACCGGCCAGCCAGGGCGTTTTGCGGGGGCTGAGCTCGGCGGCGGCGGCCTCATCGAGCACCACTTGCACGGCCGGGTGGTGCTGCAGGTAGGTAGCCGGCACGGTGTCGGTGGGCTCGCCTTCCACCAGGCGTTTCACCACCGCGGCCTTGCCCTCGCCCCAGGCCAGCAGCACCACGTGGCGGGCTTCCAGAATGGTACCTACGCCCATCGTGAGGGCCCGGCGGGGCACGTTTTCCTCGCCGTAAAAATCGGAGGCTGCGTCGGTGCGCGTGATGTGGTCGAGGGTGATGAGGCGGGTGCGCGAGCCGGATCCCGAACCGGGCTCGTTGAAGCCGATGTGGCCCGTGCGCCCGATGCCCAGCAGCTGCCAGTCGATGCCCCCGGCAGCCACAATCTGCGCCTCGTAGTCGCGACAGTAGTCAGCTACCTGTTCAGGCAGCACCGTGCCATCGGGAATGTGGATGTTTTCGGGGCGGATATCCACGTGGTCGAACAGGTACTCGTGCATGAAGCGCACGTAGCTCTGCAACGAGTCGGGGGCCATGGGGTAATACTCGTCGAGGTTGAAGCTGACCACGTTCTGAAAGCTGAGCCCCTCCTGCTGGTGCAGGCGCACGAGCTCCTCGTACACGCGGGTCGGCGACGAGCCGGTGGCCAGCCCCACCACGGCCGTCTGGCCGGCGGCGGCCCGCTCCCGGATGAAGTCGGCCAGCTCGCGAGCCACCTGGGCGGAGGCCAGTTCGGAGTCGGGGAAGGTGCGGACGGGGACGCGGGGGGCAGCAGTGGGCATGGCGCGGATGGGTTAGGAGCAACCCCGGAACTTGCTTCCGGACCCGGGGAAGTTGCTTCTTTACCCGCACTTATCAAAATTGCACTGCTGCCCACGCAACACGCCCCTGCCCTATCTATCTGCCCCCGAATAACCGCTCGAAGAAGCCCCTGCGCTTTTTGGTTTTGGTTTTCACCTTGACCTTGGTGGGGGCCTGGGCGGCGCCGGGGCGGGTGGCAGCCGGACGGGTAGCGGGCCGGGCCACCGCTACCGGAGCTGGCTCGGCAGCAGCGGCCGGCACCGGCGCGGCCGGAGGTGCGGGAGTTGGTGCCGGTTGCGGCTCGGGTGGAGCCTGGGCCACGATGATTTCGGCGGCGCGGCCGGTGGTGCGCACCCACACCGGGCGGCTTTCGTTGTGCAGGCGGTCGAGGGCGGTGAGGTAATAGGCGTAGGCCTCGCCGGGGCGGGCGGTGGTATCGGTGAAGGCCAGGCCGTAGCCGGCGCGGGGGCGCACCAGGGCCAGCAGGTTGCGCGGGTCGTCGGGGCGGGGCGTTTGCTCAGGCGTGAAGCGGTAGAGGGCGTAGTAAGCCGCTTGGTCGCCGTCGGGGGCGGGCGGGGCGGGTTGCCAGGTAAGTACGTTGGCCGACCGGGTGGCCGTGAGCAGGAGCTGTAGGGGTGGTAGCGGCGGCACGGCATCGAGCCAGGGCATTACGGGTGGCAGGGCCGGGTAGCGAAACTCGTGCTGGCGCAGCGAATCGGTGGTGTGCAGGGCGTTGGCCATCAACGATTTTGAGCTAAAGAACACGCTGCCCTGGATTTCGGCCGGGAACGTGCGGTTCAGGCGCACCTGCCGGGGCAGCTCGCGGGGGTTGCGCCAGATGGTGTCGGCGCGGGTGTTTTCGAGCATCCGGTAAGCCCCCTGCCCGATATACACGTGGCGGTTGTTGGCGTTGCGGGCCCACCACTCCACCAACACCGGATAGCGGGCCACCTTGAAGCCGGTGCTCCAGTAGAGCTGGGGCAGCACGTAATCGACCCAGCCCTGGCGGGTCCATTCCAGCGCATCGGCGTACAGGCCGTCGTAGCCCTCGAAGGCGCGGGTATCGGAGCCATTAGGGTCGGTGTTCTGGTTGCGCCACACGCCGAAGGGCGAGATGCCGAACTTCACCCAGCGCTTGGTCTGGCTGATGGATTCGTGCAGGTCGCGGATGAGCAGGTTCACGTTCTGCCGCCGCCAGTCGGCCAGCTTCAGGCCGTCGGGGTTGAAGCGGGCGTAGGCATCCTCGTCATGGATCACCTGCCTAGCCTCCGGGTAGGGGTAAAAATAGTCGTCGAAATGCACCCCGTCGATGTCGTAACGGCTCACCACGTCCAGAATGACGCGGTTGATATACTGGCGCACTTCGGGCAGGCCGGGGTTGTAGAGCAGCTTGCCCGAAAAGCGGATAAACCACTCGGGGTGGCGGCGGTAGGGGTGGCCGGCCGCGAGGCGGCGGCTGAGCGTGTCCATGGTGGCCCGGTAAGGGTTGAACCAGGCGTGGAACTCCATACCCCGGTTGTGGGCCTCCTCAATGAGAAACGGCAGCGGGTCGTAGTAGGGCGCTGGGGCCTGGCCCTGGGTGCCGGTCAGCCACTTGCTCCAGGGCTCCAGTTCGCTCTTATAGAAGGCATCGGAAGCGGGCCGCACCTGCACGAATACCGCGTTGATGCCGCTACGCTGGTGGTCGTCGAGCATGCGGCGGTACTCGCGGCGCTGCTGCTCGGAACTCAGGTTGCGGCTGCTGGGCCAGTCGATGTTCTCCACCGTGGCAATCCAGACGCCCCGCAGCTCCCGCTTGGGCGGTATTTCGCCCGACTGA
The DNA here is from genome assembly GCF_003583925.1 of Hymenobacter rubripertinctus. GTDB lineage: Bacteria > Bacteroidota > Bacteroidia > Cytophagales > Hymenobacteraceae > Hymenobacter > Hymenobacter rubripertinctus. Next base: position 15,351 of record NZ_QYCN01000024.1, on the reverse strand, counting down.
GCCCAACCAGCCGGGGAGGCCAGCACAAGCGTGATGAGCACTAGAAAAGCAAAGCGGAGGGCGGCAATCAGTTTTAGCATTGCCGCGAATTTACGGGAAACAACGTGAAACGATGGGTTGACGCTCCAGTTATTCTCACTGCACTAATGCTATAATCGAAGGGTGGAGAAATAATCCCACCATCTCGTTAGCTCATCATTTCGCCTTATCCCAACTCCTCAAACGAAATATCCAGCGGGCCGAAATCGGCCCAGCGCTGATGGGCATAGTGCCACCACTCGCCAGGATAATTGGCAAAGCCCTGCTGCTTCATAGCGGCCAGCAGCATGCTGCGGTTAAAGAGCACGTGAGCGGGGAGCTGGCCATAGCCGGAGTGGGTAGCGGGCTGATACTCTTGGAAATCGGTGGGTAGCGGCAGCGGGCGTTGGCTGGCCAGTTCGACCAAGCCTACGCCCACGGCGCAACCCCGCGTATGGGGCAAATGGCTCCAAGGCGGATCCACCAGCTTCTCGGGCGGGCACATAAGCTCGGTGGTGAGGCTGTAAGGATGGTAAGCATCATACAGGCACAGCCCGAGACCCCAGCCGCTGAGCGTTGCCTGCACGCGCTGTAAAGCTTCGGCTACGGGGCGGCGCAACAGGGCCCGCGCCCGGGCATAAAGGGGGCGGCCCAGCAACGTTTGGGCGGTAGCAAAGCGTAGATCTAGCACTAGGCCCGGAATCAGCTTGGCCACATCGAGCATTTCTCCCTCTGCGTTGCCAACTAAATATCGGCGATATTCGGCGGCAGAAGTTGTGATGGAAAATGTGGAGGGTTCGGCGGCCATAATCAATGAGGAAGCTCAACCATTGGCTCGGCAACGGACCCGAGGACGTACGCAAGACGGAGGAAATGGTTACTGAAACAGGCTCATAACAAACTGCCCAGCCACTTGTTGGCCGGGCGGTTTATTTGGGGTAGAGCGAAAGCTATTCGGCCTTTTTGTCGGAGCGGGATGATTCGGACTTCGTCGGGCCACCTTCCAGGCCGTTGGTCTGGTCGCTGTCGCCGTAGCCACCCCGGATGCCTGAGCCGTCGCCCATGTGCTCCTGGGTGCTTTCCGGAATTGCTGCTTCAGGGTTGCTACCGGACTGCTCGGCCGAATCGGTCTGCTGGGCGGCCGAGGCCGCGCCATCGGCAATGAGGTCGGCCGCGTCGGCGTTCTTATCTTTTTCGGGAGCGTTTTTCATGGGGTAGAGATTTGAGGGGAAGAAGCCGGCCCTACCCATCCTTTGTCCAAAATACGGAAGCGGGTAGAGCCGGAAGGGGTTAAGCCGGGTTATCGGCGTCGCCCATTTTGCCGCCGTCATTAGCCGAACTGGAGGCCGAGCGGGCGTTAGTGTACTCGGTATTATAGGCCGTGGTGTTCTTCGTCTGGTTGGCCTGCTCCTGGTCGGCGCCACCGCCGTCATTCTTCTGATCGGCTCCGGGCTGGCCCCCGCGGTTGCTACTGCCTTGGGCATTTTGGGGGCCGCTATCGTGCGAACCACCCCGGTTGCCGCCGTTGTTGCCGTCGTTGTCGGGCGAGGAGGTGAGCGACCTACCCCCCTGCTGCTGAACACTTACACCACCCACATTTTCGGGGCGGGGCGCGTTGTTGCCACTATTAGCCACCTGCTGCTGGGTGCGGTTGTGTTCGTTCTCAAGTTTTTCGTTAGGGGTGTTCTTATCAGTTGCCATAAAAAAGGATTGGTTAAGATGAAAAAAAGATGATCCGTTGGCCATAGCGCCACCCGAAAGTGCGCTTCGGCAATGGAAAATAAAGGGGTGATAGAACGGTGGCCATCCGGTCATTATCGGCCGAGCCAGCCGCCACTCCTACTTGGTTATACGCGCCCTACAGCGTTGGCGTTGGCAAAAGGCGATTGGAAATTCGGGCATTTTCCTCAATTTGGAGGCCTTTTCGCCCTATCCGCTGTCTTCTTATGCTATGTTGAGCCCTGCTGCCAGCCCCGATTCATTCCTGGAAAAAACTACCGCCCAGCTTCAATACCTTACCCAGCACCCTGATCTATACCACCAGACGGTAGTGGCCGAAGCCCGCCGCGAATTACGGCGGCGCGGTGCGCTCGTGCCCAATTCGGTTGCGACTGCAGCTACCGCCCCGGATGCCGCCGCCGACGTAGCTTACCAAGCCGATGAGCCGGCGAGCGGGCGGCGCTGGTGGCCAGCGGCGGCGGCCGGGCTGGTAGTCCTGGCCGGCCTGGGCTGGTGGAGCCTGCGCGACACGCCCACCAACACCCCCACTGCGCCGGCCCACCAAGAGCCTATCGTGCTCGAAGCCGTTAAGGCCCACCTGTTGCCTTCCTTCGAGCGGGAAGCCGCCAACCAGATGGGCCAGACGCACCGCCTGCTGCCCGCCGCCGACCGGGCCGATACCACCGCCGCCGGCCGCTACGGCCGCATGGCCCGCCGCTACTGGCTGGCCGAAAACGCGGCCCAACACCTCATCGCCCAGGCATTGGGTGACTCCACGACCGACGTTTTTGCCGATCAGGCGGGTATCGGGCTGGAGCGGGTGAACTGGTTTATGCGGGCCAAAGCCTACGACCAGCACCTGACGGCTGAAATGGAAAGCCGCCTGGACCTGATGCAGCGCGGCCTGGAGTTGCGCCGCACAATGCTCCAGACGCTCCGCTCCCGCGCCGAAGCCCAGCATCCGCTGGTGGACGACGGCCTGCGCCACGACCAGCAGGAGGCGCTCAGCATCAGTCAGGAAGTGCTGGGCCACTATGGCAAGGGCCGGGCCATTCAGGGCCGCATGTCGGATTTGTAGCCGGACCGGTAATCCTGTCAGCCGGTGGGGGCTGGCAGGGTTTGTGAAGCCGGCCGCGCATGCTGGTTTCGGTGCGCCGCTTGGGCGGCTCCGGCTCCGCCCCCTCCGCTCATGGCTGCTTCCCCCGATTCCGACCATCCCACCGACCCCGTCGCCCTGTTCGCCGGCAAAACCGACGCCGAACTGCTCTACCTGGCCCGTTACGCGGCGGAATACCCCGCGCCCGTGGGCCAGGCCGCCGTGCGGGAATTGCAGCGACGCGGTTTGGTACCCGAGGTGTCGGAGCTGCCCGCCGGCCCGGTTCGTCCGCCGGTTTCGCTTCCGGAGCCTTCGGCGGGCAGTGGCCTGCGACGGACTGTGAAGGGCATATTTGGGTTTCGGAACGGATACCGGGCTATACCGGCGCTGCTGTGGCTGAACTTACTCGGGTTTCTGCTGCTTGGGCTGGGCGGGGCCAACCTCTGGCAGCCGGCCGCCGCCGACCTCATCCGGTGGGGGTCCAACTTTTCGCCCCTTACCCTGCCCGGCCAGCCCTGGCGGCTGCTCACCAGCACGTTTCTGCACGGCGGCGTGGCCCATTTGGTTATGAATATGGCGTCCCTGGTGTTTCTGGGGCTGCTCACGGAACGCCTGACCGGTTCGCGGCGGCTGTTGTGGGTGTACCTGGTGAGCGGAGTGGGAGGCAGCTTAGCCAGCCTGTGGTGGCATAGCCAGGGCGTGAACTCGGTGGGGGCATCGGGGGCCATTTTTGGGCTCTACGGGCTGTTACTGGCCACGCTGGTACGACGGCCGGCCGTGTTTTCGCGCTCGGAGCGCTATACCGTGCTGCTGTTCGTGCTCTACCTGATGGTGGGCAGCCTGGTGGGCGGGCTCCAGGCCCACACCACCGATAATGCGGCCCACGTGGGCGGGTTGCTTACCGGCGCGGCCCTCGGGGCCGTGCTGCCCGCACCGGCCCCACCGTCCCCACCACCGGCCGGCTAGCGGCGGCTGTCGGGGGCGGCAGATTTCTTTGCGCGCCGTCGAAGTCGTACCTTTTACCCATCTGCTCATTGCCGGCTGCCGCCGGTTTCCCCACCCCTAACCCGTGAACGAGCCCCAGGACCCCACTTCCGATTCGTCGGCCGCCAACTTGCCCCCACCCTCCCGCTGGCAGCGCTTCGGGCGCGTCGTGGGCCGGGTTGCGCGGGCTCCCTTCGATGGGGCCGGCCTGCTCTACCGCGTGGGCCAGGACAACCTGCACTTCACGCTGCCCGTGCTCAACGGCGCTTTCGGCGACCAGCTGGCGGCCCGCCACGACCGGCGGGCCATCCCGTTCAGTTTCCGCCGCCACGGGGCCGATGTTGCGGTAGCCGACCTACGCCTCGGGCCAGCGGCCGATGGCCGGCCGCGCAAAACGGTGGTGTTCCTGCACGGGCTCATGGGCGACGAAATCATCTGGCAAACCGGCAACGGGGCCGAAGACCTGCGCTTCGGCCCGCTCCTGCAACGGGATACCGACGTGTGCTGCCTCTACGTGCGCTACAACACCGGCCTGCACGTTTCCGAAAACGGCCGACAGCTGCACCAGTTGCTCACGGAGTTGGTCGTTACGTTCCCCGACGTGGTAGGTGAGCTGGTGCTGGTGGGCCACAGCATGGGCGGGCTGGTCATCCGCTCGGCGGGGTATTATGGGCAGGAAGAGGAAACCAAGAACGACAGCGCGCGTGAGGAATCTGGTCCACCAGATAGCCAGAACCCCTCGTCAACCGAACCCCAATCTCCGGCTACCCACCACCAACCTACCTGGCTGGGGCGGCTGCAAGACGTGTTTTTGCTGGGCGTGCCGAACGACGGCTCGTTTCTGGAGCAGAACAGCCACTTCACCAGCCTCGTGCTGCGCAAGATCAACCTCTGGCCCACCCGCGCCATCAGCGGCCTGATGGACCAGCGCAGCAACGGCATCAAGGACCTGCGCCACGCCCGGCTGGTGGATGCCGACTGGCAGAACGAGCACGCCGATGACCTGTTTCCGCCCCGCACCGTGGTGCCGCCCCTGCCCGGCGTGCGCTACCATGTGCTGGTGGGCTCGCTGCTGAAAACGGCCACCTCCGCCCTGCACGACTACTTCGGCGACGGGCTCGTGGGCGCGGGCAGCGCCGCCGGCCGCGTTTTCCAGGACCCCGCCGCGCCCCAGGACCTACTCATCAGCACCCACATCTACCCCCAGCTCCACCACGGTACCCTGCTCAGCAACCCCGAAGTGTACCAGTACCTGCGCGACCGGGTGAAGGAGTAGTTTTTGGTTTTTTAAGGTGTCGACCCCGGCCTCAACAGAAGGTTACACAAAGAGCGGCCTTCTCTGGTAGGATGAGCGCTCTTTCTTTAGTGAAAACCAACAAAGCCTACCCAATCACCGGTTCCGTGAAGGCGGCCCCGATGAGGACGGCGGGACAGTGAGGCCGGTTTCGGTGGTGACTTCCAGGCCCTGGGCTGGCTGGCCGTCGGTGCTGAAGGCGGAGGCCAAGAGGGGCAGGCCGTGCAGGATAACGCGGTAGGTGTGCCCGCCACTCCCTTTTATCGTTTGGGTAATTTAAAGTTGAAATTGTAGCGTAACCCAATTTTATGATTTTCCGTCAGGCCAGTAGGGTTTCCAATGACGTTGGTATGCACTTCGGAGGGGAGATCTTTTAAGATGTGATTGAAACTCAGTTCACCTACAATTTCCAGATGCTTCCAAAGCAAATATCGCCCGCTCAAACCTGCTGTCACGTAAAAATCGGATGATTCACCCTGCTTGTAATAGTAATCTAGTACATCTACTCCTTCAGTTCTCGTAAATTCGGAATCTGCTTGTTGTCTGACAAAGCTGATGCTACCTATAACATCAGCCTGAAATCGACTTTTAGCATTTCTTCTAATAGCATACCTGAATTTTATCGGCATTCCAATTGCCTGAGAATTACTCTTTAATCGTTCGGCTATTGGCATGCCATTCAAACCAGTTCCCTGTGCTATACTCTCGCTATGCTGCTTACTATATAGCAGCCCCGTCTCCATAGATAATCTATTGCTAACATTTACACCAACACCCAACTGCCAAGGCCCGAAAGATATTACAGAAGGTTGTATACCAGAGCGTGAATCATAAAAAACTTCATACACGCTATAGCCTCTGCTTACGGTCAAATGATATTTATGCAAAAGCTTTGAATCACCCGAATCTTGTGCTCGGCTGCATATTGACACCAAGGTCATGATAACAATTAATATTATTTTCATATAAATATTTTATCTACTCTTTTTACATAAGTAAATAAATTTTCCTCCGGCTCCCTGATTTAAATCGACAGCATATTTATACCATCCTACAGGTGGCTTAATTTTGTCATTATCACCAGATAGTAATCCAATTTCTATTGGACTACCAGGCTGCTTTGTCTGATAAGACCAGATATAAGAACCGTAAGCACCATTGTTAAGATCTTGAGGACCAAAGTTAGAGTAGCCGTACCTGTTGTATTCATAAATATGATAATAATCAATACTAGGATCAGGAGCACGACTTCCACCAGTCTTAATTTCAATATTTGTAACAGGACCACTCGAGTATCTATAATTTCTATGATATTCTATCCCGTTCTGCACCTTTTTAGGGTCACGGACAAACGTCAGATATATAAAGCTCCCCCCCGCCTGATCGTTTAAATCAAGAGGAAGCCGTGTGTAGTCCGGCGGGTCATTCGGATTGACTCAACTATTGCTGACGATCTTCAAATCATAGATATATCCATTAGGATTGTCTATCGCGCTATATGCTCCCTGATTCTCGCTCGACACAAAAACAGGCGGAGCACCCCCACCTCCCACACAGGTACCCGGATTATCGGGCTCCCCATTATCTCCACCACAAGGAATCAAAAACCCAGGCTGGGGATTAACAACTGTTCCCTCGTGGTCTACAATAGCTTCCCGCTCAAAACTGTTGTACTTCGGCCGACTTGGGCGAGGCCCACTTCCTTCGAATACTAAACGGGTGCCCTTGCTAACGTACTGCCGTAGAGGGTCATTTGCCTCCCCCGCCGCTATCTTCTGCTGAAAATTCTGCCAGGCTTTGCCTTCTGATACTGCTCTTTGCGCAGGCTCAGGATTGGAGATGCTGGCTTCTTTGTTGCAGCTCACCCCCCCCATCAATACTGCTGCCAGAATACTTAGTCGTACTGTCTGTTTCATACTGTTATAAAAATATGTAAAAAAACGATGAACGAGCTAAAACAGTCGACAAATAAAGCATTCAACCGGATAGAAACCTATTATCTAATCGAGTAATCAAATACTTTTCCTAGCAAGGCGCAGAAGCCAACTAAGAAGGCGACAGAATACCTCCCATAGCTACAAGCCGAAGAGTATCGAAGCAGTAAAGGGATTTTAGAAAAAGGATGGTATCGCTTAATCGCAGTCGTCATGCAGCAACCAGAACTACCCAATTACCAGTTCCGTGAAACCGGCCCCTACCACCACGCCGGGCCGGTGAGGCCGGTTTCGGTGGTGACCTCCAAGCCCTGGGCCGGCTGGCCGTCGGTGCTGAAGGTGGTGGCCAGGGAGGGCAGGCCGTGGACCACCACGCGGGAGGTGCGCCAACTGGGCTGGTAGTCGCTCTCGGTTTGCTGCTGGAGCAGCAGGCCGGTTCCGGAGCCCGTGACGCGGAAGCGGCGCACGGTGCGCTGGCCCTGCTCGTAGCCATATCCTTCGCCCCCGTCGCTGTAGAGCACGCTGGTTTCCCCGCCTTTCTTGTACTACGCGTGCAGGCCATGCAAGCAAAAAGTCGGGAGAAAGAAAGCGGGGAGCAGCGGTTTCGGACGTAAACGCGGCCGGCCTGTTAGCGGCTGGCCCCACAGATAAACCGGCAGGCGGCGGAGCCCGCCGCCCACAACCGGGTTTTCGACGGATGCCCTTTCCGACACTGCGGGTACCTTTTTTCTCTACCTTGCCGTATTCCTGGAAACGCTTCCCGCCTGTTCAGCTATCCGCTTATGACCCCTGCTCCTTTCCGCGTGCTGCTGCTTGGCTGGAACGAAGCCCCCCGCGCCGGGGAGCTTGCGGTGCCCTCCGTCCGGCCCCTGGTCCACCACCTGGCCCCCCTGGCTCCCCTGTCGGTGATGCTGCCCCACCTGCCGCAGCCACCCTTCAGTATCCCGGCCACGGCCCGCGTTACGGGACTGGCCGACCTGAGCCTGGCTGAAGCCCTGGCTCCCCGCCCCCGCCCCGACCAGCGCCCCGGTGCCTGGCAACGCCCGGCGGCTCCCTACGTGGGCTCGGCCGGAACCGGGTCGGCCGGGGGCATCAGTGGGGCTTGGAATTCGCCAGCCGCCCCTTACCTGGGGGCCACGCCCGGCGCGGCCCCGGGTACCACGCCGGCCGTTACGCTCACCCCGGCGGACACGAGTCGGACCGGAACGGGTACTGGAAATAAGCTGGCCGACACCGCCGAAAACCCGGCAACGCTCCTTGACCACGACCTGCTGCTCAACCTCGACGAATTTGCCCGTGACGGTGCGGAGCCCGCCGTGGCCGAAGCCAATGCCCTCGACCAGCCCGCCGACGACTTGGTTGCCGACGAACGGCCTGCTGATGAGCTGACTGCTGATGAGTTGAAGGAAGCCCACGAGCCCTTACCGGCCCGGGTGCAGGCCACCCTGACCGAGGCCCTGGCCGCTTTGGGCGTGGACCTGCCCACCAGCACCGACCTCAACTTTCAGGTGATTCAATACGCGCGCTTTGCTACCCGCCGCGCCTTACTGGAAGAATTTGCCGTGATTTACGCCGTGGACTGGCCCACGTGGCTGGCGGCCCTGGAAATCCGCCACCAAACGGGCCGCCCTTTGGTGCTGCATGTGCACGAGCTGGTGGAGGAGCGCCCCAACTCCGACGAACGGGGCTGGGGGCTGGCCCTGGAACGCCTGGCCCTGCGCCGCGCCGACCTCGTGCTGGCCGCCTCCGACAAGGTGGCTCGCCGCCTCTACGAGCGGTACCAACTGCCGCCCGAGCGCCTGCGCATGATTTCCCCCACCGATACGGAAGCCATCAATACCATTCTTCACCAGCTCGAACACAGCATCCCGGGCCGCCAGGCCGTGGCCCCCTTTTTCCCGCCAACCGCATGATTTCCCCCGACTCCTCTGCCCGCCAACACGAATTCGATGCCCCCCTGGAAATGGATGGGGGCGACAATGGCGTATTCGTAGTCGTGCCCTTCAGCGTGCCCGACGAGTACGGCACCAAGGGCGCACTGCCCGTCCAGGGCACCATTGATGGCTTTCCCATCCGCCTGAACCTGATGCCCCTGGAAGGCGGCGACCAGCAGCTCCGGCATATGTTCAGCGTGCGCAAAGAAGTGCGCAACGCCATCGGCAAAACCTGGTCCGATACGGTGCACATCGTACTGCAGCACGATACCGACCCCACCGGCCTCGACCTGCCCGACGACTTGGCCCGCGCCCTGGACCGCACCGCCCTGCGCGCCCGCTTCGATGCCCTGCCCTTCACCCAGCGCAAGCAGCTGGCCCAGTGGATTGCCCGCGCCAAAAAGCCCGAAGCCCGTGCCCAGCGCATCACCGATGCCTTGGAGCAAGCCGAATCCGGCCGCAAAACGCGGCAGTAACGGCACCTCCTCCCCCCGGCCCCCGGTTCGCTTGAGGCGCGAAGCCTCGGGCAGAGGGCGAGCCTGACGTCAAGCAGGTGAGGTATTTCATCGGCAAAAACTTTAGTCAGGCATTAACCAGAAGAGCCCGCCGATAATCGGCGGGCTCTTCTGGTTGGTATTGTTCATTAGCTGGCGTCAGGCTCCCCCTCTCCCCCAGGCTTCGCGCCTCAAGCGAACCGGGGGCCAGGGGGTGAGGTGCCGTTACTGCCGTTCCAGTACCAGGGCGGTGCGGCTGGTGATGTAGAGGCTGAGCTTGTTCACGCCATCTTCCGCGAAGGTTTCGTACGTGTAATCGTCGTCTACGCGGTTAAAGCCGCCGAACCGGGCGTCGTCGGAGTTGAGGAGGATGCGGTAGCGGCCGGCGGCGGGCACGAAGAAGCGGTAGTCGGGCACGCTGCGCTCGATGTGGAAGCTGAAGACGAACAGCAGGGTGCCGCGCTCAAAAATCAGGACCTGGTTCTCGGGGTCGAGCTTGAGCTGGTGGGCGGGGCCGGCGGCCAGCAGGCGCGTTTTTTTGGCCATCGTCACCATAGCCGTGTCAAACTGCTGGAGGTACTGGAACTTGAGGTCGGGGTTGTCGGCCAGGTTCCACTGGCGGCGGGCGAAGTGGTGGCTCCAGGCGTTGCCTTCGCGGGGGAAATCGACCCACTCGGGGTGGCCGAACTCGTTGCCGATGAAGTTGAGGTAGGCCTCGCCGCCCAGGCTGAGCGTGGCCAGCCGGATGAGTTTGTGCAGGGCCATGCCCCGGGCCGCCACGGCATCGGGGTCGTCCTTGTGCATGTGGTCGTAAATGGCCTGATCAAAGAGCCAGTGGGCCAGGGTTTTGTCGCCTACCAGGGCCTGGTCGTGGCTTTCGGCGTAGGCCACCGTTTTCTCGCCGGCGCGGCGGTTGGTGAGCACGTGCCAGAGGTCGGGCAGGCTCCAGTTTTCGTCGCGGGTGTGCTTGAGCAGCTTGATCCAGTAGTCGGGGATGCCCATGGCCAGGCGGTAATCGAAGCCGATGCCGCCCTCCGCCGTGGGCCGGCACAGGCCGGGCATGCCGCTCATGTCCTCGGCAATAAGCAGGGCGCTGCGCTTGATTTCGCGGGTGAGCGTGGTAGCCAGTTGCAGGTACAAAATGGCGTCCTCGTCCACCTCGGGGCCGAAATACGAGTCGTAGCCCCCGAAGCTCACGCCCTCGCCGTGGTGATGGTAGAGCATGCTGGTGATGCCGTCGAAGCGGAAGCCGTCGAAGTGGAATTCCTCCAGCCAGTAGCGCACGTTGCTGAGCAGGAACTGCTGCACTTCGGGCTTGGCGTAGTCGAATAGCTTGGAATCCCAGCCCGGGTGGTTGCCGCGCGCGCCCTCGTGGAAGTACTGGTGGCCGGAGCCATCGAAGTTCGCCAGGCCTTCGGCCTCGTTCTTCACGGCGTGCGAATGCACCACGTCGAGCAGCACGGCCAGGCCCCGGCGGTGGGCTTCGTTGATAAGGTACTTGAGCTCCTCGGGCGTGCCGAAGCGCGAGGATACGGCAAAGAAGTTGGCCACGTGGTAGCCGAACGAGCCGTAGTACGGGTGCTCCATCACGGCCATCAGCTGGAGGCAGTTGTAGCCCTCGGCCTGAATGCGGGGCAGAATCTGGTCGGCGAATTCGAGGTAGGAGCCCACCTTGCCTTCTTCCAGGGCCATGCCCACGTGGGCCTCGTAAATGAACGGCTCCCGCACCGCGTTGGCCACCCGGAACTTCTGATCGGTCCAGACAAACGACTGCTCCGGCCGCCAGACCTGCCCGGCGAAGTCCTTGGTTTCGGCGTCCTGCACGGCCCGGCGCAGCATAGCCGGCAGGCGGTCCTGGCCCCCGCGCGCCGACACCACGTGCACCTTGTAGAGGGAGTGGTGGGTAAGCCGGTCCTGGTACTCCTTATCGGGCAGAAAAACCTCCCACACACCGTCGTCGGTGCGAGTGAGCGGGGTGGCCTGCCGGTTCCAGCCGTTGAAGTCGCCGATGAGGGCCACGGCCTGGGCGGCGGGGGCCCACTCGCGGAACCAGTAGCCCCGGCGGCGGCCGTCGTAGTGCAGGCCCAGACGCTGGTGGGCCGTAGCGAACTTGCTGAGCGAGCCATAGTGGGCTGTTATATCGGCCAGCCGCTGCGCCAGTCGTGCCTGCCGCTTCAGCAGGGCCGGCTCGTAGGGCGTCAGCCAGGGGTCGTGGCGAACCAGGGCCAGTTGGGGCGTAGCGGTTGCGGCGGAATCAGTCGTCGTTGTCATGGCGCGGGTGGTGGAGTATGGAGGCGAAGCCCAAAACTACGCGGATTACGCAATTGGGGGAGCGAGGGGCTGGGGAATTGGGTTGATGGGGGAATGGGGGGAGCATTACAGGTTCTGTTATCCTGAGCGGCGCGGAGGACCTTGTGCTCCAGAGCAAGCATCATCATCCAACAATCAGCGCCAACTGGATAAGGTCCTTCGCGCCGCTCAGGATAACAGAACCTATAACGCCCCCCGGACTCCCACCAACCCAGCCACCCAGTCACTACCTTGCCGGCATGAAACGCCTTTTGTACCCCCTGTTGCTGGCGGCGCTGGTGGCCTGCACCACTACCCCGCCCACTACCTCTTCTCTGGCCGAAACCGCCTCCGCTGCCGCCCTGGCCGCGCCGGTGCCCGCGGCTACGCCCGTGGTGGCCGACCATGCGCTGGTTACGTCGGCCCACCCGGAGGCTACGCGCATCGGGGTGGAGATTCTGCAACGGGGCGGCAACGCCTACGATGCGGCCGTGGCCGTGCAGTTTGCCCTGGCCGTGGCCCTGCCGGCGGCCGGCAACATCGGGGGCGGGGGCTTCCTGCTCTACCGCGGGGCCGACGGCCAGGAAGGCGCCCTGGACTTCCGCGAAACCGCCCCCGCCGCCGCGTCCCGGGATATGTACCTGGATGCGCAGGGCAACGTAATCCCCGACCTGAGCACCCTGGGCCACCGGGCCGCCGGCGTGCCGGGCACCGTGGCCGGCATGTGGGAGCTGCACCAGAAGCGGGGTAAACTGCCCTGGAAAGACGTAGTGGAACCGGCCGTGCAACTGGCGTTAGGCGGAGTAAAGCTGACGGAAAAGGAAGCCGCCGGGCTGAATGCCAACCGGGCGGCCTTTGTTCGCCTCAATCCCCGAGGCACTGCATATCTGAGGCCTGATGCCAGTAGCTACGACTTAGGCACCTATACCGACCCGCAGCCAACCTTCCGCCCTTGGCAAGCGGGCGACGTAATCCAGCATTTATATCTTACTCGCACCTTACAATATATCCGCGACCAGGGCCGCAACGGCTTCTACACCGGCCCCACTGCCCGGCTCATTGTGGCCGAAATGCAGCGCGGCCAGGGCCTGATTACCCAGGCGGATCTGGCGGGCTACCGGCCCCGGTGGCGCACGCCCCTGCACGGCCGCTACCGGGGCTACGACGTGCTTACGTTTCCGCCGCCCAGCTCCGGGGGCGTGGCCCTGCTGCAACTGCTCCAGATGCTGGAGCCCTACAACCTGCGCGCCGCCGGCTGGCACTCCCCCCAGGCCACGCACTGGATTACCGAAGCCGAGCGCCGGGTGTACGCCGACCGCGCCACCTACCTCGGCGACCCGGATTTTGGCCTTGTGCCGGTGGCTCAGCTGCTCGAACCCACCTATAACCAGCGGCGCATGGCCTCCACCCTGCCCCACCGGGCCACGCCCAGCGCCCAGGTAGCGGCCGGCCCCGGCCTGCCCGCCTACGAATCGGACCAGACGACCCACTACAACATCGTGGATGCCCAGGGCAACGCCGTGAGCTGCACCACTACCCTCAACGGGGCCTACGGCAGCAAGGTGGTGGTAGCCGGGGCCGGGTTCATCCTGAATAATGAGATGGACGATTTCAGCAGCAAGCCCGGCACGCCCAACGCCTACGGACTGGTGGGCGGGGCCGCCAACGCCATTGCCCCCGGCAAGCGGATGCTCTCCTCTATGACGCCCGCCATCCTGACCCGGGACAAAAAACTGGCCCTGGTGGTGGGCACGCCCGGCGGCAGCACCATCATCACCAGCGTGCTCCAGGCTATTCTGGGCGTGGTCGATTATGGCCAGAACGCCCAGCAGGCCGTGGCCGCGCCCCGCCTGCACCACCAGTGGCTCCCCGACCAGCTCGACGTGGAAGCCGGGGCCCTGCTGCCCGCCGCTCAGGACACCCTCCGTGCCCGCGGCTACCAACTCAAACCCCGCGCGCCCTGGGGCCGGGTCGAGCTTATCCGGGTGCTGCCCGGCGGCCGGCTCGAAGGCGGCGCCGACCCCCGCGGCGACGATGCGGCGGCGGGATACTGAGAAGTGAGAAGTGAGATGTAGAAGAACGTCATTCCGAGCGAAGGCGAAGCCGGAGCCGAGGAATCTCGCGTGCTGATGTTGCCACAGTAATCCTGACGTTGAGTTACTTTCCCAATGTCAGCACGCGAGATTCCTCGGCAAGCTCGGAATGACGTTCTATTTAGACTGACGTTCTGCTTCACCCGCTCTGGCCAACAACTCACCGACTCTGATAGAAGCAACCGCGCCGCTACTTCCCGGAGGAAATAGCGGCGCGGTTTACCGTAAAGGTCCAGACTGGCCGGTTGGTTTACGACATTTTGAGGTTGCCGGCGGCCGTTACCAGCGTCTGGCCGAGGTGGCGGAGCTGGTCGCCGGTGCCGTCGGTGAAGCTGTGCAGGTCGTGGGCGATGCGCGCGGTTTCCTGGCCCAGCAGCTGGAGGCTGGCGGCCATGGCGGGCCGGTCGTCGCGCTCCACGTGGGCGCGCAGGTTGCGCAGCTCGGTTTGCAGGCCGGTGAGGGCCGATCCGCCGAGGCCGTCGAGGGCCTGAATCCAGCCATCAATATAGCCCAGACCGGCCTCCACGGGGTGCTTGCGGGGGTTATCAAAGGTGTCGTAGATACCCTGAATAGTTTCTTCGATGCGGGCAGCGTTGTCCATGAGGCAGCGGGTTAGGAGAGGAGTAAGTTGTTAGCAGGAGTACGCCACCCGGGCCGCTGGTGTTGCCTGTTGATGGATGACGAGGCCCTTACTTGCTCACCGCCACCAGGTCGAAGGCGAGGCGGAACTCGTTGCGGATGGCGTAGGAGCCCAGGTTCTGGAAGAAGCTGCTGGAGTTGAAGTTGATGCCGAACTGCGTGCGGTCGATGGTGGCGGTACCGGTAGCGTGCACCTGCCCCTGCGCGTCCGGCTCCAGCGTAAGCGGAAAACGGATGGGCCGCGTAACGCCGTGCAGCGTGAGCAGGCCGCGGGCCTGGCCGGCCCGCACTTGCTGGAGCACGAACACGGCCGTGGGGTACTTGGCCACGTCGAAGAAGTCCTCCCCGCGCAGATGCTCGGCCAGTTGGGGCTGCTCCTGGGTGAGGGTGCGCATATCGAACTCGAAGCGGCCGGCGCGCGGGTTGCGGCCGTCGTAGGCAAAATGGCCCTGCCGCAGCTGCACCGTTCCGCTGGGCGCGTAGCTCCCCACTTCGGCGTACCCGGTCCACGTCACGGCCGCCGGCTTGATCTGGTACGTGACACGCTTAGAGCTGGCCTTAGCCACTTGCGGCGGTTGGCGGGCCGGGGGCAGCGGGGCGGGCAGCACTCAGGCGGAAGAGCAGTAGCAACGAGAGCAGGGCAGGGTAAGGGGTTTTCATGGCGCAATGATGGAAGTGGCCGACTTGCCGGCCGGATGAGAACGACAGACTAGTGCTTAGTCAGGTAAGTTAGCCAACAAAATAAGGGAGTCGGAGTTGAGATGATATGGCCCGTCCCCTGACTCCCTTTATCCTGCCGGCTGCTGATCAGTCTGCCCTCGAAAAGTTCACGCGTACCGGTCGCCGGCCCGTGCGGG
>NZ_QYCN01000023.1 GCF_003583925.1 Hymenobacter rubripertinctus | reverse complement strand
TCAGCAGCGCGCACAAGGCAATGACCAAAATATCGACCAACTGGTGCTTTTTGCTCCGCTCTAAACGGAAGTCGGGCATATCGGCGAAAAACGTGTTCCAATCCATGACCCAAAGATCGGAAAACCCGTTTTTTGATGCGTTTAACCTGTTCAAAGAAAGAAGGGTCTACCAAATCGCCCGCCTTGTGCTGTGTCTTTAGTGTTGAAAGTGAATCAGAAGCGTTCAGGTTATCAAGTAGTACTTCCGCATCATAGCAGCTCCACTGGTAAGACTGCACCTGTCGACTGTCTTCGGTCGACACAATTTGCACTGTTGACTCTGAAACCATCCGGGCTTTGGCTTTAAGCCAAAGCTTGTTCTCGTAGCCCGTAATCGGAAGATTGACTTCTATTCTACAATCAGGGTCAATATTATTAGGCAAATAGGTTTCGAGAAAGTGTTGCAAAATCTCAGTCAAGTTCTCAGGACCGCCAACGCCTTCGTATCTACCTTCTTCTACCTTAAAACCAAACCAATCAGTAGTAGTTCGTTCTTGCAGAGAGTAAGGTATTTGTCTCTCTATCAGACAAGTGCCAACCAAATTAATAGTTACAATCCAACCCGGGTTATCGAGAGTTTGTACAGAAATGCCGTGCCAAATAGACAAGCCAAAAGAGTGCTCCCAATCACCATTACAGTTTATCGTGTACCAGCGCTGAATTCGTTGTAGCAGGTCCATAAGCAGAAAAGTTTAACGCGAATACTGATTTGTAAACCCTGCCACTGTGCGCTGCCATAGCGCCTCATGTTTCCACCAGTACGGCTCGTGGCCGGAGCCGGGGAAATCCTGGCGCTGTTTGGGGCCGGCCAGGGCAGCGAAGATGGCGTCGGTTTCGGCGCGGGTTACGCGGGAGTCGGCGGTGCCCCACAGGAGCAGGGTGGGCGTGGGGGTGCGGGCCGCGTAGGCCGTGGCGTCGAGGTCGAAGGCCTGGAAGTGGTTGGCCACGCCGCCCCAGAACACCAGCAGGTTGGCCAGCGGGAAAGCCGGGACGTGCATGGAGCGGAAGCGGCTTTGCGCGGTGGCCAGCATCGAGCCGTAGGGGCATTCCAGCACGTTGGCGGTGGGGCGCACGCCCAATTCGGACTCGGCCCGCAACGTGGCCACCGCGCCCATCGAGTTGGCGTAGATAACCACCGGTCCCGGGCGTTTTTGCAGCCAGCGCGTCACGGCGGCTACGTCGGCGGCTTCGTGGTGGCCCACGGTGCACTGGTAGCCCGCGGAGCCGCCGTTACCGGCAAAATCGGTGAGCAGCACGTTGTAGCCGAGGCGGCGGAAGTAGCCTGCCTCAGTCAGCAGGTGGCTTTTGGAGCTGGTGTAACCGTGAAACAGGGCCACCGTGCCCCGGGCTCGCGGCACCGCGCCATACCAGCTGGCCAGCCGCCCGTTGGGGCCGGGTAGCTGCACAGTGGCGTACGGGAACGTGGGCAAGGTGTGGTTGCGGGACTTGGGCGTGCGTACGCCGGTAGCCAGCAGCCACAGCTTCTGGGGCAGGGTCAGGCGCTCGGGGCTATCGGCTCTTTGACCGTTTTCGGCAACAAAGTGGGTGAAGCGCCAGGCGTGGAAAAAGGCCACGACGTTCAGCAGCACAAAGGCCAGCGCTACGGCCAATAGCCCCCGCCGCCGCCACAACACTAACCGCGCCGCTTGGGCCCGCCGCCCGCTGTACCGGGCTTGCTGCCGGGTTTGCCGCCGGTTGGCTTCGTGCCGAAGGTTTTCCCATTGCCCCCTCCGCCGCCAGGTCTGGCGCCGGCCGGCCGGCTACCAGCCGATTTCCCCCCGGCAGATTTGCTGCCCGCGGATTTCCCTGGCGTATCGGCCCGGCTGCTGGCTGGTTTGAATCCCGCAGGCTTAGGGCCGCCAGCAGGCCGGCCAGGTTTGCTACCGGCTGGTCTGGTGCCTGCCGGCTTGGTATCTGCCGACTTGGTGCCGGGGGCCGTGAAGCCGCCCCGGTTGCCGCCGCTTTTCTTGCCACCGGGCGGAATGCCGCCGGGCCAGTATTCGGAGCTTTTGGGCGTTTTGAAGGTGCCGGCGGCCGTCGTCTGGGCGGCCATGTCCTCGGTGAGCACCTGCACCTCGCGGGCGCTCAGCTCCCGCCACTGGCCGGGCTGGAGGTCGGCCAGCTCCAGGTCGGCAATGGCGGCGCGCACCAGGCGCAGGGTGGGGTAGCCCACGGCGGCCGTCATCTTGCGCACCTGCCGGTTCATGCCCTGGGAAATGCGAATCTGAATCCAGCTGGTGGGAATGGCCGCCCGGAAGCGTACCGGCTTGCTGCGCTCCCACAAATCAGGGGCTTCGGTGAGCAGCTCCACCTCGGCGGCGGAAGTATAGCCGGTTTTCAGGTCGACGCCCCGGCGCAGGTTCTCCAGGGCCTCGGGCGTGGGCTCGCCCTCTACCTGCACCCAGTACGTTTTGGGTACCTTAAACCGGGGCTCGGAGAGGCGGTGCTGAAGCTGCTTGTCGTCGGTGAGCAGCACGAGGCCCTCCGAGTCGTAATCGAGCCGCCCTACGGGGTAGATGTTGGGTACGTCCACAAAGTCTTTGAGCGTTTGCCGGCCGGTTTCGTCGGTAAACTGGGTCAGGACTTCGTAGGGCTTGTTGAGCAGAATGTAGCGCATGGCGGGGGCAGGAGGAAAACGACTTGTCATTCCGACGAAGGAGGAACCTGAGTCCGGCAATTGCGCGAATAGTATCGCATAATTGCACTCAGGTTCCTCCTTCGTCGGAATGACAGGCCAAAGGTACGCTTACTTGGCCAGCCGGCGGCGGCGCACGCTTTCGGCAATCAGCAGGCGTACCTCGCCGGTGGGGCTGACCACATACTCGCCACTGTCGCGGATCAGAATGCCGTCGGGGGTCTGGTCGCGGTAGTCGTGGTAGATAAGCAGACCAATGCGGGCCGTGTCGGCGGGCGTGGGTGCGGGCGGGGCGGGCAGGTCGTTGATTTCGGCCATCTGGGCCAGGTAGCCCAGGGAGTCGCGCAGGGTATAGGGCTGGCTGCGGAACTTACCGGGGAAGTAGTGGCTGGCATTGGAGGCGCGGTTGCGCACGAAGTCCTGCACGGCCAGCTCGGCCTTTCTCTCGGTTGATTTCGCGCAGCCGGTGGCGAAAAGCACGGCCGCGAGCAGGGGGAGGTATTTCATGGGGAAGTTTAAAAACAAAACGTCAGGCGGAGGCGGAACGGCGGCCACTGCTGCAACGGGACCGGTCAGGCGGAGTGTAGCCATAGCGCTCTACTGATTTGTCCCACCTGGTAAGATTACCACGGCGGTAGGGATTCTTCGACTACGCCCCCGGCTTCGCTCAACATGACGTTCCTTCTACCGGCAACCGGCAACCGGCAACCGGCAACCGGCAACCGGCAACCGGCAACCGGCAACCGGCAACCGGCAACTCACACGCCACCGGAGTATTTGCGGGTGGCCCATTCCACGGTCATCAGGGCCAGGAGCAGGAAAAACAGCCATTTCAGGTTGATCAGGTCCTTCAACTCCTCCTGTTCGTAGATGACGGGCTTGTAGCCGGCGCGGGCAATATCCTGGGCCAGCTGGTCGAGCTGGGGCGGGAAGTAGAGGCGCTGGCCGCTGCGGCGGGCCAACTGGGCCAGCAGGTTATGGTCGGCCCGGCTTTGCAGGGCTTCGAGCTCCTGCTCCTGCACCAGCACCTCGCCCCGGTCCTGCTGAAGCTGGCCGCCGAGGGTGGCGCGGGCCTCGTAGCGGTAGAGGCCGGCCGGCAGTTGGCCCAGGTGCACGGGCGCGCCATCGGGGGTGGGGGCGAAGGTGAAGGAGCGGGTTTTCTGCTGCTCGTCGGTGAGCGTGAGCGTGACGGGTGCGCCGTACACGCGCTCAAAAATGGCATTGTAGGTTTCGGCTCCGAAGGTCACATCGTCGGGGGTGTTGAACGCGTCCTGGGTCGGGTACACGTCGAGGCGCTTGCGGTTGGCGTTCTGGGTGAGCAACTGGAGCGTGCGCAGCACCAGCCGGTCGTAGGCCTCGGGCCGGTCGTCGTGCTCCACGGCTTCCTGGAGGCGCCACTGCCAGCTGCCATCGGTGAGCAGGGTGGCCTGGCGCTGGGCCGGCGACCAGCCGAATACGAGCAGTGGTTTCTGGGTTTTCACCCGCCCCACTTGCTGCCAGAGCGCGGCTTCGGCCCCGTCGTTCAGGCGGGCCTCCCCGAAGGGCACCGGGGCGGGCGGGTAGGCGGCAAAGCGGCGCAGGGCGTCATCTTCAAACGTAAACCGACTAAACGCCGGGTTGGGCACCGGCGTCACGTCGTCGGTCTGGGAGCCGCGGGGCGTTACGGTGAGGCCCGCCCCCAGGCGGTTGTAGGCCCCAAAGTCCGACTGCGGCCCGAGCACGTAGAGGGCCGGGGCGCGGCGGGCTGTCACCTGCGCCAGTACCTCGCTGCCCAGCCCGCTGCGGGCCGGCAGCTGGTGCAGGATGGCCACGTCGAAATCCTGATTTTTGAGCGGGCTGATGCCGGGCAGGTAAGTAATGAGGTCGAAGTTGTCGTTTTGCCGGATGGCGGCGCGCAGGGCCTTGAGGKCGGGGKGGGGGGCGGCGGCGGCCAGCAGTACCCGCAGCTTGCCCTTCACCACGTCGAGGTAGGCGAATTTCTGGTTATTGAGCCGGGTGAATTCGCCGGGCAGCGGTGCAGCCACTACCTCGTAGCGGCGCTTACCGGTGCCGGTGGCAGTTACCAGAAATGTGGTTTTGGTGCGCCGCTGGCCGGCCGGCAGCGCTACCCGCCTGGTTTGCAGCACCCGGCCCTTTTCGCGCAGCTGCACAGTGGCCGTGGTGCCGGCTGCAAAGCCGGCATAGGCCAGCTCGACTTCAATCGGGAACTGGTTGCCGCTGAACGCGACGCGGTTGTAAGTGAGGGCAGGCAGGCTCAGGTCCTTTTTGGGGATGGTATCGCCCACGCCCACAGCGTAAATCGGGAAGCGGTACTCGGCGAATTGCGGGGCCTGGCCCTGGTTCACGAGGCCATCGGAGAGCAGCACCACGCCCGCCAGGTTGCGGCCCTGAAACGTTTCGCCGATGCCGGCCAGCAGCCCGTCGAGGTCGGTGGCCGGAGCCCCGAACCGCACCGAATCGGGCCGGGCGGCGCGACTGGCGGCCAGCGTGCGGGTTTCCACCTCGAAGCCCTGGCCGCGCAGGGTAGCCGCCAGGCGCGTGAGGCCGGCCGTGGCCTCAGTGAGCACGGCGGGGGGCGTGAACAGCTCCACCGACCGCGAATCATCCAGGGCCAATACTACAGTAGGCTTTTCGGTAGTGGTGGTTGTCGATTTGAGGAAAGGCGAGAGCAGCAGAAAGCACAGGAAGCTCACCACCGCCAGGCGCACGGCCGCCAGCGCGTAGTTTACCGCCCGGCTCCAGGGGGCTTGGGCCGAGTAGAGCAGGGCCGCGTAGCCCGCGCCCACCAGCAGGCACAGCCCAATAAACCAGGGGGAAGCAGATAAAATCAAAAGCCGATACAGTCAGTGGAAACCCAGCAACCCCGTTACTACGCGGTTGGTTGCGCGAAGGTACGTAACCCCACCCCAACCCCTCCGGGATAGGGGCTAACGCCGCGCACTGCCGGGCTCACCTCCGCTCCTCGTTGATGTTTTGCGTGCTGACCTTTTCTCATCAGCCAAATAACTCTCAGCTCACTCTACCGTCACCAGTTCCGCGCTTTCCAGCATCCGCACCGGCGAAATGACCAGCTCATTCAGGGGGAGCTTACGGCCGTACCGCTCGCGCATTTTGGCCTGTACGGCGGGGTGGGAAAGGTCGAATTCGCGCAGGTGCTGGAGCTTCCCGATTTGGCGACCCGTTGCCTGCCGGTACATTTTCCAGAGCAGCTCGGAGCAGTAAATTCGCTCATCCGACCAACCAAAATACAGGTCGTACGACTTGCCCCGGTATTGCTCGCCGGCAGCTTGCAACTGCCGTAGCACGGGCGGCGTGAGCACGGTTTCGGCGTCGTGCAGGCGCTTCACCACGAACTGGCCGCCCTGGCCCCGGGCCACCCAGGCAGCCAGGGAGGTTTCGCTTACCGGCTGCACGGCCTCGAATACGCACCATTGGCCTTGTTTCTGAAACAGGATGCCGCAGTGACTGTACGCCGAGTGCGTGGCCAGCTGAATGGCCTGGCTCTGGGCCGACTGGGAAGTCTGGAAGATCAGGTCCCCGTTGCGCAGGCGGGTTTCAATGGACTGAGTGGCAACGGATGCCTGGTGAAGTTTCTCCCGGCGCGCCACGGCCTTCTTCAACCGGGTGAGAGGATGGTAAACGCGCCCCAGCCCATAAGCCAGCAACACCAGCATCAAGGCGGCTACAATCCATTTCATACGTGGTAGTAAAAGGTGAATTCCGGCAGACGGCCCAGCACCAGCCGCGTAAGGTATAGATGCAAAAGAGCCCCCGCTAAAAAAAAAAATAACGGGGACTCTTTTGTAGTCGGTTTCAGGGTAGATAACTGGCAGCGCTACTCTCCACTGGTGCCCGCGGGGCCCTCAGCCGCCGGAGTTTCGCCTTCGGGGCGGGGGCCACGGTTGTTGCGGTTGCGGCCGCCGCGCTTGCGGCGGCGCTGTTCACCCTCACCAGCGGCATTGCCTTCGGACCCTGCAATGTGGGCGCCGGGCGCATCGTCGGGCAGGGGCAGGCGGGCCGCTCGGCGGGGCCGCTCGGTGGTGGGCTCTCCGTTGCCGGGGGGCGTTACCTCGCCTTCGGGTCGGGGCAGGCGCGGGGCACGGCGCGGCCGGTTGGGGTCGTGCTCACGGGGTTCGCGGGCGGGGCGCTCGTAGGGCTGGGCCGGGGCCAGGCCAGCATCGAGGGCTGCCAGGTTGGCTTGGGCCCGGGCAATGCGGGCCTGCTGGTCGGCGTCGGGCTTGTCGCCGCGCCGGTCGGGGCGGTTGCCGCCGCCGCCGCCGTCGCGCCCGCCACCACCGGAACGACCACCCCCGCCGCTGCCACCGGAACGGCCGCGCTCGGGCCGGCCGCCGATTTTACCGCTCAGGCCGCTGAAGCGTTTGGGGTCGAACTCGGGCGCTTCGCCCAGGCCCAGGCTTTCGGTGATGTTCTGCTTCTCGACTTCACGCTCGATGAGCTTCTCAATCTTGAGCACCCGGTCCTGGTCCTGGTCGGCAATGAACGTAACGGCCGTGCCCTTGGTGGCGGCCCGGGCCGTGCGCCCGATGCGGTGAACGTAGTCCTCGGCGGCGCGCGGGATGTCGTAGTTCACCACGTGGCTCAGCGAGTCAATATCAATACCCCGGCTCAGCACGTCGGTGGCCACCAGAATTGGGAACGACTTGTTCTTGAAGTCGCGCATAATCTGCTCCCGCTCCTCCTGGGTGCGGTCGGAGCTGATGCCCTGGGCCACGTAACCCAGCTTGTTGATGGCCCGCACAATGCCGCTCACGGCCGCTTTCTGGCTCGTGAAGAGCACCATGCTCTGCACGTCCTGGGTTTTGATGATGTGTTCGAGCAAATAAATTTTCTGGCGGTCGAAGGCCATGTAGAACTGCTGGTCGATGCCGGCGGCGGGCTTGCTCACGGCCAGGCGGATTTCCTCGGGGTCCTGCAAAATCTGCTTCGAGAAGTCGCGGATTTTGCTGGGCATGGTGGCCGAGAACAGCAACGTCTGGCGCTCCTTGGGCAGCTGGCGCACGATGCCCATAATGTCATCGGCAAAGCCCATGTCCATCATCTTGTCGGCCTCATCGAGCACCAGGTACTTGAGGTCCTCAAACTTCACATAGCCCATTTGCATGTGGGCAATCAGGCGGCCGGGTGTGGCCACGATAATGTCGGCTCCGGAGGTGAGGGCGCGTTTCTGCTGCTCCCAACCCTCGCTTTTGCCGCCCCCGTAAATGGCAATCGAGCTGGCTTCCACGAAGTAGCCGAAGCCCGTCACCTGTTCATCAATCTGGGTGGCCAGCTCGCGGGTGGGCACCAGCACCAGCGTGGAGGTGGTACCGTGCTTGGCGTGCGAAATCTTATCGAGCAACGGCAGCAGGTAGGCGGCAGTTTTGCCGGTGCCGGTCTGGGCGCAGGCAATCAGGTCTTTGCCGTCGAGGATTTTAGGAATGGCCTGCTCCTGAATGGGGGTGGCCTGCTGGTAGTTCATGGCATCGATGCCGGCCAGCAAATCGTCGTGGAGGTTGAATTCGTGAAACGTCAAGGTTCAGCTTAGGATAGAGGATGAAAAAAGGCTGACCTGTCGTTTCTGGGCCAGCAAACCGCTTTTGTGCTTCGTTAACAAAGATAGGGGATTGAGGGCGGAACCGGCCCGGACTACGCCGACGGGTCCGGGCGGGCCGGGCGGGGCGGCTTTCGGGGCGGTTTGCCTACTTTGGCGGCCGGATTGAGGGCCTCCGTCCGCTGGCTGCCCGCCCGAACGCCTTCTCTGCCGCGCCACTTTATGAAGCACTTCGCCTCCCTGCTCACTACCGCCACGCTGGCTTTGCTGGCTTCGGTGGCCGCTTTCGCCCAAACTGCTTCCCCCACCGACTCGGCCGCCGCGCCCGCCAATCCGCTGACGGTGTACGGCTTTATCGATGGCTACTACGGCTACGACTTCAAGCACGCTGCCACCAACGAGCGGCCCAACTTCATCTTCTCCCACAACCGCCAGAACGAGTTTACCATCAACCAGGCGCTGGTGGGCCTGCGCTACGACAACGGGCAGGTGCGGGGCGAGGTGGGCCTGCACGCCGGCACCTACCCCTCGGCCAACTACGCCCCCGAAGACCCGATTATCCGCAATATCTACCAGGCCTATGCCGGCTTCCGCCCTTTCCGCAAGGCCTGGCTTGATGTGGGTGTGTTCAGCTCCCACATCGGCATCGAGTCGGCCCTGAGCAAGAACAACTGGACGCTGACCCGCTCGCTGGCCGCCGAGGGCTCGCCCTACTACGAGGCCGGCGCCAAGCTCACCTACGAGGCCGCGCCCACGCTCACGCTCACAGCCCTGGTGCTCAACGGCTGGCAGAACATCCGTGAAAACAACCAAGCCAAGGCCCTGGGCACCCAGCTTCAGTGGCAGGCCACCCCCCAGCTGCTGATAAATTCCAGCACGTTTTACGGCAACGAGCAGCCCACGGGCCTGGTGCGCCGCCGCCGCTACTTCCACGATTTTTATGCCCGCTACGCCGCCACCAGCCGCCTGAGCCTGGCGCTGGTGTTCGATGTGGGCAAGCAGGACCGGCCCGAGCCGGGGGCCAGGGCCGATACCTGGTATACCGGCACGGCCCTGGCCCGTTACCAGTTGGCCGAAAAGTGGCGCATCGGGGGGCGGCTCGAATACTTCAGCGCCGACCACGGCGTGGCCATCCTCAACGCCACGCCCACCCTCACCGACCCCGATTTCAAGGTCCGGGCCGGCTCGCTCACCCTCGACTACCTGCCCACTACCAACGTGGCCGTGCGCCTGGAAGGCCGCCTGTTCAACTCCGGCCGCGACTTTCTCACCGACCGCAACGGCCGGCCCACCAAGTCCTATGGCAACCTGACCAGCAGCATCGCCCTCTCGTTCTGAGCACCAGCCCAAACACCAGTTCACCAGTCTGAGCAGCTGCCAGCGTTTCCGTGGCCTGCCTGCACCGCGCTTTAAAACTGCTTGGGGGCAGCCCGTTGCAGAATTTCGAGCTGCCAGCGCAGTTGCTCGGGCTGCACCGGGAAAGGCTGGCCGAGACGAATGGTCTGGTACACGGCCTCGAACAGGGCGGTATAGTTGCCCGGGGGGGCTGGCCGCGACGTGGTAGTGAACCGGCCCGGCTCCCTGGCCAGCGTGAGCGTGCCGGCTGCGTTGGCGGGCTCCCGGCCATAATCGGCCGCGGTGGGCAGCCGGCCCTGGCCAAGTTGGGTTTCCTGCACGTCGGCGCGGCTTTTCTGGAACGAGCCGTGCGTGCCGTGCAGCACGTAGGCCGGCACCGGCGCGGCCGTGAGCAGGCTGCCGGTCACAAACACGTTCAGCCCCTGGGGATACTGCAAATGGACGTGGAAGTAGTCGTCGACCCGTGAAGTGGGGCGGTGGCTGGCCCGGGTGAGCCGGCTAAGCGCGGGCCGGCCGAACAGGCTCAGGGCCTGATCGAGCACGTGCGAACCCAGGTCGAAGCTCAGGCCGTTGCCCGGCGTAGCGGGGTCTTCCTTGAACGTTTTGGGGTTGAGCGCGACCTTGTACCGGTCGAAGCGGAAATGCACTTCCGTCAGCCGGCCCAGCTGCCCGCTTTCCACTACCTGGCGCACCAGCTGAAAATCGGAATCCCAGCGCCGGTTCTGGTAGCCCAGCACGTGCCGCTGCTGCTGCCGGGCCAGCGCCAGCAGTTCGTCCAGCTCGGCCACGGTAGCGGCTACCGGCTTCTCAAGCAGCACATGCTTGCCGGCCTGTAGTGCCTGCCGGGCTAACTCAAAATGCGTGTCGTTGGGCGTGTTGATGACGACCAGCTCCAGGGTTTCATCGGCCAGCAGCTCGCTCACGGCCCCGTAGCTGATGATTTCAGGATAAGAAGCGGCGGCCGTTTTGCGGCTGCGCTCCACTACGGCCCGTAGGGCAAAGCCCGGGTGGGTGGTCAGAAAAGGCGCGTGAAACACGCGGCCCGACATGCCATAGGCCAATACGCCGGTTTGAATGGGAGGCATAGGTTCGTTCTTCGTTACTTGTTGCTCGTCGCTCGGGAAGTAATGGGAGGTTCTGTTACGAACAACGAGTAACAAGTAACGAAAAACAACCTATGCTTGACCGATTCTCCGCCCAGGCCCGTCTGTACGCCCGTTACCGCATCAACTACCCACCTGCGCTCTATAGCTGGCTGCTGGCGCGGGTAGCGGGCCGCACGCGGGCCTGGGACTGCGCCACCGGCAACGGCCAGGTGGCAGCGGTGCTGGCCGGGCACTTCGGGCAGGTCGACGCCACCGACATCAGCGCTGCTCAGTTGGCCCAGGCCCCTGTTTTGGCCAACGTCCACTACCAAGTCAGCCGGGCCGAAACCACACCTTTCCCGGCGGCCGGCTTCGACCTGATAACCGTGGCCCAGGCCGTGCACTGGTTCGAGGCCGATGCGTTCCACCAGGAAGCCCACCGCGTGCTGCGCCCCGGCGGCGCGCTGGCCGAATGGGGCTACTCGTTCTGCCACACGGAGGGCGCGGCCGTCAACCGGGTTCTCCACCAGTTTCACGATCAGACTTCGGCCCCGTACTGGGATGCGAACCGGCAGCATATAAACGAGGAGTACGCCCGCCTTTCCTTCCCCTTCGCCAACGTGCAGTTGTTCCGATTCGAGGTCAGCCGCCAGTGGCGGGCAACCGATATGCTGGGGTATCTGCGCTCCTGGTCGGCTACGGCCAACTACGCCCGCCAGCACCACGGTGCCGACCTGGTGGCGCTGGTAGAAGAGGAGCTGCGGGCGTTGTGGGGGCCGGGCAAGCGGATGGTGCGGTTTCCGGTTTTCGGCCGCTTTGGCGTAGCGGCTTAGCGCCGCCCGCCGGATTTTTTCTACCTTTCTCCCGCACGCCCTTTTTTAAACTTCTCACTTTTCCGCTGGTTAGCTTACCTATGACGACGCTGGCAGCCGTAGCCGTAGCCGCGGCTACTTTCTTCGGGATGGAATTCGTAGCCTGGTTCATGCACCGCTTCGTGCTGCACGGACCACTCTGGTTTCTGCACCGCTCCCACCACGTGCGCCACCCGCACCGCTTCGAGCGCAACGACTTCTTTTTCCTGTTCTACGGAGCTTTGTCGATGCTGCTGATTGTGTACGGCTCTGCTACGCACGATTTCCGGTTCTGGATGGGCGTGGGCATTGCTACCTACGGTACGCTATACTTTTTTGTGCACGATGTGCTCATTCATGGCCGCCTGCGCTTCTGGCGCAAATCCCGCAACACCTACCTGCGGGCCCTGAACATGGCCCATAAAATGCACCATAAAACCACCGGCCGCGACGGCAGCGAAGAATTTGGCCTGCTGTGGGTATCTCCGCGCTACTTCCTGCTGGCTCTGCGCCGACCCGCGCCCACGCGCACGCTCCGACCCGGCCCGAAAGCGGCTTCCTGAATCTACACCAGCGCATTAAGTACAACTATTGTGGGACATTTTTCTATCAGCGACCTGGAGCAGCTTTCCGGTATCAAAGCGCATACTATCCGCATCTGGGAGCAGCGCTACGGTATTCTGCAACCGGTGCGCACGGCTACCAACATCCGCACCTACTGCGAGGATGACCTGCGTCGCCTGCTCAACGTGGCCACGCTCTGTGGTCAGGGCTACCGGATTTCCCAGATTGCCAAGCTCAGCGAACAGGAGCTTGCCAGCACCGTTATTTCCTGCAACGAGAGCAACCACAACTACTGCCAGCATGTGAACGGGCTGCTGGCTGCTATGCTCGAAATGAATGAGTGCCAACTGGTGCACCTGCTCAATCAGGCCATCGCCCGCAATGGTTTCGAAGAAGCCATTCTGCGCGTGGCTTACCCGTTTCTGCAACGCATCGGCGTGATGTGGCAGGCCGGTACCGTAAACCCAGCTCAGGAACATCTGGTAACTAACCTGCTCCGGCAAAAACTGATGGCGGCCACCGATTCGCTGCCACCCGTGACGCCGGCCACGGCCCGGCGCTGGGTGCTGTTTCTGCCCGAGCGGGAAATGCACGAGCTGGCTCTGCTGTTCATGAACTACGTGCTGCGTGCCCGAGGGCAGCACGTTTTGTATCTGGGGCAGAACCTGCCGGTCATGGAACTGGCAGCCGTATGCGCCACCTACCGGCCCCATGCCGCCCTCACCGTTATGACCGCCGTGCCGGAGCGCGACGAGGTACAGGGCTTCGTGAATCAGCTCAGCGAGCTATGCCCCGATATTGCCCTGTATTTATATGGCCCGCTGGCCCAACTGGCATTCGATCTGCCTCCCAATGCCACTCGCCTGGCCTTGATTACTGACTTTATAGCCCTGGCAGATGCCACGGCCACGCCTTGCTCGCTACGGAAGACCAACGTAAAACAAGCATAAGCTGTTCATCATAAGGTATGTATCTGCCCGGCCGCATGGAGGTAATCCAGCGAGCCGGGCAGTTGCGTAGATGAAAAGCCCGGCCCGAAAAACCAGGCAGCTAAAGTGGGGCGCGAGGGATAAAGAAAAAAACCGGCAACGGAGCCAGATTTGAACACAATTCTGGGTATAAGCAAAATAATTTGATGTTGCAACGTACTAATCTGAGTTAGGCTCGTATATTTGTTTAACTTTTTGCCACGAAAAGCTAAACAGTATGACCTCTTTGGAATTCACCGACCAAGTACAGAAGATTTCTTACTCGCTAAAGCCCGTGGCGATGAACCTGACGCGCGATGCTGACGATGCCAAAGATCTGGTACAGGAAACTTTGCTCAAAGCCATGCTGAACAAGGACAAGTTCAAAGCGGGCACCAATCTGAAGGCCTGGTTGTACACCATCATGCGCAACACCTTCATCAACAACTACAACAAGATAACGAAGCGTAACAGCAACATCGATAGCACCGAGTACTTTCAGTACTTTAATACCGATGAAAATTACATTACGCACAACGGAGCCAGCTCCGATTTCGTAGTAACGGACATTAACGCCGCCATTGCCGGTCTTTCGGCCGACTACCGCACGCCGTTCATGATGTACTACATCGGTTACAAGTACCTGGAAATTGCGGAAAAGCTGCAAATTCCGATTGGAACCGTGAAAAACCGCATTCACATCGCCCGTAAGGAACTCAAGCAGGCGTTGAAGACATACGCCCCCGGCGTGTAGGGAATAGGGAGAGAGTACAGACCCGCCCCGGGCGTATCGCGGGCCGCGGACTACGTTTCGCCTTCGGGCGGCGTGGTTTGCGGCTCGTTTGTTTGCAGCAGTGCTGGTGAGGGCCGGGTCTGGCGCAGTATGCAGCCGGGCAGCCAAAACCTATGGCGTACTGGCGGGTATGTACGGAGCAAGCTGGCCGCAAAGCCGCAAATAGGCATATTTGTAGGCGGCCAAGCTGTCTGATTCGCGTAATTCGTTTCGTTTGTGAGCAAACATATCATTGTAATCGGGGCCGGCTTTGCGGGCCTTTCGGCCGCTACCACGCTGGCCCAACGCGGCTGCCGCGTAACGCTGCTGGAAAAAAACGAGGGTCCGGGTGGCCGGGCGCGGCTGTTCCGGGCCGAGGGGTTCACCTTCGACATGGGGCCGAGCTGGTATTGGATGCCCGACATATTTGAGCAGTACTTCGCCCGCTTCGGTAAGAAGGTGGCCGACTACTACGATTTGGTGCGGCTGGATCCTTCTTATCAGGTGATTTTCAAGGGGCCTGAAGCTGTGGATATTCCGGCGGCCATGAGCGAGCTGCGGGCCTTGTTCGAGCGGTTTGAGCCGGGCAGCGGGGCGCGCCTCGACGAGTTTCTGCGCCAGGCCGCTTACAAGTACAAGGTGGGCATCGGTAAGTTCGTGCACATGCCCGGCCGCTCCCTGCTAGAATTTGCCGACCCCCACCTGCTTATAGATGCGCTCCGGCTCGATTTGCTCCAGAGCATGCACCAGCACGTGCGCAAATTCTTCAAAGACCCGCGGTTGCTGGAACTGGTGGAATTTCCGATCCTCTTCCTGGGGGCCACGTCCGAGAATACGCCGGCCCTGTACTCACTCATGAACTACGCCGACCTCGCCCTGGGCACCTGGTACCCGATGGGCGGGATGCACAAAATTGTGGCAGGCATGGTGGCCCTGGCCCGGGAGCAGGGCGTGCAAATCGAGTACAACGTGCCCGTAGAGCAGATTATGGTGGAAAAGGGCCGCACCACCGGCGTGCAGACCGCTGCCGGATTCCGCGCCGCCGATGCCGTTATTGCCGGGGCCGATTACCACCACGCCGAGCAGCACCTGCTCGCCCCCGAGTGGCGCACCTACTCCGAGGCCTACTGGGATAAGCGCACCATGGCCCCGTCGTCGCTGCTGTTTTACCTGGGCGTGAACAAGCGCCTGCCCAATCTGCGCCACCACAATCTGTTCTTCGATGAAGACTTTGGCCGGCATGCCCAGGAAATCTACGAGAATCCGCAGTGGCCCAGCCGCCCACTGTTTTACGTGTCGGCACCTTCCCAGACCGATGCTTCGGTAGCTCCGGAAGGGTGCGAAAACGTGTTCCTGCTGATTCCAGTGGCCCCGAACCTGCCCGACCCCGAAGAAACCCGGGAGCACTATTACCACCTTATTATGGAGCGCCTGGAGCGGCACTGCGGCACCAGCATCCGCGACGCGGTGGTGTTCAAGCGCAGCTACGCCCACCAGGAGTTCAGGGACGACTACCACAGCTACAAGGGCAACGCCTATGGTCTGGCCAACACCCTGCGCCAGACGGCCATCCTCAAACCCTCGCTTAAGAGCAAAAAGGTGAGTAACCTGTACTTTACCGGTCAGCTTACCGTGCCCGGTCCCGGCGTTCCGCCCTCCCTCATCTCAGGCCAGGTGGTAGCCGGGGAAATCTTAAAAGAATTATGAATTATGAATTATGAATTATGAATTATGAATTATGAATATGTTCCTTAGAAACCTGCTTACGCTGAATTACGAGTTAGGAAGCCTGAATGAGCTGTTCGGATGGCTGAACGGCATTCATACTCCATAATTTATAGTTCATAATTCAAGAACCTTGGACCACGTAGCTCTTTTCACCGAAACCAGCCGGGCGTGCAGCAAACTGATTACGCAGCGGTACAGCACGTCCTTCACCCTGGGCATTCGCACCCTCGACCAGCGGTTTCATTTGCCGGTGTATTCGGTATATGGCTTTGTGCGCTGGGCCGATGAAATTGTGGATACCTTCCACAACCACGACAAGGCGGCCCTGTTCGCCGATTTCAAGCGCCAGACCTATGAGGCCCTCAACCAGCGCATCAGCCTCAACCCGGTGCTGCACGCGTTTCAGGATGTGGTGCACCAGTACGGCATCGACCGCGAGTTTATTGATGCTTTCCTCTACAGCATGGAGATGGACCTTGATGACCGCAGCTACGACCAGTCGTTGTACGCCCGCTATATCTATGGCTCGGCCGAAGTAGTGGGGCTCATGTGCCTGCGCATTTTTTGCGAGGGCGACCGGGCGCAGTTCGACCACCTGCGGGAGCCGGCCCGCCGCCTGGGCTCGGCCTTCCAGAAAATCAACTTCCTGCGCGACATCCGCTCCGACTACGAGGACCGGGGCCGGGTGTACTTTCCCGGGGTGGAGTACGGGCAGTTCACCGACGAGGTAAAGCGCACGATTGAAACCGATATCCGCGCCGACTTTGAGGCCGGCTATGCGGGTATCGTGCAGTTGCCGCGGGCGGCCCGTTTGGGCGTGTATTTGGCCTACGTGTATTACCTCAAGCTCTTCCACAAAATCCGCCAGTTACCGGCCGGCCGCATTCTGGCCGAGCGGGTGCGGGTGCCCACCAACACCAAGCTGCTGCTGCTGATGGGGTCCTGGTTTCGGTACCGGCTGGCCCGTATCTAAACAGCCTGAGCTGGGGAGTAGCGCAAGAAAACGAGCAGAAATTCGCTACTTGGCGTTATAATTGACGCAGTGCCCGGCCAACCAATAGCCGCCGCGCATACGTAGGTCGCTTACTTCCACTCCGTGATTCGCTCTCTGTTCCTTTTCTTCCTCCTGACTTTTTGCACCCTCGTGTCTACCGAAGCCAACCCGTATTCCGTTTCCCAGCTCCGCCGCCAGTATCAGCAGGCGGCTGCCAACAAGGAGGCCGGCGAGAAATTTCATAAGCTTATGGCCGCCTACACCGAGCAGAATGCCGTGGTGCTGGCGTATAAAGCTGCTTCCGAGGCCATCCGGGCCCGCGATGCTTCCATGTTCAACAAGCTGACCTACGTGCAGCAGGCCAGCAAGCAATTCGACCAGGCCGTAAAGCTCGACGCCGACAACGCCGAAATCCGGTTTCTACGTCTGAGCGTGGAAAGCAATTTGCCCGGCTTCCTCAACCTGAGCCAGCACGTGGAAGAGGACCGCCAGTTTCTGGTTCGCACCCTGCTCAACCACCCCCAGTCGGGCCTCGATGCGGAATCGTTCGATCTGGTGCGTGACTTTCTGGTGCAGCGCGGCCACGTTTCCGACCATGAAGCGCAAAAGCTGGCGCGGTTATAGAAAACCACCCGCCGGCCTGCTACCCTCGGCTCCGTAACGTCCGCGTGGACCTTGCGGGGCCGTTTTTCGTAGCGTTGGTCATGTTGTAAGTTGTTCTATTCGTTTTCTTGCTATGAAGTCTGCTTTACTGCTCCTGCTTGTTTTTCTGCTTATTGGCGGCGGTGCCCACGGCCAACAAATTTTACTCAAAGGCCGGGTTCTGGATGAGAAAAGCCGTCCCGTGCCCTATGCCAGCGTAGGAGTGGAGGGGGCCGATGTGGGGACGGCTACCAACGAAGCCGGGGAGTTTCTGCTCCGCGTGCCGCGCCTGCCCCAGCAGCTCAAGGTCGGGAGCCTGGGCTTCGAGCCCGTGGTGCAGCTGGTGACCAGTGCCACCGCGCCGCTGGTGGTGCGGCTCAAGTCCAGCGCCGTGGCCCTGCCCGAAGTGCGAGTGCGTAACCCCCAGCAGGTGGCCACCGAGCTGGTGCAGCGGGCCAGTGCCAAGCTGGCCCGGCACCAGCGCCAAACCAGCTACGGCCAGGCTTTCTACCGGCAAAAGCAGCGCCACAACGGCCGCTACACCGAGTTTATGGATGCGTTCTACGATGTGCGCTTCACGCCCGAGGGCATCAGCGGCTGGCAGCTCGCGCAGGCCCGCTACGGTCAGGTGGCCGAGGATACGGGCGTGGAAATGACTAATTTTTCGGCCGCCCTGCGGCTGATTCCGGTGTACGAACCCAAACCCAGCCCCAAAACCGTGGCCGTGCCGCTGGGGCCACGCGCGGCCCAGCAGTTTTCGTTTCAGCTCCGTGAAGTACTCCGGAACAAGGACGGGGAAACGGCCGTCATCGACTTTGCTCCCCGGCCCGAACTGGGCCAGGCGGCCCTCACCGGCACGCTCTACATCGATCTGAACACGGCGGCCCTGCGCCGGGTGGAAAGCCATGTGCCCATTGCCAACCTCATGTCGTTGCAGTTCGGCGAAGGCACCAGCCTCGACTCCCAAACCATGCGCATGACCACTGATTTCGTGCCCTACCAGGATTCGCTGAGTCGCCTGCAAGCCGTGCGGGCCGACCAGCGCATCGTGTTGCGCTATCAGAACCAGACCGACACGACCACCCTGAGTGGGAGCCTGTTTTTTTACCGGTACACGCCCAAGCAGGCCGGCAAGGGCTACAAAGCTACCGGCATCAACTACAACGACCTGCGGCAGGCCCGCAAGCAGCGCTACGACCCCACCTTCTGGCGCGACCGGGAAGTGCTGCGGGCTTCTCCCGCCGAAGAGCGTGTTATCCGGGATCTGGAGCAGCAGCAGGCATTTGGAACGTTTTAGCCGGGAGCGGAGCTAAACACTGCGGGGGTTTCGCGGTTTCTAGTCTATCTTCCGTCCGAGGCAACCTCCCGGGGGCTTCTCCGGTTACTTCGTTAGCTATGCCGCACCACCTGAGCGTCCGTATCGACCCTAATTCCGGCTTTTGCTTCGGTGTTATCTATGCTATTCAGATGGCCGAAGACCTGCTGGATGAGCAGGGCTACCTGTACTGCCTGGGCGATATCGTGCACAACGACGAGGAAGTGGAGCGTCTGGAGCGGCGCGGTCTGCGCATCATCGACTATGAGCAACTGGCTGCGCTCCGGCAGGAAGCCGTGCTCATCCGGGCCCACGGCGAGCCTCCGAGCACCTATCAGATGGCCATGGAAAACGAGCTGACCCTCATTGACGCTTCCTGTCCAGTGGTGCTCAAGCTCCAGAATCGGATCAAAACCAGTTACGATAAGCAGGATCAGATTTTCATTTATGGCAAGCACGGCCATGCCGAGGTACGCGGCCTGCTGGGCCAGACCAGCGGCCGGGCCGTGGTATTCGAAAGTCTGGAAGAGCTACTCGGCCACGCGTTGCCTGCCCGCCTGACGCTCTACAGCCAGACCACCAAGAGTACGGACTCCTTCTACCGCATCAAAAACGAACTGGTGCAACGGGGCTACGAAGTGAATGCCAACGACACCATCTGCCGCCAAGTCAGCAACCGCGACAAAGACCTGCGCCGTTTTGCCGCCCAGTACGATCAGGTGGTGTTTGTATCGGGCACCAAAAGCTCCAACGGCAAGGTGCTCTACCAGGTCTGCAAGGATACCAACCCGGCCACCCATTTTATTTCCAAGGTGGAAGACCTGAGCGCCGCGTGGTTCGAGGCCGGCCAGAGCGTGGGTATCTGCGGGGCCACCAGCACGCCCATGTGGCAGATGGAGCAGGTGCGCGAGGCCCTGCTGGCCCTGTGAGGCGGTGAATGAGCGACCAAGCCAATGACTGAGCTGACGCATACTGCTACCAGCCCCGCCGCTAGCGGGAGTGCGGCCAACCCGGCCCCGGACCGGGTGAAGCCCGGGCCGTTGCGGGGGCAGGGCGTGCTGGCCGCAGGGGTTATTCTGGGTTGCTGGGGGGCGCTGCTGCTGTTTCTGCTGGCGTATTACCGGCCCGACTGGCGCACTCCCTGGCCCTATCTGCTGGCCCTGCTGCAAACCCATCTCTACACGGGCCTCTTCATTACGGCCCACGATGCTATGCACGGTGTAGTGAGCCCGCGCAAGTGGCTCAACGACGCTCTGGGTCTGCTCACGGCGGGCCTGTTCGCGTTCAACTGGTTTCCCAGAATGCTGCCCAAGCACCATGCCCATCACCGCCACGTAGCCACCGAGCACGACCCTGATTTTCACGACGGCCGCCACTCCGGGTTTCTGCCCTGGTTCGCGCGCTTCGCCTGGAATTACGTGACGCTTGGCCAGGTATTGCTGATGGCCGGGGCCTACAATGTGCTCAAACTGTATTTCCCCCAGCCCAACGTTATTGCCTTCTGGATGCTGCCGGCCGTGCTGGCCACGCTCCAGCTGTTCTACTTCGGTACCTACCTGCCGCACCGTGGCGAGCATGCGCCCGACAACCCGCACAAGTCGCGCAGCCAGTTTCGCCACCATCTCTGGGCCTTCGTGAGCTGCTACTTCTTTGGCTACCACTACGAGCACCACGACCAGCCCTACCTGCCCTGGTGGCGGCTCTGGAAGACGAAGTAACCGGGCTGGGGCAATAGTTCACTTCCCCGCCTCAGTGCTGCCGACGGATCAGGGAGTGGTTGACGATGCGCTCCGTCACCCGCTCCCGGTACGTCTGGCCCAGGGGCAGAGCGTGGCCCCCCACTTTCACTTCCAGACTGCTCATAGAATCGATGCGGGCGGCATTTACCAGGTAGGAGCGGTGCGTACGCACGAACAGACCGGGCGGGAGCTGTTCTTCCAGGTTTTTGAGGTTCACCAGCGTCAGGTGGGTTCGCCCGTCGGAGGTGTTGATTTTGGTGAAGTCCTTGAGGGCCTCAATGTAGAGGACTTCGCGGTAGTGCAGGCGCACGAACCGGGCATCGGTACGGATGAAAAAGGAGCCCCAGCCCGTAAGCGTGTCGTTTTGCATTTCCGGCTGGGCCATGCTCACGCGCAGAATGCCCGCTACTTTGTTTACGGCTTTCAAAAACCGGTCGAGGGAAATAGGCTTGAGCAGAAAGTCGATGACATCCAAGTTGAAGCCCTCCATCGCGTACTGGGGGTGCGCCGTCATCAGGACCACCAGCGGCGGCTGTTGCAGGGAACGTACCAGATCAATACCCGTTAGATGGGGCATGGTCACGTCGGAAAACAGCACCCCTACCTGATGTTCGGTCAGGTACCGATGGGCTTCTAACGGGTCGGTGAAGGCCGCCTTCACGTCCAGCACATCCGTCATGGCGATGTAGGCCTGCAACAGGTCCAGTACCAGCGGGTCATCATCAAGGAGCAGGCACGAAATCTTCATCCGATGAAGTAAAAGGGAGGTAGAGAAGTCAATATAAAAGGATAAAATCAAATTGTCTTATAAATTATTGAAAGAAAACAATTTTGTCGCCCTTAACAGGCTCTTGGTCTACTTTTGCGGGTAGTTGCTCTATAATTAAGAGATTAACAATTAGCGCTTTACTTGGACTGCGTAGAAGGTAGTAAGCAGCAGCCACCTACACCCCCCGAGTGGCTGCTCTCAGCTCCGAATTGCGGCCTGCTACTGCTGCCAGTTGCTTTCATAATATCTACGCTACCATGAAAACCAGTGTATCGAATCACCCGTCGAATGCCTCGCCGGTAGAGTTGGGCGTGGCGCTTACCATCACCCATCACGAGGGTGTGCGCCGCTCGCTGCGCACGGCTTTTGGCCTGAGCAGCCGCGCCCTCAACCTGCGTATCGATGCGGGCATGGACCTGATTTTTCTGTGCGAAACTACCCTGCCGGGCTCTTTGCCCTGCCTGGCTTCGCTCACTCACCCGGCTGTGCGGGCCGTTATGTTGCGGCAGGCCACGCTCAGCTGGGTGCCCGATACCGGGCAGGGAATCGGGCGCGGTACCCCAACGCTGGGGGCTTTGGAACGCGGAAACTGCTTCCTGACGGCCAATAGCCGCAAAGTGCCCATTGCCACTTTCGGTCCGGCCAACGTGCAGCCTACCAGGGTAGATATGGAGCTGCTGGGCCAGCCTAACCTGCTGGAATTCCTGCGGTCCGAGTGGTTTACGCTCGAGATTTCGGGTACCAACCGCCGCCGGCTCAGCCGCTCGTTGGCGTTCCGGATAGACCTACAGTTTGAAGTACAGATGGGCGCTTCTACCGCTACTGCCTGATCCGGAATGGCAGCTATCTTCCTTGCCAGCAAAAGTAACAAAGTAGCCTCTTCCGTAAACAAAAAAGGCCTCTGGGATGCTTTCCAGAGGCCTTTTCAGGAATGGGGGCGGGTGCTAATGAACACTATTGGTTTTCTTGCAGCACTCCGGCAGCCGCTGGTAGGCACGGGCGTCGGCGGTCTGGTCGTCGGCGTCGTAGCCGGTTTGCTGCACGGCAGTCCGCAGAGCCGTCGGGGTCGTTTTGTCGGGCCGGTACGTCACGGTCAGTACCTGGCTGGGCACGTCGAGCTGGGCTTGCTGTACGCCTTTTTCGTAGGCCAGCGCCTTTTCGAGGCGGGCCTTGCACATGTCGCACACGGCGGAAGTTTTGAGTTGCAGCGTTTCGGTGGCGGGGCCTTTGGCTTTGGCCGCCGACTGGGCAAAAGCGCCGGCCGACGTCAGCAGCAGGCCGCAGCAGAGAAAGAAGGATGCGAAGAGTTTCATGAGCAGTAAAACGAGGTGGAAGAAGGAAAAAGTGCCCCGTAAGGCAAAGAAGGAAGATCAGCGTTACGGCAGCGTGAAGCGCATGCCCAGGTAGGTAAGCCGGCCGTAGACCGGACCCCAGATCATGGCCGCGTCGAAATCGGGGCCAAACGGCGCGTAGGCGCCCTGGATGGGGTTGGCTTGGCGGTAGTTGGTCAGGTTCTCAACGCCGGCGTACACTTCCCAGCGCTTAAAGGCCCGCGTGAGCTGGCTGTTGAGCAGGGCGTAGCGCGGACTGAAGGGCAGGGTGGTTTCGTCGCTGCCGTGCTGGTGGCCGGCACTGCCGGGCTCGTGGGCCAGGGGGCGGCGGCCGTAGCCCTGCACCGTGAGGTCGGCGCGCCACTTATCGAAGGCTGTGGCATAGGCCAGGTTCAGAAACAGGCGGTTACGGGGCGTGAGCACCTTCGGCAGCAGCTGGCCGTCGTAGGTTGTTTTCACGTCCAGAAACTTGTAGGCAGCCTTGGCCTGGAGTCCTTTCACGGGCTCTACCTGCACTTCGGCCTGAAAGCTGCGCGAGTAGCTGCGCCCGCCCGGCTCCAGGTTACCGATGAGCAGCTGCGTGGTGGCGGTGTACGGGTCGGTTACTACCTGGTTCTGAAATTCGGTGTGGTAATAATCCGTGATGAGGGTGGCCGCCCGCCCGAAGGCGTTGAAATACTGGGTGAACGAGCCGCCCACGTTCCAGGCTTTTTCGGGCCGCAAATTGGGGCTGATGACGAATTCGCGGGAACTGACGAGCATGCCCGTGTTTTCGGCCAGCGGGTTGGCTACCCGGAACCCCCGGCCGGCAGCCAGGCGCAGCACGGTGTTCTTGGCCGCGTCGTACTTCACATTCAGACGGGGCGTGAGCAGCCAGCCGTAGAGGTTGTGGCGGTCGAGGCGCAGGCCCGTGACCACCGTCAGGTTGCGGGCGTTCTGGTAGGTGTACTCGCCGAAGGCCCCGGGCACTTGCTCCTGGCGGTTACGGTGCTCCCGGTCGAAGCGCTGCTGGGGCGTTTCGGTGGGGTAGAGGAAGCCCGTGCGGTATACTTCCCGGTAGTCATCGTGCAGCAGGCTCAGGCCGGCCCGGTAGGTGTGAGCCGTGGTCCCGATAATGCTCTGGAACAGCAACGTAGCCAGGCTGGTGCGCTGGGTGCCGTCGTAGGTGCGCCGGCCGTAGCGGGAGGTGAAGTCGTGGTCGGTGGCCGAGAGCAGCAGCCCCAAACTCTGGTAGGGCCGGCCGGCCCAGGTGTAGCTGGTTTTGGCGTAGCCGGTGTAGCGGTTGGTGGCCTGGGTGGTGCCGTAGAACGGGCCGGGCACATCCTCGCGGAAGCCCAGCTGGCCGCCCTGCCGGGTTTCGCGCAAGGCACCCAGCCCGATTTCCGTCACGAAGCCCCGGCCCGAGTTGTACTTCCACTTATTGAACGCGTTGTACTGGGTGGCCAGGGGCAGGTCCAGGAAACCGTCGTTGTTGCGGTCGGCGCGGCGGCCCAGGTGGTCGGTGTGCAGCAGCAGGGTGGTGCTCACCTTATCCGTGAGGCGCGTAGCCAGGTTCAGGTTCACGTCGAATTTGCCCAGGTCGTTACCGTAGGCGTTCAGCAGGAGCCGTTCGGCCTTTTCGGGTTCCTTGAGGCGGATATTTACCTGGCCCGAAATGCTTTCGTACCCGTTTACCACCGAGCCCATTCCCTTGATAATATCGATGCCCTCAATCCAGGGGCCGGCCAGGTAGTTCAGGCGGTAAGGCGTGGCCAGGCCGCGCAGGGCCGGCAGGTTGTCCACGGTCAGCAACGAGTACGCCCCATCGAGGCCCAGCAGCTGAATTTGCTTGGCCCCTGAAACCGCATCCGTCGTCGAAACCTCCACCGAGGCGTTGGTTTCGAAGCTTTCGGCCAGATTGCAGCAGGCCGATTTGGTCAGGTCGCGGCTGGTGATGACCTGGGTGTTAGTGGGCGTGAGGCCCGAGTAGGAGGGGGCGCGGGCTTCTACTTTCACTTCGCCCAACTCTCCGGAGCGGCGCAGCGGCACGCGTAGGTAGCCGCCGCCGGCCCGCACCGTATCGGCCAGGTAGCCCAGAAAGTTAATAATGAGGCGGTTGTCGGAGCCTGCCGGACGGACCAGGGAAAAAGTGCCTTGAGTATTGGTAGTAGTAGCATCGGTGGTGGTGCTGAGCCAGCGCACCACGGCTCCGGGTACGGGGGCTTTGGTTGTGGCATCAAGCACTTGGCCGCGCACGGGGGCCACGGAAGCATCGGGCGACTGGGCGCGGGCCGCGCCGCCCAGCACAAGGCCGGCCACGGTGAGCACCCGGCGGAGCCGAATAAAGGAAATCATACAAATGAGGAAATTAGCGGTTCTTACCGAAGAAATATGCCGCCCCGGCCAAACCGGGCGCGGCCGGCTTCTGCGGAGCAGAAGCCAGCGGAAAAAACGCTAGACGACCAGAATGCCCCCGAACGTGAGCAGGGTGCGCCCACCCAGCGGGGGCGGGGAGGAGTGGGCAGCAAACCAGCGGGCGGCGACGGCTGCTATGTACGGCACCGGATGAGGGGCCACTGGCCAGCCGGGCAGCAGGGCCGGGACCGGGGCCTTCACCCAGGCCAGGTGGGCCGAGGGCGTGTCGAGCTTATGGAAGTGGGCCCCGAACTCGCAGCAGCTTCGGGTGAGCTGCGCGGCCCTAGTCTGGTCCGGCTCCTGCTTCACGCGCGCCGGAGGGCAGCCGTGTTGGGCCGGTTGGAACACAATCGCCGCCGAATGCGCTCCGCTCAGAAGGCAGGTATGCTGCTGCACCGTGAGGCCCACCGAGGCGGTGAGCACCAGCAGGGCCAGCCAGATACTAAAGAACTGATGGAAAAGCGGGCGTTTCATAAGCTGCCCAAAGATACAATGCCCCGCCCGAAAGCCCGGTACGGAATCCGGGGCGGGCAGCTACGAATGGCTGGCCCGGAGCGTTGCGTCTGGCCTCAGTCGAATGGAACTCTGTCCTAGAAAAACGTCTGCCATTCTGGCGTACTTCGGAAAACGAGCGGATGTAATGAAGCAAAAAATGGCCTGAATATGCTCCGGAAGGCATATTTGGCTGGTGGTAGAAAATGGTAAATCGTGGTGCCCTTTTCCAAGCGGTTCCGTACTTTTGCTATATCCCGTTGCCATGCCCACGCCATCCCGCCCATATGAACCAGTTGCTCTCCGGCGAATACGAGTGCAAGCCCGACCTGAAAGGTCGGCTGGTGCTGCCGGCGAAGGTGAAGGCGAATCTGCCGGAAGCTTCGGGCAACCAGCTGGTGCTGGTCCGCGGGTTTGAGCCCTGCCTAGTGCTCTACCCCCGGGCGGCCTGGCGCGTGATTCACGAGAAGGTAATGGCCCTGGACGAGTTCAATGAGGAATACCGCCAATTCCAGCGCAACTTTTTCCGGGGCATGACGGAGGTGGAGCTCGACAGCATCGGGCGGTTTATGCTGCCGCGCACCATGCTGCGCTACGCCGGCATCGAGCGGGAAGCCATTATCGTGGGCTTGGGCAACCGCTGCGAAATCTGGGACCCCACCCGCTACGACGACTTCCTTATAAAGGACCAGCAAAGCTTCTCGAAGCTGGCCCAGAAATTTCTGACCACCGAAACCGGCCCCCCCGGCCCCCCGGCCGCATGAGCAACGATTTGAACGACTACGCCAACGACTACGCCAACGACGCCGCCTACCACCGCCCCGTGATGCTGCGCGAATGCCTGGAGGGCCTCGACCTGCGACCCGGCGGCCGCTACGTGGACGTAACCTTCGGCGGCGGCGGTCACTCGGCCCGCATCCTGGAGCGCCTGCAAAGCCCCGGCCACCTGTTCAGCTTCGATCAGGATGCCGATGCCGAGGCGGAAGCCGCCCAGCTGGCCCGGCCGGAGTTTACCTTCATCCGCAGCAACTTCCGCCACCTGCACGCCGAACTGAACCAACGCGGCGTGCTGCCCGTGGATGGCCTGCTGGCCGATCTGGGCGTATCGTCCCACCAGTTCGATACGCCGGAGCGCGGCTTCAGCACCCGCTTCGACGGCCCCCTGGACATGCGCATGGACCCCGACGGCGGCGACGCCTCGGCCGCCGACCTCATTAACGAGTACCCGGAGGCCGAGCTGCACCGCATTTTTGGCATGTACGGCGAGGTGACCAACGCCCGCACCCTGGCGGCCACCGTAGTTTCGGCCCGGCGCGGGCAGGCCATTACTACCATTGCGGGCCTCAAAAAAGCCATTGCGCCCTGCACGCCCCGGGGCAAAGAAAACAAGTACCTGGCCCAGGTTTTCCAGGCCCTGCGCATCGAGGCCAACGACGAAATGGCGGCCCTGCGCGAGATGCTGGAGCAAACGGCCCGGGTGCTGCGCCCCGGCGGCCGGCTGGTGGTCATGAGCTACCACTCGCTCGAAGACCGGTTGGTGAAGAACTTCCTGGCTAAGGGCAAGTTTTTCGGCGAAGCCGACAAGGACCTGTTCGGCCGCACCGACCTGCCCTTTGAAGTGGTTACCCGCAAACCTGTGGAAGCCACGCCCGAGGAAATTGCCCTCAACAGCCGCGCCCGAAGCGCGAAGCTGCGCATCGCAATTAAAAAGTAAAAGCGAAAAAGTAAAAATGACGAATAACG
The DNA here is from genome assembly GCF_003583925.1 of Hymenobacter rubripertinctus. Lineage (GTDB taxonomy): Bacteria > Bacteroidota > Bacteroidia > Cytophagales > Hymenobacteraceae > Hymenobacter > Hymenobacter rubripertinctus. The sequence continues at coordinate 39,299 of NZ_QYCN01000023.1, read as the reverse complement.
ATGGAGATGAGTTGATTTTTGGAATGTTCACGCTGGTTCAGGAGCTGCGCAATTGCGCACCTTGCAACTCAAAAGCTGAACGTTCGGGCAGCTCATTTTTCACTTTTAATTTTTAATTCAAAAATGGCCGCCAACACCGTCCGTCCCGTCGCCAGCCAGCCCCGCGCCAACGTGCCCCGCACTGCGGAACCGGAGCCGGTGCGCCCGCCGGTGGCCGAGCCGGAACCCATGCCCGMGCCCGCCCCCCGGCCGGKGCGCACGCCCCGGCCGGCCGCCGCCAAGCGCAGCAACTGGAGCGTGTTTACGCTGCTCGAGCGCGTGACGCGGGTGGACGGGCTGTTTCAGGAAGGGCTGCCAGTGCGGTTTCTGCCCCACCTGCTCTTTATTATGTTCCTGACGCTGGTGTACATCGGCAACACGCACTACGCCACGCGTATGAACCGGGGCATTCAGAAGCTTAAACTCGAAACCGAGGACCTGCGCGCCGACTACACCACTCTCAAATCGGACTACATGGAGGCCAGCAAACAGAGCGAGGTGGCCCGCAAAGTAGCGGCCTACGGGCTGGTGGAAAGCTCCTCGCCACCCTTCCGCATTGCCGTGCCCGCCGGCGGCCTTGATGAAGCCGAGCTGGACCGCATGCCCCTGCTCACCGCCGACTCGGTGGCGGCCATGACGGCCCGCGCCCGCGCCGACTCGCTGCGCCGGGCCATCGGCCCGGCCGTGGGCGGCGACTCGGTGGAGGTGGGCGCGCCTCCCGTGCCCATCGGGACTGACTTAACCGGCGAACCGGCCGCTGCATCCTCCCATCGTTCTGCCAATCGCCGCAATGAAAGGAAACGTTAAAAAAAGCATCGTTACCCGCATCCGGCTGGCCTTTTTGGGGGTCTGCCTGTTTTCGGCGGCCATTGTGTGGCGCATTGTCCACATCCAGTTTCAGGAGGGAGCCCGCTGGAGCGCCCTGGAGCAGGAGCGCCGCATCGTGTACCAGCCCGTTTTCGCCACCCGGGGCAACATCTACTCCGACAACGAGAGCATTATGGCTACTTCGCTGCCCTTCTACCGGGTGGCCTGGGACCCGAGCGTTGTCGACGATGATTTGTTCAACCAGAAGGCCGATTCACTGGCCCGGTTGCTGGCGAACTTCTTCGGTGACCGCAGCCGGCAGGAATATTTCCGCCGCCTCAAGGACGCCCACAACCCCAAGAGTAAAACGCGCTATATCCGCCTGAACTCGCGGCAAATCAACTTTCAGGAAAAAAAGGAGCTGGCTACCTGGCCCATTTTCCGGGAGGGCAAAAACCGGGGCGGGGTTATTTTCGAGCAGGTGGACAAGCGCTTCCGGCCCTTCGGCGGGCTGGCCCAGCGCACCATCGGCTTCATCAACGAGGACAAGAACGGGGCGGGCCTGGAATTCACCTTCAACCGCCACCTGGCCGGCCGCGACGGGGAGGCCCTGTTCGAGCGCCTGCCCGGCGGCAATAAGCCCATCTACGACGGTACCGAGGTGAAGCCCCAGCCCGGCTACGACGTGAAAACGACCCTCGATATCAACCTCCAGGACATGGCCGAAAATGCCCTGTATAAGTCGCTGGTCGAGAATAATGCCCAGTACGGCACCGTGATTCTGATGGAGGTGAAAACCGGCGAAATCAAGGCCGTGGCCAACCTGGGCAAGGTGGCCGAAGGTGTGTACCGGGAGGATTACAACTACGCCATTGCCGACCAGGGCCGTACCGAGCCGGGCTCGACCTTCAAGCTGGCCTCGATGATGGCCGCCTTCGAGGAAGACCCTGGCCTGCAACTCACCGACACGATTAACACCGGCCGCACCGGCTCGCTCAAAATTGGGGGAGCCGTGAAAACTGACTCCCACCCCTACGGCCGCATCACATTGCAGCAGGTGTTCGAGAAGTCGTCGAATATCGGCGTAGCCAAGCTCACCGACCGCATTTTCAACAAGAAGCCGGAGCGGTATACCGACTACCTCAAGCGCTTTGGCCTCGACAAGCCCTTGGGCTTCCAGATGGCCGGTGAGGCCCGCCCTTACATCAAGGACCCCAACGACCGGAGCTGGAGCCGTACCTCGCTCACAACCATGAGCATCGGCTACGAGCTGAAGCTGGCCCCGCTGCAAACGCTGGCCTTCTACAATGCCGTGGCCAACGGCGGGGTGAAAATGCAGCCTATGATTGTGAAGGAAATCAAGCAGGCCGATAAAATAATTGAGCAGTTTGAGCCGGTGGTACTGATTCCGAAAATCTGCTCCGATGAAACGCTGCAAAAGGTGCGGGCCATGATGGAAGGCGTGGTGGAGCACGGTACCGCTCGCGGCATCCGCACCCGCGACTATCTGATTGCGGGCAAAACCGGCACGGCCTGGAAGTTCAAGAACGGGGCTTACACCCGCACGTATTCTACCAGCTTCTGCGGCTATTTCCCGGCCGACAACCCCAAGTACAGCTGCATCGTGGTGGTCGATTCGCCCAAGAACGGCCGCATTTACGGGGCCGACGTGGCCGCGCCGGTGTTCCGGGAGCTGGCCGACAAAGCCATGGCCCGCGACGCGGCCTCGCAGCGGCCGCTGCTGGCCCGCGCCCCCCAGGGCAAGTCGCGGGTGCCCATGGTGCAGGCCGGTATGCAGGATGAGCTGACGATGATGTTTGCCCAGCTGGGCGTGCGCCACGCGGGCAGCACCGGCACCGATGACTGGGTGCGCACCGCCCCCGCCCCCGCCGCCGACTCGGCCGATGTGCTGCTGCGGCCCCTGCCTATGCGTCCCGGTCGGGTGCCCAACGTGCAGGGCCTCACGCTCCGCGACGCCCTGTTCCTGCTCGAAAACCGGGGTCTGCGGGTGCGCAGCAACGGCTCGGGCCGGGTAACGGGCCAGTCGGTGGCCGCCGGCACGCCCGCCAAGCGCGGCACCACCGTCGTGATTCAGCTCGAACCCATCGGTGCCAAATCGAGGCCGCTGGCGGTGCAGACCGCTGCGCCCTGATGCTACCGCCCGGTTTTCCAGGACTGAAGCCCTGGGCTAGTTAGCGGGAAACAGGCCGGCTGAACAATGCTGCATAGCTCAGGGCTTCAGCCCTGGGACCCCGCAATACGAACGATAGACCAGAACAACCTTGAACCAGACGACCACGCTTGCCCAACTCCTGACCGCCGCCATTGTGCTCGACCAGCACGGCCCAACGGATGCTGCCGTAACCGCCCTCACGCTGGATTCGCGGCAGGCGGGGTCGGAAACGGTGTTTTTTGCCTTGCGGGGTACCGCCACCGATGGCCATCAGTTCATACAGAAAGCGGTGGAGCTGGGCGCGGCCGCAGTGGTGTGCGAGGAGTTGCCAGCCGAGCTGAACCCGGCCACCAGCTACGTGCGGGTGGCCGATTCGGCCCGGGCAATGGCGCTGATGGCGGCCGAGTTCTACGGGCATCCGTCCAAAGCAATGCAGCTGGTGGGCATTACGGGCACCAACGGCAAAACCACCTGCGCCACGATGCTCCACAAGCTGTTCCGGGAGCTGGGCTACCACTGCGGGCTGCTGAGCACGGTGCAGAATCAGATAAATGAGCAGGTGATTCCGAGCACCCACACCACGCCCGACGCCATCCGCCTCAACGCGCTGCTGGCCCGGATGCTGCGCGCCGGCTGCACCCACGTGTTTATGGAGGTCAGCTCCCACGCCGTGGTCCAGCACCGCGTGACAGGTCTGCACTTCGCGGGTGGGGTGTTCACCAACCTCAGCCACGACCACCTGGATTATCACGGCACCTTCGACGCCTACCTGAAAGCCAAGAAGGGTTTCTTTGATATGCTGCCCAAGTCGGGTTTTGCCCTGAGCAACGCCGACGATAAGCGCGGAGCCGTGATGCTGCAAAACGTAGCTGGCCGCCGCGAGCTGTACTCGCTGCGGGGCCACGGCGAGTTCCGGGCCCGGCTGCTCGAAAACGCGGTGCACGGCCTCCACCTCGAAATAGAGGGCCGGGAGGTGCAGTTTCGGCTCATCGGCGTGTTCAACGCCTACAACCTGCTGGCCATTTACGGCACGGCGGTGCTGCTGGGCGAAGACCCCACGGAAGTCCTCACGGTGCTTTCGGGCCTGACCTCGGCCCCCGGCCGGTTCGAGCCGGTGGTATCGGCCAAAACGCGTATTACGGGCATCGTGGATTACGCCCACACGCCCGACGCGCTGGAAAACGTGCTCCAGACCATTGCCGACATCCGTCAGCCCAGCCAGCAGGTGATTACGGTGGTGGGCTGCGGCGGCAACCGCGACGGGGCCAAGCGCCCCCTCATGGCCCGCTTGGCTGCCGAGCTGTCCGACCGTGCCGTGCTCACCTCCGACAACCCCCGCTTCGAGGACCCCAACGACATTCTGGCCCAGATGCAAACCGGTGTGCCCGCCGCTGCGCTAGGCAAAGTCCTCACCATTGCCGACCGCCGCGAAGCCATCAAAACGGCCGTGGCCCTGGCCCAACCCGGCGACATTGTGCTGGTAGCGGGCAAAGGCCACGAAACCTACCAGGAAATCAAAGGCGTTAAAAACGATTTCGACGACAAGCAGGTGCTTCAGGAGATGTTCCAGCTGCTGGGGAAATGAGTTGAAACGTCAGATGGAGTAGCCGCACTGCTTCGTTCAATGTTTCGCCTCACCCCCCGGCCCCCTACGCCGCTCAATGCGCGGAATGAAAAGGAGAGGGGGAGCCTGACAGACCAGCGTACGGTTACAGCTACATACATCCTCCTTTTAGTCGTCTGTCTCCCCCTCTCCTTTTTCGGAGACGGGGCCGGGGGGTGAGGCGCGACGCCAGAACGAAGCAGTGTGGCTGCTCCACCTGATCGTTTTCTTTGACCCCAACCCAAAAAACCGAACCTTTGCAGTCCGCAAACCTCCCCAACCCGACTGCCGACCACCGCGCCCATGCTGTACTACCTCTTTAATTACCTATACAAAGTCTACCACATTCCGGGCACCGGCGTGATGCAGTACACCTCGTTCCGGGCGGCGCTGGCTATTGTTTTCTCCCTCATCATCGCCCAGTACTTCGGGGCCCCGCTGATCCGGCTGTTGCAGCGCCAGCAAATCGGCGAAACCATCCGCGATTTGGGTTTGCAGGGGCAGGCCGAGAAGAAGGGTACCCCCACGATGGGCGGGCTTATCATTCTGCTGGCCATTCTGGTGCCGGTGCTGCTGTTTGCCAAGCTCGAAAACATCTACATCATCCTCATGATTCTGAGCACGGTGTGGCTGGGGCTGATTGGCTTCGTCGACGACTACATCAAGGTCGTGAAGAAGGATAAGGAGGGGCTGGCCGGGCGTTTCAAGATTCTGGGCCAAGTGGGTTTGGGCCTTACGGTGGGCTGGGTGCTGTTTTTCAGCAACGACGTAACCGTGCGCCAGTACGCGCTGGCCAACGGCACGTTCTCGGCCGTAGACGCCAGCGGCGTGTACCAGGACGTGAAGCTGATGATTACCACCGTACCATTTCTCAAAAACAACGAGCTCAACTACGGCGACCTGTTCGCCACGGCCGGCGACTTTTTCAACGAGTACTACGCCTTCTTCTACGTTCCCATCGTCATCCTCATCATCACGGCCGTCAGCAACGGGGCCAACCTCACCGACGGCCTCGATGGGCTCGCGGCGGGCACCTCGGCCATTATCGGGACCACGCTGGCCATTTTCGCCTTCGTGAGCGGTAACGCGCTATTGGCCGACTACCTCGACATCATGTTCATCCCGAACTCGGGCGAGCTGGTCATTTTCTGCGCCGCCTTTGTGGGGGCCTGCGTGGGCTTTTTGTGGTACAACAGCTACCCGGCCCAGGTTTTCATGGGCGATACGGGCTCGTTGGCCATCGGCGGCATCATTGCCGTGCTGGCCCTCATCGTGCGGAAAGAGCTGCTCATTCCGGTGCTCTGCGGGGTGTTCCTGATCGAAAGCGTCTCGGTGATGGCCCAGGTGAGCTACTTCAAGTATACCCGCAAAAAGTACGGCGAGGGCCGCCGCCTGCTGCGCATGTCGCCGCTCCACCACCACTACCAGAAACTGGGCTACCACGAGTCTAAAATCGTGTCGCGCTTCTGGATTGTGGGCATCATGCTGGCCGTGCTGACGCTGGTGACTTTGAAACTGCGCTAACAGCGGTTCCCGCAGAGGGTCGCAGAGGAATGCGCAGAACGTTCTGCGAACCTCTGCGCATTCCTCTGCGACCCTCTGCGGGAACCCCAAAAAGAATAATCATGCACTACGTAATTCTAGGAGCGGGTGAGAGTGGGGTAGGGGCGGCACTGCTGGCCCAGGCCAAAGGCCACACCGTATTCGTGTCCGATAAGAGCCCGATTCAGCCCCGCTACCAGGAAAAGCTGCGCAACGCCACTATCCGGTTCGAGGAAGGCCAGCACACGCTGGCCGAAATCCTGACGGCCGATGAGGTGGTGAAAAGCCCCGGCATCCCGGAAAAAGCGCCCGTCATTCAGGCCCTGCGCCAGCACAACACGCCCATCATTTCCGAAATCGAGCTGGCCGGGCGCTACACGAAAGCCCGGTGCATCGGTATCACGGGCACCAACGGCAAAACCACCACCACGCTGCTCACTTACCATCTGCTGAAGGAAGCCGGCCTGAAAGTAGGCCTGGCCGGCAACGTGGGCTACTCGCTGGCCGAGCAGGTTGTTGCCGATGCGCACGACTACTACGTGGTGGAACTAAGCTCCTTCCAGCTCGACGACACCTACGATTTTCAGCCCTGGATTTCGGTGCTGCTCAACATCACCCCCGACCACCTTGACCGCTACGACTACTCGCTCGAAAAGTACGCCCAGTCCAAGCTGCGCATCACCCAGCGCCAGGACAGCAGCAACTTCTTCATCTACAACGCCGACGACGAAACCATCCAGCGCTACTTCCAGGGCGCGTTGCGGCCCATGCGCCAGCTCCCCTTCAGCCTGCACCAGCGCCCCGATTTCCAGTTGGCCGGCTTTTATGCCGCCGAAACCACCGTGCAGGTAGATTTACAGCCCGGTACGCCCGGCGAAACCGGGCAAATCAGTACCGCTGGCTCCCCGCTCATCGGGCAGCACAACCGCCAGAACACGCTGGCCGCCGTGCTCTGCGCCCGCATTGCCGGTCTCGACGCCGCCCGGATTGAAACCGGCCTGGCCTCGTTCCGCAACGCCGACCATCGTCTGCAACTGGTGGGCGAGCATAACGGCGTGCGCTTCATCAACGACAGCAAGGCTACCAACGTGGAGGCCGCCTGGTACGCCCTCGACGGCATCACGGCCCCCATCATCTGGATTGCGGGCGGCACCGACAAGGGCAACGACTACGCCAGCCTGCTACCGCTGGCCCAAAGCCGCGTAAAAGCGCTAATTTGTCTGGGCCTCGACAACGAGAAGCTGAAAACCACTTTCGGCAATCTGGTGCCCCAACTCGAAGACACCCAACGGATGGAAGCCGCCGTGCAACGGGCCGCCGCTCTCGCCGTCCCCGGCGACGTGGTGCTGCTCTCGCCCGCCTGCGCCAGCTTCGATCTGTTCCAGAACTACGAGGATCGGGGCCGGCAATTCGCCGCTGCCGTGGCCGCGCTAGGGCCTGAGTCCACCGCCAAAGAATCAGCGTAATCAGCGGTAAATCATAGAAGCGGAAAATCAACAAAAAGCAGTGATTCATGGAAATGCTAACCAACTGGCTGCGCAAAAACCTCAAGGGTGACCCCATTCTGTGGGGCATTGTGGTGCTGTTTTCGCTGATTTCGATTGCCGTGGTGTACTCGGCTACCGGCACGCTGGCTTACAAGAGCCGGGGCGGTAATACCGAGTATTTCCTCATGAAGCACACCAGCCTGATTTTTGTGGGCCTGTTCTTCATGTGGCTGGCCCACCGCATCGACTACCGCTACTACTCGCGCATCTCGCTCTACGCCCTGCTGCTATCGGTGCCGTTGCTGCTGTTCACCTACTTCATGGGCGGTACCACCTTCAACGACGCCTCGCGCTGGCTCACCATCCCCGTCATCAACCAAACCTTCCAGCCCTCCGACCTGGCCAAGCTGGCCCTGATTTCCCATTTGGCCTCCATGCTCAGCCGCCGCCAGCAGAACGTGGGCGACTTCAAAACCACCCTGCTACCGGTAATGCTCTGGGTGGGCGTCATCTGCGGGCTCATTATCCTGTCGAATGCCTCCACGGCGCTGTTGCTGTTTGCTACCTGCCTGCTGCTGATGTTTATCGGGCGGGTGCCGCTCAAGCAGATGGCCGTAATGGTGGTCATTGGCGTGGTTATCGGGGGCGTGGGGCTGGTGGCGGGGCAGCGCTGGAAAACGGTGCAGTCGCGCATTGAGAGCTTTACCGATAAGAGCAAGCCGGTGCCCTTCCAGCTGGAGCACGCCTACATTGCCGAGGCTACCGGCGGCGTTTTCGGCAAGGGGCCCGGCAAAAGCACCGAGCGCAACATCATGCCCCACCCGTACTCCGACTTCATTTACGCCATCATCATTGAGGAGTACGGCTTGTTCGGGGGCGTAGTAGTACTGTTTCTCTACTTAGCTTTCCTGTACCGGGGGCTGAAAACGGTGATGAACAGTTACGGGGCTTTTGGGGGGCTGCTCTCGGCGGGTATCACGTTCAGTCTGGTGTTGCAGGCGATGGTGAACATGGGCGTGGCAGTGGGCCTGGGCCCCATTACCGGCCTGCCGTTGCCGCTGCTGAGTATGGGCGGCACTTCGCTTATCTTCACCGGCATCAGCATCGGCATTATCCTGGCCGTGAGTCGGGGCGAGCGGGAAATCCGCCCGATGGCCGGCGAACCCGCCGACACCCCCCGCATCCCAAAAGTGTCGCAGTACGCCTAAAGGAGCTGTTAGCTGCTGGCTATTAGCTGTTAGCTTGATTTAATCAAGGTGATGGTGGTGGCGGGAAGCTAGCAGCTAATAGCTAACAGCTAACAGCTCAAAAATGAAACTTATCATCAGCGGCGGCGGCACTGGGGGGCACATTTTCCCGGCCGTCGCCATTGCCAACGAAGTCCGCCGCCGCCACCCCGATGCGGAAATCCTGTTCGTGGGGGCCAACGGCCGCATGGAGATGACCCGTGTGCCCGAGGCCGGCTACAACATTGTGGGCCTCGACATTGCGGGGTTGCAGCGCAGCTTCACGCCCAAAAACCTGCTGTTTCCCCTCAAGGTGATGCGCGCCGTGCGCAAGGCCGGCAAAATCATAAACGAGTTCCGGCCCGATGCCGTGGTGGGCGTGGGCGGCTATGCTTCGGCCCCGGTGCTGCTGGCGGCCACCTCACGGGCCATTCCGGCCCTCATTCAGGAACAGAATTCCTACGCCGGCCTTGTAAATAAGCTGCTGGCCAAAAGAGTACAGCGCATCTGCGTGGCCTACGAAGGCATGGCCAAGTTCTTCCCCGCCGACCGGCTGGTGCTGACCGGCAACCCCGTCCGCACCGAAATTGCCGACGGCCAGCGGGCCGAGGCGCGGGCCTTTTTCGGCCTCGATGAGCGCCGGCCGGTGCTGCTGGTGATTGGGGGCAGCCTGGGCGCGCGCACCCTCAACCAGGCCACAGCCGCCGCCCTGCCCCGCCTGCAAGCGGCGGGCGTGCAGCTGCTCTGGCAAACCGGCAAGCTCTACTTCCCCGAGGCTGATAAGCAGGCAGTTCCGTTTGCTGCCGATGGCCTGCACGCCCACGAATTCGTGCACCGCATGGACCTGGCCTACGCCGCCGCCGACGTGGTGGTGAGCCGGGCCGGGGCCCTGTCGGTATCGGAACTGTGCCTGACGGGCAAGCCCAGCATCCTGGTGCCCTCGCCCAACGTGGCCGAAGACCACCAGACCAAGAACGCCCTGGCCCTCACCACAAAGGATGCCGCCTTGCTCGTCCGCGATGCGCAGGCCACTACCACCCTTTACGATCAGGCGCTGGCCTTGCTCCAGGACCCGGCGCGGCAGCAGCAGCTAAGCGCCAACATCCGGGCGCTGGCCCGCCCGCAGGCCACGGCTACCATTGTAGACGAGCTGCTGAAACTGATTCCGAACAAGTAATTGGTGGTCTTCGCCGCTCAAACATCATCCTAAGCCCTCAATATCCTAACAAATGCAAGCCAACGTCTTTTTTCTCGGTATCGGTGGCATCGGCATGTCGGCGCTGGCGCGCTGGTTTCGGGCCAACGGACACGTGGTGAGTGGTTACGATAAAACGAAAACGCCCCTCACCGAAGCCCTGACGGCGGAAGGCATCCTGATTCACTACGACGACGCGGTGGAAAGCATTCCGGCGGCCGTGCGTGAAAACCCCGCCGATACGCTGGTCGTGCTCACGCCCGCCATTCCGGCCGGCCACCGCGAATGGGCCTGGCTGCGGGAGCAGGGCTACGACATTCGCAAGCGCAGCCAGGTACTGGGCCTGCTCACCCAGGGCCGCCCCACCATCGCGGTGGCCGGTACCCACGGCAAAACCACCACCAGCAGTATGGTGGCCCACCTGCTTCACCACGCCGGCGTACCCTGCGCCGCTTTCCTGGGCGGTATCAGCGTGAACCTGGGCTCGAACCTGCTCCTGCCGGAGTCAAGTAAAAGCGAAGAATTAAAAATTAAAAATTCTCCTGCGGAAGCGAATAATAACAGTCATAATCAGGCATCAAAAACGCATAACGAACAACAAAAAACAAGCAGTGAGAACGGCCTGGCAACTGGCAACTCGCCACTGGCCACTGATATTCCCGTGGTGGTGGAGGCTGATGAGTACGACCGGAGCTTCCTGACGCTGTTCCCGACCGTGGCCATCGTCACGAGTACCGACGCCGACCACCTCGATATTTACGGCGACGCGGAAACGCTGCTGGAGTCGTTCCGGCAGTTTGTAGGGCAGATTCAGCCCGGGGGCACCCTGCTCATCAACCACACGGCCGATGCCAGCGTGGCCGCCGCCGCCCCGGCTGGGGTGCGGGTGCTGCGCTACGGCCTGAGCCCCGAGCAGGGTCCCGAGCTGTACGCCAGCAACATTGTCGCCGAGGGCCATCTGTTCCGCTTCGACATGCACGGCCCGCCCGAACAGTCATTGGCAACGACGCTATCAGCTAACAGCTATCAGCCAACGGCTCAGATACAGGGGCTGGAGCTGGCCGTGCCGGGCTTCCACAACGTGGAGAACATGCTGGCTGCCGCCTGCGTGGCCCGCCTGTTCGGTCTTTCCGATGAGCAATTGCGCGCCGCTGTGGCCGCTTACCGGGGCGTGAAGCGCCGCTTCGAGTTCATCGTGACGGCCGGTACGCCCGCCGCCCCCAAGGTGTACGTGGATGATTATGCCCACCACCCCCGCGAAATTGAGGCTTTTTTACGCTCCCTGCGGGCCTTGTATCCGGGCCGCAAACTGCGGGTCATCTTCCAGCCGCACCTGTTCAGCCGCACCCGTGATTTTGCGGCCGGATTCGCTGAGAGTCTGAGTCTTGCCGATGAAGTGGTGCTGCTCGACATCTACCCGGCGCGGGAGCTGCCCATGCCGGGCATCACGTCGGAATTGATTTTATCCCAAATCACGGCCCCGCAAAAATCTCTGCAAACAAAGGCCGAAATTTTGCAAAACGCCGAAACCAATCCGAATTTTGACGTATTGGCCACCGTGGGAGCGGGTGACGTGGACCAGTTGGTGCCTCAATTAAGGAATATTTTGAATATTCGCTGGCGGAAAGGGCAGTGAGCGGAGCAATTGCCCCCCCTGGGTTTTTAGCCACCCATCTACCTGCCTCGGTCCCGATCCTGCTTCCGACGAATAGGAGTCTCAGACACCTCTAAAAAACAGCCTCCCAGTTCCCCCGTTCCTGAGTTTTTTTGATGAAGCGTAAAGCCAATAACCTGCTGTTTGCCACCGTCTGCCTGCTGTTGCTGGTGGCGCTGGGAGCATTTGCCGCCGTGCGGCAGTCCAACCGGCGGGTGGGCGGTGTGATGGTGTCCATCAGCAACGAGTTCAACAACTTCTTCATCGGCCAGCGCGAGGTAACCGGCCTGCTCACCCGCCAGGGCCAGGACCGCCTCGAAGGAGCCGCGTCCGAAGAGGTGAACCTGAAGGATTTGGAGGCCCGCCTGAAGGCCCACAGCTTCGTGAAGGAGGCCCAGGTGTATCGCGACCTGGCCGGTAACCTGCACGCCGACGTGCGCCAGAGCCGCCCCATTGCCCGCCTCGTGCACGCCGACTCCCGCCAGGACAGCTACCTCGACGCCGACGGGCGGCGGCTGCCGCTCTCGTCCCTGTTCACGGCCCGGGTGGTGCCCGTGTCGCGGCCGAACGGGACACCGCTGTCGGCCACCTTTTTTCAGGATAGCAGCGGCACGCGCTACCTGGAGTTTTTGCGTTACGTAGATGAAAAGCCGTTCTGGCGGGCGCAGGTCGCCGAAGTATTCGTGGGGCCGAACGGCAAAATTTCGTTCACCCAGCAAGTCGGCGACCAACGGGTCGAATTTGGCTTTCCTGAGAATATTTCGGAGAAATTTGCGAAACTGATGGTATTTTACCGGCAAATACCCCCTGTTCTGGGCTGGGATACGTACCACCGCGTCAACGTCGAGTTCAAGGACCAAATCATCTGCGAATAAAATTATCCGCCTAATACGCTACCTTAAAGCGTATTAGACACCCCTTTCCTGCATCCAACCGCAACTCTCTCGCCCTTCCTCCCCATGCAACACGATAAGATTGTAGTCGGCCTCGATATCGGTACCACCAAAATCTGCGCTCTGGTCGGGCGGAAAAACGAGTTCGGCAAGCTCGAAATTTTGGGCCTGGGCAAAGCCGTGTCGGAGGGCGTGGTGCGGGGCATCGTGTCGAACATCGACAAGACGGTGGACGCCATTAAGCGCGCCATTCGCCAGGCCGAGGAGCAGTCGGGCATCAACATTGGGGTGGTGAACGTGGGCATTGCGGGCCAGCACATCAAAAGCCTGCAACACAACGGCAGCATCACCCGCGCCTCGGCCGAGAACGAAATTACCCAGGCCGACGTGGAGCGCCTCACCAGCGACATGTACCGCCTCGTGACGCCCCCCGGCTCCCAGATCATCCACGTAATGCCCCAGGACTACAAGGTGGATTACGAGGAGGGCATCCTGGACCCCGTGGGCATGTCGGGCGTGCGCCTGGAGGGCAACTTCCACATCATCACGGCCCAGAGCACGGCCATCAACAACATTTACAAGTGCGTTACAAAGGCCGGGCTGGAAATCGATAACCTGATTCTCGAGCCGCTGGCATCGAGCATGTCGGTGCTGTCGGATGAAGAGAAGGAGGCCGGCGTGGCCCTGATTGACATCGGGGGCGGCACGACCGATCTGGCCGTATTCAAGGATGGCATCATCCGCCACGCGGCGGTGCTGCCTTTCGGGGGCAACATCATCACTTCCGACATCAAGCAGGGTTGCCTCGTGATGCAGAACCAGGCCGAGCAACTCAAGGTGAAATTCGGCAAAGCCATTGCCGAGGAAGCCTCCGAGTACGAAATCGTGAGCATTCCCGGCCTGCGCGACCGGGCACCCAAAGAAATCAGCCTGAAAAACCTGGCCTACATCATTGAGGCCCGGATGGAGGAAATTGTGGAGCTGGTGTACGCCGAAATTCAGCGCCTGGGCTTCCAGGACAAGCTGGCGGCCGGCATCGTGATGACCGGCGGCGGCTCCCAGCTTCAGAATCTGGTGCAGCTCACGGAATACGTAACCGGTATGGATACGCGCATTGGCTATCCCAACGAGCACCTAGGCAAGAGCAAGATCGAAGCCGTGAAGTCGCCGATGTACGCTACCACGGTGGGTCTCGTGCTGGCCGGCTACCGCTCCATCGATGATCGGGTGGCCCAGCGCGGCTACGACGAGCCCGAGCAGAACTACTACCGCGCCCCCACTGAGGCGCGCCCGGCCGCGCCGGTGGCCGTGGTTCAGCACAACGTGCCGGCCCCGCAACCGGCCACTCCGTCGGCTGGCGAGCCGGCCAAGAAATCGTCGGGAGCCGGCGACTTCTTCCAGAAGATCCTCAGTCGCACCAAAGGGTTGCTGATCGACGACTTCGACGACAAACAGTACTAGTTGTGAGTTGTGAGTTAAGAAGTATGAAGTATGAATGGAGGATTTCGTTGGTTCAGGTAATGAACCGGCTTGATTGTCTCAGTTCAAAATGCATAGTTCACACCTCATCGCTCATAATTCATCATTGACTTCCAACATGAATTATACATTTGACATTCCGGCGCAATCGACGTCCATCATCAAGGTGATTGGGGTGGGGGGAGGCGGCTCCAATGCCGTGAACCACATGTTCAGCCAGGGCATCAAGGACGTCGAATTCGTCATCTGCAACACCGACAAGCAGGCCCTGGCCTCCTCCACGGTGCCCAACCGCCTGCAAATCGGGGCCGACCTGACCGAAGGGCTGGGGGCGGGTGCGAATCCCGAACGGGGCAAGCAGGCGGCCATCGAGAGCCGCGAACAAATCCGGGAGCTACTCAGCAACGGTACCCGTATGGTGTTTATCACGGCGGGTATGGGCGGCGGCACTGGCACCGGGGCCGCCCCCGTTATTGCCAAAGTAGCCAAGGAGCTGGGCATTCTCACGGTGGGTATCGTGACGGCCCCGTTCATGTTTGAAGGCAAGAAGAAGCGGCAGCAGGCGGAGCAAGGCATCAAGGAGCTGAGCGAAAACTGCGACACAGTGCTGGTGATTCTTAACGATAAACTCCGCGAAATCTACGGCAACCTGCCCATCCGGGCCGCCTTCGCCAAGGCCGATACCGTGCTGAGTACGGCCGCCAAATCCATTGCCGAAATCATTACTGTGACGGCCGATGTGAACGTGGACTTTGAGGACGTGAAGACGGTGATGAAGGACTCGGGCGCGGCTGTAATGGGTAGCTCCGTAACGGAAGGCGAGAACCGGGCGGCCCGGGCCGCCGAGGAGGCCCTGGCTTCGCCGCTGCTCAACAACACCGATATCCACGGGGCTCAACGCATTCTGCTCAGCATCATGTCGGGCGACCAGGCCGAGCTGGAAATGGATGAGCTCACCGAAATCACGGAGTACATTCAGGAGAAGGCCGGCCAGAACGCGGAGGTAATTTTCGGCCACGGTATCGACCCCACGCTGGGCCAGAGCATCCGGGTGACGGTAATTGCCACCGGCTTCGCCCGCGACGCCCACAACATCACAACCGTGGTGCCCCGCGACCCCAATGCCGTTGAGGCGGAGGTGGGGGAAGCAGAGGAGGAGCGCCCGGAAAACACGTCCGTCGTGCCCACGTTCGGGACGCCCACCCCGGCAGAATCTGAGCCGCAGGTAGTGAAGCGCGACCTGGAAACCTCCCCCGCCCAGCACGGGCAGCCAACGGTATCGGCCCCCTCGATGCCCACGCCCGAGCCAGTTCTTTATCAGCAGCCCCAGACGACGACTGCCCCGGTAGCTGCCCAGCACGCGCTGCCCCGCCCCTCGCTGGATGCCCGGGCCGAGGAGCGCCGCCAGCGCCTGCAAGCCCTGAGCAACGGCCTGACCAACGACACGCTCAAGGACCAGCTGGATACGCCCGCCTACCTGCGCCGCCAAGTGAAGCTGGAAAACGTGGTGCCCTCCTCGGAGCAGAACATCAGCCGCTTCAACCTCTCCGACGACAACGAGCTGCTGGGCGACAACCGCTTCCTGCACGACAACGTGGACTAACGGACTGAGGATGCTATTCATGTAAAACGCTCATCCGGCCAGCCGGATGAGCGTTTTACGTTACAGAGGGCGCGGGGCTCAGCGGATGGAGTCGGGCCGGAGCAGGGCGGAGTCCTCCGGAAAGTGGGCCGGGGTCATCATTTCGCGGTCGGGACTGAGGGGGCGGCCCCGGCTCTGGCGGGGACTCAGGGTGCAGGAGACGAGCGCCAGGGCCAGGCTGACGCAGAGAAGCAGGCGTTTCATAGGAGCAGAAAGCAGGAAGCGGAAGGAGAAGCACGCCTCTATACGGGCCGCCGGCTTTGGGCGGCTGAGCTGCCCGGTTAAATGCCGGCCCCCACCAGCTGCCGGCCCTCAGAAGGGGTTGGCAAACCGCTTGTCGGTGAGGAAGGTGGAGTCGGTGAGCGTGTGCAGAAAGGCCAGGAGCTGGGTCTTTTCCTGGGCCGTGAGGTTGAGGCGGGTGCCGTTGGGGGTGTTGGAAAGCAGCACGTTCGGGTCGATGCCGGGGCTGGTGGTTTGCACGTGCTCGTTGTAGTGGTCGAGCACTTCTTCCAGCGTTTTAAACCGGCCGTCGTGCATGTAGGGGGCCGTCTGGGCAATATTGCGCAGGGTGGGGGCCTTGAAGCGGCCCCGGTCAAGCGCCTGCCCCGTGACGCCGGCCCGGCCGGGGTCGGCGAAGGTGCGGTCGAGGCCGTTGTTGAAGAAGTCGGGGGAGCTGAACAGGCCGTTTTCGCTGCTGTGGCAGTGGTGGCAGGCCCCGCCCCGGATGAAGAGGCCGCTCACTTCGCCCGGATGGTCGCTAAACAGCCGGGCTCCGGCCCGCTCGGTGGGCGTGAGGGAGCCTTCCTTGCGGATGTAGTGGTCGTAGGGCGAGTTGGCCGAAATCAACGTCCGCTCGAACTGGGCCAAGGCCCTGAGCACGTTGGTTTCGGTGATGGTGCTGCTCCCGAAGGCCTGCTGAAACAGGGGCGGGTAACGGTCCGTCTGCTGGAGGCGCTGCACGCCGGTGGCCAGCAACTGGTGCATTTCTACGGGGTTTTCGAGGGGCCTGCGGGCCTGCTGCTCCAGGCTGGCGGCGGCCCCGTCCCAGGTCAGCGTTTTTTCCCAGAGCACGTTGGCCAGGCTCATGGTGTTGCGGCCATGTTGCTGGCCCTCGGCCCCCAGGGCGCGGGCGCGGCCATCGGTAAAGGCCCGGCTTTGCTGGTGGCAACTCCCGCACGACTGCGTGCCGTTGCCCGAGAGCCGCACTTCGTAGAACAGCTGCCGGCCCAGGGCCACGCCTTCCTCAGTGAGCGGGTTATCGGCCGGGATGCCCACGTGCTGGGGCAGGTTGGCTGGCAGCGTGAGCACGTAGGGCGTGGCCGTGGAGGGGTTCTGGCCCCCGTCGTCGGGCTTGCCTTGGTCGCCGCAGCCCGTCAGCAGCAGCAGCAGCAGCAGCAGCAGCAGCAGCGCCCCCATCAACCCCAGCCCGAGCGGCCATCGAAAAGCAGAAGAAGTCATGATGAGCAACAAAGCAACGCAGAACGAAATGTAGTAATTTTCCAACCGAACGGGAGGGTGGCAGGGGTCGTTTCCGGCTGCCGGGATGCTGGCGGCGGCCGATGTACTTTTGTTCGCCCGCGCTTCGGGAATTGCCTATGAAGAACCCTCTGCCTGCGCTTCTGACCGAATACCGGCTGCTGCTGCTCTACCTGGGGCGCTGGCTGGTGCTGGGGGCGGGCGTGGCCCTGCTGGCCGGCACAGCCTCGGCGGGGTTTCTGGTGGCCCTCGACTGGGCCACCAACTGGCGCGAGGTCCACGTCTGGATGATTGCCCTGCTGCCCGTAGGGGGGCTGCTGGTGGGGCTGCTCTACCACTACTGGGGGCAAAGCGTGGAAGCCGGTAACAACCTGCTGCTCGACGAAATTCACCACCCCCGGGCGGTGCTGCCCCTGCGCATGGCCCCGCTGGTGCTGCTGGGTACCGTGCTCACCCACCTGTTCGGGGGCTCGGCGGGCCGGGAGGGTACGGCCGTGCAAATGGGCGCTTCCCTGGCCGACCAGCTCCACCGCCGCCTGGGCCTGCACCGCCGGGAGCGGCGCGTGCTGCTCATTGCGGGCATCAGCGCGGGGTTTGCCTCCGTATTCGGGACGCCGCTGGCCGGGGCCATTTTCGGGCTCGAAGTGTTTTTTTTGGGCCGCATCCGCTACGATGCTATCCTGCCCGCCTTCCTGGCCGCCGCCGGGGCCGACCTCGTGACCCGGGCCTGGGGCGTGGGCCATACCGCCTACCCGCACCTGGGTGGGGCCATGGTGCCGGCTCTGTCTGTGGAAACCCTGTTGCTGGCGGCGGCGGCGGGCGTGGCTTTTGGGCTGGGCGGCCGCCTGTTTGCCGGGGCTACCCACGCGGTGGGCCGCTTTTATAAAAGCCGGGTGAAGTGGCCCCCGCTGCGGCCCGCGCTGGGTGGCGTGGTGGTGGCCGGCCTGGTCTGGGCCCTGGGCACCACCGACTACATCGGGCTGGGTGTGCCCACCATCGTGGCCGCGTTCCGGGGGCCGCTGGTACCGTATGCCTTCGCCCTCAAAATCCTGCTCACCGCCCTCACGCTGGGGGCCAGCTTCAAGGGCGGCGAGGTAACGCCCCTGTTTTTCGTGGGGGCCACGCTGGGCAACGCCCTGGCTTGGCTGCTGCCGCTGCCCTTGCCGCTGCTGGCGGGCATGGGCTTCGTGGCCGTTTTTGCGGGAGCCGCCAACACCCCGCTGGCCTGCACGCTCATGGCTATGGAGCTGTTCGGGCAGGAGTGCGGCCTCTACGCCGGACTGGCCTGCGTGGTGAGCTACCTGTTCTCGGGCCACCGCGGCATCTATTCGGCCCAGGTTATCGGGGAGCCCAAGCACCGCCGCTGGGTACGCCAGCAGGGCAAGCCGCTGCGGGAGGTTTGAACGACGCGAGCAGGCCGCTAGAGAATCTGGTTGGCTTTCAGGGCGGCTACTTCGGCCCGGAGCCCGGCCACGCGGGCCGCCAGGAGCCAGCGAGTGGTAGTAGTAGCGGCCGGCTCAGGTTCGTCGAGTTCCAGGTCCAGGGTCAGGCCTGCGAGCCATTTCGTGTAATGGGCGGCCTCGGCCGCATCGGCCGGAGCGGCAGAAGCCCGAAGCTGGGTCAGGCCGCGCCTTCGGCGGGCCATTGCAGCGGCCTGCTGCTGCTGACGCGCCAAGCGCTGGCCCAGTACCAGCAGCAGCAGACGGGTATCGCGCACGCGCTGGTGCAGGGCATCGGGCGCAACGGCGGCGGTTGGCGCAGTGCTGCCTAATAGCTGCTCCGGGAGCGGAAGCGGTGCCAGCGGATCGTAGAAATCGGGCTCCGGGGCCACCGGCGGGCCCTGGCCCAGGGGCGGGGGCAACAGGCGGCTCAGTGCCACCAGGCGCGGTGCCAGCCGCGCCGATAGGCTCCGGCGGCCCGTTTCCAGGTGGTGTACGAAGCCGGGTGTAACGCCCAGGTAGCGGGCCAACTGGCGCCCCGTCAAGGCAAAATGAGCGCGCACGGCTGCGGTAAGACTGATTAAGGGTGCCGCCGGAGTTGGATTAGTCGGATGCATATCGGAGAAGGAACAAGGCTGATATACCGACAACGTCGGAGGAGGCGGTTTGTATATCTGAGCTGGTATACAAGTTTCTTCCTCCAACGCTGTTTGTATACCTGAGTAGTATACAAATTCCTTCCTCCGACGCGGTCGGTATACCACTCAGGTATACAAGCTTCTTCCTCCGACGCGGTTCGTATACCTGAGGGGTATACCGATCCTCTCCTCCGAGCCAGCTTGTATACCTGCGGGCGGCGGTGTTGCGGCACCGGCTTCGAACAAGCCTTCGGGCCTGGTGCGCCAGCTGCAAACGATGTGCAAGCGGGGTGTTCATCTCACTACGAATCTCTATTTTCAGCTCATGGCTCGTCTGTTCCTGCTTCTTGGCTTCGGTCTGCTGACGTCTCTGGTGGGGCGCGTCCATCCTACACCCGGCGCGGAGCAGCTGCTCATGCAGGAGGCCACGTTTATTTTCGAGGGGGAGCTCATACGCACCGTACCGTACTTCCTTCCCGATGGCATCCGTCTGTTCCATGCCATTCTGGTGCGGGTTACCCGTGTTCTGAAGGGCGTATTGCCATTTGAAACCGTGGAAGTAGTGTACCCCGGGGTGCGAGTAATGGCTACTTTTCGGACACCTGCCGGGAAGAACTGCGGATTCTGGCCCTGTCAATTCTGGTCCCGACGTTTAGTCGGGACCAGAATTGACAGGGCCAGAGAATAAGCGAAACAGCGTGCCATACCTACAAAACAAGCGAAGCATCTGCCGCCGCAAGGTAGAGTAGGATGCGCGAACAACCGCCGCCGCCGGGGCCTGGACTTCAGCCCGCCGCCCATGAAAAGGCCGCTTTTACAGGGGGGGGGCGGACTAAAGTCCGCGCCACAGACCGACTTTGTACCCGTCAGTTAAAACCGCAGCAAGTGCTCTACCTGCTCCTGCAACACCTGCTGGTACAGCGGCTCCGTCAGCGCGCCATCGTCGCTCAGGTGCTGGTCGATGAAGGGCAGGCGCACGCGCTGGGGCAGCACGGCCGTGCCCAGATACATAAGAATGTCGGTGAGGTGGTTGAGGGCGAGCAGGCCGCCCTGACCGCCGCTGCTCAGGCCCACCAGGGCCGCCTTCTTGCCCCGGATACCACCCGGGTAGGGGAGGCCGTCGATAAACGCCTTCAGTACCCCCGGAAACGAGCAGTTGTATTCCGGCACCACGAACACCAGCCGGTCGGCGGCATTGGCCAGCTCCACCAGTTGGTTGAATTCGGGGTGCCGCCCGCTGTTGTCGTAAAGGGCCGAGGTAGTGAAATCGACGGGCAGCAGGGCCAGGTCCAGAATCTGGGCTTCCGCGCCTTGCTCGGTCAGCAGGTTCAGGTACAGATCGGCAATGCGGCGGGCGCGTGAGTGGGGGCGGTTGGTGCTGGCTACAATGGTTATCATCAGGGTAAATAAGAGGCTGAAATAAGTTGCCGGGCCGCGCGGAAGAGTGCCTGGCCCTGGTACACTAAAAAGGCGAAGCGGAAGTCCGCTTCGCCTTTCGGGCAATCCTGTTAGCGTAACCGAAAACCTTACGCCAGGTTATTGGAAGTAGCTTTAGCAGCCAGAAACTCCTGGTTGAGAATCGCAATGTTCTCGAGCGAAATGCCCACCGGGCACTCGGCGGCGCAGGAGCCGATGTTGGTGCAGGCCCCGAACCCTTCCAGGTCCATCTGGGCTACCATGTTCTCCACGCGGGTTTTGCGCTCCACGTGGCCCTGGGGCAGCAAGGCCAGCTGGCTCACCTTGGCCGATACGAACAGCATGGCCGAAGCGTTCTTGCACGAGGCCACGCAGGCCCCGCACCCGATGCAGGTAGCCGCCTCAAAGGCCCGGTCCGAAATGTCCTTCGGAATCGGAATCTCGTTGGCGTCGGGCGTGCCGCCGGTGTTGATGGATACGTAGCCACCGGCCTGGATAATCCGGTCGAAGGCCGAGCGGTCCACGCTCAGGTCCTTGTTCACGGGGAAGGCCGTAGCGCGCCAGGGCTCGATGGTGATGGTGTCACCATCGGAGAACTTGCGCATGTGCAGCTGGCAGGTTGTGGTACCCTGCTCGGGGCCGTGGGCGCGGCCGTTGATGAACAGGTTGCACGAGCCGCAGATCCCTTCGCGGCAGTCGTGGTCGAACGCCACCGGCTCCTGACCCTGGCGCAGCAGGTCCTCGTTAAGCACGTCCAGCATTTCCAGGAACGACATATCGGGCGAGATGTCTTTTACCTGATAATCAACGATGCCTCCCTTGGTAATGCGGTTTTTTTGACGCCACACCTTCAGGGTGAGGTTCATCGGTTTGGCGTTAGGATTACTTCCGGCCATTTTATTGTTGGCTATTAGCTGTTAGCTGATAGCTGTTAGCTGATCGGGCTGATGGAGCTGTCGGCACAAGGCTAACAGCTAACAGCTAAGGGCTAACAGCTGAAAAAATTACTTGTAGCTGCGCTGGGTGAGCTTGACGTTTTCGAAAGTCAGCTCTTCCTTGTTCAGGATTTCGGGCTGATTGTCGGCCGTGTACTGCCAGGCGGCTACGTAGGCGTACTCGTCGTCATTGCGCAGGGCCTCACCTTCGGGCGTCTGGTACTCCTCACGGAAATGACCCCCGCAGCTTTCGTTGCGGTCCAGAGCGTCGTCTACCATCAGCTCGCCCAGTTCCAGGAAATCAGCCACGCGGCCGGCCTTCTCCAAGGCCTGGTTCATCTCGTTCTCGGTGCCGGCCAGCTTCAGGTCGCTCCAGAATTCGCGGCGCAGCTTCTGAATTTCGGCTTTGGCATACCGCAACCCCTCGGCGTTGCGCGACATCCCGCAGTACTCCCACATGAGGTGGCCCAACTTCTTGTGGAAATCGTCCGGAGTACGGGTTCCGTTGATGCTCAGCAGCTTCTGCACGCGGGCTTCCACGTCGGCCTGGGCCTGCTGGAAAGCGGGGTGCTCGGTGGTTACCGGCTTGGGCGGCGTTTGGGCCAGGTAATCCCCGATGGTGTAGGGAATCACGAAGTAGCCGTCGGCCAGGCCCTGCATCAGGGCCGAAGCACCGAGGCGGTTGGCCCCGTGGTCGGAGAAGTTGCACTCGCCGGTAGCGTACAAGCCGGGCACGCTGGTTTGCAGGTTGTAATCCACCCACAGGCCGCCCATGGTATAGTGCACGGCCGGGTAAATGCGCATGGGGCGCTCGTAGGGGTTTTCGCCGGTAATTTTGGCGTACATGTCGAACAGGTTGCCGTATTTCTGGCTCACTGCCTCGGCCGAGGTCCGCTGGATGACGTCCGCGAAATCCAGGAATACGGCCAGGCCAGTCGAGCCTACGCCGCGACCCTCGTCGCACATCATCTTGGCGTTGCGCGAAGCCACGTCGCGGGGCACCAGGTTACCGAAGGCCGGATACTTGCGTTCCAGGAAGTAGTCCCGGTCGGCCTCCTGAATGTCGTTGACGTTGATTTCGCCCTTGCGCAGCTTCTCGGCCGTTTCCTTGGTGGCCGGCACCCACACGCGCCCGTCGTTGCGCAGGCTTTCCGACATCAGCGTCAGCTTCGACTGGTAGTCGCCCGATACGGGAATGCAGGTGGGGTGAATCTGGGTGAAGCAGGGGTTGGCGAAGTACGCGCCCTTTTTATGGGCCCGCCACGCGGCGGTGGCATTGCAGTACATGGCGTTGGTGCTCAGGAAGAACACGTTGCCGTAGCCACCGGTAGCCAGCACCACGGCGTGGGCCGCGTGCTGCTCCACTTCGCCGGTGAGCAGGTTACGGGTGATGATGCCCCGGGCCTGGCCGTCCACCGTCACCAGATCCAGCATTTCGGAACGGGTGTAAAGCTTCACTTTGCCATAAGCCACCTGGCGCGAGAGGGCCGAGTATGCCCCCAGCAGCAACTGCTGCCCGGTCTGGCCCCGGGCATAGAACGTGCGGCTCACCTGAGCCCCGCCGAAGGAGCGGTTGGCCAGCAATCCGCCGTACTCGCGGGCAAAAGGCACGCCCTGGGCCACGCACTGGTCGATGATATTCACCGACACCTGGGCCAGCCGGTACACGTTGGCCTCGCGGGAACGGTAGTCGCCGCCCTTCACGGTGTCGTAGAACAGGCGGTACACCGAGTCACCGTCGTTCTGGTAGTTTTTGGCCGCATTGATACCACCCTGAGCCGCGATGGAGTGTGCCCGGCGGGGGGAGTCGTGGAAGGTAAAGGCCTTCACGTTGTAGCCCAGCTCGGCCAGCGAAGCCGCTGCCGAAGCTCCGGCCAAACCGGTGCCTACTACAATGATGTCGTACTTGCGCTTGTTAGCGGGGTTGACGAGCTTGACGTTGAACTTATGCTTTTCCCACTTCTCGGTTATGGGGCCTTCGGGAATTTTGGAATCCGGAAACATCGGCGTCGAGTTTAGGACTTATTTGAAGAAATAGAAGTAGATCGGCATGGCGGCAAAAGCGGCGCACACGACAATCGAAAAGCCATAGCCGATAAACTTGACGGCCGGCGTGTATTTGCGGTGCACCAGGCCCAGCGTCTGGAAGGCGCTGCTGAAGCCGTGGAGCAAGTGGTAGAGCAGCGCGAACTGGGCTACCACGTACAGGGCCACATAGAGGGGGTTGCGGAAAGCATCCAGCACCAGCGCGTAAGCATCTTCGTTGCCGTTGGCATCGCGCGGTACGTCGGTAAAGCGCAGGGAGCCGAAGAAGTTGTAGAGGTGCACGATCAGGAAGAACAGCACGATAGAGCCCAGCATAGCCATGCTGCGGGAGTGCCAGGAGCTGTTCTGCTCAATGTGGTTGGACACGTAACCCTGGGCACCGCGGGCGGCCCGGTTCTTAATGGCCAGGCTCAGGCCCTCATAGATGTGGAATCCGAACCCGAGGACGAGCACAATTTCCAGGGTGCGGATAATGGGGTTGTGCCCCATGAACTCAGAGTAAGCATTGAAGGCCACCCCGTTGTCAGCCTTGAACAGCTGGAGGTTACCCACCAGGTGAACGACTAAGAAGGAGCACAGAAACAGGCCGGTGATGGCCATGATGATCTTGCGGCCGATACTGCTGGAAAAGGTTTTGGAAATCCAACTCATAGAGAGCTTCGAAAGGGAGGTGGGTGGGTCAGTTGTACCGGCCAAAGTTAGGCCCCAAGCCAGTAGGAAACAATCTGGATAACGGGTTTCACGCCGGAGTGAATCTATCGGAAGCCAACTCCGTTAGTACCTTGCGCTGCCTGATTAACCCGGAGTCCCGGATTTTGTTAGGTTCCCGGGAGGTTTTTGCGGACCTTCCTTCTCTCCGTTTTTCCGCCCGTTAAGCCGCTGACTGTATGCGTATCCCGTTACTTACCCGCCCGGTACGGCTTTGGCTGACTGGGCTCCTGTTATTGGTGCTTTGGTTGGGCAACTCCCCGGCCGCCCAGGCCACGCACCTGCGCGCCGGCGACATTCAGGCCAAAACGGATACCACGGCAGCCCGCAACCCCCGCCGCATCTTCTTTAAGCTGGTGCTCTACACCTCCGCTGAGCAGGGAGTGGCCGACGAGCCGGGCGTAACCATTTATTTCGGCGATAATACCTGCACCAAGGACAACGAGATACTCCGTTTCAGCAAGCAGCTGATTTCGCCGGACACGTACCGGAACGTGTACTATTTCGAGCATACCTATAATGCGGCGAATGTTTACAAGGTTATCTACCTGAGTAATAACCGGGTTGCCGGGGTGGTCAATATGTCCAACTCCGTTGGTACCCCTTTTGAAATATCCACTACCGTCACCATCGACCCTTTCCTGCAAAATACGTCGCCGGCCCTGCTGGCCCCGGCCATTGACAAGGCGGCCGTCCGGCAGGTGTTTCTGCATAATCCGGCCGCCTTCGACGCCGACGGCGACTCGCTGGTGTACGCCTTGCGCCCCAGCCAGCAGGCTCCCAAGCCTTCGGGTTGCGAGCCCGGCATAGTAGACGTAGCGGGCTTCCGGTATCCGGCCGACCCCTCGCTGGGGGGCAGCCCGGTGCAGGTAGCCTACGCCGGGCCGCCGGTGGGCCGGCCGGGAGAAGCCGCCATTTTTCAGCAAGACCCGCAAACGGGGCAAATTGTGTGGAATTCGCCGGCCGTAGCGGGGGTCTACAACATCGCCTTCTCGGTACGGGAATACCGCCGGGTTCCGGGTGGCAAAGCCCGGGTGATTGGCGAGGTAGTGCGCGACATGCAGATTATCGTCACCAATACCCTGAACCAACGGCCCATCCTCAAGGTGCCGCTCGACATCTGCGTGGTGGCGAATACGCCCGTACCAGGTGGAACAGTAACGGCTACCGACCCCGACGGCAACCCGGTGAAACTGGAAGCCTTCGGGGGCATGTTGCCCACGCCCGGCTCCTTCGTGCAGTCAAGCAAAGGCCCCCCCACGGCCCAGGGGTTGTTCAGATGGACGCCTACCTGCCTCGATATTCGCCAGGACCCTTATCAGGTACTGTTCAAAGCCACCGACGAGCCTAGCAACGGCCAGACGCCCCTTATTGATGAGCGCATCTGGCGGATTACGGTTATCGGGGCCGCCCCCCAAAACCTGCGCGCCACGTTACTGGGCAGCACTACCCGCCTCGACTGGGACAGCTACAGCTGTCAGAACCCCAATGCGCAGCTGCTGATTTTCCGGCGCGAAAACTCTTTCCCCTTCACGCCCGGACCCTGCGAAACGGGCCTGCCGGCCGCCGCCGGCTACACTCAGATTGGCAGCGTGAGTGCCGGAACCCGCACGTTCCTCGACGACAACAACGGCAAGGGCCTGGAGCGGGGCAAAACGTACTGCTACCGCATCTACGTGAAGTTTGCCGCGCCTGCCGGGGGCGAAAGCCTGGCTTCCAACGAAGCCTGCGTTGCCTTGACGGGGCGCTCAGCCCTGCTCACCAACGTAACGGTAGACCGCACGGAAACCGTTAACGGTCAGATTACCGTTCGCTGGACCAAGCCGACATCTTCGGTGGGCTTCCTCGCCCCCCTGGGCTACCGGTTGTTCCGGGCCAGCGGCCAGAGCCCCGCCGCCACCGACTTCGCGCAGGTATTCACCACCACGAACCTGAGTGATACCATCTTCGTGAACCAGGGCCTGAATACCACGGCCACGGCCTACACCTACCGCCTGGAGTTCTACCACACCCCCGTAAGCGGCTCGGCGGAGGTGGTGGAGAAATCTGGTCCGGCTTCCAGCGTGCGGGTAACCGCTACGCCCAATCCGCTGGCTGGGACTATTGGCGTAACCTGGACCTACAACGTGCCCTGGGACAATACCAGGAGTCCGGCTACCATTTACCGCCGGGAGCCGGGCGGGGCCTTCCGGCCGATTGCCAAAGTGACGGGCACAGCCACCGGCGGTACGTTTACCGATAACGGGGGCGGTACGCCGCTGCTGAAAAACCGCACGTACTGCTACTATATCAAAACCAAGGGCATCTATGCCAGTGGCGTGCCTGCCGATTCGCTTATCAACCTGAGCCAGGAGCAGTGTGCCAACCTCCAGCCCGTGCCCTGTACCCCCGTGCTCACGCTCAAGCCTACCAACTGCGATAGTCTGGCCAGCCGCCTTTTCGACCTGCCCACCACGCCGCAAACGGGGATGGTGTACACCAACTACCTGAGCTGGACGCTGAGCAACCAGCCCACGGCCGATTGCAGCCGCGATATTGTGCAGTACATCATCCTGAAAGGCACCTTGGCAGGCGAGCCGCTCAAGGAAATAGCCCGCGTACCCGGGACGCAGCTGTTTTACCAGGACGGTAATCTGCCGTCGGCTCAGGCGTGCTACGCAGTGCAGGCCGTGGACGTGAACGGGGCGTTGAGTGCCGTGAGCAATAGTGAGTGCAAGGACAACTGCCTGCTGTTTTTGC
Organism: Hymenobacter rubripertinctus; assembly: GCF_003583925.1. Lineage (GTDB taxonomy): Bacteria > Bacteroidota > Bacteroidia > Cytophagales > Hymenobacteraceae > Hymenobacter > Hymenobacter rubripertinctus. The sequence continues at coordinate 12,162 of NZ_QYCN01000023.1, read as the reverse complement.
TGCCGAATATCTTCACGCCCAACGGAGACAGGTTCAACGAGACCTTCCGCCCCAAAGTGTTCAGCCCGATTGAGCGGACGGCCATAAAAATCTACAACCGCTGGGGCAAGAAGGTGTACGAGAGCGACAAGGACCCGCTCATCAACTGGACCGGGGGCAGTTCGGGTGAAGGCAACACCAATGGCCGGGTATCGGAAGGCATGTACTTCTACCAGGCCGAAGTGGAGTTCAAGGACGCCAACCACACCAAGCGCGTCTTCAAAGGCTGGGTGCAGATCAACCGCTAAGCAACGGCCGCGCGCGTTGGGTGCATACAAAGCCGGGCTGCCTACGTGGGCCGCCCGGCTTTTTTGCTTTTCTGCCTCGTCGATGAAACAGTTTTTTCCGGTAGTGCTGCTGCTGGCGGCCTGGGACACGCCCCCGGCCGATACTACCACTGCCACTACGGCCGCTGCTCCGGAGCCGGTGGCCCTGTCCGCGCCCGGCCCGGTTGAGGAGGCTCAGGCGAATCTGCTGGCCGCCCGGTATTTCCGCAGCCGGCCCGATTCGGCCGTTTATCTGCTCAGCACCCTGCGCGTGCTGGATGCTGGTCCAAGCTGGCAGGCCCAGGTGAAGCGCGCCGAGTGCGTGGGTATCCTGCCCGATAATTCGGCCGTTGCTATCAACAAGCAGACCGGAGCCGTCAGCCCGGTACGGGTGAAGTAGGGTGGCCGGCCGGCATTGTGCTTTCCGGCCGATTTGTGCAGCTTGCACCAGTAAATTTTCCTTCCCCACCTGGCGCGCTGCTTCACCCGGAGCTGCGCCGGGCTAATTCTGAACGCATGAAAGCAGTTGTTTTTCCCGGCCAGGGCAGCCAGTTCAGCGGCATGGGCCGCGACTTGTACGAGCAGTACCCGGCCGCCAAGCGCCTTATGGACCAGGCCAACGAAATTCTGGGCTTTTCCCTGACCGACATCATGTTTACGGGCTCCGACGCGGACCTGCGCCGCACCGATGTCACCCAGCCCGCCATCTTCCTGCACTCCGTGGCCCTGGCCGCCGTGCTGCCCGAGCTCCAGCCCGATATGGTGGCCGGGCACTCGTTGGGCGAGTTTTCGGCGCTGGTAGCCGCCAAAGTGCTACGCTTCGAGGACGCGCTGCAACTCGTGGCCCGGCGCGCGCAGGCCATGCAGGCCGCCTGCCAGGAGCAGCCCGGCACCATGGCCGCCATCCTGGCCCTCGACGATGATACCACTGCCCGCATCTGCCACGAAATCACGGCGGGCGGCGATGTGGTGGTACCGGCCAACTACAACTGCCCCGGCCAATTAGTGGTATCGGGCTCCCAGCGCGGCATTGAGCTGGCCTGCGAGCAGCTGAAAGCGGCCGGCGCCAAGCGCGCCCTGCCACTGCCGGTGGGCGGAGCCTTCCACTCGCCCCTGATGCAGTCGGCCGAAGCGGCCCTGGCCGAAGCCATTGCCCGCACGACCTTCTCGGCCGGTATCTGCCCGGTTTACCAGAACGTGGACGCTGCCCCGCACACCAACCCCGACGAAATCCGCGAAAACCTCGTGCGCCAGCTCACGGCCCCCGTCCGCTGGACCCAGAGCGTGCAGCGCATGGTGCAGGACGGCGCCACGGAGTTCATCGAGTGCGGCCCGGGCAAAGTGCTGCAAGGCCTGGTGAAGAAAATTGCCCCTGAGGTAACGGCCGGCTCGGCCACGGTAGCCTAGCAATTCCCGCCGAGGAACGCGGCGGGAAATTTATACGCGCCGTACCGCCAGCTCATCCGGGCACGCGGCCAGTAGCTGCGCCACGGTGCGGCCCAGGGCGGGGTGTGCCACGGCCGCCCCTATTTCGGCCAGGGGCAGCAGGGCGAACCGGCGCTCCGGCAGGCGTGGGTGCGGGATTTGCAGGCTGGGCGCATCCTGCACCAGGTCGCCGTAGAGCAGGATGTCCACGTCCAGGGTGCGGGCACCCCAGCGCACCAGCCGCTCCCGGCCCGCCCGCTGCTCCGTGGCCAGGCAGGCCGCCAGCAGCTGTTCCGGCGTCAGGCTGGTTTCAAGGGCTACAGCTTGATTCAGGAAAGCCGGCTGGTCTTCCAGCCCCCAGGCGGACGTTTCGTACAGGCCCGAAGTGGCCGTGACGACACCGGCCGTCTGGCTCAGATAGTCCACGGCGGCCCGCAGCGTGGCGGCCCGGTCGCCAAGGTTGGAGCCCAGCAGGAGGTAGGCAGTAGTCAAGTAAAAATAGAGAAGTGAAAACTGAAAATTCGTAGTCGTGAAGCGCATTGCCATACCCGTAAGGATGGATTTTGAGTTGACTGCGCCAATCAGGTCTCCTTTTTAGCGCTTCATTTTCACCTCAAAAAACGCCGCCGTGGCTTCGGCGGCCTGCCGGGTCTGGTCGGGCAGTTGCGCCGACGGCCAGGGGTGGGCGCCGCCGAAATTGTGGGTCACGCCGGGCAGCACCAGCAGCTCGGCGGCGGGCTGCCACTGCTGGAGCTGGTGGGCGCGGGCCAGGGGCACCGTTTCGTCCTGGTCGCCGTGGATGATGAGCAGGGGCCGGCCGCGCAGCTTACGGCGCAGGTTGTGCCGGATGTCGAGGCGCAAACGGTGCTGGTGGTAGTCTTCCACGATCTGAAAGTAGAGCGGCAGCTGCTGCTTGGTACGCGAGTTCTCCACGTGAAACACGCCCTGCTGCTGCCACTGCGTCATCAGCTCCTCGGTCCAGCCCGGGTTCACGTCGCTGATGGCGGCCCAGCTGGCCACGGCCTGCACGCGGGCATCCTCGGCCGTTTTGAGCAGCACCAGCCCGCCGCCCCGGCTGTGGCCGAGGAGGCCCAGGCGCGCCAGGTCCATTTCGGCGGCCGGAATGCCGGTCTGGCCGGGTGCGTGCAGGGCGTCGAGCAGCACCCCGATGTCGTCGAGCTCCAGACTGAAGTTGTTGCGGCCGAAGGCATCGAGGTCTTCCAGGTCGCCGGTGCCGCCCACCACCAACCCGTTGTGGGAGAGGTTGAGCTTCACGAATACGAACCCCCGCTGGGCAAACCAATCGGCCAGCAGGTTGAAGTGGCCCCAGTCTTTGAACCCTTTGAACCCGTGCACGAACACCACGACCGGCTTGGGCCGGCCATCGGCCACAAAGCGGGCATCGGCCGCGAACGGCCGGCGGTGGTGGGGGCTGGCGAGCAGAAAATCGACGGATGTAGGCTGAACGGGCATAGCGGCGAAGATACACGGTGGGACGATGAAACAAGGAACAACGTCAGCCCGAAAGGAACGGCATTCCGGGCGAAGCCGAGGCATCCCGCGAGCTGACCTTGTTATGCTGACCAGCCATCAGGATTGCCATTGCCCGCGAGATTCCTCGGCTCCGCCCGGAATGGCGTTCTGCTTCTTACCTACCTCACCGCCTTTTCCCGTATCATTGCACTGCCCAAAACACCCGCATGACCGTTACCCTGGATCAGATACAGGCGCCTATTGCCACCGACATGGCGGAATTCGAGAAGAAATTCCGGCAGTCGATGCAGTCCAAGCAGTTGCTGCTGGACAAGATCATGGGCTACATCGTGAAGCGCAAGGGCAAGCAGATCCGGCCGATGTTCGTGTTTTTCACGGCCAAAATCAGCGGTGCCCAGCCCGAAGGGCCGCTGCCGGAAGCCTCGTTCCGGGGCGCGGCCCTGATTGAGCTGCTGCACACGGCCACGCTGGTGCACGACGACGTGGTGGACGAATCGAACTACCGCCGGGGCTTCTTTTCCATCAATGCGCTCTGGAAAAACAAGATTGCCGTGCTCGTGGGCGACTACCTGCTCAGCAAGGGGCTGCTGCTTAGCCTGGAAAACGACGATTACGACCTGCTCAAAATTGTGAGCAATGCCGTGAAGGAGCTCAGCGAGGGCGAGCTGCTGCAAATTGAGAAGGCCCGCCGCCTCGATATTACTGAGGACGTGTACTTCGACATTATCCGCCAGAAAACGGCTTCCCTGATTGCCTCCTGCTGCGCCGTGGGTGCGTCGTCGGCCGGGGCAGACAAGCAAACGGTGGAGCGCGCCCGCCTGTTCGGGGAGAAAGTGGGCATGGCTTTTCAGATCAAAGACGACCTGTTCGACTTCGGCACGGCCGAAATCGGCAAGCCCGTGGGCATCGACATTAAGGAGAAGAAGATGACCCTGCCCCTGATCTACGCCCTCCAGCAGGCCGACTGGCTCACCAAGCGGCGCGTCATCTTCAACGTGAAAAACAACGACGGCCGCAAAGACCGGGTGCAGGCCGTCATCGAGTTCGTGAAGCAGTCGGGCGGGCTGGAGTATGCCATCCGGGTGATGGAGCGCTACCGCGACGAGGCCCTGGAAATCCTGCGTACCTTCCCCGCCTCCGCCTCCCGCACCTCGCTGGAGCAACTCATCAACTACACTATCGAGCGGGAAAAATAACCCCCTGCCCAGTAGCGGCCGGCCAGCAAAACCGCCGGTCAGGAGTCCAGGCACAGGGTTTCGGGCGGGGAGGCGGGTACTTCCGGGCTCGCATTGCCCACATTAGCCCAACTACCCACGTGAAAAAGAACATGAGTAGGAAGACGCGCTACCTGTTGCCGCTGCTCGTGCTGTTCGTGGTGCTCGACCTGGGTTACACGGGTTGGCAGAACTACCGCATGCCGCTGGAGTGGGATATGCCCACCATCGTGCTGCCGATTGCGGCGTGCCGGCCGGTGCTCTCCGATCCGTTTGGCTGGGCCGCCCTTACCCGCCACGAGGTGTCGATGGGGCCTAACCGGTTCTTTGCCCACATCAGCATGGTGGGCTACTTCAAATCGGTGCCGTTCTGGCTGCAAACGTTCCTGTCGCCGCTCGATAGTGTGTACGCTGCCTGCGGCCTGTTTAGTGCGCTGGTGCAGGCACTGCTGCTTTACGTGCTGGCCATGTACGCCAGCGGCTCGGGGCGGCCGGGGTGGCGGTTCTGGGTGCTGGCCGCGCTGCTGACCCCCCTGTTCCAGTCGGCCGGCTACAATGGCCAGATGGGCATCATCGACAACTCCATCACCTACACCTTCTTCTACGCCTATCCGCTGGCGCTGCTGGGGCTGTTTTACTGGCCCTTTTACCGGGCCGCCCGGCACGGCGAGCCCCTGCGGTTGCGCTGGTGGCAGTACGCCCTGCTGCTGGGGCTGGCCGTCGTGCTAAGCTTCAACGGGGCCATTATTCCGGGCGTAGTGGCCGTGCTCAACGCCGGTATCTGCCTCTGGTGGCTGGGGCGGCAGGCGGGGGCGTGGCGGCGCGGCGCGGCCATGGCGCGGGTGCCCTGGCCGGCATTCAGCTTGCTAGGGCTAATCGGGCTGCTGTGCCTGTATTCGCTGTATATCGGTCGGTTTGAGCTGGAGAGCGAGGCCGCGCTGGTGTCGGTGGCCGAGCGCTACCGGCTGCTGCCGGCGGGCCTGAACGAAACCTTGTTCCGGCGGCCGGCCCTGCCCATGCTGCTGGGGGCCACACTGCTAAACCTGCTGCTGGCGGGGCGGAGCCGCCCGGCTACTGCCCAGGACCGCTGGCTGCGAAAAGCCGCCCTGGGGCTGGGCATATTTGCGCTGGCTTACGTGCTGCTGCTGCCCCTGGGCGGCTACCGCCACTACCGGCCGCTCATCGTCCGTCACGATTCCATTATGCCCGTACTCCTGGGTCTGATGACGCTCTACGCCGCCACCACCTACCAGCTGGCCGGCCGGCTGCCGGGCCGCTCCCGCCGCTGGTACCTGGGCTGGACCGGGGCGCTGGCCCTGTTCTACACCCTTTCCGATAATGCCTGGACGTATGCCGACAACAGCTGTCAGCGGCAGGCCATTGAAACCCTGGCCCGCGCCACCGCGCCCATCGTGCGCCTCGAAGAAACCTGCCCCGTACTGGCCTGGAACGCCCTCACCGACTACCACGAAACCTACGCCCAGGCAGCCATGCTCCAGTATTGGGGCATCACAAAGGGCTTCCACCTCTACTACCAGCCCAACGCCGCCCAGTAGCCGCTAACAAGTGTAGCGCGCCCCTCGGACCCCTAAAAAAAACCGCCCAACCACGAAATGGCAGGGCGGGGCAAAAAGGATAAGCGAAGCGCACCAAAGCCGCCGAAACTGCCCGCTACGTCTGGTCCGGACTATTCACAAAATCCGCTAAAATCCGGGCTAATCCGTGATCAGGCTTGCACCTGGTAATGAACCTGCCCGGGCTGCACCTCCGATACCTCGAAGCGGACGCCTTTGGGGCTGCTGTTGATGGTGATTTCGTGGGTCATGTCGCAGCCGGGGCACTTGATTTCCTCGGTTTCATACTGGCCTTCGTCGGGTCCGTTGGCGAAGTGCTCGGCGGCGGGTACGCCAATCAGGTCGGTGAATACCTCGGTCTGGCACTGGTTGCACTCAAACTTGAGGCCTACCGTGCGCCCTTGCAGCTCATCGACGGGGGCGGGGGTGCTTTTTTGCTGAATCCACATAAGGAAGGGAAGGTTTGGTTGGGGGAGAAAGAACAGAGGCCGGAGCCGGATAGGAGGCCGCAGCCATACAGGCAATACGCGCAAACGCTGCGCCGGGGTTGTCTGCTGGAGTGCCCGCGTGGACCACAGGTGCCAGCGGGCTCACGAAAATACCGGCCGGGCAGCACCGGCTATTTTGCTATACTTGCCCCCATGACGGTTCCCTTATCCTTGCTCACCACGCCTGCCGGGCTGGTGCCGCAGCTCGAAACCCCGGATTTGCTGCTGCGTGCCCCCCTGGTAGCCGACCTGCCGGAGTTTACGGCCATTTCCAACGACCCCGTTTTTTACCGCTTCCTGGGTAATAAGCCCCAGAGCGAGGAAGAAGTGTGGCGGCGGATGCTGGGCCAGCTGGGCCACTGGACCCTGTTCGGGTACGGACCCTGGGCGATTGAGGAAAAGTCTACCGGCCTGTTCATCGGCACGGCGGGCTTCTTCGATTTCCAGCGCAACCTGACCCCCTCCCTCAAAGGAACCCTGGAAACCGGCTGGACGATTGCGCCACGCGTGCAGGGCCGCGGTTACGCCACCCAGGCTCTGCAAGCCGCCCTGGCCTGGATGGAGCCCCGCTTGCCCGCCGCCCGCCTCACCTGCATCATCGACCCCGATAACGTGGCCTCCCTGGCCATAGCCCGCAAATTCAACTTCCACGAATTTGCCCGCGCCACCTACCACCAGGAGCCTATTGTGCTACTGGAAAGGACCCGTTAGCTTGGTTGAACCGGTACAATAGAACGTCATTCCTCCGCTCGGAATGACGTTCTGTGTAAAAATGCAGAAGCCTGCTTCCATCTGGAAACAGGCTTCTGCTATTAGTGAGCGGCCGCTAATTACTCGGCCAGCAGTTGGTCGATGGTTTTGTTGAAATCGGCCTTTTCCTGCTCGTAGTATTTGCCGGTGCCGGGGCCTGAGAAGCCGGTATGAATCGTGCGCACTTCACCTTTTTTATCGAGAAAGATGGTGGTCGGGAAGGCCAGCACTTTCTGAATCTGGGGCAGGGTTTTGCCGGCCGCGTCCTTGTCGGCTACGCCGGCCAGGGCCAGGTCGTAGCCCACGTTCAGGCGCTGCTTCATTTTGGTGAGCTTGCGCTTGGCCGTCGCCTCATCGTCGGAGGCCCGCTCGTAGCCCAGGCCAATAATTTCGACGCCGCGCTGCTTGTTCTGCTCGTACCAGGGGGCCAGGAAATTGGTTTCGTCCATGCAGTTGGGGCACCAGGAGCCCAGCATTTGCACTACTACCACTTTGCCCTGGTACTTGGCGTCGGTGGGGGAGAGGGTGCCGCCCGCAATGCTGGGGAATTTAAAGTCGAGCTTCTTCTGGCCGGGTTTCATGCCGGTGAGGGCGTTGGCGTCGGGCAGTTTGGCGGTGGGGTCGAGGGTGGCCGTCCAGGTCTCGTGGCCGCTGAGGCCGGAGTAGAAGTCGCCGTTGATTAGCGTGATGGTGTCAGAATTAGTGTCACTCAGCTTATTGCCCGTGAATAAGAAGCCGTGACTACCATCAAAGGTGCTCAGCTTCATTGTATTGCCATCCACCTGCCCCGAAAGGTAGCGGTAGTCGCCGGTGCTGGTCAGAAACGTGCCCGTAATACCGGCCGGGGTTTGGGTGAATACGCCCACGGCCGGGTATGTTTTGCCTTCTTCATCTTTGAAGGTGACCTTCCAGGTGCCGTCAAAGGATAATGCTTTCTGGTCGGCCATCACGGGGAACAGCGGCTGTGCGCCTTTCTCCGCCGCAAACGGCACCCGGTAGGGCTTGCCGGCGTCGTACTTCACCCAGGCACCTTGCAGCTTATCGGTCCCATCAGCCCGCACGACCAGCGCCGCGTCGAACACGCCCAAGCGGATGGTGGTGGAGTCGCCGGCGGTGGTTATTTCATCGAGCTTCAGGCGCTCCTCGCCGTTGCGCAGGGTCACGGTGGGCGAGCCGCCGGCGGTGGCTACGTCGAAGAGGAAGGGGATTTCCTGGCCCTGGGTCGAGAGCACGCCCCGCCAGGTGCCGGCCGAGAGCCCGGACGCGGCAGCATCGGGAGCGGCTGTCGTTTCGGAAGTGGTGGAATTGGACTGACAGGCTACTGCGGCCAGCGCGAGTCCGGCCCCGGCAATGGCCTTGCGAAAAGAGAAGGCAACGGGCATAGTAGAAGGAAAGGGTGAGGTGATTCGGGGCTAAACTACGGCGCACCCCCGATAGTTTAGCCACAAGGGAGCCCGGCTCCGGCCCGGCACTGAGAAGATCGGGCGTGGCAGAAGCGCATGATTGGTGGGTGGGCCGCTGGTTATATGATTGATAATCGGTTGGTTCGGCGTGAGGCAATAACCTCATCCCGCGTTATTCGTTTGGTTTAGAAGGCGCGGCTGCGCCAGTCGGCCCGGTTGCGTTTTTAGGCGGTCGGGGGCGAGGGTCCGAAAAGTTTGGGCCGCGCCCCGCCGCCTAGCTATATTTGCACATCTGCCCCGGCAGACCCGTTCTCTCCACTTTTTCCAGTTTGAAATTATGGCATTCGATTTAGAAATGATCAAGGCCGTGTACGCCGGCATGGGTTCCCGCATTGAGGCGGCCCGTGCTACGGTCGGCCGTCCGCTCACCCTGACGGAAAAAATCCTGTACGCTCACCTGTACGGCGGCTCGGTTTCGCAGGCGTATGAGCGGGGCGTTTCCTACGTCGATTTCGCCCCCGACCGCGTGGCCATGCAGGATGCCACCGCCCAGATGGCCCTGCTCCAGTTCATGCAGGCCGGCAAAGTACAGGCCGCCGTGCCCAGCACCGTGCACTGCGACCACCTGATTCAGGCCAAAGAAGGCGCGGACCAGGATCTGGCCATTGCCAACAACGAAAACAAGGAAGTCTACGACTTCCTGGCCTCCGTTTCCAATAAATACGGCCTCGGCTTCTGGAAGCCCGGCGCCGGCATCATTCACCAGGTGGTGCTCGAAAATTATGCCTTCCCCGGCGGCATGATGATCGGCACCGACTCGCACACCCCCAACGCGGGCGGTTTGGGCATGATTGCCATTGGCGTGGGCGGGGCCGATGCCGTGGACGTGATGGCCGGCATGGCCTGGGAGCTGAAGTTCCCGAAAGTAATCGGCGTGAAGCTGACCGGTAAGCTCTCCGGTTGGGCTTCGGCCAAGGACGTGATTCTGAAAGTAGCCGGCATCCTGACCGTAAAAGGCGGTACCGGGGCCATCGTGGAGTACTTCGGCGAAGGCGCCAACAACCTCTCGGCTACCGGCAAAGGCACCATCTGCAACATGGGCGCGGAAATCGGGGCTACCACCTCGGTGTTCAGCTACGACGAGAAAATGGGCGACTACCTGCGTGGCACCGGCCGGGCTGAAGTAGCCGACTTGGCCGCCGGGGTGGCCGCTCACCTGCGCGCCGACGACGAGGTGTACGCCAACCCCGAAGCCTACTACGACCAGCTCATCGAAATCGACCTGAACACGCTGGAGCCCTACGTGAACGGCCCATTCACGCCGGACGCGGCCTGGCCGATTTCGGAGTTTGCCGCTGCCGTAAAGGAGCACAACTGGCCCGCTAAGCTGGAAGTGGGCCTCATCGGTTCCTGCACTAACTCCTCCTACGAGGACATTACCCGCGCCGCCAGCATTGCCAAGCAGGCCGCCGATAAGGGCCTGACCGTGCAGGCGGAATACACCGTAACGCCCGGCTCGGAGCTGGTGCGCTACACTGTGGAGCGCGACGGCCTGCTCGACACCTTCGCCCAGATGGGCGGCGTGGTGCTGGCCAACGCCTGCGGTCCGTGCATCGGGCAGTGGGCCCGTCACACCGACGACCCCAAGCGCCGCAACTCCATCATCACGAGCTTCAACCGCAACTTCGCCAAGCGCAACGACGGTAACCCCAACACCCACGCTTTCGTGGCTTCGCCCGAAATCGTGACAGCCTTCGCCATTGCCGGCGACCTGACCTTCAACCCCCTCACCGACACGCTGACCACCAAAGACGGCCAGCAGGTGAAGTTCGATGAGCCCCAGGGCATTGAGATGCCGCCCCGTGGTTTCGCCGTGGAAGATGCCGGCTTCCAGGCCCCCGCCGCCGATGGCTCGGGGGTGGAAGTGCTTGTGGACAAGAACTCGGATCGTCTCCAGCTGCTCGACCCGTTCAAAGCCTGGGAAGGCACCGACCTGCTGGGTCTGCGCCTGCTCATCAAGGCCAAGGGCAAGTGCACCACCGACCACATTTCGATGGCCGGTCCGTGGCTGAAATACCGCGGCCACCTCGACAACATCTCCAACAACATGCTCATTGGGGCCATTAATGCCTACAACGATGAGGTGAACACCGTGAAGGACCAGCTCACCTCGGGCACGCCCTACGGCACCGTGCCCCAGGTAGCCCGCAACTACAAGGGCCAGGGCATCGGCTCGGTGGTAGTAGGCGATGAGAACTACGGCGAAGGCAGCTCCCGCGAGCACGCCGCCATGGAGCCCCGCCACCTGGGCGTGCGCGCCGTGCTGGTGAAATCCTTCGCCCGGATTCACGAAACCAACCTCAAGAAGCAGGGCATGCTGGGGCTGACCTTCGCCAACAAGGCCGACTACGACCTGGTGGAGGAAAACGATACCATCGACATCCTCGGCCTGACGGACTTCCAGCCCGGCAAGCCTTTGCAGGTGCGCCTGCACCACGAGGACGGCGACACGGACCTCATCACGGTGAACCACACCTACAATGAGGGCCAGATTGAGTGGTTCAAAGCCGGCTCGGCCCTGAACCTGATCCGCCAGAAAGAAGCCGGCTCCGCTGAGCTGTCGGCCCGCTAGGTTTTCAGGTTCGCGCTGACCTCAGGAATGCCTCCCCGCAACGGGAGGCATTCTTTTTTGCCCCCTGCAACCATCCCGTACTGCGTCGGCTCCCCTATCTGATTGTCAAACTCCTAACTCCTGCCTGTATGCGTCAACTATCTACTTTATCGGGCGGACTGCTGCTGGCCCTGGGCCTGAGTGGCTGCGGTACCGACTGCGGCCTGGAGCCGGAGCCCTGCGAATCCCGGCAACTTACCATCAGCAGCCTGGAAGCCGAATACGGCTGCACCAACACCCGTTACCTGAATACGGAGCCAACGGGTGCCGCCCTCATTGTCCGTACCCAGGCCGAATTCGATCAGCGGGTCAGCGGGGCGTGTCATCCGCAGATTGATTTCACCAAATACGACCTGGTCGTTGGGCAGCAGCAGCAGTTGGGCGGGGCCGCCAGTTCCAGCGTAACCTATGACTACCAGCTTGCCTGCCCCGCCAACGAGCGGGTCCTGCGGGTGGTCCTGAAAATGGGCGTCACCAATGACCTGGGCTCCCGCAGCTACCACGCACTGGTGCCCAAGCTGGCCCCCACCGAAACGGTGCGCGTAATAGTGGAAGTGACGCAATAGACCACTTGCAAAAGCCAGCAAAAACGGCCGCCTTCCATCGGGGAAGGCGGCCGTTTTTGTTCCTGGAACCCGTCTGATTGGTGCGAAGTGGTAAATTAGCCCCGCTACTTTCCCCCTTTACTCCAGGGCAAACGCATGAAGCCGGGTGGGGGCTAGCTTTGGGTCATGAGCCACCCGATTCGCGACTACTTTCTGCAAGTTGAAGATTTCCGTCAAGCCGCCAAGTGCCGCTACCGACTGGCGGACATTCTGCTTATTGGCTTGTGCACCTA
>NZ_QYCN01000022.1 GCF_003583925.1 Hymenobacter rubripertinctus | reverse complement strand
GAACATCTTTCGCAAGTTCAGCCTCTTTCTTCTCACGCATGAACCGAGTAAGATTAGTCTGAAAAGAAAGCGTAAAAAGGCCGCCAGAGACGACGGATTTATGCTGGAACTGCTCAAAAGTGCCTAATTTGGTGCGGTAGCCCTAACCTTTTTTGACACATCCCCACACGGGACAGCCCGTGGTTACGCCGTGGTTACGCCGTCGTTCACCTGTGTCGTTCAACGCCGGGACGCAACCAGGCGGCCCGCCACAACCGGGTGCCTCGTTCACGAAATGGCTATATGGAGCATCCAGGCCGATAGCCTGTCGGGGGGCTTCTCCCAGGGTGCTCGGCAGAGTTACCGTGTCGGTAGTCTTCGGATAGGGCTGGTTGTATCCGGAGGGTGGGCGATGGTTTAGGGTAGCTGGCCGGGCGCTGACGGGTGGAGTAATCTTAATCCAGTCGAGATTTCAGCTGCTGATTTGGGCGAATACGCTAACGTTACCAAGTACCGGTGTCAACGTTTTCGCTCCGTGTAATGCTCGTCCGGCTCTGCCAGCCGCCGGTGGCCGGAACAACCCACGTTGGCTAACTGGACGGCTTCCCCATTCAACCCCAACAATAAGATGCTGCCCGCAGGACCAGCCACCCTGTATCCGACCGTAGCTGTGCCGGGGCTATTGGGGTAGGTGCATTATCCCAACTCTTCCTTAAACAGTTTCAACGTCCGGTCCCAGGCTAGTTTGGCGGCTTCGGCGTTGTAGCGGGCGGGGGAGGTGTCGTTGTTGAAGGCGTGATTTACCCCCTCGTATACATACTGCGCATACTGCACATTGGTAGATTTCAGGGCGGCTTCCCAGGCATCTTTGCCCGCATTTACCCGCTCATCAAGGCCGGCGTAATGCAGCAGCAAGTGCGCTTTGATGCTCGCCGCTTCTTCGGCGGCGGGTTGGGTGCCATAGTACGCCACGGACGCGTTGAGCTGCGGGTCGTGAGTAGCGAGGCTGTTGGCCATAGCCCCGCCCCAACAGAAACCCACGCAACTGGTGCGGCCATTGCAGTCGGGCCGTTGGCGCAGATAGGCCAGGGCGTTGAGATAATGGGCAAGCGTCTGGGGCTTGTCGAGCTTGCCGATCAACTCCCGGCCCTTATCCTCATCCGCCGGTGTTCCGCCGAAAACCGACAGCGCATCTACTCCCAGAGCCAAATAGCCAGCCTGGGCAACGCGCCGCGTTACGTCTTTGATGTGGGGCGTCAGGCCGCGGTTTTCGTGAATGACGACTACGCCCCCGCGCTTCCTCCGGCCCTTCGGGTGCACCAAATAGCCTTGCATGGTGACGCCCTGGGTGCCGGGCCAGGTCACGTTTTCTTCTACCAGCTTACTTGACGTGGGTTGCACGGTGGCGGCCCGGGCGTAGCCGGGCTCCAGCACGGCCAGGGCAGCGGCTGCCAGCGCGGCACTGCCGGCCAGTTGCTGAAGCCGGTCCAGGAAGTGGCGGCGGCTGAGCGGGACGTGGGTGTACTCGTCGAAGAGGGTGAGGATGCGCTGGTCCATGAGAATGAGGAAAAAAGGAGGGGCAAGGAAAGATACCCAATCTACCCAAGACCACCCGGCTTATTCCTCTTCCCGGTGTACCGTGGCCGGGCTGAAGGCCGGTACGCAAACGGACCAGTATTCACATTCCTGATCGAAGGGGTTGGAGTAGCGTACCCGTGCCCCGGCCTTTATCAGCAGGGATTCGCCAGCTGACAGCTCCACCACGTCGCCGTCGATTTCGAACTGTTTACGGCCGTGCACAATAATGGTCACCTCGTCAAACTCGGGCCGTTGGTGAGGCTCGCTCCACTGGGGCGGAGCCACCATATGCGCCACGCTGTACTGGCTGGTGCCGGTACTGGCCTGCCCGATATGTTCCTCAATGAGCTTGCCATCGGTAGTAGGTACCACAAAGGGACTCAGCTGGCGGAAATAGCGTTTTTCTGACATGGGAAGAAACTGAAGAGTAAGTAGAAGGAGATATCAGGTATGAACCTCTTGTGCAGCCCCAAACCGGAGCCACCCATTAACTCACCAGACAATCCGCCAGATGTCGCGGATGTCAGGGCTGAGGGTGCTGGGGCCGGTTGGGTTTGTGCTGGCGAGCCGCCAGTGGGAAGGCCGGTAAGCAAGTATACCGGCCAATGACCCGCAGGGCAAAGGTATAACAGGGCCGATGATGTCACCCCTGGGGCAGTGCTGCATGCAAGGGGAGGGGGAATAGTTTTGTTCACTGATTTTTACACTCCTGGAAAACCCCGGCCGCGTGCCTTCGTATAGTGAGCCATACCCGGTCGTCAGCATGAACCATGGCTGCTTAGCTGAACAGTAGTGCTGACCACTGCTCCTCTTGCATCCCTATTTTCTTTCAACCTTTTCTCTCCCCACGAATCATGTCGTATCACGAAGAAGACAACTCTGGTAAAATTCTCCTCGCTGCTCTTGCTGGTGCCGGTGCCGGTATCATTGCTGGTATGCTGATGGCTCCCGATAAGGGCAAAGCTACCCGCGACAAAATTGGCTCGGTTGCTACTAAATATAGCGGTCAGGTTGGTGAGCAACTCTCGAAATATGGCGAGGAACTGGATTCCAAGTTCAAAGGCTACATCGAGAAGCTGGAAGATATGGGCCTGACGGGTTCGGGTGTCGGCCTGAAAATCAAAGGCGACTGGGACATGGCCAAAGGCAAGTTGAAGCAGCAATACGCCCAGCTTACCGATGAGGACCTTCAGTACGCCGAAGGCCAGAGCGATGAGCTCGTCGGCCGTCTGCAAAACAAGCTTGGTAAGGCCAAGAGCGAAATTGTAAAGATGCTCAACGACCTGTAGGTCACAAAGCATCCATGCAAAGCCCCCACTTCTTTTCAAGAGGTGGGGGCTTTTCGCTTAACCTAGCGCCCGGTATGCGCGTTAGATAGATTCGGCATTGAATCCTGCAACTCATCTTCTCACTCAAATACTTTTCTCATGCAAGACACAAAAGGCAAAGTGATTTTGTCGTTGCTGGCCGGTGCCACTGCCGGTATAGTGGCTGGGTTGCTCCTGGCTCCCGAAACCGGTGATGAAGCCCGGGCTGACCTCAAGCGCGCCGCAGGTAAAATGAACGAGGATCTGGGGCGCTTACTGAAGCAGGGTAAGGCACGTATTGAGGCACTTAAAGGTGCCAACCCCGCCGATTCTGAACAGCACCGCACCGACCGCACGGCCGCCGCTGACTTGCTCGACTCCCTTAATCAACCGGCTAGCTAGTAGGGCTAACACCCTAGTGGAGTGCCTGGTCTTCCAAGAGCTGAGCCATAATGACAAATGGCTCGCGCTGTTTTGAGGAAAAATTGTTGAATAAATTGTTATTTAGGTGTAACCCTGTAAACTGGCTCGCGTAAACGTGCAAACAGGCGGCTTAAAAGAAGAGTTACAAGTCGTTGTAGGAGTAAAATTGCCGACCGTAGAGCTTCTGACAGGACCTGGTCATACAACCCGTCAGTAAAATCATACGCTGTCCATCGCACATTTCTCCTATGACCTTCACTCGGAAAGGTTAGCCGCTTGTATATAAAGGAAAGCCTCCCGCCTTATTTCGGCGGGAGGCTTTCTGATTTTACGCCCCTACCAACTATACTTTGGCAGTCAGTATTAAGCCAAAGCGGCCGGTTTCCTAGTTGGGAACCGGCCGCTTTGGCTTAATACTGACTGCCGGAGCGTTACGCGTCGGGTTGCGAAGCGTTTTCCGATTTGGTATACTCTGGCTTCATCTGGGGGAAGAACAGCACGTCCTGAATCGAGTTAGAGTTAGTCATAATCATGCTCAGGCGGTCGATACCGATGCCCAGGCCAGCTGTGGGGGGCATGCCGTACTCCAGCGCCCGCAAGAAGTCCTCATCCAGTACCATTGCCTCGGTGTCGCCACGCTTGCCTAATTCCAACTGCTCCTCAAAACGGGCGCGCTGGTCGATGGGGTCGTTGAGCTCGGAGAAGGCGTTGCAGATTTCCTTGCCGTTGCAGATGGCCTCGAACCGCTCTACCAAGCCCGGCTTGCTCCGGTGCTTCTTGGCCAGCGGCGACATTTCCACCGGATAATCGGTGATGAAAGTGGGCTGAATAAGCTTGGGCTCCACGTGCTCCCCAAAAATTTCGTCGATGATTTTAGCCTTGCCCATGCTTGGGTCCAAGCCTACTTTCAACTCTTTCGCGGCGGCGCGCAACTCCTGCTCACTCTTGCCATCAATACTGAAGCCCGTGAAATGCTCGATGGATTCGGCCATCGTGAAACGCTTCCAGGGGCGCTGGAAGTTGATGAGGTTCTCACCAACCTGTACTTCGGTCTTGCCATGTAGGGCCAGGGCAACGCGCTCTACCATTTCCTCCACCAAGTCCATCATCCAGTAGTAGTCCTTGTAGGCTACGTACAACTCCATCTGGGTGAACTCGGGGTTGTGGAACCGGCTCATGCCTTCGTTGCGGAAGTCCTTGCTGAACTCATACACGCCGTCGAAGCCGCCCACGATGAGACGCTTCAGGTACAGCTCATTGGCAATACGCAGATACAGCGTCATATCCAGCGTATTGTGGAACGTCTTGAAGGGGCGAGCTGCCGCGCCACCGTACAAGGGCTGCAAAATTGGCGTTTCCACCTCCAGATACCCTTTGTCGTTGAGGTAGTTGCGCATCGCCTGCACCAGTTGGGTCCGCTTGATGAAGGCTTCGCGCACGTGCGGGTTCACCACCAAGTCCACGTACCGCTGCCGGTAGCGCTGCTCAGGGTCGGTGAAGGCATCGTAGGTAATTTTCTCGCCGGTTGCTTCATCGGTACGCTCCTTCACCACGGGTAGAGGGCGCAGGCTTTTGCTGAGCACCGTCAGGCCGGTTACGTGAACAGACGTTTCACCCACCATCGTCTTAAACACGTGGCCTTTCACGCCAATGAAGTCACCGAGGTCAAGCAGCTTCTTAAAAACAGTATTGTAAAGTTCCTTGTCCTCGCCGGGGCAGATTTCGTCGCGGTTGATGTAGAGCTGGATCCGGCCCGAAGCATCCTGCAACTCGGCAAAGGAAGCCTTACCCTTCACGCGCATCGACATGAGGCGGCCAGCCAGACTTACATCCTGGAAATTGTTGAGTTCGGAGTGGTAGTTATCGAGGATTTCCTGGGCGTAGAAGTTCACGTCGAACAACTCCGATGGGTAGGGGTCAATGCCTAGTTTCTGAAGCTCATCCAGTTTGTTCCGACGGATAATTTCCTGTTCGCTGAGGTGCTGCATACGGCAAGGGGGTAACGGGTCCCACGCGGAACCCGGCAAGTCAAGCTGCAAAAATAGCGCGGCCCGTCCGGCTAACCTAACGTGCTGGCGGCACAGACCCGCTTTCAGGGAGCAGAACGCAAAAAGCGCCGGCTCAGGGAGCCGGCGCTTACGTGTATATGGAGTGGTAGAATAGGAGCGCGGCAATTAGGTAGCAGCTAAGCGGCCATGCGCAGCAGGGGAGTATCGTCTTCGCGCAACAGAGGTAGAACGCGGTTCTGCAAGCGGGCCTGCACGAAGGAGTGTTGCAGATGTTTCGGAAGCTCTGCCACCATCTGCTGGTAGCGCTCCAGGCTCATCGCCTTGGCCACGTAGCTTTCGTGAATGCCATTGAGGTAGCTCACGATATTGAGCAAGGACTGATGAAAAAGCTTAAAATCGATTTCTGCCTCCACGAACCGCTCAATTTCCCGGCTGGTCTGCGACACGCGCAACCGACCCAGCAAATCGAAAATGGTGGTATAACCTAGCCGCCAGGTAATCTGCTGCCAATGCGAAGCCGTCCACTTATCCAGCACTTTACCCGTCTTCTGACTACGCAACGCTGTATTGGGGTTGCTCTGTACTTGCTGACGGGTGGCCTGAGCCTTTATTTTGCGCGTAGTTCGCAGAAACTGGCCAATCTGAGCCTGGGCATCGATTTCCTGTCCGGCAATGTGAAGCCCCGCCTTGTAGCCGGCCAGCGGTAGGCGGTGGATGCTGACGTCGCCGTGCGCTCCGGCGGCATAGAACGAAACCGGCCGGGGATATGCGTTGCGCACCACCAACCGGCCCACCTCGCGGCGTACCAGCGACGGATTACTGCTCCGTACACCGGCCGTATACAAGAAAGCCTGCAAACCGGCCGTGATAGTATGATACGCCTGCGGGAAGGTCCAGTGCAAAGCATTGCGCAGGTAGTCCTCGTCGCCTAGTTCGGCCGTAGCGCGCAGGGCGTACTCGGTACTCCAGCAGGCATGCAGCATCTTGGTGATGGCCTGCACATCCATTTCCACCAGTTCTGCCTGATGCGCGCGGAAATAGGGTAGGTGTTGCAGGCCTCCCAAGGCATCGTCGGCCTGCTCGATGTGGTAGTTGATGGCGAAGAAGTAGTTGAGAAACACCTGGGCCGGAATCGATTTGCGCCAAGTTTCCTCCGCCTGCTTCTGCTCATCAGTAATCAGCGGAATTACGGTCGTTTCCATGTTCGTCGTCTGCATGTCTAGTAAACCAAATTGCTAAATAATAGGTTCTTGGATACTAAAAATATTGTCATTTTATTTAAGTTGATAAGAATCTGATTGTGAGACTATTGATAGGTGTTTAAATATTTTATTTGGTCTTGAAAATTGGTATAGGTTTCCATGAAAAAGCCCTTCGGTACAACGTACCGAAGGGCTCTAACTCAGCGCGGCTGGTTGACGACTACATTTCGTCTTTCAGGACTGCTACTGCTTCGCGTAAGGTAATGTCCTTCTTGAGGGGCTTCACGAAGCGTGAGGCCCGGTTAACCTTGATGGTATCGGCACCTAACTGCCGCAGATCAAAAGCCAGGGGCGTAATAACCATCGGTTGAGCGGCGTTCTGAATAGCCTCGTACTTGTCTGCTTCCAGCTTAGCCTGCGTTTGCTCGGTACGGTAGCTCGTTAGTTTCAAGGATACTTTCGTGTCATCCTTGCGCTTCACCATGCGTTGCACCATATCGGAAAGCTGCTTGAAACTAGGGCTTGAGTTAACGCGGGCCATGCTGGCCTGGCGCAACTTGTCCATAGCCGGCGCATCGTTCCAGGCGCGGTAGCGGGCAGGCGTAATTTCATCCCACTTAAGCGGGTAATCTGTTTCCTTTTCGCCCTGATCGAGGTAGCTATAGGCATCCGGCAAAATGATATCCGGAATCACGCCCTTAAACTGCGTGGAACCACCATTGATGCGGTAGAATTTCTGAGTAGTCAGCTTGAGCGAGCCAAACGGCTTGATCCCATTGAACTCCGCCGGCATGGCATCATCCAAGTCGAAGATACGCTGTACGGTACCTTTGCCGTACGTACTGGCTGAGCCCATAATTACGCCCCGCTTATAGTCCTGGATAGCCGCCGCCAGAATTTCGGAAGCGGAGGCGCTGTACTTGTTCACCAACACAATCAGCGGCCCGCTGTACTGTACGCGTGGGTCACGGTCGTTGAGGATGGTAGCTGAGCCCTGACCGCCCCGTACCTGCACTATCGGACCACTATCGATAAACAAACCGGCCATTTCCACGGCATCCTGCAAGGAGCCCCCGCCGTTGAAACGGAGGTCTAACACAACACCCTTCACATTTTCCTGCTTAAGTTTTTCCAGCTCCTTCTTCACATCCGCTGCCGAACTGCGTCCGCCGTTGTCGTTGAAGTCCGCATAGAAATTCGGCAGTTTGATATAACCTAATTTGGTGCCATTCTCGTTGATGGTAGCCGACTGCGCGTAGGTTTCCTCAATCACCACTACATCCCTGACAATGGGAATGACTTTGGTGCTATTGTCGGGTTTACGTACTGTGAGCCGGACTTCGGTATTCTTGCGTCCCCGAATCAGCGTAATCGCCTTGTCCAAGCGCCAGCCTTCCACCGATACCGGCTCCTCGGCTCCCTGGGCTACGCGCAGAATGATATCACCGGCTTTCAACTCACCCTGTCGGTAAGAAGCCGAACCCGGCACGATGTCGGCAACCTTGATTTGGTTATCCTTTTCCTGTAAAGTGGCCCCAATACCTTCGAAACGGCCGGTCATGGCAATGTCGAAGTTATCTTTATCACGGGGCGCGAAATATTCAGTGTGCGGATCGTACGTGTTGGCAATGACGTTGGCATAGGTTGCCAGCCGGTCGTTGGCATCGTTCTGAGCCAGATCCTTGAAATAATCATCGAAATACTTCAGAACCCGCTTGCGGGCTTCAACTTCCATTTGCTCAGGAGTGCGGATCGGCTCCGAAATAGTCGCTTCAGAGGGCTTTGCGTTGGTAGAAGCCAGCGGCTTGTCCTTCTTCTTGGTTTGCTCTTCCATCATTTCAGAAAGGCGAACCATCGTCTGGTACTTCAGAAACTTGCGCCACTCCTCACGCTGAACGGCAGCGTTGGCAGCGAAAGTCACTTTGTCCGGCTCCGTCTCAAACGTTTCCTCAACAGTGAAATCAAAAGGTTTGGCCAGTATATCACGATACAAACCTTGTACATCCTTCATGCGCTGGGCCATCAACTGAGTGCTCAAGTCCAGAAACTCATGAGTGCCGCGTTGTACTTCATTGTCAATATCCTTCTGATACTGGCTTAGCTGATCAACATCAGCTTTAAGCAGAAACTTCTTGCTGCCATCCAGCCGCTTGAGGTATAGATCGAATACGCGCTTGGAAAAGGCGTCGTCGATACGTTCAGGCTGGTAGTGCGCGGCACTCAGTCCCTGAAGCATGGCTTTAATCAAGACCTCATCCTTTTGGGGTGGCCGGCCGTCGTTGCGCTGGTAGAGCTTGTACGAAGCCAGCACGAACACCGCCAGCAACACCGAGGCATAAAGGCCTATTTTGAGTCGGGGGGAAGACATGAACTAACGGGGGTGAAATGAAGAAATGGCGAATGGAGCAAAGATTCCACAGATAGCTACGCCGATAACCTGACGCCGGTTTGTACTCCCAACGTGGTTGCTGACATAATAAGTGCCCTTTGCCAACGGGGTTTCTACCTACGGAGGGCCTTAAACGATAAGGCAGGTTGCGTGCAGTTGCCGAATGAATATCCGTGAATATAGCGGTTCAGCAAATAAGCACCCAAAAATGAATTGCCGGTGAACGATATTACGTTGATTATCAAAAAAGAGGCCTTCCCCTTTACAGGGAAGGCCTCTTTTGGTCGGCAGAGCTTATGCTCTAACGCTACTAGTAACGACGAACCTTGTCGCCGTTATGACGACGAAACTCCTCCTCAAAGTAGCGGGCGTCCTCCTCGTTACGTGGACGTACGCCCATCACGATGTTGCCGTTCTTTACGTCAGTTTCGTACTCAGCGGCGTGTTCCTCGGGGATACCCGAACCTACCAATGCACCTACCAGGCCACCCGTCAGGCCACCTGCGCCGGCACCGGCCAGAGCAGCGGCGATAGGGCCGGCAATTACCAGACCAAGACCAGGCAGAGCTACGGAGGTACCAATGGCAGCAATGGCACCGATGATTGCGCCAGCCGTGCCACCAATAGCCGAGCCTACGCCAGCACCTTCCATGGCCTTGTCGCCAAGTTCAGTTTCTACCGTGTCGTCGCCGAAGTGACGCTTACGCGCATCGTCCGACATGACCAAGTTTACATCGTCTTTGTGGTAGCCACGGGATGCGAGCGACTGATAGGCCCGCTCGGCACTGTCACGGTCGCTAAACGAACCGGCAGTGTAAGCATTCCCTGAGCCGTAAGTCTCGTTGCTTCCGGTTACAGCGCGGGCAGCATCGCCGGCGGCGTTCTGGGTAGCGTCGATACCGGCACCTACAGCGGCTCCAACCGAACCAGCCGCAGCAGCACCTTTCTGCGTGGCGCTGTAATCATGATGGGGGTTGGTATCACCACCGGTAGGTGCGGAGTTGGTTGGGATAGACGAATCACCAGTGCTGGCGTTGCCCATGTTGCCGCTGGAAGTCATATTAGCACCGGTGCTGTAGCCAGTACCAGCCGAGCCAGTACCATAGTTAGCGCCTGAACCAGTACCAGAGTTAGTGGGGTTAATCGAATCGTTGTTCATGGGTGGGGAGAGTTAAGTTGAATGAAGTAAGAAAAATACTCCGCTCTAGTGCTTGTGGAAAGGAAACACTAGGCGGAGGTTTCAAATAGCTTAACGCAGGCCCAAATGCGAGGTTGCGCCATAAAAATGTACGCAACCTTTCTCACCCAATCAATATTTCGATTTTCATCCCTTCAGCGCCTGTTTTGGCTTACGCAAATTTTTGAAAATTTTCATCATCCTGCCAAAAATCCCGACACTTCTGACGCATGTCAATCAAAAAATCTTCCTGTTGCTTCAATGTACGCCATTCTCCCATGCCCAACCGCTCACACATTTTATAAAAATTGTCTCCTTGCCCTTTCGAGCCCTTTACTTTCACCAGGCAGCTTAGTACCGGGCGACCGGCTTCATGTTCATGCTCTGAAATCTCAATGAGAATTTCGTTAAGGCGGGACTTTTCGTGAGAAATATCCAGGTTCAAGCCCAACTCAGCTTCCTGAACCAAGTTGAGGTAGCTGGTGGTGCCTATCTGAGTGCGGGAAAAAAGGATTAGGTGACTGCGTACTCGGCCGATCATGGAGCGTAGGTGGGAAACGAGGAATGAGAGAGAGGAAAAACGGAATATAAGCAAAAAGCCCGTTGAAGCCGGTGTAGAACCAGATACAACGGGCCGTGGTTGCCAAAAACTATGCCGTTTAACTATATGAGTATTCGGATTTAAGTGTTCCGGACTTTGCGCCGGGCCATCTCCTTCTGAATGAGCAGAAATTCCCGGCTGGTCTGGCCCGCAATGGCGGTATTTTCGGCGGCCCGACGCAGTAAGTAAGGCATTACGGCTTCTACGGGACCGTACGGTACATACTTGGCCGTGTTGTAGCCAGCATTGGCCAAGTTGTAGCTTAGATTGTCACTCATGCCATAAAGTTGGGCAAACCACACGCGGGCATCATCAGGGCGGATGTTGTGCTGTTGCAGGAGTTGCGTGAGCAGCAGGGAACTGGCTTCATTATGAGTGCCGGCACAGACGCTGATGTGGTCCAGATGCTCCACGCAGTAGCGCAGCGCCTGATCATAGAGGGCATCGGTGGCTTCCTTGGTAGGGTTGATGGGATTTGGAATCCCTTGCTGGGCCGCTACACGGGCTTCCTTTTCCATATAGGCTCCGCGCACGAGCTTGCCCCCCAGGTGGTAGCCGCCGCGCACGGCTTCCTGATGGGCTTGGCGCAGGGCTTCCAGTCGGTCGTGACGGTACAACTGATACGTGTTCCAGACGATGGCCGACTCGCGGTTGTAGCGCTGCATCATCTCGTAGGCCAACTGGTCGATAGTTTCCTGAAACCAGCTCTCTTCCGCATCTACGAACACCCGGACTCCATACTGGTGGGCCCGGGCGCAAATCGCATTGATCCGCTTCTTGGTTTTCTCAAAGCTGATTTCCTCGGCCGACGAGAGGGTTTTGCCAGCCTGCATCTTCTCGAGGATGGCCGAGTTACCGATGCCGGTTACCTTAAAAACAGAAAACGGAATGTGTTGGGAGCGGTGGGCCAAATCGAGGGTAGCCAGCAACTCGGTCGTCGTCGCGTCGAAGCTCTTGTCGCTGCCCTCGCCCTCCACGGAATAGTCGAGGATGGTGCCGATGTGGTAACGCCCCAACTCCTGAACCACCGGCAGACATTCCTGAATGGTTTCTCCGCCGCAGAATTGCTCGAAGATGGACTTCTTGATCAGGAACTTGGTGCCCGGCAGATGCCACTTCAGGGCGGTCTTCATGAGGCTACTGCCCGTCTTGACTAACGAATTGTTGTTCATGGCGGCAAACAGGGCGTACATCCGGCGCAGTTCTCCATCGGACCTGGAGGCGAAGGCAACGGCAGTATCGTCAAAGGAAATGGGGGGGGCTTGTGTCAGGGACATACAGGGGGCAGTGCCGGCGGCTGGGTGGAGCTGGTTTGGGGTACGTAAAGATAGCCGGTAAACGTGGTTCGGTAGCGAAGCAGATGCCTAAAGTGAAGCCTTGATTTTTCGTATTGCACGGCCTTGCCTTTTAGCAATCAGCAGGAGCCAAGAATCCCGATAAAAACGCGAAAAGCCCGCCTCACTCCATAAATGCAGAACTGCCCGGCAGTCCCGTGAAAAGGACTGCCGGGCAGGATGAAACCAGACGAGGACGAGAGACAGAGGCGATGAAGAACCTGCCAGGGTACCTGTCAGGTGGGTTATTGCAGCGTTTTGGGCGTCGCCAGGTTTACGGATACTTCCGCCACCATGCGGGTGTAGTTATGTTGTAGCAGTTTGCCATTGGCATCCTGGAGGTGCAACCGGTTACCCGAAACCGAGTAGTACTGGTTGTTCTGGTAGCCCCGGTATATAATCAGGTGCCGCAGGGGCTGCCCCAGCCCAGCCCGGTCGCGCCGCACGGTGAAGGCGGCCGCACTCACCAACTTGTCGTCCTGGTAGAACCGGGCCCGTCCGCGCCGATCAAACTCGACTACCACTTTGTGGCCGGTATTACCAGGAGTCAGTTTATACTGGTCCCTGGCTGAAGTTTGTTCCCATTCCCACCGGCCAACCAGGCCCTCTTCCATAGTGGGCATGGCGTCCTTGCTGCATGAAGTGAGCAAAGCACCCGCGCTGAGCAGGCCGGTGACAAATAAGCCACGAGCGGAGCATTTCATAATCGAATAGAAGGTAAGTTGCGTTTCCATGAGCAGAACCCGGGTATAATAGTTGCACCAAAGCAAGCTATTTTTGTCCGATTTCTTGCAATCATTGGTCGAAAAAATTTCATAAAACGCATATTATTTTGAATGAAAAGCTGTTTATAGGCGACCAAGCCTTGGTGGAATTAGCCAAATTGTTGAGCAAACCAGCAGTGGGGCAGGTTTTTGTGCTGGTAGACGCCAACACCGGTGCACAGTGTCTGCCCCTGCTGGCGAAAGTGCTGCCCGATAGCGCCCGGGTGGTCGAAATTCCGGCCGGGGAGGAATACAAGACCCTGGCTACCTGCGAAACCTTGTGGGCGGAACTCACCGAGGCCCGGGCTGACCGCTACGCCGTGGTAGTCAATCTGGGTGGCGGGGTTATTACGGACCTGGGCGGTTTTGCGGCGGCCGTGTACAAGCGAGGCGTGCGTTTCGTGCAGGTGCCTACCACGTTGCTGGCGCAGGTAGATGCCAGCGTGGGCGGGAAAACCGGCGTCGATTTTATGGGTTTCAAAAACCAGCTAGGTGTATTTCAGGAGCCGGCGGCAGTATTTATCGAGCCGCGTTTTCTGCAAACCCTCGACCCGCGCCAACTTAAGTCGGGCTACGCTGAAATCGTGAAGCACTGGCTGATTGCCGACGCCGATGGCTTCGCCCGAAACCGCTACGTGGGTATGCTGGTCGATGACTGGACCCCCCTGATCGGGGAGTCGGTGGCCTTAAAGCAGCGTATTGTGGCGCAGGACCCCCTGGAAAGCGGGCTGCGCAAGCTGCTCAACTTTGGCCATACCGTGGGTCATGCGCTGGAAAGTTACTTGCTTCAGCAGCCAGGTCGCGAAATCCTGCATGGCGAAGCCGTAGCTGCCGGCATGGTGTGTGAAACGTGGCTGAGCTACCACAAGGGGTTGCTCAGCGCCGAGGAACTGGATAAAATTGAAACCTTCCTGTTTTCGGTGTTTGAGAAGGTGCAATTCGTTACGCTGGAAACCAAAGCCATTGCCGACTTCGCCCGTCAGGACAAGAAGAACTCCGGTGCCATCATCAACTGTACCTTGCTCGAAGGCATCGGCCGGGGCGTGTACGACCAGGCCGTAACGCTGGAAGAAATTGCCGAGTCGTTGCGCTACTACCACCGGCTGTGAGTGGCCGGCGCGGATTTTACGTTTTCTCGTACTAAGGGGGCTGCTGGCCGGCCTCCTGCATTTGTTCTTGCTATTACTACCTCCCTCACTCTTTCCGGCCCCACCGGCCCTCTGCGGGGCACGGCGCAGGTACCGGCTTCCAAAAGCGAAAGTAATCGGGCGCTAATCATCCAGGCGCTGGCTGGCGGTGGCGAGTTGCATAATCTCTCCGATGCCAACGACACCCAGCTAATGCAGCGGCTGCTGCGCAATCCGGCGGCTCCGGTATTTGATACCGAGGATGCCGGGACTGTGATGCGCTTCCTGACGGCCTACCTGGCCATGACGGGCCGTCAGACGGAGCTCACCGGCACGGCTCGTATGCAGGAGCGCCCCATTCAGGTTCTGGTAGCCGCTCTACGGGAACTAGGAGCCCGCATTGAGTACCAGCGCCAGGAGGGCTATCCGCCCCTGCGCTTGCTGGGCCGCACCCCCCAGGCTGCCACCGACGCCGCAGCCGATTTCACGGAGCTCAACGTGCGCGGCGACATCAGCAGCCAGTATATTTCGGCGCTGCTGATGGTTGGCCCCACGCTGCCCCACGGCCTGCGCATCTGGCTGACCGGTAAAGTTGGTTCCCGGCCCTACATTCGCATGACCCAGGCCCTGATGCAGCATTTTGGAGCCGTGTGCCGTGATTTGGGCGAGGTGCTGGAAGTGCGGCCCCAGGCCTACCGGCCTACCAACTACACCGTGGAAGGCGACTGGTCGGCCGCCAGCTACTGGTACGCCATCGTAGCGCTGGCTCCCGAAGGCTCCCACCTCACGCTGCCCACGCTGCGCCGCTATTCCTGGCAGGGCGACCAGGCCATTGTGGCAATCATGGCTCAGCTAGGTGTGCTAACCGAATTTCTGGCCGATGAAACGCTGCGCCTGACTAAGGGGCCGGTGGCGGCTCACCTCACTCAGGACTTCACCGACTGCCCCGACCTAGCCCAGACCGTGGCCGTGGTAGCAGCGGCCCTGGGTGTGGCGGCTACCTTCACGGGCCTGGAGAGCCTGCGTATCAAGGAAACCGACCGGATTGCCGCCCTGCAAACGGAGCTGGCGAAGTTCGGCGGAGCCCTGACCGATGCCGGAGAAGGTCGGTTTGTGGTGTCGGCGGAGAATTTCCGCGTGGAGGGTCAGACGGTGGCTACCTACCACGACCACCGCATGGCCATGGCCTTTGCTCCATTGGCGCTGCTTGGCTCCTTAACGCTGGAGGCCCCGCAGGTGGTCCGGAAGTCCTACCCGCAGTTCTGGCGCGAGCTGGAGAGGGTGGGCTTCAGCACCAACCCGGCCCCGGCTCCGGCCTTCTGATTACTGCCCGCAAACCATCAGCAACAACTGCCCTTTAGCAGTAGATGGGGGCCTTCACTCCTGAACCTGCAACTGACGGAAATACTCTGCCGATGCCCGCAGGCGGCTGCCGTACCAACTGAACAGCTCCCCGTCGACGATGCGGAGCTGGGCCGTGGGGCAGATTTGCCGGAACTCGGCTATATGCTTTTCGCTGAAGGGGTAGGGCTCTGACGAGAGCAGAATCTGGCGGGGCGCGGCTTGCCGGAGCTGTTCGGCCGTAATTTCGGGGTAGCGCCCGAGGTGGCCGAACACGTTGCACAGGCCGGTTCGGGCCAGCATATCATCGATGAATGTGCCGGCGGCGGCCACCATGTAGGGCTTGCGCCAGATGAAGTAAGCCACCGGAACCGGCTCGGTAGCCGGCGCGGCCAGTGCAGTAAACGAAGCCCCAATGTCGGCGGCCAGCGCGTCGCCGGCGTCCTTGCGGCCCGCCAGCAGGCCCACGCGCCGGATCATGTCCAGGGCTTCGGGCAGGTTGCTGATGTCGCTCAGCCAGACCGGGTAACGGGCCGCCAGCTGCTCGATGCCCTCCTGGTAATTCTCTTCCTTGTTGCCGATGATGAGGTCGGGTTGCAGAGCCGCTATCTTCTCGAAATCGAAGTTCTTGGTGCCACCTACTACCGTCGCCGACTGCCGGGCCGAGGCCGGATGCACGCAGAACTTGGTTACGCCCACCACCCGCCCGGCCAGCCCCAAATCAAACAGCAGCTCCGTTTGTGAAGGCACCAGTGACACAATGCGCTGCGGTGGAAACGGCACGGCCACCCGCCGGTCCATCTGGTCAGTCACAGTTAGCGGCGGAAAAATGGACGGTAATTCCATAAGACGGATGTGGGAGTAGAAGAGCCAGACATTTAGTCGTAACCAAAAGGAGCCGCCCTCAGGCTTGTCCCCGCCCGCCGTTGAACGGAATCGTTGGGATGGTGCGAACGGCGGGCGGGGACAAGCCCCGCCCCTACATTGTTATTAGCTGAAGTAGCGGAAATCGTGCTGGTCCTCAATCCGGAGCAGCGACTCATAGATCAGGCTGATGACGTTCTGCACATCGTCCTGGTGCACGGTTTCCACGGTGGTGTGCATGTATTTCAGGGGCAGTGAAATCAGGGCGGCGGCCACCCCTGCGTTGGAGTAGGCGAAGGCGTCGGTATCGGTGCCGGTGGCGCGGGTGGCCGCCGCGCGCTGGAAGGGGATTTCGGCGCTCTGGGCCGCTTCAATGATGAGGTCGCGCAGGTTGTTCTGCACGGCCGGGCCGTAGGTAATCACCGGACCTTTGCCGCAGAACAGGTCGCCGCTGGTTTTCTTCTCATACATCGGCGACTGGGTATCGTGGGTCACGTCGGTCACGATGGCTACGTCGGGCTGGATGCGGTGGGCAATCATCTCGGCGCCCCGCAGACCGATTTCCTCCTGTACTGAGTTCACGATGTAGAGGCCGAAAGGTAGCTTTTTGCCCTCCTCGTGAAGGCGGCGGGCCACTTCGGCAATCATGAAGCCGCCGATGCGGTTGTCGAGCGCGCGGCCCACGTAGAACTTGTCGTTGAGTACCATGAACTCGTCCTCAAAAGTGACAACGGAGCCCACGTGGATGCCCATTTCCTCGACTTCCTCCTTGCTGGCCGCGCCGCAGTCGAGGAACACCGTTTCGATGGTTGGAGCCTTGTCCTGGTCGGTTTTGCGGGTGTGGATGGCGGGCCAGCCGAATACCGCCTTCACGATGCCCTTTTTGGTGTGGATGTTCACGCGCTTGCTCGGGGCCACGAGCGGGTCGGAGCCACCGTTTTTGCGCAGGTACAGGAAGCCCGATTCGGTAATGAAGTTGACGAAATAGCTGATTTCGTCGGCGTGGGCCTCAATCACCACCTTATACTCGGCCTCGGGGTTGATGACGCCCACCACCGTGCCGTAAGTATCCACGAAGTGCTCGTCGATGTAGGGCTTGAGGTATTCCAGCCAAATCTGCTGGCCTTCCTTCTCGAAGCCGGTAGGGGAGGCGTTATTGAGGTATTTCTGGAGGAAGTCGAATGATTCTTGACGCATTGTTCTGTCATGCTGAGCGGCGCGAAGCATCTGGTCACGTTCGCGCTGCCGGGATAAAAAACTACTCTGACGAAAGAGCGTGACAAGATACTTCCTTCGCCACCATGACAAACGATTCTACAGCGGAATGTTGCCGTGCTTCTTGCGGGGCAGCGTGGCCACCTTGTTTTCCAGCATCTTAAAGGCGCGGATGAGCTTCTGGCGGGTCTGGGAGGGCAGGATAACCTCATCCACAAAGCCGCGGTGGGCGGCGCGGTAGGGGGTGGCGAACTTCTGCTGATACTCATCTACCTTCTCCTGGAGCTTGGCTTCGGGGTTCTCGGCAGCGGCAATTTCGCGCTTGAAGATGATTTCGGCCGCGCCCTTGGCACCCATTACCGCAATTTCGGCGGTGGGCCAGGCGTAGTTCAGGTCGGCCCCGATGTGCTTGGAATTCATCACGTCATAGGCCCCGCCGTAGGCTTTGCGGGTGATGACGGTGATGCGCGGCACGGTGGCTTCGCAGAAGGCGTAGAGCAACTTGGCCCCATTGGTGATGATGCCGCGCCACTCCTGGTCGGTGCCGGGCAGGAAGCCGGGCACGTCTTCGAGTACCAGCAGCGGGATGTTGAACGAGTCGCAGAAGCGCACGAACCGCGCCGCCTTGGTGCTGGCGTTGATGTCGAGCACGCCCGCCAGCACGGCCGGCTGGTTGCCCACGATGCCGATACTCCGGCCGCCGAGGCGGGCAAAGCCCACCACGATGTTCTCGCCGAAGTTTTGGTGGACTTCCAGGAACGAGTTGGCATCAATAATCCCCTCAATCACCTCGCGCATGTCGTAAGGCTGATTGGGGTTTTCGGGCATGATGGTGTCGAGGACCGGGCGGCTTTCGTTCTGGCCGGCCTCGTAGGGCAGCATGGGGGCGGTTTCCTCGCAGTTCTGGGGCATATAGCTCAGCAGCTGCTTCACGCGGGTGATGCAGGCTACCTCGTTGGCGCAGCTGAAGTGCGTCACACCGCTCTTGGTCGAGTGGGTGCTGGCACCGCCCAACTCTTCGCTGGTTACGGTTTCGTGGGTCACGGTTTTCACCACGTTGGGGCCGGTCACGAACATATAGCTCGTGTCTTCCACCATCAGAATGAAGTCGGTGATGGCGGGCGAATACACCGCGCCGCCCGCGCAGGGGCCCATGATGGCCGAGAGCTGGGGCACCACGCCCGAGGCCAGCGTATTCTTGTAGAAGATGTCGGCGTAACCGCCCAAACTCACCACGCCCTCCTGAATGCGGGCCCCACCCGAGTCGTTGAGGCCGATAACGGGGGCACCGTTCTTCATGGCGAGGTCCATGATTTTGACGATTTTCTCGGCGTGGGTTTCGCTCAGCGAGCCGCCAAACACCGTGAAATCCTGGGAGAAGGCGTACACCAGCCGGCCCTGCACGGTGCCGTAGCCCGTTACCACGCCGTCGCCGAGGTAGTACTCCTTGTCGAGGCCAAAGTCCTTGGAGCGGTGCATCACGAACTTGCCGATTTCCTCGAACGAGCCCTCATCAAACAGCAAATCAATCCGCTCGCGGGCGGTGAGCTTGCCCTTTTTGTGCTGGGCATCGATGCGGGCCTGGCCGCCGCCGAGCAGGGCTTCCTGGTTTTTGCGGGCGAGAACTTCAAGTGGGCTTAGTTGGGCGTCAGCGTGCGGATCGGACATCGGATGGGCTTGGGAAAGACGGAGGAGCTGGAGTAAGTCAGTAACTCAAAGGTAACGCGCCTGCTCAGAAAAGCGGCCTCTAAGATTTGGCGGTGGCATCTATTCTAGGAAGAGTATTGGTCGCGCCCTTGGCAGGTAACCTGTTCCGTGCTACGCACAATGGTCAGAAAACTATGCTTTCCATAAACTACCTCCAGATTTGCAGGAGTAAGCTTGAGAGTACGTAGGACTTGATGAAAAGCATCCAAGCCACATTCGCGGGATGCTTTTACTTGCCATACAACCCGATTGTTATAATAAGCGAAAACCGCAGATTCATCAGAAGAGGGAACGAAATAAATCGTCCCGTCAGCTGATAAAATTCCGCGATTGGCACTGAAGGCAAATTTGACTTCAGTTTGCGTAGTGATAAGCTTCGGATTGTAAGGATAGCTCGCGGCGGAGCAGCTTACTAAACCCACATTAGGTAGTAAAGCACACAGCGTTAAAACCAAGTTTAGGCGCATATTCAAGCGAAAATAGCGTAAGATGGAACGAAACAGCAACGGCCGGCCCCTGGGAAGGAGCCAGCCGTTGCTGTTTGTGATTTCAGACGAACTACTCGCCCTTCTTTTTCGAGTCCGTGGGCTCATCATCGGAAGGTTCGGGCGCTTCCTCCGGCCGCTCGTCGCTGGCCATTGGGATGCCTGCACCGTCGCTTTTGCTGACTGCGAAGGTGAGTTCCTCCGCACCTTCGGTGAAGTCGGCGGTGATGGTGTCACCCTGGGCAATCTCGGCCTTCAGGATTTCCTCGGCAATCGGGTCTTCGATGTACTTCTGGATAGCCCGGTTGAGCGGACGGGCACCGTACTTGGGATCGTAGCCTTTCTCGGCCACAAAGTCCTTGGCGGCTTCGGTCAACTCCACCTTATAGCCCAGCGTCTGAATGCGGCTCAGCAACTTGCTCAGGCTGATGTCGATGATCTTGTGGATATCCGACTTTTCCAGCGAGTTGAACACGACCACATCATCCAAACGGTTGAGGAACTCGGGCGAGAAGGTCTTCTTCAGGGCATTGGTGATGGTGCCCTTCGTCAGCTCGTCCATGTTCTCCTGGCGGGCCTTGGTGCCGAAACCGATGCCGGCCCCGAAGTCCTGTAAGTCCCGCGCCCCGATGTTGGAGGTCATAATGATGATGGTGTTGCGGAAGTCCACCTTGCGGCCGAGGCCGTCGGTAAGAATGCCGTCGTCAAGCACCTGGAGCAGGATGTTGTACACATCGGGGTGGGCCTTCTCGATTTCGTCGAGCAGAATCACCGAGTACGGCTTGCGGCGGATTTTCTCCGTCAGCTGGCCGCCTTCCTCGTAGCCCACGTAGCCGGGAGGTGCGCCCACCAAGCGCGAGATGCTGAATTTCTCCATGTACTCCGACATGTCAATCCGCACGAGCGCATCTTCTTTGTCGAAGAGGTAGGTAGCCAGCACCTTGGCCAGCTCCGTTTTACCCACGCCCGTCGGACCCAGGAATACGAATGAGCCAATGGGCTTCTTAGGGTCTTTTAGGCCCACGCGGGTGCGCTGGATGGCTTTTACCAACTGCTTGATTGCGTTGTCCTGGCCAATCACTTTGCCCTTAAGCTCCTCGCCCATGTTAAGCAGCTTGGAGCTTTCCTTCTGGGCGACACGCGAAACGGGAATGCCGGTCATCATGGCAATTACCTCAGCTACGTTCTCCTCCTTCACAGTGTAGCGCTTCTTCTTGGTCTCCTCTTCCCAATCCTTTTTGGCCGATTCGAGTTGATCAATAAGCTTTTTTTCCGTGTCGCGGAGCTTGGCGGCTTCCTCGTACTTCTGGCTTTTCACTACGCGGTTCTTCTCGCCTTTGATATTCTCAATCTGCTCTTCGAGTTTGAGAATATCCTCGGGCACCACGATGTTGTTGATGTGCACGCGGGCACCAGCCTCATCGAGAATGTCGATGGCCTTATCGGGCAGGAACCGATCCGACATGTAGCGGTCCGACAGCTTTACGCAGGCCTCAATGGCCTTATCGGTGTACACTACGTGGTGATGGTCCTGGTACTTGTCCTTGATGTTGTTCAGGATTTCAATCGTCTCCTCGGGCGTGGTGGGGTCCACCATCACCATCTGAAAACGACGGGCCAGCGCGCCATCCTTCTCAATGTACTGGCGGTACTCGTCGAGCGTGGTAGCGCCGATGCATTGGATTTCGCCGCGAGCCAGGGCCGGCTTGAACATATTGCTGGCATCGAGTGAGCCAGAAGCCCCGCCGGCACCCACAATCGTGTGCAGCTCATCAATGAACAGAATCACGTCGGGCGACTTTTCCAGCTCGTTCATCACGGCCTTCATACGCTCCTCGAACTGGCCCCGGTATTTGGTGCCGGCCACCAGCGAAGCCAAGTCGAGCGTGACCACGCGCTTGCCGAACAGTACCCGCGACACCTTCTTCTGGATGATACGCAGGGCCAGGCCCTCAGCAATGGCCGTTTTACCTACGCCGGGCTCACCGATGAGGATGGGGTTGTTTTTCTTGCGGCGGCTCAGAATCTGGGCTACGCGCTCAATCTCCTTTTCACGGCCCACAATGGGGTCGAGCTTGTCTTCCTCGGCCATTTTGGTGAGGTCGCGGCCGAAGTTGTCAAGCACCGGGGTGCGCGATTTATCGTTGCCCTTTTTGGGCGTTGCGCCGGCTCCCGCGCCACCACGTCCGCCCGTGCCGCCAAACAGGCGGTCATTGTCGTCGTCGTCGGCCTCAGGACCGGAAGTGGGGTTGTTCGCCGTGTTACCGTGGTAATCGAGCGAATCGCGCACAGATTCGTAGTTCACGTTGAATTTGCTCAGAATTTGGGACGAAATGTTGTCTTCATCGCGCAGAATCGAGAGGAGCAAATGCTCAGTACCGATAATTTCGCTTTTGAAGATTTTAGCCTCGAGATACGTAATCTTGAGAACTTTCTCGGTCTGTTTGGTCAGCGGGATGGAGCCAGTAATGCTGGTGCCCTGGGTAGCCGTATTGCGGGTGGCCTGCTCCAGTGCGTATTTCAGCTCATCGACGGAGACGCCCAGCTTCTTGAGCAGCCCAATCGCCGTGCCTTCGCCCTCGCGGATCATGCCCAGCAACAGGTGTTCGGTACCGATATAGTCGTGCCCCAGCCGGATGGCCTCTTCCCGGCTCAGGGAGATGACCTCCTTGACTCTATTTGAGAATTTAGCTTCCATGCAGATAAGGTAGTGAAGAAAAACGGAACCCCGCAGGGGAATGAAGGCCACTGCTGCGGGTTTGGCCGATATAATCTGAAAACAGACTGAGTCGGGCGTTGGTTCGGAGCGGCAAGTACACTACGCGAGAAAAGTGCCGGCGGCCGGACCCTGCATAAAGAGCAGGTCTAAGATGCTGAGGTCGGGTACAAAATCTTTACCAAAGGTCTGAGGATAGGGCCGGACCGACTTCCTGTCAGGTGATGCCCCGGCGGCGGCCTTGGGTGTCAGCCAGTCACGGCGGTCGAGCAGTGAGACACTCGGGGTATGTTGCCCAAACGTGCTGCCGGAGTGGTATTCGGTGGTGATATGGATGGGGAGACGCAGGCGCAGGCAGCGAAAATAGAACGTGAGCAGGCTCAGGTTCAGTTCGAACAGCAGCCGGGGTTTTTGGAAGTAGATGTCGTGCAGGTAGTCGGCGTAGTACTCAAAGTACGGGGTGCTACCATAAGCGGTTTGCAGGGTGCGCCAATGGCGGTGTACCCAGTTCTGGCGGTAATCAATTTCGATGGCTGAAGTAAGAACTTTTTCGCTGCGGTTGCCATTCAGGACGGGCACCGTCAGGACCTGGGCACCCTGAGCTGTTAGGATCAGACACCGGTTACGGTAGGTTTGCTTGTGGTAGTGGTCGTGGGCCTCCAGCCAGAGAGCATCGGCCCCAAGCAGTTCGGCAAAAAAGGTCGCAGGTGGGTTATACTGGGATTCAAACAAAACGGCAGGCATGGCGCAAGCGGAGAAGGCCGGGGCGAAGCCGGGCCGCACGAAAAATGGGGAGTGGGAACGAAGTAACGGCTTTGCGACTGATTACGGGCTACGCAGTGAGGGCCGGGGGGCGGGGAAACCTGGCCCGGGCCGGGGGCGTTGTAAGAGCAGACTACCGGAAAAATTGCAATTTTACTTCAGTCCGGAGAGACGCAAACGCCAGTGGCCGGAACTGCCAGCTAGCGTAAATGGTACCGCCAAACTGACACGATGACCGTATTCCAACGCCTTTTCCTGCTGCTGCTGCCGTGCCTAGTCGGTTCCGCCGCTTCGGCCCAGCTGCTGCTCGACGTGAGCAGCTTCCGCAACGACGATGTTGCCGTGAAAGGTGGCGTAGTAGAGCTGTATGTAACCGTTTCGGGGCAACACTTGGTGTATCATCGCCGGGGTCCCAAGATGTTTCAGGCCGGGGCTACCGTTACGCTAGAAGCCATCCGGCCCGATGGGGCCGCCGTGTACCAGGAAGTGATAACGCTTAAGCCACCTGTGTTGCGCGACACTACTGCCGTCATCAAAAACCCCATCAGCTTCCAGAAACGGATTGTTCTGCCCGATGGCCGGTATACGATGCGCGCGCAGATGCGCGACTTGTACCGGGCCGCGTCCACTGTTATCCTCGAGCAGCCCCTGGCAGTAAACTTCGGGTCGGATAAGCTGGCTCTGAGCAATGTAGTGCTGCTGGCCAGTCCCGCCAGCCGGGCCGCTATTGCTGCCAACAACTTCATCCGCAATGGCCTCACGCTCACCCGTACACCAGCCGGACTGTACGCCCGGGGGCAGGACAAGCTGTTTTTTTACGCTGAGCTCTATCACGCCACGCCTGGTCAGCCGCTGGTGTTGCGCTATTATCTGCGCACTTTACAAGGCAAGCAGGACGTGGTAATCGGGAAGGGGCTGGCCCAGGGAGGCGACGGTAAGCCGACTGTGCTGACGGGCGAGCTGGACTTAAGCAAAGTGCCCACCGGCGACTACCGGTTGATGGTGGAAGTGCGCAACACAAAAAACCAGCTGATAGCCTCCCAGACGGCTACGCTGCGCCGCGACCCAACCGAATATGCCCCTGCCGGGGCCGTAATGTCCCGATGAGTAAAACCACTGCCGCCACCTATCCGTGGTATTACCGGCCGTTGGGCTGGCTGCTGACTGCCATGGCCAGCCTGCCCCTGGCGGTGCTCTATGGCCTGGCCCGGGTGCTGTACTGGCTGATGGCCTACGGCCTGCGCTACCGCAGGGGCGTGGTGTTGGAAAACCTGCGTAATTCTTTCCCGGAAAAATCAGCGGAACAAATCCAGCTCGTAGCGAAGGGGTTCTACTGGCACTTCGCGCAGGTAATTGTCGAGATTCTGAAGCTGCGGGCTCTCTCAGCAGCGGAGCTCAGACGACGGGTTACCTTTACCAACCCCGAAGTGCTGGGCCGGTTCTTTCCGCTCAACCGGCAAGTTCTCACCCTGGGTTCGCACGCCGGCAACTGGGAGTGGATTCTGTCGGCGGCGGCGCTGGAGTACCCGGGCCGCGCCGGGGGCGTGTACAAACCCCTGACAAACCCGTTTTTCGAGGACTTTATGCTCCAGCTGCGTACCCGGCTGGGGGCGCAGCTGGTGCCCATGCTCAGCACCCTGCGCGACCTGGTACAACACCGGAACCAGGGCCGCACTTTGAGCCTGCTTTCCGACCAGGCCGCCGGCCCCGAAGACTACCCGTACTGGACCAATTTCCTGCACCAGGACACGCCTTTCTATACCGGGGCCGATAAATTAGCGGCCCAGTTCCAGTGCGCCGCCGTGTACGTGGGCATCCGGCGGGTGCGGCGGGGCCACTACCACATCACGTTCACGGAGCTTCACGATGGGCTCACAAAACTACCTGCTGAGCAGCACCAGCTCACGGAAGCCTTTGCCCGGCAGCTGGAGCGCGACATTCAGGCCAGCCCATCCGACTACCTCTGGAGTCACCGCCGCTGGAAGCATAAAAGAGAAGTGAGAACCAAGAAGTGAGAGGTGAGACGTTCGTTCTGGCACAGCGTCATGTAAACGAGCATCTCACCTCTCACTTCTTGGTTCTCACTTCTAAAACCTACAGATACTGTTCAATGTCGCCGGCTCCCTGGCGAATGATGTCAAAGTCTTCGTTGGTGCAGTCAACTACGGTGCTGGCGATGTTGTTGCCGAAGCCACCGTCAATAACCAGATCCACCAGGGGGCGATACTTCTCGAAAATCAGGTCGGGGTCGGTGCTGTACTCCAGAATTTCGTCGTCGTCGCGGATGGAGGTGCTGATGATCGGGTTGCCCAGCTCCCTGACCAGCATGGTGCAGATCTGATTGTCGGGAATGCGGATGCCGACGGTTTTGCGCTTCACGCCACCGTAACGCGGGGCTTTGGTGCTGGCCTCGAAAATGAACGTGAACGGGCCGGGCAGCGCTTTCTTGAGCACCTTGTAGACGGGCGTAGTGATGCCGTTGGCATAGTCGGTGATGTGCGACAGATCGGAGCAGAGGAAAGACAGGTTGGCCTTTTCCGGCTGCACGCCCTTCAGGCGGCATAATTTTTCCACGGCGCGGGCATTGTTGATATCACAGCCCAACCCGTAAATTGTATCGGTCGGGTAGATGACAATTCCCCCCTTGCGAATAATTTCTACCGCCTGCTGAATGCGGTTGAGGGGCGGATTATCGGGGTGAATGCGAAGCAGCGTAGCAGACATAGGCGGAAACGGGATTGAGTAAGCGTGGGGTCCGGCGCCAGTCGGGGCCGGGGACGGTCAATGTACAAGCGAAGTCAGTAACCTACTACTGTTTTCGGTAAAAACGTTGGCCGGGTTGCTTCTTCGGCCGCACAAACCACGTTTTCCTGCAAAAAAAAGAGTCCCGGCAAACTTGCCGGGACTCTTTTGAGGAAGCGCTAAGCGCCCGCCTTTACTGCTTCATGAAGGAACGCGTTACGCTGCCATCGGTGGTAGTGAGGCGGATGGAGTACAGACCGGTTTTGAGCGCGGCCACGTTCACCGAGGCTTCGGTGCCGCTTACCTGCTGCCGCTGTACGCGCTGGCCCAGGGCATTGAATACTTCCAGCGAAGCACCACGGCCCAGGCTGCCTACTTCCACCGTCAGACGGCCGGCAGTGGGGTTGGGGTACACCCGCACGGCTTTGGCGAAGGCGGGCTCACGCTTGCCCAACACCAAATCGGTCAGGCTGCGGGGCAGAATCTGGTAGCCCTCCGTGTAGGGGGACGTGTTGTCGAACTGTCCGCCGATGCCGGTGAGCGAGAACGGACCGGCCGGAGCTGGCTGGTTGTAAAGCGTGGTGCCTTTGTTCACGCGCACCTGGTAGGCTACGCCTTTGGCATCCACTACGTCCACGGTGTAGCCCGAGCCGGTAGCAGTCGTCATCCACTGGGTAGGGTCAACCGAGGTCAGCGGGCCAGGGATGCGGATCAGCTCCGACTCCTCGTTCTCGGTGAGGGCCGTGGTGACTACGCGGGGGGTATACAGTTTCTTGGCCCGGCCGAGGGAAGTAAGATCGGTCAGGGAAATCTGCGTCAGACCGTTGAACTGGTCCAGCGTACCTGCTACCAGCACCGAGTCACCTTCCGTGAGGTTGGCAATAGTCCCAATGTTGGCCGACGAGAACAGACCGAGGCCGCCCGTGTTATCAATCAGCGTCACGAGGTAGCCGGCGGTGCGGGTGTTGGTGCCGTAAATGGTGCCGCGGGCCGATACCGTCTGGCCTTTCTGGGTTGGAACACCAGCCGCATCGTTCACCGTGAGAGCCGCAATGGTCGAAACCGTTGGTGCCGGCGCTACGTCGTTGTCGGTAATGGTGATGGTGTAGGTGCTGGTGCCGAGCGTGGCCACGTTAGCGGGCAGCACGTTCTGCAAGGACAGAATGATGGTTTCGGCCGGTTCTACTACCGCGTCATCAATGATGGTGAGCGTGGCGTTCTGGGTGGTGGCACCCTTGGGAATCGTGATGGTCTGGGTCGTGAAGGTGTAGTCGGCGGGCGAAGTGGCCGTGCCGCCGGGCGTGGCAATCACCACGTCTACTTTCACATCCTGGGAGCTGATGGTGCTCAGCGTAATCGGAATCTGGATGGTACCGGCGCTTTCGTCCACCGTTACGCCCGAAGTGCCGAAGCCAACCGTGGGCGTGGTAGGAGCCACGGCCTTGTTGAGGGTAAAGTCGTCGATGGCGTAGAGGCCATCCGAGCCGGCATCGTTGGTGTCTTTCCAACGGAACCAGATGGTAGCGCCGGCAGCCCAGGCTACCGGAAACGAGCCGGTGATAACCGCCGAATTAGCGGCGGCATTACCGTCCAGCGGCGCGGCCGTCGTCGACGTTTTGGCGAACTCCAGAATGTTGAGCGTGGATACGGCCGTCCAGGTGCCGGTGCTCAGGCTGGTGGCGTCGAGGCTGTACTCAAATACCAGGCTCTCGTCGACCGTCGCATCGGAACCACTGCGCCACTGCTCCGCCTTACCGGCCAGCTGCACTTGCGTGATGGCGGCACCGCTGGTGTTTTTGAACGCGGCCCCGAAAGCCGGAACCGTGGAAGCCGACGACAAGCTGCCGATAGCGCGGTCAGCGGCTCCATCGGTACCCACGTTGTAAACGGCGCCGCTGTTGGAAGTGGCCGTTACGAGCGTTAGCGGCAGGTCCTGGTTGGCAGTGCCACTACCTGACAGACGCACACCATTCCAGCCCGCCGGGTAGGTAGTGCCAGTGGCGGTGAGGACGTCGAAGTTCTGCTTGTATTCCGTGCCATTGAAATCAACGGGCGTCTGGGCGTAGGCGGCCGTGCTCAAGGCAGCCAGACCGGCTACCAGTCCGAGGCGCTGGAGCCAGGAAGAGTAATTCTGTTTCATAAAAAACGGAAATGGTGAATGAACAAGAGAAAGGACGCAACCGGTTAGAAAAGGTTGGCGCGTAGGCGCAGCCGCGGAAACCCCGTACTTTTGCCTACCCAAAGGTATCCATTTCTGGTGGGGCGAGCCAAACGCCTGAGCAGAAATGGTCTGGTACCGTTCTATTACCTTTCTTCGCCCCATGGCCAACACCCGCATCGATTACAAGGCCAACGCCACCCGCCGCCGCAACCGGTTTGCCTACCTAACCGGCATTTTCGGGCTGATTCTCATTACGTTCTCCTACTATTTCTACCAGGTTTTCTTCACGCCCAACGTGGAAACCAAGGGCCGGCCCACTTACGTGACGGTGCGCCGGGGGGAATCGGCCAAAACGGTACTCGACTCCCTGGACGCCTCCGGGGTGATTGTGGACAAGCTGAGTCTGCACTTCGTAGCCCGCCTGATGAAGTACGACCAGCTGGTGAAGCCCGGCCGCTACGAGCTCAAGGACGGCTACACCAACCGCCAGCTCATCAACGACCTGCGCACCGGCAGCCACCGCCTGCCCCTGCGCCTCACCTTCCAGAACATTCGCCTGCGCCAGGATTTGGCCCAGAAGCTGGCCGCTACCATTGATGCCAGTCCCGGCCGTTTCGACTCGCTGCTGAGCTCCCCGCAGTACACCAAAAGCCTGGGCTTCGATACCACCAGTATCCTGACCATGTTCATCCCGAACACCTACGAGCTGGCCTGGAACACGTCGGCCGATAACCTCATGCAGCGCATGAAGAAGGAGTACGAGAAGTTCTGGACGCCGGCCCGCGACGCCAAGCGCCAGGCAATGGGCCTGAGCCGGGCCGAGGTGAGTACGCTGGCCAGTATTGTGGAGGCGGAGCAGCAGCAGCACGCCGACGAGCGGCCCCGGGTGGCGGGCGTGTACCTCAACCGCCTGAAGCGCGGCATGAAGCTCCAGGCCGACCCCACGGTAGTGTACGCCAACCACGATTTCACCATCAAGCGGGTGCTCAACGTGCACCTGACCAAGGATTCGCCCTACAATACCTACAAGTACGCCGGCCTGCCCCCCGGCCCCATCAACCTGCCCAGCATTGCCAGCATCGAGGCCGTGCTCAACCCCGAGAGCCACCAGTACCTCTACTTCTGCGCCAAGGAGGATTTCAGCGGCTACCACGCCTTCGCCCGTAACGAGCAGGAACATCTGGTAAACGCCCGCCGCTACCAGGCCGCCCTCAGCCGCGCCGGAATCATGAAGTAGGTAGTTCGTTTTTCGCTCTTAATCAAAAAACAGAACGGCAGCGAACAACGGAAAACCAACTACGAAAAACGAAAAAACGAATGTACACTTCCGACACCCAAATCCGCGTGCGGTACGCCGAAACCGACCAGATGGGTTACGTGTACCACGGCAACTATGCGGCCTATTTCGAGGTCTGCCGCACCGAGGCCTTCCGGCAGCTGGGCATCAGCTACAAGGCGCTGGAGGCCGAGGGCGTGGGTATGCCGGTGGGCGAAATCCGGACCCGCTTCCGCCGTCCCGCCCGCTACGACGACCTGCTCACAGTGCGCCTGCTGCTCAGGCAGCCCGCCGAAGGCACCCGGGTACTGTTCGAGTATGAAATCTACAACGAGGCCGGCGAATTGCTCACCGAGGGCCACACCCTGATGGTGTTCGCGAGCATGACCACCGGCCGCCCCGTGCCCATTCCGGCCGATATTCTGGCCAAACTCGCGCCCTACTTCTCCGACGACGAAACCGCCGGCCCGCTCACCCCGCCCAAAGCCCCCGTCGATGCGCCCGCCCCAGCGGCATTTCTGAGCTAGAACCAGGAGAAGAAGGGGGTAGAGGTAATCCGGGTTACTTACTGCGAAGGACCCTGTCACGCTGCCAGAAACCGCCGCTATGGTAATTCGAGCGGGATGAGGTCCTTTGCGTTGCCGGTATGCCGGGTGGTTTCGATAACTTTCCGGGCTATTCCTAACTTCCCGGCTTACAAGCGCCCCAACTTCCTGCCATGCAGTTTCCCGTTCGTCGTTATCATTTGCCCGATGTGCGCCGCCGCCGGAGCTACCGGCGGGCCATCGTGTTTCTGAAGCGCCTGCGGTTTGCCCGGGGCCGGGCCTCGGTCTACGATGTGGTGGCCCAACTGCTGCAGGAAATCAAGCTCGATGGCATTGCCAAGCGGGCCAGCTACATGGCCTTCAACTTCACCATTGCCATCTTTCCCACCATTATCTTCCTGTTCACGCTCATCCCCTGGATTCCGGTTCCCAACCTCGACGTAGACATCCTGCAATTTCTCTCCGACCTGATTCCGCGAGAAATGTACCGGGCCATTTCGGGTACCATTGAGGATGTCGTAACCATTCAGCACGGCGGGCTGCTTTCGTTCGGTTTCGCTACGGCCCTGGTGCTCAGCTCCAACGGCATCATGGCCCTGCTCGATGCCTTCGAGAAGAAGTACCCGAACTTCAAGAAGCGCACTTACATCCGCAAGCGCGTTATTGCCACCCTGCTCACGGTGGTGCTCTCCTCGGTACTGCTGATTGCCGTGACGGGCATTTTCTTCGGTACCTACATTATTGATGCGCTGGTGTACAAGGAGATAGTGCCCGAGGCCATGACCGACCAGCTGACGGCCATTCTGCGCTACGGCTCGGTGGTCTTCCTGTTCCTGCTCACCACCAGCCTGATTTACTACTACGTGCCGCCCGTGCACGATAAGTGGCCGTTTGTGTCGGTGGGGGCCATTGTGGCCACGCTGCTCATCTTTGTGGTGTCGTTCCTGTTCATTCTCTACGTCAAGATTTTCGACAGCTACAATCACTTCTACGGCTCGGTGGGCACGCTGGTGGGCTTTATGGTCTGGCTCGATTTCGTGTGCATGACCCTGATTCTGGGCTTCGAGGTGAATGTGAGCATTGATGCCGTGACGGGTGGGGCCAAGCGGCCGGGGTGGTTGGGCCGGCTGGGGCGGGTACGGCGGTCGGCGACGGCCGGCAATAATTAGTGCCTGACAATGAGGGTATAAACGGCGGAAAAAAGAAAATTTTGGCCCGGGGCCTTGTTCATCGCCAAATCGTCGATACTTTTGCCATCCCAAACCACTTTACGTTGGGCCTTATAGAGAGGTGGCAGAGTGGTCGAATGCGACGGATTCGAAATCCGTTATACCTGCAAGGGTATCGGGGGTTCGAATCCCCCCCTCTCTACACGAGGCTTTTTCAGAACGTGAAAAAGCCTTTTTTACCTGCTCCGACGAGCGGCAACGCACTTAACAAGCCTGATTCAGAGGAGTGGCAGAGTGGTCGATTGCGGCGGTCTTGAAAACCGCTGAGGGTTACACCTCCGGGGGTTCGAATCCCTCCTCCTCTGCGAAAACTGCCCGTCGGCAACAGGTTTTTCCAAAAGCTCCCCGGTGTACACCAGGGAGCTTTTTTGGGCTTATGCCTCAACCTGCTAACTGGCTGTACCTGGATGACTCCGGCCAGAAAACCCAGTGAGGCGCTGCGGCCCTCGTTCGGCCCAAAATAGGTCTTCATGCGGTCTGTTCAACGCCTTGCTGGTCAGCAAGGCATAACTTTCGCGGACTTTTCTTTTCTTTTTCGGGAGGCACTGGCGCATAATTTGCTTGCCCGGCAGCCGTACTCTTGTCCGCTTTTATGTCCGACGTGCTTTTCGACGTTAATCTGCAACAACTGCCCGATGAGTTTCTGACGGGCGTGTGGCGGGTCGCCGACCGGGTACTGAACCAAACTGACCCGACCAGCGCGCTGGCCCGGGCCGTGCAGTTTGCCTTGCAGCCAGGCCAGTTAGAACTCAGCGCGCCCGGCCTGCACGACAGTGGCCGGTGGCGGGTGGAGCGCGATGAACTATTGAATCGTCCGTATCTGGAGCTCTACCTGGGCCAGCAGCAAACCCGCGCCCTGGTAACCCGGCTGCGTCGTTCGCGTAGCGGTTCCGAAAGCCAGCTGAGTCTGTACTTTCAGTCGGGAATGGAAATGCAGCTTACCCAGCCCTGATTCTGCTCTGTTGCCCACCTTATTGCCCGATTTTGTATGGCTTCTGACTCTTCTTTACCTCACTCCAACCCCTCTGCCTCGGCCGACACGGCACTGGTTATGGTAGCGACAACCGATGCCACGGGGCGCGTAGCGTATGCCAGCCCGCAGCTGTTGCAGTTTGCGGGCTTTACTACCGCTGAACTCAGTGAGCAGTGGCTGGAGCTGGTCCATGCTGACGACCGGCTGCGCACCAGCACGCAATGGACGGAAGCGCTGGCCGCCGCCCAAACCTACCGGCTGGAGTTCCGGATGCTACGCCACGACGGGCAGTACCGCTGGATTCGCTGCACGGGCTATC
The DNA here is from genome assembly GCF_003583925.1 of Hymenobacter rubripertinctus. GTDB lineage: Bacteria > Bacteroidota > Bacteroidia > Cytophagales > Hymenobacteraceae > Hymenobacter > Hymenobacter rubripertinctus. Next base: position 54,767 of record NZ_QYCN01000022.1, on the reverse strand, counting down.
CGCAGCTCGACCAGACGGGGCAGGTGCAGCAGTGGATTGTCAGCATCGTGGATGTGGAACAGTTGCGGGGTGGGGGGGCGCCCGACTTCGGAGCCGCCGGCGACTTCAGCTTTCTGGTCGAGCTTATTCCGCAGCTGGTCTGGACCACCGACCCGACCGGGTTTCATACCTACTTCAACCAGCGCTGGACTGATTTTACGGGCTATACGCTTGCCGATAGCGTGGGCTCCGATATGTGGAACAACCTGCTGCACCCCGACGACCAGGAGCGGGCCCGGCAGATCTGGGGTCACTCGCTGGCTACGGGCGAGTTCTACGAAATCGAATACCGCTTCAAAGCCCGGCAAGGCGACTACCGCTGGTTTCTGGGCCAGGCAGTGCCCATGCGCGACGCCGCCGGGGCCATTGTGAAGTGGTTTGGTACCTGCACCGACATTCACGACCAGAAGATGCAGGAACTAGCCCTGCGCAAGCGGGAAGAGGATTTTATAACGCTGGCCAACGTTATTCCGCAACTGGCCTGGATGGCCGACGAAACCGGCTCCATCTTCTGGTACAACCAGCGCTGGTTCGATTTTACCGGCACCGACCTCGCCCAGATGCGGGGCCAGCAGTGGCGGGGTGCCTATCATCCCGACTACGCGGATCATATCACCGCCGGCTTTAAACAAGCCGTAGCGGAAGGCCGCGACTGGGAGGATACGTTCCCGATCCGCCGCCACGACGGCGAGTACCGTTGGTTTCTGAGCCGGGCCCTGCCCGTGCGCGATGCGACGGGTCAGGTGGTTCGCTGGTGCGGCACCAACACCGATGTAACGGACCAGAAGCTGCTCCAGCAACAACTGGAGCGCGCGTATTCCGACCTCGAAGCGAAAGTGATGTTCCGCACCCTGGACCTGGAGCGCGAAGTGCAGCAACTGCGTCAGCGTCTGGGAGAGTGAGTCGGGTTCAGCCAAGCAAGGGAAGCGCCCCGCCCGGGCAACCTGAACGGGCCGGGTAGAGGGCCATACAGCTGGCGCTCGTACTCCGGTCTGAAATCGTTCTGCTTTGCCCGCTGGCGCGTAGCTCTGCTCCTGGCCAGCGGGGCAACAACCACGGCCCGGGATGCCGCGTACAGGCACAACCATCCGGTTGAGCTCACTGCCCGGCCATTTTTGCTGCTCTATGCCCAACTGGATTCTGTGCGTTGCGGTGGCCCTGCTGGGGCTGCTGGCGCGCCCGGCCGCTGCCTATTCCGTGCTCACTCACCAGGCCAACGTGGATTCGACCTGGGAGCCGTGCATGCTGCCGTTGCTGAAGAGCCGCTACCCCGGCGCTACGGCGGAGGAGCTCACGGAGGCCAAAGCCTACGCCTACGGCGGCTCCATTCTCCAGGACATGGGCTACTACCCCTTCGGCTCGGAGTTGTTTACCAACCTTACGCACTACGTGCGCAGCGGCGACTTCGTGCGCAACCTGCTGGATGAGGCGCACAGCCGCAACGAGTACGCTTTCGCCTTGGGGGCGCTGGCCCACTACGCGGCCGACATCAACGGGCACCCGGCCGGTACCAACCGGGCCATGCCCAGTGTGTACCCGGAGCTCAGGGCCAAATTCGGCAACGAAATCACCTACGAGGAGGCCCCCATCCAGCACACTCAGCTGGAGTTTGCCTTCGACGTGGTGCAGGTGGCCTCGGGCCGCTACCGCTCCGCCGATTACCAGCGCTCCATCGGCTTTAAGGTAGATAAGCCGGTGCTGGAGCGGGCCTTCCTGAAAACCTACGGGCTGGAGTTGGGGCAGGTGATTTTCAACGTTGATTTGTCGGTGAGCTCGTTCCGGTTTGCCGTGCGCAACCTCATCCCCATTGCCAGCCGGGCCGCGTGGCAGTCCAAGAAGGGCGACATCCGCAAGGAGATACCCCAGGCCCGCCGCCGCGAGTACGTGTACCGGGAGAGCGAGCGGGACTACCGCAAGCGCTACGGCAGCGAGTATGAGCACCCCGGCACCGGCGCCCGCATTGTATCATATTTCATTCGTGTGCTGCCCAAAATCGGGCCGCTCAAGCCCTTTGCCTTTAAGCTGCCCACGCCCGAGGCCCAACGGCTGTTTAAGGCCAGTTTCCGGCAGGTGATGAAGGACTACTGCACCCTGCTCAAGCAGCAACCCCGCGACACCACCGTGGCCCACGGGCCGCCGCTGCCCAACGCCGATTTCGATACCGGCCGCCCCACCAAGCTGGGCGAATATGCCCTTACCGACCAGACGTACGGGGAGTGGTTACGTAAGCTGGCTGATAAGAAGTTTGAGAACGTAACGCCCGAGCAAAAGCAACACGTGCTGACCTTTTACAAGGAGCCCGGCCGCGAACCCCTGGGCGAAGAAGAAAAAGAGCGGGACAAGCAGCAAAAAACGCAGGAAGCTCTCCAGAAGCTACGCGCGCTGCAACCCGCCAAGAGCGAGAACTAGAGCCATTACCCGGTAAAAGCCACCGCCCGCCTTGCGGTTTTGAAATGGAAGGCGGGCGGTGGCTTTTAGCCAAGTAGCGGCGGCGGCTTAGTAGTAGCGGTAAGCCCGGTAAACGTGGTAGTTCGGGCGGTGCATCCGGTTCTGACCTTTGATTTTGGCCCGTACCGAAGGCAGGATGCGGCCGGTTGCCTGCGCCGCAACTGGTGCGGGCAGGCCAAACGACAACACAAAAAAGACGAGGCTGAGTTGCAGGAGGCGGGTAAACATGGCAGTCGGCGTTGAACCGGGTTGGCGGTGGGTTGCAGGAATGGCTCAAACGTACTACGGCCCGGCGGCTGCCGGAAAACCCTTCGCCCGATCAGTCGGAAAAACCGCCGAATAGCCTCTTTTCTTGGGTAAACATTTTCGGGCTGGTTGGTCTGCTGGCCGACCAGCCGGGTAGCAGTTATAGCCCGGCCTGGCATTGGTGAAGCCGCGCCCGGTGGGCTACCAGCGTTTTCTAGTTGGGCCGGTAGGGGAGAGGGTTGCCGCGAAGGTGCTACCTACGGCCGGCCGGTTCCTCGCGCACCAGCCCGCTGCTGAGGCGGCGCAGAATAATCTCGGCCTGCTTGGCCTGGTAGCGAATATCGAGCAGGCGGGTTTCGGCCTGAAGCTGGGTGCGCTGGGCCTCGCGCAGGGCCAGGGGCGTAAGCAGCCCCAGGCGGTAGCGCTCCAGGGCAATGGCTACGTTTTCGCGGGCCAGCAGAATGTTGGATTCCTCCAGCTCCAGCAGTTGCAGCCGGTTCTGGTACTGGGCGTAGGCTTGCTCGGCTTCGGCATCGAGCTGGAGCTGCACCTGGCTTAGCTGGAGCTGACTTTGCTCCTCTCCAATGCGGGCGTTCTGCTCCTGGCGGTTTTTGTTGAAGCCATCGAAGATGGGCACGGAGGCCACCACGCCGTAGTTAAGGCCCAGGTTACGGTTGGTGCTGGTCGTGAGCAGGGTACCCGCAAAGGCGGAGTTGTTGATGTTACGGCTTAGCCCGTAACCAGTCGTGAGGCCTACTTGCGGAAACCGGGAAGCGCGCACCAGCTGCCGGTCGTAGGTGGTGATGGTCGTATTGGTGAGCGCCTGCTGGAGGCGGGGGTTGTGCTGGCGGATGGCGGCTAACACGGCGGCGCGCTCCAGGTCGCGGGCTACCACAATGGAGTCCTGGGGGCTAAAGTCGAGGTTCGGGTTGCGGCCCAACAGGTTGTTGAGGGTGATTTTGGCCGTTTTCAGGGCTTCCTGCTGCTGAATCAGGGCCGAGCGGTCGGCGTTGTAGTCTACCCGGGCCGTCAGCACTTCCACTTTGGCACTCACGCCCACGTCTACCCTGGCCTGGGTCAGGTCGATGCGGGCCTGCCCGATTTTCAACGCCTCTTCCAACGACGTAATCTTGCCCGATTCGCGCACGACCACGAAATACGAGTCCGTGATGTTGGCCACGGTTTCTTCCAGGGTGGCGCGCGTCAGCAGCTGTTGGCTCTGGCGGAGCGACTTCAGCCGGTCGTAGGCAATGAACATCCCGAAGCCGTCGAAGATGGTCCAGGTGGCGGCCACGTTAGCGTTGAGCTGGTTGTTGGTGGCTCCGTTTACCACCCGGGCCGGGGTCGGGTTCCCTAGCGCGTCGAGAGTGCCAAACTGCTGGCGGATGTTGTTGCGGTTGAAGTTGCGCACCAAGTTGCCGTTCACCGTGGGCAGCTGCCCGGCGTTGCCCCGGGTCACGTTGTTGGTGGCCACCTGCTCATCCTGCCTCGAAATCCGGATGGCGTAGTTGTTCTCTACCCCGAGCCGGATGGCCTCGGCCAGGGCCAGGGGCGGGGCAGGGGCCACCGTTTCGGGCTTTTCCGTTTGGGGCTTGCTCTGGGGCTGGGAGGTCGTTTCGCGGCGCGAAGGCAGTACGGGCGTCTGGGCCAGCAGGGGCGGGGCCGCCGCGAGCAGGGACAGCAGCAGAAGCGAAAAGAAGCGAAATGACATTCAGGGGAAAGCTTTGCTAGGGCAGCAGGATGAAGAATGGTGAAACGATGCCACAGGTACAGGTGCCAGCAACCCTACGCCGTTACCGCCTCCTGCTCTTCAGGAGCCGGCTGGCGGTGCTTTTTGGCCGTGGCGAAGTAGGAGTACATCACTGGCACTACGTAGAGCGTGAGCACGGTGGCAAAAAACAGGCCGCCCACCACGCCAATGCCCATGGCCCGGCGGCTGAGCGCGCCCGCACCCGTAGCCACGGCAATGGGCAGAATGCCCAGGATGGCGCACAGGCTCGTCATCAGGATGGGGCGGAAGCGGGCTGTGGCCCCTTCTACCAGCCCGGCCATGTAATCCATGCCCTGCTCCACCTGCTGATTGGCAAATTCGACGATGAGAATGCCGTTTTTCGTCACCAGCCCGATGAGCATGATAATGCCGATCTGGGAGAACAGGTTGAGCGTCTGGTTGAAGTACCACAAACTCAGCAGCGCCCCGCTCAGGGCCAGCGGCACAGTGGCCATAATGATGACCGGGTCGCGGAAGCTCTCGAACTGGGCCGCCAGCACCAGGTAAATCAGCACCAGGGCCAGCCCGAAGGCGAACAGCAGCGACGAGGAGCTTTCCTGGAAGTCGCGGGAGGCGCCGGCTAATTCGGTGGAGTAGGTGTCGTCGAGGGTCTGGTCGGCAATGGCCTGCATGGCGGCAATACCGTCGCCCAGCGTTTCGCCCGGGGCCAGGGAGGCCGAGAAGGTAGCCGCGTTGTAGCGGTTGAAGCGGTAGAGCTGGGGCGGGGTGCTGCTTTCGGTGAGCGTTATCACGTTGTCGAGCTGCACGATGGCCCCGGTGCGGCTCTTCACCGAGAGCAGGCGCACATCCAGCGGCTGGCTGCGGTCTTCGCGGGCCACCTGCCCGATAATCTGGTACTGCTTGCCGTTCTTGATGAAGTAGCCGTAGCGCTGCCCGCTCAGGCCGGCCTGCAAGGTCTGGGAAATATCCTGCACCGATACGCCCAGGCTCTGGGCTTTGTCGCGGTTGATGTTTACGCGCAGCTCGGGTTTGTTGAATTTCAGGTCCACGTCCACGTACTGGAAGGTGGGGTCTAGGCGGGCGGCTTCCAGGAACTTGGGCACGGCCGTGCGCAGCTTCTCGAAGTCCTGGGTCTGAATCACGAACTGCACCGGCAGCCCGCCACCCCCGCCCGAGCCGATGCTCTGGTCCTGGCTGACGGAGGTGCGGGCGGCGGTGAGGTCCTTCACGCCCGCGCTCAGCGCGTCGGCCACCCGGCTCTGGGTGCGGGTACGGTCGTCGGCGTCCTTGAGCAGCACCCGGGCAATGCCCGAGTTGGAGCTGCCCGACCAACCCGGCGACGTGACGGTGAACAGGCTGTTGAGGTCGTCGCCGGCCGAGTCGCGGGACATCTGCGTCACCTGGGCCATGTACTGGTCCATAAACTCGTAAGAAGCCCCTTCGGGGCCGGTGGCGTTCATGTTTACGCGGCTGCGGTCTTCCACCGGGGCCAGCTCCGAGGGAATAGCCCCCAGGAAAAACCAGATGCCCACCCCCGTGCCCGCCACCACTAGCCAGGCCAGCCAGCGGTTGCGCAGAAAGGTTTCCAGGCTACTGCGGTAGCCGTTGATAACGCGCTCGAAGAAGGGCTCGGTTTTGCGATAGAACCAGTTGTGGGTCTGCTCGCGCTTGAGCAGCCGCGAGCACATCATGGGCGTGAGCGTGAGCGAAACGAAGGCCGAAATCAGCACCGAGCCCGCCACTACGATGCCGAACTCGCGGAACAGGCGGCCGGTAATGCCGGTCAGGAATACCACCGGCAGGAACACGGCCGCCAGCACCACGGTGGTACTGATAACGGCCATCAGGATTTCCTCCGAACCTTTGATGGACGCTTCCCGGGGCTCCTCGCCGTCCTCGATGCGCGAGTAAATGTTCTCCAGTACCACAATGGCGTCATCCACCACCAGCCCGATGGCCAGCACCACGCCCAGCAGCGTGAGCACGTTAATGGAGAAATCCATCAGGTACATCACGAAGAAAATGCCGATCAGCGACACCGGAATGGCCACGATGGGAATGAGCGTGGAACGCCAGTCGCGCAGGAACAGGAAGATGATGACCACTACCAGCACGAAGGCCTCGATGAGCGTGTGCTCGACCTCGCTGATGGATTTGCGGATGAAAACGGAGTAGTCGATGGCTTGGCGCAACTCCAGATCTTCGGGCAGGTCCTTGCCGAATTGGGCAATACGCTTGTTGAATTCGTCGGCAATGTCAATCTGGTTGGAGCCGGGCTGCGGAATCACGGCCAGCGCCACGCCGGGTACTCCGTTCACCCGGAAAATCGTCTGGTCGTTTTCGGGGTAGAGCTCGGCATACCCAATATCCGACATACGCACCAGCGAAGCCGCGTCGCGGCGGATGATGAGGTTGTTGAAGTCCTCCACCGAGGTGAGGCGGCCCATGGTGCGCAGCGTGAGCTGGGTGGCCTGGCCCTGCACCGTGCCGCTGGGCAGCTCCACGTTTTCGCGGGCCAGGGCCTGCTGGATTTCCACCGGGCTCACGCTCAGGGCCGAGAGCTTTACGGGGTCGAGCCAGAGGCGCATGGAGTACTTGCGCTCCCCGTACACCCGGATTTCCGACACGCCGGGAATGGTCTGGAGGCGTTCCTTGAGCGTGTTGTTGGCGTAGTCGGTGAGTTCGAGCAGGGTGCGGCGGTTGGAGCTCAGGTAGGTCAGCACGATGGGCTGGGAGTCGGCGTTGGCCTTGCTCACGGTGGCCGGGTCCATATCGCGCGGCAGACGGCCCTGCACCCCCGATACCTTGTCGCGCACGTCGTTGGCGGCCGTTTCCAGGTCGGCGTCAAGGTCGAATTCGACTTTGATGCTGGCCCGGCCGTCGCGGGAGTTGGAGGTCAGGTTCTTGATGCCCTGCACGCCGTTGATGGCCTCTTCGAGCACTTCCGTCACCTGGCTCTGCATCACGTCGGCCGAGGCCCCGGTGTAGCTGGCCGACACGCTGATAATGGGCGGGTCGACGCTCGGGTACTCGCGGATGCTCAGGTAGCGAAACCCAATCACGCCAAAAATGACAATCACCAGGCTCATCACAAGGGCGAGAACCGGGCGGTTGATACTGGTTGATGATAAACTCATGAGTTATTTCACGCGGTGTCTCGGGGTGGATGACGCAGTGTTTCGGGGTGGTCGTCCACGGTGGGCCACTGCGCTACCCACGGCAAACACTGCGTGAAAGCTATTGGATCACGCGTACCGCGTCTCCGGGCTTTACCTGCAAAATGCCGGTCCGGATGATGGAGTCCCCGACGCTTAGTCCGTCGGTTACCTGAATCAACTTGTTGGAGCGCATCCCGATCTTGATTTTGCGGGGTTCCATTTTGCCGTTTTTCACGGTGTACACGCTGTAACCGGCGGCTTCGGGCACCACGGCTTCGGTGGGCACCTGCAAGGCCCCCTTGGTTTCGCCGAGTTCGAGGTTCACCTTCACGAACGCGCCGGGGCGCAGCTCGTTCTGGGTATTGGCATAGCGGGCGCGCACCGTCTGGGTGCGGCTCACCGGGTCAATCTGCGGGTCGAGGGCGTATACTTTCGCCTCAAACTTGTTGTTGGAGCCCTCGTCGGTAATGGTGATGGGGTCCTGGAGCTTCACCAGGCGGGCGAAGCGGCCGGGCACGGCAAACTCAATCTTTACCGGCTTCACCTTCGAGAGCGTGGTGATGTCGGTGCCGGGGCTCACGTAGGTGCCCACGGTGGCCGTCGTCAGGCCCAGCACCCCATCAAACGGAGCGCGGATGGTGGATTTGGCCAGCGTGGCCCGCAACGCGCCCAGGTCGGCCTGGGCCGTGAGCAGCTGGTTGTTGGCCTGCTCGTACTCCTGGGCACTGATGAATTCCTTGTCGAGCAGCGTATGCTGGCGCTTTTCCTGGTCGCGGTAAAGGCGGATGTTGTACTCCTGCTTGCGCAGGGCGGCCTGGATTTCGGCGGCGTTAATGGTGACCAGCACCTGACCCTGGCGTACCGGCTGGCCCTCGCGCAGGTTGAGACGGGTGATTTTGCCCGCCACCTCACTCTTAATTATCACCGATTCTTCGGCCAGCACCGAGCCCGTGGCGGCCACGGCGTCGGCCAAGTTGGTGGCCTGCACCACGTACACTTCCACCGGCAGGGCGGGGCCGGCCTTGGCGGGTCCATCCTTGCCCTTCCCGCCTTTAGCGGCTCCTTTACCACCGCCTTTGGCTTCGGGGGAGGGGAAGTACTTCAGCTTGGCGAACACCAGCCCACCCACCACGGCCAGGGCCACCAGCAGCCAAAGGATGCGGTTGCCCACTCCGCCGGGGCGGGTTTCGGCTACTTCTGATTCACTGTATTCCTGGGTCTGCATGGGGAATTTCAACGGCGGTTACCGGGCGGCCTCACTGCGCAGGCACCCGTTGTAACACTCACAACGCAGCGCTCCTGCCGCAGGTTGGTGCAAGGCGGCACCGGACTGGATAACGGGGGTAAGACACCGAAAATGCGCCGGGGTTGCGCCGGCGGTGAAGTGGGAAGGTGGTGAAATAGTGAGTTTGACCTCCCGTTTGCCCTACTTGCGCCGCCTGCTCGTTTCCACTCACTACGCACTACGCCCATGATACCCCGCAACCCCACCGAAGCCCAGCGTAATTTCTTCCAGGAAGTTCATGCGGTGGTGCGGCTGGTGCCGGCGGGCCGCGTGACGACCTACGGGGCCATTGCCCACTACCTGGGTGCCCGGCACGGGGCGCGCATGGTGGGCTGGGCCATGATGGCCGCCCACACCGCCCACGCCTACGTGCCGGCTCACCGCGTCATCAACCGCAACGGGCAGCTCACGGGCCGGCTGCACTTCGCCACGCCCACGGCCATGCAGCAGGCCCTGGAGGCGGAGGGGGTGCGCGTAGTGGAGGATCAGGTGGCGGAGTTCAAAACCGTATTCTGGGACCCGGCTACCGAACTGGAGTAAGCCCCGCCCATAGCGGCCGCCCGCTATGGGCGGGGCCGCGCAACCGAACAACTCCGTAAGCAGCGCACAGGGCGCACAGGGCGCACAGGGCGCACAGGGCGCCTGGCCACTGGTGCGGCAGAAGACGCCCGGGCGCACCGGCAGTGCGCAATTCTGTTGGTTCGCGGAAATAGTGAATCCAGCCTTTTTTTCGGTTTCCTGCTACTTCTCAAACCCTTACCTTTGCCTGTGCAAACGCTGCACCCCTAGGACTACTGCATGAAACACACCTTACTTTCTTTTGTATTGGTTTGCCTGGCCGCTTTGTCGGCGCTGGGTCAGAACACCTTCGCTATTAAGGGGCGCATCCTTGATAAGCTTTCCGGCGAAGCGCTGCCCGGCGCGACGGTGCAGGTAGTGGGCGACGGGACCAACACGGGGGCCGGGGCCGAGGAAAGCGGCAGCTACATTGTGCCGGGTCTCAAGCCGGGCACTTATACTGTGCGGGCCTCCTTCATCGGCTACAAAGTGCTGGAGCAACAGGTGAAGGTGACCACCCAGAATGCCACCGCAACCTTCAACCTGGTGTCGGATGGGGCTACGCTGAGTGAAGTGCAGGTAGTGGGCTCGTTGGGGGTGGCCGTGGAGCGTTCCACGCCCGTGGCCTTCGCGGCCGTAAGCGAGGTGAAGCTGCGCGAAACCCTGGGCAACCGCGACCTGCCCTTGATTCTCAACGAAACGCCCGGCGTGTACGCCACCCAGGGCGGCGGCGGGGCCGGCGACTCCCGCATCAACATCCGGGGCTTCGACCAGCGCAACGTGGCCGTGCTCGTGAACGGGGTGCCCGTCAACGACATGGAAACAGGCCAGGTGTTCTGGTCGAACTGGGATTTGGGCGACGTGACCAAGAGCCTGCAAGTGCAGCGCGGCTTGTCGGCTTCCAAAATTTCGGTGCCTTCTATCGGTGGTACCATCAACGTACTCACCAAAGGTTTCGACGACAAGAAGGCTGCCCTGGCCCGGGTTGAAACCGGCTCCAACAACTACTTCAAGTCTTCGCTGATGCTGAGCAGCGGCACGCTCAAGGGCGACTGGGCCGTTACCGCCTTCGGCTCCCGCCGCACCTCCGATGGCTGGGTGGACAAGACGTTTGACGATGCCTGGACGTACTTTGGCAACATCAGCAAGCGCCTGGGCCGCCACCGCCTCTCGCTCACGGGCATGGGCTCGCCCCAGAGCCACGGCCAGCGCAGCTTCGCCCAGCCGGTGGGCCTGTACTCGACTGCCAAAGCCCGGGAAATCGGCGCTAACCCCATTGCCGGCGGCAACCGGGGCTTCGACTACAACCAATACTGGGGCACGCTCACTCGGTACGACCGCAACCCGGTTACCCGGGAAGTAACCAACGTGGGCGACAAAGAAACCCTGAACGAGCGGAGCAACTACTACCACAAACCCCAGATCAACCTCAACGACTACTGGCAGGTGAACGACAAGCTGTTCCTGAGTGCGGTGGCCTACGCCTCGTTCGGCAATGGCGGGGGCGTAAGCGGCCTGACCACTGGTAACAGCAGCACCATCAGCACGGCCAATGGCCAGACGGACTTTCAGGGCATCTACAACGCCAATGTCCGCAACTATCCTTTCGTGCTCAACCCGGTTACCCGTAAGAACGACACGCTGTTCACGCAGGAGCGGCGGTCCAGCCAGTTTTTAGTTAACAGTGTGAACAGCCACCGCTGGTACGGCGGCGTAGTAGGGGCCGACTATGCACTGTCTGACAAGCTCACCCTCTCCGCCGGCCTCGACGGGCGCCTGTATCGGGGCCTGCACTACCGCGAAGTACGCGACCTGCTGGGCGGCGACTACACCCACCTCAACTACACGCCGGGTACCACCCGCACCACCGGCAACCTGAACGAGGCCCCCGGCACCCGCCTGCGCGAAGGCGACAAAATCAGCTATAACTACGACGGTAAAACCCAGTGGGCCGGCGGCTACGGCCAGATCGAATACAAAACCCCGGTGCTGTCGGCCGTAGTAAGCGGCACGATTTCCCAGATCCGGTACAAGCGCATCGACTTTTTCCGGGCTAAGCAGGTAACTGTGGATGGCAAAGCCTACGACGTGCCCTTCGAAAAGCCCGTTACGGTAAACGGCCAAACCTACACCAACGCCGACGGCCAGAACCTGGAAACGCCCTGGGCCGATTTCACGGGCTACAGCGTGAAGGCCGGAGCCAACTACAACATCACGGAGCGCAACAACCTGTTCGTGAACGTGGGCTACAACAGCAAGGTGCCCTTCTTCAACCAGGTGTACACGTCCCAGGGGCTGCTCTACAAAAACGTGAAGCCCGAGGGCATCACCAGCGTAGAGGCCGGCTACGGCATCAGCTACCCCAGCCTGAAGGCAACCCTAAACGCCTATTACACGCTCTGGGCCAACAAATCCACCAACTCCGTTTCTACGGCCACGGGGGAAGTGGTGTACAGCACGGTGCGCAACATCAATGCCCGCCACATGGGCGTGGAAATGAGCGTGGCCCAGGAAATCAGCCGCAGCCTGCAACTCAACGCCGCCATTTCGGTGGCCGACTGGCGCTGGACGGGTAAGGGCCTGCTGAACCAGACCAACGAATCGAACGAACAGATCGGCCAGATCGACCAGCCGGTGTACCTGGATGGCGTGCATGTGGGCGACGCGGCCCAGAACCAGTTTCAGCTGGGCTTGCGCTACGAGCCGATCCGCGGGTTGTACGTGCGGCCATCTTTTCTGGTATTCTCGAAGTATTACGCGGCCTTCAACCCCGAAAGCATTCTAGAAGAAGACTCCCGTACTGATGCCTACCGTCTGCCCACCACCAAAAACCTGGACCTGCACTTCGGCTACGAGCTCAAGCCAGTGTATAACGACAAGGTGCGGATCGGCCTGCGGGCCTCGGTGCTGAACGTGCTCAATGAGTATTACTTCACCGACGTCTCGAACCGCAACAGCTCGAACGTTGCCAACCCGAACCTGCTGAATGCCTTCTTCAACCGGGGCCGCACGTTCACCGTGGGCCTGTCGGTGGGCCTGTAACCAAACAACGCACTGCTTGCGCATACAAAGAGCCGCCCCGGTACCGGAGCGGCTCTTTGTATGCGCAAGCAGTGCGTTGGCAAAGCAGCCTGGCCCCGGCGCGGATTAAAGCGAAACCGACAGCAGCGGGCGGGGTGGGATAGGGCCGGGCTTGAGGGTGATGACGTGCTGGATGGTCCCCAGCACCTCCTCCGGGCTGGCGTTTTTCAGCAGGTAGCCGTGGGCTCCTTCGGCCCGCAGCGAGTCGATGAGTTCGGGCTCATCGTGCATGGAGATGATGATCGAGCGCACCTGCGGGTACTGGGCGCGCAGCAGGCGCACGGTTTGCAGGCCGTCGAGCACGGGCATCTGCAAATCCATGAGAATCACGTCGGGAATAGTGCCGTGGTCGAGGTGTTCGAGTAGCTCCTGGCCGTCGCCGGCTTCAAAGAGAACCTCCATGCCGGGGAAGCCACTGATGAGGGCACGCAGGCCCTTGCGGAACAGAATATGGTCGTCAACTACGGCGAGGCGTATGGAAGGTGTGGTCATGCCAGGGGTAAAGTAGAGGGCTGATTGGTAACAAGATACGGGAGCGGCAACGAAATCCAAACCTTGGTGCCCTGCCCGGGGGCTGATTCGTGGCGCAGGGTACCCCGCAGAACGCCCACGCGGCTGCGCAGGTTGGTGAGGCCCAAACCGGTACGGGAGCCCGGGAGCGGGGGCTGGTCGGGTAGGGTGGGGTCGAAGCCGATACCGTTGTCGGAGTAGCGCAATGCCAAGGCCTCGGGGCCGAACTCCACGACCACGTGAATCTGGCTGGCGTGGGCGTGGCGCAGGCCGTTGCCCAGCAGCTCCTGCACCACCCGGTACACAATCAGCTCGTACTGGGCATCGAGGCGGTGGGGCTGGCCGTGCTGCTCCACGCTCACCTGGGTAGGCCCGTCGGCCGGAATAGTGCGCGCCAGGGCCTCCAGGGCAAAGGAAAGCCCGAATTTCTGGAGGGCCGCCGGCAGCAGGTTGCGCGAAATCCGCCGCACCTCATTAATGGCCTGATCGAGCAGCAGGGTGGCTTCCTGAGTGAGCTCGGGCTGGTTGAGCGTGTTGAGGTGGAGCTTGACGATGGCCAGCGTAGTACCCACCCCATCGTGCAGGTCGCCGGCAATGCGGCGGCGTTCCTCTTCCTGGGCCAGCAACGCTGCCTCCAGGGCCTGTTGCTGGCCGGTTTCGTGCAGCTCCTGCATTTCCAGCTGCTGCTGAATCAGGCGGCGCTGGTAGCGCACCACAAACCCCACGATGCCCAGGGCCAGCAGCAGCAGGATGGGCGTCACGAGGACCAGGGGCAGGAGCGCGTCGGGCATAGAGGAGGGAGCCAGTAACCCGGCTGGCCGGGTTACTGGCTCAAGATAAAAGGATTTATCCTACCAGATGCGGCGGGAGTACCCGATACTGCCACCTTTTGCCCGGGGGCCGCCACCCCAGCCGCAACCGCAGCCACCGGGGCAGGGCGTGGCGTGGCGTTACGCCCATCGGGAAGAGCGCTATAAGAGGTACAGCAGCAGGCCGAAATGAATGGCGCGCAGGGAAGGGTAGAATTCGGGAACTGTATTTATGAGATATCGCTCGCTAAATTAATGAAGCTGTTTAGAAAGTCAAAAAGTCTGTCATCCTGCGCTTGCGAAGCGCCTTATCACGTCCGCACAACTCGGAAATAAGTCGAAATAGGCCCGCTTAATAAGGCGCTTCGCAAGCGCAGGATGACAGATTTTTTGACTTTCTAAACAGCTTCTGTGCAGTCTTCAGGTAAAAACAATGAAACGGGGCACAAAACCTGCATTATAAGGTCAGGGACAAGGCGCTGCCTTTCGAGACGCAAGGTGTCCCCGTTTCGAGGAGCTGGCTACCTTTCACTTGAAAGGCACTACATCATACAAGCGACGCATCTTTCTGGCTGCTCGTTGAATGGTAACGGACCAACGGCGCGGACGACAAGATGTAGAGACGTGTCCTTACAGATCAGGTCTATGGTTCACGAAACCGATATAAATGAGTTAAGTGGTGGAGGGAATCAATGGCGAAATGATGCTGTTCGCGCAGCCGCTATATAGCTGGTAATTATAGTGGCAATATATGTATATATTGCATGTTGATTTTTTTATATAATTGTTGCTTTTTTATGTTCTATATTGATTAATAAAAAAGATCGAAACAATGTTATTGCTAATAACAAAACTAATAATGAATTGAATAAATATATTTTTCGTGCGTTGTACTCATCATTAAAAACAATGAAATGGTTAACAGTAAGATATAATATAATAGTTCCGGATAAATAAATTACTATGCCTACGGTTGCTACAAACAAAGGAATTTTTTGAATGGGAATTTGTCTTTTTTGAATAGCTATTCTTTCAAAGAATAAAAATGATAAACCTATAATAAAAACACTTTCGACTAAGTTCGTATACGAGTTTATTTTGTCGAAACCTTCCAGCCATAAAGAATCTATAAATGCAAATAATAAGAATATAGCAGCTAGAATGCGTATATGCTGCTTGGCCTTTTTGTCGATAAATTCATCGTGATATATCTTGATATATAGCAGTGTTTCGCCGATAGTAGATATATGAATGAAGGGTAGATTGTAGTGAAAAATATAATTTCCAATGCGTGTCAGTACGAACATGCCAAACAGATAGGCAGGCAGGTATGCTAATATTCGCATACCACCACGTAAAGAGCGCCTTTTATAGACGGCTAAAGTGGCTGGAACAAGCATGAAGGTGTACGCTATTGCTTCCACAATGTCACAGAAGGCCTTAAACCAGACAGGCATTGCGTGAGGTACTGATATTAGCAGCATTAACTATTCAACGTATTCTGTAGACTACAGCAAGGAGGGCACGGCTGATTATTAATGCTGATGCTCACGGGCAGATCAGTTTCGTCGGCTGATGTTCTGCCGTCCATACTTTGCGGCACCATTTCTGGCGAAGCGGGTAAAATGTCGTGCTGGTTGGCATCGTAACCAACCAGCACTAGCTTGGGAGCTCCCACTTCGTCTAATCCATAATAAGCCCGCACGCCCACGCAGCCGGACTGGCTCAGGATGCCTTGCAGGGTTTCGGCGGACAGGCAGTGGGCTTTAATGCCATTGGGATTCTGGTCCCGGTAGTTGCGGGTCCAGGCGCTGGCTTGTTGCAGATCATCGTTCGTCATAGGTGCAGCAGAGAAGAAGAGAGGAGGTAAAATCCAAATATAAGGGAAAGACTATCACCTGCGCTATAACTTAGCCAGGAAGGCTGTGTATTATTCCTCTGCGAATTTCTCGTCCTCTTCCTCCAGATTCTCGAAAACCTGGTCGATGGCCTGTTCGGCGGAGCGGAGCTTGAGCTTGCAGAGTCGGATGAGTTCGGCCGAGCGCTGGACGCGTGTGGTGAGGTCGTCCACGTCCACGGCATCGGTTTCGAGGGCACGCAAAATGGTTTCGAGTTCCTCGATGGCTTGGCGGTAGGTGAGTTCAGTAGGCTTAGGCGGCATGGGGCGGAGGTGAAGGTTAGGGAGAGCGAAGAGCGAATTCGATCTACCGCAAGAAGAGGGGCAGTTGCCCCCCAACGCGGGCGGGAACTACCGCGTCGGGTAGGCACAGCAGAATTTCCTGGCCCGGCCGGAGGGGGCCGGTTATGGGGCGGCCCTTGGGCGTGAGCAGGCGCACGGTGCCGGGCGGGGGTAGGGTCGGCAGCTGGGCCAGGCGCAGCTGCTGGCGGTGCAGCAGGCGCAGGGCAGCCAGTTGCAGGGCGTGGCGGCGGCGCAGGAGCTGTTCGCGGCGGCGGCGGTGCAGGCGGCGGAACCGCTGGGCCAGGGTGCGGCCCCGCTGGCGCAGGTGCTGCTCGTGGTGGCGCAGGGCATGGCGGGCCGCCCGGTGCAGGTGGTGCCGCTTGCGGTCCAGCCCCTGGCTTTGCTGGCGCAGCTGCGCCCGGGGCGCAGCGGCCGCCAGCCGGATGCGCTGGTGCAATGCGTGGCGATGCTCCACTAGCTGGCCCTGGGCGGCGCGGTGGGCCTGGCGGAGCAGGCGGCTGAGCTGGGCGGCCTGCTGCTGCACCTGGTGCTGGGCCAGTTCCCGGATGCGGCTGCCGTAGCCTTCCAGCGCGCCTTCGAGGCGGGCCAGTCGCTCGATGAGGTAGGCGGCTACGGCGGTGGGCGTTTTCAGGGCCAGATGGGCGGTCAGGTCCACCACGGCTTCGTCGCGTTCGTGGCCGATGCCGGTGAGCACGGGCAGCGGAAACGCGCCCACGGCGGCCGCCAGTCCAAAATCATCAAAGGCCAGCAAATCGGTTTTGGAGCCCCCGCCCCGAATAAGCACCACGGCCTCGAACTGGCGGCGCCGGCCCCGGATGGCGTCGAGGGCGGCCCGGATGCTGGCCGGGGAACCTTCGCCCTGCATGGTGGCCGGGAACAGGGTGAGCGCAAAATCGTAGGGTGCTTCCTGGAGCTGGTGCACGAAATCCTGCCAGCCGGCGGCCGTGGGCGAAGAAACGACGGCCACCCGCTGAATCCCGATGGGCAGGGGCAGCCGTTGCTGTCGGTCGAGCAAGCCCTCGGCCTGGAGCCGGCGCAGCGTTTCGAGGCGAATCCGGGCCAGGTCGCCAACGGTGTAGGTGGGGTCGAGGGCCAGCACATCGAGGCTCAGGCCGTACTGCTCGTGGAACTTGACCTGCACCCGCAGCATAATTTTGAGGCCCGGCCGCAGCGTGAGGCCGGTTTGCTGCTCGAAGGCGGCCGCCAGCTGCTGGTAGCGCGCACTCCAGATGGTAGCCCGGGCCTGGGCCTTGAGCTGGGCTCCGCGGGCGGTGGTGTGCTGGTCGGTGAGGGTGAGGTAGCAGTGCGCCCCCACGGTGCGGGGCAGGGTCAGGTCCGAAATTTCGGCAACCACCCAGTAGGAATCCGCGAACCGCTCACTCAGCGTCTGGCGCACCCGGGCCAGCAACTCGCTCAGGGGCAATGCGGCGGGTGGCAGAACTGCCCCGGCGGGCGAGGCAGGCGACGGAAGCCCCGGCTCGGGGCGGCGGTTGTAAAGTGGCATCAGACCCGCAAGATACGCACTCGGGCCGGGTGGAGCACCGCCCGGCGGCGCGGGTATCGGGGGCGTTTAGTGAGCCCATGGTGGCGGCGGCCCGGTCCGGGAAAATGAATCATTTCCCGATCATTTGGTAGATTTACCTTTCCACCTTACCCTTCAATCTTTCCTGCTCATGAAAAAAAATAACCCTCTTACGCTGCTGGCCGTGGCCGCTGCCGGCCTTTCGCTCGGTAGCTGCGCCACCAGCCAGCCGGTAGCCACCACGGCTGCCCCGGCCACCACCACGCCGGCCCCGGCCGATCCGAAGGGTGTGGGCCTGAACGTGGCCAACATGAACCCCAACGTGAATCCGTGCGACGACTTCTTCCAGTACGCCTCGGGTAACTGGCTTCAGAACAACCCGATTCCGGCGGCGGAGTCGCGCTGGGGTTCCTTCAACGAGCTGGCCGACAAGAACAACACGGTGATGCGCCAGATCCTGGACGAATCGGCGGCCAACACCTCGGCCGCCAAGGGTTCCAACGGCCAGAAGGTCGGCGACTTCTACGCCTCGGCCATGGACTCGATGGCCATCGAGCAGGCCGGCCTGAAGTATTTGCAGCCCGAGCTCAACCGCATCAACGCCATTAAAACCCTGGCCGACCTCCAGAAGGAGGTGGTCCACGCCCAGAAAATCCAGACCGGCGCGTTCTACAACGGCTACGTGGGCCAGGACGACAAGAAGAGCGACGAGTACGCCGTGAACCTCTACCAGGGCGGCCTGAGCCTGCCCGACCGCGACTACTACCTCAAGGACGATGCCCGTTCCAAGAGCATTCGCACGGCCTATATTGCTTACCTGACCAACACGTTTAAAATGGTGGGCGACAACGACGCCACTGCGGCCAAAAACGCGGCGGCCGTGCTGGCCATCGAAACCAAGCTGGCCAAGGCCTCCAAGAGCCGGGTAGCCCTGCGCGACCCCAACGCCAACTACCACAAAATGACGTTGGCTGAGGCTGGCAAGCAGTTCCCGAACCTGAACCTGGCCAGCTCGCTCAAAATGATGAACCTGGGCGCGGCCCAGCAGGTGATTGTGGGCCAGCCCGAGTTCTTCAAGGAGCTCAGCGACCTGATGAAAAAGGAGCCGCTGGCTAACCTGAAAACGTACATGCGCTGGCACCTGGTGTCGTCGTTCGCCTCGGCCCTGCCCAAGGCCTACGGCGACGAGCAGTTCCGCTTCGCGCAGGTGCTCACCGGGGCCAAGCGCCAGCAGCCCCGCTGGAAGCGCATGCTGCGCTCCACCGACGGCGCCCTGGGCGAAGCTTTCGGCCAGGTGTACGTGGAGAAGGCCTTCACGCCCGATACCAAGGCGAAGGCCCTCGTGATGGTAGCCAACATTAAGGCCGCCATGGGCGAGCATATCCAGCAGCTCGACTGGATGAGCGCCGCCACCAAAACGGAGGCCCTCAAGAAGCTGGCCGCCTTCACCGTGAAAATCGGCTACCCCGACAAGTGGAAGGACTATTCGGCCCTCACTATCTCGCGCGAATCCTACCTGCAAAACGTGCTGGCCTCCCGCGAATGGGGCTACAACGACAATGTGAGCAAGTTCGGCAAGCCCATTGACCGCCAGGAGTGGGGCATGACGCCGCCCACGGTGAATGCCTACTACAACCCGAGCATGAACGAAATCGTGTTCCCGGCCGGTATCATGCAGCCGCCCTTCTTCGACCCCAACGCCGACGACGCCGTGAACTACGGGGGTATGGGTGGGGTTATCGGCCACGAAATCACCCACGGTTTCGACGACCAGGGCCGCCAGTACGATGCCCAGGGCAACCTGCGCGACTGGTGGACCAAGGAGGACGCCGACAAGTTTCAGCAGCGGGCCGACATGGTTGACAAGCAGTATTCGGCTTTCTCGCCCCTGGATTCAGTGTACGTGAACGGCAAGCTCACGATGGGTGAAAACCTGGCCGACTTCGGCGGCCTGGCCCTGGCCTACTCGGCCCTCCAGAAGGCCAACGCCGGCAAGCAGGTGCCCAAGTTCGATGGCCTCACGCCCGAGCAGCGCTTCTTCCTGGCCTGGGCCCAGGTGTGGCGCACCAACGCCCGCCCCGAGTACCTGCGCCAGCAGGTCATGACCGATCCGCACTCCCCGGCTCAGTACCGCACGGTGGGGCCGCTCATGAACATGCCCGAGTTCTACGAAGCCTTCGGCTGCAAGGAGGACGCCAAGATGATGCGCGCCCAGGCCGACCGCGCCCGGATATGGTAGGGGTTCGGTTTGAAGCCGTTGGCAGATAAGCTGACGTGGTTATTTGAAAGCGGCCCGCTCAGATGCGGGCCGCTTTTTTTATGCCTGATGCTTGGGTTGGAGCGTGGCCCGAACCCGGCTGATTGAGGGACCGGCGCCAGAAATAAGAGCCGGGCAGCACGGCTTCCGGCCGGCATCTTCGTACACTTGTTCTATGATTTCTTCGCTTCGTATTGCCGGGCTGGGGCTGCTGCTGACGGCCGCCGTCTCCTGCCAGCAAAAACCCGCCGACCAGTCGGCCGCGCCCGGCCCGAGCGCCGCGCCCGTCGCTGCCAACGCTGCCCCCGCCGTAGCCACCGATACGCCCGATTCGGCCCCGCTGCCCGCTCCGCCCGATTCGGCCCTGACCCAGAAGGTGCAGGAGCCCCGCCTGAACGACGTGTACGTGGTGACCTACCAGCCCGCCGGCGGCAACGAGCAGCGCTACTTTTTCTACCGCGTGAGTGCCATTAAGCCAAAATCCGTGGATTTGCTGCCCGCCCGCCAGGAGTCCACTGACCCCCGGGCCGACGTCAGCGCCGCCGGCTTCTTCACCGATAAACCCCTGACCTACACCCGCGCTGAAGCCCTGGAACTGATGCAGGAACAGCCCGGCGACGTGCAGCACACCCGCCTCATCGGCATCCGGCGGGAATAGTGGTAAGCAACTGTCATTTCAAGACCTCCACCTTGATGCCTACGTCCTTGGTGGGCCAGTTGTCCATGCCCACGGGCTCGTTGGCTATTTTGTCGATGACGTCGAGGCCCTCTACTACTTCCCCGAACACGGTATACTGGCCGTCGAGGCCGGGCACGCCGCCACCGGTGCTGTACGCTTTCACCTGTTCGGGAGTGAGGGCACGGCCGGCGGCGGCGCGGGCTTGCTCGGGCGTTAGGGGCTCGCCCTGCACAATGTAGAAGTCGTTGTTGGAAGAAAGCCGGTCGGGGTTCATGGCCCCGTCGTAGCGGGCCATGGCCAAGGCACCCCGCTTGTGGAAGTGATGGGGCCTGATTTCGGGCGGCAGCCGGTAGCTGCGCATGTCAATTGTGCGCTGCTCCGAGCCTCCCCCCTGAATAACCAGGCCCTTCACCACGCGGTTGAACACCGATTCGTCGAAGACTCCCTTCCGACTCAGCAGCAGAAAGTTGGCCGCGTGAATGGGAGTATCCTCGTAGAGGCGGATGCGCATAGTGCCTAAACGAGTACGCAGAACCACTTCCTGGCCCGGATATTCGCGCCCGTAGGCCAGCAGTAGGCGGGCGGCGTTGGAGTCGGCCAAAGCCATCAGGTCGGGGCCGGGGACGGCGGGCAGGGGCGGCGCAGCGGTGGCAGTATCGGTGGGTTGCGGCGGCCCGCAGGCGGCCAGGAGTACCAGCAGCGGTAGGCAAAGGAAAGAAAGCTTCATGGCGGCAAAGGGGGCAGGAGCGGAGGAAGGAACGGGGGAAACCCAAAAGGGTGGCCCGGCCTGCCGGCCGGACCACCCTTCAAAGGTAAAAACCGGAACGTAATCCGGGGCTACCAACCCGAGCCGGCCGGGGAACTCCAGCCCTCATCGGCCTTCTTCTTGGACTTGGGGGCCAGCTTGGTTTTCTGCTTCACCGCAGGACCATCCGCAGGCTTCACCTTGGTCTTGACTTTGGTGGTGCCTTCGGGCAGGGCCGCCGGGGCTACGATGGCCGGCACGGGGGGAAGTGGCGCGGGAGCCTTGGCCTCAATATCGTCGGAGAGGGTGGGCATGGCGCGGGCCGCGTTGATGAGGTCGGGCCGAGCGGCCTCCTTCATGGGTTGCAGGGCCAGCAGCGTTTGCTGCTCCACCAGCAGGTTGTCTTTCCAGGCGTCCAGCTCCAGGTCGAGTTTTGCTTCCTCCTCCTTTGTCACGGGCTTTTTTAGCAGCTTGCCCAGGTCGGGCGAGCCGGCGTCCTTCCAGGCCGTCATCCACATGGAGGCTACCAGGGTGGGGGCCAGCTTGAGGCGAAAGGCCACCATGCCGCCTACCTTCTCGTGGTAGGCGTCGGCGAAGGCATCGGAGTAGGCCCGGCGGGTTTTGCCGTATTTGTGGCTGAACACGTACTTGGTTTCGGGCGTGTACTTGCGCGTGACTTGTTCTTCCAGATCGAAAGTGGCCCCCAGAAAGCCGTACGACTCCTGAATAACCTGCCAGATGTCCTTGAGCGGGTCCTTCTCGTAGCGTCCCGGGTCGTTCTTGAGCTTGTACTTGGCAATGTTACGCTCGGGCAGCTTGCTTTCCCAAAGCGCGTGCATGCCTTCCTGCTTGGTCAGTTGCCCGTCGTAGTTCTCGGTGGTATGCAGCGGCACATAGGCATCAGCCACGTAGTGGCCCAGGTCGGCCGAGAGGGCCAGAATAGCCGTGGTGTCCTGCTCGCGGAAGGCTTTGGTGAGCTTTTCCTTGGTTTCTATCACGGCCCAGGGCAGGGTGCCGTACTTGCGCAGCGTGTCCACGGTGTACTTGGCTACGGCCTTGTCCCAGGCCTTAGGCATAAGCCCGAAGGGGTCGTCGCCGTAGTGGTCGATGTCGATGAAATGCTTGCTGGCCTCGCCCGGGTCCTGGTCGCGGCGCTCATCCGGGGCCGTGCTCAGCTTTACCAGCCGCAGCATGTGGCGGTAGTAAAAGGGCCGCATGCCGGTGGGTAGCGAGTACACGGCCAGCTGCGTGATGGTACGGTGCCCGAAAAAGCCCCAGCCGGGTGACAACACCGGGCACAACAGCACGATAAAAAGGGTGACCAGTAGTTTTTTCATGACGAGAGCCCGGCAGTAAAGAGCCGAATAGCGAAGATACAAGACAACAGAAAGATACGCGCATTTTTTGCGGCTGCCAGCGCACGTTGAGTGCCCCGGCGGGCCAAAACCGGTTCAGCCTGCGTATCATGCAGGGCCGGCCCCGTTGGGTTGGCTTCCTCGCCCCGCTTCTGCCTGCCCGCCCGTGACGCTCATTTCCAAAAAGAAGATTACCTACGCCATTGCCGCGCCCCTGCGTGAGTACCTGCACCAGTACGACCGCGAGGCCCAGCTCCCCGTCACGTACCGCGACTTGGCCCGTTTTACCGGCGCGTTTCCCCTCCTCGACCGCCAGGGCCACGACACGCTCTGGGAAACGGTGTACTACGAGCCCAACGCCCTGCGCGAGCTGAGTATGGGCCTGGCCGAAGTGTACGCCCTGCTCAAAACGGCCGGCGACCTGTCCTTCACCGACCACCTCATTGCCGACCGCATCGACTATTGCCGCTTCGGCAACAGCCAGCCGTTTCGGGTGCGCATCGTCAACCAGCTCAACGACAACTACGATTACTTTTACGTGAAGCGGGCCGATGCCTCCCGGGTATACGGCCTGGAGCTGGAACACCTGCTCTCGCCCAACAGCATGAACTATCTGCTCAGCGGCGACACGCTCATTGAGGAGCACATTGCCGGTATTCCCGGCGACGACTTCATTCAGAAGCACCTGCAACGGCCCCACCTCAACCAGGTGCGCATTGCCAAGGAATTCGTGAAATTCAACGAGCGGTGCTTCGCCCGCCTGCTGGGCGACATGCGGGCCTACAACTACGTCATCGATGTAACCCTCGATTTCGAGGACGAGCAGTACCGGGTGCGGGCCATCGATTTCGACCAACAGTGCTACGAGGGCAAGAAGAACATGTACCTGCCCCAGTTTTTCAAGGATAACCGGGCCATCGTGCAACTGTGCGGGCGCTTACTCAAGCCCGAAACCATCCGCCAATACCAGGCCGAGGAGCGCACCCTCATGGCCCGCCGCGCCCGCTCCGAGCGCCACCGCCTCAAAGACTTGGTCGACTGCCTGCGCCGCGACCAGGTATCGCCCCCCGAAAAAGTAGAACAGCTCAAAGAAGAGCTCAACCGCCACCACCAGACCCGCCAGTTCAGTCGGTGCCGCAGCATGGGCGACGTGGTGCGCCTCAACCTGAAGATTATGCTGCTGGTACCCAACAAGGCCCTGGCAGGGTAGAGGGCTTCCGGGCAGTTCAAGGAAAAGTACCCCCTGCCAGCAGCGTAGGGGGTACTTTTTCTTGAACTGCCCGGAAACTTATCGGCCGAGGCCAATAACCAGCCCAACCGAAAACTCGATTCCGCCGGGGCTGATGGCCTGCACTAGGTCGCGGAGCTGGGGGGAAGGATTGGGGTTGCTGAAATCGTACGAAACCGGGTCGCCGGTGAAGCGCGCTCCGTAGCCCAGGGTACTGAGCAGGCCCACCCGCCCGGGTTGCCAGCGCAGGCCGCCGCGCAGGTGCAGCACGCCGCTGGGCCGCATCGAGTAGGTCGCCTGCTCCCCGTTGTAGTCGATATTCACGTGGTCGATGCGGCCGCTCCGCACCAGGTTCAGGCCCAGGTAGGGTGAAAAAGGTTTTTGGGGCGCTAAATAGTAGCGGGCACCCACACCTATTTTCCCCCCAACACCAATGCCGAGCCCACCATTCACGTCGAAGCTGGGCGACAGGTGCTGGGCGTACGTGAGGCCGAAACCATAGGGCGCCCCCCAGCCCAGCTCCAGCGAAAGGCTGGACCGGTAGTTCGGGGCCGCGTCGGGGGCAGGACCGTAGTTACCCGGTGCTAGGATGGGAGCCGGGACCGGCGTGGGGGCCGTAGKCGGGGGGCGGCCGGGTTGGGGTACCGAGTTCAACTCGGTCTGGGCCAGCGCCTGGCCGGTGGCTGCCATAGTCAATCCGCTGGTCAGCAAGATGGTAAGAGATTTGATCATGGAATAGGGGATAAATTTTTCCTGGAAAGGGAACTAAAAATCGTTTTAACAAACACTGTGCCTAATCCTGCCGGTACACCACGCCCTGCTTCATCACGAAGCGCACCTGTTGCATAACGTTGATGTCCTGCAACGGGTCGCCCTCCACGGCCACCACATCGGCGAGCTTGCCGGGCTCCAGGGTACCCAGGTTGGCGGTCTGGCCCAGCAGCTCGGCGGCCGAAACCGTGGCCGAGCGCAAGGCCTGCCCGGCCGGCATTCCGGCTTCTACCATGTAGCGGAACTCCAGGGCATTGACGCCGTGGCGGAATACGGCCGCATCGGTCCCGAAGGCAATTTTGACGCCCGCCTTGTAAGCCCGCCCAAACGTGCCCTGCAGCTTGGGGCCGATGGCCAGCGCCTTGGGCGTGACCAGCGGCGGGTAATAATTCGGAATTTTGGCCGAGTCGGCCACCGACTTGCCGGCCGTGATGGTGGGCACGTACCAGGTGCCGTTTTTCACCATCAGCTTCATCGTTTCGTCGTCCATGAGCGTGCCGTGCTCGATGCTGGTCACGCCCGCCCGGATGGCCCGCTTCATGCCTTCGGCCCCGTGGGCGTGGCAGGCCACGGCCAGCCCCAAATCCCGCGCCGTTTCCACCACGGCCCGAATTTCGGCCTCCGTCATCTGGGCTGCCGAGCCGTCTTTGGCCACGCTGAGCACTCCGCCGGTGCTGGCAATCTTGATGAGGTCGGCCCCGCGCTTGTACTGCTCGCGCACGGCCTGCCGGGCTTCGTCGGGGCTGTTGATGACCCCGTCGGCCGGTCCGGGCGTGCCCATCAGGTCCAGGCGGTAGCCGTTGGTGGGGTCCATGTGGCCGCCGGTGCCGGAAATAGCCTTGCGGGCCGTAAAAATACGCGGCCCCACCACTTGGCCCTGGTTAATGGCGTTGCGCAGAGCCACGTTCACGCCCGAGCCGCCCAAATCGCGCACCGTGGTAAAACCGGCCAGCAACGTTTTGCGGGCGTGGTCGAGGGAGCCGAAGGCTACGTCGGCGGGGTTTTCGGTGAATTCGCGCAGGAAATTGTCCTTGCTGGTTTCGCCTTCCAGGTGCACGTGGCAGTCGATGAGGCCGGGCAGCACGGTCCGGTTTTTCAGGTCGATGACCTTATCCTGAGCCGAGGCGGGAGCGGAGTAGCCCTTCTCCACGGCCAGCACCCGGCCGTTCTCTACCACCACCGTCATGGCCGTTTGCGCGCGCTCGGAGCGCATATCCAGCAGGCGGCCGCAGTGGAGGTAGGTTTTCTGGGCCAGCGCCGCAGGAGCCGTGAGCAGCAGGCTGCCGAGCAGTAAGGGAAGTAAGCGGTGAAGCATAAGCAGGGCAGAATAAAGCAGAAAATGGGTAGGAGTGGGGAAGATACGCGCAAAATAAACGCTGCATGCCGCCTATTTCAAGCGTAATCCGTACCTTTTGCCAGTGGTGGCCGCCAGCCTGCTAATGCTTCCGTTCGCCGCGTTTCCCTCACTCTCCCATTCTGCCCATTCAAGCCATGGCCACTCCCGAAGAATTTGAAGCCGCCGCCGCCCGCAGCAAAGAACTGCCTGCCAAACCCAACAACACCATTCTGCTCAAACTTTACGCCCTCTACAAGCAGGGCAGCGAGGGCGACATTTCCGGCGACCGGCCCGGAGGATTTGATTTCAAAGCCATTGCCAAGTATGACGCCTGGGCCGGCCTGCGCGGTAAAAGCCGGGACGAAGCCCGCCAGGAGTACGTAGAGTTCGTGAACTCCCTGTTTTAAGCGGTGAGGTCATAAAAAAGCGTTACCCGCCCCAAACAGGCCCGCTGCGAAAGTAAACGGGCCTGTTTGGGGCGGGTAACGCTTTTTTATGGCAGTCTAGCCCAGAGGCTGGTCGGGGGCGGCGGGCGGCGTGGTGGGCTTGGCCGGGGCGGTACCGGGCGTGGGCAGGTCGAAGGCGGTGGCATCGTGCTCGAAGTGGCCTTTGTGCGAACCGTCGCAGAAGGGCTTGTTGGCCGAGAGGCCGCAGCGGCAGATGCTGATCCGCTCCCGGCCACCGAGGCCATAAGCATTGCCCTGGGCATCCACGAGTTCGATTTCGGAGCCCTCCACGCGGAGGGAGCCATTGCTGAGGACGGTGAGTTTGGTCGTTGCCATGTGGTGAATGAGTGAGTCGGTAAGTGAGTTGGTGAGGTAAGTGAGCTGGTGAGATGAGAAAGTGAAGATAAGCTGGTTAAACGAACCGGGAAAATCAGGCAAAAGAAACGCGAGATTCCCCACAACCTTAGCGGCAGCGGTCAGTACGCTCTAATTCATAATTCCTTACGAAGGACGTAGTCGTTCATCCAGTAGGGTCCAATGGCAACATCTTCTTCGCGGTGGCGGTGGAAGCCCAGGTGCTCGTAAAAGGCGAGGGCCGGGTTATGGCGGTTCACGTTGAGGTCCAGCGTCCGGCCGCCGGCGGCGCGCACGGCCTGTTCCACGGCCCCCACCAACTGCTGGCCCAGGCCCTGGCCCTGGTGAGAGGGCAGCACGTAAATCTTGTGCAGCTTATATAAGCCGGCTTCAGATTGGGCCGAGAACGAGGCGTAACCGCTGGCCTGCCCGCCTACATACACCAACAGAAACGTGTGGCTTTGCTCCGTCATCTGCCGTTCCAGCGAGGCAGCCGTGTAAATTACCCGGTACATGTACTCAATCTGCTCCCGCGAAATGATGAACCGGTACGTTGGCTCCCAGGTGGCTTCGGCCAGCTCCAGAATGGTTGGAACATCGGCGGGAGTGGCGGACTGGATACGAACGGAAGCGGGGGCAGAAGCTGACATAGCGGGCAAAAAACGACATTATTCGCCGCAAAACCGAACAAAAAGGGGCAATTTGCCCGTTTTGGGCCGGAAATTGCCCAACCCCGTTTGCGAGCTGGCCCCCGGAGCCGGCCCCGTCTGATTCCTTCCCACTGCCCATTTGTCCGGCCTTACCTGCTCTTACTTATGAAACCGACTGCATTTCCGCGCATACTGCTGGTCGCCGCCGGCCTGCTGGCCTGCTCGGCGGCCTCGGCCCAAACGCCCAAAGCCCCCGCCAAACCTGCTGCTACCGCTACTACGGCCGGTCTGGAGCGCGACCTTCACGATTTTAGTAACTGGGTAAACGACAAAGTGGACCGTGCCGCCTCCACCGCCCGCCGGGAACTGCCCAAAGTATCGGCTGAGTTCGAGCGTCAGAGCATCCGCCTCGACCGGGCCGTCGACAGCCTCACGGTGGAAGGCAAGCGCGAATACAGCACCCAGAAAGGACGCTACGAGCGGTGGGCCACCCGCCAGGACAGTCTGGATGCTGCTGCCCGCCGCCCTACCACCGCCGACCAGGCCCAGCGCCGCCTGCTGAACGAAAATGTGAACATCGGGCGGGTCCGGGCCACGGAGCTGCCCGAGCTGTATTTCCGGCTGATTGAAACGATGCGGGCCGATAAGAAAAACTGGACCCCGGCCGACTGGAGTGCAGCCAGCGCCGTGCTCACCCGCCTCAATGCCCGTTACGAGCAGGTTCGTGCAGACCTTTCGCTGGAGGAGCGCCTGCGGATCCGCACGTTGCAGGGCGAGTTCCGAACCCTGGAAAAAGCACGTGATGTGAAAGATGTTATCCGAGAATAGGCCGTTTAGCGGCTTTCTTTTGAGCACAAACCAGGATGAGCCCCGCCGGACAACTATTGTCCGACGGGGCTCATCCTGGTTTGGGTTCAGCAGGAGCAGGGCATCTGCGCTTCGTTAACGGGCCACAGGAGCCACCCCGCGTTGGGGCCGCGACTGGGTGCGCAGCCACTGCCAGGCGGCCGGCATGTCGTAGAAGAGCTGGATGGCCAGGTGCTGCCGGACCCGTTCGAAGAATTCCAGACTGGCCAACTGGTTGTGCATATCGGGCGAGAAGACGTAAGCGACG
The DNA here is from genome assembly GCF_003583925.1 of Hymenobacter rubripertinctus. Lineage (GTDB taxonomy): Bacteria > Bacteroidota > Bacteroidia > Cytophagales > Hymenobacteraceae > Hymenobacter > Hymenobacter rubripertinctus. Next base: position 26,244 of record NZ_QYCN01000022.1, on the reverse strand, counting down.
GCTCGCAAACCTTCCTGCATGGCCTGGGGCAGCCACTCGTACTCCAGAAACTCCATTGCCTCGCTCCAGTCGCCGGTAGAATGACGCTTGTCGTTGAGCAGTAAAGGATAGTGCAGATCGGCCTCCAGGGTGAGGTAGTTGCGGGCGACGTGAATAACCTCCCGCCCGGTGAGGTTGCCGAACCATTGCACGTAGAGCAGCCCATGAGCGGACGAATGCTGAATATCAGCGAGCGGTTTGCCGTTGGCATCGGGTAGGGTGCCTAGCGGCTCAAGAGGTAGAGGAAGCATGGCGGGCGGAGTTGGTGCGTAAGTAGAGAGGTTGCTGATTTTGTTTACGCCTGTGCCCGGGCGATGTTGGGTTCGGCGGGGAACTGCTATTTTTGCGGCTCCGCTTTTTTTCGAATCTCGCTCATGCACATTGCAATCGTTGGCAACATTGGGGCCGGCAAAACCACGCTGGCCAATAAACTGGCCCATCATTTCCAATGGGAGGTGTTTCTGGAAGATGTCGACCACAACCCTTATCTGAAGGACTTTTACGACGATATGCCGCGCTGGGCCTTCCATTTGCAGGTGTATTTCCTCAACAGCCGCTTCCGCCAGACCCAGCAGATCAAGCAGCGCCAGCAAATCAATAAAGGCGTTATCCAGGACCGCACGATTTACGAGGATGCCCATATTTTCGCGGCCAACCTCAACCAGTCGGGCCTGATGACGGAGCGCGACTACCAGAATTACCTGGGCCTGTTCGAGTCGATGATCAGCATGGTGGACCCGCCGGACTTGCTGCTCTACCTACGCGCCGACCTGCCCAAACTGGTGCAGCAAATTGAGAAGCGCAACCGCGACTACGAGAACAATATCAAAATCGACTACCTCAAGCACCTCAATGAACACTACGAGGAGTGGATCCGGAGTTACAGCCACGGCAAGCTGCTCATCGTCGATGTTAACCATCTCGACTACGTCAACAACCCCGAGGATCTGAGCATCGTCATCGAAAAAATCAACAGCACGCTGTTTGGCCTGTTTTAACAAAGGGAGCGGGGTGGAGGGATGCACACCCCCTCTACCCCGCTCCCTTTGTTATTCCTCATCCCCGCGCATGGCTTCGTTGAGAAACTGCACGAACGGGCGAGCGGCCTGCCAGGCTTCCAGCACCCGGGCCGGAAAGTCGGGACTACGCACGGCCCTATCGGGGAAGGCCTGCCAGACGAAGAAACTTTTCAGGCGCAGCCACTCGATGTCGGGATTGGTGCGCTCGTAGCCTTTGGGGGCCGTTTTGAGGGCCTGCGACGTGTCGAGGCCGCCCGGGAACTGCCGCAGCAGGGCGGCCTCCTGACGGATGGCGTGGAAAGCGGGTGCGTTGTAATGAATTTCCTGGCGGATGCGGGCCAGTTGGGCGGGTTCGGGCATCCAGCGGCCCGCACCCACGTAGGTTTCGCCGCCGGGCTCCAGGGCCACGAAGTAGCCAGCCCAGCCGCTGTGCCGGCCACCAGGCTTGAGGCCCGCACCCATGTGGCGCTTGTAAGGCTCGGTGCTCTGCTGAAACCGGTCGTTCTTGTTGATGCGGAACATCACGTCGGAGGGGGAGAGGCCGCGCAGGCCGGGCTCCAGGTCGGCGGAAGCCTGGCGGAGGAGCTCGGCCACGAGGGCGGTGTATTCGGCCCGGGCCTGGTGGTAAGTGGCGCGATGAGCGTCCATCCAGAGCTTGTTGTTGTGCGCGGCCAGGTCGCGCAGAAAATTGAGGACAAGAGCAAGATCCATGGAGCAGCAGACGAAGTTGAGCGGCGCGGCAGGAAGCTGAAACAAAGCTGCCCCGCACCGCCAGGCGGTACGGGGCAGTGCGGGCCGGGGTTGGGGCATGGGCTAGTGGCGGCCCAGGGCCTGGCTGGTGCCCAGGCCGGTACGGTTATTCAGGGCCCAGCTAAAGGAGAGGTACTCTACGTTGGCCGTGGGCAGCACCGGCACGCTGACGTAGCGGTTGATGAAGTCGATGATCTGGGCTTCCGAACCAAACTCGGCGGCGTAGGATTGAAACAGGGCCGAAACTTGGGCGTGCTGGGGCGTGAGCTGGTTGAAGGCCGAGTCGTTGAGGAAGCGGCGGGTTTGCTCGTCGAGCTGCTGGCTGAGGCGGCTCCCATCGTAGGCTTCAGCCAGAATGGGGGCCTGCGAAGCCGCGCCGTACATAAGGGCAAAATGCACGCGGGCATCCTGGTACTGGTCGCGCAGAATTTCGCGCTCAATCTGGTTGAGTGAGTAGCTCTGGCCGCCCACGTTTACCACCGGTGCTTCCCAGGGCGACTTGTAGCCGCCCACCACTTTCACGCGAATGTCGTTGATGCTGGCTATCGGGTAGTTCTCCAGCACCAGGTTGGTAGCGGCCGCGTTGTAGGTGTTCAGCCAGAAGGCCTTGGTGTCGTCGGCGGTCCAGCCCTGCTCGGCCGGCTTGATTTTGCGCAGACTCTGCAAGTAGTTGTACAGAACGTCTTCTTCCTCCAGCAAGCCCTCATAGTCGAGGCGGCCATCAGGGGTCACGTGGTGGCGCAGGAGCGTGCTCCAGGGCTGCTGCATGTGCACCGCCGGCTGGCTTTGCGCCGCCCGGCCCGAAGCCGCCATCAGCAGTAAAAAACCAACGAGCAAAACCAACGGACGGGGTAAAACAATCAGGTGTGAACGCATAAAAGCGGAGTAACAGGGAGCACGCGAAGCAACAAAAATAAGATAATGCCGAGAATAATAACGCCTTACCAAAGAAAGAGCAGAATAAAACTATTCGTCAGGGCTTTTTTTGATTGAAAACAATAAATTATCCGAAGGCATAGCTGTTTTGCAGCAGGACCGAAAAGGTAGTGAGCTTAACAAAATACAAGTTTCAGACTCGTTGCTATACCCTGGCAGGCGCGCTTTCTTCGTAAGCGGGTGCTGGTGTGCAATAGCAACTCGTACCCTCGTGCAGGTAGCTGCTTTGGCAGAATCAGTAAAAAAAAGCTGCCTGAAATTGCTTTGCAGCACCTTTTGAGGCTGCGGCATTGGATTCGGGCAAGTGTCGGCGGCTCATTCAGCCCTTACGGGTGTTCACCGTCAGGGAGGCCCCGACGCGCAACTTGCCCTTGCCGGGGCCGGTCACGTTCTGGCCGAACATGACGTGGCTGCCCTGGGCGCGGTAAGTGGCCAGGGTGCGCAGCGGCTCCCCGTCCGGGCTTTTGCGGGCCGTATGCTGATCGATGGTGGTGAACACGCAGCGCCCGCAGGCCCGCACGGCCCGGAAGGCCAGGTCGCCTACCTGAAACTGCTCCCAGTTGTCCTCGGCAAAGGCCGCGCCGCCGCTGAACACCAGGTTGGGCCGGAACCGGTCCATGCCCACGGGCTGAGCCAGGCGGCCGTTGAGCTCGGCCAACGATTCCCGCCCGATCAGCAGAAACGGGTAGCCGTCGGCGAAGCTTACCAGCTGGCCCTCGGGGTTGCGCTCGGGCTCCACATCGCGGCGCACCATATCCGACATATACACCAGCTTGCAGGGCTGGCCCAGGGCTTCGGTGAGCCACTCGTCGCACTCGGGGCGGGCGCGCCAGGCAAATACCATATCGTCCCAGATAGAGGCAAACAGCGTCTTTTCCGGGGTGCCCACGAACGGCACGAACAGCGGCAGCAACTCGGGGCGCTGCTGGTGGCTGAGCAGGAACCCGTTGTAGGCAGGAGCCACTCGCAGGTGGGCCATGGCCGCCGTCTGCCGCTGAGTCATAAACTGGTTGCGGTCGTTCACAATCAGCCAGCGCCGGTCGTGGCGCAGGCCCCGGGGCTCCACTTCCGCCTCAGTCAGGCGGATGCCGCCCAACGACTTAACGGGGTAGATATAGAGGTCAGTGAGCAGAAGGGGAGCAGCAGTCATGGCGTAAAGATAAAAAGGCTTTCGGTGTTCAGTTGCCAGGTGTCAGTTGCCAGGTGTCAGTTGCCTGGTGTCAGTTGCCAGTGTCCGGTTGCCAGGTGTCAGTGTTGACGTTCCTTAATTACTGGCAACTGGCAACTGGCAACTGGCAACCGGACACTGAACCCTCAATGTAGCGGGCGTTTTTTGATCATGCCGCCACGGGTATCTTTCACGCTGTGCATCACCATAAAAGCTTGGCGGTCGATTAGCTCTACTTCGGCCCGGAGCTGGGCGAGTTCGAGGCGGGTGATGACGGTGAACACGATATCGACGGGTTGGGGCTGGGCGCCGCGGGTGCCGTAGCCGCGCTTGCCGTTGTAGATGGTGGCTCCGCGCCCCAGCTTCTCGGTAATCATGCGCCGGATGGCCTCCGAACGGCCCGATACGATGGTGACGCCGGTGTATTCTTCGATACCGTCGATGATGAAATCGATGGTTTTGGCCGCTGAGAGGTAGGCCAGAATGGAGTAAAGGGCCGTTTCGACCGACAACACGTAGGCGGCCACGCTGAAGATACCGATGTTGAAAACCAGCACAATGTCGCCCACTGAGAGGCTGGTTTTGCGGCTCAGGTAGATGGCCATAATTTCGGTGCCGTCGAGCACCCCGCCACCACGCATGGCCAGCCCGATGCCGGCGCCCAGGAAAAAGCCTCCGAACACCGCAATCAGCAGCTTATCGTGCGTGACGATGGGAAAATGCACGGTGGCCAGCACCAGGGCTAGGGCCAGCACCGCCAGCAGCGTGCGCACCGCCACCGCCCGGCCCAGCTGTCGGCTGGCCATAAACATAAACGGCACGTTGAGCACCACAATCAGCGCCGGGAGCGGCAGCCCGAACACCTGCCGCAGCAGCAGCGAAACACCCGTAACGCCCCCGTCCAGAAAGCCGCCGGGCAGTAAAAAGCTTTCGAGCCCGAAGGCGGCGCAGAACACGCCCGCCGTCAGCAGCAGCGTGCTCATGATCTGCCGCCGCCACCAGCGCCGGTCGCGGGCCGACCGGCTGCCGGGAACGGGCCGCTGCGGACGGGGCGGCGCGGTAGCGTCGGTGGCCTGGAGCTTACGCAGAAACAGGAGTTGGGAAATAAGCATGGACGAAGTAGGGGCGGATTGAGCTAAAGATGGGCATAAAAGCGCGTCATTCTGAGCGCAGCGCAGCGAAGTCGAAGAATCTCTACTGCAATGGCAATCCCTAACGGGAGGGTTACCGCTGCGGGAGAGATTCTTCGACTTCGCTGCGCTGCGCTCAGAATGACGTTCTGTCGGCGCCCGGTTCCCGTACCGTTTCTCACCTCTCACCTCTCACCTCTCACCTCTCACCTCTCACTTTTTACTTCACTGCCGGCGTGGCTTGCTGGGCCAGCTGCACGGCGCGGTAGAGGTTCACGATGCCGCCGGTGCTGGAGAGGTCGGCGAAATCGACCAGCTTGGTGCCGCCGGGCTGGCGCACTTTGGTGTGCAGGGGCTGGGCCGAGGCCAGGATGATGCGCTTGAGGTCGGCGGCCGTGAGCTGGGGGAAATAGCTTTTGAGCGTGGCGGCAATGCCCGTGACCACCGGGGCGGCCATGCTCGTGCCGCTCAGATTGCCGTAGCGGCCACCGGGCAGGGTGGAGTAAATCTGGTTGCCGGGCGCGAATACGTCCACCTGGGTTTTGCCGAAGTTGGAGAACTCGGCGGCCAGCCCGGCGTCGTTGTCGCGCGAGGAAGCGCCCACCGTAATCAGGTTGGGGATGCGCTGGCCGTTGCTGAACACCGGGGCGGGGTATTGCAGGGTTTTATCGAGGTCGTTGTTTTCGTTGCCGGCTGAATGAATCAGCAGTACACCCTTGCTGTCGGCGTAGCGGATGGCGTCCTCCACGGCCGGGCGCTGGGGCGAGTAGTACTTGCCGAAGCTCATATTGATGATGCTGGCCCCGTGGTCGGCGGCGAAGCGGATGGCGTTGGCTACGTCCTTGTCGCGCTCATCGCCATCGGGCACGGCCCGCACGGCCATAATCCGCACATTGGCTGCGATGCCCAGGATGCCGGCCGCATTCGTGCGGTCGGCCCCGATGATGCCGGCTACGTGGGTGCCGTGCAGGGGGTCGGGACCGGCCACGTCGGGGTTGCCGTAGTTGCGCTGGCTGGCGTTATCGGGGTCGTCGCCCACGATGGGGCGGGGGTTGAACTTGAGGTTGAGGCCGTAGTCGAGCTGGTCCTGGGTTTCCTTGAGGCCGTTTTTCATCTCTGCCAGAATATCCTCCAGCGAGGCAAAGCCGGTGGGCTTGAGCATGGCGTACAACTGCCCGGTGAGGTCGCGCAGTTTGGGGTCCCGGGTGGGCGGGTTGTGCAGCACAGCCGTATCGAGGCGCTCCACTTGCAGGGTTTGCTTGAGGATGTCGGCTACTTGGGCGTTGTCGGCGTAGGCCTGGCCGTACTGCTTCAGGCGGTCGGTGTTTTCCTTCACCTTGGCATCGTAACTCTTCTTTACTTTCAGGTAGAGGTCGTACTCGGGGCGCTGGGCGGCGGGCAGGGCGGCGCGGCTCTTACCCAGGTACTTGGGCTGCAACTGGGCCAGCAGGCGGGTTTCTTCGAGCGTTTCGAGGTTGATGTTGCGGCCGTCGGCCCCGCCCAGGTAGTTCCAGCCCCGCACGTCGTCCACGTAGCCGTCCTGGTCGTCGTCGAGGCCGTTGCCCACGATTTCGCGGGTGTTGCGCCACAGAATGCGCTTGAGGTCGGCGTGGGTGGTGTCGATGCCGGCATCAATGACGGCCACCACGACGGGCGTGGTGGGCTTGCCGGCCAGCAGCTCCTGGTAGGCCCGGTTCACGCTCACGCCCATCACGCGGTCGGCGGTCGGGTCGAGCAGATACCACTGCCGCAGGGCGGCATCGGCGGGCGTAACGGTTTCGGCCGGGGCGGCCGGGGCCACCGATTGGGCGGCGGTCAGCAGCGGAAAGCTCAGCGCAAGGCCCAGTACGGACCGGCGCAGGAAGGGAGAAAACGGCATAAGCAAAGAAGGGGAGCTAAAGCTAAAAAGTAAGGCGCAGGCAAGGTAAACGCTACCGACGCGTATTCCGTGCCTCCGACGCATAAGCGCGGGGTTTTGTTGGGCTGTTGGCTCGTTCAGGGATGAGTCAGCTAGGTCGCCCTCCACGGGCGCCTCACCCCCCGGCCCCCTCTCCGAAAAGGAGAGGGGGTGCGTTCATCGAAGCTATTAGCTGACAGCTGTTAGCCATTAGTTTCGTTCAAGGGAACAGCTAATAGCTATTGGCTAAGAGCTAAACCGTTAGGCTCCCCCTCTCCTTTTTCGGAGAGGGGGCCGGGGGGTGAGGCGCCCGTGGAGGGCGACTGTGCCACATCGTAAAAGCTCCGGCGCCCGGGGGGTGGGGTGAACGGCCGTATCTTTACCCCTCAACGCCCCCGCTTCAGCTCCCCGCATGACCCTTCGCCAACCCTTCCGCGCCGCCGCCGTCTGGCTGATAGTACTCACACATTCACTCATCCACTCATTCACGGCGCAAGCCCAGGCCCCCAAAACGTACTCGTCGTCCGAGATTCTGCTGGGGCTCAAGAAGCTCAACGTGCTGGGCTCGGCCCTGTACATTGCCGCCCACCCCGACGATGAAAACACCCGGCTAATCGCCTACCTGGCCAACGGCCGCCTCGTGGACACCGGCTACCTGAGCGCTACCCGCGGCGACGGGGGCCAGAACCTCATCGGCCCCGAGCTGCGCGAGGGCCTGGGCGTCATCCGCACCCAGGAGCTGCTGGCGGCCCGCCGCGTCGATGGCGGCCGGCAGTTCTTCACCCGCGCCAACGATTTCGGCTTCTCCAAAACGGCCCAGGAAACCTTCACCATCTGGGACAAGGAGCAGGTGCTCGCCGATATGGTCTGGGTTATCCGCCAGCGCCGGCCCGACGTGATGATTACCCGCTTCCCGCCCGATGCCCGCGCCGGCCACGGCCACCACACGGCCAGCGCCATGCTGGCCATCGAGGCCTTCGATGCCGCCGCCGACCCCAAGCGCTTCCCCGAGCAACTCCAGTATGTGCAGCCCTGGCAGGCCAAGCGACTGCTCTGGAACACCGGCAGCTTCTTCGTGAAGCCAGGCGAGGACATGAGCCAGTATTTCCAGCTCGATGCGGGAGGATACAACCCGCTGCTGGGCCGCAGCTACGGCGAAATTGCTGCCGAAAGCCGCACCAGCCACAAAAGCCAGGGTTTCGGCAGCAGCGCCCAGCGTGGCGAGGCCCCGGAGTATTTCCAGCTCCTGAAAGGTGTGCCCGCTAAAACCGATCTGTTCGACGGCGTGGACCTGACCTGGAACCGCGTACCCGGCGGCGCGGCCGTGGGCAAGCTGGTAGACGAGGTGATTCGGAACTACGATGCAAGCAACCCAAGCGCGAGTGTGGCGGGGCTACTGAAGGTGCGGGAGGCGTTGAGGAAGCTACCGCAAAATAATTTCTGGGTAAAAGAAAAGCTGACTGAAACCAATAGCATGTTTCAATCGTGCCTGGGGCTCTACATGGAAGCCATTGCAGCCTTTCCAAGTGTATGTCTTGGCGAATCAATTCCAGTGAAAATCACACTATTAAATCGTACACCAAATCAGGTTCTGAATTTGAGTGAACTGGGGTTTCCAGATAGAGATAAGGATTCGATTGTCAACAAGACGATAGGCCCAAATCAGCCTATAACTATTAAAAGTGCCTTTTTACAGCCTGCAAAAGCTGATAATGATAGACTAGAAGGAAGGACAAGAGACGAGTTGCTTTCTCAACCTTATTGGCTGAAAAGGTCTGCAACTGTTGGTATGTATAAAGTCCCTGCACAATTAGAGCGGGGTCTAGCCGAAAATGAACCTGATGCTATAATAACAGCAGTTATTCAAGCAGTTAGTCAGGAGTTTACATATGATATCCCCGTTCAATACAAGCACACCGACCCCGTGCGGGGCGAAATCTACGAGCCGCTGACGGTGGTGCCGCCGGTGATGGTGAACGTGGGCGGGCAGGCCTTCGTGTTTGCCGATAACGCGGCTAAAACGGTGCCTGTGACGGTGCGGGCCGGTAAAGGCGGCGTGAAGGGCAACGTATCCCTCACGCTGCCCGCCGGCTGGCAGTCGGAGCCGGCGAACTTTCCCTTCGACCTCGCCGCCAAAGATGCCGAGCAGACCGTGCAGTTCCAGGTGCGGCCGGTAGCGGGGGCCAAGGAGGGCAAAACCGAGCTGCGGGCGGTGGCCACCGTGGACGGCCAGGCGTACTCGCGCGGCTACCAGGTAATTGCCTACGACCACATTCCAACCCAAACGCTGTTCCCCGAAGCCACCGCCCCGCTCGTCAAGCTCGACCTCAAGCGCAAGGGCCAGCAAATCGGCTACCTGATGGGGGCCGGCGACGAGGTGCCCGAGGCCCTGCGCCAGATCGGCTACACCGTTACCCTGCTCAAGCCCGACGACCTCACCGAAACCAACCTGCGCCGCTTCGATGCCGTGGTGCTCGGCATCCGGGCTTACAATACCGTCGAGCAGCTGAAAGCCCGTCAGCCGGCCCTGCTGAAATACGTGGAAAACGGCGGCAACGTGGTGGTGCAGTACGTGGTGAACCGCGGCACGGTGCTGCCCGAAATCGGTCCCTACCCGCTCACCCTGGGCCGCGACCGGGTGACGGTGGAAGACGCGCCCGTAATCCTGCTCAACCCCAAGCAGCCCCTGCTCAACACGCCCAACCGCATCACGCCCGCCGATTTCAAGGGCTGGGTGCAGGAGCAGGGCCTCTACTACCCCGAGAAGTGGGACCCCCGCTACCAAACCGTCATCAGCAGCCACGACCCTGATGAGCCGGCCCGCGAAAGCGCCATCCTCGTCGCCGACTACGGCAAGGGCCACTACATCTACACCGGCCTCTCGCTGTTCCGCGAACTGCCCGCCGGCGTGCCCGGTGCCTACCGAATTTTGACCAATATGGTGTCGTTGGGGAAGTAGCGTTCAACGTTGCGCCTCACCCCCCGGCCCCCTCTCCGAAAAGGAGAGGGGATGCCAGACGACGTTGACCGGCAAAGCAGGCGAGAAAATATACGTCTCTTGCGTTAGGCTCCCCCTCTCCTTTTTCGGAGAGGGGGCCGGGGGGTGAGGCGCAACGTCAGCCCGAAGCCCTATCTTTCGCTTTATAACCCTGTGCCCGTGCCCACCGCCTCAACTGAACCCCACAACAAACCGCCGCTGCTGCCTTCGTGGCGGGCCTGGTACTGGCTGGTGCTGGGGGCGTTGGGGGCCGAAATCGGGTTGTTCGTGTACCTGACCCGGCTGTTTGCATGAGCGGGCTCGACTGGCTGATTCTGGGCGGGACCCTGCTGTTCATTGTGGGCTACGGCACCTGGCGCACCCGCCGCGCCGGCGACTCGCTCGACGATTACCTGCTCGGCGGCCGGACGGCTTCGTGGTGGGCGGTGGGCCTGAGCATCATGGCCACCCAGGCTTCGGCCATCACGTTTCTGAGTACGCCCGGCCAGGCCTACGACGACGGGATGCGCTTCATCCAGTTCTATTTGGGCCTGCCGGTGGCCATGGTTCTGATTGCCGTGTTTGCGGTGCCCATTTACCACCGCCTGCAGGTTTTTACGGCCTACGAGTACCTGGAGGGCCGGTTCGATAGGCGCACCCGCACCTTCGCGGCGCTGCTGTTTCTGGTGCAGCGGGGCCTCAGCAACGGCCTCTCGCTGTATGCCCCGGCCCTGGTGCTGTCGGCCATTCTGGGCTGGAACATCCAGCTCACCGTCTGGCTGATTGGGGGGCTGATGATTGCCTACACCGTGAGCGGCGGCACCAAGGCGGTGGCCGTGACCCAGCAGGCCCAGGTGGCCGTTATTTTCACCGGAATGGTGATTGCCGGCTACCTGCTGGTGCACTACCTGCCGGCCGAAGTAGGCTTCACCGACGCCATGCGCGTGGCTGGCCACGAGGGCAAGCTCAACCTGATTGACTTCCACTTCGACCCCTCCGACCGCTACAACTTCTGGTCGGGCATCACCGGCGGCCTGTTTTTGGCCCTCTCGTACTTCGGCACCGACCAGAGCCAGGTGCAGCGCTACCTGGCGGGCCGCGACATCACCGAAAGCCGGCTGGGGCTGCTGATGAACGGGCTGCTCAAGATTCCGATGCAGTTCGGGATTCTGCTGCTGGGCGTGCTGCTGTTCGTGTTCTACCAGTTCAACCCGGCCCCGCTCACCTTCAACCGGCCGGTGTATTTGCAGGTGGCCCACTCCGAGCAGTACGGCCCCCAGCTACGCGGCCTGGAGCGCACCCACGCCACGTTGTTCCGGGCCCGCGCCCGCGCTACCGGCGAGCTGGTAGCGGCCCTCAAAACCGATGATGTACAGGCCATAGCCGCCGCCAAAACCCATCTCCAGACCACCCAGGCCGCCAACCTGGGCCTTCGCCAGCGCGCCCAAACCCTGCTCAAACAGGCCGTGCCGACCGCCGAAGCCAAGGACACCGACTATATCTTCCTGACGTTCGTGCTCAATTACATGCCCCACGGGCTGGTGGGCCTGCTGGTGGCCGTGGTCCTGAGCGCAGCTATGGGCTCGGCCGCCGCCGGCCTCAACGCCCTTTCGTCCACCACCGTGGTCGACCTGTACAAGCCGCGCCGGCCGGGCCGCTCGGAGGGGCATTACGTGGCAGCCTCGCGCTGGGCGGCCGTGGGTTGGGGGGTATTGGGCATCGGGTTCGCCACCTTCGCCGCCCGCCTCGAAAACCTGATTCAGGCCGTCAATATCCTCGGCTCGCTGTTCTACGGCACCATTCTGGGCATTTTCGTGGTGGCCTTCTTCCTGAAATTCGTGAACGGCCGCACGGTGTTCTGGGCCGCTGTAATGGCGCAAATTGTGGTCATGGGCCTGTTCTTCACCACTGATATCGGCTACCTCTGGTTCAACATCATCGGCTGCGCCCTGGTGGTGGTCGGCAGCTTGTCGAATAAGCTGGTAGCTGCTGGCCGATAACCTGACGTTCTCGCGGTTCGCCTCACCCCCTAACCCCCTCTCCGAAAAGGAGAGGGGGAACTAGTTTTTAGTTCTTCATCTAGCTTTAAAAAGCTACAAGCTAGTTCCCCCTCTCTGAAGGAGAGGGGGCTAGGGGGTGAGGCGCAACGCGAGGGCCGCAACAACAACGCGCCCGGCTCCAAGAGGAACCGGGCGCGTATTCAGCTAATAGCTATCAGCTTTTAGCTCAAAAACTACTTGGCCTTTTTGGCGTCCGTCATCAGCTCGTCGTTCATCTTCACGTAGTCCATGTTCTTGGCTTCGGTGGCAAGTTTCTTCGACTGCTCGGCCGAGGCCATGGCGCCCTTGTAATCCTTCATTTTCATGCGGATTTTGGCTTCCGTGTGCACGTTCCAGAACTTGGGGTCGGTGGCGTTGGCCTTTTGCATCCAGGCCAGGGCCTGCTTCATGTCACGCTCGTTGTCGAGGTAGTAAACGGCGGCGGCGGCCAGGTCGCCGCTGGTGGGGCTGGCGTTGTTGATGACCTTTGCATTGATCTGGGCCATCACTTTCGCGTCCACGTCCGACATGATTTTGAACTTCACGCCGCTCATATCCCAGAGCATAGCCACGTTGGCGGTGGCGGGGGTGAGGTCGGTGAAGTCGATGGTGAAGGTTTCAACTTTCTCGCCCAGCTTATAAGGCTTCACCTTGAAGCTGGCCACGTTTTCGTCGTCCTTGTAGCCGTCCACATCGGACCCGAGCTTGGTGTTCTTGCTCAGCACCACCTGCCAGTCGGTTTTGCCGGGCACGGTGTAAATGGCGTACTCGCCGGCCGGTACTTTCTGGCCTTCCACGGTTACGTCATCAGAGAATTTGATGAGGGTGGAGTTGTTGGCGCCGGTGCGCCAGCGCTGGCCGTAGTTGACCACGGCCTTGGTGTTGGCGTCGCCGAAGCCCATGCGGGTGCGCAGGCTGGGACGGCCATAAGACACCGTAACGTCGGTGAGGCCCACGCGCTGCATTACGCTGGCTTTGGGGCTGGGCTGGGGCGTGCTGATCTGGGCCTGGGCGGTGTTGCCACCGAGCAGCAAGCCGGTGAGGACCAACGTAGCGCCAGGAATGAAGGCCTTGGCGGTGCGGGAAGTGGAAAATGACATACGAAGCAGGAATGGTGAAGGTGAGAGTAGATGGAGGGTAAAAATAAGCAAACCAAACTCGGCCGCTCGTTCAGGCAACCCCGCCACCGCCCGGAAGGTTGCCGCCGCCGCCCACCCGCTGCTGCGGTACCGCGTGCCGGGCCAGCAGCCGGGCCAGGTCGGCGGGGGTGGCGGGTGGCTGCAATTGGCGCAGGTCGAGGTAGTAGCAGGCGGTTTCTGTGGGGTAGAGCAGCAGCCAGTCGGTACCCACCCATACGGCCCGCTTCAGCTGCGGCCACTTGCTCGAAAACTGCCCCTGCCCGCTCTGGCCAATAATTTCGCCGTTGGTCAGCCGGAAGTCGAGGGGCTGGTGTAACCCCGCGTTGCGGGCGTAGCCACGCCGCAGCTGCCAGCGCACCAGCGCTGCCCGCGACAGCCCGTAGAGCACTGCCACCGTCAGAAAAATAAACGTCGACGTCCGCTCGGGCTGGCCGTTCTGCCACAGGTCAATACCGATGCTCAGGCTCAAAAGCAACACGGCCGCGCCCAGCACCCAGCGGCTGCGGCGCGTACCCGGCCGCGCCCGCCACAACCGCAGGTTCACGGCCACGTACTCGTCGGCCGACAGGCGCACGGCGGGCAGGTGGTAGGGTAGGTGCTTCATTGGGGCGCGAAGGTAGCCGCCGGCTCGCTGGATTCGCCTCTGCTAGGACATACTAGGACGGCAAGGTGTCGGGGGCAGGTGAACCGACACCCGTTGCCGCTCCTGGGTCTGGTGAATCAGCTGGTACTCCCGGAACATGGGTGGGGTAGCAGGCAGGTGCATGGGCAGTGCGCTTTTAGTGAACCGAAACCCCGCCCGACTTCACCAATTCCAGCACGTCAGCCGGGGTGGCAGGAGGGGCTATTCGTTGTAGATCAAGGAAAAAGGCACTTTGCTCAGAGGCTTGCAACAATAGCCAGGAGCCAAATTGGTCGGCCCGCGTGAAGGCGGGCCACATTAGGTCGGTGTTCATGGCCGGGCCGCGGACGCTTACGCCGGTGGCATTCAAAACGTAGTCGGCGGGATTAAGGAGTAGGCTGCTGGCCTGATACTGCTGCCACGTGCCCCATACGAGCAGTACCGGAAGTAGCAGGAAAAATAGCATGAACAGCATTCCTAAAGGGTTCTGTTTCAGTACATCAATTACTGAAGTGGGTCCGGTGAGCAGCGCTCCGGCCGACCACATAAACGTGAGCCAGGGAACAAGTAAAACGGCCATCAGCGGCTTGCGACGAAATGAGTAACGGAGCGAAAGGGCGAGGTAGCGCCGGAAATCTACTCGCACCTGGGGAATAACAATGGTCATCGGGAGAGCTATAAAAACGTCAGGCCCTGTTGAGTTAGCAAGGCGCGCAGGTCGGCTTCGGTAGCCGGCGCTTCCAGACGGGCCGGGTCCAGAAATTCGCCCCGTTGCGGCCCGGTTACCAGGAAATACCAGCGCCCCAGCCGGCGCACCCCCTGGCAGCTGGCCCAGGGCAACTCCAGGCGTTGCAGGGAACTGGTTTTCTCAATACCAGCAACCGACAGTCGGTACGTGGCGGGCTGTTGCATGAGCGGCGTGCTATCGTACTGCTTGTTGATTGCCCGCCGGTATAAGTAGCCCAACAATATAGCCATGGCCGCCAGCACTGCCAGTGTAATGCCCGCTTGGTAAAGCCAGTATCCAGACTCGTAAAAGCCGTCACTCCAAAAAAGATAAACGACAACGCCGCTCATTAAAAGCATGTTTATCCAGCCCCGCTTCCGCACAATAATGGGCCAGTTTATGGCCACGAAATCAGCCCGGCTCATACGGACATCAGCAAGAATAATCGGCTCCATAGCGCCGAAATTAATGGGATAAAATTCAATATCTAGCCTATTTCCGGCTCCCGGTAGAGGGAAGTGGAGATACCCCGAAAATATAGCAGAAAACAAAAGGGGCGAAGCCAAAGCTTCGCCCCTTTTGTTGTAAGTGCGGTTGTAGCCTTACGTCAACTCAAACTGCAAGCGGAGCAGGTTAGCATACAGGCCGCCTTCCCGTTCGCTTAGCTCGTCGTGGGTGCCTTGTTCCACGATGCGGCCGCCGTCGATAACCAGGATCTTATCCACTTTCCGAATCGTGCTCAGGCGGTGGGCGATGATGATGCTGGTGCGGTTCTGCATGAGCTCGTCCATGGCGCTCTGCACCAGCTGCTCGCTCTCCGAATCAAGGGAGGAAGTGGCTTCGTCGAGGATGAGGATGGCGGGGTTTTTCAGGATGGCGCGGGCAATGGCCACGCGCTGGCGCTGCCCGCCCGAGAGCTTGATGCCCCGGTCGCCGACCAGCGTATCGAGCCCTTCCGGGAAGCCCTGGATGAACCGCCAGGCGTTGGCCCGCTCGGCGGCCTCCACGATTTCGGCGTCGGTAGCATCCGGGCGGCCATAGGCAATGTTCTCGCGGATAGTGCCGCCGAAGAGCAGCGTTTCCTGGGGCACAATGCCGATGTGGCGGCGCAGAGCCGTCAGGTCGTAGTCGGCTACTTCGTGGCCGTCGATGCGGATGTGGCCGCCGCTGAGCGGATAGAACTGCATCAGCAGGCCGGCAATAGTGCTTTTGCCCGCGCCGCTGGGGCCCACGAGGGCAATTTTCTCGCCCGCCGCAATGCTAAAGTTGATATCCTGCAGCACCGGCACGTCGGGGCGGGTGGGATAGTTGAAGACCACGTGCTCGTAGCGGATATCGCCCTGGATACTGGCGGGCACCAAGCCCACAGAGGGTTCGAGGTGAGTGGGTTCGGGCGTTTCATCCAGAATTTCGAGGATGCGCTCGGAAGCGCCCAGCGTGCTCTGCACCTTGCCGTACATCTCGCCCAAACCCGCAATGGAAGCCCCAATGAAGGCCGTGTAAAGCAGGAAGGTGAGCAGTTGGCCCACTTCGAGATGATCGGGTCCGGGGTTGTAGACCAGCTGGGCCGCCCGCCACAAAATCAGGATGATGCCGCCGGTGAGGCCAATGATGATAAACGACACGAAGCCGCCGCGGTACAGATTGCTCTTCAGGGCTGCCCGCACCACCCGGTCGAGGGCCGAGCCGTAACGGCGGGTCTCAAACCGCTCGTTGGTGAAGGCCTTCACCGAGTTGATGGCCTGCAGCGTCTCCTCGACAATGGTGTTGGTGTTGGCCAGCTCCTGCTGGGTTTCGCGGGCCAGCACGCGGATTTTACGCCCGAAGAGCCCCGCCACCAGAATGATGGGCGGAAACGTGAGGAGCATAAACAACGACAGCTTCACCGACACAATCATGATGGCCGTGATGCCGATAATCATCGTGGAAAGCTGCCGGAACAGCTCAGCCAGGGTCAGCGAAAACGTGTCCTGAATCTGGGCTACGTCGGAGGTGATGCGCGAGGTGATAGCGCCCACGCGGTTCTGTTCGAAGTAGGGGATGGGGAGCTGCACGAACTTGCCATAAAGGGCTCGCCGAATGTCGCGCACCGTGAACTCACCTACCTGCGTGAAAAACCAGATGCGCACGAACGAAAACAGGCCCTGAAAGAAGATGATGGCAAACAGCAACAGGGCAATCTGGTTGATGCCCAGCACCCAGCCGTTGGCCAGCACCAGCGGCTCGTGGTTGGCGGCATTGATGAGCTTGCCGGCCAGCCACGGAAAGGCCATAAACGTGCTGCTGCTGAGCAGCAGCATCAGCAGGCCCACGATAAACTTGCCCTTGTAGGGCAGCATATAGCGAAAAATGCGCAGGCTGCGCTTGAGTGATTCCTTGTTTACTTTCGATTTGGGCAGCTCGGCCGTTGCCAGGTCGCTGCCGCTGCTATTGAGTCCACTTCGGGCCATTGGTTTTGGGAAGCTAGGAGTTAGGAGCTAGGAGTCAGGACCGCAACAGCCGTAAGGCCGATAAACTCTATTTCCTGGATTCTAACTTCTAACTCCTCATTATTCAAATTTAGATTTGCCTTGCTCTACCTCCAGACCCTCGGACACGCCGAAGGGCACGGGCAGGCGTACTTGAATGGGCACGGGCTGGCCCTTGCGGGTGGCGGGTTTCCAGGCTGGCATCTGGCCCATTACCCGCAGCGCCTCCGTGTCGCACTCGGGGCTTAGGGGCTGCACCACCGAGGGGTTGGTCAGGTGCCCGTCGGCTTCCACCGTGAAGGTCATCACCACGTGGCCGCTGATTTGCTTGACGCCGGCCGCTTCGGGATACTTTAGATTTTGCTGAAAAAACTGATTCAGACCCGCGGCCCCGCCCGGAAACTGGGGCGGCACATCGGGCCGGTTGGCGGCGGGCTTAACCTGGGCCTGCATCCGGCCCGCTTTCAACTCGACGGGAGTTTTGGTCGGAGTCGTTTGCTGGGCCTGGGCTTTGGCAAGGCCCAAAGGTACGAGCAGCAGGATGAAGAACAGGTGTTTCATAGCGGGGAGTGGGGGCTTGGAGTTTTGGCTGAGGTTGAACAGGCAACTAGAACGTCAGGCTGAGCGGAGTCGAAGCATCACTACCGCAATAGTAATCCTGACTCTTGATAGTGTTGCGGTAGAGATGCTTCGACTCCGGCTCCGCCTTCGCTCAGCATGACAGTTCTTATTACCGCTTTCTCTAATTCTCAACGCGCACTTCTCACCCAAGAACAACGCCTACGCGACGGGGTTCAATTCGAGGTTGCGGGGGCGCGAAATAGCCCACAGGCCCAGGAAGGTGAGCAGGCCGTTGAGAATCAGAATCTCGAAGCCGAACTTGTAATCCCACCAGGCCTCGGAGTTGGCGTTGATGAACCAGGTGAGCAGGGGCGTGAGCAGGCACAGGGGCAGCACCAGCTTGTCGTGGAGGCCGCGGCTGGTGAAAATGCCGAACGAATACAGGCCCAGCAGCGGCCCGTAGGTGTAACCAGCCGCCTTGAACACGGCCGTAATCACGCTCTGGTCGTTGATGGCCCGGAAAATCAGGATAATCACAATCAGCACAATCGAGAAGCCGAAGTGGGTGAGCTGGCGGATGGTTTTCTGCTTGCGCTCCTCGTACTGCCCAATGCTGAGCATATCCACGCAAAATGAGGTGGTGAGGGCCGTCAGGGCCGAATCGGCAGAAGCGTAGGTCACGGCGATGATGCCCAGGATGAACACGATGCCCGCAAACAAGGTGAAGTGGTTGGTGGCCAGCATCGGGAACACGGCGTCGCCGATAACGGCGCCGGTTTCGGGGTTGGTGGGCAGCGTGATGCCCTTGGCGGCGGCAAACTGGTAAAGCAGCACCCCGAGCGAGAGGAAAAAGATGTTGACCAGCACAATGGCAATCGTGAACCAGAACATATTCTTCTGGGCGTCGGCCAGGTTGCGGCAGCTCAGGTTTTTCTGCATCAGGTCCTGGTCGAGGCCAGTCATGACAATTGTAATAAAAGCACCCGAGGCAAACTGCTTCCAGAAGAACTTATCGTCCTTGGGGTCGGAGAAGTAAATCTGCGACATGGAGCTTTCCTTCACCGTTTTCACCAGGCCGGCAAAGCCCAGATTCAGCTCGTCGGCCATGAGGTAGATGCTCACGGCCACGCAGATGAGCATGGCCATGGTTTGGAAAGTATCGGTCCAGAGGATGGTTTTGAGGCCGCCGCGGAAGGTGTAGAGGTAAATGAGGAAGATGGCGGCCGTCACGGTAACGGCAAACGGCACGCCCAACCCATCGAACACGGCCAGCTGCAGCACGCCCGCCACCAGAAACACCCGGAAAGCCGCCCCCACGGCCCGCGAAAGCAAAAAGAAGAACGCGCCCGTTTTGTAGCTCCAGAACCCGAACCGCTGCTCCAGATACGTATAAATGCTCACCAGCCGCAGCCGGTAATACAGGGGCATAAGCACGGTGCCAATCACGAGGTAGCCCACCGTGTAGCCCAGCACCACGGCCATGTAGCTCCAGCCCTGCCCGGCCACCATCCCCGGAATCGAAATGAACGTGACGCCCGACAGCGAGGTGCCAATCATGGCGAAGGCCACCATGTACCAGGGCGCGTTGCGGTTGGCAATAAAGAACGACTCGCTCGTGGCCTTCCGCGACGTGAAGTAGGCGATAATCATCAGGACCACGAAGTAGCCCGCAATCAGACTCAGGATAAGGGTGGGGGACATTTTTTTGGAGCTGTTAGCTGAGAGCTATTAGCTGTTAGCTTTTTTTGCTGTGAATCAATTCCACCCAGTGAGAAAACGTCTTCAGGTAGAGTTGATGCGCAACTGTTTTCCAACAGCGAGTAAACCGTAAAGCTAACTGCTAATTTTCAACCGCTAAAAGCCCGGAAAAAGCTAACAGCTAACAGCCATCAGCTAATAGCTCAAGAATCCCACTCCTGCCAGCGCAGCACTTCGCCCACGGCGGGCACGTGCAGCTCGGGACGGAGCATGCCGGAGGCGGCAATTTCCTGGATGAGGCGCTGGGGCTCGGAGGCGGGCTCGTCGCTGAGGTCGAACGTGCCGTGGTGCATGGGCACGAGGTGGCCGGCGCGGAGCTGGTTGGCCGCCTTGGCCGACTCGTGGGGGTTGGTGTGGCTGCCGGCCATCATGTAGGCCGGCTTGTAGGCCCCGATGGGCATGAGCACGATATCCAGGGGGCCGAACTGCCGCTCGATTTCCTCGAAATGGTCGTTCATGTTCGTATCGCCGGCGAAATAGAGGGTGCGGCCGTCGGGCAGGCGCAGTAGCAACGAGCCCCAAAGTACCTCGTTCAGATCGAGCAGCCCGCGGCGGTACCAGTGCGAGGCAGGCAACTCGAACAGCTCGAACGGTGGGGTTTCGCCCAGCGCGCTCAAATCGAACTGCTGCCACCAGCCGGCTTCCTGCACCGGTAGCTTAGGCACGATGCCGCGCAGCAGCTTCACCAGGCCCAGCGGCCCGAAGGCCCGCATGGCCGGATTCTGGCGGGCCAGCAGCTTGATGGATTGCTCGTCGAGGTGGTCGCGGTGGCCGTGGCTGAGCAGCAGTACATTGATGCCCGTGAGGTCTTCGGGGCGGCAGGGCAGGGCATGGCGGCGGCGCAACCCCAGCGACGAGAACAGCAGCGGATCGGTAATGATGGTGACGCCCGCCACCCGCAGCACGAAGCTGGAGTGGCCCAGCCACACCAGCCCGTCTTCGCGGCTTTGCAGGAAAGCGGTGCAATCCACTACTTCGGGCACCCAGGTGTCGGCCTTCTTTTCTTCCTTCTGCGGATTTTTGCTTAGTTGCCACTTGAGCAGCGTACCGAACTCGGGCTCATAGAGCTGCTCGCCGTTGCAGTATTCGCGGCCCAGCATTTTGTTGCCGGGGTAAGTAGGCTTGATGGTGGACAGCTGCGGATTGCGAACGTAGCGGGGAGTGGGCATAGAAAAACGAAGGGCCAGGGAGATATTAGTAGCCCCAGGGACTGCCATACGAGCTGCCGTATTGGCTGCCCGGGTAGGCCGTGGCCCCGTTGCTCACCCGCACCCCGCCCGACACCGAGAAGTTCTCCGTGATATGGTAGTCGGCCCGCAGGTTCACGCCCTGGCCCAGGTTGCCGCCGAAACCGGCGTAGGGGTTCACGCCAGGCAAACCAGCCGGCGTCAGGTCTTTCCAGGCCGAGCCGGTGAGCGAGAGCCGCGCCGACACCGCGTACTGCCCGCCGCCCTGAATAAGCAGGCGGTTGGTGCCGGCCAGCGGCAGCCGCTGGCCGGCTTCGCCCAGCGGGGCATAGGCCGCGCCCGGCATCGTCCGCAGGTACGTAACGCCCCCAAACACCGAAAACCGCTGAGTAAGCGGCAGCGAAACCGAGGGGCTCAGGTAGGTGGCCGAGCCGTAGCGGCCGGCAAATGTGGCCCCGGCCTGCAGGCTGTACGAAGGCTTCAGGCCCAGCCGTGGGCCGGCCGGAGCCGCGTTCTGGGCCGAAGCAGCGGTAACCGCCAGCAAGGCCGTAGGCAGGAAATACAGGAATCGGGGCATGAGCAAAACAGCAGTTGAGGCCGGAGGCGGTAGCGAAAGATACGAAACCCCGCGTAGTGGGGCAAAACGTGGTTTCATGGCCCGGCAGGTACCAACGTGCCATGAAACCAACCGATTTAGCAGAATCCTGTTTCTTTGACCAACGCATCACGCCTCCCCCGCCCGCGCCTCCCCCGCCCGCGCTTCCCCCGTTCATGCCCGACCACGAATTCCAGACCTACCAGCGCTTCCCCAACGCCACCGTGGCCCAGCCGCTGCTGCACCTGCTCCACGAGCACGGCCTCGAATACGACACCCGGCTCGACCAGCTGCCCATCGATGCCTCGTTCGCCTTCAACGAAACCAGCCGCTATTTCCTGGTGCAGCTGCGCCCCGCCGATTTCGAGCGCGCCCACGCCCTGGAGCTGGCTGCCGCCGAAGCCCAACTGGCCGATGTGCCAGCCGACTACTACTTGTTCAGTTTTAGCAACGAAGAGCTCCTCGACGTGCTTGGCAAGCCCGATGAGTGGAATAGCCTCGACGTCGCCCTGGCCCAGCGCCTGCTCCGGGAACGGGGCGCGGCCCCGAGTTCGGAACAGCTGGCGCAGCTACGCCACCAGCGCCTACAGGAGCTGGCCCGGCCCGAGCCCCGGCAGAGCCGCTGGGTGATGGCGGGCTACGTGCTGGCCGTTTTCGGGGGCGTGCTGAGCTTTTTTATCGGCTGGCACCTCTACTCGCACTACCGCCAGCTGCCCAATGGCGAGCGGGTGCCCGCCTTCCAGGTCCCCGATCGTGCCCACGGCCAACGGATAATGGTGTTGGGCGTGATAGGTTTTTTGGCCCTGCTGGCCTGGCGGTTTTATGCGAGCCGGTAAGAGAACGGGTAGGGTGCGGGGCTTGTCCCCGCCCGCCGTTGAACAACTCTGGTATGAGGCGTTCAACGGCGGGCGGGGGCAAGCCCCGCACCCTACCCGTTCTATGTCTACTTCGCCTTGCTACCCAGCCAGGCAGCGCGGAACTTCTTCTGCGCCCGGCTCAAAGGCCGCTTGGCCTCCTCATAGGGCACTACTTCGAGGTCGGAGTTTTCCTGCAGGGTAACCGTCGCGGTGCGGGAGCCAGTGCGGGTGCGCACTTCCACCTGCACCGTGTCGCCGGGCTTGTGGCCGGCCAAACGCTTCTGGAGTTCCGGGGCGCTGATAAATGGCTGGCCATCGAGCCTGAGTACCACATCTTCGCGGTCGAGGCCGGCCAGGTAGAGGGGACTGCCTAACAGGGTGGTGCCCAGGGTGGCGGTGCTGTCGGCGGGGTTGAACTGGAGGCGGGCACCCAACGTGGCCTGCCCGGGGTGAGCAGGGCGCACCAGCATGCCGGCCGGCATCAGCAGCGTGGCATAATCGGGCAGCTCGTGGCCCGTAATATGCTGGCGGAAGAACTGGCCGGCAAAGGCCGTGTCGCGGGCCACTTCGCCCAGCACACGCTGCAAATCGGCCAGTGTATAGGGCCGGGTGGGGGCGTAATTCTGCTGCTTACTGCCGAACTGCTCCCAGAGAGTCCGCATATACGTGTCGAGGTCGGTTTTGAACCGGGCCCGCAGCTCCAGGTCGAGGGCCAGGGCATTGGCCGCCCCAATGTAGTAATAGCTCAGGTAGGTGTTCGAGCGGTTATTGGGGTCGATGGCGGCGGCCGCGTCCACGAAGGGTGCCTGCTGGCTCATGTGCACTGGCGAGTACCGTTTGGGGCCCGGCATCGTGAGCATGGCATCGACCATCCCGCTGAGCGCTTCCTTGCAGTAGGCCGAATCGGTGTACACGCCCGCCCGGCGCAGCAGCAGCTCACCGAAATACTGGGTGAAGCCCTCGGCAAACCAGAGGTTGCTGCTCATGTTGGCCCGCTGAAAATCGAACGGCTCCAGATCCTGGGGACGCAGGCGCTCCACGTTCCAGCTGTGGAAAAACTCATGGGCGACGGTGCCCAGGTTATCGAGTGCCCCGGGGCCGCGCAGGGGGCGGCGGCTGGTGAGGCTGGTGGAGTTGCGGTGTTCCATGCCGTCGGAGCTGGTCTGGGGCAGGTAGTTGGCCACGAACGTGTAGCGCCCGAAATCGTAGGCGGGCAGGCCCCCGAAAATAGCAGCGGCCTCTTTCACCACTTTTTTCGTCTGATTGGCGTAGGCGTCGAGCTCGGCGGGCGTGCCGTCGTGGAGCACCTTCAGCTCGATGGTCCGGCCGCCTTCCTGCCAGCTGCGCACTTGCTGCTCACCCAACGAGGTGGGCGAATCCATGAGGTATTGCAGGTTGGGGGCCGAGTAGGTGGTGCCGGCCGCGTCGGGCTGGAGCTGCGAGGCCACCGTCCAGCCGGGCAGCAGACCGAAGCGCACCTCGGCGGCCCGCTGCTCCAGCCCTTGGGCGTAGGCCAGGGTGGCGGGCATGTTCAGGTGGGCGTGGCGGCCGTCGATGCCGACGTAGGTGCCGTCGGTCCGGTCGCCGAACAGGGTGTAGGTGAAGGTCACGGTGCCGTCGTGGCCGGCTACGTCCCAGCCGTAGGGGTCGGGTTTGGTCAGGCGCAGCGTCTGGCCCCGCGCGTCGGTGGCGGCCACGTCATACACGTTCTTGGCAAATTCGTGGAGGGCGTAGCGCCCGGGCGAGGAGCGGGCCATGCGCACGTGCAGCGGACCGGCCGGCAGCTCCCGAAACGTCACCGTTATGCGGGCTTCGTGGTGAACGGCGTTCGGGAAAGCCAGCTCGTAACGGACGGGGGCCTGGGCCCGGGCGGGGCGGGTGAGGGCCAGCGGCAGGCTCAGGAGCAGCAGGGCAGCGGTTTTCCGCATCAGCATAAGTAGCAGCAAATAAGAATGGAGTTGCAACCTAACACCTGCCGGCCAAAGTAGGATACCGCGCTACCTTTCCCTACCGCCACACGCTGGCTTCCACCATGCCCCCGAAGAACTGCCCGGCCGGCTCCGGGTGCAGCCCCAATCGGGCCAGCTCGGCCTCAATAGGGGGCCGCTGCCGCCCGCTGATGCCGGTAGTCAGGCCGAAGAAGCCGTACATCAGCTTCAGCAGCAGCCGGTGCCACCAGGTGCGGGGCGGCCCGAAATCGGCCAGCAGCCATGGCGCCCCCGGCTTGCGGACTGCCCCCAACCGCCCGACGATGCGCCGGAGCCGGGTAGGCTCGAATAAGTCTAGCAGAAAGAATGTGATCAGGCCCGCAAACTGCTCCTGCGGCCCCAGGCTTTGCTCCGTGCCCAGCCGGAATTCCACCTGACTGGCAGCCTGCGGGTAGTGCCGGGCCAGATACCTTTGGCTGCGGACCAGCATCCGGGGCGAAGCTTCGAGGTACACAATGCGGGCCTGCGGGCGGCGGCGCAGCACCTCGCCCAACACCGAGCCCGAGCCCCCGCCAATGATGAGCAGCCGCGCGCTGCCCGGCGGCAAGCCCCGATCCAGGGCCGTCTGTTGGGCCAGTTGCAACGACTGCCCGTACACGAGCCGGGCCAGCGGGTCGTAGAACGCCGCCACGTAGTCGAAGCCGGAATCGGGGAGGGGAATCATAAAGAGGGTAAGCACACTGAATGAAAGCAGGAAAGCTACCTCATCCATGTGTATAGTTAGGCAGGGATGCTGATAAGGCAACAAATGCCTACACCGATTCCACACAGTCCGATTGAAGCCCTCGGTTTCAGCCTCCAGGCCCTGGGCGCGCAGCTATTTCAATTCCACACAGTCCGATTGAAGCGTGGGCGGCGCGGTCCGTGGCGGCAGCGGCCCAGGTATTTCAATTCCACACAGTCCGATTGAAGCTTGTGTACGACTGGAAAACGGCGCAATACAGCTTCAAATTTCAATTCCACACAGTCCGATTGAAGCGGCGGCAGGGCCGGCAGGTGCTGCGCGTGGAGCCCCATTTCAATTCCACACAGTCCGATTGAAGCCTGTTGTTGCCACCGGCTCTTTCACCCGCATTGTGCAATTTCAATTCCACACAGTCCGATTGAAGCATTAGTCTTTCTTGAAATTCAAGAATGCTTGTTTCAATTTCAATTCCACACAGTCCGATTGAAGCAATCTTTCTTTGATTAAATATTTCTTCATTTCACTAATTTCAATTCCACACAGTCCGATTGAAGCTCAAGCCTTTTAGGTGTTGCTGTTAGCCCGATAATTATTTCAATTCCACACAGTCCGATTGAAGCGAGTACGACCCCATTGCCCGCTTCAACCGCACCTATATTTCAATTCCACACAGTCCGATTGAAGCTACCAGAACACGGCCACGCGGGTACGCAAGGTGCTATTTCAATTCCACACAGTCCGATTGAAGCGGCCTGTGTTTTCACGAGCCACCCGCCGTCCGCCCCATTTCAATTCCACACAGTCCGATTGAAGCACGGCGGCACCGGGGCCTGGGCCAGCGACGAAACCAATTTCAATTCCACACAGTCCGATTGAAGCGCTAAGTATCCAACGGTTATAACGCCAATGTCCAGATTTCAATTCCACACAGTCCGATTGAAGCGGCTAACCTCTGCCCAATTGGAATTAAAAAGATCTGATTTCAATTCCACACAGTCCGATTGAAGCTAAAAAACTGCCCGGGCTTCGACGTGCGGCCTTGGTATTTCAATTCCACACAGTCCGATTGAAGCCGTGGCCTCACTGCTGCGCGCACTCGGGACCGGGCCATTTCAATTCCACACAGTCCGATTGAAGCGTGCCGATTTCGTAGGTTTTAAGCCCGCTGATCTCATTTCAATTCCACACAGTCCGATTGAAGCCCCGGGATAGGCGCGGGCTTCAAGAACCAGAAACAGATTTCAATTCCACACAGTCCGATTGAAGCCCGGAAGACTCAACTATTTGCGGTCTTTCTTGCGGAATTTCAATTCCACACAGTCCGATTGAAGCCATAACGGTTTTAGCTACCCAATTTCTGAGGTTCTAATTTCAATTCCACACAGTCCGATTGAAGCCAGATAGCCCCCGGTCGTGCTGGTAACACGATCGAATTTCAATTCCACACAGTCCGATTGAAGCAAGCAACCTTTAATGCTGCGCCAATTGGCTGCGTATTATTTCAATTCCACACAGTCCGATTGAAGCGCCGCTAAAAATCTTGGTAGCCGGATTGTACTTCAATTTCAATTCCACACAGTCCGATTGAAGCTCAACTGCTGCTGCAAGTCGTCAATATTGCGGCTTCATTTCAATTCCACACAGTCCGATTGAAGCCAACTGCTGCTGCAAGTCGTCAATATTGCGGCTTCATTTCAATTCC
>NZ_QYCN01000021.1 GCF_003583925.1 Hymenobacter rubripertinctus | reverse complement strand
GCTTGGTGGCGGCAGGCTTTGCACTGGTATTTGGGCTGGCCGTGGCGGCTGCCGTTCTTGCGCAAGTCAGCACTGCTGCACTTGCCACACGTCAACGTGGTCTGAAGCATGGGAGTAAGATACTACTCACCCCGCATTATACCACCGCCCGTTTTTTATTGCCGAGTATGCTTTTGCCCCTCAATGATTTAGCACAACAATACCCAGCTATTATTCAAGTCATATAAAAAATAGTACACTGTCGTCACCTCCCTTAAAAATTTAATAACTTAAATATTCTGTATTATCGCCCATGCCGTAACCCCTTGGGTTCCTCGGCCCCCGCTCCCGCCGCCCTCCTCTTTCACGCCTTTGCTAACAAGTTCCCTGTCGGCGTCTCTCGCCGATGGGTTTAGCATGTTCGCGTGAAACACCTCCACCACCGTTTCTGGGTTCCAGCCAGCCTCCCGCCGTAGCGCTGGGGCTTTTCTGCCATTCCTCCCGGCGAGTGAGTGTACCCCGGTCTGCCTACGGGTTCTGCGCCGCTGCTGCCGGCTTACGCGCCGCGCATCAGCCCTTACAAGCGCTGGCACGAGCGGATCGGTGCCGATGCGAATTTTCCCCTAAGTCTTGGTGGAAAGCTGAGGGCCCTGAAAAAACAGCCAGCGCACGGTTGCCTTAATTCGGCCTCTTGACCAAGGCCAATACCGTGGCCTAGCTATCCAATGAGGACACCAAACAAATCCGTCATTATGAACCAGCAAGACCCAATGCTATTGCACAATTCGCCGGGCAATGCCCTGGCAAGCTTCTTTCCCGCGGGCTATTACCCGCCGCATACGGCGCCCATGAACCAACTCATGGGTGAGTTGCGCATCATCGCAGCCAATCCGGTAGTGGTAGCGGCCTACAACGACGCCATAGCCCATTTGGACCCGTTTGTGATGGAGTTGGGAACGCAACAGGAAAATCCCTGGACAGGCACGTCCATCGACGATTTCGTCAACTACTTCGATAAATGGTTCACGTTTTTGCCCCAGCCATCCAGCGGTCTGGGATTCATTGTTCCGCTGACGTTTCTGTACCTGAATAATCCGCAGGGATTTTATTTTCTGAATAAACTCCAGAGCAAAAGCGGTGCGGCCACAACGTACTCAGCCGAAATATTTAACTGGTCGGTGCGCTTTGTTAAAGAGCGCGGCAACTTCATGGATTCTCCGGAATCCATCTATTATCTCACTGAATGGCTGAAATTCGTGGGGCCTTCGCTCAAAGACTATGTCGTACCGGCGGAGGGATACAAAACGTTTAACGAATTCTTCTCGCGCAGTCTGAACCTGGCAAATAATCCGCGCCCGATTTCCCACCCGGATGATGACAGCATTCTGGTAGCATCAGCGGATACGGAAATCAATTTCATGGCGTCTGATCTTACGCTGAAGACAACGCTGCCGGTAAAGACCCGCGAAATAAACGTTGCGGAGCTGTTAAATAACTCGGCGTATGCCAAAAAATTCGTCGGTGGCACCGCTTTATCCTGCGTGCTGATGCCGACGAACTACCACCGCTATCATGCGCCCGTTACGGGGCAGTTAGTGGAAGGCATGGATGTTCCCGGAATTTATAACGGCATCATGGATGGGGAGCACTGGTTTAATGAAGGGGATATTGGCGAAAGCGACACTAATTTCAGCATATTCGAGGATTTTCACCGGGCGTACTTTATCATTAAAACCGAAAAATACGGCTGTGTGGCGATGATTCCGGTGGGGCTGAACACCATCAGCTCCATTCATCCTTCGGTGGTGGGCAATGCGTCGTCGTATGTAAAGCCCGGGGGCACGCCTGTTCCGGTAAAAAAAGGCCAGGAGCTGGGGTATTTTGCCTACGGTGGCTCGCTGAATATTCTGCTGTTTGAGCCGGGCGTGTTGGGCAGCATTTCGGTACTGATGGGACAACGTATCGGCGCGCTTTCCGCCCCCTCGAACTAGCCTTTGCCGCCCCAGCCCGGCGCCGCCACCCCGTGCCGGCTCATTCATTGGCTGATGCCTGCTCCGAAGCTGGAACCCTATCCCCTACCACTAAAACCACAACCATTTTAACACCATCACATGACTACCTTTTCCAGAAAAAATGCCTGGTCTGCCAATAACGGGGGCCAGTTTACGGATGCCAAAGGCGGCTACACGACCTTATACTGGTATGCCAAAGGGGTGGGCGTACTGAAGTCCCGGCCCATCAGCGACCCAACGAGCTGGTGGTTCTATGCGGCTATTCACGGGCAATACCTGACCGATTATTTCGGCACCGGCTCCGCCCCCACGGGCTACCCCAACTGGAAGCAGATTACCTCCATTCCCACCGCAGCGGACCTTGACTCGCTGCCCCAGCCGCGGCAAATGGCCTTGTTCTGGAACCAGTGTCAGCATGGCACCTGGTTTTTTCCGCCGTGGCACCGGGGCTATCTGGTTGCCCTGGAAAATATGCTGCGCGGTATTATCGTCGGGCTGGGCGGGCCGGCCGATTGGGCTTTCCCGTACTGGAATTACCTGGATCAATCCCCGGATTACCGGCAAAACTACATTCCCCCGGCATTCATGCTGACCGAACTGCCGGACGGCTCGCCGAACCCGCTGTATTGCCCGGAGCGCTACGGCCCCTACGGCAATCCGAGCCAGGTATGCCTGGTAGTAGGACCCAGCACGACGACCAGCATCAACGACGAATGTCAGTGGGATACGGCCTACCATGATGCCACAACGCCTGGTCAGCTAGGACCCGGCAACATCTTCGGCTTCAATTATGGAGGGCAGAAAACAGGGTTCAGCCACAACAACAATGGCTTTGGCGACCTGGAATCAAATCCTCACAACTTCACCCACAGCATGGTGGGCGGACTCAAAGGGCAGGAATGGTCGCAGGATGGTCCTATTACGTTTACGGTTCAGGCGAATCTGCCGTGGCAATCGGTGGAGATGAACATCCAGCCGGGCCTCATCCTCTGGATTGCCTACGATTCCGGCAAATGGACGGCCGATCCGCACGATAATGCCGGCCAGTTGTACGACGCCAACGGCTCCCCTACTGTTATGGTACCGTCGGGCCAGACGAGCTACCCCGTAACAGGCGTGCCAATGGGCGCCCTGGTCGGCCGCGTAAACGGGGGCGCCCCGTTTCTCATTGAGGACGGCTCGGTGGTGCCCAATGACGTTAGTGGCCTGCTGGAGCTATGCATCAACGATGACCTGACCGGCGCCTACGGGGCCGGATTAACGGATAACATCGGCGCTATAACGGTGTACCTGACTACAACGCCGACCGAAGAATACGAAGGACTTATGGCCGACCCCGGCACTGCCGGTCTCGACCCGGTGTTTTTCCTGCATCACGCCAATATCGACCGGATGTGGTGCGCGTGGAACGTTACGGGCAACAACGCCAACCCAACGGACCCGGACTGGCTGGCTGGTCCGGCGGCCAACGGCAATTCACAGTTTGCCATGCCCCTGGACGCGGCCGGCACTCCCTGGTATTACACGCCGGGTGAGATGCAGGATACAATGCACCTGACGTATTACAATGGTGCCCCCTACTCCTACACCTACGATGACCTCTCGCTGACATCGTACAGCACTACGCCCCCGCCCAAAGCCGTTCTTGCCCAGCGAATGGTTGCCATGGCAGCGGCGGCAAACACCCCCAACGCAATGGCACCGAGCGGCAGTCAACAGGAAATGGTGGGGGCCAGCGCCACCTCCATCGTGCTGAAAAGTGGCACCACGCGCGCCGCAGTAAAGTTTGATAGCGCTGGCTTGAGAACCGTGGTCAACAGCTTCACCAATCCTGCGACCATCCCCGACGAGATGTATCTGGTGCTGGAAAACGTGACTGGCACCAGCAACTCCAACATTCTGTCGGTTTACGTCAGAAACAAGTTTGTTGGGGCGGTGTCGTTGTTCGGCATCCGCATGGCTTCCATGAAGAATAGTTCGCACGGCGGCTCTGGCCTTACCTACACGTTCAACATTACCAGTGTAGTGGACGAGCTGAACCTGGCCGACCGCCTGGATGTGGCGGCGCTTTATGTTCAGATCAGAACCAAAAACCCCTTGCCCAAGGGCAGCGAACTGACCGTCGGGCGCATCAGCATTTATCGGTCCGGCCAATAAGCAGCGGCGGTGCTTGTCCCGCTGGAATTCTTACCCGGCTGCCGCAGGGAGTTGATTCCGGCGGGACAAAACGCGCAGGCCTACGTCATTAAAAATTCCTTGCCATCGATGAAACTCCTCCGCCAACTAAGCGGCAGCCCCCAAGCTGCCATTATCAGCATCAGTGTCATTATCTGGGTCATTTTACTAACCGGGCCGGCCAGTTTGGGCCTGACGCATTGCCACGTTTCGGCTGCCGGGGCTTCCGCAGAATCCCTAGGCATGCTTCTCCGGATGAACCCGCTCTCCTCGCAACTGGTAGGCTGGGGGCTGATGGTGCTGGCGATGATGCTGCCCAAGCTGATTATCCCGATTCAGACTATTCGGCTGCAAAGTCTGAAGCGCCACCGCCTGCTCCAGTCGCTGCTGTTCGTGTTGGGGTATCTGGCCACCTGGATGCTGGCAGGCATCCCCCTCATTAGCCTGATCATTGCCTCCAATCTGCTCTTGCCCCTGTCGTATGGGGCAGCGGCGGTGGCATTCGGCGGGGCGTTGATCTGGCAATTCTCCCCCCTCAAACAACGCTTCTTAAATCGGGGCCACGAACACCAGTTGCTTTCGGCTTTCGGCTGGCGGGCGTTCCAGGATGCATTCACCTACGGCTTCAGGCACGGCTTGTGGTGCGTTGGTGCGGGCTGGCTGCTGATGCTGTTTCCGATGTTGCTTCCGGAGGGGCACACGGTAGCTATGCTGGCCGCAACCGTAATCATGTTGAGTGAGCATCTGGAGAATCCGAGGTTCCCGAGATGGGAATTCAACCCGCGCTTAAAATTGCTCCGGTACATGGTTACCCAGTTTAAAATACGGGTTCTACACCCAGGCTTCCCTATCAGGTAGGCCAGTGAAAAGTAGAGACATCCTTTATCCGTCCCATCCACTAGACATAATACGACCCGCCACCTCCGCCCGCAGCTCCGGCCAGAACTCCGCGAAATCGGCCTCATACGCGGGTAGCTCCGCCAGAAACGCGGCCGCGCCGGTAGCCATTACGGCCCCGGCGGGCACGCGGCGGCTCAGGCCTTGCAGCGCCTGCGCCAAGCCCGTGGGGTGGGCGTAGCCGGTCAGCCAGTCGCCGAGGCGCATGTGGTGCAGCAGGGGCCGGAGGCGCTCGGGAATTTCGTGGCGGCGGGCGTGCAGTAGCGCATACTGGCGCCGGGCAAACTGCGGCAGCGGCTCGGCGGGGTGATGATGGGCGAAGTCGCGGGCCAGCAGGTGGTCGTAGCCCATGTCGGCTACCACGCCGGCCCACTTGCCCAGGCCGGCGGCGCGCAGGCGGGCAGTGGTGCGGCGCACCACGGGGTGGGCGTCGGTAAACGAGTCGATGAAGCGGTGCAGGCGGATGCCGCGCTGCACGGGCTCGGGGTAGGCCAGCAGCCCGGCCCGGCCCCGCACGGCTTCGGCCGCGAAGTTGCCCACCACGATATCAGCGTAATCGGGGGTGGTGGCGGGGGAGCCGGAGAGCAGCAGGTGGGCCAGAAAATTCATGCGGAGCGGAAGATACAGCGGATTCAGGCTTCGGAGTGGCCTACTTGAGCCAACCCGCAACCGGGGCGAACCGTACAGAAAGGCGGCCCGCCGGACCAACCCCGGCTCCCGGGCAATAGTTTTTCGCCCCGATTCTTTCCAAACACCCCAACCCATGTCAACTCCAACCAACGTCACCCACGACCTGTCCAAACTGCTCGATAAAATCAAGGAAGTGCGCATTGCCATGCTCACCACCCAGGACAACGACGGCAGCCTGCGCAGCCGGCCCATGTATACCCAGAAACCCGACGGCAGCAGCGCCCTGGTGTTCCTCACCGACAAGGACTCGGCCAAGGTGTACGAAGTAAAAAAAGACAGCCACGTTAACCTGAGCTACGGCCAGCCCGACGACAACATTTACGTTTCGGTTTCGGGCCGGGCCAACGCCTACCGCGACCAGGCCGAAATTGATCAGCTCTGGAGTGAGCCCATGCGCGCCTGGTTCCCCAAAGGCAAGGAGGATGAGAGCATTTACATCCTGAAAGTGGAAATCGACAAAGGCGAGTATTGGGACACGCCCAGCAGCCTGATTACCCAGGCCTATGCCTACGTGCGCGCCCTGGCTACCGGCGAGCGGAGCACCTCCGACGATGTGAACGAGCACGCCAAAGTAGAAGTGAAGTAGGCTGCGCCTGCTGCATAAGGAAAAGGGCCGGAAGCAATTCCGGCCCTTTTTTGTGCCGCAACGGTTGTCAAGACGCGACCCGGCGCGTCTTGACAACCGTTGCGAGCGAAAGAACGTCATGCTTCGACTCCGCTTCGCATGACCGGGTTGGTTGCCAGCGTTTTCAAAAAGGTAGGTTATTTTTTTGCGCTAAAAAAATAACCTACCTTTTTGAAAACGCTCCAGCACCGATATTGCCAACCCCACGCGGCGCGGACGACAAGACGCGGCGGGTCGCGTCTCTACCACCGTTTTACTTCCTGCTACTTGCTGACGACCCTCTCCATTATCACCCTCCTCCCCGGCCAGCGGCGCTGGGGATTTGCCCAGATGGGCACGGCCCCGCGGCTCCTGCAACGGGTGCCGGGACTGCGGTTTCCGAAGCTGCTGGGTAGCGGGGCGGGCGGCTTCGGAGCATTGCCCAACCTGCGCCGCTACGGCCTGATGGCCGTTTGGGAGTCGGAGCAGGCGGCCGGGGCATTTTTTGGGCAGCATCCGCTCTGGCAGCAGTACCGGCAGCGCACGAGCGCCATCTGGACGGCCCGGCTGGCCCCCATCAGGGCTCACGGCCTCTGGGATGGGGTGAACCCGTTCGACTACGCCACCGAAACGGCTGAGGCCGACGAGCCGGTGCTGGTGCTCACCCGGGCCTCCATCCGCCTGCGCAAAACGCCCCGGTTCTGGCGCCATATAGCGCCCGTTAGCGCCACCATTGCCGATGCGCCGGGCGTGCGGGCCGCCATCGGACTGGGCGAGCTGCCCATCGTGCGCCAGGCCACCGTCAGCCTCTGGGACTCGGCCCGCGCCATGCAGGAGTACGCCTACCGCAGCGAGAAACACAAGGAAGTTATCCGCCTCACCCGCCAGGAGGACTGGTACGCCGAGGAGCTGTTCGCCCGGTTCCGGGTGCTGAGCACCGAGGGGATTTGGGATGGGCTGGGGCAGTAGAGATTAAGGAAGAACGTCATTCTGAGCGCAGGCGCAGCCGGAGTCGAAGAATGACGTTCTTCCTTAATCCCCACTACCACCCCTCACTTCTTCTTCCGGGCGCGCAGTAGCTCCCGCAGTTCGTCGTCTTCGGGCGTGGGTGGCACCAGGCGGTAGGTTTTGCCAATCTGCTCGGTTCTCACCAGCTGGGCGGCCCGCAATTCTTCGCGCAGGGCGTTCAGGCGGAAGTATTCGGTGTAGAGGTGGGCCGCGAACAGGGCCACCTGGGGCCGGAGGGTTTCCTGCTGATTGAGAACCGTCAGCCAGGAGGTGATGCGCAGGTACGCGTCGCGGCCCCGCGTATCGGTCAGCAGCTTTTCGGTGCGCTCCATCACGGCGTCGAGGCAGGCTTCGGGCTGGGTGCGGGCCGTGAGGGCGAGCAGCTCCGGGATGCTGCTGCTGCTGGACCACTGCTGGCTGAGCAGGTAGGGCAGCAGCTCGGCCTCCCGGTTTTCGGCAACCAGCAGCTCGGCCCCGAACAGCGGGTTGCCGCCCCAGGCGTTGCGTTGGCGTTGCACCAGCTCATCCACGAACGCACGCCGCTGCCCGGCACTCCAGTGCGGGCGCAGCTGCTCGTAATCGGCCAGGCGCTGGGTGCTGCGGCAGCGCTGCTCCAGGGCCGCCAGATACAGGGCTTCGTCTTCGGCCAGGGTCAGGTGTTCGAGAATATAGGGATGGAGCCGGTGGCTGAACTGCTCCCGGTACTGGCGCAGCAGCCGCAGCAGATTGGGCCGGTCGTCGTGCTGGCGGTAGTAGTCCAGCAGCCGCATGAGCAGGCCGAAATCGTGGCCGGCGTGGGCTTCGGCGGTGCGCACCCAGAGCGCGTCGTCGGCGAGCACCTCGGCCGAGTGCAGCAGCACGTGGGCCTGGTCGAGGCTCAGGGGCCGGCCCCCTGCTTCGAGCCGGGCGTGCAGCTGGGTGGCCACGGCGGGCGTGCGGGCCAGGGTCGTGAGCAGGTCGGCAAATTCGTCGGGCGGGTAGCCGGCATCGGCGTAGCGGTCGAAGAGCAGGGCCAGGGCCGCTTGGGTTTCGGCTTCGCCGAAGTCGTGGGTGGTCAGCTGCGCATCGGCCCCCGATTCGTTGAGCAGCCGGCCCCAGCATTCCAGCACCCGGGCCGGGTAGCCCTCGTAGCTGAAGAGGCCGTAATCGTCGTCGGCGGGGTCGGTGGCATCGGTGGCTCCCTCGTACACGCCAATCCAGTACTCCAGGGCCCGGACGAGGCGGCCCTGGGTTAGGTGGCCGGCCACGAGGCGGGCGAAGGGCTGGAGCGCATCCTGGATAATTTCGTCGGCCAGCTCCAGCATCCCGTCGCCCTCGTCTTCCAGGTAGTCGCCGTAGTAATCGGTCTGCTGCCGGAGCGCGTCGTCGTCAAACGCCAGATCGGCCAGCGCCTCGTACACTTCCGTGCTGATTTCCTCGATAGTCGTCAGCTCCTGCGCAGCAGCAGTGGGCACACCCGGGGCCACCGCCGCCGCTGCCGGTTCCACGGCGGGGCTCACTTGTAGCAAAAACTGCGCGCGCAGCTGGGGCTGGGTGCGCAGCAGGTTGGTCAGGAAGGCCAGCTGCGTGGTAACGGGCGTATTCATCAGCGCCTCCAGCAGCGCCTGCTCGCTGGTATCGGGCACGGGGCTGGGCTCGACTTCCGGCCCGAACTTCTTCAGCACGGCCAGGCCCAGCGCCACGGCGTGCTTGCAGATGCCGTCGTAATCGTAGGGACAGTTGCAGCGGTAGCTGGCCCCCGTTTGCTCCACCGTCAGGCGCACCTTGTAGCGCTCGGAGCCCTCCACCCGAGCCTTGAACGTGTTATTTTCGCGGGTGATTTTACCCACGTAGCCCCGCTTGAAATACTGCTGGCCCCGCTCGTAGCTGGAGGTGTTGGCGGCGGCTTTGAGGTCGGAGCGCGTAAACATAGGGCTGGGGATTAAATTGTCGGGGGTAAATTTCCGTAATTTTACCCGCTTCAACGCCTCTCCCTTAATTCAGCCCGAAAGCTATTAGCTATCAGCTAATGGCTAACAGCTCAAAAAACTGCCCATGCCCGGCTACCATCCCCAGGATATCGAGAAAAAGTGGCAGGCCCACTGGAAAGACCACCACACCTTTCGGGCCGATAACGCCGCCGACAAGCCCAAATACTACGCGCTCGACATGTTCCCCTACCCCAGCGGGGCGGGGCTGCACGTGGGCCACCCGCTGGGCTACATCGCCTCCGATATTGTGGCCCGCTACAAACGGCTGCGCGGCTTCAACGTGCTGCATCCCATGGGCTTCGACTCGTTCGGCCTGCCCGCCGAGCAGTACGCCATCCAGACCGGCCAGCACCCGGCCATCACCACCGAGCAGAACATCAGCACCTACATCCGCCAGCTCTCGGCCCTGGGTTTCAGCTACGACTGGAGCCGCGAAATCCGCACCTCCGACCCCGCTTATTACAAGTGGACCCAGTGGATTTTCCTCAAGCTCTTCAACAGCTGGTACAACCTGGATACCGACCGCGCCGAGCCGCTCAAAACCCTGCTCGACAAGTTTGCCAGCAACGGCAGCGCGGGCATCCGGGCGGCCGGCGACACCGACGAGCGCCACGATTTCACGGCCGGGCAGTGGCAGGGCTTCAGCGAAAAGCAGCGTTTGCAGGCCGTGCACCCCTACCGGCTGGCTTATCAGCAGGACACCTACGTGAACTGGTGCCCCGGTTTGGGCACGGTGCTCAGCAATGATGAGGTGAAGGACGGCCTCTCCGAGCGCGGCGGCTTCCCCGTGGAGCGCCGCCTGATGCCCCAGTGGAACCTGCGCATCACGGCCTACGCCGACCGCCTCCTGCGCGGCCTCGATGCCCTCGACTGGCCCGACGCCGTGAAGGAAATGCAGCGCAACTGGATTGGCAAGAGCATCGGGGCCAGCGTGCGCTTCCCGGTGTACCTGCGGACGGCCGACGGCGACATGAAGCCCCAGCCCGAGGAAATCGAGGTGTTCACGACCCGGGTCGATACCATTTTCGGCGCCACGTTCCTGGTGCTGGCCCCCGAGCTCGACCTCACCCTGAACCTGGGCGAGCGGGCCGCCGCCCAGGCCGATTACTCCCCCGAGGCGTCGCAAACGTACTCGGAGCTACAAGCCTACGTGAAAACGGCCACCAACCGCTCGGAGCGCGAGCGGCAGACCGATGTGAAGTCGGTGAGCGGCGCGCCCACCGGCAGCTACGTGCAGAACCCGTTCACGCTGGAGTTTCTGCCCGTCTGGACGGCCGACTACGTGCTGGCCGGCTACGGCACCGGCGCCGTGATGGGCGTGCCCAGCGGCGACCAGCGCGACTGGCTGTTCGCCACCCACTTTGCCCTGCCCATCCGCCAGATTCTGGACGGCCAGCAGCACCTCGACCAGCAGGCCGACCCCACCAAGGAAGGCCGCTACGTTAATTCGGGCTTCATCACGGGCCTCACCTACGACGAGGCCACCGAGCAGCTGCGCCTGCGCCTGAGGGCCAACCGGGTGGGCGAACCCAAAATCACCTACCGCATCCGCGACGCCATCTTCGGCCGCCAGCGCTACTGGGGCGAGCCCATCCCGATTTACTACAAGGACGGCGTGGCCTATGGCGTGGCCGAAGCTGACCTGCCCCTGGTGCTGCCCGAAATCGACGAGTACAAGCCCACCGAAACCGGCGAGCCGCCCCTGGCCCGCGCCCAGGACTGGCTCTACAAGGGCAAGTACCCCTACGAGCTGAGCACTATGCCCGGCTGGGCGGGGTCCAGCTGGTACTACCTGCGCTACATGGACCCGCACAACGCCGACCGGTTCGTGGGTGAAGAAGCCGAAGCCTACTGGCAGAACGTGGACCTCTACCTCGGTGGGGCCGAACACGCCACCGGCCACCTGCTCTACTCCCGCTTCTGGCACCTGTTCCTCAAAGACTTGGGCCTGGTAACCACCCCCGAGCCCTTCCAGAAACTGATAAATCAGGGGATGATATTGGGGAGGTCGAACTTCGTGTATCGGCTAAATAACCATTGGCTAAGTAGAGATAGAGCCAATGACTCGTATCGGATTGTTAGTAATGATGAAGCTAATCTTCCTGTAATCTTTGTATCGAAATCATTTTACGATGCAATGACTCAGCAAATTGATAACCCTGAGCAGCATCCAATCCTACCTCGGTTTTTCCAGCAGTTATCTGAAATCGAAAATAGAGTTCGTCAGCAGTATCCTGATTTAGATTTACAGACTGACCCAGTAACAGCACCAGTTGACAGTTACGCATCCATTTCTGCACTTCACACTGATGTGAATATCGTGGAGAACGAAGTGCTCGACGTGGAGGCCTTCAAGAACTGGCGCGAGGAGTACGTCAATGCCGAGTTCATTCTCGAAGAGAACGGCACGTACATCTGCGGCACCGAAGTCGAAAAGATGTCGAAGTCGAAGTACAACGTGGTGAACCCCGACACGCTGATTGAGCGCTATGGGGCCGATGCGCTGCGGCTGTACGAGATGTTCCTCGGGCCGCTGGAGCAGTTCAAGCCCTGGAACACCAACGGCATGAGCGGCGTAGCGGGCTTCCTCAAGAAGTTCTGGCGCCTCTACCACCCCCAGGACGGCACTTTTGCCGTGACCGAAGAGCCGGCCGCCCCCGCCGAGCTCAAGGCCCTGCACAAGGCCATCCGCAAGGTGGAGGAAGACATTGAGCGGTTCTCGTTCAACACCACCGTCAGCGCCCTCATGATTACGGTGAACGAGCTAACGGCCCTGGAGTGCCACAAGCGGGCCATTCTGGAGCCGCTAGTGGTGCTGCTTTCCCCCTACGCGCCCCACCTGGCCGAGGAGCTCTGGCTGCAGTTGGGCCACGCGCCCGGCTCCATCAGCACGGCCGCCTACCCCGAATTCCGCGAGGAATTCCTGGTCGAGGACGTGGTGAACTACCCGGTGGCCATCAACGGCAAGGTGCGCGAGCAGCTGCAGTTCCCGGCCACCGCCACGCCCCAGGAAATTGAAGCCGCCGTGCGCGCCACTGATGTGCTGGAGCGCTTCGCCGAAGGCAAACCCGCCAAAAAGGTGATTGTGGTACCCGGCCGGATGGTGAATATCGTGGTGTAACAGTAGAACGATGTAGGGGCGGGGCTTAGCTTCGCCCCTACGCCGACCTCCCTGGCTTGCTTTTTCTACCCGTTGTTTAGCACCTGCTTCACATCGGCCAGTGTGAGCCAGGGGCGGTGGCGCTCCAGCATCTGGTGGCAGTTGGCGCAGACCAGGGCATACTCCTCGGCCCGGGGCTTGTAGGATTCGGTGGTTTCGGCGGGCGGCACGGTGTGGTGAAATTCGATGTAATCGACGCCGGTGGTGCCGTAGGTCTTCTCGAAGTCGAAGTTGCAGACCTGGCAATACAGGTGGCCGTGCGCGTGAATGAAGGCGTGCCGAGCCGCATCAGTGGCTTTGGGGCGGCGGTCGAGGCGGTGGTGCAGGCGGGCGGCGGCTTTGCCTTCCGGGAAATCCGGGTGGTCGTTGGCCGCGTTCGGGAACTCGCTCATATCGAGGTCGAGGCTGTTGCCGGGCGTGAGCCAGAACCGGCGGGCCTTAGCGTAGGGCGGCTTCGGCTTCGGATTTTCGATGCCCAGCGAGCGGGCGTACTCCAGGTAGAGCTCGTTGAGCTTAACGCTGGCGAAGGGCAGCGCCCGCATCGTTTTTTCGAGGGCTCCGGTGGTGGCCCGCACGCCGCTACCGGCGTTTTTGAGGTGTTTCGGGGCCGAATTATTCTGGAAGCCCACGAAGGAGCTGGGGTAGAAGCGCATGGCCCCGTTCAGCTCGGCTACAATGAAGTAGGTGCCCCGTTCAAGCAGTCCCACGGCCAGTTCCCGGGCCGCGGCATCGTCGCCGTGCAGGTAGGTTTCGAGGGTTTTGATGTTGGCGGCAATGTCGTCGTGGGAGCTGGTGAGGCGCATGGGGCGGAGTTGGTGAGGGCAAAAAGGACCGGCTCCGTGTACGCCGGCCCCGCCCGGGGGTTATGCGGACTCGCCTTCCTGGGCTGCCAGCACCGCCCGCACGGCCCGGGGCAAGGCGGCCCGCACCAGGTCGTAGGAGTGGTCGATCAGCTCCCGCAGCTGTCCGGCCGGGATGCCCGTGCCGATAAGCACCGTGTTCCAGTGCCGCTTGTTCATGTGGAAGCCCGACCGTACGTAGTCGTGCTGTTCGCGCAGCTCTGTGGCCCGTTCGGGGTCGCACTTGAGGTTGATACTGGCGAAGGTGTTAAGGTCGGTGAGGGCGAACAGCTTGCCGCCCACCTTGAATACCAGGGTATCGGGGCCGAAGGGCGTCTGCTCCGTTACCCCGGCTTTCAGCAGGCAGTAGTCGCGGAATTCTTCGATGTGCATAGCTTGTCGGTTGCGGTTGTCAGACGAAGATAGCCAGACCTTGTACTCCCGGCCTTTGAAAGCCCCGGAGGGGCGGCACATCGGTAGCAATCAGCACGTTTCCAACGATAGAAAGCCCCAGCGGGGCGATACCACCGCCTGAACGATTGGTACCGCCCCGCTGGGGCCTGGAGGTTTGGGAGGCCTGAATTGCTACCGATGTACCGCCCCTCCGGGGCTTTCAAAGGCCGCAGCATCAGGCACGAACGACCATCAGCCCGCCACCGCCAAAAAATTACCGGATAAACCAGCGGTACATCAGCACCAGAAAACCGACCAGGAACATGGCCAGGCTCAGCTTATTGATGAAGTGCATAGTCCGCAGGTTGAAGTTGGCAGGCCGGTTAGGGTCGGGTTTGCGGAAGAAGTAGCCGAATACGGGGCCGAGGTTGAACAGGTCTTTGCGCATAGCGGAAACGGAATTGCGGGTTCGGTAAGGTAACACCCGCCCCCGGAAAATGATTTGCTCAAACCGCACAAAAGCCATGACTTAGCAGCTAATTGAACGATGTAGAGACGCATCTTTGCGTCTCCTCGTTGAACGACCGCACCCGCGCCGCCAGGGTTAGCAACCTCAGCAACGGCGAGATGCAAAGATACGTCTCTACACCATTCAATCGGCTTTTCAGCCGCGGTATAAATCTTCCAGGCGCGGCTGATTGTGCTCGCGGATGATCTTGCGCTTGAGCTTGAGCGTGGGCGTGAGCTCGCCCGATTCCACGCTCCAGGGCGCGGGCACGAGGGCTACTTTTTTGATCTGCTCCCAACTGGCGAAATCGGGGTTGGCCTGGTCAAGCACCGTTTCGTAGAGCGCCTGCACCCGGGGATGGGCGGCCAGCGCCTCGTCGGAGAGGTCCTGAGCCGGCAGGTTCTGGGCGGCGGCCCAGGCGCGCAGCGGCCCGAAGGCCGGCACCACCAGCGCGGCCGTGAACTTCTCGCCCTCTCCCACCACCATCACCTGCTCGATCAGCGTCGACTCCGACAGCTTCGATTCGAGGGGCTGGGGGGCCACGTACTTGCCGTTGGAGTTCTTGAACATCTCCTTCTTGCGGTCCGTGATTTTGAGAAACCGCCCCTGCACCATCTCCCCGATGTCGCCGGTGTGCAGCCAGCCCTCGGCGTCGATGGCCTCGGCCGTGAGGTCGGGGCGGTTGTAGTAGCCCTGCATCACGGAGGGCGAGCGGGTCAGGATTTCGCCGTCGGCCGCGATTTTCACCTCCACGCCCGGCAGCACCGGCCCCACCGTCCCGATGAGGTTGCCCGACGGTACCGGCTCGCAGGCCGCAATAACGGGCGAGGTTTCGGTCATGCCGTAGCCCTCCATCACGCGCACGCCGGCCGACCAGAACACCCGCGCCAGCCGGGGTTGCAGGGCGGCCCCCCCACAAATAATGTAGCGGATATCGCCGCCCAGCGCCTCACGCCACTTGCTGAACACGAGCCGGTTGGCCAGCTTGAGTTGGGCGTTATAGAGCAGGCCGTGGTCTTGCTGGGTGTCGTAGCGCAGGCCCAGGTCCAGGGCCCAGAAGAACAGTCTCCGCTTGGCGCCGGTCAGGGCCTCGCCGGTGGCCACAATTTTATCGTAGATTTTTTCGAGCAGCCGGGGCACCGTTGTGAACACCTGGGGCCGCACCTCGCGCAGGTTGTCGGCAATACGCTCCACGCTTTCGGCGTACCAGATGCTGAAGCCCTGCTGCATGTACAGGTGGGTGGCCACGCGCTCAAAAATGTGGCTCAACGGCAGAAAGCTCAGTGCCCGCTGGCCGGGGGGCAGCGGCAGGTGGCCGGCCAGGTTCTGGCAATTGAACACGATGTTGCGGTGGCTGAGCATCACGCCCTTGGGCCGGCCGGTGGTGCCGGAGGTGTAGATGAGCGTGAACAGGTCGTCGGGCTGCACGGCTGCCCGCAGCCCGGCCAGCGGGGCCGGATCGGCGGCCGCGCCCGCATCGAGCAGCTCCTGAAACGAGCGGGCCCCGGGCGCCTCGCTGAAGGCAAACACGTGCTCAGGAGCCGGATCGAGGCCCTCCATGGCGGCCTGCACCCGCACCAGCAACTCGGCCCCTTCCACCAGCACGGCCCGCACGCCGGCATCCTGGAAAATGTGGCGGTAGTCTTCTACCGTAATGGTGGGGTACATCGGCACGCTCACGGCCCCGAGCTGGGCAATACCCAAATCGGCCACCACCCACTCGGGCCGGTTGTGGGAGATGATGGCGATTTTGTCGCCGTGGCCCAGGCCGAGCGCGCGCAGGCCCAGCGTGACGTGGTTGCTGAGTTCCAGCACCCGGCTGGTGCTGATCGGTTGCCAACGGCCGGCTTTTTTCTCCACCAGCAGGTCGGCGTCGGGCAGATTGGTGACCAGGCGGGTAAGCAAATCAAACGTGCGGGTGGGGGTCATGCGGGGCGGGGTAATGGATAAGGTCGGAATTGAGCGCGGCCAGGCCAGGCCGGAAAACGCGACGCTGCAAGTACGTTTATAATAAGAATATTTGCCTCGGCAACCAAAACACCCGCTCCGGCCAGCCAGCCAGCGCCGGGTCCTGTCCCCAACCCTGTTCCCCGTTTTCGCTTATCCTGCCACTGCCATGAAACCGCTGCTCCCGCTGCTACTGTCGCTGTTCGCCCCCGCCTTCGCGGCCCGGGCCCAGACCACCGCGCCCCCGCCCCCAACCGAAACGGCCGCCGTGCAGGCCACCATCCGCGCCTTTTTCGCCGGTATGCGCGCGGGCGACAGCGCCGCCGTGCGGGCCACGCTGGCGCCGGGGGCTATTTTCCACACCCTCACCAACGGCCCGGGCCCGCCCGCCGTGCATCCCGAGAGCCCGGCGGCCTTCCTGCGGGCCGTAGGCACGCCCCACCAGGAGGTTTGGGATGAGCGCATCCGGTTCGGGCAGGTGCTTATTGACGCCAACCTGGCCAGCGTCTGGACGCCCTACGAGTTCTACCGGGGCAGCACCTTCAGCCACTGCGGCTACAACTCGTTCCAGCTCGTGAAGCTGGCCGCCGGCTGGCGCATTGCCCACGTCATCGACACGCGCCGCCAGGATAAATGCCCGTAAGGCAGCCAGAACGGGGTGAAGACGCGTATTGGCGGCGCGTCGTTGAACGATTGGAACTTCGCCCGTTATCCGTCAAGCAACGTTATTCTTTTGCCGCCGCCACCATATCGGGCACCTCCAGTACCGGCTTGGCATACCCCCGCTCGGCCACGCGCAGCATGGCCCGCCCGATTTCGCTCAGCGTGCTCACGTAGCGCGGCGCCACCCGCCGCAGCACCGGATACAGCCACCCCAGGTAGCGGTAGTAGCCCAGCGCGTGCCGCAGGCCCGGCGTGGGCCGTAGAAAGCCCGGCCGGAACATATACGCCGCCCGAAACCCCAGCCCCAGCAGCGCGTTTTCGGTTTCGCCCTTCACCCGGGCCCACATCTGCCGGCCCCGCCCGGTGCCATCGGTGCCGGCCCCCGACACGTAGCAGAACGTGAGCTCGGGTCCGTTGCGGGCCAGCAAAGTGCGGGCGAAGTGCAACGTGAGGGCGTAGGTGAGGCGGCGGTACGCGGGCTCCTTCAGCCCCACCGACGATACGCCGAGGCAGAAGAAGCAGGCGTCGTAGCCCGTGAGCTGGTCGGCAATGGGCGCGAGGTCGAGGAAGTTCTCGTGCAGGATTTCGCGCAGCTTGGGGTGGGTATGCCCGCTGGGCCGGCGACTGATGCTGAGCACCTGCGCCACCTCGGGGCTGAGCAGGGCCTCGTGCAGCACGCCCTCGCCTACCATGCCCGTTGCCCCGGTTACGATTACGCGTAGTTTCATGAGGTTGAGGATGTAGCGCGAAGCTCCAGCTTCGCGTGTCGTTGAACAGAGTCGTTGCAACGTCAGCAATAATACGCGAAGCTGGAGCTTCGCGCTACATCCCTGCTGCCTTTTGCGTGAGCTCCGAAACGCCAAGTCCGCACATTATCGGCCGTTTCTTGGTT
The DNA here is from genome assembly GCF_003583925.1 of Hymenobacter rubripertinctus. Classification (GTDB taxonomy): domain Bacteria; phylum Bacteroidota; class Bacteroidia; order Cytophagales; family Hymenobacteraceae; genus Hymenobacter; species Hymenobacter rubripertinctus. The sequence goes on along the minus strand of NZ_QYCN01000021.1, from coordinate 54,757 downwards.
ACCTTGGTTCAACCAAGCATTCATCGACTATGAAACTCACCCTAATCATTCGTCAGGGAAAAACCCAGCTTATCGGCCAGTTAAAAGAGCTGCCCGGCGTGCTTACCCAGGGTAGTACGGTGGCCGAAGTGAAGGAGAACATTCACGACGCGCTGGCCCTTTACCTGGAAGATATGCGCGCAGATGATTCGGACAGCAACGGCGCCAACATCATCGCCCAGGAGGAACTGGAATTCGCCTAGCCGCGCCAGCGCATGAAACGGGGCAAGTTTATCAAGCATTTGGAAGCCAACGACTGCCCACTACATCGCCACGGCAGCCGCCACGACATTTACAAGAACGCGCTGACCGACAAGCGAACCAGTGTGCCGCGCCACGCGGATATTGACGAGGAGCTGTGCAAGGAAATCTGCAAGCAGTTGGGGATTTCGAAGCCGTAGATGCTACTTACCTATTCGTCTCCGGACTCCAATCTCCTGTGAAATCCGACCCCGTATAGGCAGCCGCTTCATACGCATCAATAGGATATCCTTCTATGGTTATTGCGTTCATAAAGAGCTGGCCTAACGAGCAGTTCAGCTTGATGAAAAACTTTCTCGGTTCTTCATTTTCCTCGTCCCAGAAATAATCATGGAAAAGGTAGCCTGCCTGATAGTCGCGCAGGTCTACTGCAATCGGGTCGCCACTTGGTCCACTACCTACCAGCAGTAATTCCGTGCGCAGGGCCCGTTGAAAGGCATCTTCCCAATCGAGGTTTTTCTTGAAACAATTTGCTTGGTCGTAATGCAATTCACCTACTTCCAAATCCCCATCAAAGGAAAACTCTTCGAAAAACTGTAGTGCTTCCTCTGATAAACCGATCCGGCGGAGCAGTTCTGTATTCTCGTTTCGTAGCGGCTCAAAGTGCTTATGCACCTTAATGGCAGCTACTGCCAAAGCCTGCCGCATATTCTCGGCATCCATCATTGGTATATTCATCTCCTCCTACCCCACCACCGGCTGCTCCAGAAACTCCTTTTCCACCCAGCGGCCGTCTTCGCGCATGAGGTCGATGAGTTGGTCGACGGCCTGGGCTTCGGGCACCGACTTCTTGATGACTTCCTGGCCGCGGTAGAGGGCGATTTTGCCCTTGCCCACGCCCACGTAGCCGTAGTCGGCATCGGCCATTTCGCCGGGGCCGTTCACGATGCAGCCCATAATGCCGATTTTCACGCCCTTGAGGTGGTCGGTGCGCTGGCGGATCATGGCGGTGGTTTCCTGCAAATCGAACAGCGTCCGGCCGCAGCTGGGGCAGCTGATGTACTCGGTTTTGGACATGCGCGTGCGGGCCGCCTGCAGGATGCCGAAGCTGAGCTGGTTGAGCTGGTCGAGCACCGTGAGCCACTCGGCTTTCGGGCGCTCGGGCAGCAGCTCGGTGCTCAGCACCACGCCGTCGCCAAAGCCGTCGAGCAGCAGGCCACCCACATCGGTGGCGGCGTAGAGCTGGGTTTGCTCGGGCGTGAGGGCCGGGTACTGGCGGTTGATGACCACCGGGTTGGGCACGTCGTGGTTCAGCAGCTCGAAGAACGCCCGCCGGATTTCGGGCATGGCGTGGGCGTTATCGGTGTAGAGAATGATAACGGCCGTGGCATCCTGGCGCAGCTGGGCCAGCGTGGGCGGCGTGAGCGAGGCCAGGTTCTGAAACACGAAGTTCAGGGCCGGGTGGCGGGCCCCGGCGGCGGCGTACTCGGCCGGCGTGAGCACGGGGTAGTGCTCGGGGCGCTGGCCGGCATCGAGCCAGGCGCTGTAATCCACCATTTCGCGCAGGCCATTGGGCAGCATAAACGGCACCGGCCGCTGGCCCGAGTACAGGTAGTCGGCCCCCAGATCACTCATCTGAAACTTATCCAGAAACGCCGAATACAGGTGGCCGGCCGCCCGCAAATCGGCGTACTCCAGCCCCGGCAGCCGCGAAAAATCCACCACCACCCGCGGCACGTTCAGCCCCCCGAAGTTGAGCACCTCCCGCGTTACCCGGCGGTGATATTGAAACGGATTGTATGTTGAGTTGTCAGTTGTCAGTTGCTCGTTGTCAGCTTCGTTCTTATTTAAGCTGTTAGCTGGTAGCTGATAGCTGATAGCTTCGTTCTTATTTGAGCTGGTAGCTGGTAGCTGATGGCTGTCAGCTTCGTTTAACGGAGAGCTATCAGCTAACAGCTCCAAGCTAACAGCTAAAGCAGGAATAGGATCTGCTTGCTCGGCGCGGTGGGTGTAGCGGTCGATGAGGGCGCGGGCTACGGGGGCTTCGGCTTCGGGGGCTTCGGTGAGGCTCACGCGCACGGTGTCGCCGAGGCCGTCTTCGAGCAGCGTGCCGATGCCCACGGCGCTCTTGATGCGGCCGTCTTCGGCCTCGCCGGCTTCCGTGACGCCCAGGTGCAGCGGGTAGGGCTGCAGGCCTTCGGCGTTGAGCTTCTGCACCAGCAGGCGGTAGGCCTGCACCATTACCTGGGTGTTGCTGGCCTTCATGCTCAGCACCACATCGTAGTAGTTTTCCTCCTCGCAGAGGCGCAAAAACTCCAGCGCCGACTCCACCATGCCCAGCGGCGTATCGCCGTAGCGACTCAGGATTCTATCCGATAATGAGCCGTGGTTGGTGCCGATGCGCATGGCCGTGCCGTACTGCTTGCAGATTTGCACCAGCGGCCGGAACCGCTCCCGGATGCGCTCCACCTCGGCGGCGTAGCTGGCATCGGTGTACTCGATGAGGTCGAATTTTTTCTTATCGGCGTAGTTGCCGGGGTTCACGCGCACTTTCTCCACGATGCGGGCGGCCAGCTCGGCGGCGTTGGGCGTGAAGTGGATGTCGGCAATCAGCGGCACGGTGCAGCCGCGCTTGCGCAGCTCCTTCTTGATTTCGAGCAGGTTCTGGGCCTCCTTGGTGCTGGGGGCCGTGATGCGCACATACTCGCAGCCGGCCTCCACCATGCGCAGCGTCTGCTCTACCGAGCCCATGGTGTCCATGGTGTCCACGGTGGTCATGCTCTGCACCCGAATCGGGTTCAGGCCGCCCATGGGCAGGTCGCCGATTTTCACCTCGCGGCTCAGGCGGCGCTTATACTCGGTCAGGCTGGGGCAGTACGTCGTGTTCATAAACAGAAAACCGGGGGCAGAAGGCGAAAGTTGCCCGGTAGCGCAAAGGTACGCGGTGAATGGGTGAATGAGGAGACGGCAGAGAACCGTGTCATGCTGAGCGGAGCCGGAAGCGAAATCGAAGCATCTCTACCGTTTCATTGCAGTCGGCCAGACTAGCACTGCGGTAGAGATGCTTCGACTACGGCTGCGCCTTCGCGGACGACAGATGAAGCATGACGTTCTCACTCACTCACTCACTCACTCACTCACTCACTCACTCACTCACTCACTCACTCACTCACTACCCTTCCTTGCCGGCGCGGGTGAAAACCTGTTCGAGCGAGTCGGTTTGCACGCCGGGGGTTTCGTCGAGGGCGGCGCGGTGCATGGCGCGGGCCACGGTGCGGGCATGGATGGGGCGGTAGCTATGGAGCAGCGGCATGGCGCTGGCGACCGTGGCCAGCCAGAGACCCACTTTTTCGCCCAGCCGCTGCTCGGTGCGGGGGCCGGCCAGAATGCCGGGCTGGATGAGGCGGATGCGCTGGAAAGGCAGCCGCTTGATGTCGCGCTCCAGCTCGCCCTTCATGCGGCTGTAGAACATCAGCGAATCGGCATCGGCCCCCGCCGACGACACCAGCACGTAGGTGGGCACGCCGTTTTCGGCCGCCGCCTGGGCCGCCTGCAACTGGTAGGTGTAATCGACGGTGTACTGGGCGTCCTGGCCGCCGGCCTGGCTCAGAGTGGTGCCGAGGCTGGAAAAGAGCACGTCGCCGCGCAGCAGCTCGTTCCAGTCGCGGGGCTGGTCGAAATCAACGATATGCTCTTCGAGCTTGGGGTTCTGGTAGCCGGTGGGGCGGCGGGTGAATACTTTCAGGTGGGTGAACTGGTCGTCGGCGAGCAGCTGCCGCAGCAGGTAGTCGCCCACGAGGCCGGTAGCCCCGATCAGGAGTGCGGTGGACATGATAGGATGCAGGTTAAAAAGACAAAAGATAAGCTCGACCGTAACCGAACAGTTAAACTAACCGGGACGGGCAGCTTTCGTTTGGAATCCCGGCCCCGCCCCGCCTCATTCTACGGTAAGCACGATCTTTCCGATGTGGGTACTGGTTTCCAGCAGCTCGTGGGCAGCCCGGGCCTCGGCCAGCGGGAAGGTGCGCTCCAGCACCGGCCGCAGCTGCCCGGCCTCAATAACGGGCCAGATGTGGCGCTCTACTTCCAGGGCCAGCGCCGCCTTGAACTCGGCCGAGCGGGGCCGCAGCGTACTGCCGCTGAGCGTGAGACGGCGGCGCATCAGGTCGAGGGCGTTAAACTCGGCCTGCGCCCCCTGCATGGCATTGATGAACACCAGCCGGCCGTCGTCGCGCAGCAGGCGCATGTTTTTGGGCGTGTAGTCGCCGCCCACCATGTCCAGAATTACGTCGGCCCCGCCGGCCTGGGCCACCACGGCCTCAAAATCTTCCTCCTTATAATTGATGGCCAGATCGGCCCCGAGCCGGGCCACGGCGGCGCACTTTTCGGCCGAGCCGGCCGTGGTGGCTACCCGGCTGCCCAGTGCGTGGGCCAATTGCACGGCCAGCACCCCAATGCCGCTGCTGCCCCCGTGCACGAGCAGCGTTTCGCCGGGTTGCAGGCCGCCGCGCTGAAAGACATTGTGCCAGACCGTAAAGGCCGTTTCGGGCAGGCTGGCGGCTTCCGTCAGGCTCAAGCCCGCAGGCACCGGCAGGCAGTGGCGGGCATCCACTACGACGTATTCGGCGTAGCCGCCCTCGGTTAGCAACGCGCACACCGCGTCGCCGGGGTGCCAGCGCGCAACGGCGGCCCCGCAGCCGACGACGTGGCCGGCGACTTCGAGGCCTGGCACCAGCCCGGCCACGCCCCCGCTACCGGCGTACTTGCCGGCCCGCAGCAGCACATCGGGCCGGTTGACGCCGGCGGCGGCCACGCGCAGCAGCACCTGGTGGGCGGCGGGCTCGGGGCGGGGGCGGATCTGGTAATCAAGCACCTCGGGGCCGCCGGCCTGGCGGATAACAATGGCGTTCATCTTGCTCATCTATTTGTTCGTTTTCATTGACCGGCCGCGTGGACGGCGACAACCAGCCGCTTACGGGGCCGTAAACCAGACCTTATTACGCGTTCCTGCCCGAATGGGTATTCCCGCCACCCTCGTTCACCATGAAAAACCCACCCCGTTTACCGGCTTTTCTCCGCTCTGCTGCCCAGCTCACCGGCCTGGCGGCCTGGCAGACCGGCCGGTTGTTCCGCAAAACGGCCCGCACCGCCCTCGATGCCGTGCAGGATGTGCTGCGGGCCGAAGTAGTGCAGGGCAATGGCGAGCTGGTGCGCGAGTTCGTGGTAGGCAAGGCCCTGCCCGTGGCCCGGACCCTGCTGCTGGAGCGCATGGCAGCCCGGCTGCTGCTGCGCCTGGGCCTGCGCGGGGCGCTGGCTTCCAACGTGGTAGGCTGGATTTTACCGCTGGTAATCGAGCAGCTGCTGAAGGCGGGCCGCAAGTCGGGTTTGTTCGAGAAAGTCAGCCAGTACGCCACCGTGCAGGACACGCTCCAGCGCCTCGACGAGCTGCGGGCCGCCACCTGGAAGCGCCTGGCTCCCGACCACGGTACCGGGGCCGAACTTCTGGCCGACGATACCTCCCTGCCCCCGCAGCTTTCGGCCTAAACCGGTCCTGAACCCTCTATTTCGGGAAATAATTCCCCCCTTAAACTTTATTCACTTTTATCGTTTTTGAAGCCAATCAACACAATCCGGCCACCAAAAACAGTCCGTAAGTGGCCGCAAATGAACGATACTTCTGCTCCGTCGGCGGGTGACCACACGCGTTTCCCCCCGGCCCGGACGGCCCTCCGCGACTTATACCGGACCGTTCGTCATCTTCCTTCCTCCGATCCATACGCTCCTGCCCGCCTGTCGCGCATCACCGATCAGGCCGAATACTTACTGGAAACCTGGCCCCTGACCGAGTGGCCCGTCGCCCTGCACTCGGGCCAGCCCCTGCCCGAACGCCATGTGCTGCTGGGCTGGGTAGCCACGGCCCGCCGCGAAGTCCTGTACGCGGGTACCGCCGCCGGCACCATCTGGCCTTACCCCCAGTGGCACCGCATCACTACTACCCTGCTTGCCGCCCTGGTGCCGTTTGCGTGAGGGAGTAGGGAGTAGGGAGTAGGGAGTAGGGAGTAGGGAGTAGGGAGTAGGGAGTAGGGAGTAGGGAAAGAACGTCGTCCTGGTTTCCGGGGCCTGACTGCTACGCCCGTAAGCGCTATCTTTTCGGGCATATTCTCTCGTCTTACCCATGCCTAACGACCGGCCCGATCCGTATCTGCTGGCCCGGATGCGCCAGCAGGAGCGGGCGGCGTACCTGGGCCAGCTGGCGCATAAGCTCCGCTGGATCAATTGGGCGGCGGTGGCCTTCTGCCTGGTGCTGGGGCTGGACTGGGCCCTGCCCATGCAGGAATTTGTCCGGGAACCGTTGCTGCGCCAGCAGCCGGTATCGGCCGGGGGCACCCTGGCCAACCCCCAGATGGCTTACCAGATTGAGACGCCGCACACCCGCTTTCGCCTCCACCCCAGCCAGATGTACCGGTTGCAAGGGGCCTCGCGCGTTACCGTCTGGCGCACGCCCCTGCTGCGGGTAGTTCGCTTCGTGAAGGCCCCGGCGGTGGTGGCCGGCCGCACGCCTTTCGCGCCCTCCGGCGGGCGGCTCTACCATTCCGTGCTGGCCGCGTTTCCGCTGGCCCTGTTCCTGATTGCCGGGGTGGGCCTGACGCTGCCTTTCGGCCCGGAAGCCCGCCTGAACACGGCCATCGTGAGCGGTTTGCTCTGGATCGTGACCCTGGCTCTGCTGGTTATCTAGCCTCTGCCCGGGGGCGGGTGGCAAGCCTTTTTTCGGTAAGAGCCCCGAACGAGCAGCGCGCACTTTCAGTGCTGGGTCGGAGGCAGCGGAATCATAAACTGAATTCCCTGAATCTGGGGGCCTTAACGGGGATCGGTAAAAACCAGTTTGGGTATGTCGGGCTATTTGGGCAGCTTTAGGGCTGGCTTTGCTTTTCCAGCATCCGGCCCGGGTTCTATTCGGCCGGGCAGCCGTCCTCTCTTCCGCTATGGTTTCCGGGTTGCTGCCCCGCCCCCCGGCTTCTACTCATCCGCTTCATGGCTCTTGAACTAACCAACGGCTTCGGCAAAATATACCTCTCCATCACCTACAACCCTGCCAACGAGTGGGTGTACAACAACTGGGTCGGGTATCAGACGTACGCGGGCATCGTGGCCGGGGCCGATGCCTGCCTGGCCCCCCTGCGCGAACAGGGCTGCGCCTACCTGCTCAACGATAACCGTCAGGTGCTGGGTCCCTGGAACCACGCCGTGGAATGGATTGTGCGCGACTGGGCCCCGCGCGCCATTGCCCAGGGGCTCACTCACTTCGCCCACGTAGTGAGCCCCGAGTCGCTGGCCGCCATTTCGGCCGAGGCCATGCACATCGGCATCGGCGGCCAGCTTCAGATGAAAATGTTCGGCGACATCGACGAGGCCGCCGACTGGCTCCGCCAGGCCCGGCAGGGCGTTGGCAGCAGTATGTAGCATCAGCCGTTCGTGCATGGCTACTTGCTGAATGCTGAATGCTCCGCGCCACTTTCCATTGCCCAGCTGACAAAACGCATTTCCTAAACCAGCCAACGTCGCGTTCCGACGCCTCAGCTTACCTGCTGCCCAGAAGCCGGCCGGCCTTCCTTGCTTAGGAAAGCCGGCCGGCTTCTGACTTATCCCGTTGCCCGAGCGCACAAAAAAGCCGCACCCACCCGGATGCGGCTTTTCTAAGATCGGGGCGCGGAGAAAAATTCCCACCCAACTCCGGCCCGACTCCGGCCCTGGACTAGTGCTGGAACAACAGTTCGCGGTACTTTACCAGGGGCCAGTCCTCATCGTCCACCATCAGCTCCAGCTTATCCACGGAGCGGCGGATGGTGTCGAAATGCGTTTTGACCGTGTCGCAGTAGGCAATGGCCCGCTCGCGCATGTCTTCAATCTTGTTGGCCGCTTTACGGGCGTTGGTCATGCCCTCCACCTCGTTTTTGATGGTGGCCATGTGGCGCGAGATGGACTTAATGGTGTCCACCGTCACGTTGGTATTCTCGTCGTCGAGGCCCAGGTCGCGCAGACCGCGCACGTTGGTGATGAGCTTGGTCTGGTAGGCAATGGCCGTGGGGATGATGTGGTTGATGGCCAAATCGCCCATTACCCGGCCTTCGATCTGGATTTTCTTCATGTAGTCTTCCAGCAGAATCTCGTGGCGGGCGTGCAGCTCCACGTGCGAGAAAATGCGGTGCCGCGCAAACAGCTCGGCGGCCGAATCGGCCACCATGGCGTCGAGAGCCTGGGGCGTGGTGGGCACGTTGCTCAGGCCACGCTGGGCCGCCTCGTCCTTCCACTCGTCGGAGTAGCCGTTGCCCTCGAAGCGAATGTGCTTGGAAGTAATCACGTAGTCGCGCAGCACGTCCACGATGGCCACCTCTTTCTTGCGGCCGTCGGCGATGAGCGCGTCAACCGACGTCTTGAAGTCGATCAGCTGGTCGGCCACGATGGTGTTGAGCGTGGTCATGGCCGAGGAGCAGTTGGCCGAGGAACCCACGGCCCGGAACTCGAACTTGTTGCCGGTAAAGGCGAAGGGCGAGGTGCGGTTGCGGTCGGTGTTGTCGAGCAGAATGGCCGGAATCTTATCGATGCCCAGCTTGAGGTAGATGTTGTCGCCCTTGTCGAGCGGCACTTTAGCGGTGCGCTCCAGCTCGTCCATCACCGAATCAAGCATCGAACCCACGAACACCGACATGATGGCCGGCGGGGCTTCGTTGGCCCCGAGGCGGTGGTCGTTGCTGGCCGAGGCGATGCTGGAACGCAGCAAATCGGCGTAGCGGTGCACGGCCTTGATGGTGGTGATGAAGAAGGTCAGGAACTGGAGGTTTTCCTTGGGCCGCCGGCCGGGGGCGAGCAGGTTCACGCCGGTATCGGTGCTCAGGGCCCAGTTGTTGTGCTTGCCCGAGCCATTGACGCCGGCAAACGGCTTCTCGTGCAGCAACACCTTAAAGTTGTGCTTGTCGGCCACCCGCGCCATGATGTCCATGAGCAGCTGGTTGTGGTCAACGGCCAGGTTGGCATCCTCGAAGGTCGGGGCGCACTCGAACTGGTGGGGGGCCACCTCGTTGTGGCGGGTGCGCAGCGGGATGCCGAGCTTGTTGGCTTCCTCCTCGTACTCGAGCATGTAGGCGTGTACCCGGGCCGGAATGGAGCCGAAATAGTGGTCGTCGAGCTGCTGGCCCTTGGCCGGGGCGTGCCCGAACAGGGTGCGGCCGGTCATCACCAGGTCGGGGCGGGCGGCGTAGAGCGCCTTATCCACCAGAAAGTATTCCTGCTCGATGCCCAGCGTGGTGCTCACGCGGGCTACGTCCTTGTCGAAGTAGTGGCACACATCCAGAGCCGCCTTTTCCAGCACCGCCAGCGACTTGAGCAGGGGGGCTTTGTAGTCGAGGGCTTCGCCGGTGTAGGCCACGAAGATGGTGGGGATGCACAGGGTTTTGGCCCCGCCGGTTTCGATGATGAACGCGGGCGAAGTGGGGTCCCAGGCGGTGTAGCCGCGGGCCTCGAAGGTGTTGCGGATGCCGCCGTTGGGGAAGGAGGACGCATCGGGTTCCTGCTGCACCAGGGCCGAGCCCTTGAAATTCTCAATCGGCCGACCGTCGGAATTCAGGTCGAAGAAGGAGTCGTGCTTTTCGGCGGTGGCACCAGTCAGGGGCTGAAACCAGTGGGTGTAGTGGGTAGCGCCCTTGGCCATGGCCCAGGTTTTCATGGCCGAAGCCACGGCGTCGGCCACGTTGCGCTCCACCGGAGCGCCCTGTTTGATAGCCGACTGAAGCTTTTTGAAGTATTCGCCGGGCATGTTGGCCCGCATGGCGTCGAGGTTGAACACGTTCTTGCCGAAGCTGTCAGAACGACGCTCACCCGTGTTAATCACCGTTAGTGGCTGACGCAGGTCAACCAGTTCCAGCGCTTTGAAGCGAAGAATTGCCATATAAAGGGAGTGGCGTGAAAAGGCTAAAAGACAATAACTGTCTCAAAGGTACGACCCGAAAAAAGAATTTCACACTACCCCTCTGATTTTTTACCCATGCTTCGGCAAAATACCCCGCTTTTCTCCTGCCCCCCCGTTAAACCGGATAACGTATTCAGAAAATCAGTCTCTTTTTTCACCTACCCCCTTTTGCACGTCACCCCGGCGTTGCTTAGCGTGCTGCAAGACGGAGCGCAGCTCAGCCACGTTTTCAGATCCGCCGCCAGGGAATAGCCGCATTTTTCCGTCAGGCAGCGCGCAACCAGCCCCCGACAGGCTAATTCTCAGGCTGAGAACAAGGGCAGGCGCTTACCTTTGCCGGCGTGAGAAACCGCTTTGCCTTTCAGCCGCGCTACTTTTTGTTCTGGCTGGCCTGTTTCGTGGCTGCCAAAGCCCTGTTCCTGCTGTATTACCTGACGCGCACCCTGGCCCTGCCGGCCGGCACGGTGCCGCGCATTTTTGGCTATGGCCTGCGCCTGGATGCCTCGGCCACCGCTTATCTGTGCCTGCTGCCCTTTCTGCTGTTCGTGGTGGGTAGTCTGGCCGGGCCGCGGTTTGCGCTGGAGCGGCTGCTGCGCGTTATCACGGCCGGGGCGGGCGTGGTGGTAGCCACGTTTACCGTGGCCGATCTGGCCCTGTACGGCCCCTGGGGGTTCCGCCTCGATGCCACGCCTTTGCAATACCTGAGCACGCCGGCCGAAGCCCTGGCTTCGGCCGGGCCGGGCCTGGGGGCGCTGCTGCTGGGCCTGTGGCTGGGGCTGCTGGGCCTGGGGTGGGGCTTATATAATGGGATAGTAGGCCGGCTGCCGACCCTGCTGCCGGGCTTCGGCCGGGGGCGGGCCGCGCTGGCGGGGCTGCTCTACCTGGCCCTGCTGGTGGTGCCCCTGCGCGGGGGCCTCCAGCAGATACCAGTGAACCAGAGCGACGTGTACTTCGCCAGCCAGCCCTTCGCCAACCACGCCGCCGTGAACGTGCCCTGGAACGTGCTCAACTCGCTGCTGCTGCAAAACGGCCCCACCAACCACTACCAGTTCCTGCCCGATACCGCCGCCGACCACCTCACGGCCGCCCTCTATGCCCCCGCCGGCCCCGATACCACCCGGCTGCTGCGCCCGGGCCTGCAAAAGCCCAACGTGCTCTTTATCATCCTGGAAAGCTTCACGGCCAAGCTGGTGGGCCACCTGGGCGGGGAGGTCGGCGTGACGCCCACCCTCGACAGTCTGAGCCGCACCGGTGTCTCGTTCCGCAACGTGTACGCGGCCGGCGACCGGAGCCAGAAGGGCCTGGTGGCGTTGCTCTCGGGCTACCCCAACCAGCCGGCGACCAGCATTATTAAGTATCCGCGCAAAACCGAGCGGTTGCCCCACCTGGCCCGGGTACTAGGCGGCCAGGGCTACTCCACGGCCTACTACCACGGCGGCGAGCTGGCCTTCGCCAACATGAAGAGCTACCTCGTCACGGCCGGCTACCAACACCTGACCGAACGGGCCGACTTCGCCCGCCAGGACCAGAACGCCAAGTGGGGCGCCCACGACCACGCACTACTGGCCCGGATGCTGCGCGAGCTGCCCCGGCAACGGCAGCCGTTCTTCGTCACGGCCTTCACCCTCAGCTCCCACGAACCCTTCGACGTGCCCATGCGCCCCCGCTTCCCGGGCGCCGATGAGGCCAGCCGGTTCCGCAACTCCGTGTTTTATACCGACCACGTGCTGGGCCAGTTTCTGCAAACGGCCCGCCAGCAGCCCTGGTGGCCGAATACGCTGGTAGTGCTGGTAGCCGACCACGGCCACCCCCAACCCGGCGACTCGCCCAACCACGCCCCGGCCAAGTTCCAGATTCCGCTCCTGCTCACCGGCGGGGCGCTGGCCCCCGCCGCCCAGGGCCGGCAGGTGCTTACCTACGGCTCCCAAACCGACGTGGCCGCCACGCTCCTGCACCAGCTGAACCTGCCCGCCACCAACTTCCCCTGGAGCCGCGACCTGCTGGCCCCCGCCCCGCCCGCCTGGCCCGGCGGCGCGGCCTTCTACTGCTTCACCGACGGCTTCGGCGTAGCTACTCCCGCCGGCACGGTCACCTACGACAACGTGGCCCGCCGCGTCATCGAGCAGGATTCGGCCGTTTCCCGGCGGCAGCTGCGCTTCGGGCAGGCGTATGAGCAGGTGTCGTTCGGGGATTTTCTGGGGAAGTGAGGGAGGGGCGACGCTTAGCGGTGAATGGCAAAGCTCCACTTTTGGCTGGCCTGCGTCGTGGGGGAGCTTACAGGTTACCCCCTCCCCACACTTTTTAATGCTTCCATGGTGAAGCCACAGAATTTTTCATATATTCGAATCACCTTATAACTCTATAAGGCGTAAACATTTTCTATTATGCAAGAAAAGCAAAATCATCTGGGTCTGGTCAGAAAAGGGGTCCGTTTGGACAAACTAAATAATCCAGTAGGTGAGCAGCATTCCGCTGAAAGTAGTGATTTTATTCTCCCGCATGTGATCATATGGGATCATATGGGCGCTTTCACTAAAGCTGCTGCTTTATAATGATGCTAGAAAAATCCGAGACACTAAGGAAAGAGTCAGTGTCTCGGATTTTTTCTTTAGGATGAGAGAATCAATAACTTTAATATGTATACCCTACCCGGCGAGAAGCATATAAAGCGAGTTAGTATGATGACTAGCTTGTCAGCCATTTCTAAAACGTTGTTCAGCAAAATTGATGCAGATTTGACAACATCTGATGTGTTAAGTGCATTATCTGATTTCATTCACCCTAATTGGATAACTGAATTTATAAATCATGAATTAGAAAAATTAAATGAAAATTCTTCTTACATTCCAACATCATCTTCATATAGTTCTATCGAAGTGATGAACAATGATTTGTTTGATTTACATTTGGGATATGCAAAAAACGAAGATCTAAAAAAAATAATACTATTAACTTCCTCATCAAGTGACAAAATAATAATATCGTTTTGCAAATTTGGATTACTCTATAATTTGTATAATCAACAAAATCCTTATCCGATTGACGTTCTTGACAAGAATAAAAAATTATCTTTGATAAAAGGCAACCACAAGTTGAATTTTATGGAGGCCATTACGATTAAGAAGTATGAGGAAATTTTTTCTCATATTGGATCAACAGATAATGACGATATTATAATAGTTAGTGTAACTATAAAAGAACCAATATCTTTTTCTTGGGAATATGACGCACACACACTGCGTCCTATCCGATTGGTAGGGGGTGGAATTGCCAGCAGAATTGAACACACCTGTAAACTACTAGGTGAATTGGATGCAGAAACATCAGTACCTATACTGGAAACACTTCTACATCATCCTATGCACAATGTTAGATGGGAAGCAGCTCGTAGCATTATGATGATTGATTTTGAGAAGGGTATTGAATCTTTACATATGCTCAAAGACGATAAGCATATAGAAATCAGGGAATCGGCGCACATCGCTCTCACACAACTTAACCTTATCTAAGAATGGCACTTACTTTTGAATTACAAACTAGCGACGCTATTTCGTTTAATGATTTTATCAATCACGCGTCTGAGGTCGTGAAAAGAAACATGCCAGAAACGGTGCTTGATTGTACAGAGCAATTGCAGAAGTTGTCAAACAATAAATATTTTTTGATTAATTTTTTAAATACAGAATTAAAAGAATATTTAAATTTTCAAACAGCCAATGTGTATAGCGCCCAAACATTGCTGCTTCATCAAACACCGCACTATTACATCAGAGCTAACGCATGGCCAGTAATGGAGAGCAAAGAGGTATCCGTTGCTAAAAATATTGCAAAGCATCAAAATGAACTTTCTATTTACCAAAGAGCGCACGATCATAACTTCTCGTTTCTTACAGTTGGATACTTTGGCGGCGGCTATACTACAGAAATATGGGAATATGATAATGATGAAGTAATAGGATTTATTGGCGAAATAATTAACCTAAATTATCTAGAAACCACCAAATTACCCAAAGGAAAATCAATGTTTTATAGAGCTTCAAAAGATATACACATACAGAACCCTTCTGACGATTACTCTATTTCCATAAACGTTATACCGATTAGTGATAAGGATGTCGAAAAAGAGCAATACTACTTTGATGTCGATACCCAAATGATATCTGGCATAGTGCCTACAGTTGGTAGTGGCAGGCATATGCTATTCGATTTAGCCAAAAAATTCCATGATCAAAAAACTTTAGACTTAGTTACCTCAATAAGTGAGAATCATGAGATACCGTACATGCGGCTAAAAGCGTTCGACTCTTTGTCTACTATGACAGGTGAATCAGAACATATGTGGCAACGAGCTTCACGTGATAATCATCCTATAGTGCATCGCCACGCTAATTTAGTGTTGGAAGGTAAAAAACGCAGTTTCTAAAACGCGTTTCTAAGTTACCCTCTCGGTCTAGACAGCTGCTATAGCGACCTTGTAGGTTTCCCCTTGAAGTAGGCAAATCAAAAAATAGTGCTTTCCGCCCCTGTATTCCAAGCCCTGCCGCCCCACTGCCGGAAGCTTGCCGCTTCCGCCGTATCTTTGCGGCCTTGCTTATGGAAATGGAAACCAGGAAAGTCGCCTTTTACACGTTGGGCTGCAAGCTCAACTTCTCCGAGACGTCGGCCATCGGGCGGCAGTTTGAGGAGCACGGCTTCGTGAAAACCGCCTTCGAGGACGCGGCCGATATTTACGTCATCAACACCTGCTCCGTCACGGACCACGCCGACCGCAAGTGCCGGAAGGTGGTCAAACAGGCCCTCAAACACAACCCCGAGGCCCTGGTGGCCATTGTGGGCTGCTACGCCCAACTCAAGCCCCAGGAAATTGCCGAAATCCCCGGCGTGCACGCCGTGCTGGGGGCCGCCGAGAAATTCCAGCTCGTGGAAACGCTGGCCAGCTTCACGAAACCCGCTGCCGGCCAGCCCGGCCGGGTATTCGCCTCCCCGATTTCGGAGACGACCGAGTTCCACGCCGCCCACTCCTACGGCGACCGAACCCGCACTTTCCTGAAAGTGCAGGACGGCTGCGACTACTCCTGCTCGTTCTGCACGATTCCGCTGGCCCGGGGCGCGAGCCGCTCGGGCTCGGTGCAGAGCGTGGTGGAGCGGGTTACCACCCTGGCCGAGTCCGGCGTGAAGGAAATCGTGCTCACCGGCGTCAACCTCGGCGACTTCGGCCTCCAGGGCCCGGAGCGGGAGCGGCGGGAGGATTTCTACGACCTCGTGCGCGCCCTCGATGAAGTGGCGGGCATTGAACGGTTCCGCATCAGCAGCTGCGAGCCCAACCTGCTTTCGGATGACATCATCCGCTTCGTGGCCCAGTCGAAGCGGTTTATGCCCCACTTCCACATTCCGCTGCAATCGGGCTCGAACAAGATTCTGGGGATGATGCGCCGCCGCTACCGCCGCGAGCTATACCAGGAGCGCGTGGCCCTCATCAAGCAGGTGATGCCCCACGCCTGCATCGGCGTGGACGTAATTGTGGGTTTCCCCGGCGAAACGGAGGCCGATTTCCTGGAAACCTACCAGTTTCTGAACGAGCTCGACGTGAGCTACCTGCACGTGTTCCCCTACTCGGAGCGCGACAATACGCTGGCCCCCACCCTGCCCGGCCGGGTCCAGGACCGCCACCGCCACGAGCGCACCACTCAGCTGCGCAGCCTCTCGGAAAAGAAGAAGCGCTTCTTCTACGAGCAGCACCTGGGCCTGGAAACGCGGGTGTTGTTCGAGGACGACGTGACCAACGGCCAGATGGAGGGCTTCACGCCCAACTACATCCGGGTAACGGCCAAATACGACCCGCTGCTGGTGGGCGAGCTGAAGCCCCTGCGCCTCACCGCCGTGACCCCGCAGAACCTGATGGAGGCCGAGGAAATGGGCATCGAGGTGTTTCAGCACTAAGCACCCAACTCGCGGCGTAGGGAGCGGGGCTTGTCCCCGCCCGCCGTTGGACGGCTCGAGCGGACGGTAGTCCAACGGCGGGCGGGGACAAGCCCCGCTCCCTACGCCGTGCGACTACTATAGTCCCCACGTTAGCTCAACTGCCGCTGCATCAGGTCCATCATCTGCTGCATCATGCGCTGCTGGTCGAGCAGGTGCTGGTTGCGCATTTCGGCCATAGCCAGCTGATGGGCCATCTGCTGGGTGTAGAGGGCCGTCTGCCAGCTCAGGTCGGGCGCAGCCGGAGCAGCGGCGGCGGGCGCGGCGGCTATCGGAGCGGCGGGCTGTGGGGCCGGAGTTGCGGCAGCGGGCACAGGTTCCGCCGCGGGAGCCGGCGCAACCTGCGCGGCTACCAGCTCGGGGGCGGCCACGGGCACGGCTACCGCCGTGGCCACGGGCATACTTGCCGGAGCGGCAGCGGCGGCGGCCTCCACGAGTTGGGCAGCAGATTGCAGCACGGGTGGCGGCGTAGTAGCATCCTCGGTAGCGTCCGTTAGCATCGGGCCTTCGCCCTGGAGCAGCCAATCCTTGGATACATTTGGATACACCTCAAAAACCTTGCACAGCAGGTCGAAACCGGGCTTGTTGCGCTCGTCTACCAGGTGCTGGATGACGGTGGCCGTCTTATCCAGGGAGTTGGCAAAGGCGTTTTTTGACAACCCCAGATGGCTTATCAATTGCGTAAACCGCTGCCCGACCGTAATTTCCACTGCCATATCCAAAAGTAAGTAGTCATTAATATGATGCAATGTAGCACCAAATGAATAAACAAAATAATGGACACGTTTCCCCGCTGTGGATGGCGCCAGCTAATCCGATGCTGGAACCGGGCGCGGCAGGCTGAGCAGGCAGAGCCCGTCTGCCCGAAGGTGCACAGTATCGAAGGAGGACAGATAGGTTGGTTCGGGAGTCTAGGGCGTCAGAATGTACGGCAGATCAGGAAGGTAAAACAGACGCATTCCTTCCCTGGTAACCAGGAAATCATCCGTACTCAAAACATTGCCCTTGCCCACCTCCCGGAATGCAACCTGTCGGGCTGCTGGATTCCAATGAGATAGTAGCTCAGGTTGTCTGCCAGGGTGGTACCGGCTTCCTCCCCTCCCGCCCAGCAGCACGTCCTCTAGTGTTTCAGCAGTGCGCACACTATATAGCAGACTTGTTCCCGAATAAGAAATCGGTCATTTTCTGAGCAGTATTTAGTGCTGGAAACGGTGGCTGCACAAACAACCAGCGGTATACTGCCTTAGCCACGTGAAAAGGTCTTCCCAGCCAACTGGAATAGCAAGAATTTTCAGCCGTTTCTTATTGGGGAACAAGTCTAGCTTCTTGCAGACGCTGCTGAAGTTGGGCGAATGAATCGGCTAACACCTGATCCAGGGTAAGCCGTTGGCCGGTGCGCACGTCGAATACGGCGTGCCTGACGGGCATAATCTTGTGGTCCCAGGTTACTTCCTGCGTAAGCTCAAAACTCAACAGGCGGCCATCATTGTGTCGTACTACATAATGAGAACCCGTCAGCCCTTGGCCATCCTGAGGATGATCCGTTTCGATATTCGTTAGGCGGCGGCCCCCCCCTGATGCAGCGGTTGTTGCGGCTTCCGGGTGATTGTAAGCGTATCGTCGCCCCTCAACTTGTACTCCTCACCCAGCAGGAGCACGCCCAGCGCCGTGTTGAGGCGGCGGGCCGCCGCCGTATCGGCCAGCCGCACCTGGGGGAGCACGTAGTTTTCCAACCAGACGCAGTCTATTTCCACCAGCGGCCTGAGAGCTGACTGGCTGGCAAACAGACTCGCCGACGGAGCCTTCTGCGTCAGCGTTTGCGGCGTTGCGGCTGCATCCGGGCTTCCGCAGCCCATTGTTCCGGCCAGCAGCAGGGCGCCACTAGCCACTCGTGTTATTGCCGCCCCGCTCCTACTCAAACCGCAGGCTCTCGATGGGGTCGAGGCCGGCGGCTTTGCTGGCCGGGTAGTAGCCCGAGGCCAGGCCCACCGTCACGCAGATAATCAGGCCGACCGTCATCCAGAGCCAGGGCACGATGAAGCCTCCCTCGCCCACGAACAGCGAAATGGCGTTGCCCATGCCCACGCCCAGCAGGATGCCCAGCGTGCCGCCCATCACGCAAATCACGATGGCCTCGATGAGAAACTGCTGGCGGATGTTGAGGGCCGTGGCCCCCATGGCCTTCCGAATTCCGATTTCGCGGGTGCGCTCCGTCACCGATACCATCATAATGTTCATGAGGGCGATGCTGGCCCCGAGCAGCGTGATGAAGCCCACCAGAAAGCCCCCGATGCGCAGGTTGCCCGACAGCGCGTCGAGCTTGCCGGCCAGCGAGTCGGAGCGTTCCAGCTCAAAGCTGTCCTGCTGGCCCAGCGCGTCGTGGCGGACGGCGCGCATGATGCCGGTGGCCTCGCCGGTGAGGTAGGTGAGCTGGGTGGCGTCGAGGGTGGCCGTTTTCACATCGTAGGTGAGGGCGCGCTGGCGCGGGAGCTGGTTGCCGGTTTCCAGGGGCACCAGCATCAGGCGGTCGGCCCCGCCGCCGCCCATGCTGCTGCCGCTCTTCTCCAGCTCGCCCACCACCAGAAACCGCCGCCCCAGCATATAGATGTATTGGTTGAGCGGGCTTTGGCCGGGAAAGAGCTTGTCCTTGATTTCGGCCCCTACAATAACCACATTGGTACCGGTTTCCAGCTCGGTGGGCGAAAAGGCCCGGCCGCCCTGGAGGTTGTAGCTCTGGATGAGCAGGTAGTTCTCGTCGCCGGCCACCACCTGCATGTTGGGGTTGGTTTTCTCCCCGTTGGCCTTCACCTCCACGGCCCCCGCAATAAAGGCCGACACGCCCACCTTGGCCTGCTCGCCCACCTGCTGCTTGTACTGGCGGGCCTGCAAATAGGAAATGGCCGGGTAGGTTTTGCCCTGCACGCCCCCCCGCCGGAAGCGGTTGGTGTAGCCCTTGGCCTTGATTTCGAAGGAATTGGCCCCCAGGCTGGCAAAGGTGGAGTTGAGGGAGGCCTTGATGGCGTCGATGGCCGTGAGGATGCCCACCAGCGACATAATGCCGATGCTCACGATCAGGGCCGTCAGAATCGTGCGCAGCAGGTTGCTGTTGATGGAACGAAACGCCTCTTTGATGTTTTCCAGCAAGTGCATAACGACGACGGCAAAACGAGTGCGACTAAAACTTCTTTCAACTCCTGCGCCGGCTCCTTCATCTCCAATTCTCCACAACGACAGCCCGCGCAAGGTAACGGGTTTTGGGCGAAACTCCCACCCCAATTCGTTACCTTTCGCGGGGTGAATTGCTCCCGTTGGCGGCCCTCGCGGCCCGCTTTTCCCCGCCTTTGCCTCTTCTGCCTATGAAAACGTTTCTGAGCCTGCTGCTGGTGCTGGCCGCCAGCCTGGGCCTCGCCCCGGCCGCCTGGGCCAACCACATTCTCATCCCGATGGACAACACCCAGAAGGAGCACCTGAAAGCTTACGGAGCCGCTTACTGGCTGCTGGGCAAGCAGGTGGAAGTGGACTGGCTGCTCAACTACCGGGGCGGGGCCTTCGCCTGCCCCGTGGGGCCGGGCGTGGAAAATGAGCTGGCTATCCGGGGCGTGAGTTACCAGGTGATTTCCGAGGCCCAGTACACGAATGTGCTGTCGGAAATTGCCGACCCCAACGCCAACATGGACGTGATGAAGCTGGAAAAGGTGCCCAAGATTGCGGTGTACACGCCCAAGGGCAAGCAGCCCTGGGACGATGCCGTGACGATGGTGCTCACCTACGCCGAAATTCCCTTCACCCAGATTTACGACGACGAAGTGCTGCACGGCGACTTGCCCAAGTACGACTGGCTGCACCTGCACCACGAGGATTTCACGGGCGAGTACGGCAAGTTCTACGCCTCCTACCGCTCCCGCCCCTGGTACCAGCAGCAGCAGCGCGACGCCGAGGCGGCCGCCAAGCGCAACAACTTCGCTAAAGTGAGCCAGATGAAGGGCGCGGTGGCCGTGAAAATGCAGGAGTTCATTGCCGGCGGGGGCTTTCTGTTCGCCATGTGCTCGGCCACCGACTCCTACGACATTGCCCTGGCCGGCCTGGGCGTAGACATGGTGGAGAGCATGTACGACGGCGACCCGGCCGACCCCCAGGCCCAGAGCAAGCTCAACTTCAACCGCACGCTGGCCTTCCAGAACTTCCAGCTGCGCATGAACCCCTACGAGTACGAGTATTCCAACATCGACATGGACCCGCGCGAGCGGGGCGTGTACGAGGACAACGACTACTTCCAGCTCTTCAACTTCTCGGCCAAGTACGACCCCGTACCCACCATGCTCACCCAGAACCACGAGCGCACCATCAAGGGCTTCATGGGCCAGACCACGGCCTTCCGCAAAACCCTCATCAAGCCCGACGTGGTAGCTATGGGCGAGAACAAGGCCTCCGGTGAAGTGCGCTACATGCACGGCACGCTGGGCAAAGGCACCTGGACGTTCTATGGCGGCCACGACCCCGAAGACTACCAGCACTTAGTAGAAGAAGAGCCCACCGACCTGAGCCTGCACCCCAACTCGCCCGGCTACCGCCTCATCCTGAACAACATCCTGTTTCCGGCCGCCAAAAAGAAGAAGCAGAAGACGTGAGAAGTGAGAAGTGAGAAGAGGAACGTCATCCTGAGTGAAGCGAAGGATCCTGTCACGTAATAACGAGTCGTCAAAACGATTATCGTTCTACGGTGATAAGATCCTTCGCTCCGCTCAGGATGACGTTCCTCTTCTCACGTCTCACGTCTTCTGCTTCTCACGTTTACCGCTCCAGCCGCATAATCTGCTGCACTACGGCGGGCAGGTCGTCGGTTTTTTCGGGGTCGAGCGACAGGGTCAGGTCCAGCAGCACGGGCTGACCTTTGGCGGCCGCGCACACGATGTAGCGGTAGGCCATGCCGTTGTCGGTGGCGTAGGCCAGGCGCACGCCCTGGGCCGGGGGGCCATTGAGCAGCGAGCAGGTGAAGGGCTGGGTTTCGGTGCCCTTGTGCTCTTTTTTGGCCTGCCGGATGTACTCCGGCGGGTAGGCCGTCATGGCCCGGTAATCGAGGTAGGCCCAGGAGAGCCGGTAGTTGGCGCAGGCTATTTCGGTGGACGAGGTGGGGGAGCAGCCGTTTTCCACGGGCAGATCGACCCCGCAGAAGTTGAGCGTGGGCACGCCGGCCGGGGCCTGGGCCAGGGTGGCCCCGGGCAACGTGAGCAGCAGGGCAAGTAGTAGTGTAAGCAGGATTTTCATAGGTTACGGGACAATACCAACGCCTAAAATACAACCGTGGAGCTTGCCCTTGCAACTCCGCTTTCAACTATTGTGCAATAGCTACCGATGGTAGCGGCCCTGCTCATGCTGTCCGGGTTGCTCTCCGCTTTCAACTGTTGTGCAATAGCTACCCGCCGGCCTAGTGCATCCGGTCGTCGCGCACGGGCAGGCTGGTCACGATGGCGCCCTCGATTTTGAGCAGCTCCTGGAGGCGGGCGTCCACTTCCCCGGCGGCGCAGTATTCCTTGGCCAGGTCCACGTAGCTCACGAAATGGCCGGCCTCGGACACCATCAGCTCGTAGTAGAACTGGCTGAGCCCGGGGTCGGCAATGTTCTGCCAGAGCAGCTTGAACCGCTCGCAGCTGCGGGCCTCGATCAGGGCGCTTACCAGCAGCTGGTCCAGCAGCTGC
Source organism: Hymenobacter rubripertinctus (assembly GCF_003583925.1). Taxonomy (GTDB): domain Bacteria; phylum Bacteroidota; class Bacteroidia; order Cytophagales; family Hymenobacteraceae; genus Hymenobacter; species Hymenobacter rubripertinctus. The sequence goes on along the minus strand of NZ_QYCN01000021.1, from coordinate 32,878 downwards.
CGCTCGCGGGGGCCGCCCTTGCGCACGTGCGCCAGCAGCTGCACCACGTACTCGTCGCGGCGGGGGCGGCCCAGCGCGTAGCCGCGCTGGCGCAGCTCCTGCATCACGCGGGCAAAGTGCTCCCACTCCTCGGCCACCAGGGCTGTGAGCTCCTCCACGAGCCGCGTTTTCTCGGGGTAGCGCACGATAAGCGAAATGCCGGTGCTGGCCGCCTTCTGCTCGCAGTAGGCGTGGTCGACCAGAATATCTTCGATGTTCTTGCTGGCAATATCCACCCAGCGCGGGTCGGTGTTGAGCTTGAGCTTGAGGATGGTTTTCTCTTTCATGGCGGTTTTGGGGCGAAGGAACTCAGGGGCTTAGGATGCAGGCACTTGATGGTCAGATGCATTTCAGGCCTGCGCCTGCCGGGCACCAGGGCCGGCTGCAACCCCTGCAACACCGCCCCGCTGAGTCCCTGAACCCTGACATCTAATTGAAGAACTGCCAGCGCAGGCCGAACTGGACGCGGCGGGGCAGGGCGGCGTAGTAGGGCGTGGCGAAGTAGCCGTTCTGGGGCAAAAACTGGTTGACGTAGGCCACCTTCACAAACACGCCCACCGTCTTGATGTCGGCACTCATAAACACGTCGACCACCGGCACGTTGCGGATGGTGAAGTGGTCCTGCACGAAAAACTGCTGGGTGCTGGGGCTGTAGTCGTAGGCCTGCCAGCGCGACTGGAAGTAGCCCTGCACGCCCACCTGCCCGAACAGGGCGTTGCGGAACACGGAGCCCTGGTAATACAGGCGCGACTCGCCCACCAGCGCCGGCACGCGCAGGGCCGGGTTGTCGGAGCCGGCCCCAGCGGTGTAAGTGGCCTGGTTGTCGAAGAACAGGTGGCCCACGTTCACGCGGTAGCGACCCATGAGCGTGCCCACCTGGAAGGTTTCGTCGCGCTGGTAGGGCCCGGCCAGGTGCACCCGGTCGGTTTCGGAGGCCGGGTTCACCGAGTAGTAGAGGTAATTGGTGAGGTTGGCGCCCGTGCCCACGGCTTCCAGGTAGTGCCGGCCCAGCTGCCGGGCGGCGCGCACCCGCACCTGCTGCACCTGGCTGTTGCGGAACGAAGTATTCCACGCGAAGTGGTTGCCCCGCAGCTGCTGCTCGGTGAGCGTGGGCGACACGCTGGTGAGCAGCAGCTCCCCGCTCAGGAAGCCCAGCACGGCCCGGCCCCGCAGCCAGTATTCGGTGCTGGCGGGATTTTTCAGGTCGGGCTTGATTTCGCCGGCCGTTTCGATGGCGTACTGCCGGTAGCGGAACGCGGCCGTGCCGCCCAGAAACAGCTGGGCGCCACGCTGCTCGGGCAGGGCCTCGCCCAGCACCGCCGGCTGGCCCGAGGCGACCCGCGTGGTGAGTGAGTAGGAACGCTGGCGGGCGTAGAGGCGGTAGTCCACCGTGTTCGAGTTGCCCATAACGCCCAGCGTATTTTCCAGCTGCCGGAACTCGGCCCGGTCGTCGGTGGCGGCGGTGCTCAGGCGCAGGGCGGGGTAAAAGCGGTTCGGCGCGCCGGCGGCCGATACCAGCGCGTCGTCGGTGTACTTGTTGAGCTGGCGGCTCCAGTCGAAGCTGTGGAAGGCCGTCAGGCCCCGGCCCAGCAGGCGGTAGGAGTGCAGCAGGCGCACCCGGTCGCGGCTGTCGCGGTTCTTGGCCTGGGTCAGGCTCACCACCTCGCGCTGGTAGTCAAAGAGCTGGGTCAGATCCACCTCCCCGGTTTTATCCCCGATTTTGAGCGTATCCTTAACCTGGGGCACGATGCCGCCCTGCTCGGCCACCGTGTGGCGGGCCGTGCTGAAGTTGGCCATGGCCCGGTAGCGGTTGTTGAGCGACTGATAGCGGGCGAAGAGCAGGAAGTTGCTGTGCTCGGCCAGGCCGGTTTTGGTGTTCGTAACGGCCACCGCCTTGTTGGAGCCGAACCGCTCGTAGTCGAAGCCCGCGTTGAAGCGCTTTTTGAGGCTGCGGGCGTAGGAGAACTCGAACACCTGCTCGTAGGGGTTGCCCTGGTGAAAGCGGAAGAACGTGTACGGCGAGCGGGTGTCGTAGTACTTCACGTCGGCCCCGTCGCGGGCGTACTTATCGAACACCTGGCGGCCCGGGCGGGCACCCAGGTGCAGGTTGGGCTCCCAGAGCAGGGGCCGCGAGGCGGTACCGAAGTTGCCCAGGTCCTGCTGAAAGGTGGTGTCGTGGGTCCAGTAGCGCGGCTGGGGCAGGCGGGTGAGGGTGGTATCAATCAGGCGGCCCACGGTGTCTTCGCGCAGCAGGTCGCGCTCCTTCAGCACAAAGGTGGTGCGCGCCCCGTAGCGGTTCCGGGTCGAGTCGTCGAGAATCTGGGCCTGGCTGCGGCCGGGGGCCAGGGTGGCCAGCACCAGCAGGGCGGCCACCACCGGCGGCCACGGCCACCGGCCGGCCAACCAACCCCGCAGGGCATCACAAAGCGAAAGCAACAAGGAGTCAGACAACGGCGGGGGGCGGCAAATGGGGGGCGAGCAGGGAAACCAGCCGGGCCTCCCCGTCGGCGAGGAACCGAACGGTAATCGGAATGTAAAATACGGGCAAATCGGCCACACTTGCCGCCAGCGCGGGCTCTTGCAGGCGGGCCGCGTCTTTCTGGGTGGTCAGAACGCACTGGCCGGGCGGGCATTGGGCGGCCAGCTCCCCTATTTCGCGGGGCGTGAAGGCGTGGTGGTCGGGGTAGCGGGCGTGGTGCACCACCCGGTAGCCGGCCGCCGCCAGGTGGGCCAGCAGCGGCCCGGGCTGCACAATGCCGGTGAGCACCACCACCGCCTGCCCCTGCTCCGGCGCGGCGCTGGCCCCGGTGCCGGGCACGGGCACCGGCACGCCGTACTCATAGACCGAAAACAGCACCGGCACGCCCGGCCGGGCGTAGCGCCGCACCCGGGCCGTAATGGCGGCCCGGGCCGCCGCGCTCAGGTCGGGGGCGCACTTGGTGATGATGACCGCGTCGGCCCGCCCCGCCCCGGCCCGGCTTTCGCGCAGGCGGCCGGCGGGCAGCACGTAATCCTGGTAGAACGGCCGCTGCTGCTCGCTGAGCAGGATATTAACCGCCGGCCGCACCCGGCGGTGCTGGTAGGCATCGTCGAGTACCACGGCCGTTACGGCGGGCTCCTCGCCCAGCAGCCGCCCGATGCCGGCCCCCCGGTCTTCGCTCACCACCACCGGCACGCGGCCCCCAAACTGCCCGAACTGCTGCCAGGGCTCGTCGCCGACGGTGGCGGCCGAGTCGGTGGCCGTGGCGCGGCGGTAGCCCCGGGTGCGGCGGCCGTAGCCCCGGCTCAGCAGCGCCGGGTGCTGCCCCTGCGCTTGCAGCCAGGCCACCAGCCAGGCCACGTGGGGCGTTTTGCCGGTGCCCCCCACCCGCAGGTTGCCCACGCTGATAACGGGCACCCGGGCAAAGGCCACGCTCGCCTTCCAGCCCCGCGCATAGAGCCAGTTGCGCACGGCCAGCACGGCGGCGTAGAGCCAGCTAAAGGGCAGCAGCAGAAGTTGGAGGGGAGAAATCAACGGTCAGGCCTAAGAATCGGGCAAGGGGGCAAAGCGCCGCTTCGCCCCCGCCCCGGAAATGGCCGGCACCTGCCGGCCACCGCAAAAGTAGCGGGTTGGGCCGGGTTGGCGGACAGTTTGGAATAGGTAGGTTATTTTTTTATTCCAGCAAAATAACCTACCTCACCCCGGTACGCCCCTACCGGCCCGGCCCACGCAAAAGGCCGCCCCGCGCGAAGCGGAGCGGCCCGATAGTGCAATAGGAACTAAGGAAGCAAGGCGCGGCGGGAGCTTAGGCGGGCAGCGCGGCCCGGTGGGTGGTTACCTGCCCGATAACAGCGGTGAGCACCGCCACCTGGGCCACCACCTGGTCGGCATCCACTTCCGAGAGCAGGCGGGCCACCCCGGAGCGGGAGCCGCCCCGGTCGTTGAGGTTGTCACGCCGGTCGTTGGCGCGGCGCAGCTTGCTCTCGGTTTGGCGGCGCAGGGTGGGCGTGAGGTTGGGCGCGGCCATAATGGCCTCGTAGGCCGCAATTTCGGCTTCCGCCCCGGCCAGCCGCCCGTCTACGTCGGCCTGGGTGCGCTCGGTGCGGCGGTCGGCGTAGTCGAGGTTGCTGGTGCGCTGCTGGTAGCCGTCCAGCTCGCCGTTGAGGTCGGCCAACGCCTCGTCGCACTCGGCGCGGGTCGTTAGCAAAGAGAGGGTAATGGGCATAAATAAAGGGGTTAAAGGATGAATGATGCCTCCATTACGCTGGCCCCTCCCGATTATTGTGCGGCGCTTACTTTTTATTTTTCTGCCGACATGCGGACCGCCGCAGTTCGGCAGAAAAAGACCGTCATTCCGGGCCGAACCGGGGAATTGCGCGGGCTCAGGCGGCGGGCATAGCCGAACGGTGCGTAACGGCCGCCGGGCGTTTCGGCCTTGACCGGGCCGCCCGCCCGCCCGGCTAAACAGCTTCACCATTCAGCAACGCCCGCCTGCCCGCCCGCGTCGCTGGCGCGTGCATGGCCTTAGGGGGCCGGGGGCAGCAGGGCGGCCAGGGCGGCGGCTTCGGCTTCCAGGGCCGCCAGGCGGGCGTGCAGCAGGTGCCAGTCGGCCGCAAATTCGGCATCGGGGGGCKGGGCCTGCTGGCGCAGCCAGKCGGCGGGGGCCGGCGGCTCCTGGACGAGCGGGGCCACTGCGGCGGCGGCGGCCAGCAGCGCCGGCAGCGCCTGCTGCCAGCGGTGGGCGTAGGTGGCGCGGGTTTGCAGGCGGGCCAGGCGCGGGCGCAGCAGCCCGGCCTGCCAGCGGCACCAGTCGAGGCGGGCGGCCAGCGGACCGGGGGCGGGCGGGGCAGCCGGGGGCGGCAGCGGCGGGGCCGGGGCCGGCGCGGCTGGTACCTGGGTGGCCAGCACCGCGAGCCGCCGCAGCACCCGGCCCGAGAGCAGCTTGCGGCCCGCCTCCAGGTGGCCCACCATCGCGGCGCTCACGCCCAGGTACTGGCCCAGCTCCCGCTGGCCCAGCCCGAAGTAGTGGCGCACCCGGGCCACATCGGTTGTCGAAGCAATGGAGTGGCGGGCCATAGACTGGGGGGGGAAAGGTGGTTGTGGCGTTGTTGCGGCGGTGCCCCCCTGGCCCCCTCTCCTTGAGAGCGGGGGAACTAGCCGCTGGTTTTCTAGTCTGGCTGTGGCAGCTTTGGCTTTGGAAACCAATAGCTAGCCCCCCCTCCTCCCCTCTGAAGGAGAGGGGGCCAGGGGATGAGGGGCACCGGGAGGCGTAGCGCCAGCACGAAGCAACCCGTATTTTCAAAAAGGTAGGTTATTTTTCTGCGCTAAAAAAATAACCTACCTTTTTCAAAACGCCCGGCCTGTTCGCCCGGCCGCCTTACCTTCGTGCCCACCCTTCGTACCCGCCTGCTCATGCCCACCCTCCACTGGATTGGTAAAGACAAAGTCATCAATCATCACCTGGACGTGCCGTTTCGGCTGCTCGGCCACCAGTACGGGGCCTGGCCCGACGGCCGCCAGACGGCCGACCCCACCGGCAGCGGCAACCAGATCATCCACGGCGACAACCTGGAAGCGCTCAAAGCCCTGCTGCCCGAGTACGAGGGCCGGGTGAAATGCATCTACATCGACCCGCCCTACAACACCGGCAACGAGGGCTGGGTGTACAACGACAACGTCAACGACCCCAAGCTCAAGAAGTGGCTGGGCCAGGTGGTGGGCAAGGAAAGCGAAGACCTCTCCCGCCACGATAAATGGCTGTGCATGATGTACCCCCGCCTCAAGCTGCTGCACAAGCTGCTGGCGGAAGATGGCAGCATCTGGATTTCGATTGATGATAATGAATTGTACAATTTAAAGCAGATATGTGATGAAATAATGGGGGGGGGGTAATTTTTTAGGAAACATTATCTGGCAACACAGCATTCAAGGAAAGAACGATGTGAAGACAATTTCATTACACCACAACAACACGCTGGTCTATTGCAAATCAGGTTTTCAAATAAAGAAACTTGCCCGTACAGCAGAACACAACAAAGCATACTCAAACCCCGACAATGATCCGCGCGGAGAATGGCGTAGTGGTGATTTTCGCAGCCCAAACTATCGGGAAAATCTGCGTTACGATTTAGCTACTCCATCGGGGAAATTTATTGCTCCACCAGAAAAAGGCTGGCGTTGGGAGAAAAGTACTCTAGCAAAGAAAATTGCCGATAAAGAGGTGATTTTTAACTTCAACGAAACTAAGATTACTCGTAAAATATATTTAGAAGCACAGGGTGGACGGGTTGCAGAAAGTATCTGGTTCGGAACCGAAGTCGGTACAACACGAGATGCTAATCGATTACTAAAGGAGCTATTTGATACAGAAGTCCCGTTCAACACGCCCAAGCCTGTTGAGCTGATAGAGCGCATCCTTCAACTCGCCACCGACAAGGATTCCATCGTGCTCGACAGCTTCGCCGGCAGCGGCACCACGGCCCACGCCGTGCTCAGGCTCAATCAGCAGGACGGCGGCCAACGAAAATTCATCCTCACGGAGATGGAAGACTACGCCGAGCACATCACGGCCGAGCGGGTGAAGCGCGTGCTGCGGGGCTACGGCGGCCTGCCCGGCACCGGCGGCAGCTTCGACTACCGCACCCTGGGCGAGCCGGTGTTCACCGAAAGCGGCGAGCTCAACGAGCAGGCCGGCCTGCCCGGCCTGCGCCAGTACCTCTACTACACCGAAACCCGGCAACCCCTGCCCCCCGGCCCGCCCGCCGCGGCCGACAACGCCGCGTTTCTGGCCCTGCACAACGATACGGCCTACTACTTCCACTACGCCCCCGACACCGTCACCACGCTCAACCACGATTTCCTGAGCACCATGCGCACCCGCGCCGGCCAGTACATCATCTACGCCGACAACTGCCTGTTGCCGGCCGAATTCCTGACCCTGCACGGCATCATTTTCAAGAAAATCCCCCGCGACATTTCGCGCTTCTAGCCCTCAGCCGATATGGAGCTCAAACCCTACCAGCAGGAGGTTATCACGGACCTCGCCCGTTTTCTGGACTGCGTGCAGGCCACTAAAAACCTGCCCGACGCCTTCCACGATTTCTGGACCACCCACCCGCGCACGCCTTTGCCGCCGTTTCCGGGCACGGCCATCGAGCCGTATAAGAACACGGTGCCGGGCGTACCCCACGTTACCATTAAGGTGCCCACGGCGGGCGGCAAAACCTTTATCGCGGCCAACGCCCTGCGCACTCTCTTCGCCGCCCTGCCCGTGGGCCGGCCCCGGGCCGTGGTGTGGCTGGTGCCCTCCGTCACGATTCTCGACCAGACCCTGCGCCAGCTCAAAGACCCGGCCCACCCCTACCGCCAGAAACTCAACTCCCACTTCGCCGGCCGCGTGGAGGTCTACGACAAAGCGGCCCTGCTGCAAGGCAGCGGCTTTTCGGCCAGCAGCGTGCAGGAGCAGCTGAGCCTGGTGGTGCTCAGCTTCGACTCGCTGCGGGCCAGAAACAAGGAGGACCGCAAGGTGTACCAGGAAAACGGCCACCTGCACTCTTTCGGGGCTCTGCTCGGCCCCGGCGACGAGGACATCACGCTCATGCGCGTGCTGCAAGCCCTGCACCCGGTGGTGGTGGTCGACGAGAGCCACAACGCGGAAAGCGACCTGAGCGTGGACATGCTCCGCAACCTGAACCCCGCCTTCATTCTCGACCTGACGGCCACGCCCCGCAAAAACAGCAACCTCATCAGCTTCGTGGATGCGCTGGCCCTCAAGCAGGAGCACATGGTGAAGCTGCCCGTTATCGTCTACAACCACCACGACCGCACGGAAGTCATCAACTCGGCCCTGCAACTCCAGCGCAACCTGGAGCAGCAGGCCAGGCAGGAGCAGAAAGCCGGCGGGCGCTACATCCGGCCCCTGGTGCTGTTTCAGGCCCAGCCCAAAACGGCCGACGACAACACCACCTTCGAGCTGCTGAAACAGAAGCTGCTGGACCTGAAAATTCCCGAAAGCCACATCCGCATCAAAACGGCCGGCCTCAACGAGCTCCAGAACGAAGACCTGGCCTCGCCCCGGTGCCCGGTGCGCTACATCATTACGGTGAATGCGCTGAAAGAAGGCTGGGACGCGCCCTTTGCCTACATCCTGGCCTCGCTGGCCGATAAGTCGTCGGCCGTAGACGTGGAGCAGATTCTGGGCCGGGTGCTGCGCCAGCCCTACGTGGCCCCGCACGCCGCGCCCATGCTCAACATGAGCTACGTGCTGACGGCCTCCGGCAAGTTTATGGAGACGCTCGACAAAATTGTGGTGGGCCTCAACAAAGCCGGGTTCAGCGCCCGCGACTACAAGGTGGCCGACCTGGGGGCCGCCCCGCTGGCCCCCGCCCCCAACGCGCCGGCCCGCTTCGGGCAGGCCCCGCTCAACTTCGACGCCCCCMCCCCCCCGGCCGCCGCCGCCGCCGCCGCCGACCTGGCCGACATTGACGTGCGCCGCATCGCGCCCCTGCCCCCGCCCCCCGACGAAGCCGACCCGCTGGCCGACCCGCTGGCCGGGCTGGCGGCCGCCGGCGGCTCGGTGCGGGCCATTGCCGAAGCCGCCCTGGCCCAGCAGGCCGCGTTTGAGAAAACCGTGGCCGCCAGCTCCGCCGACGGGGCCACGCCCCTGCCCACCGTGCTCCAGTCGCTCGTGAAAACCTACCCCATCAAGGAAGTATTCCGCGCCCCGGCCGCCGCCCTGGTGCTGCCCCAGTTCTTCTGGAAAAAACCCGCCGCCACCCTCTTCGACAGCGGCGAAGGCAGCCCGGCCGTGCTGCTGGAAAAGGAATACCTGCTCGAAGGCTTCCCGCTGGGCAAGGCCGATACCAACATCAAGTTCGACGGCGTCTCGGCCGAGCTCTACAAAGTAGACCTCGACGACACCAGGCAGGAGGCCACGCCCACCTTCGCCCGCATCGACGGCGACGCCAAGGAGCGCATCATGGCCTACATGCTGGACCCCGGCCGCAAAGACAGCCGCGTAAAAAACTTCACCCGCCGCATCCTCGACCTCATCGGCAACCTCTACCCCATTGCCGACAAGGAGATTGAGCGCTACGTGAAGCGCATTCTGGAAGACTTCACCGACGAGCAGTTCACCGACTTCGCCAACCACGAGTACACGTACACCAAGAAAATCAAGGAGAAAATCCAGCAGCTGTCGGAAAACTACGCCTACCAGCAGTTTGAAAAGTTTCTTGCCCTGGACAAAGCCACCATCCGGCCGGCCTACGTTTTCCCGGCCCAGATTGCGCCCGGCGAAACCAGCAAGGCCATCACCAAGTCGCTCTATGAGCAGGAGGGCAAAATCAACGGCTTCGAGGAGCGGGTCATCAACGAAATAGCCAACCTGCCCACCATCGCCTTCTGGACCCGCAACCCCGAGCGCGGCAAGGGCTTCCGCATCAACGGCTTCCTCAACCACTACCCCGACTTCATCATCCAGACCAGGAGCGGCAAAACCCTGGTCGTCGAAACCAAGGGCGACCACCTCGACGCGGAGCAGAAAATCCGGCTCGGGGCCATCTGGGCGCAAAAAGCCGGCAACGCCTTCCGCTACTTCATGGTGTATGAGCGCCGGGTAGTAGATGGAGCCTACAAGCTGGACGACTTCCTGAACCTGCTGCGGGAGATATAACGCGCCGGGGGTGGGTTGAAAAAGGTAGGTTATTTTTTTACGCCAGAAAAATAACCTACCTTTTTTGCAGGGCGACCGGGTCCCTGGCGCTACCTGCCATGTGAACTATGCTCAAGTAAGCAACTCCTGCATATCCGCTGTTGATCAGTAGTTGTGTAGCTTTTCAACTCCACCTCATGCCCACCGTCCAAGACCTGATGCGCGTGCTCGAAGCCGCCGCCCCGCTGGCCTACCAGGAAAGCTACGACAACGCCGGCCTGCAATGCGGCAACCCGCAGCAGGAAATCCGGGGCGTGCTCATCGCCCTCGACTGCACCCCGGCCGTGGTGGACGAGGCCATCCGGCGGGGCTGCAACGTGGTAGTGGCCCACCACCCGCTCATTTTCAAGCCCCTGAAGCGCCTGACCGGGGCCAACGAGGTGGAGCAGACCCTGCTCAAAGCCATCAAGCACGACGTGGCCCTCTACGCCGCCCACACCAACCTCGACAACGTGGCCCACGGCGTGAACCGCAAGCTGGCCGACAAGCTGGGGCTGGTGAATGCGCGCATCCTCGCCCCCAAGCCCGGGCTGCTGGCCAAGCTGATTACCTACGTGCCGCCCGCCCACACCGAAGTGGTGCTGGCGGCCCTGTACGCGGCCGGCGCGGGCCAGGTGGGGCAGTACTCGGGGTGCAGCTTCCGCTCGGAGGGCACGTTTACTTTCACGCCCGGGGCCGGCACCAACCCGTTCGCGGGCGCGCCCGGCCAGCCCCACACCGGCTCCGAAGACCGGGTGGAAGTGCTGCTGCCTTTGCATGCCCAGCGGGCCGCACTGGCGGCGCTGCGGGCCGCCCACCCCTACGAGGAAGTGGCCTACGAACTCGTGAAACTCGAAAACAGCCACCCCGAGGTGGGCGCGGGCATGGTGGGCGAGCTGCCCGAACCGCTCAGCCCCCAGGAGTTCCGGCAGCGGCTGCGCGCGGCGCTGGGCGTGCCCGTAGTCAAGCACACCGATTTTGCGCGGCCCATTAAAACGGTGGCCCTGTGCGGCGGGGCGGGCGCGTTTCTCATCGGCAAGGCCCGCGCCGCCGGCGCCGACGCCTACGTGACCGGCGACCTCAAGTACCACGAATACTTCGGGGCCGAGGGCCAGCTCATGCTCTGCGACGTGGGCCATTTTGAGAGCGAACAATTCACGGGCGAAATCTTTCGGGATTTGCTTGCCGATAACTTTGGGACTACTTTTGCGGTCTTAATCGCAGAGACCCTCACCAACCCCGTCCGATATGATTGCTAACCCGTCCACGGAAACTACCGTTGCCAGCAAGCTGGAAGCCCTGTTGCACCTGCAGCAAATCGACTCGCAGCTGGATGAAATCCGGCGCGTGCGCGGCGACTTGCCCGAAGAAGTGCAGGACCTGGAGGACGAAATCGCGGGCTACGAGGTGCGCGTGAGCAAGTTCGACGAGGAAATCGCCGGCCTCAACGACCAGATCAAGCAGCGCAAGCAGGCCGGCAAGGACGCCGACGGCCTCATCAAGCGCTACGAGGAGCAGCAGCAGAACGTGCGCAACAACCGCGAGTACGAGGCCATTGCCAAGGAAATCGAGTTGCAGAAGCTGGAAATCCAGATTGCCGACAAGAAAATCCGGGAGGCCCAGTACCAGATCGAGCAGAAGAACAGCGACATCAGCGGCACCAAAACCCGCCTCGAGGAGCGCAAGAAGGACCTCGACAACAAGAAGGGCGAGCTGGAAACCATCGTGGGCGAAAGCGAGGCCGACGAGAAGAAGCTCATGGACCAGCGCGCCAAGGCCGTGAAGCCCATCGAGCCCCGGTTGCTGACGGCCTACACCCGCATCCGCGGCAACGTGCGCAACGGCCTGGCCGTGGTGGAAGTGAAGCGCGACGCCTGCGGCGGCTGCTTCAACACGGTGCCCCCCCAGCGCCAGGCCGACATCATCTCGCACAAAAAAATCATCGTTTGTGAGCACTGCGGCCGTATTTTCGCCGACGTAGAGGCCCGGGGCGAGTAGTTCTTAGTTTTAGTAGCTTTGAAGAACGGCCTCTTTCCGGGGGCCGTTCTTTTTTTGTTCTATGAGGGTTCCCGCAGAGGTGCGCAGAGGATTTCGCCGAGGTACGCAGAGGTTGTTCTGGCTGGTGCTGCTCGCCTCCGCGAACCTCGGCGCAGCCCTCGGTGCTCCGGTGCGGGAACCCGTGTCGGAACTCACGCCGAATCAGGCCCGGGCCTACGCCGAGGTACTGAATATGCGCCCCGCCGCCGCCCGCGCCCTGCTCGGCACCGGCAGTAGTTCCGATGCCGGCACGCTGCTGGTCGAGGACTGCCTGGGCATCACGGAACTGCTCATCAGCCAGGACGCCGCCCGCTACGAGGCGGCCGTGGACGCCCAGGATGCGCGCCTTGCTGCGCTGGAGGACCAGACCGGGCCGCTGGCCGAGTACGCGGCGGCCGAAATCCGGCTGCACCAGGCGGCGGCCCAGGTCGTGTTCGGCCACGAGGTGCAGGGGGCCTGGAGTTTGCGCCGCAGCTACGGGGCCATGCAGCGCGTAACCGAGCGCTACCCCAACTACCTGCCGGCCCGCAAAACGCTCGGGATGCTCCAGTTTTTCATCGGCTCGCTGCCCGAGGGCTACCGCTGGTTTCTCAAGCTGCTGGGCCTACCCGGTTCAGTGGACACGGGCCTGCGCAACCTGCGCCGCGCCGCCACCCAGCCCAACGACTTCCAGCCCGAAGCCCGCCTCGTGCTGGCGTTGCTGGAAGAAACCTATTACAAAAAGCCCGAGGCCGCCCTGCAGCTGGTGCAGACTCTGCACCGACAGCAGCCCGAAAACCAGCTGCTCACGTTTCTGCTCATCAGCCAGTTCAAAAAGCAGCACCGCACCGATGAGGCCCTGGCCGCCTACCGCGCCCGCCCCAGCGGTCCGGCCTACCTGCCGCTGCCCTACCTGCACCATTTGGCCGCCGATCTGCTGCTCTACCAGGGCCAGTATCCGGCCGCCCGCCGCGCCAACCAGCTGTTTTTGCAGGACTACGCCGGCCAGCACTACCGCAAAGACGCCTGGTTCAAGCTTTATTTGGCCGCCTGGCTGGGCGGCGATGCGGGCGCGGCCGCCCGCTACCGCGCCCGCATCGGCAAAGAGGGACGCACCATTCTGGAGGAGGACACCTACGCCCAGCGCTTTTTCGAGGACAAGCAGCCCCTGAACGCCACCCTCACCCGCGCCCGTCTCCAAATCGACGGCGGCTACTACCGCCCCGCCCTGGCCACGCTGGGCCAATTCCGGACCACCGCCACCACACCCCTGCGCGACCAGCTGGAGGACACCTACCGCCGCGCCCGGGCCCTGCACCTGCTCGGCGAGCTGGATTCGGCCCGCGTGCTTTACGCCCGCACCATTGCCCGCGCCGGCACTGCGCCTTATTACTACGCACCCCAGTCGGCGCTGCAACTCGGCTACCTCGCCCAGGCTGGCGGCCAGGCCAACGCGGCCAAAACGTACTTCCGCAAGGCCCTGAGCTACCCCCAGCACGAATACAAGAACAGCACCGACACCAAAGCCAAGCTGGCCCTGGCCGAGCTGGAGTAGCCCGCAGGCCCAGGGTTGAAACCCTGGGCTACGTAGCGAGCCGGGCAGGCACCGCCGTTCCTTCCCACTCAATAGCCCAGGGTTTCAACCCTGGGGCACCGCGCCGGTCCGTCTGCCGCCCGTCCCCATCGTACTTTCGTCCCGTGCTGTCCGTTCCGCTTGCCCAACTACCCCCCGATTTCCGCGCCCGCGCCCTGCGCTGGGCGGCCGGCTTCGCCCACTGTGCCCTTTTCGAATCCAATGAGCTGGCCTACCCCCAGGGTCCGTTCCGGCGGCTGCTGGCCGTGGCGGCCGCCGCACCGGATGCCCCCCGCACCCTGGCCGAACTGCGGACCTGGCTGGCCGATAGCGGCGAGTCGGCGGCTCCGGCCTGCGGGTTTGTCACGTATGAAGTGAAGGATGAAGTGGAGAACCTGAGCAGCAATAATCCTAGCGGGTTAGCCTGGCCGAACCTGCACTTCTTCCGGCCCCAGACCTGGCTGCGCTGGCAGGCCGACACGCTGGAAATCCACGGGGCCACGGCCGGGGTGCGGGCCGCCATTGAGGCCACGCCCCTGCCCCCGCTGCCGGCCCCCCACGTGCCCACCCTTACCGCCCGCCTGCCCCGGGCCGACTACCTGCGGGCCGTGGAGGCCGTGCGCGAAGACATTCTCAACGGCGAAGTCTACGAGCTCAACCTCTGCCAGGAATTCACGGCCGACGGCGTGCGCCTGGATCCGGCCGACCTATTCGAACGCCTGAACGCGGCCTCGCCGGCCCCGTTCGCGGGCTTCGTGCGCCACGAACACCACTTTTTGCTCTGCGCCTCGCCCGAGCGGTTCGTGCGCCGCACCGGCCCGGCGCTGCTCTCCCAGCCCATCAAGGGCACCATCCGGCGCGGGGCCACGCCGGCCGAGGACGAGCAGCTACGCCAGACGCTGCTGCACGACGAAAAGGAGCGCGCCGAGAACCTGATGATTGTGGACCTGGTGCGCAACGACCTGGCCCGCGTAGCCCAGACCGGCACCGTGCGGGTACCCGAGCTATTTGGCCTCTACCCCTTCCGCCACGTCTGGCAGATGATTTCCAGCGTGCAGGCCCGGCTCCGGCCTGGCCTCGACGTGGTAGACGTGCTGCGGGCTGCCTTCCCGATGGGCTCGATGACCGGGGCCCCGAAAATCCGGGCCATGCAGCTCATCGAGCACTACGAGCACCGCCGCCGCAGCCTCTACAGCGGTAGCCTGGGCCTCATCTGGCCCTCCGGCGACTTCGATTTCAACGTCGTCATCCGCAGCCTCCAGTACCGCACCGATACCGGCCACCTCAGCTTCCAGGTCGGCTCGGCCATCACCTACGATTCGGTACCCGAGCGCGAGTACGACGAGTGTTTGCTCAAGGCCCGGGCTATTTTGGACGTGCTGGGGGCGGTGGTGAAGGCGTGAACGGTCATTCCGACGAAGGCGGAATCTGGGTGAAGTCGTTGCGTAGCATCGTTCGATAACGTTGCGCCAGATTCCTCCTTCGTCGGAATGACAGTTCACGCCTTCAACAGATCACTCCTTCACCGCCCCTGCCATTCTGTCATTTTCACCCTAAACCTGCTACCTTTGCCGTTCTCTGAACCGTGAAGCTGCTGCCTGTTGTCAGGCGTTCCCCATGTCCCAACCGCTGATTACCCTCGATTTTCTCGATACGCCCACCCTGCCCGCGCCTTCCGTGGACGCCGCTACCCACGCGCACGAGCCCTCGGGCGAGGTGCGCGTGAACCCGGCTACCCGCACCGGCCGCTCGCGCAAGCTCTACCTGGAAAGCTACGGCTGCCAGATGAACTTCTCCGACTCCGAAATCGTGTCGAGCATCCTCTTCGACGAGGGGTTTGATACGACGGATTCGTTGGACCAGGCTGATTTGGTGCTGCTCAACACCTGCTCCATCCGCGAGAAGGCCGAGCAGACCGTGCGCATGCGCCTCTCCCAGATCAACAGCTACAAAAAGCGCAAGCCCGGGATGCTGGTGGGCGTACTGGGCTGCATGGCCGAGCGCCTGAAAACCCGGTTTCTGGAAGAAGAGAAACTGGTGGACCTCGTAGTTGGTCCCGACGCCTACCGCGACCTGCCCCAGCTGATTGCCCAGGTCGATGGGGGCCAGAAGGCCGTGAACGTGCTGCTGAGCCGCGAGGAAACCTACGCCGACATCACGCCGGTGCGCCTGAACAGTAACGGCATCACGGCCTTTATCAGCATCATGCGCGGCTGCGACAACATGTGCTCCTTCTGCGTGGTGCCCTTCACCCGGGGCCGCGAGCGGAGCCGCGACGCCCACAGCATCGTGCGCGAGGCCCGCGAGCTGGTAGCGGCCGGCTACAAGGAAGTAACCCTGCTGGGCCAGAACGTGGACTCCTATAAGTGGGCTGCCGAAGACGGTTCCGAGCAGGTGAATTTCGCCCAGTTATTGGAGCAGGTGGCCCTGGTGAGCCCCGAGCTGCGGGTGCGCTTCTCCACTTCCCATCCCAAGGACATTACCGACGAGGTGCTGCACACCATGAAGCGGCACGAGAACATCTGCAAATACATTCATTTGCCGGCCCAGAGCGGCAATTCGCGGGTGCTGGCCCTGATGAACCGCACCTACGACCGGCCCTGGTACGAGGAGCGCGTGCAGGCCATCCGCCGCGTGCTGGGCGACGACTGCGCCATCAGCTCCGACATGATTTCGGGCTTCTGCTCCGAAACGGAGGCCGAGCATCAGGATACCCTGAGCCTGATGGACTACGTGCGCTACGACATGGCCTATATGTTCTTCTACTCGGAGCGCCCCGGCACGCTGGCCGCCCGCAAACTCGAAGACGACGTGCCACTGGAGGACAAAAAGCGCCGCCTCGCCGAAGTCATTGCCCTACAACGCGAGCACAGCAAGCAGCGCGCCGCCCGCGGCGTGGGCCGCGTGCACCGCGTGCTGGCCGAGAACTTCTCCAAGCGCAGCGACGAGCACCTGAGCGGCCGCAACAGCCAGAACCAGGTCGTCATCTTCCCCAAGAAACACTATAAGAAGGGCGACTACGTTGACGTACTCGTGCACGAGTCCACGACGAATACGCTGCTGGGCGAGGCGGTTTAGGCTGGTTTTTGGTGGGTGGTTTTTGGTTTTTGGCTTAGACATTCAGCTTCAATTGACTACCTCTCATGGAGAAGAATCCTCCTGGCCAACAGAACTATAAAGACCTCCGTGTTTGGCAGCATGGCCGGGAGTTGGTCAAAACCATCTACCTCTTAACTCAGAAATTCCCAGCTGACGAGCGGTTTGGCTTAACCAATCAGATGCGACGGGCGGCGGTTTCTGTTCCCTCCAACATCAGCGAAGGGGCTGGTCGGCAGCACCCCAAGGACACCATCCAGTTTCTGGTTATCGCCCGGGGCTCGCTCTACGAACTCGAAACACAATGTTACCTAGCGTTTGATTTATCTTTTATTTCCGCCGATGACTTACAATATATAGAGGAGAAAATCGTCCATTGTATTCAATTGGTTCAAGGTTTTATCCGCTACTACCGCTCACTAGGTTAGGTTGGTGAGGTCGCTGCACGGGCCAAAAACCAAAAACCAAAAACCAAAAACCAACCTTGACACCTTCCGAAATACAATCCATCAAGCAACGCTTCGCCATCATTGGCAATGCGCCCTCGCTTAATTACGCCATTCAGGTGGCGGCGCAGGTGGCCCCGACCGATATGACGGTGCTGATAACGGGTGAGAGTGGCTCCGGCAAGGAGTCGTTTTCCAAGATTATTCACGCCCTTTCGCCCCGCAAGCATGGGCAGTTCATTGCCATCAACTGCGGGGCCATTCCCGAGGGCACCATCGACTCGGAGCTGTTTGGCCACGAGAAGGGCTCATTTACCGGTGCCCAGGAGGCCCGCAAGGGCTACTTCGAGGTAACCAACGGCGGCACCATCTTCCTCGACGAGATTGGGGAGATGCCGCTCGGCACCCAGGCCCGCCTGTTGCGGGTGCTCGAAAACGGCGAGTTTATCCGCGTCGGTTCCAGCAAGGTGCAGAAGACCGACGTGCGTGTGGTGGCCGCCACCAACGTGAACCTGCTCGACGCCGTGCGCGAAGGCCGCTTCCGCGAAGACCTGTACTACCGCCTCAACACGGTACCCATCACGGTTCCACCATTGCGTGACCGGGGCGATGATATCTACCTACTGTTCAGAAAGTTTTCTACCGATTTTTCCGACCGCTACCGGGTGAAGCCCATCAGCCTGACGCCCGAGGCGGTGCAGGAATTGCAGCGGTTTCGGTTCCCCGGCAACATCCGCCAGCTCAAGAACGTGGCCGAGCAGATGTCGGTGCTGGAAACGGACCGTGAGGTGGATGCCCGCCGCCTGCGCGGCTACCTGCCCGCCGACCAGGCCAGCCGCCTGCCCATGCTGGTGCACGCCGCCGGCACGGCCACCGACGGAGCGGGCAACAACTACTCCGAGCGCGATTTGCTCTACAAGGTGCTCTTCGACATGCGCCGCGACATGACCGACCTCAAAAAGCTGGTCCTGGACCTGGCTGGCGGGCAGCGCCCCCACGAAACCCAGGAGCTGCTACGCCAGAACAGTCACCTGTTCAGCGGCAACAGCATGGCCGTGGCCCCCTACGAAGGCCCCAACGGCCGCACCATGCGGCCCGAAAGCGGCGGCAACGACTACATTCTCAACCCGCGCGAGTTGGGCGTGGAGGACGCCACCGATTACGAGGAGGAGCCCCAGCGGGTAGAGGACATTTCGCACGAAACGGAGGAGGAAACGCTGAGCCTGGAGGCCAAGGAGAAGGAAATGATTATCAAGGCCCTCAAAAAACACAACAACAAGCGCAAGCACGCCGCCCACGACCTGGGCATCTCCGAGCGCACTCTCTACCGCAAACTCAAGCAGTATGACCTGGAACAAGCGTAGTTTTTCCTGGCTGTTAGCTATTAGCTGTTGGCTGTTAGCTTTCTGTTCAGAGAGCCGCCGATACCTCGCGCTGATAACTTCAAGGCTGGTAGCTAATAGCTATCAGCTAATAGCTCGTAAAAGAAGGGCAGTAGCTATCAGCTGTCAGCTACTAGCTATCAGCTTAATACTGAGTGGTTGCGGCGTGTACTCATTCAGTGGCACCAACATCGATCCGGCGGTCAAGACCATTTCCATTTCCACGTTTGCCAACAATGCCAGCAACGGCCCGTCGTTTCTGGCCCAGCGGTTTACCGAGGATTTCAAGGATTACTTCCAGCGCAATACCACCCTCAAACTGGTGCCCCGCGACGGGGATTTACAGTTCGACGGGCAGATCATTGCCTACGACTTCGCGCCGGCCGCCATTCAGCAGCAGAACGGCCAGGACCAGGCCGGGTCCAACCAGCTCACTATTCAGGTGCGGGTGAAATTCACCAACACCAAGGACCCCAAGCAGGATTTCGAGCAGACCCTGCAAACGACCCGGCCCTTCCCCGCCACCCGCGACATTACCAGCATCAACAACGACCCCACGGCCCTGCGGGAGCTGTTTCGTAACATCATCACCGATGCCTTCAATAAGTCGGTGGCCAACTGGTAATTGGGCCTGGGCTGCGGTTTAATGCCTAAATTGGCGTATTGTTGCGCCCCGCAGTACCGGCCCGGCCGCTGCCAGCCCGCTGTTTCTCCCCTCCTGTTTCCTGGCATACCCGGCCCTGTTGGCCCGGTAGGTCAGGACATCACCTAGCCTTCCGTATCGCATGACCCGCGCGTCGCTCCTGCACCTTCTCGACCACGTAACCGGGATTTCGGAGGCCGAAATCCGCGAGCTGGAACAGCTGGCGGCCGCGTTCCCCTACTGTCAGACGGCCCACGTGCTGCTGGCTAAAGCGGCCCACGACCGGGGCAGTATGCTGGCCGGCCAGCGCCTGCGCCGGGCCGCCACCTACGCCGCCGACCGTGAGTTGCTGCGCCAGCTTCTGGAGCAGCCCGCCACTCCACCAACGGCCACCCCGACGGCGGCGGCCGAAGCAGTTGCTCCCACCGCCTCGTCATCAGAAGCGGTTGCCCCCGGAACCGACCTGTTCGCCGTTGCCGCCCCCCAGTTATCGGGCGCACTGCTCCCGGATTCATCCGCCGATATGCCGACTGCGGACGCAGCAGCCGGTAATGACGAGGTGACGGCAGAGCCCGCCGGAGAAGAAGAGCCAACGGTTGAGCTGGTCCAGCCCGAAAACGCGGATGTCACGGTCGGGCCTTCGGAACCGGATGCTGCGGCCCTGCCGGAATTCTCTGAACAAACGAGCGAGGGAGCTTCTCTTCCCCCCCCTCAGGCTTTAGCTGCTGAAGAAGCTGCCCCGCAGGAAGCGCCGGCTCCTGCCGCCCCCGAAACGCAACAGCTGGCAACGGCTGAACTGCCCGCTACCACCGCCGACGCTGAAACCGGAGTGGCAGCAGCGGCGGCTACTGAGCTCAACGCATCTGTAACGGCCGTATCGGAACCGGCGGCAGCATTAGCTCCTACTCTCGATCTGACGGCTTCCGATGCGGAGCCGCAACCTGCGCCGGTTGTGGACGATGAACCCGCAAACCAGAAGCATGAAGCCGATGACCGGCTGCCGGCCGCCGCTCCGCCCATCCGGCCGCCGGTGGAAGCGGGAATTTCCCGGTTTGAGTTCGGATTGGGTGAATCCCGGTTGCCGGAACCTTCGGGCTACCGGCTGCCGGAAGCCGAGCACGAAGCCGACGACGCGGAAGCCGCTGATCGGCCCACTCCGGATTCGGTGCCGCCCCCGGCCGTAACGGCCCCGTTCCGGGCTGATGCCGACTTGGGCTACGCTCTGGGGGCGGGCAGCCGGCTGGGCTACGATTTGCAACCCCACGATGGGTTCACCCTGGACCTGCCCCTGGATTCTTTCTTCGAGCCCGATGCCCTGCTGCTGGCCTATGCCCGGGCGCATCAGCCCAAACCCCACACCTCATCGCTGGACCTGATTAACCGTTTCCTGCGGGTGAAACCGCGCATCAAAACGCCCGGAGGTGTACCTTTGCCGGCTTCGGAGCAGGCCGATTTGTCGGTGCGGAGTACCCGCGCGGCCCCGGCCCTGGCCTCCGAAAGCCTGGCCAAAATCATGATCCGGCAGGGCAAGCCCGAAAAAGCGCTGGAAATATATGAGCGGCTGATGGCGCGCCAGCCCGAAAAAAAGGCGTACTTTGCCGAGCAAATTCAACAACTGCAACAACCCCCCGAGTAAATGTACTACGCCCTGATTGGCCTGATTCTTCTCGTTTGCCTGCTCCTTTCTCTGGTCGTGCTGGCCCAAAACCCCAAAGGCGGCGGAATTTCCAGCCAGTTTGGCGCGGGTGGCGCAACCCAGATGATGGGGGTTAAGCGCACCGGCGACCTGCTCGAAAAGCTCACCTGGGGCTTCGCCATTGGCTTGATGGTACTCAGCCTGGGTTCCTACGTGGTAGGCGGACCTTCGCAGTCCGGCCCCGTCCGAAGCATCAACCAGCAGAAAGCGCTGGAAACGCGGATGCCCGCCCAGCCCGCTCCCGGAGCCCCTGCGGCTGCCCCGGCCACTGCGCCCGCTGCCCCGGCCCCAACCCCGGCGCCGGCACCAGCCAACTAATTCCAGTATTTCCTGACCCGAAAGCCGGTAGCTTCTCAAAAAGAGGCTGCCGGCTTTTTGCGTTTCGCCTGTTTCCAGAGGCTGTAGTCTGAAATACTGCTCGTGGTCCGCTGCCCACTACCCGGCTGGCCCCAGGGCGGCGGGCCAGAGCTGATGCTGCCCTGGGGCCGGTTGCCCGATGCTGCCGGCCGGAGCAGGGCAGGTGGCGCAATAATGACCGGCTCCGCCCCCGTTATCTGCCACGGCTGACACCATTAAAGGGGGACGTGGCTAAAAAAGGGCCGAAATCGTCCATTCTGTCAGGTTTGGGCGGGCTGGCACAGAAGGTGTAGCACGGCCCGCACCACCTAGTCTTCTAGTTTCAAGTACACCTTTCAACCAAAACGTACAATATGTCGCTTAGCATCAAACCGCTGGCTGACCGCGTTATTATCGCGCCTGCCGCCGCCGAGGAAAAAACCAAATCGGGTATCATCATCCCCGACACAGCGAAAGAAAAGCCCCAGCGGGGTGAAGTAGTAGCCGTGGGCGAAGGCAAAGTGGCCGACAACGGCACCACCATCAAGCCTCAGGTGAAAACCGGCGACCAGGTACTCTACGGCAAGTATGCCGGCACCGAAATCACCGTGGATGGCCAGGACTACCTCATCATGAAGGAGTCGGACATTTTCGCGGTGCTCTAAGCCCTGCTCCTAAGCACAGGCTTTTTTCTTTCTAACTCCCCCAACACCCGAAAATAAGATGGCTAAGAACATCCAATTCGATACCGAAGGCCGCGACAAGCTGAAACGCGGCGTTGACAAACTGGCGAATGCCGTAAAAGTAACCCTCGGCCCGAAAGGCCGCAACGTGGTTATCGACAAGAAATTCGGCGCCCCGACCATCACCAAGGACGGTGTGACCGTGGCCAAGGAGATTGAGCTGAGCGACCCCGTGGAGAACATGGGCGCGCAGCTGGTGAAGGAAGTAGCCAGCAAAACGGCCGACCAGGCCGGCGACGGCACCACGACCGCTACCGTACTGGCCCAGGCCATCTACGCGGCCGGCTCGAAGAACGTAGCCGCTGGTGCTAACCCCATGGACCTGAAGCGCGGCATCGACAAGGCAGTACATGCCGTGGTTGCCAACCTGAAGGCCCAGTCGAAGAAGATTGAGAACTCGTCGGAAATTGCCCAGGTAGGCGCTATTTCGGCCAACAACGACATGGAAATCGGCCAGATGATTGCCGATGCCATGGACAAAGTGGGCAAGGAAGGCGTAATTACCGTGGAAGAAGCGCGTGGCACCGAAACCGAAGTAAAAACGGTGGAAGGCATGCAGTTCGACCGCGGCTACCTCTCCCCTTACTTCGTGACCAACCCGGAGAAGATGGAGGCCGAGTTCGAGAACCCCTACGTACTCATCTACGACAAGAAGGTGAGCACCATGAAGGAGCTGCTGCCCGTGCTTGAGCAGGTAGTACAGACCGGCAAAGCCCTTGTTATCATCTCCGAAGATGTTGACGGCGAGGCGCTGGCCACGCTGGTAGTAAACAAGCTGCGCGGCTCGCTGAAAATTGCGGCCGTGAAGGCTCCCGGCTTCGGCGACCGTCGCAAGGCGATGCTCGAAGACATTGCCGTGCTGACCGGCGGTACCGTTATTTCGGAAGAGCGCGGCTACAAGCTCGACGCGGCTACGCTGGAATACCTCGGCCAGGCCGAGAAAATCATCATTGACAAGGACAACACCACCATTGTCAATGGCAAAGGTGAGAAGACGACCATTACGGCCCGTATCAACGAGATTAAGGCCCAGATTGGCACCACGACTTCCGACTACGACAAGGAGAAGCTTCAGGAGCGCCTTGCCAAGCTGTCGGGCGGCGTAGCCATCCTCTACATCGGCGCTTCTACGGAAGTGGAGATGAAGGAGAAGAAGGACCGCGTTGACGATGCTTTGCACGCCACCCGCGCCGCCGTTGAGGAAGGCGTGGTACCCGGCGGCGGTGTTGCCCTGGTGCGCGCCCTCGATTCGCTCGATGCCGTTGATACCCTCAACAGCGACGAGCGCACCGGCGTGAACATCATCCGCACGGCCCTGGAGGCTCCCCTGCGTACTATCGTAGCCAACGCCGGTGGCGAAGGTTCGGTAGTGGTGCAGAAAGTGCGCGAAGGCAAAGGCGACTACGGTTACAACGCCCGCGAAGACAAGTACGAGAACCTGATGTCGGCCGGTATTCTGGACCCGACCAAGGTAACGCGCCTGGCCCTGGAGAATGCCGCTTCGATTGCCGGCCTGCTCCTGACCACTGAGTGCGTGATTTCGGACGAGCCTGAAGCCGACAAGGACGCTGGCCACGGCGGCGGCGGTGCCGGCGGCATGGGCGGCATGGGCGGCATGATGTAAATCGCAGATGTTGCAGATGAAGCTGATGTCGCAGCTACAGACGTCAGCCGTTCTGTAGCTTTGAATGGAAAGCCCCGCTGGATTTCGGTCCGGCGGGGCTTTTTGTGCGTAGAAATCGGCAGTATATTAAGGCTTACGCGAAAGAAGGCCGTAAGCTGGTAGCGCGAATCGCCGGCTTCGCGTACCCTTGAACATACTCGTTCGAAAGTCAGCAACGACGCGCGAAGCTGGCGCTTAGCTGCGCTGTCCTTCGGTTCGCGCTACAGCCCTTTTGCGTGAATCCTAAATTGATAAAGATGGAGAAGAACATCACCGATATTGCTGGCACGTGGCCACTGGCCAACGGCGTAGAAATACCCTATCTGGGACTGGGCGTATGGCAGGCCGAAGACGGTGCGCAGGTACAGCAGGCCGTGAAATGGGCGCTGGAAGCCGGGTATCGCCACATCGACACTGCGTCCATTTACAAAAACGAAGAAGGCGTCGGGCAGGCCGTTCGGGAAAGCGGCGTACCTCGCACCGACGTGTTCGTCACCAGCAAAGTCTGGAACAACGACCAGGGCTACGATTCTACCCTGCGGGCCTTCGATGCCAGCCTGAAACGCCTCGGCCTGGAAACGCTCGATTTGTACCTGATTCACTGGCCCGTCGCTGGCAAGTCGCAGGATACCTGGCGGGCGCTGGAGCAGCTGTACGCCGATGGGCGGGTGCGCGCCATTGGGGTCAGCAATTTCCTGCAGCACCACTTGGAAGAACTGCTGCCCGAGGCGCAGGTGAAGCCGATGGTGAACCAGCTGGAATTTCATCCGTGGCTGGTGCAGCCCGAGTTGCAGGCCTACTGTCAGCAGCACGGCATTCAGTACCAGGCGTGGTCGCCGCTGATGCAGGGCAAGGTGTTCGAGCAGGATGTGGTGAACGACTTGGCCGCCAAGTACGGTAAGTCGCCGGCCCAGATTCTGGTGCGCTGGGACTTGCAGCGCGGCGTCGTGACCATTCCCAAGTCGGTGAAACAGGCCCACATCGTCAGCAACGCCAACGTGTTCGACTTCGAGCTGACCGCGGACGAGCTGGCCTACATCGACGGCCTGGACCGCCACGAGCGCCTCGGCCCCGATCCGGATACGTTCCCCGGGTAAGGTCCGATTACACGAAAAAGCCCCGCCGGACCAACGTCCGGCGGGGCTTTTTACGTCTTAGGCAGCGTTGCGCGCTTATTAAGCGGTGGCAACCACCGGCTCGCTCATCATTTGGGTGAGCTTGCGGTAGAGCAGGAACAGCACCAGCGAAGCGGCGGCCGACAGGAATACGAAAATCATGAAGAACTCGTAAAGACCCGTGATTTCGAAGCCTACGAAGAACGGGGCGGGCTTGCCGGGCTCGGGGTACAGGGCGCTCAGCACGCCGGCGAACTTGTTGCCGGCGGCGGTGGCCAGGAACCACACGGCCATCAGCAAAGAGGCGAAGCGCAGCGGGGCCAGCTTGTTGACCAAGGCCAGGCCAATCGGCGACAGGCACAGTTCGCCAAAGGTGTGCATCAGGTACATGGTGATGAGCCAGAACATGCTCACTTTAGTGCTGGCGTCGACGCCCTTCACGCCGAAGGCGATGATGAGGTAGCCGATGGCCAGGAACATGAGGCCGATGGACATTTTCAGCGGCGACGAAGGCTCGATGCCACGCTTGCCCATCAGCGTCCAGATCAGGGCGAATACCGGGGCGAACAGAATAATGAACAGCGCGTTGGCCGACTGGAAGTACGAAGCCGGCACTGTGTAGGAACCCATTTGCCGGTTCGTCTGCTCGTCGGCAAAGAAGGTCAGCGAAGCGCCGGCCTGCTCGAAAGCGCCCCAGAAGAAAATCACGAAGAAGCTCAGAATCAGAATCACGTAGATTTTCTGCCGCTCGCGGGGCGTAATGGAATTATCGGCCAGTACGGCCACTGGTGTCACGATCATGGCCGCGAACACGAAGGCTCCCACCCAGTCGTAGCTCATGAGCCAGGCGATAAGCGCGTACACGACCACGAACAGGCCGATGAGCATGGGCAGCTTGCTGGCGAAGCTCTTGCCGGCCGGCTGGTCGATGGTTTCGGCGCGTACCGGCGCATCGGTGCCGACGGGCACCACGGGCGAGTGGGCCACGGCCTGCTCGGGCTTGGCGCCGAGGGCTTCGCCGGTGGCCGTGATGACGTACTTGTTCTTGAACAGCTCAAAGGTGAGCGAGCCGATCAGCATCCCGATGCCGGCGGCCAGGAAGCCCCACTTAAAGTCTTCGGGGTTGCCGGTGTTGCCCAGCGTACCGCACACCAGAGGCGAGAAAAACGCGCCCAGGTTGATGCCCATGTAGAAAATGGTGTAGGCTGAGTCGATGCGGTTGTCGCCGGCGGGGTAGAGCGAGCCTACCATCGAGGAGATGTTGGGCTTGAAGAAGCCGTTACCGAAAATCAGCAGGCCCAGGCCCAGCATGAAGAGCAGCAGCTGCGTTTGCGGCGCGGTAGCCTGCCCGGCCGAGTACATGGAGGCCGAGAAGAAGAGCGCAAACTGGCCCAGGGCCATCATCAGGCCACCCACCAGAATGGAGCGGCGGTTGCCCCAGTAGCGGTCGGCCACGTAGCCGCCGAGCAGCGGGGTCAGGTACACCAGGCTGGTGTAATTGCCATAGATGAGCGACGAGTACTCCTTATCGAATACCAGCGCCTGCGTCATGTACAAAATGAGCAGCGCCCGCATACCGTAGTAGCTGAACCGCTCCCACATCTCGGTAGCGAAGAGGACGTACAGCCCCTTGGGGTGCGAGGACGAAGTTGACACGGGCTGCTGCGCAGCGGAGGGTGAGTGCATGAAAGGTGATTGAAAAATGGAACAGGGAACGGGCGCGGCTGCAACCGACGAGGGTTGGTAAAACTACAAAAGTTTCCCAACCCTTACGAAATAGCCTGCGTTAGTCGGATTCTACCGGGTAAACTTACAAGTAATAGCGAATTTTCGCTATTTTTTACCAGTCCCCGGTTTACGTCAGGCTTTTTGCCTATTTTTGCTCCCAGATTCCCACGCATTTCCCACCCACCCCCAACCCCGTTTTCGGCCCTTTATGCTAGATTCTGCCGCCAACGCCCGCCTCGCCCCCCTGGGCATTTCCCGCGCTTCCCAAGTGCACCTCAACCTCCCGCCTGCTGCTTTGGTGGAGGAAGCCCTGCGCCGCGGCGAGGGTACGCTCACCGACACCGGCGCTTTGATGGCCGACACCGGAGCCTTCACCGGCCGCTCCCCCAAGGACCGTTTCGTTGTGAAGGACGCCAACACCCAGGACAGCGTGTGGTGGGGCGACATCAACATCCCCTTCGAGGCCGACAAGTTCGACCAGCTGCACGCCAAGATGGTGAAGTACCTGGAAGACAAGGAGCTGTACGTGCGCGACGCCTACGCCGGGGCCAACCCCGACTACGAGCTCAAGCTGCGCGTGGTCAACGAGCTGGCCTGGCACAACCTGTTCTGCTACAACATGTTCCTGCGCCCTGCCGAGGGAGCCGACACGAGCTGGACGCCCGATTTCAGCATCATCTGCGCCCCCGGCTTCGAAGCTGATCCGGCCGTGGACGGTACCCGCCAGAAGAACTTCGCCATCCTCAACTTCACCAAGAAGATGATTCTGATTGGCGGCACCGGCTACGCCGGCGAGATGAAGAAGGGCATTTTCGGCGTGCTCAACTACCTGCTCCCCCACCAGCACAACACGCTCAGCATGCACTGCTCGGCCAACGTGGGCGAAAAAGGCGACACGGCCGTATTCTTCGGCCTCTCGGGCACGGGCAAAACGACGCTCTCCGCCGACCCCAACCGCGGCCTGATCGGCGACGACGAGCACGGGTGGACCCCCGACAAGGGCATCTTCAACTTCGAGGGCGGCTGCTACGCCAAGGTGATCGACCTGAGCCAGGAGAAGGAGCCCCAGATTTGGGATGCTATCCGCTTTGGCTCCATCGTGGAGAATACGCGCTTCGTGGAGGGTACCCACACGGTGGACTACGCCAACAACTCGGTGACCGAGAACACGCGCACGGCCTACCCGATCAACTACATCGATAACGCTATTGAGCCTTCGGTAGCTGACGCGCCCAAGAACATCTTCTTCCTGACGGCCGACGCTTTTGGCGTACTGCCCCCCATCAGCAAGCTGGATAAGAGCCATGCCATGTACCACTTCATGAGCGGGTACACGGCCAAGGTAGCGGGCACCGAAATGGGCGTTACTGAACCCCAAACGACGTTCTCGGCCTGCTTCGGGGCCGTGTTCCTGCCCCTGCACCCCACCAAGTACGCCGAGATGCTGGGCCAGAAGATGGACGAAAACCCCGACGTGAACGTGTGGCTCATCAACACGGGCTGGACGGGTGGCTCTTACGGCACGGGCTCGCGCATGAAGCTGAGCTACACCCGGGCCATGATTACGGCCGCCCTCAACGGGCAGCTCGACGATGTGGAATTCACCAAGCACCCCATTTTCGGGGTGGCCGTGCCCGCCTCGGTGCCCGGCGTGCCCACCGAAATTCTGGACCCGCGCAACACCTGGGCCAGCAAGGAATCCTACGACAAAACCGCCAACTCGCTGGCTGAGAAGTTTGTGAAGAACTTCCAGAAGTACGCCGACTACGCCAACGAGGAAATCTTGGCCGGTGCCCCCGCGGCGGCGGTTACGGCCGGCGTATAAGCTGCGCTCGGTTACCCAAAAAGCCCCGCTGATTTTATATCAGCGGGGCTTTTTCTTGGTAGATGCAGTGGGCTGATGGCCGTTTGCCGCTGGAGCAGGGCGGGCCGCTTACGCCAAGTATTTGCCGGCCCTGGTCGCGCCGCATCACCAGGGCTTCTGCTGCCATAAGTATGTCGGCGGCGGCCCACGGCGGGCAGTTGCAAGGGGGCTTTTTGAGCGTATTTTTCCCGACATACTGCGTTGGTTCACTTTAGAAGGGGAAATCTGGCTCGTCCTGATGGTTTTTCCGCTAATTTGCTGCCCAGTTTCGTCCTACCCCCTACGCCCGTCATGCGCAAGCTTCTATTCCCGCTCCTGTTTCTGCTGCTCACCCCCTTGCACCTATGGGCCTGGGGTGCCGACGGTCATCGCGCCATTGCCAAAATTGCCGAGCGCCACCTTTCCCGGGCAGCCCGCCGCGAAATTCAGCAACTGCTCGGCCCCGAAAGCTTCCCGCTCATCAGCACCTGGCCCGACGAAATCCGCTACTACCCCGAGGGCAAGGACACGGCCCCCTGGCATTACGTGAACACGGCTTCGGGCCTGAACCACGACCAGTATGTGCAGGCCCTCAACGCCCAGACCGAATCCAATGCCTACCAGGCCCTGCAAAATCAGCTCCGCTTACTCTCCGACAGCGGCGCGACCCAGCTGCAACGGCTGGAAGCCCTCAAGTACGTGGTGCACATCGTGGGCGACATTCATCAGCCCCTGCACGCGGGCCATGCCGAGGACAAGGGCGGCAACGACATCAAAATCAAGTACCGGGGCCGCGACACCAACCTGCACAGCCTCTGGGACAGCGGCCTGCTCGACTACCAGGGCCTGACCTATACCGAGATGGCCCGCCAGTACGATTGCAAGGTGCGCCGAAGCACCGTGCGCCGACTGCAAAGCACGGCCCCGGCCGAGTGGCTTTGGGAGTCCTACCAGGCCAGCGAGCAGATTTACCGGGAAGTTCCCAACGGCACCGATGTCAACTACGCCTACTATCCCGCCCACGCCGTGCTCATGCGGCAGCGCATCGAAGATGCGGGCATCCGGCTGRCCGGCCTGCTGAACGAGCTGTTCGGCTAGCCGGTCAGCCAACTACCCAAACGCGCAACAAACGCGCAACGCCCCCGGCATCAGCTTGCCGGGGGCGTTGCGCGTTTGTTGCGCGTTTGGGTAGTTGGCTGACCGGCTATTGGGTGGAAGAGCCGCTGAACTCCGGCTGACCGCTGACTTCCTTGTGGCCGTTGGCTTCCTTCTGGGTACCAAGCCAGGTAGCCAGGGCGGCTACGCCAGCCCCGGCGGCTCCTACCAGCAGCGCCGTGCGTAGCTTAGGACTGCCGGTAGTCCTGATTTGGGTGTAGTAGCTGGTTTCGCGGGTAGTGCCCGGATAGTTGCCCCGCTCCTGGAGGTTGCCCATGGGCCGGTCAAGGGCGTTGTGCGCCAGGGACCGGGCCGGCGTATCGGACTTAGACTGCGGGGCGAAACCCTGCTCCATGAACGTGTCGAGCAGCGCGGGCGTCCAGTGGCTCAGCCCGATCAGGGCCTTGCCGCCGCCGCCCACTACCACGTCGCGCTCCATGGTAGCGGCACAGTGCAGGATGGCGCGGGCCACGGTTTGGGGGGCGTAGGCGGGTGGGGCGTGCCTGGGCACGCGCTCCAGGTAGTTTTTGGCGTGCAGCGGGTAAGGCGTATCAATGGCGGCGGGCTGAATGAGGGTGACCGAAACCGGGGCGTCCTCCATTTCCAGCTCCATGCGCAGCCCATCGGTGAAGCCCTTCACGGCGTGCTTGCTGGCCGAGTAGATGGTTTGCAGAATGGCCGTAATGTCGGATAGCACGCTGCCCACGTTGATGAGCGCCCCGCCGTTTTGCTTCAGGTGCTTCACGGCTTCGAGGGAACCGTTGACGAGGCCCCAGAAATTGACTTCGAACAGCTGGCGCATGTCTTCTACGGGCACGTCTTCCAGTTTGCCGTAGATGCTCACGCCGGCATTGTTGATCCACGTATCGAAGCCGCCGAAGGTAGTGGTGGCCACCTGTGCCAGGTGCTGCACCTGCTCGGGCCGGCTCACGTCGGTCACCACGTACGTAGCCTGACCGCCGCCGGCGTTGATTTCATCGGTGAGCTGGCGCAGGGCGTCTTCGCTGCGGGCTGCCAGCACCAGTCTGGCCCCCGCCTTGGCGGCCAGACGGGCCGTTACAAGGCCGATGCCCGAGGAGGCCCCGGTGATGACGATGGTTTGTTGGGCAAGTTTTTTGAGGTTGGTTTTCATAAGAAAAGGCGGAAAAAGAGCACGAGGCCCGGCGGATCAATGCTCTTTCTTACGACCAGCCTCACCATTACGTTATGCGGAACTTCCCCGCCGCCCTACGGCCCCGAAGGCGGGTTTCCTCCTACCTTTGCCCCATGCCCCACACCTTCTTCGCCCCCGACCTCTCGCCCGCCGCCACCACCTACACCCTGCCCGAAGACGAGAGCAAGCACGCCGTGCGGGTGCTGCGCCTGAGCGCGGGCGACGCGGTGGTGCTGGTGAACGGCCAGGGCGGCGTATTCGGGGCCGAAGTGGCCGACGCCAACCCCAAACGCTGCCAGCTGCGGGTGGTCGGGCACGAGGTGCTGCCGCGCCGCCCCTACGGCGTGCACCTGGCCGTGGCCCCCACCAAAAACCTCGACCGCATGGAGTGGCTGGTAGAAAAAGCCACCGAAATCGGCGTGGATACCATCACGTTCCTGCGCTGCGCCCGCTCCGAGCGCCGCGAGCTGAAGCTGGAGCGCCTGGAGAAAATAGCCGTCAGCGCCCTCAAGCAATCGGGCCAGGCCTGGCTGCCCCGGCTGGTGGAGCTAACCGATTACGCCCGTTTCCTGCCCACCGCAGTGCCCGCCACCACCTTCATCGCCCACCTCGAAGACGGGGAGCGCACGCCCCTGGCCCGCGTGGCCGCCGCCGCCGACTGCTGCATCCTCATCGGCCCCGAGGGCGACTTCACGCCCGACGAAATTGCGGCGGCCTTCGCCCGGGGCATCCGGCCCGTGACGCTGGGCAGCTCCCGCCTGCGCACCGAAACGGCGGCTTTGGCGGCCGTGCACACCGTGCACGTAGCGCGGGAGCTGGCCCTTTCCTAGCTGTTTGCCAGCGCCGAGTCGTCAGCCTGCCCGTTGGCCGCCGCCAGCCGGGCGGCGTCCTTGGCCCGCTTCTTCTTGCGCCAGGGCGCATCCTGCTCCCAGTCGCCGGCCATGATGCAGCCGTAGGGCCGGATTTCGTCGATGATGGTGGCCAGGTCGAAGTCCACGATTTGCTGCTGTAGCTGCTCGGCGTTTTTGTAGGCGCTGGGCAGTTCCGAAACATCAATCAGGTTGAAAAAGAAGCGGGCGTCGATACCCTGGGTTTCCTCGGCGAAAAGTTCTTCGTTGGTCTGGCCGAGCTTGCTGCGCTTGTGGCCGGTGCGGCTCAGGTTGCGGCCGGCCCCGTGGGGGGCGAAGCCCAGGTTGGTTTTGGTGGTCGAGCCCTCCACAATGAGAATGGGCTGGGCCATGTTGAGCGGAATGATGCGCGGGCCGGTGATGTCGGGCAGGAACTTGGGGTCCATGGGGGTGGCGCCTTTGGCGTGGTAGTACAGGTCGCCGTCGCGAAACACGAAGTTGTGCTCGTTCCAGTACTGCTGCTGCGCCACGGCCCCCAGCTGCCCCGCCACAGCCTCATGCAGGCACAGGTGGTTTTGCCTGGTCCATTTGCGAATGGTTTGCAGCGCCGCCCAGTACTGCTGCCCCTGCTCCGACTCGCTGGGAATCCAGGCATTGTTCGGGTTGGTTTCGGGCGAGATGACCCGGCGGAAGTTCTCGGCCACCTTCATGCCCTGCTTATAGAGCAGCGCCCCCGGCCCCCGGGAGCCGTGGTGGGTGACCAGCATAGTGTCGCCGGTATTGCGCGACACGCCCACATACAGGAAGTGGTTGCCGTCGCCCTGGGTGCCCAGGTGCTCGCGGGCCATAGCCAGGCTGCGCCGGGAACTGAGGTAGGGATTGTCGCGGAATTCGGCCTCGATTTCGGCGGGCAGCGCAAACTGCTGGCCTTCGGGCCGGCCGCCGGGGCCGAAGTGGGTGAGCTGCTGGGCCACATCCAGCACCTGCTTGGGGTCGGCCGCGCCCAGGTTGGTCAGCATTACCGAGCAGCAGATATCGGCGCTGTGCATGCCGGGGTGGATGGCGTTGCGCGCCACCACGATGCCCCCGACCGGGATGGTGCCCAGCGGCCCGGCCGGGCAGGCGTCGGGCATAATGGCCCCCGTCACCACCGTGGGCGTGCGCATGAGCTGGTCCATCGACTGCCGGACGTAGTCGATGTTGGCTTGCTCGACCGGCGTATCGGCGCGGATGTTCTCGTGGAAAAACACGGGCTGCGTCAGCAACGGAATCGTCGGGGCGGGCTTCCGGGCGTCGAGGTAGTCCTCCAGTGCCGCCCCTTCCAGGTTGTGCGTGTTGATGTGTTCCAGTGCTTGCTTGAACCACTTACCGGGCCGCAGCCCTCTTGCCACTAAATCTTTCCCTGTTAGCATCGTTGGTAGTTGCTGTATACTTGAGTTGGTAAGAAACGGAATTTAACGCTGATGCCCGTCTGCTTAAATGCTACTGACTACCGTTGAACGGAATTTTCCCGCCAGGGCTTCAGCGGCACGCCTTTTTACTGTGAGCCACTGCGGACGCGGGCCGGCTACGTCAACAGGTGTTCAGGTTAAACGCATCAAAAAACGGGTTTTCCGATCTTTGGGTCATGGATTGGAACACGTTTTTCGCCGATATGCCCGACTTCCGTTTAGAGCGGAGCAAAAAGCACCAGTTGGTCGATATTTTGGTCATTGCCTTGTGCGCGCTGCTG
>NZ_QYCN01000003.1 GCF_003583925.1 Hymenobacter rubripertinctus | reverse complement strand
GCCACGGCCCGCAAGATGGCCTTGCAGGCGCTGGGGCGAATGGACGACAAGCAAAGTAGGAAGAACCGACGAAAAATAGCGGGCTGGGATGACGACTATTTAAAGGCGGTACTCACCAAAATAGCCCCAAATTAGATGCGTTTAACCTGACAGGTGTTGGTAGTACGCTACAAATTCGCGGGCCAGGGAGTAGAGGTCCCGCCATTCGAAATACCACGGACTAGCGCTGCTCACAAACCGGAAGCCCGCCTGCCGGAACAGCATTTTGGTGCGGGTAAGATGGTAATACTGGGAAACGACAATCAGGCTGGAGAAATGCAGAGAATCCCGAAGGCTCAGCACGTTTACCACCGTCTGCCGAGTGCTATTGCCTTGGTTATCAACCAGGATATCCGCCGCCGGCACTCCCTGTTCCACCAGATATTGTTTCATTTTTTCGCCCTCGTAGAAGCCCTCCTTTCCCAACCCGCCACTCACAATCAGCTGCTTTACCTGACCGCTCCGGTACAAGCCCAGGCCACAGCGCAACCGTTGCACCAGCCGCTCCGACAGCGTGCCGTCCTCGTTTACTTTATTACCCAGCACCACGGCAACATCGGCGGCGGCGGAWGGGCTTTGCAGCCCTTCCGCCACTACTACCAGGGTATGCACCAGCAACCAGAGCACTAGCCCGGTCAGCACGTATTTCGCCCGTTTTCGTCTGTTCATCAATTCCTGGAAATAGAGGCGGTAAAATCTGGCGCAATTTCACGCAGTGCGGGCTTCAACAGCTGCCACAGTGCCGCCAGATGCGCCAGCAGCACCACGGGCACCACGAAAGCGGGCAGCCAGACGTAGGGAAAGTACTGCAACGCCACGTTGGGCTGCTCGAATGCGAATTGCTGAAACGGCCCCGGCGCCGATAGTAGCCCCAGCCGCACGATGTTGCCCAGCAGCCCCAGCCCCACCCCGTTCCAGATGAGCAGCCCCACGCGCCCCAACCAGCGGCGGCGGAAACCCAGATAATACACCACTGGAGCCGTGAGGCCCAGCAGAATGTCCCAGTTGCGGCCCTCAAACGTCATGAGCCGGGGCACGGCCTGGTAGTGATAGAGCCCAAACAACACCAACTCCACAGGTATCCGCACAGCGTGTAGCAGCGTCAGGCGCCCGGGTTGCAGCGCCTCCAGGAACCGGCGGCCCCGGGTCGTGGTCAGCAGCCCCGCCAGCGCCAGTAGCGGCGGCCCGATGACCAGCGCAAACCGGGGCGGCAGCGTGTTGCTGACGACGTAGAAGCCGCGGCCGGCCAGCGCGGCCTGGACCAGCAGCCACAGCAGCAGCCCCGCCAGCAGCGGCCGGTTCCGGGGCGCGGCCCATAGCAGCAGGCCCAGCGTGAGGGCGGTAGTCAGGATAAAGGCCAGGTTGAGGAAAAAAGGAACCGGGGGCATAGTGGATACAGTGCGAAGTGGACTTCACAAAGAAACCTCGCGACCAGTTACCCCTCCTTGCCAAATGGCAAGAATGCTCTGGCTAGCCTTCCTTCTGGCTGCTTACTTTACGGATGCGGCTAAGGGAAGTATCTGTCACGCCCAAGTAGGAGGCAACCATCTTAAGAGAGGCATGCTGAAGAATTTCGGGGCTAGCAGCTAACAGGCGGTCATATCGGACGGCAGCGGTAGTGGTTATCATTTCCAGCATCCGGTTTTTGAGGGCCGCAAACCCACGCACCAGCACGCCGCGCCCAAATTCCCGGAACTCCGGCCGGCCATGGAACAACTGATTCATCTGCTCGTGCGTGAGCGTCCAACCTTCACAATCGGTAAGGGCTTGTATAGTTTCAAGAGAAGGCACTCGGGTGAAGAACGATGAAACCTCCAGTGCTACCTGTCCGGGTCCGGTGAAGGCCGTAGTAACTTCCAGTCCCTCAGGGTCGCAGGCAAAGGCCCGAACGTAACCGCTGGTCAGCAACAGGTATTCTTGGCTGATTTGACCAGTGCGCAGCAGCAACTCTTGCCGAAGTAGCGTGCGAGGGGTAAAATACGCGGCTACTTCTTGGGCCTGCCCCGCGTTGATTACCCCCGTACTCTGTAGAAAATGTTGTAGTTTTTCTTGACTCATAGTACTTCCCCCGAATGGTCGGCGAGGCGTCCGAACATCAGCCGCATGGAGTGCTTACCTTGCGGCCGACGCCGAACTTTCCCGACTGGTGCGCAATTATAGGTAAATCCCGTTTGCCCCAAGCTCCCGCTTCCATGCCCAAATCCTTCTTCGCTCTTGCCCTGCTCCTGCTGCTCAGCCTCACGGCGGCGACCCCGGTAGCGCCCAGCTTCCGCATTGCCAAGCTGCACTACGGC
This sequence comes from Hymenobacter rubripertinctus, assembly GCF_003583925.1. Taxonomy (GTDB): domain Bacteria; phylum Bacteroidota; class Bacteroidia; order Cytophagales; family Hymenobacteraceae; genus Hymenobacter; species Hymenobacter rubripertinctus. The sequence continues at coordinate 248,345 of NZ_QYCN01000003.1, read as the reverse complement.
GGCGGCGGCGACTGGTACGCCAACAAAACCAGCCTGCCCAATCTGATCCGCTTCTGCAACCAGGCGCTGGGCACCAACATCGGCCCTGATGAAGCCACCGTAGAGCTCGATTCGCCCGAGCTGCTCACCTACCCCTTCGTGCACCTGACGGGCCACGGCAACGTCACGTTCTCCGACCTCGACGCCCGCAACCTGCGCCGCTACCTGATCGGGGGCGGTTTCCTGCACATTGATGATAACTACGGCCTCGACAAGTTCATCCGGCCCGAGATGAAGAAAGTGTTTCCCGACCTGGAGTTTGTCGAGCTGCCCTTCACCCACCCCATCTACCACCAGAAATTCCAGTTTCCGCGGGGCCTGCCCAAAATCCATGAGCACGACGGCAAGCGGGCCCAGGGCTTCGGGTTGCTCTACAAGGGCCGGCTGGTGTGCTTCTACAGCTACGAATGCGACCTGGGCAACGGCTGGGAAGACCTGGGCACCTACCCCGAAGACACCCCTGCCAGCCACGAAGCAGCCCTGAAAATGGGGGCCAACCTGGTGACGTACGCATTGACGCAGGACTAGCGGTGAGGTGGTGAAATGGTGATTTTGACGTTCAAAAGCCCTGTTTGCGCAATTTACGCCGCCGAACCCTTCGAACGTCAACCTCACCACCTCACCACCTCACCACCTCACCACCTCACCATTTCTTGCCCAGGATTTCGCTTAGCACGAAGGCGGCGCGGATGTCGGCGGGGCTGCGGAGCAGGTCGTTGACGGTGCGCCGGGTCTGGACGGGCGTGGGGGGTTGGGGCTGACTCCAGTAGTCTTCCTGCCCGTGCTGGGTGCTGGTGCGGGGCATGGTATCGGCGCGGCGCGCGGCGCGCTTAGGCGCTTCCAGGGAGCGGGCCTCGGGGGCGGGTAGCTCCAGGGAGTGAATTTCGACCTCCGTTTTTTCCTGACTGCGGGCATAGCGGCCCTGCGGCTCTACCGACGCCGGCCGCGTTTCGGCAACGGGCTCCGGGGCGGGGGCCGGCTGGCTTTCCTCCGCCCGGTTCTGGCGCTGCATCTGGGCCAGCAGCTCCTCAAACGAGAGGCTGGGTACCGGTGGGGCAGGAATGGGCGCGGGCCTGGCCGTCCCGAAATCCTGCCGCGCCGTGCGCCGCTGCTGTTTCTGGTCGGCGGCTTCGGTCTGCTTCTTCAGTTTCTGCACCATCTGCCAGAGGAAAACCCCAACGGCCAGCAGCAACCAGACAATGCTTTTGATATCTTCCATGAGCAACACACAATAAAGCGAAACCGCTTTCCCCGCAGGCAATGCGCCGGCCCGGTGGCCAGATAGCCTAACGTACGCCTTTTTCGGGGAACCGCCCCTGTTTGGTGCGGTAGAAGGCCTTGATTTCCTCCAGGTCTTTCTCGTAGTCGCCGGTGGGCCAGAAGGCGGGGCCGACGCCGGCTTCCTTGTTTTTATAGTCGAGGTAGCCGAGCAGGATGGGCACGCCGGCGGCCACGGCCGTGTGGTAGAAACCCTTGCGCCACTTGGGCTGGTAGCCGCGGGTGCCCTCGGGCGTAATCATAATCACCAGCTCCTCGCGCTCCTTAAACAGGCGCACCATCACATCCACGAGGCTGTTGTTGCGGCTGCGGTCGACGCCCAGCCCACCCAGGCTGCGCACCAGCGCCCCGAGCACCGGAATGGTGGTCCACTCCTTCTTGATGGTCACCTTCAGATCCACGTCCATCAGAAAAAAGGCTGCCCGGGCATACATGAAGTCCCAGTTGCTGGTGTGCGGGGCGGCAATCATGATGCTCTTGCTGATATTGGGCGGCACCACCGGCCCCAGCCGCCAGCCGGTCATCCAGAACCAGAATTTCGAAAACAGATACCAGAAGGTAGAAGTGCGGCGCGCCATAGGTGAGAAACGGGTGGGAACGGGAAAATCCGGCGCGTACCAACGCCTACCGGGCCTTAAAGCTAGATAAATTGTGGCGCAAGCGGCGCACTGACCCTCCTAAATAAGCGGCTCCGCATTACCGCCTTCTCCCGATTGGGCGGCGGGCGGGCTACCGGCCAGCAGGGCCTCCAGCTGCCGCGCCTGGGCCAGCGTGTAGCGGTAGCCGATTTCGAACATTTCGGGGGCCTGGCGGAAGCTCATGGTGCGGTACTGGCGTAGCTCGGGCGGTTCGAGCAGCAACTGGCAGCGCTGCTTGCTGAGCACCGTGTTGCCGGCAATGGCCAGGTTGAGAGTGCGCTCCACCAGGCCCCGCATGTTGTTGACCTGGGCCTGCGGGTTGGGCGGGTTGCAGTGCACCCCCACCACCCGCAGGCCCGGGTGCGCAGCGTCCAGCAGGGCCTCCACGGGCAGGTTGTTGAGCAAGCCACCATCCACCAGCTGCCGCCCCTGGTACTGCACCGGCCGGTACAGGATGGGCACCGCCGACGAGGCCAGCAGCGGCGGCACCAGCAGCCCGCTGGAAAAGCGCACCGACTCACCGGCCTCAATATCGGTGGCGACCAGCGTAACGGGCAATCGTAGCTGCTCGAATGTGGCCCCCACCCCCAGGTGCTGCTCGAACAGGCGGCCCACGGCCTCCATGTGCAGCAGCCCGTAGCGGCTGAGCGCCACCCGCGTCAGGCGCGGGATGCTCACGCCCTGCAACAGCCGCATGATCTCACGCGGGGGCACTCCGGCGGCGTAAAACGTGGCCGCAATGGCCCCCGACGACACGCCCGCCAGCCGCCCCACCGGCAGCGCCAGCTCATCGAGCGCCGCCAGCACGCCCAGGTGGGCAATGCCCCGCGCGCCTCCCCCGGAAAGTGCCAGTCCTAACATGGAGGTGAATGAGTGAATGAGTGACTCGGTGAATGAGTGAAGTAAGGAACTGTCATTCCGAGCTTGCCGAGGAATCTCGCGGGCTGACGTTGTAACAGTAATCCAACGTCAGCCCGCGAGATTCCTCGGCAAGCTCGGAATGACGTTTCCTTTACACTATATCCTCTCCTACAGCTCGGCCAGCTTAAACCGCTCGGCTACTTTAATGCCGCGCTCGGTATGCGCCACCGTAATGCACTCGGTCTGGTGGTCGTGTTCGAGCACGAGCACCCAGTTTTCGGCGGCGGCCTGCTCCAGAAAGCGGGCTTTTTCGTCCATGGTTACCAGCGGGCGTACGTCGTAGCTCATCACGTAGGGCAGGCCCACGTGGTGGGCGCTGGGCAACAGGTCGGCAGCAAATACCAGCGTGCGGCCTTTGTACGAGAGCTTGGGCAGCATCATTTTCTCGGTGTGGCCGTCCACATAAATCAAGTCGCGGAAGCTGGGCAGTTCGTTCGGCACGCCCGCTTTCGGGTCGATAAACTTCAGGTGGCCGCTTTCCTGGATGGGCAGGATGTTTTCGGTCAGGAAACTGGCTTTTTCGCGCGGGTTGGGCGCGGTAGCCCAGTTCCAGTGGTCCTCGTTGCTCCAGTAGGTGGCGTTAGGAAAGGCCAGGTGCAGCTTTCCGTCGAAGGAGCGGCCCACGGCCCCACCGCAGTGGTCGAAGTGCAGGTGGGTCAGCAGCACGTCCGTGATGTCGGAGGACGTGTAGCCCAGCCGGCGCAACGATTTTTCGAGCGTATCGTCGCCGTGCAGGTAGAAGTGGCCGCGAAACTTCTCGTCCTGCTTGTCGCCGATACCGGTATCAACCAGCACCAGCCGACCGCCGTCCTCCATCAGCAGGCAGCGCAATGCCCAAGTGCACATGTTCTGCTCGTCGGCCGGGTTGAGCTTCTGCCACATGCTCTTGGGCACCACCCCAAACATGGCCCCGCCATCGAGCTTAAACAAACCGGTATCGAGCATATGAATGGTCATCTTTTTAATTAAAAATTAAAAGTGAAAAATTAAAAATGAGCCGTCAGAACGATGACGTTAAAATATTCCGCTCAGCATACGGAGCAGCGTATTTTTAATTTTTCACTTTTAATTTTTAATTCCCCTCTTACTCCACCACCACGCCCATGGCGGAGAACTTGTCGATGCGCTGGCTGATGCGCTCCTCGGCGGGCAGGGCCTCCAGCTCGTCGAGGGTTTTGAGGATGGTTTTTTTGAGGGTTTTGATCATGGTTTCAGCGTCGGTGTGCGCCCCGCCGAGGGGCTCCTTCACGATGCCGTCCACGAGCTTGTTACCCAGCATGTCGGTGGCCGTGAGCTTGAGGGCTTCGGCGGCCTGCTCCTTGTAGTCCCAGCTGCGCCACAGGATGCTGCTGCACGACTCGGGCGAAATCACGGAGTACCAGGTATTTTCCAGCATCAGCACCCGGTCGCCGATGGCAATGCCCAGGGCTCCGCCCGACGCACCTTCGCCGATGATGATGCAGATGACGGGTACCTTGAGCAGGAACATCTCCTTGAGGTTGCGGGCAATAGCCTCGCCCTGCCCCCGCTCCTCGGCTTCCAGGCCCGGAAACGCGCCGGGCGTGTCAATGAGCGTGACGATGGGCTTGCCGAACTTCTCGGCCAGCTTCATCAGGCGCAGGGCTTTGCGGTAGCCCTCGGGGTTGGGCATGCCGAAGTTGCGGAACTGGCGCTGCTTGGTGTTGCGGCCCTTCTGCTGCCCAATAAACATCACGGAGCGGCCGTCAATTTCAGCGAAACCGCCCACCATGGCCTTATCGTCGGCCACGGTCCGGTCGCCGTGCAGCTCCACAAACTTCTGGGTCATGCCCTGAATGTAGTCGAGGGTGTAAGGGCGCTCGGGGTGGCGTGAGAGCTGCACGCGCTGCCAGCGGGTGAGGTTGGCGTAGGTTTCTTTTTTAAGGGCGTTGATTTTGGCTTCGAGCGCCGCTACCGCTTCCGATACGTCCACCTGGCTGTCGAGGGCCAGTTGTTGCATTTCGCGGAGCTTGCCTTCGAGCGCGGCAATGGGTTGTTCAAAATCGAGGAGCAGTGCCACAACTAAAGAGCTTCAGGGGGGTGCGAGGGGGAAATGAGATACTGGCAAAGGTAAGCGACGGGGCCGATACCGCCCCCGCCCCGCCCCCATCGATTTCGCAGAAAAACTTTCTGCCTGATAAACAGCCCTCCACGACTCTTTCAAGCCTTTTTCGCAGGTATTTTTCGGTCAGGTATTGCGCAGCTCAATCCGACCCTCTACTTTTGCATCATCAAAACGGAAACGACGCACGGTCAGCCCCGCTTTGAGAACTGGTTCGGTAGTTCAGTTGGTTAGAATGCCGCCCTGTCACGGCGGAGGTCGCGGGTTCGAGTCCCGTCCGGACCGCAAAGGCCCCTCAGATTCGTCTGAGGGGCCTTTTGCTTGTTCAGCTGATGCCGGCCGCCGGCCCGAGGCGGGGCTCCCGGCTCTACCGCCACCCCGCCCGAAACCGGGTTGAGGAGGGTGAAGCCAATTGTTTTCAACTTTTTTTTCGGGCTATCCTGTTTACTGACAGAACTATATCCTTTCAAAAACAGCCTTTGTAACCAGATAAGGCAGTTTTCTGTTTGCACAGCCCAAATCGACCGCCTATATTTGCATCATCAAAAGGGAAAGGCACACGGCCCGCCCCGAATTGATAGCCGGTTCGGTAGTTCAGTTGGTTAGAATGCCGCCCTGTCACGGCGGAGGTCGCGGGTTCGAGTCCCGTCCGGACCGCAAAGGCCCCTCAGATTCGTCTGAGGGGCCTTTTGCTTGTTCAGCTTACGCCGGTTCCCTGCGCCGCCCGGGCGGCCAGCTCCTCGATGTCGGCGCGGCGGGCCAGCACGGCCCGCCATTCGGGCGGAATGGCGGACTCGCCGTAGTACAAACCGGCCAGGCCGCCGGTTACGGCCCCGGTAGTATCGGTATCGTCGCCGAGGTTAACGGCGGCCAGTACGGTTTCGGCGTAGGTTTCGTAGCGCAGCAGGCACCAGAGGCTGGCTTCCAGCGTGTGCATGACGTAGCCGCCGCTATCAATGGCGGCCGCGGCTACGTCGGGCAGCCGGCCGCTGAGGATGCGCTCGAAGTGGTTGGCTTCGGAGGCCGGGATATGCAGTTCGTGGAGTTGGGCCGGGGCCTGCTGGCACATGGCGGCGTAGGCGGCGGTGGGTGGCCGGCCGGCCCGCAGGTAGCGGGCCACTTCCAGATACAGCAGGCACGCTACCGCCGAGCGGATATGCCCGTGGGTAATGGCCGAAACGTCGCGGATCAGCTGGAACCGCTCCGCCAGCGGGGCATCTATCTGGTAAAAGGCCAGCGGCAGAATCCGCATCAGCGCTCCGTTGCCGTTGCTGTACTCGTCGGTGCCGCCAGCCAGGATGAGGTTGTCATCGGCCTGAAGGCGGCTCAGGGCCTCGCGGGTGGTAATGCCGATGTCAAAGACGAGGCCGTGGGGCCGCCATAAGTTGCCGTAGTACCAGCGGCGGCAGTATTCGGCCACTGTTCCTACGGTAAAACCGTCGGCCAGGGCCTGAGCGAGGCAGAACGTGAGCGAGGCGTCGTCGGACCAGGTGCCGGCGGGCTGGTGGTGGGTGCCGTATTCGCGCATGGTCACCACGGGGTCGAGGCGGCGGGCGGCGCGGCTCTGGAACTCCACGGGCACGCCCAGGGCGTCGCCCACGGCCAGGCCCAACAGGGCGGCGCGCAATTGGGCGGCGCGCAGTTGGGATTCGGGGGAAGAAGTAGTAGCGGCCATACGTGGTGGAAGGGGCTGATGATAACGGGAGGAAGCCGGGATTAAACGGGGTTCTTACGCATCCGGCCGGGCATTGTTAACCCCAGTTGCGGACTATGCGCCGAGTTGGGCGAGGGTGTGGGTGAAGACGAACAGCAGGAGCTTGAGGGCAAATCCCTGGGCCGTGACGGCGTGAATAGACTTGGGAAAGCGCTCCGTTATCTGGCTGATGGTGGTTTCGACGCCTTTGCGAAAGTGCTGAATCAGAAAGTTTTGCCACGGCTCGTGGGGCCGCTTGCTGTTCTTGCGGCGGTCCACCATCAGCGCTACCTGCTCGGCCTCGTACCAAGCCTCTTCCAGCGCGTAGTCGGTGTAGGCGGCATCGGCATACACCACGCTGCCTTCGGGCAATTGCGGGTCCAGCGCTTTGAGGCCCGTAAGGTCGGCCTCGCTGCCGGCGTGAAAGTAGAACTCGACCGGCAGCCCGTCGTGGGTCATGAGCAGTTGGACTTTGAAGCCGTAGAAATAGCGGCACTTGCTGGCCGAGTAGCCCCGATGGGCCTCGCCCTGCACCAGCTGGCAGCGGTTGATGCGCACGTTGTCACACACAGCGACGGGAAGCGAGTCGATAACGTAGCGGGCCTCGGTGTTGAGCTGTTTCAGGTGCTGACCCACGCTAAAGAACAGCTGCTTGAGCGTTTCGTGCAGGCGGTGCAACTGGCAGGTAAAAGCCGCTCTTGTCCAGCGCTTTCATACCCCAGTGCTGCTGCATGTAGCGGCGAGCAGCGGCCAGATTGCCGCCGAAGAAGCGGGCCGCCAGCAGGGCCGTGGTCAGCCGTTCGGCGTCGGAGAGGTGGCGCTTGTGCGGGGCCTGGGGTCGGGTGGCACGCAAGAAATCATCGATGAAGCAGTACATTGCGACGGTCTGTTCTGTCATGGGAAGGGAGCTTGAAGCGGTCGAATTCTTCAAACCTAGTCTTTCCCGTGCGGAACAGACTTTTTTTGGCCCCAGCCTACTCCGCAACTTGGGTTAGGTATAAAAATAGCCGCGCAGAACGCCTGCCCCCCCCTGCCCCGGTAAGGAGAATCAAACGATCCGCGTAAAATTTACATCATAGGGCACCAGCAGCAGGATATTTTCTGCTGTTGGTGCCCCCCGGGGGAACTTTTCACAAACCAGGACCAGATTTTTTTTCGTACAGTATTCTTTCTGGCCGAATACTTGCCAGCCGGACCCGTACCTTCGCCTTGCTTTCGCGGCTTTACTCCTTTCTTCATGACCAGATTTTTTCTCTTTCTCTGCTTACTACTGATGGGGCTGGCCGACATCAGTCCGGCCCTGGCCGCACCCGGCCCGGCGGCCCGCGCCAAGATGCGCGGCAAGGTGTATGTGCATCGCCCCAATTACCGCACCTACAAAGGCGGCGGCCGCAAGGCCCGCGTGAAACGGACGGTCCGCTACCGGCAGCGGTGGTTCCAGCTTTGGCGCAAGCGCAAGAAGGACGGCAAGCGCACCCCGCGCCGCTCCCGCAACACCACCATCGGGGCAAACAACTAGCCGTTTGACTTCCGATTGAGCATAGCCTTTCCTGCCTTCGGGCGGGAAAGGCTATTTTTTTGCTCCTGCCTCAGCCAACTGGCTCGCCTGTTCCCCGGCAGCCCGCGCCGCGTACCACTGCCGCCGCACGCGCACCAGCAGCTGCTCAGCGGCTTCGCGGTCGGGCGTGATGGGCAGCTTTGAGGCAGCGAAGGCGGTTTCCACGCGGGCCACCAGGGCCTCGGCCTCGGTCACCAGCTGCTCATACCCAAATTCGCCCCGGCGGATTTGCAGCAGGAAATCCCGGTTGGGGCGGCGCACGGGCAGCTGGCCGGTGGTGGCTACGTCGAGGGCCATGCCCAGCAGGCGGAACACGTGGAGCATGTTCTTGGCGTCGTAGTTTTTGCCGTGCTGCACGGTGTTCTGGTAGCGCTCGGGGTTGCGCTTCTGCTCCCACTCCTGGTACTCGCGCAGCACGCGGCAGGAGGTGCTGTAGCCGTTGCGGTTGAAACTCAGGTAGGCAACGGGCGTCTCCCCCTTCGGCACGGCCGACAGCTGCACATCCTGCGAGGTGGCCGCGTCGCGCACCAGGCCCCGGTAGCCGTGGCGCGGCCCCCCGGGCGTATCGTCCACGAACAGGGCGTAGAGGTCGGGCAGGTGGGGCACGTTGGTCAGGCCGCACTGCCCGGCCGCGTAGCCGCGCCGCTTCAACCACCCGGCCACCGGCTGGGCTCCGGCACCAGCTGTCACAAAGCAGAAATCCAGCACCGATTTGCGCTGGGGCGGCTCGGGGTGGTTGATTTTCTTGTTCAGGCCCCGGGCCTTGCGGATCTGGGCCACGGCGTAGTCGGCGAAGCTGGCCCGGCAGAGCTGGGAAAGGAAATCCCCGACCCGGAAGGCCGCGAACAGCGGGTGGCGGTAGCGCACGCAATCGGGCGGGGAGGCCAGTAGCTCCAGGGCCGTGGGGTTGCTCTTGAGCAGCAGCTCCACGAAGCGGCGCAGCTCGTAGTACACTTCGTCGTTGGTTTCATTGGCTACCTGGGGCAGGTAATCGAGGCCATAGAACTCAGTTTCGGGCAGGATGAAGACGCCCTTCAGGTCCACGTCGGAGTGGGGCAGGTCAGTGCCGTAGGCGCGGCTGCCGCTCAGGGCTTCAAACAGTAGCAGGCCGCGGCGGCGCAGGTCGTCAATGGTCATGGAGCTGGTTGTATTTTCTCGCAGAGGGATGCGCAGAGGTAAGAGGCAGAGCCGGCTCAGAGGGCCGCAGCCAGCCACGCGCGAAGCAGCGCGTTGAGGGCCGGCGTGGGGTCGGGGTGGCGGGGCACGGGCAGGATAGCCCGGACGGCCTGGCCGGCTTCGTATTCTGCTTGCAGAAATGCCGCCAGCGCCGCTGGGGGCGCTACGGTGGTTTTCTCGTCGGCGGTGGCCTTATGGGCTAGCAGTTCGTCGGCCGCTCCGTGCAATTCCGGCGGCAGCAGCTCCCGCAGCACGCCGAACTCCATGGGCGGCCCTTCTTCGGGGCGGGTGCGAATCCAGCGGGCGGCCAGGGCCGAGCGCAGAGCGTAGAACAGGCGCTTGAGACGGACCTGCTCCCCCACCAAATCCTCTTCCACGCCCCGGCGCAGCTGGCCCAGGTAGTGGTGCAAACCGGCCCGCGGATTCCAGCCGGCCGGCAGCCACGGGGCCAGCTGCGCCCGGAACCCGGGAGCTTCGGAGTATACCACCGGCGACTGGAGCCACTCGAACAGGGCCGCGTTGGAGCCGCGCAGCAGCTTCAGGGCCTTGCGCAGCTCCCAGCCGGCCAGGTCCAGCTCCGCATCGACGGGGAAGTTGAGCGTGTCGGCACCCTCGTCGAGGGTCAGGTACCAGTCGGCCGCGTGGCTGTAAATGAAGCGCACGTCGTAGTCGGAATCGGGCGAGGGAAAGCCCCAGGCCCGGCTACCCGACTCGCAGGCGTAGAGGATGCGGATATGGTGGCGGGCTTCGAGGGCGGTGAGGGCGGCGTGGATTCGGGCGAGCATGGGAGTGAGTTGGGAGTGAGTTGGGAGTGAGTTGGGAGTGAGTTGGGAAGTTAGAAACTGCTGTTACGCGGTAGCCCCAGCGGGGCGACCCCGACGGGTGAACGAGTGGTGTCGTCCCGCTGGGGCTTGAGCACTTGCCGGCTTCTTCGGCTACCGATATGACGCCCCGCTGGGGCTACCGCGTAACAGCAGTCAGAAAGGTAAGGAGTTAGATAAAGGAATGGTCAGTTGATAAGCGATGTGACCAGATAGCCAGGCGCCGTTGCGGCGGGGGCAGATTCTTTTTTCATACATGCTAACAACTCGTAACCAGGCATTTACTGGAACCACCACCACCTGCTGCCGGGCAGCGTCCGGCACCTGAGCGGCGGCAGGCTGTGGGCCAACCCCCACCTGCTGTTCTGGCTGTCGCTGGTACCGTTTGCCACCGGCTGATTGGGTGAGAACAACTTCGCGCCGGCCACACTGGCCCTGTAGGGCATCATGCTGCTGCTGAACTCGCTGGCCTACTTCATCTTTCAGCACTGCATTATCCGCGTCAACGGCCAGGACTCGGTGCTGGCCGCCGCCGTGGGCAAGGACCTGAAAGGCAAATTTTCGCCGGTGCTCTACTGCCTGGGCATCGGGGCCAGCTTCTGGCAGCCCTGGCGGGCGGGCGCCGTCTACGTGGCCGTGGCCGTGGCCGTGGCCCTGATGTGGGGCTGGTGCCCGACCAGCGCCTGGGACGCCGCCCGGAGTCGGAACCGGCCGACACCTGAGCGGCGGCGGTGGCCGCAAGCGGCCGTATCCTGCCGTTTCGGGTACCGCTACGCAACGCTGCCCCAGGAAAGTCACCCGCCCAACGGCCCCTCAACAACCTGTAATTGCTCTCCCTTTTCAGAGGCGGGGAAAAAGGGAGAGCAAATCCACCAGCACAGTTGCTCTCCTTTTTTAGAGGCGGGAAAAAAGGGAGAGCAAATCCACCAGCACAGTTGCTCTTCCTTTTTCCACTCGTTCAAAAAGGGAGAGCAACGCCCCGGCTGCAACGAAGCGTGGCCGACGCGCCAAAGGGAAAACAGGAACTCAAAACCGATTTTTTTTTCTCCGGCCAACCATTGGCGGCAAAGCCGCATCTTGGCTCCATGAAGCAACCAGGTATCCTTGTTTTGCTGGCCCTGGCGGGTGCGCCGGCCTATTGCCAGACTGCGCCAGCGGCCCTGCCCGACTCCGTGGCGGGCTTCCTCGATAAGAGCCTGACGCTGCTCGAAACCTACTCCCTGGAGCGCCATACCGTGGACTGGCCCCGGCTGCGGCAGACGGTGTACCAAAAGGCGCAGGGTGCCACCACCGTCCGGGATTTGCTACCCCTCTACCCCTTCCTGTTCGAGCAGCTCCACGACGACCACGGCTGGCTCACGTACCAGGGCAAAACGTATAAATGGCGCAACCCCGCCCGCGTGCCCTACGCCAACGAGGCGGTGAAGGCCGCCCTGAAGGCCAAGCCCGGCGTGCTGGTAAAGCTGCTGCCGGGCCGGGTGGGCTATATTCAGCTGCCCGGCATTGAGGCCGGCGGGAGTCTGGAAGAAATGCGCGCCGCCGCCCGGGTGGTGCAGGATTCGCTCTGCCGCCTGCCCCTGCCCAGCATCCGGGCCTGGATTCTGGACCTGCGCCTGAACGACGGCGGGGCCATGGCCCCCATGCTGGCCGGCATTGCCCCCCTGCTCGGCGACGGCCACCTGGGCGGCTTCGTGGACCTGAACGGCCGGCCCGAGCAGCAGTGGTATCTGCGCCAGGGCAATTTCTACGTGGATTCGATGCAGGTGACCACCCTGGAAAACCGCTGCCCCGCCCGCCGCCCCGATCTACCCATTGCCGTGCTGCTGAGCGGGCGCACGGCCAGCTCGGGCGAAATCGTGGCCATCAGCCTCAAGGGCCGGGCCGCCACGCGCTTCTTCGGCGAGTCCACCTACGGGGCCACCACCGCCAACGAAAGCTACCCCATCCGCGGCGGCGCCTACCTCACCATCGCCGGCTCCCAGGACGCCGACCGCACCGGCACCGCCTACAAAACCAGCCTCACGCCCGACGTGCTCATTACGGGCGGCGACAACTTCCTCGACCTGCGCCAGGACGCCAAAGTAGCGGCGGCGCTGAAGTGGCTGAAGAAGGCCAAACGTCCGTAAGCAGGCTACTCTACCGGCCGGAAGCCGCCCCTAGTATCACCGGTTGCAACCCGAGTCGGCTACTTTATTTCCTGAACCTCTACTGGAACCACTACCTGCTGCTGCTGGGCAGCGTCCGGCACTTGAGCGGCGGCGGGCTGTGGGCCAACCCCCACCTGCTGTTCCGACAGCCCAGGCCAATTACCAGTGCTCCAACTTAATTCAGTTCTTCAAAAGCGTCTATTATTGCCAATCGTCAATGACTATTCAAGAACTCCTGTCAACCCTCAATGCAGACCTACCGCAGACGGATATAACGCTTTATCCGGCCGCCAGCGAACAACTAATTCAGCAACTCGAAGCAGCGTTAGGGTTGGTTCTTCCGGCTGACTTTCGAGAGTTTTATACCTTCTGCAACGGGTTTGAATCAGCTGAATTTCTGTTTCACATGACTCCAATTGAGGAAATTATTCATTTCAAAGAAGACTACCAGCCGCATCAATTCCTCTTCGCCGAGTATGCGGTTTGCGTTGACTTCTGGATTGTAGAAATAACACCTGGCAGCCGCGGCTACCGAATGCTAGGTCAGCATCCGGATGGAGAAATGGTCTTTTTAACCGATTCGCTGGCCTTATTTATTGCCCGGTTCTTACAGGGCGGCGTATTGGGGCTGGTTGATTGGTTACCTGAGCTTATCGACTGAATAGCCGGTTGAAGTCGCCAGCATTTTCTATTGATTCCTTCCCCAACTCTCCTCCTCACCTTATCCCCGTCACCCGAAACTCGACGCGGCGGTTGAGGCGGCGGGTGGTTTCCTGGGTGTTGCTGGCCTTGGGCTCGGCCCCGCCCAGGCCGATGCCACTGATGCGGTCGGCTTCCACACCGTGCTTGACGAGGTAGGTTTTCACGGCCGCCACCCGGCGCTGGCTCAGCTCCACGTTCTTCTCGGGGTCGCCCACGTTGTCGGTGTGGCCGCGCAGCTCAATGGTGAGGCCGGGCGACTGGGCGAGCAGGGCGGCCAGCGAATCGAGGGCGGGGAAGGAGCTGGTCAGCAGCTCGCCCTGGCCCCGGGCAAACTGCACGTTTTCGAGCTCCAGGGTAGCGCCCACGGCCAGGGGGCGCAGCAGAATATCGTGGGCGTAGGGGTCGGCGGCGGCCAGCAGCACCGTGTCCAGGGCCAGGTAGCCGGGCAGGCGCAGTTGCAGGGCGTAGGCCTGGCTGGGGCGGGCCGGAAACCGGAAACCGGTCCCGGCGGCGAAGGTGGTATCGGTGCGGGCGGTGGTGGGGCGCAGGCGCAGCTGGGCGCGGGGCAGCGGGCGCAGGGTAGCGGCATCGAGCACGCGGCCCCGCCAGGGCACCACGGCCGGGGGCAGCGGGGCGGCCTCGGGGGGCGGGGGTTGGCGGAACAGGTTGCAGCCGGCCAGGTCGGTGTACACGCCCCGGCGCACCTTGGCCACTTCGTGCCCCTCCAGATCAACCTGGTAAATGGCTTTGGGGCCAGCCAGAAACAGGCGGCGGTTGCCCAGCTCATCGTTCTGGAGCAAAATGCCGCTGTAGCCCCCCCGCTCAGGCAGGCCGTCGAGGGGCAGAATATCGGGGGCGGGCTGGCGGGTGTCGAGGTGGATGCGCAGCAGGGAGCCATCGGTGCTGTATACCTGGTAGAGGGTGCGGTCGGCGTCGAAGCAGAAGTTGGCGTGGGTGCCCGCCCCCGCGAAGCCCAAGGACCGGAAGTAGCTGGCCCGGCGCAGCGGATCGGTGCTCCAGACCGTTGCGACGGTGTTTTGGGCGGGGCTCACCCGCACCAGCAGGTTGCCGTCGGTGGTGCTGAAATACAGGTCGCCCCGGTCGTCGGTGGCCCCGGAAATCCAGACGCCACCCTGGCCCTGGGCCGGCAGCTGCCAGCGAGTGTACTCGCCCTGGCGGGTGGCCGGGTTGTAGCGGTACACGTACTCGGGCGAGTTGGTGGGCGCTTTGGTCACGGAGTACAGGCAGTTATCAAAGCCCTTGGCCAGGGCGTAGGACTGGAAGGGCAGCACCTGGCGGTGAACTTTGGGCGGATGGGCGGGGTCGAGGCTCGAAAACTCGTGAATCGTGCGGCAGTCGTCCTCCCAGATGTCATCGTGGATGCGCAGGGCGGCAATGCCGTAAAACTTATCGTCGCAGCCCTCCGGGGCCGGCAAGGCGGTCCGGCGACTCGGCGGCCCTGGCTCGATGAGCCGCAGCGACTCCACCAGCTGCCGGCCGGCGTCCCGGAAACGGTCGGCCGGACCGTCCGCAGCGCGGTATTCAAGGCAGTACTCGTAGCCGTTGCGCCAGAGCCGCCGGCCGATAACGCGCGTCCGGCCCGCCGGAGCGGGCGCGTCGTAGGCGTATTCGTAGCGCAGCTGCTGGGCGCGGCCGGCGTCGTGCTCGGTCAGGCTCAGCACCCGCGCCCGGGGCAAGCTGGTCACGTACTGCCACAGCGAATCGGGCTGGCCGGCGCGCAGCAGGTTCAGGTCTTTGCGGTTATCAGGCAGCGGCCGCAAGTGGAAAGTCACAACGGCCGCGGCCGTTTCCCAGCTTTCGCCCGCGTAGAAATCGGTGTTGTTCTGATTGCCGGGGTGCACCTGCCAGCCGGAGGGGTAGGTGAGCTGATAGCCCAGCCGGGGGTCGGTGTAAGTTTGCCCCCCCAGGCGCTGGGCCGGAGCCGACAGCTGGCTCAGCACCAGCAGCCAGCACAGCAGAACCTTCCCTAAACCGGCACGCGTACTTTTGGTCATTCCTCAAAAGTAGGCAGCCCGGCCGGATGTTGCCAGTTAATTGGTACCGGCCCCGCGTAATTGCCCCCCATAGCCGGATCAGGCAGCCAGACAGGTAACGTCCTGACTGCGCCTTTACCGCAGGCTTCCACGGGTTCAAAGCCCCTTCTACCCGTTACTTACCTCGCAGGCAAGGCGGCAGCGGCGCGCATGCGCGCTTTATGTTGTTGCGCGCCACCGTTCCGGCTTCTTACGCGCCGGGAGTTGGTTCCACTGCATTCGGGCCTTGCGGTTAGCCGGAACCGGGCAAACGGGGCGGCCGGCAAGACCCCAATATGCTTCTCCCCCTATCAGCCCACCGACCCGATGCGGCATGGTCAGGTGCTTCCACCCGAATGCGGCCATTTGCGCGGGTACGTTTGCTTCCGCCGCTTCCGGGTCCGGTGGCCGGCCGGCGGGTTGGAGGTGCTGAGGGAAGTGCCGGGAATATGAACAATTGTTTCGGCCAGACTGGACCTCAAACGCCATTTCGATATATACTCAAATGAGCAATAGACGCGTTCCTAGTTAGCATCACTGTTGTCGTTAGGGCATACCAGCACCCGCGCCGACCCGGCTCCCCGCGTAGCATTGGCCGGGTTGGCGCGTTTCCCCAACTATGGCCATGGCCACACTCAGTAAGGGGCCGGTAGCGTTGTGGGTGGGGCCGTCGCCCGCTCGTACGATTTGGGAAAGGCTTGGTGATTGGCATTACCCAA
Organism: Hymenobacter rubripertinctus; assembly: GCF_003583925.1. Lineage (GTDB taxonomy): Bacteria > Bacteroidota > Bacteroidia > Cytophagales > Hymenobacteraceae > Hymenobacter > Hymenobacter rubripertinctus. The sequence goes on along the minus strand of NZ_QYCN01000003.1, from coordinate 232,540 downwards.
CCCAATCCGCGAACCGGACCTGCTCTCCCCCCAGAAACCGCCCGTACCAGTGCCCCGAATCCTTGATGGTGCGCTGCTGGGTAGCGTAATCCACGTGCACCAGCCCGAAGCGGGGCGCGTAGCCTTCGGCCCACTCAAAGTTATCCGTCAGCGACCAGGCGAAGTACCCGTCGACGCGCACGCCTTCCTGCCGGGCCCGCAGCACCTGCCCGATGCAGGCTTGCAGAAAGGCCTGCCGGGCAACGTCGCACACCTGGCCCGGCGGGTTCACCTGGTCGGGGAAAGCCGCCCCGTTTTCGGTAACAAGCAGTCTTGGAGCATTTGGGTAAGAACCAGCCCTATTTAACAAATGGTAAATACTCTCCGGGTACACCTCCCAGCCCATAGCAGTGGCCGGTACGCCCCGCCGCCCTGCCCCGACCAAGGCGGCCCAGAGCAAGGGCACGTACCAGGCATGGCGCACCACTTCCCGGGTATAGTTCTGCACCCCCAGAAAGTCGAAGTCGAAGGGCAACCGGGCTTCGTCCCCGGGCTGCATGTACTGCTCCAGACGGCCCAGCAGCGGCACGTCGGCCACGGGGTAGCCCAGGCCGAGGACGGGTTCCAGGAAGAGGCGGTTGAGCAAGGCATCGGCCCGGCGGGCGGCGCGCTCATCGCGGACCAGGCCAGGGCGCCAGGGGGTAATGTGCGCCCCCGAGAAAGTAGTCCCGATCTGGGCCGAGGCGGGTAGAGAGGCCCGCAATGCCCGCCCCCCTTCGGACTGGGCCAGGGCCGCGTGGTGGGTGGCGGCCAGGAAGGCGCCGAGGCTCCGGCGGCCGGGCGCGTGCAGGCCCAGCAGGTGGCCGGCCCCGGTGAAGGCCATGGGCTCGTTGAGCACCATCCAGTGCTGCACCCGGTCGCCGAGGGCAGCGGCCATGCGCTGGGCATAGTCGGTGAACCAGCCCACCACCGAGCGGTTGGCCCACCCCCCGCGCCGTTGCAGGGCCGCCGGCAAATCCCAGTGATAAAGCGTGAGCCAGGGCGTGATGCCCCGCTCCAGGCAACCATCCACCAGGCGGCTATAAAAGTCTATACCCTTTTGGTTAACATTCCCAATTCCCTCCGGCAAAACCCGCGACCAGGCCACTGAAAAGCGGAAATTCTCTATACCCATTTGATTTATGCATCCTAAATCCCGGGGCCAGCGGTGGTAGAAATCGGTGGCCACTTCGCCCGATTCCCCCCGCTTTATTTTGCCCTTCCGCCGCACGAATTCGTCCCAGATGCTCGGCCCCTTACCATCCGTGTTCCAGGCTCCCTCCGTCTGGTAGGCCGCCGCCGCCACGCCCCATTGAAAGTCCGGCCCGAAATCAGCACGCGAAAAAACGGCGGGAGTAGAAGCAGGATAGAAAGCGGGGGGCAACATTACGAACGACTGGGTGATGGGGAATCAGGAGAAGAACCGGGGCGGGCAGTAGAGTTATCTGCGCCCTACCCCGCCGGCCGCCTCCAGCAGTAGCTTGTCGATAATGGCGGCGGTTTCATCGGGGTAGTGCACGGGCACGGGGCGGCCCACCTGCAACCACTGATCAAGCACATCCAGGGATTTATCCTTGAGACTTTTCACCACGGGCACGCCCATGCCGGCCAGGGCCGCCGCATTGCAGGCCTGCTCGTACTGCTGCTTCATGGGTAAAACCAGCAGCTTCTTGCCCAGGTACAGGGCCTCGGCCGGCGTCTCGAATCCGGCCCCGCAGAATACGCCCGCGCTACGGGCCAGGCTCTGGGTGAAAGCGGCCCCGCTCACCGGTTTCACGCGCACGTTGCCGTGCTCCGATTCCTGCTGGCTGTGCTTGCTGAACACCTCCCACTGCACGCTCCGGCTCAGATAGCGTAGGCGCTCGACCAGCGTGGCTTCCTCGTAGGCGGGCAAATACACCGTGTAGTGGCCGTCGTTCTGGGGCGTGAGCGCGCGCACCTGCTGGCGGATAACGGGCGTGTGGATGTGGGGCTCGTAGCGCTGAAAGTGGAAGCCGTAGTGCCGGCTGGCCGGGGCGTAGTGGCGGAGCACGGCCCGGCCCACGGGGTCGGGCCGGGTGGGGCGCGGGGCCAAGTCGCTCAGCACCGCCGACTGGTGGCTGAGCGCGAAGCAGGGCACGTTGCGCAACCGGCAGGCCCAGGCCGACACCGGCTCAAAGTCGCTGATGACCACGTCGTACTCCCCGACCGGCAGCTCGCGCATCTCGCGCACGAAGGCGCTGGAGTTGAGCTGCCAGAACGTTTTGGAGAAGCTGATGCCTCCTTTCTTGCCAAATACGAAGCCCATGCCGTGGTAGCGGTAGCGCACCGGAAACGGCAACTCGATATCGGCCGGCGGACCGCTGATGAGCACATCCACCTGGCTGGCGCGCTGTTGCAACAGCGGCACAATGTCGAGGGCCCGGGCCAGGTGCCCGTTGCCGGTGCCCTGAATGGCATACAATAATTTCATGCGCGACGGAGAAATGGGGAAATAATGGCGCGCCAAAGGTGGCTAATTGTTTTCGTCCGGAGCCCGCGCCCGCGCCGATTCCTGCTGGCATGGCCCGGCGGCCGGCAGCTGGTTCGGGTTCAGGCCACGCCCATTTCCCGCAGCAAACCGGCCAGCAATTCGGCGGGCCGGGCATCGGCGGCGCCCTCCTCGGCGCCGGGAGCTTCGGGGGCGGATGGCTCCTGCATGCACGCGTCGTGGTGGTAGCGGTAGAGCTCCCAGCCGGCGGCGGCGGTGTACTCCAGGGCCGTCAGGTTTTCCACCCAGTCGCCGGAATTCAGGTAGCCGACCTCCCCCTGGGGCGTAGTCAGGGTTTTGATTTCGGGGCAGTGAATATGCCCGCAGGCGACGTAGCGGTAGCCCCGGTCGGCGGCAATGGTGGCGGCCGTCTGCTCGAAGTCGCTCACCAGGCTCACGGCGCTCTTCACCCGGTCCTTCACCACCTTCGATAGCGCCACCCGGGGCCGGCCCAGCCGCCGCAGGCCCCAGTTCACGAGGCGGTTGAGCAGAATCAGCAGGTCGTAGCCGTGGCTGCCGAGGCGGGCCAGCCAGCGCGAGTGGCGCATGGTCACGTCGAACACGTCGCCGTGGAAGAGCCAGGTGCGGCCGTGGGGCAGGTCGAGCACCAGCTTGTTATCGATGCGCAGAGCCCCGAGGCGGGTGCCGGCAAACTGGCGCAGCAGTTCGTCGTGGTTGCCGGTCAGGTAGTGGATAGTGGTGCCCTTGGCGGCCAGACCGGCCAGGTAGCGCACCACCCGCATGTGGGCGGCAGGCCAGTAGTTCTTGCTGAACTGCCAGATGTCCACAATGTCGCCGTTGAGCACCAGCACCCGGGGCCGGATGCTTTTCAGGTAGCGCAGCAGCTCGGGGGCATGGCAGCCATAAGTGCCCAGGTGAACGTCGGAAATCACGCACACCTCCAGGCGTCGGCGGACCGTTTTTTTCTTCATACAAGTTAGAGGAGCAGCCAACTGGCCTACAGCGCCGGGCGGACGGCCAGCCCTGCCCGGGGCCGAATCCGGGGGCTACGGACGGAACGAACTGCCTCATCGGCCCCGTGCTGGAAATGGAAGGGCAGGCGCACTACGCCCACCGAGCGCAGGGCGTAGGCCAGCCCCAAAGCAATCTGAAACAGCACATGCGCCACTACCCGCACCCCACGGCGCAGCAATGACCAAACGATAGACGCACGCATACTACCAAGGAGTTAAGCCGGTTCAAAGATCGGCTGGCGCTGTGTCCTGAACGTTACCTCCCGATTATGCTTTTATCAAGGCCGGTCGTTGAGCTGCCGGGCGGGGCGGTCCGTCGAAGCAGGCCCGAAGTTGGCCGAAAGCCCGGTCTGCGGCCCGGTTATTGCGTATCTTCGCCCCGGCGGGGCCGCATCGGGCTCCCGTAGTCGTTTTTTCGTTTTTCTATGATGAAGAAGTTTATTCTCCTTGCGTTTCTGGTGCTGGGCACCCTGGCGGCCTCGGCCCAGTACATGCCCGGCAAGCCCCGGAAAAAATATACGTTTCCCAAGAAGGACGACGAAAGCACCTACGTGCTCAACGTCACCAAAAACACCGATGAGGATGCTGAGGTAGATGCCTGCGTGACCCGCGTGGCCTATCTACCCTACCCCGACCTGCTGGCCCAGACCAACGAGCTCAAGCGCATCAACAGCTGGGCTGATACCACCTACCAGCGCCGCCTGGCCGCGTTGCCGGTCGGGGGCCAGCTCACCATCACCATGTACCGCCGTGGGGGCAAAAATGCCGATCCGGCCTACCTGAGCGTGGTGGCCAAAACCAAGGAGGGCAAGGAGCTGCTCAACCTGGCCGAGCTGCCCGGGGGCCAGGGCCGCTTCTGGAACCGCGACCTGTACATGAGCAAGCGCGAGGTTGCCTTCCCCAAGGTCGAGGGCGAGCAGGACGTGTATCTGACCATCAACGACGCCAAAACCCGGCAGGAGTTCGAATACATTATCAAGGCGCAGTAATTCCCCGTTCTTAAATTAACGGGCAAGGGTCGGACGTTCTGCGGAACGTCCGACCCTTTGTTGTGCCGTGCAGTGGGGCTGGTTGGCTAGCTCCGCTCCCGCCACCGTGCCCACTGCACGGCAATGATGGTTTTGGCATCCTCGAATTCGGCGGCGAAGAGCTCTTCCGCCGAAAATTCCACGGCCTCAATCTTCTCGCTCTCCTCGGCCAGCCCCCCACCCTGGCCCGACTGGTGGCTGACTTCGGCGTAGTACACCGTAATCACCTCGGCGCTGGTGCCGGGCGAGGGCAGGATGCGGGCAATCTGCTCCAGGCGGTCCACGTCGTAGCCCAGCTCCTCGTGAATCTCGCGGCGGATGGCCTGGGCCGGCTCCTCGCCCGCGTCCACCATGCCGGCGGCCAGCTCCGTGATTTCCGCTTCCGGCCCGATGCGGTACTGGCGGGTGAGAATATACCGTTGGCTGCCAGTATGGCGCACGAGGGCCGCCACGGCCGTGCCCGGCTCGAACCGTTCCCGCTTTAGGACCTGTTCGCCGTCCTGGACGCGTAATTGGCTGAGTTTGTAGTGGCCGTCGTAGGCGAGTTGCTGATCGATTACGTGCATGAATTCCGTTGAAAGGAGAGACTGGGAAAAGGTGGCCGGCTATTTGTGGCCTGCCAGTATAGCGGCCGGATGCCCTGCGCCGCGCCGGCCGGCCCATTATACGCCTTTTGAGGCGCTGTAAGTTAAAAAACCCGACCTTTGCCGGCTCATTTATTCCCGTGCCATTTCTGCTGCCTTCGGGCAGCCGCTTTTTTTCTGTAGATGTCGTTCGACGAACTCAACCTGATTGAGCCTATTCTCCGCGCCCTTAGCGAGGAAGGCTACTCCATCCCCACGCCCATTCAGCAGCAAGCCATTCCGCAAGTGCTGGAAGGCCACGACCTGCTGGGCATTGCCCAGACGGGCACCGGCAAAACGGCCGCCTTTACCGTTCCCATTCTCCAGATTCTGCACCAGACGGCGCAGGTAGAGCGTCACGCCCCTGGCCGTATCCGTTGCCTGGTCCTCACGCCCACCCGCGAGCTGGCCATCCAGATCGGGGAGAGCTTCAAGTCCTACGGCCGCCATTTGCCCAAGCTGCGCTCCACCGTCATTTTCGGGGGCGTGGGCCAGCACCCGCAGGTGCAGGCCCTTAAGCGAGGCGTAGAAGTGCTCATTGCCACGCCCGGCCGCCTGCTCGACCTGATGAGTCAGGGCTTCGTGGATCTGCGCAACGTGGAGGTGTTCGTGCTCGATGAGGCCGACCGCATGCTCGACATGGGGTTCATCCACGACATCAAGCGCATCCTGCCCAAGCTGCCCGTCAGTCGCCAGACCCTGTTTTTCTCGGCCACCATGCCCGGCCAGATTCAGGAGCTGGCCGGCAGCATCCTGCGCCCCAATCCCGTGAAAGTGGCCGTCACGCCCGTGTCGAGCACCGCCGATACCGTGACCCAGGCCGTGTACATGGTCGACAAGAACGACAAGGCCGACCTGCTCGAACATGTGCTCCAGGATAAGAATATCCGCCGGGTGCTGGTATTTACCCGCACCAAGCACGGGGCTGATAAGGTGGTAAAAACGCTGGCCAAGGCCAATATTGAGGCCGAAGCCATTCACGGCAACAAAAGCCAGAACCACCGCCAGCGGGCCCTGGCCAACTTCAAGGCCGGCTCCACCCGCGTGTTGGTGGCCACCGACATTGCCGCCCGCGGCATCGACGTGGACGAGCTGACCCACGTCATCAACTACGAGATTCCCAACGAGCCCGAAACCTACGTGCACCGCATCGGCCGCACCGGCCGGGCCGGGGCCGACGGCACGGCCCTCTCCTTCTGCGAAGACGAGGAGCGCGCCTACCTCCAGGACATTCAGAAGCTCATCCGGCGGCAGGTGCCGGTGGTGCAGAGCCACCCTTACGCTACGTCGGCCGTGCTGCCGGTGCCCCTCACCGGTGGCCCGCCCATCAAGCGTCCCAAGGGTCCGGCCGGTCGGCCCGCCCGTCCGGGTCGGGAGGGTGGCCCGGCCGGCGGCGGTCGGGGCCGCGAAGGCCAGCGCCCGGCCGGCGGCGGTGGCCGCGAGGGTCAGCGCAGCCAGACCAGCAGCCAGGCGGGCCGGGCCGATAGCCAGCGCAGTCAGGCGGGTGGCGGCTCCGGCCGGGGCGGTCGCGGCCGCGGCGGCAACCGCTAGTCGCTAACGGCCCGACAGTATGCCGGGCAACATAGCGGAGGACCCCACCATCGGCCGAAAAGGGCCGGCGGTGGGGTCCTTGTTTTTAGCCCCCGAAAGGTTATTTCCTGGTAAGAATTACCCTTGTTTGGGTGACGCGTGGCAAACAAAACAATTGGTGATCCACTTATTCAGCTGTATATCATCCGCTACGGCAGTTTTTCTTCTACTCGTATGGCTCAACGCACTCTTCCCGTTATCCAGGCACTGCGCACTACGGCCCAGCGCCTGCTGGCCCAGGCCCCCTACCAGTGGGGCCATATGGGCAGTTGTAACTGCGGCCACCTGGCCCAGACCGTTACCCGTCTCACCAAGGCCGAAATCCATACCCGGGCCATGCAGCGCTACGGCGACTGGGAGCGGCAGCTCATAGACTACTGCCCCACCAGCGGCCTGCCCATTGATACGACCATTGACGAGATGCTGGCCCTGGGCTTCACCCGCGCCGACCTCACCCACCTGGAGCGCCTCTCCGACCCGGCTATCCGGGCTACCATCCCCTTTGAGCGCCGCAACGCCCTGCGCCACAACCAGCGCGACGACGTGGTGCTCTACCTGCGCTCCTGGGCCGACTTGCTGGAAACCGAGTTGCTGGCGGGCATTGAGTTACCCAGCCTGTCTGCCACAGTAGCCGTGCCCGCCTGATCCGGCTTCCCCGGAACTGTTATATACACGCGTAAAAGCCCTGCCAGCAGTAGCTGGCAGGGCTTTTATGTTTAACCATAGCCCGGTGGGGCGAGGCGGTTAGTAGTTTACGTTGCTGCGCTGAGCCTCGCGGTATTGCTCAGGCCGGTGGCTACGCTTGTAGGCCGCATCGGCATTGGGGTCTTTCTCCGCATCGGGAGCCTGCGAGCAGGACGACAGGAACAACGAGGCGCCAGCGGCGAGCAGAACGAGCAGACGAAGATTTTTCATAGCTCAAAGGTAAGCACCGACCCGAAACCGGACAAGTTTTACCGCTCCTCCCTTATATAAGGCTTCGGGGTCCGAATCGACAACCAGACGTTACGGTTGTAAACTCTCCAGAGCAACGGGCAGAAGAGAGTCGCTCCCGCATGAGAATTTACAAGTATACATTCAGGTTTGACTTGGGACAGCTTCTTGCAGCTTACGCTTTGGGTTTACAAACAGTGAATATGCCCAAAATCAACAAGTCTATATTCTCATTACTGAATCCGAGCCGCCTGACTAGGGAATAGATGAACGGGAGTCGGGCCGCTAACTTCTTTAGCGTGTACCCCGGCCGCCCAAGTAGCACTTTGCTGCGGGCGTTAGCCGACAAGAATATTAGCATATCACGGCCTGCGTCTAGGCCGTTGAAGGCTGCTCAAATCTTGCTTATCCTATTTTAACTATTCGGGCTTTCGACCATTTTCCTACGATTGCTCTTTACATTACTCATTGCTTCATATTTACTTATTCAAAAACCTGATAAACAGACTATTAAAATCAAAAAAAATCCACTGCTAACAATAACGTTAGTAGTATTGCCATCAGCACTTAAGTAGGTTTGGCCTACGCCGTAAACGCCCCCGTATCGGGTCGTAGCACGTGCCTTGTACTGGCCCCTGCAGGCCGCTGAAATCAACCTGCCAAATTGCATTCAGCCTGAATTTGCAGCCTATGGTCGACAAAACAGCCCTGTTGGCCGATTTTGGCTAGCGCGTTGACTAGCTGTTGGTTTCCGGCTGATAGTCGGCAAATGTGCCATCCTGGTAGAATATTACGATGCGCCGGATGTGCTTGCCCGGCGTAGCGAGGGCCTGGGCCAGTGCGGCACCAGCCGGGGGAGCAGGCGCAGGGCCCACCGGCTTTACCGGGGCTGCCGGCGCAGGAGCCGCTCCCGGACTGAGTTGGGCAGGTTGAGCTTCCTGACCAGACGCGGGTGGAAAAGCTACTCTGGGGGCCGTTGCCGGCGCTTGCATGGGCACAGGAGTGCGCAAAGCAGCCGGGGCATCGCCGGAAGCAACAGCTTCCGGCTCGTAGTGCGCCTCGGGGGGCCTAACAGGCAGCGCTACCAGCTCGGGGGCTGCAACGGGGGCCAGCGGGCGCCGAGTGGACGCAGAAGGGGCTGCTGGTTCCGCCGGAGGCAACGGGGCGGTAGCAGGTGCCACCATTGGCCCTTCGCCGTTTAGCAGCCAGGGAAGGGCCAAATCGGGAAAGGCAGCCAGAATCTTCTGCACAACCTCCAGGCTGGGCTTGTTGCGGCCGCTGAGGATGTGACTTACCACGGGCCGGGAAACGCCGATAGTATCCGCAAACTGAGTGGAACTGAGTTCCCGCGCCGCCAATAACTCCCGGATCCGGTCTAGCATAGCTTCTTCTGTATGATTTACAAATGTAGGAAATCCATCTCCGAGACTTACACCCGTTACATATATTTACTTATGTAAGCAATTAGTTCTCCATCTGCCTATTTGTTTACATTTGCGCACAACGGGGGTTGTTTGTTTACAATTGTTTCACAAGTGTAAACTATTCCCTTCTCCTGGCCGGATTGCAATTGGTGCTTCTTCCGGTCGTCGCAGCTTGGCATCTCCCGGCAACTACTCCTGCCTTCCTCCTTTTTATATCCCTCTGCCTCGGGGCACTCGGCGTAGTCTTGGTACCTGGGGACTGATCTTTCGCTGTTATCGACCCCGCTTCTGCTCCTGCCTGCCCGGCCTCCCACCAGGCATCCCCATGCCCGGGCGCAACCAAGGGGCGCACTGCGACTGGACTTCCGGTATCGGTGTTGGTTAAACGCAAACTTCCCCGCCGGGGCCACCGGCGGGGAAGTTTACTTTACCAAAAAGCAGCCTTACTGCTGCTCTTCAGCGCAACCGATTTGCTTAGTTGAAATACTCCTTAGCCAGCGACTTGTCGTGGCCGTAGATGTCGTCGCGGAAGTGGACTTTGCCCGCCTCGTCTACCCAGGTAGTGAAGTACACCAGATACACGGGTAGCTTCTCGGGCAGGGTTACGTACTTCTCTTCCCGGCCGGCAATGGTTTCCAGGATGGTAGAACGGTCGTAGCCGGGCTTGTTGCGCAGCAGGTATTCGGCCAGCTTGAGCGGGTCCGATACGCGCACGCAACCGTGGCTGAAACCGCGCTTGGTCTGGCTGAACAGCTCGTCGTGGGGCGTGTCGTGGAGGTAGATATCGTTGGAGTTCGGGAAGATGAACTTCACGTCGCCCAGGTCGTTCTTAGGGCCGGGGCGGCGGCGCAGGGTGTACTTCCAAGTCTTTTCCGACACGTTGGCCCAGTCGATGCTGTTGGCATCAACGGGAGTAGCCTTCGCGCCCCAGCCCTTCACCACTTCCATATCGAGGCGGTCAAGAGTGCCCTGGGCATTGGCCACCAGCTTCGGCCGCAGCTCGTTGGCGATGATGCTGAACGGGACGTTCCAATACGGAGCCAGCACCACAAACTCCACCTTGTCGGAGAAGATAGGCGTTTCGTGCAGGCGCTTGCCCACGATTACGGGCATATTGAACGCCTCCTTGTTGTCTTCCACCACGTGGAGCGTGTACTCGGGAATGTTGACCAGCAGATAATCGGGTTCAAATTTCTTCGGAATCCAGCGCCACCGCTCCATATTCAGCATGATCTGGTCGATGCGCTGCGACACGGGCACGTTAAGCTCGCGCAGGGTTTCGCCCCCCACCACGCCGTCGGGCCGCAGCCCATTCAGGGTCTGAAACTCCTTCACGGCGCTTACCAGCTCCCCTTCGTATTTCTGCGCGACCGGGGCCGCAGCAGGTTCGCCGGGCTTATTCGACACGGCTACGGCCGGGGTCTCGTTCGCGGCAGCGGGCGGGCCACCAGCACCCAGCAGCCGGCCCCGCAGGGCGGCTACGGCCGCTGAGGCCGCGCCGGGCGTGAGCTTGGTGGCCGCCGGAATAGCCGGCCAGCCCCCGTTGCGCTGGATAGCACGGTAGTCGGCCAGAGCCTTCTTCAGGCGGTCGTACTCGGGGTGCAAAGGCTCGAAATCGTAGTAGCCATAGGTGCTCTCGCGCTCTTTCAGGATGGTCATGAGCGCCTTGTGCAGCTTCACTTTGTTGCGCTTCACATCCCAGTCGATGGCCTTTACGGCCCGCGGGTCCACGGTGCCCCGGTAGAAATCGGAGGCATAGGTGAAGTACGTAGCCGACAAGGCCACATCAATCTCCTTTTCCAGCGCGTTGCGCCGGGTTGTATCGGCCTGGGCGGCATCTAGCTCCTGGAGCAGCTTGTCGAAGTTCTTGATCTGGTAGTCTTTCGGGTTCAACCCTTCATCGGCGGCCTTGTTGATAACGCCGAGCATCGTCTGGGCCTGGGGCACCAGCTCATGGTCGCGGAACCAGCCGAGGCGGAAGTCGCGCTCCTTGTAAAACTTCTTGGCCCAATCGAGCTGACCTTTGAATTTAGGCTCCGCGTTCATGGCTTTCACCACGTACACGCTGTCGAGCTTGGGCTGGGGTCCGCCGGCTTTGGTGAGGGCGTCGGGCAGGACGTCTTTCAGCTGGGCCTTCTGATCCTGACTGCACGATACCGTGGCGGTAACGAGCAGCAGGCCCAGCAGCCAGCTAAAAAAGGGGGTAAAAGAAAAAGAGCGGCAGGATTTGTTCATAGAGCAGGCAGGAAAAAAGAGGGAAATGGAAGCCATTCGTGCTGCCAACGGAAGGCTGGCCGAAACAGTTCGGGCTTTCTACTGCGTTTGAGACGGCCGAGTTGCCCGCCCCCGCACTTCTTTCCTAGGCCCGCAAGTTAGGGGATTTCGCCGGACTCCCGCCCCCGGTTCCGGCCCTGGCCGACACCAATCCGTACCTTGGCCGGCAACTTCTTCGTTTTGCGCGAACTTCCTTTCCCCACCTTCCATATGGCCCCTACCCCGCTGCCCGCCCGCCTGCTGCCTCCCGACCCGCACAGCCACGCCCGCCCCACCGAAGTCAGCGTTCATCACCTGGCCCTCAACCTGCGGGTGGATTTTGCCGCCCGCACCCTGGCCGGCCACGCTACCTGGCAGCTCCGCCGCCCCGAGGGCTCAACTGCCACTGAGCTGGTGCTCGACGCCCGCCACCTGCGCATCGAAGCCGTCCTGCTCGGCAACTTCCCCGAGGGCGAGCCGACCGAGTTTGTGTTGGGTCCCGAGGATGCCGTGCTGGGCCAGGCCCTGCGCATCCGGCTACGGCCCGACACCACGGCCGTCACCATCGTTTACCAGACCACGCCCGCCGCAGCGGCCCTGCAATGGCTGAGCCCGGAGCAGACGGCCGGCACCCAACCGTTTCTCTTCACCCAGTCGCAGGCTATTCTGGCCCGTACCTGGCTGCCCTGCCAGGATTCGCCGGGCGTGCGCTTCACCTACGAAGCCCGGGTGCAGGTGCCCGCCGGGCTACTCCCGCTCATGAGCGCCGAAAACCCGCAGCAGCTTCGGCCCGACGGCTGCTACGAGTTCCGCATGGCCCAGCCCATTCCGGCCTACCTGATGGCGCTGGCCGTGGGCGACCTGGAGTTCCGGCCCCTGAGCGCGCGCACCGGCGTGTACGCCGAGCCGGCCACGCTGCCCGGGGCCGCCGGGGAGTTTGCCGACCTGGAGCAGATGGTAGCGGCGGCCGAGGACCTGTACGGCCCCTACCGCTGGGACCGGTACGACTTGCTGGTGCTGCCGCCCTCCTTCCCGTTCGGGGGCATGGAAAACCCGCGCCTCACCTTCGTGACGCCCACCATTCTGGCCGGCGACCGGAGCCTAACCAGCCTGGTGGCCCACGAGCTGGCCCACTCCTGGAGCGGTAACCTGGTGACCAACGCCACCTGGAACGACTTCTGGCTCAACGAGGGCTTCACCGTGTACTTCGAGCGGCGCATAATGGAAAAGCTCTACGGCCGCCCCTACGCCGACATGCTCCAGGTGCTGGGCCACGCCGGCCTGCTGCGCACGATCCAGGAAATCGGTGCTGCCAGCCCCGACACCCACCTGCTGCTGGACCTGGCCGGCCGCGACCCCGACGAGGGCCTGACTGATATTGCCTACGAGAAGGGCGACTATCTGCTGCTCACCCTGGAGCACCTGGTGGGCCGCCCCCGGCTCGACGCCTTTATTAAGGAGTACTTCGCCCGCCACGGTTTCCAGAGCATGGATACGACCACCTTCCTGACCTACCTGCGCCGGGAGCTGCTCGACCTGGAGCTGGGTCTGGAAGAAAAGCTCCAGCTCGACGCCTGGGTGAACGGCCCCGGCATTCCGGCCGTAGCACCGCCCGTGTCCTCGGCGCGGTTCGCGGCCGTGGAAGCGGCGTTGCGCACCTGGCAAAATGGCACGCCACCTACCCACCTGCCGGCCGCCGCCTGGAGCAGCCACGAATGGGTCCACTTCCTGCACGGCCTGCCCCCTGGCCTGCGCCCCGCCCAACTGGCTGAACTGGACGCCGCCTTCGGCTTTACCGACTCGGGCAACACCGAAATTCTGGCGGCCTGGCTGCCGCTCACTATCGCGGCCGATTACGCTCCTGCCGAAGCCGCGCTGCATCGTTTTCTGACCCGGGTGGGCCGGCGCAAATTCCTGATCCCGCTTTATAAAGCCCTGCTGGCCAGACCCGGCGGCCGGCCGCTGGCCCGACGGCTTTACGCCGAGGCCCGCCCCAACTACCACGCCGTAGCCACCGTCACGTTCGACGCGCTGCTAGGGACTCCCACCGAGTAGGAGTGCCTTCTCAGCCGGCCAGCACGGATTTGTTCGGCATTTTTTTGTTCATTACCCGTTGTCAGCGAGTGGGTCGCGGCCCGTACGTCGGGAAGTCCGGCCCGCTGACGCCTCTTTTTCCGGAAAAGCCCGCGTGGCCCGAAGCTTGCTTGCCCAGGAGCGCAGGACTTTTCCTTTTGTGTGGCTTAAGCTGATTTTGCTTTGAAAAATTCCAAACCGCTCGGTAAGCTCATTGCCATTGGTGGCAACGAGGACAAGGGCACCTATCCCAACCCCCGGACCAAGAAAAAATACTACCTCAACTTCTTCGAGCTGGGCATTCTCAAGCGCGTGGTGCTCGAGTCCGGCCAGGAAGACCCGCGCATTGAGGTTATCACCACCGCGTCGATGATTCCGGATGAGGTGGCCCGCATCTATATTTCTTCGTTCACGATGCTCAACTGCAACAACGTGAACGTGCTCGACATACGCACCCGCGAGGATGCCCTGCGCCCCGACTACGTGGAGCGCATCCGACAAGCCGATATTGTGATGATATCGGGCGGTAACCAGTCGCGGCTGGTGGACATTTTCGGCGAAACCGAATTCCTGGCCGCCCTCAAGCACCGCTACCAGACCACGCCCAACTTCGTTATTGCCGGCACCTCGGCCGGGGCCATGGGCATGTCGAAAACCATGATCAAGGGCGGCAGCGTCCCCGACGCCCTCATGAAGGGGGCCGTGAAAATGGGCGGCGGCCTGGGTTTCCTCGATAACGTCATCATCGACTCCCACTTCGTGAAGCGTGGGCGTTTTGGCCGCCTCATCGAGGCCGTGTCGCTGCACCCTAAGCTTATCGGCATCGGACTGGGCGAGGACACGGGGATGCTCATCACGGAGGGCAACCAGCTCGAAACCATCGGCTCGAACATGGTCGTCATCATGGATGGCCACAAGCTGGAGCACAACAACGCCGCCGCCGCCCGCAAGGGCGAGGCCATTTCCGTGGAACACATGCTGCTGCACGTGCTGGTGAAGGGCAACCTCTACGACGTGACCCACCGCACATTCTACCCCGACTTCAAGCTGCGCCAGCAAGTTGCCGAATCGGAGCTGCTCACGGCCGGCCAGGGCGCCAATGAGCCCGCTCGCGCCACCTGAACAATTTATCCAAATGGTAAAAAGCCCATTTTCTACCCAGAAAATGGGCTTTTTCGTTATACTGCCTAAGCTACGCGCTTCACGCTCAACGGCCGAGAATCGGCTTGCTGGCTCCTGATTCGCCGACGTGGCCTACTCCTTATATATATAGCCACCGCCGGGAGCTTTGCTAAGCCGCCCAAATCCGGCCGGTTGTAGTAAGCTTGCTGAGCCCGGCAGCGTGAGGCTTCCGTTTCGCGCTGTCCTCATTTATAAATAGCCACGTACGGTATGGCGTCGCCGTGGGAAGTCTGGCTGGCCCGGTACATACCTTCAGAGTTGAAGGGCAGGGCCACGTTGCCGGCCGCGTCCACGGCCACCAGCCCGCCCTCTCCCCCGATGGGGGCCAGCTTATCGTGGACCACAATGCGGCAGGCCTCGGCCAGACTCAGGCCCCGGTACTCCATGAGGCAGCTGATGTCGTGGGCCACCACGGCCCGCAGGAAAAACTCGCCGTGGCCGGTGCAGCTGATGGCGCAGGTGCGGTCGTCGGCGAAGGTACCACTGCCGATGATGGGCGAGTCGCCGATGCGGGAGTAGCGCTTGTTGGTCATGCCGCCGGTGCTGGTGGCGGCGGCCAGGTGGCCGTGCTGGTCGCGGGCCACCGCGCCCACCGTGCCCATTTTCTTTTTCGGGTCTTCGTGGGTGGGCAGGGCCTGGGAATGGTCGAGGCGCATGCGGCCTTCCTGCAAAGCTTCCTGGAGCTGGTCGTAGCGGTGCTGGGTGAAGAAGTATTCGGCGGGCTGGGTGGGCAGGCCATGCTCGCGCACCAGCTCATCATTGCCGGGCCAGGCCAGCAGCACGTGGTCGGTGTGCTCCATCACGAGGCGGGCGGCCCGGATAGGATTCTGCACGGCGCGGGCGCCGGCCACGGCCCCGGCAGCCCGGTTGCGGCCGTCCATGATGGCAGCGTCCATTTCGTGGTGGCCTTCGTGGGTGAACACCGCGCCCCGGCCGGCATTGAAGAGCGGGTGGTCTTCGAGGCGGCGCACGGCCTGCTCCACGGCGTCGAGAGCGGGGCCGCCGTCGCGCAGCACGGCGTAGCCCGCTTGCAAGGCTCCGCGCAGGGCCTGCTGGTAGGCCTGCTCCTTTTCGGGCGTCATCAGGGCGGGAGAAATAGTGCCGGCACCGCCGTGCAGGGCCAAAGCGAAGGGAGGAGTCATGGGGCGGAAAAAAGTTGGTAGGTGGTAAAAACGCAAGGCAAAGGTAGGCAGGCCACTGGCCCCGCCCCCCCCTGGAAGCCGGAAACCAACCGCGTTTTTTTTCGTAGGTTTGGTTTACAGATTTTCAACTCCCCAAACGTATCAACCTTATGGCTTACGAAGCTACCGGCCGCCTGCACGAAATTTTCGACGAACAGCAGGTGAGCGAAAAATTCCGCAAGCGCGAATTCGTGCTGGAGGTCGTAGACGGCCAGTACCCCGAGCATATCAAGTTCCAGATGGTGCAGGATAAGACCTCCCTCATCGACCCGTTTAAAGTGGGCGACGAAGTGAAGGTATCCTTCAACCTGCGCGGCCGTGGTTTCAACAAGAACGGCCAGATGCTCTACTTCACCAACCTCGAAGCCTGGCGCATTGAGAACTCCGCTGGCGGAGCGGCAGCTCCTCAGGCCGGTGGCTACCAGCAGGCTGCTCCCCGCGCCGCGGCCCCGGCTCCGGCCCAAAACCAGAACCCGAACCTGCGCGCCTCGGCCGCTCCTATTGCCTCGGACGACGACAACGACCTGCCGTTCTAATTGGAAGGAGCTAGCAGTCAGGAGCCGAAGAATAAAATTCCCTGGCCTCCTAGCTTCTCTCTCTCCTAACTCCTTAAAAAAAGCCGCTGCCGCTTCTGGCAGCGGCTTTTTTGTGCCGGTCCGGCTTCCTCCCGAAACCGGCCTCTACCCTACCTGCTCTATGCACACGCTTGCCCAACTACGCGCCGGGGAACTGGCCGGCACCACCCGGCTGGACCTGGCCGAAGGTCTGACCGAGTTTCCGCCGGAGATTTTTGCGCTGGCTGATACACTCGAAATCCTCAACCTTTCGGGCAACGCCCTCTCCGGGCTGCCCGCCGACCTGCCCCGCCTGCACCGACTGCGCATTCTGTTCGGCTCCGATAACCAGTTTACCCGGGTGCCCGAAGTGCTGGGCCAGTGCCCGAACCTGGAAATGGTGGGCTTCAAGGCCAACCGCATCCGGGAGCTGCCCGAGGCCGCTTTGCCGCCCCGCCTCCGCTGGCTCATCCTCACCGATAACGAGCTGGCCGCGTTGCCCCCGGAAATTGGCAACTGCGGGCGGCTCCAGAAGCTGATGCTGGCCGGCAACCGGCTGCGGGAACTGCCCCCGCAGCTGGCCCGCTGCACCAACCTGGAATTGCTGCGCCTGGCCGCCAACCAGCTGACGGAGCTGCCCGAGTGGCTGCTGACCATGCCCCGGCTGAGCTGGCTGGCCTACGCCGGCAACCCCCTGGCCGCCGCCGCCGAAGCCGCCGCGCTGGCCCGCGCCACGCGGCCCCCTATTGCCTGGAACCTCCTGACGACGGAGCAGGTGCTGGGCGAGGGCGCGTCGGGCATTATTTACCGGGGCCAGTGGGAGCGCGCCGCCCATGCCGCGCCCGAACCGGTAGCGGTGAAGTTGTTTAAAGGGGCCGTGACCAGCGACGGACTGCCCCACTCCGAAATGGTGGCCTGCCTCAGCGCCGGTCCCCACCCGAACCTGATTGCCGTGCGCGGCACCATCCCCGACCACCCCAGCGGCCGGGAAGGCCTGGTGCTGGAGCTCATCGACCCGGCCTTTGGCAACCTGGCCGGGCCGCCCAGCTTTGCCACCTGCACCCGCGACGTGTACGCGCCCGCCGCCGCGTTCGAGCTGCCCGTGCTGCTGCGTCTGGCCGGGGGCATTGCGGCGGCGGCGGCCCACCTGCACGCCCAGGGTATTCTGCACGGCGACCTATACGCCCACAATATTCTCACCACCCCGGCCGGGGAAAGCCTGTTGGGCGATTTTGGCGCGGCCGGCTTTATTCCCGCCGCCGCCGAAAAGGCCGCCCACCTGCTGCCCCGCCTGGAAACCCGGGCCTTTGGCAATCTGCTGGAAGAGTTGCTGGACCGTTGCCCGCAGCCACAGGAGCCGGCGGCCGGGACACTCCGGGAGCTGCGGCAACTACAGGCCCGCTGCCAGCAGCCCGCCGTGGCCGACCGGCCCACGCTGGCCGAAATCAGCCGCTTCCTCCGGGAAATGCAACCGGACCTGGCCGGGTGAAACCTGCGGGGCTTGTTTTTACGTTTTTACTCCACTGGCCTGCTTATTGCCAGCCCCGGCCCTCTCATACTCGTCATCTGACTTCACGCTACTCCCGTCCCGTATGGTTTCTGCTTCCTCCCTGCCGCTGGCGGGCAAAACTGCCTTGGTTACCGGTGCTACCAGCGGCATCGGGCTGGTCACGGCCCGGGAGCTGGCGCGAAACGGAGCCCGGGTAATCCTGGTGGGCCGCGACCCCGAAAAGGCGGCCCGCGCTCAGGCCGTCATTCAGCAGGCCGCCGGCCCCGAGGCTCATGTGCACGTGAAGTGTTTCGACCTCTCGCTGCTGCGCAACGTGGCCGCCCTGGCCGAGCAGATGCAACAGGAATTCAGCCAGCTCGATATTCTGGTCAACAATGCGGGCATTATGCCCGGGCGCTTCACCCTCACCGAGGAAGGCCACGAGCTGAGCTGGGCCACCAACCACCTGGCCCCCTACGCCCTCACCAACCGCCTGCTGCCTCTGCTCGATGCCGCCGAGCACGCCCGGGTGGTTACCGTGTCGTCGGTGGCGCACTGGGTGGGCGAGATTGAGCCCGACCGCGAGGCCCGCAACTCCCCCGAAAAGTACAGCTGGCTCACCGCCTACGCCGATTCCAAACTAGCCAACATTCTCTTTACCAAGGAGCTGTCCCACCGTCTCGACCTGACCAACATTACGGCCAACTGCCTGCACCCGGGCATGGTCAATACCAGCCTCATGCGCGCCGACACCTCGCAGGTGATGAAGGCCCTGTGGTGGACGGCCCGTCCCCTGATGGTATCGGCCGAAAAAGGGGCGCAGACTACCCTGTACCTGGCTACAGCCCCGGAAGCGGCCCGCGTGAGCGGCCAGTATTTCGCGGGCCGCAAAGTAGCCCGCTGCTCCGAGCGGGCCAGCAGCAGCAACGAGGCCAACCGCCTCTGGCGCATTTCGGCCGAGGAAACGGGCGTGGAGTAGGCGTTACGATGTCGGGGGATGGGAAAAGAACGTCATTCCGAGCATGTTGCGCATCAAGCAAGGGACCGAGTAATCTCGCGCGCTGACGTTGCCACAGGAGCTCAATGTGAGCACGCGAGATTCCTCGGCAGGCTCGGAATGACGGCCTGCTTTTGCCTGTTGTCTACTTTTTCCCGCTAATCTTACCCCGATGGATTTACTGGAACTGATTCGGCAGGGCGAGGGGGAGCGGCTGGAGTTCAAGCAGCGCACCACCCGCCCCACGCGCATGGCCCGCACGTTGTCGTCGCTGGCTAATACCCACGGGGGGCGGGTGCTGGTGGGGGTGGAAGACAACGGCCGCATAACGGGCGTGCGCGACGTGGAGGAGGAACTCTACCAGCTCCGCGAGGCCGCCCGCCACTACATCGATCCGCCCCTGGAGTTCACTTACCAGGAAATGGAGGCCGGCGA
Organism: Hymenobacter rubripertinctus; assembly: GCF_003583925.1. Taxonomy (GTDB): domain Bacteria; phylum Bacteroidota; class Bacteroidia; order Cytophagales; family Hymenobacteraceae; genus Hymenobacter; species Hymenobacter rubripertinctus. The sequence goes on along the minus strand of NZ_QYCN01000003.1, from coordinate 213,277 downwards.
AGGCCGCGTAGTGCTGGTGGTGACGGTGCCCGAAAGCGCCCACAAGCCCCACCGCGCCCAAATTGCCGACGGCGACTGGCGGGCCTACGTGCGCGTGCGCGACCAGAGCGTGCAAACCAGCCAGCTAACCGAGAAAGCACTGGAGCGCCAGGAGCCCCCGAACGAGTTTGAGCAGATTCCGCTGAGCCGGGAGGAGCTGGCCGTACTGGAGTATCTGCGCCAGCACCCGCGCATCACGCTGGCCCAGTACATGAAGCTGCTCAACATTGGCCAGCGCCGGGCCTACCGCCTGCTCATCAAGCTCACCCTGCACGGCTACATCAAACACCACGACAAGCAAAAGGAGGTGTATTACACGCTCTGAGCCAGTTCGAGCAGGTCCCACAGATTCCCGTATAAATCGGCAAAAGCCAGCACCCGGCCGTAGGGTTCCATCATGGGCAGGCGCACGCTGCGCACCTGGTTGGCCCGCAGCCGGGCATAGTCGCGGGCCAGGTCGTCGGTGTAGAGAAACAGGGCCACCCGGCCGCCGGTCTGGTTACCGATGTGGGCCAACTGCTCCGGGTTGGCGGCCAGCGTCAGCAGTAGCTCGACCCCGGGCGGCCCGGGCGTCGCAACCCGCACCCACCACTTTCCGGCGCTCAGCCGGGTATCCTCAACCAGCCGAAACCCCAGCTGCCGGGTGTAGAAGGCAATGGCTGCGTCGTAGTCGGCCACAACCAGCGTCACGAGGGCAATCCGCTGATTCATTAACTGCTGTTACGCAAGCCGCTTCCGGTATCTGCGGTGGCAGGTCGTTTTTCGTTGCTCGTTGCTCGTTGCTCGTTTTTCGGGGCTGATTGGTTACTGAAGGTGAATCAGCCCCGAAAAACGAGCAACGAAAAACGAATGCTTCAACGGCTACTGCGTAACAGCAGTCATTAACTTTTTTTGGTGGCCGCCCCCCCATCGATAGTTAAGCCCGAGGGCCGATACAACTGTGTTGTACCGGCCCTCGGGCTTTTTTCAAACTAAGCGCAAATTAGTCCTGCTGGCGGGACTTGAGGGCCTTTTTCTCGTCTTTAGCCGCCTTTTTTTCCTTGGTGGTTTTAGCGGGCTCTTTCTTTTTCTCTTTGCGGGGTTCCTGGGCTTTTGCCATGATGGTGAGGGATGAAGAGTGAATCAGGTGACTATATAACGCCCGACCGGGAAAGGTGTTGCACTGAAAACGGCTCCGGGCGGGCTCAAAGATACTATTTGCCCAGTGCCGGCAGGTATCGTTCGCGCAGCAGGTTCAGGTGGTGGGCTTCGTGGCCGGGCAGGATGTAGGCCAGGGCGCGCACGCTCACCGGCTGCCCACTGGCCGTGCCCTGCCGGCTGATGGCCGCCGGATTGAACGACTCGAACAGGGCCAGCGTGGCGGCCCGCACGGCGTCGTACTCGGCCAGAATGTCGGCCAGGGGACGGGAATCGGCGTCGGAGGCGGGCACGTAGTCGTCCTGCTCGAAGCCGGGCAGCGGAGTAGGGTCGCCGCGGCCGATGCGCAGGGCGCGGTAGGCGAATACGCGCTCCGTGTCCATCATGTGGACCAGCATTTCTTTGAGGCTCCACTTGCCGGGGGCGTAGCGCCCCAGGGCCTGCTGCTCCGTCAGGTCTTCCGTCAGGCGGCGCAGTTCCCGGGGCTGCTCGCGCAGGGCGGCCAGCGGCTCGCCAAAAATCAGGCGCACGTAGGTATGGTAGAACGGGGCGTACTCGGAGGCCGCCGGGGGCGTCAGGAAGGAACTCATGGAGCGAAGCTACGGGCTTCCGGTAAATATCGGGCAATAAAGTGGGCGGCTGGCTGGCCGATGTTTGCTAAAACCGGCCGGCAAGCGGCCCGGCGGTGCCCGTTGGCAACACCAGCCGGGCCGGGCGCGTACACCGGGCACTCACCCCACTTCACCCCTGTTTCATGTCTTCACTCGTCGAAAAAGGTCTTTCGATTTCCAAAAATGCCCTGTTCAGCGTCTTTCTCAACAAAGCCGGCAAGCTGCTGGGCCGCCCGTTCAAGGTGATACTGGTGCTCAACGAAACCGCCGAGAAGCTAGCCAGCAAGGAAAGCGGCGACAACAAATTCAAACAGCTCTTCTCGGTGGCCCGCACCCTCATCCGGCTCGTGCGCAACTACGTGAGCGGCGACTACCGGCAGGTGGAAACCAGTACCATCGTCTCGGGCCTGGGCGTGCTGCTCTACGTGCTGAGCCCGGTGGACCTGGTACCCGATTTCATTCCCGTCGTGGGCTTTCTGGATGATCTGGCCCTGATCAGCTGGTTTGTCGGCAAATTCCAGGGCGAGCTGACGCGGTTCCGCGAGTGGGAAACCACCCACGCCGCCGAAGAAGCCGACGACATTCCGGCCGCCGCCCAAAAGCCCTCCGGGTCCTACACCAAAGCCGAAAATCTGCCCGCCGTGGCCGAAATCGGGCACTCCTGAATCACAGATGTTGCAGATGTTGCAGATGCCGCAGATGTTGCAGATGCCGCAGATTCGTTCTGACGGCTGTCAGCAAAACGCCCACCCGGTTTTCGGGTGGGCGTTTTGCTGACAGCGCTGTTTTTTCTCTGCGCATCCCTCTGCGGACCTCTGCGGGAAAGCTTATTGGCCCCGAAAGAAGATCATCCAAGCAGCCAAAATCGTATTTTCGCGTCCTGATACCTCCACCCTTTTTCGTTTTTATGCTCCTTCGTACCCGGCTGGCGCTGCTGGCCCTTACTTTCCTTACTGCCCTAACTGCCCGCGCCGATGAGGGCATGTGGCTGCCGTTGCTGCTCAAGCAGCTCAACGAGGCCGACATGCAGAAAAAAGGCCTCAAGCTCACCGCCGAGCAGATTTACTCTATCAACCAAGGCAGCCTCAAAGACGCCATCGTGCAGTTTGGCGGTGGCTGCACCGGCGAAATCATTTCCGACCAGGGCCTGCTGCTCACCAACCACCACTGCGGCTACGGCCAGATTCAGCAGCATTCCTCCGTCGAAAACGACTACCTCACCAAAGGCTACTGGGCCATGAGCCGCGACCAGGAACTGCCCAACCCCGGCCTGACGGCCACCTTCATCGTGCGCATGGAGGACGTGACCAGCCAGGTGCTGGCCGGCGTGCCCACCACGGGCATCGTGGAGGCCGAGCGGGAGAAACTGGTGCAGCTCAACAGCCAGCGCGTGGCCCAGGCCGCCGTGCAGGGCACCGGCTACCAGGCGTTCGTACGACCCATGTTCAACGGCAACGAGTACTACCTGTTCCTGACCGAGGTGTTCCAGGATATCCGGCTGGTGGGCGCGCCGCCGAGCAGCATCGGCAAATTCGGGGGCGACACCGACAACTGGGCCTGGCCCCGCCACACCGGCGACTTCAGCATCTTCCGCATCTACGCCGGCCCCGACAACAAGCCCGCCCCCTACTCGCCCGACAACAAGCCCTTTAAGCCCCGTCACCACCTGCCCATTTCCCTGGCCGGCGTGCAGCCCGGCGACTTCACGATGGTGTTTGGCTTTCCCGGCCGCACCAACGAATACCTCACCAGCTGGGGCGTGGAGGAAACCTACGCGGTATCGAACCCGGCCAAAATTGCCATCCGCGACGCCAAGCTCAAGGTTTTGGATGCCGACATGAAGGCCTCCGACAAGGTGCGGATTCAGTACGCGGCCAAGTACGCCAGCATCGCCAACTACTGGAAAAAGTGGATCGGGGAGAACCGGGGCCTCAAAAAGCTCGATGCCGTGCGCGTGAAGCAGCAGCAGGAAGCCGAGTTCCAGCGCTGGGCCGAATCGGGCGACGCCGCCCGCCGGGCCGCCTTCGCCACCCTGCTTCCCGACCTGAAGCGCAGCTACGCCAGCGCCCGCGACTATACCCTGGCCCGCGACTACGTGAGCGAGGCGGCCCTGGGCGTGGAGCTGGTGAGCTACGCCAACAGCCTGCTCCCACTTCTGGACCTGGTGGATCAGAAAGTACCCGCCGCCGAATTGAAGGCGGCCGTGGAAAAAGCCAAAAAGGGTGTAGCCGGTTTCTTCCGCAACTACAATGCCCCCACCGACCAGAAGGTAGCCGCCCAGCTGCTGCCCCTCTACGCCACCGGCACCCCGCCCGCCCTGCTGCCCACCTACGTGAAGACGCTCAGCCAGCAGTACGCCGCCACCGGCTGGGACGCCTACGCGGCCCAGTTGTTCAGTAAGTCGCGCCTCACCGACCAGGCCAGCGCCCTGGCCGTGCTTGATGCGGTGGCCAACGGCAAGCCCGAAACCCTGCGCCAGGACCCCGCCGCCCAGCTCGCGGCGGCCGTTGTGGGCAATTACCGCGCGGCCATCCTGCCCACCTACTCGGCGGCCACCGACCAGATTGCCCTGCTCCAGCGCACCTACCTGGCCGGCCAGCGCCTCCAGCAACCGGAGCGCAAGTTCTACCCCGATGCCAACTCCACCCTCCGCCTCGCCTACGGGCAGGTAGCCGGCTACGAGCCCGCCGACGGCGTGAAGTATGATTTCTACACCACCCTCGACGGCATCATGGAGAAGGCTGACCCCACCAACCCCGAGTTTGAGGTGCCGGCCCGCCTCGCAGAATTGTACCAGAACAAGGACTACGGCCCCTACGCCTACAAGGGCTCCGTGCCGGTGGCCTTCATCGCCACCAACCACACCACCGGCGGCAACTCCGGCTCGCCCGTCATCAACGGAAAAGGCGAGCTGATCGGCACCAACTTCGACCGCAACTGGGAGGGCACCATGTCCGACATCATGTTCGACCCCGACCGGGTGCGCAACATTACCCTCGACGTGCGCTACATGCTCTTCGTGGTGGACAAGTACGCCGGGGCCGGCCACCTTGTAAAGGAAATGACTCTCGTGGGCGGCCCCGAAGCGGCCGCCGGTTCGGATTCCAACCAAAAAGTGAAAAAGGTAAAAGTGAAGCGCAAAAAGGCGTAACGACCACGTATGATTTGGTAGGTTATTTTTCTGCGCAAAAAAAATAACCTACCAAATCATAAACCGGCTCCCTGTTTTCCTCGACCCTTCGAACCGGGAGTACACCCACCCGGAAGGGCCGCCCGCGACAGAAGTTGTTACAGCGACTTTTACCCCGGGCGGCCCTTTTTTTTGCGCGAACTGCCCGCTATAAAAATTCTGGCCGCCGTCGTAGCGCTAGGTTTCACTTCCTTCGCTTTTGCACTTCACTCTCCTCCTGACTTCCCGAGTGGCGGCTGCTTTACTTTTTAGTGACTTACCCACTTATGACTCAATTTCTATCTGCCCTGTTCCTGCTTTTTCTCGCCGCTACTTCTGCTTTCAGTCAGGAAGTGCTGCTCACGGGCGGCTATACCCGGGTGGGCGAAAATTCGTTTACCGGCGCAGCTTCCGGGGGGCTACATACGGTGTTTCCCCTGGGCCGCCACGTGGCGGCGGGCGTGGGCCTGACGGCGGCCCGCAACCGCCAGAATTACCGGGAGTTTTTGCCGAATGCTGATCCATTCGATCCTGCGGGCCGCCCCCGCGCCATCACTGAGTACCACAATTCGCTCTATTCCCTGCAAGGCTTCGTGGCGGGCCGGATGCAGCTCGCGCCCCGGCTGGAATTGCTGGCCGGACCCAGCGCAGGGCTCTACTTCGTGGGAGCCCGGGAGCGGAGCACGGAAGCCAAAGCGGGGGTTGGCCTGTGGTCGTCGCTCACGTATCGGCAGTTGGGCGGCAGCCGGTTCAATGTAGAAGCCTTGTTTCACCCCCGCCTGCTGCTTACCAGCCTGCCGGTGGATGACGCGGATTTCCGCTTTGGAAACCAACGCCTGTTCATCTGGGATGCGCAGGTGGGCCTGTCGTACGATTTGCGGAAGCAGCCGTAGCTTTAAGCCCCTGCTTCACCCGCTTTCCGCCCTGCCCTTGCGTCCGATTCTACTCCTGATTGCCTTCCTGCTGACTGCCGGCCCAACCCTGGCTCAACCGTCAGCTGCGCCCGCACCCGTGGCCCTGCTGCTACGGCCCGCCGCCGTGTTCGATGGCGAAACCCTGCACCCCGGCTGGGCCGTGCTCACCGAGGGCGACAAAATCAAAGCTGTGGGGCCGGCCGCCCAGCTCACCGCCCCGGCCGGTGCCCGCGTTCTGGAGCTGCCGGGCCTCACGCTGCTGCCCGGCCTCATTGAGGGCCACAGCCACCTGCTGCTCCACCCCTATAACGAAACGCCCTGGAACGACCAGGTGCTGCTCGAATCTCAGGCGCTGCGGGTGGCCCGCGCCACGGCCCACGCCCGCGCCACGCTGGCCGCCGGCTTCACCACCGCCCGCGACCTGGGCAGCGAGGGGGCCGGCTACGCCGATGTGGGCCTCAAACAAGCCATCGAGCAGGGCCTGATTCCGGGGCCGCGCCTGCTGGTGGCTACCCGCGCTTTGGTGGCTACCGGCAGCTACGGACCCAAACTCTCGGCCGACGTGGACGTGCTCCAGGGTGCCCAGGAAGCCGACGGCGTGGATGGCCTGCTGCGGGCCGTGCGGGAGCAAATCGGCAAGGGGGCCGACATCATCAAGGTGTACGCCGACTACCGCTGGGGACCGAATGAGCCCAGCCGGCCCACGTTTTCCCAGGACGAGCTGAACCTCATCGTGCAAACCGCCCGCAACGCCGGCCGCCCCGTGGTGGCCCACGCCAGCACCCCCGAAGGCATGCGCCGCGCCACCCTGGCCGGCGTGCAGACCATCGAACACGGCGACGGCGGCACCTTAGAAGTATTCAAGCTCATGAAGCAGCGCGGCGTGGCCCTCTGCCCCACCGTGGCCGCCGGCGACGCCATTGCCCAGTACCGGGGCTGGCAGAAAGGAACAGGCGCCGAGCCCGACCGGATTCAGCAAAAACGCCTCAGCATGAAAGCCGCCCTGCAAAGCGGCGTAGAACTGGCCATTGGCGGCGACGTGGGCGTGTTCACTCACGGCGACAACCTGCGCGAAGCCGAGCTGCTGGTCCGCGAGTACGGCCTGACGAGACTGCAAGTTCTGCGCGGCCTCACCAGCACCAATGCCCGCCTCTTCCAGCTCCCCGACCGCGGCCAGCTAAAGCCCGGCCTGCTGGCCGATCTGGTAGCCGTATCCGGCGACCCAACCCAGGATATCAGCGCGTTGCGGCAGGTGAAGCTGGTGGTAAAGGGCGGGGTAGTGGTGGATAAATAATCAACTCTCTCGATTACCTATGTTCCAGCAGTTGCCTCACGGCCGCTCTATTCCCATCTCCCCTAACTGCCCGGCGTACTTATCATAGATAACCCGCAGATCCTGGGCGTGCTTGCCGGCATCGGTGCCAATACTCACGTTGCTGCTGTGAAAGCGGTGCAGGTGGCTGATGTGAGGGCAGATGACGGGCAGGTGGCCGGCCAGCAGGAAGCGCACGTAGAGGTCGAGGTCTTCGGCCATTTCGATTTGCTCGTCGTAGCCGTTCACTTCCTCGAACAGCTGGCGGCTGTAGCACACGTTGCCCTGGATGAAATGTTCGGCCCGGAAAATGGCCTGGAGCATGTCGGTGGGGCTGTCGAACTGCCAGGCGTAGTAATCGTCGGCGGGCAGGTAGCGGCGGTCCTGGTCCACGCGCAGGAAGTCGGCCACCAGCCACGGCCGGCCGGGGTGCTGCCGGATCTGGCTGGCGTAGTGAAACAGGGTGCGCTGGAGCAGCAGGTCGTCGTCGTCGAGGGGCACGAGCCAGGTTTCGGCGGGGGCCTCTTCGCGGATGAGCACGTTGCGCGCCGGCCCGGCCCGGAGCAGCTCAGGCTGCCGACGCACGCGGAGCGGGGCTCCGGGCTCGTGAGCAGCCTGCTGCAACCACTCGGCAGTGCCGTCGGTGCAGGCATTTTCGCAGATCAGGTGTTCAAAGGAGAAATCGAGGGGCGCAGTAACGGTGGCGCGGACGCTCTGCACAGCCTCGGGCAGGTAGGCGCGGCGGTTGTGCGTGGGGGTGATAACAGTGAAGTGCATGGACGAGTATTCTGGCTGAAGCCCCAAAAAGTTGCCATTGCCACCAATCCGTTAGCTTTAGCCCGCAACCAGCCGGCAAGCAAAAGCCGGCCGCTTCCGGCGCGGTTTCTGCTTGCCGGCCAGCTCTACCCCTACTCTTACCGTTTCACTATGCTTCGTTCTTCCCGCCTGCTGCCCGTTCTGCTACTGGGCCTGGGCAGCACCGCCGCCGTTCCCGCCGACCCCAAAATCACGACGGACGCCATTATCAATCGTCTCAGCAGCACCATTGAGAACCTGAAAACGCTGCGCTGCAACGTGCGCGCCCAGGAGCGCATCGGCGGGGTCTATCAGCAGGCCCGGACGGAGATGAAGATGACCTTCAAACCCTACAAAGTGTACCTGCGCAACCAGAAGGGCGTGGAGGTGCTCTACGTAACGGGCCAGAACAACGGCGACGCCTGGGTGTACCCCAACAGCTTCCCCTACGTGACGCTGAGCCTCGACCCGGAGGGCTCCATCATGCGCAAAAGTCAGCACCATAGTGCCCTGGAAGCCGGCTACGGCACCATTGCCGAAATGCTCGACGGCTCGGATCAGCGCCTGACTCCGGGCTTCGAGAAAACCTTCCGCTACACCGCCGACACCATCGTACAGGGGCGGGCGGCCTACGTGCTGCGCTCCGTGTACCCGCAGTTCCGGTACGTGAGCTACAAGCCCACCAAGGCCGAAAGCACCCGCGCTATTGCCGAGAAGTTCGGCTGCGGCGAATACCGCATTCTGGAGCGCAACGACCTGAGCCCCGGCACGGTCGTGCCGGCCGGCAAAATGCTCCAGGTGCCCAACGCCTACGGCCGCCGCGTGCTGCTCTGCGTGGATCAGAAGCTCTTCCTGCCCCTGGTCGTGCAGGTCCACGACGACAAAGGCCTGTTCGAGAAATTCGAATTCAACGACGTAGTGGCCAACCAACCCATCCCGGCCCCCGAGTTTGCCAAGGGCTTCAAGGGGTACAAACTATAATCACAGATGTTACAGATGGTGCAGGTAAAAGGGATTCGTTCTGCTGGCAGAACGAATCCCTTTTACCTGCACCATCTGTAACATCTGTGATTTAGCGGCGCATGGTCTTCTCGATCTGGTCCCACATTTCGGAGGTGAGCAGTTCGAGCTTGTTGAACTCGCCGGCCCCATTGAGCCACTCGCCCCCGTCGAGGGTCACGACTTCGCCGTTCATGTAGGCCGAGAAATCCGACACCATGTAGGCGGCCAGGTTGGCCAGCTCCTGGTGACTGCCCACCCGCTTGAGGGGCACGTTGGCGGCCGGGTCGAGCTGGGAGGCCAGGGGCTCGGGGAACAGGCGGCTCCAGGCACCCTCCGTTGGGAACGGGCCGGGCGCAATGGCGTTGGAGCGGATGCCGTACTTGGCCCACTCCACGGCCAAGGAGCGCGTCATGGCCAGCACGCCGGCCTTAGCCGCCGCCGATGGCACCACGAAGGCCGAGCCCACGGAGGCGTAGGTGGTCACGATGTTGAGGATGGTACCGGGCTTCTTATCGGCAATCCAGCGCTTGCCAAAGGCCAGGGTGCAGTTGTAGGAGCCCTTAAGCACGATGTCCACAATCACGTCGAAAGCCTTGTGGCTGAGGCGCTCGGTGGGGCTGATGAAGTTGCCGGCCGCGTTGTTGAGCAGCACGTCGACGCCGCCATAAGTGCTGATAGTTTTTTCGAGCAGGGCTTCTACCTCGTCGTACTTGCGCACGTCGCACTGCACGGCCAGCACGTTAGCGTTGCCGGTTTGCTCGCGCAGCTCGGTGGCCGTTTTTTCGAGTACTTCCAGCTTGCGGGAGCTGATGACCACGTTGGCCCCGAGTTGGAGGAAGTAGGTGGTCATGGCCCGGCCGAGGCCGGTGCCGCCGCCCGTCACCACGATGGTTTTGCCCTGGAGGGCATTGTCGCGGAGCATGGGTTGGGCGTAGGGATGCGCAGTAGACATAAGCGGAAGAAAGGGTGAAGTGGGAAAAGTAGATGGCAAAAATCAGGATGCTCCTACCACTGTCCGGCCTCATTGGGCCGCCACCGCACGCGGGGCTCAAGGTCGATGGGAAACTCAGAACACCGGCCGTATGGGTCGGCCAGAGGTAGTATGCTTGCCTACTTGTTGGAGCGCAAGGTAACAGTTTGCGGATTCCTTGCCGGCCTGCTTGCCCGGGAAAGTTTTTTTGCCACCTTTACCCCGCATGATTCAACCCGCTCCTTCTGCTGCTCTTCCCACCGTGGCCGTGCTGGGCTGCGGCTGGCTGGGCCTGCCCCTGGCCCGCGCCCTGGTGGCGGCCGGCTACCCGGTCCACGGCTCCACCACCACGCCCGGCCAGCTCCTGACCCTGCGCGACGCCGGCATCCGGCCCTACCTGCTGCGCCTGGCCCCCACCCCCACCCTCACCGACACCGATACGCTGCAAGCCCTGCTCCAGGGCGTGGAAACGCTGATTCTGAACGTGCCGCCCACCCGCGGGGCCGGCTCACCGGAAGCCTACCCGGCGCTGCTGAGCCTGGTAACCGAGGCCACCACCGCCGCCGGCGTGGCCCACGTGCTGCTGGTGAGCTCCACCGGCGTCTACCCCGACGAGGCCCGCCTGATGCAGGAGCCCGATGCCCGCGCCAGCCTGGAAGCCGAAACGCCGCTGCTGCGCGCCGAAGCCCTGTTCCAAGGCCCCGCCCACACCGTGGTGCGCCTGGCGGGGCTCATGGGGCCGGGCCGGCCGCCGGGCCGCTTTATGGCCGGCCGCAGCGGCGTGGCCCACGGCGAAGCTCCCGTCAACCTGATTCATCTGCACGACTGCGTGGGGCTGCTGGTGCGCATTCTCGAACTGGGCCTCTGGGGTTACACGCTCAACGCCAGCGCCAACAGCCACCCCAGCCGCCGCACCTTCTACACCGCCGCCGCCACCCGCCTGGACCTGCAACCACCCACGTTCGCCGAAGGCACCACCGGCGGCAAGCAAATCGACTCTTCTCTCCTGCGCGACCTGACCAGCTACCAGTTCCGCCACGACGACGTGGTAGCGGCCCTGGAGTTCTGCTGAACACAGGTTGGTGTGGGTTATCTTTGCCCCTGTGAAGGAAGAACGAACGATTGTAGCCGTGCTGGGCGGCGGGGCAGCGGGCTTTTTTGGGGCCATTGCCTGCGCCGAGGCCAACCCGAAGCTACGGGTGCTGCTGCTGGAAAAAACCGGTAAACTGCTGAGCAAAGTGCGGATTTCGGGCGGCGGCCGGTGCAACGTAACCCATGCCGCCGATACGCCGGCCCAGCTTGTGCAGCACTACCCACGCGGAGCCCGGCAGCTCAAGGAACCGTTCAGGCAGTTCGGCGCGCCCGATACGGTGCGCTGGTTCGAAAGCCGGGGCGTGCCCCTCAAAACGGAGCCCGACGGCCGCATGTTTCCCACCACCGATTCGTCGGAAACCATTGCCCAGTGCCTGCTGGAAGCCGCCCGCCGGGCCGGGGTGGAAATCCTGCTCCAGACCACGGCCGAGCGCATTGAGCCTCTGACCGGCGGCGGTTTCCGGCTGGTGCTCAGCGGCCCCCGGGTGCTGGCCCCGGAGCTGGCGGTGGCCCGGGTGCTGGTGGCCACCGGCGGGGCGCCCAAATCGGCGCAGTACGACTGGCTGCGGCAGCTGGGCCACGCGGTGCAGGAGCCCGTGCCCAGCCTGTTCACCTTTAACGTGCCCGACTCGCCCCTGCGCGAGCTGCCGGGCGTGAGCGTGGCCCGCGCCCGGGTGCGGGTAGCCGGCGAAAAGCTCGAATACGAAGGCCCGGTGCTCGTAACGCACTGGGGCGTGAGCGGGCCGGCCGTGCTCAAGCTCTCGGCCTGGGGTGCCCGCCGCCTCCACGAGCTCAACTACCAAAGCACCACGCTCATCAACTGGGTCCCCGATTTCACGGAAGACACCCTGCGCCAGCATTTGCAGGAGCACCGCGGCCCCCACGGCCGCAAAATAGTCGTTAGCAACCCGCTGTTCGGGCTGCCCCAGCGGCTCTGGCGCACCCTGGCCGAACAGGCCGGTATCGGGGCCGAAACGCGCTGGAACGAGCTGCCCGCCAAGCTCCAGAACCGGCTGATTGAGGCCCTCTTGCGCACGGCCCTGCCCATGCGCGGCAAGACCACTTACAAGGACGAATTCGTGACCTGCGGGGGCATCTCGCTGGGCGAAATCAACATGCAGACGATGGAAAGCCGCCTCGTGCCGGGCCTGCACTTCGCCGGCGAAGTGCTCGACGTGGACGGCATCACCGGCGGCTTCAATTTCCAGGCCGCCTGGACCACCGGCCACCTCGCCGGCCGGGCCATGAGCCAGGCGGGTTAGGTTGCAAAATAATGGCTTCCGGCAACCCGGGCGGCAGATTGGCAGTAAAGAGGGTCACTAAGATCTTTCCAACTCCACCTAATCTAAATCCCCTTTCCTTATGGAAGCTAAAGCACTGCAAGCCGGCCTGAACGAACTGATTGAAACCCTCAAGGACGGCCAGAAAGGCTACGCCGAAGCCATGACCGACGTGGAAGACGCGGATCTGAAGCAGACGTTTAAGAAATATGCCGCCCAGCGCGCCGAGTATATCACGGAGCTGGAGGATAAAATGTACAAGCTGAACCTGAAGCCCGACGAAGAGTCGTCCATTACCGGCACCGTACACCGCGCCTTTATCAACCTGAAGGGCCTGATTACCGGTAAGGACCGCTACAGCATCCTGGCCGAGTGTGAGCGGGGCGAGGACTACGCCAAAGCCGCTTACGAGAAAGCCCAGAAGATTCAGGACATTCCGGCCGACCTCAAATCGGTTATCGAGAAGCAGGCCGCCGGCATCAAGCAAGGCCACGACGAAATCCGTGACCTGCGCGACGCCGCCAAGAAGTAACGCACTGACTGCCGCTGATTGATCGGGATTTCACTGATTTTTCAGTGCCACTACCTTACCAGAACGCCCCCGCTTCACTGAAGCGGGGGCGTTCTGGTTTCCGTTTGGCCAAGCGGCCCGGCGGTGGCCAAACCTGCTAGCACATTCCAGCCACAATCAACCGTTATCACGTCCAACAAACCAACTCCTCGGCCCGACCCCAACAAAAAAAGCTGCTTCCGGAGAAGCAGCTTTTTTTGAGGAATCAGCAACAAGCAATCAGTGAAATTACGATTAATCAGCGTCAATCCGTGATTTATTCGTCGTCGCGGCGCTTGCCTTTGTAGCCGCCGCCGTAGCTGCTGCCGCCTTTGTTGCCGCCATAAGAGCTGCCCCCGTCGCGGTTGCCGCCGTAGCTGCCGCCGCCGCGGTTGCCACCGTAGGAGCCGCCGCCTTTGTTGCCGCCGTAGGAGCCGCCGCCCTCGCGACGGTCGCCGTAGCTGCCGCCGCCGCGGTTACCGCCGTAGGAGCCGCCGCCTTCGCGCCGCTCACCACCGCCGAACCCGCCGGGAGCCCGACGCGGACGGTCGCCGCCACCGCGGGTACCACCTTCCTGCTGGGCGTCGCCTTCCTGGCGGGGCGTAGCGATGTTGAAGGCTACCGGCCGGCCCTGGATGGAGCTGCGGCCGAGCTGGGCCACAATTTCTTCCACGAACTCGTTCGGTACTTCTACAAAGCTGAACTTGTCGTAGAGGGCGATGTCGCCCACTTTAGCGGCCGTGAGGCTGGTGTTTTCGGCAATCAGGTCCACGATGTCGCGCGGGTGCAGGCGGTCCTTCTTGCCCATGGTCACGAACAGGCGGGTGAAGCCGGCACGGGCGGCACCCTGGGTGCGGCTGGCGTCGAGGCTTTCCTGGGCCCGCTTGTCTTCCTTCATCGTCATCTTCAGCAAAGCGGCCGCGATGTCGAGCGAAGTGATGTTCTCGTCAATGCTCTGGTCGATGAGCCGCTGAACGCGACCTACGTACTTTTCAAGGTTGCCTTTTTCAATAACCCCCTTAATGGAAGCGAGCATGAGCGTGGTTTTCACCTCCGACACATCTTCGAAGGACGGCACGCGCTCCTGCTTGATGGTGGCCTTGGTGAAGCGCATGATGTCGCGCAGCTTGTAGATGTCGCGGCCGCTCACGAAGGTGAAGGCTTTACCCTGCTTGCCGGCCCGGCCGGTACGGCCGATGCGGTGCACGTAGTATTCCTCGTCGGCGGGCAGGTCGTAGTTAACCACTACTTCCACGTTCTCCACGTCGATGCCGCGGGCGGCTACGTCGGTGGCTACCAGGATTTCGAGGGTGCCTTTACGGAATTTGTCGAGCGTGTTCTGGCGCTGCTGCTGGCCCATGTCGCCGTGCAGCCCCTCGGCGAAGTAGCCTTTGGCCTGCAAGTCGCCCACAATGTCATCGACCATGCGCTTGGTGTTGGCGAAGACGATGCCCGACTTGATGTTGTACATGTCGATGAGGCGCGTGAGCACATCCTTCTTCTGGGGGCCGCGCACCTCGAAGTAGCTCTGCTCAATGTTGGTCACCGTCATTTCCTGATGGTTGACCTTCACGATCTGCGGATCCTTCTGGTAGCGCTTGGTCATCTCCATGATGGGCTTGCTCATCGTGGCGGAGAAGAATACCGTCTGACGCTCCTCAGGCATCTTTTTCAACACCGTCTCGATGTCGTCGCGGAAGCCCATGTCCAGCATTTCGTCGGCCTCATCGAGGATGATCATCTTGCAATGCTCCAGCTTGAGCGTACCACGCTCGATGTGGTCCATCACGCGGCCGGGGGTACCGATTACAATTTGTACGCCGCGCTCCAGGGCCCGGAACTGCCGGTCGTAGGAGGAGCCACCGTAAATCGGAACTACAGCCAGGCCGCGCTTGTACTTGCCCAGTTTCTGGATTTCGCCCGAAACCTGCACCGCCAGCTCGCGGGTGGGGCAGAGCACCAGGCACTGCACTTCCCGCGAGTCGGTATCGACCATTTCAATGGCGGGAATGGCAAAGGCGGCCGTTTTGCCGGTGCCCGTCTGGGCCTGGCCGATTACGTCGCGGCCTGCGAGCAGGACCGGAATACCGGCGGCCTGAATGGGGGATGCTTCTTCGTAGCCAACTTCGGTGATGGCACGCTGCATTTCTTCAGAGAGGGTCAGCTCGCTGAACTTTACTTTCGGGGTTTCCTGGTCCATGTCAGTGTTAATGGAGTGAAGAGATAAGCTCTGAAAACAGCGGATTCAGCGACGCTCTTCTCCCACTCAACACAACGACAAGTGACGGAAGCAACAGACGGAAGACAAAGCCGGCCCAACAAGTTTCTAATAGGCAGCTCACAAGCTGCGCGGAACGTGGCCGTTCTCAAATGCGGGTGCAAAGATACGATTTTTTATTTGCAAAAGCTAGAATGACGGCACCAATTCCCCATCCTTTCCGAAAACAAAAAAAGCAGGCTCCCCGAAGGAACCTGCTTTTTCAGTGTGCTATCCTAAAAAGGAAGCGAGCTTAGAACTAAGCCAGTTTCACTTTTACGGCATTCGGACCCTTACGGCCCTGAGCGATTTCGAATTCAACTTTGTCCTGGTCGCGGATTTCGTCGATGCACTCGGTTACGTGTACGAACACGTCCTCGCCGGTCTCGTCCACTTTGATGAAACCAAAACCTTTGGTTTCGTTGAAGAATTTTACAGTTCCTGTCTGCATGGGTACTCTGATGATGATGGATGTTTTCGTTAGAAAGGCGGCCCTTGGCTTGATTACGCCCTCTTGACAGAGGAACTGAACCAAACAACGAAACTGCGTTTTCTTAACTTGGCCCAAAGATACAGGTATATTTTAGATATGGAAGGTTGGAGCAACGATGGCGCTGTTTTTTTAGTATGCCCCGCGCCCGCGCTGCCGCATCCGGGCCGGCGGCCCTACCTTTGGCTCCTATGAAAATGCCCGCCGCCCCCGCCTTCCGTTTCGCCCACCATTTAACGGTGCAGCTCACCGACATCGACGACTTCGACCACGCCAACAACGTGCAATACGTGCGCTGGGTGCAGGAAACGGCCGTAGCGCACTGGCACGCTGCCTACCCGGCCGGCACCCCCGAACACTCCTATATATGGGTCGTGCGGGAGCACCGCATTCAGTACCGCCACCCGGCCCTGTTGCACGACGAGCTGCGCTGCACCACCTGGATCGGCGAAGTGCGCGGCGCCCAGTGCCAGCGCTTCGTGCGCATCGAGCGGGCCGCCGATGGCAAGCTGCTCTGCGAAGCCGAGACCCAGTGGGTGCTGCTGGACGCCATCAGTAAGCGCCCGATGCGGATTGAGCAGCCCATGCGCGACTACTTGTGGGGACCGGTGGGGTGACATGCAGCGCTTAACCAGCCGTTTGCCCCTGCTTTGCTGCCCATTGCCATCAGCACGGTCGTCTTACCTTAGCGTCTTCCCTTTATGCCTTCCCAGCCCACTTTCCGCATTTACTCCTCCTCGGCCGGCTCGGGCAAAACCTACCAGCTCACCAAGGAATACCTGAAGCTGGCGCTGGGCTCGGAGGAGGCGGGGTACTTCAAGAGCATTCTGGCCATCACATTCACCAACGACGCGGCGGGCGAGATGAAGCAGCGGATTCTGGGGGCCTTGCGCCGGTTTGCCCGCCTGCCCGCCGGCCAGCACGACCCGCTGCTGACCGATATTGCCGAGGAGCTGCACCAGGAAGGCCCGCTGGCCCACCTGCCCACGGCGGCCGAGCGCCGGCGCGTGGTGCAGGAGCGCGCCCAGGCCACGTTCCGGCTGGCCCTCTACCACTACGCCGATTTCGCGGTGAGTACCATCGACTCGTTCGTGCAGCGCATCGTGACGGCTTTTACCCGCGAGCTGGGGCTGCCGGCTACGTTTGAGGTGGAGCTCGACAGCGCCACCGTGCTGCAAGGGGCCGTGGCCCTGGTGCTGGACCGGGTGAACCGCGACCCGAACGCGGCCCTACTCTCGCGTACGATTTCCGATTTCGCCCTCAATAAGGCCGAGGAAGGCAAAACCTGGAACAACCTGCCCGAAGAGCTGGTCGAGTTCGGGCAGTTTTTGCTCAGCGAACCGGTGCACGAGGCCATGCAACAGTTGCAGCAGTTGAGTCTGGCCGATTACCGCCGCCTGCACGAGGGGCTGAAGCTGCGCAAGCAGGAAATTGAGGTGCTCGTGCAGCAAACCGCCGCCGTGGCCCTCGAAACGCTGGCCAATGCCGGACTAGAAGCCGAGCACCTGGCCAGCGGGGCCAACGGCGTGTACGGCCACTTCCACAACTGGCACCGCTGGCTGGAAGCGCCCGCCGCCGGGGCGTCCTTCCCGACTGCCACCGCCCTCAAAACCGTGGAAACTGATAAATGGGGCAGCGCTGCCGCTAAAAAGCAGGGCCGCGAGCACGACGTGGCGGCCGTGGCCCCGGTGCTGGCCCAAATCTTCGTGCGCCTCCAGGAGGTCCGGCAGCGCCTGCTGCCCAGCTACCTGCTGGCCGCCGGGATGCTGCCCTACGTGTTTCAGGTAAGCTTGCTCAGCGAGCTGAGCAAGGCCGTGGAGCAGCTCAGCCGCGACCGGGGCGTGGTGCTGATTGCCGAGTTCAACCGCCGCATTGCCCAGATTGTACTGCACGAGCCGGTGCCGTTCCTGTATGAGCGGCTCGGCGACCGGTACCAGCATCTGCTCATCGATGAGTTTCAGGATACCTCGGTGCTGCAATGGAACAACCTGCTGCCGCTGGTGGAAAATGCCCTGGGCAGCGGCCACCTCAACCTGGCCGTGGGCGACGCCAAGCAGGCCATTTACCGCTGGCGGGGCGGCGAGATGGAACAGATTCTGCGCCTCTACCAGCAGCAGACCCACCACCTCTACGACCGGGTGCCCGACCCCGAAACCCGCCAGCGCCTGGCCGACCGCTACCAGACCATCGACCAGGCGCTGGAGGCCCGCAACCTGAACGTGAATTACCGCTCGGGCCGGGCCATTGTGGAGTTCAACAATGTCTTTTTCGGGCACGTGAGCGAAACCCACGCTGCCCTGCCGCTGGTCCAGGAGTTGTTTGACGCCGGTTTTACCCAGCAGCTGCCGGCCGGAGCCGAGCCGGCCCCGGCTCACGTGGAGCTGCTCTTCACCGACGACGAGGCCCCGGCCACCCGCTACGACGCGGCGGCCGGCACCTTTACGCCCGCGCTGCTGCCCGGTTACCTGCCCGGCCAGACCCTTGACTACCACGAAAGCACCCTCTACCTGACCCTGCAATTGGTGGAGCAGGCCTTGGCCGACGGTTTTCGGCTCCAGGACGTGGCCGTGCTCTGCCGGACCCGGGGCAACAGCCGGCGCACCGCCAAATTTCTGAAAGAGCGGGGTTACGACATCATTTCGGCCGATTCGCTCTCCCTGGAATTCGCGGATGTGGTGAACCTGCTGGTTTCCGTGTTTCGGGTACTTAACCGGCCCGCCGACACGCTGGCCCGGGCCGAAGCCCTGCTGCTCGTCGACCGCGTGGTGCGGGGCCACGCCCCCACCCCCGACCGCGCCCGGCGCTGGGCCGAGCTGGCCAATGCCGAGTCGGCGGAGCCGTTTTTTGACGAGTTGCGGGCCCTGGGCTACGACGTGCAGGAGGGCGAAACCGGCAACCTGGGCCTTTATGAGCTGACCGAGCGCCTCATCGGGCTGTTTGGGCTGCTGGAGCGGGTAACGGAACGCGAGTACCTGTTCCGGTTCCTGGATTTGACCCTGGAATACAGCCTGCGCTACGGCAACAACCTCAACAACTTCCTCACCTACTGGGACCAGAAGAAGGGCAGCCTGAGCATCAACGCCCCCGCTGGCCGCAACGCCCTCACCATCACCACCGTGCACAAGGCCAAGGGCCTGGCCTACGGAGTAGTGATTGTGCCGTTTGCCGACTGGAGCCTGCGGCCGTTTATGGGCACCCTGCTCTGGGGGCGGCTGCCGGAAGTAGCCGACCGGCCGGTGCCCGACATGCCCGGGGTGGCCGTGCTCAGCCAGAAGCAGGATCTGCTGTTCACGCCCCTGGCCGGGCAGTACACCGAGGAGTTGGAAAAAACCTTTCTGGAGGGCCTGAACATGCTGTACGTGGCCTTCACCCGGCCCCGGCACCGTCTCTACGTCATCAGCAGGAAGCCCAAACCCGCCAAAAAGGCCGCCCGCAACGACGACGACGACGCGGCCTCGTTCGACAAGCCCGCCGGCACCGTGGCCGAGCTGCTGCACCGCTACCTGGTAAGCACCACCCTGTGGAATGAGGAGCAGATGGCTTATTCTTTAGCTGGTAGCCCGGGGCTGTTAGCCGATAGCTTTTCGGGCAACGAAACTCCAAGTCAGCCGCCAAAAACGAACAACGAAAAACCAATAACGAACAACGAAAACCACGACCTGCCGCTGACCAACCTGACCAGTACGCCCTGGGAAAAGCGCCTGCGCCTGCGCCAGCACGCCAATACGGTGTTTGATTTTGATGAGCAGCAGGCGCAGCGTGAGTGGAACCGTCGCCTGCACTACGCTCTGCGCCGGGTGAAGCAGGCCACCGACGCGGACCGCGTGGCGGCCCAGCTCGCGGCCGAAGGCATCATCAGCCTCCAGGAGCGGCCCGAACTGCTGCGCCGCCTGCGCGAAGTGGTGGATAACGCGCAGCTGGCCCACTACTTCAGTGCCCGGGTAGAGGCCGAGGCGGAGCGCGAAATCCTGGTGGGCGGCACCCGCAAGCAGGACTACAAGCCCGACCGCATCGTGTTTGAAACCGCGCCCGGCGGCACTGGCCGCCGCGTCACGCTGCTCGATTTCAAGCAACCCCCGGCCGAATTCCGCCACCGGGTACCCTTGCAGCAGTACGCGGCCCTGTTCCGCCAGCTCGGCTTTGCGGAAGTGCGCTGCGTGCTGTATTACTTCGACACCCGGGAAGTGGTGGAGTGGGAGTAGGGTATAGAAAGGAACGTCATTCCTGGCTCCGCTCGGAATGACGTTCTGTTTGCCTTTATGCGGTTCTCTATCCTGTAAGGCGCTCTGTTCGTCGGCGGACCCTTTCAATCAGCTGCTCCCAAGCCCCCCGAAACCGCCTACCTTTGCGGCCCTGCCTTCACTGCCTTCATGGAACCCACCGCTACTCCAACCGCTCCCCGCTCGGCCCTCACCTTCATCTTTATCACCCTGCTGCTGGATGTCACGGGCATCGGTATCATCATCCCCGTCATTCCCAAGCTGATTCAGCACCTGAATGGGGGCACTGTGAGCGAGGCGGCCAAGGTGGGCGGCTGGCTGGTGTTTGCCTTCGCCGTGATGCAGTTCCTGTTTTCGCCGGTGCTGGGCAACCTCTCCGACCGCTACGGCCGCCGCCCCGTGCTGCTCACGTCCCTGCTCGGCTTTGGCCTCGATTACCTGTTTCTGGCCTTCGCCCCCACTATCGGCTGGCTGTTCGTGGGCCGGCTGATTGCGGGCATCACCGGGGCCAGCATCACCACCGCCTCGGCCTACATCGCCGACGTGTCGAAGCCCGAGGAACGGGCCCAGAACTTCGGGCTGATCGGGGCCGCCTTCGGGCTGGGCTTCATTATGGGGCCGCTGCTGGGCGGGGTGCTGGGCGAATACAGCCACCAGCTGCCGTTTCTGGCCGCCGCGGGCCTCACGCTGCTCAACGTGGTGTACGGCTACTTCGTGCTGCCCGAATCGTTGCCCCTGGCGCGGCGGCGGCCGTTTTCCTGGAAGCGGGCCAACCCCGTGGGCAGCCTTAAGCTGCTGGCCCGCTACCCCGTTATTCTGGGGCTGGTGGCCTCGCTGCTCTTCATTTACGTGGCCGCTCACGCCACCCAGAGCACGTGGTCGTACTACGTGATGGAGAAATTCAGCTGGACCGAGAAATGGGTGGGCTACTCCCTGGCGACGGTGGGCCTGCTGGTGGCCCTGGTGCAGGGCGTGCTCATCCGGCGCATCAACCCGGCCCTAGGCCCGCAACGCTCGGTGTACCTGGGCATGCTGCTCTACGCGGTGGGGTTCGTGCTGTTCGCGTTTGCCAGCAAGGGCTGGATGATGTTCGCCTTTCTGGTGCCCTACTGCCTGGGCGGCATTGCCGGCCCGGCCTTGCAGGGCATTATTTCGGGCCAGGTGCCCGCCGATGAGCAGGGTGAGTTGCAAGGTGCCCTCACCAGCCTGATGAGCCTCACGTCCATTGTGGGGCCAGTGCTCATGACCAGCCTGTTCTCCTTCTACACCAGTCCCGGCGCGCCGGTGTACTTCCCCGGCGCGCCCTTCCTGCTGGCCGCCCTGCTCACGCTCATCAGCCTGGGCCTGGCCGCCCGCTCCCTGGCCCGCTACGTAGCCCCGGCGGCTACCGCCGAGGCCGCCGAACCCGTGATGGAGCTGGGCCACTAGCCGGGCATTTGCACCCGCAGCTCCAGCCGGCCCTGCGTTAGGCTGAGGCCTTCAAACAGGCCGTGCTCCGCCCCCGCCGCGTTGGGCAGCAGGTAATAGTCTGCCGTTTCAGTCAGCCGCTCCCATTGTAGGGTGGTAAAATCCAGGTATACCAGCCAGGTAGTGGCCGCCGGTATCTGGCCGGGGCGGGACTCCACGAGTTGCAGGAAAATGCCCTCGGGCCATTCGCGACACAAGTCGCTCACGAGCTGCCCGTGCAGGCCGGGAACCTCGGGTTTTGTTTGCAGGCGGTAAAGGCTGGGGACTATTTCTTCTTCTTCCAAATAACCCCACTGCTCCAGCCACGCTCCAAACTCTGGCCCTTCCACATCCCAGTCCTGGTCGGCAGCCACTAATTGCAGTTGCGCCCCCTGGAATAAAACCGTGGGCTCTGGCGGAACGGGGGGCAGCTCTGGGGGCGGCTGATAGCCAAACAGTTTCCGGATACTCAGAGTAATTTTCGCACCAGCCTGCCACAGGCCGTAACCAATTCCCAGTACCAGTAAAGCCCCTACTCCTAGAATCACAACCGGTATGGCTAGCAGCGCCAGCAATACCAAGCTGCGTGCGTCCTCCCACCAAGAAACTGTGGGTGGTGGCGGCGGCGGAATAAT
Source organism: Hymenobacter rubripertinctus (assembly GCF_003583925.1). Lineage (GTDB taxonomy): Bacteria > Bacteroidota > Bacteroidia > Cytophagales > Hymenobacteraceae > Hymenobacter > Hymenobacter rubripertinctus. The sequence goes on along the minus strand of NZ_QYCN01000003.1, from coordinate 191,358 downwards.
GATTTGTTGAACGGTGAATGGCATGCGGTTAGGCGAATCAAAAGAGTCCTTATTAACTCAGGTTGCGCAGCACGACGTAGGGGCGGGGCTTGTCCCCGCCCGCCGCTGAAACGAAGCGCGCGGCCTTCATTCAGCGTTCAACGCTACCGTGCAATGGCGGGCGGGGGCAAGCCCCGCCCCTACGTCGTGCTGCGAAACTTGGGTTTTTCTGCGAGCAGAAGCCGGTTTCTGAGCGAAAGGTACTGTACCTTTCAGTAGAATTCCTGACCCGCCGCGCATGCCCGCTTCCCACTCCGACCTCCCCCTGTTCGCCGCCGCTCCGCCCCTGCCGCCCGCCGTGCCCCTGCCCGATGCCACGCCCTTTCTGGCGCGCATTGCCCGGGAGCTGGTGGCCCAGTACGGCCCCACCGGCGAGCTGTCGGATTTGGTGGTGGTGGTGCCCACGCGGCGGGCGGTGGTGTACTTGCAGAACGAGCTGAGCCTGGCCGCCGAGGCCGGGCAGGCGGTGTGGAGCCCCCGGGTGGCGGCCATGGAAGACTACATGGTGGAGCTGGCCGGCGTGCAGGTGGAGGAGCCCATTGCCTTGCAGCTGCTGCTGTTTGAAATCCTGCGCGACATCGACCCCCAGCTCGAATTCGACCAGTTCGTGGGCTGGTCGGCGCTGCTGCTCCAGGACTTCTCCAGCCTCGACCAGAACCTGGCCTCGCCCCGCAAGGTGTTCGAGTACCTGAGCCAGGCCAAGGCTTTGGAGCGCTGGGACCTGGGGGCCGAATTCCAGCCCCAGACCACCACCACGGCCTACTTCCGCTTCTGGGACGACCTGGAGAAAGTGTACCGCCGCCTGCAAAAGCGCATGCGCCAGGACCGCCTCGCCTACCCCGGTCTGGCCTACCGCCTGGCCCAGCGCCGGGTGCGCGAGCGGCTGGAAACCGGCGAGGAACTGGCCCGCCACGTGTTCGTGGGCCTGGGCTTCCTCTCCAAGGCCGAGGAGCGGCTGATCCGGCGGCTGCGCAAGGCGGGCCGGGCCGAAGTGTATTTTGATGGCGACGCGTTCTACCTGGAAGGCGGCTCGCCCAACCGCGCCGGCCAGCACCTGCGCCGCTACCAGGAGGTGCTGGATTTGCCTTGGGAGAACTTCGGGGGGCCGGCCGAGCTGCTGCGCCAACTCCCGCGCACCGTGCGGCTGGTGGGCGTGGCCAACGCCTCCATGCAGGGCAAGGTAGCCGGCCAGCTGCTGGCCGCCTCGCGCCAAGCCAACCCCCACGCCAAGGTGGCCGTGGTGCTGCCCGACGAAACGCTGCTGCTGCCCGTGCTCCACGGCCTGCCCCCGCGCGAGGTGCCTGAGTACAACGTGACCATGGGCCTCAACTTCCAGAGCACGCCCCTGTTCAACCTCGTGGATCTGCTGTTTGAAGTGCATTTGACCGGCGTGCGCGAGGGTTCCCAGGAAACCGGCTACGGCGTGCCCCGCTACCACCACCTGGCCGTGAGCAAGCTGCTCCAGCACCCGTTTCTGCGCCGCTACCAGGGCTGGCTCAACCAGCAGCCCGACCCCACCGGCCACGGCCTGCTCGATAGGGTGTGCCGCACCATTATTAAGCGCCACGCGGTGCTGCTCACGGCTGAGGAGCTGGTGGAAATGGGCGGCGGCCACGAGCTGCTGCACGCCCTGTTTGCCACCTGGGACAACTGCGACGACATCATCCGGGCCTGCTACACGCTCATCGACCTGCTCAAAAAGGCCTACCAGGACCAGCATTCGGCCATCGAAGCCGAGTACCTCTACCTGTTCTTCACGCTGGTCAAGCGCCTCGACTCGGTGTTCGATTGCCGGGAGCAGCGCCTGTCGGTGCGCTCGTTCCGACGGTTTCTGTATGAGCAGATGAAGAGCACCCGCCTGCCCTTCAGCGGGGAGCCCATTGCCGACGTGCAGGTGATGGGCCTGCTCGAAACCCGGGCCCTGGACTTCGACCACGTTATCATTCTGAGCTGCAACGAGAACGTGCTGCCGGCCCCCAAGCGCCACAGCTCCCTGTTCCCCTACGACGTGCTCACCACTTTTGGCCTGCCCACCTACGCCGACCACGAAGCCGCCACCGCCCACCAGTTCTGGCGCCTGCTCCAGCGCGCGCGCCAAGTCGATCTGCTCCACATTCTGCCCGGGGCCGAGGGCACCCGCACCGGCGAGCGAAGCCGCTTTTTACTCCAACTCGAAAACGACCTGGCCCTCCAGAACCCCGCGTTGGAACTGCTGGATTTGACCGTATCTTCCTCAGCTGACAGCTTGGAGCTGTTAGCTGATAGCTCTTCGTTCAATGAAGCTAACAGCCAACAGCTAACAGCTAATAGCTCAAAAGAAGCCACCGACCTCGTCCTCGAAAAAGACGCCGGCATGCTGCTGGCGCTGCGGGAGCTACTCAAAAAAGGCCTTTCGCCCACCGCTCTCAACCAGTACCTGAGCTGCTCGCTGCGTTTCTATTTCCAGCGGATTGCCCTCTTCAAGGAGAACGAGGAAGTGGAGGAAGCCCTCGGCCCCGACGGGTTCGGGACGGTGGTGCACGAGGCCCTGGAAGAGCTGCTGACGCCGTTTTCGCAGCAGCAGACGCCCCAGGCCCCGGCCCTCACGGCCGCCGATATTCCGGGCCTCGTGGCCCAGGCCCCGATTATGGTGGCCCAGGCATTGCGCAAGGAGGAAGCCGGCCGCCACGCCCGCGCCGACGAAGGCCTCAACCACGTGCTCGGCCAGGTAGCCAGCCAGCTGGTCCGCCGCTATTTTGAGAGCCTGCCCGAGCAGGCAGACGCCCTGCCCCTGCGCGTGCAAAGTCTGGAGGAACCGCTCCAGGCCACCGTGTACGTGCCCCTGCCCGACGGCGAGAAGCTGCCCGTGAGCCTGTTCGGCCTCGCCGACCGCGTGGATCAGCTGCCCAACGGCGAGTTGCGGGTAGTGGACTACAAAACGGGCCTCGTGCAGGCCCACGAGCTAAAGCTGTGGAAGAAAGGCGAAGCCCCCGCCGAGGCCGTGCAGCGCCTGCTCACCGACGCCACTCCTTCGGCCGACAAGGTGCGCCAGCTCTGGCTCTACCGCTTCCTGCTAACCCAGCAGGGCCGCCCCGCCGCCGACGCGGCCATCATTTCCCTGCGCAACCTGCCCGCCGGCCCCATGTCGGCTGATATGAGCTTCCTGACCGCCGACGGCCAGGATTTCATCCAGCACAGTGAGGAACTGCTGGGCCAGCTGGTGCGCCGCATCCTCGACCCCGCCGAGCCCATCCGCAAAACCGACGACCTCGATAAGTGCCAGTACTGCGCCTATCGGGGCATTTGCGCGCGGTAATAAACCGGTCATTCCGACGAAGGAGGAATCTGGGGTAAATCATTCGCAACTTTGCCCGGCAGATTGACCCAGATTCCTCCTTCGTCGGAATGACAGGTCTGCTAACTTCTCAATTTTTCAACTTCTTTCCCCCCCGAATACTATGGACGAATTCATGCAGGCCGCCATTGATGAGGCGCGCCAGGGCCGCCAGGAAGGCGGTATTCCGATCGGCTCGGTGCTCGTGCGCGACGGCAAGCTCGTGAGCCGCGGCCGCAACAAGCGCGTGCAGGAGGGCAACGCCATCAAGCACGGCGAAATGGACGCCCTGATGAACGCCGGCCGCCAGCGCACCTACCGCGACACCGTGCTCTACACCACCCTGATGCCCTGCTTTATGTGCGCCGGCACCATCGTGCAGTTCAAAATCCCGAAAGTCGTGGTGGGTGAGGCCCGCACCTTCGGCGAGTCGAAAGCCTTCCTGGAAAGCCACGGCGTGGAAGTCGAAATTCTCGACCTCGACGAGTGCGTGCGCATGATGGAAAGCTTCATCGAAGAAGAGCCCGAGCTCTGGAACGAAGACATTATGGAGCTGTAATTTTTCTAATGGGAGAACTATGGTGGAATGTGAGGAATGTGAAGAAACGTCATGCTGAGCGCAGTCGAAGCATCTCTACCTCTGACTAGTCAATAGCGTTACAACGAAGCGGTAGAGATGCTTCGACTCCGGCTCCGCCTTCGCTCAGCATGACGTTCCTTCACATCCCACCATATTCCATCACATTTTTCACATTACATGCCCATGCCTGATTCCGACACCCCCTTCGCCGCCACTAAAAAGTGCCCGCACTGCGGCCTCTGGACCGAGTGGGAGCAGCGCCCCACCGACCGGTGCCAACACTGCGGGCAGGTGCTGGAAGTCCGCCGGGCCGCCAGCGACCAGCAGCGCCAGCAGCAGGCCGATGCGCCCCTGGCCCCCGTGCTACTCATCGAAATAAAGCCCGACGACGGCCCGGCAACGCGGTTTTTCAAGCACCTCATCCGGGGTGGGCAGCTGGCGTTTGCCGCCATCATAGCCTTTCTGGTCTGGCTCGTGACGGTGGTGGCCGCATGAGGCGTTTGCCGGCCGAGCTGCGCCACCCGCTTTTCCTGCTCGGCGCGGCCACCTACGGGGGGCTGGCGCTGTACCGGCACGCGGGGGCACGGTCCGTGCACTGGCCGCCGCTGCCGGAGCTGGTGCGCCACCACCTGACCGACCTGCTGACCCTGCCCCTGCTGCTCACGCTGGCATTGTGGGCGCTGCGGCGGCTCTACTTCCGCCAGCCGGCCTTCGTGCTGCCGGCTTCCTGGATTTTCAGCGCCTGGCTAGTCGTTGCCGTTTGGTTCGAAGGCCTGCTGCCCCGTTTCGATGCCCGCGCCACCGCCGACTGGCTCGACGTGGGGGCCTACGCCCTGGGCGGCCTGCTTTTCTGGCGCTGGCTGAACCGCCCGGCCAGGACCTGAACCCAACCCCAGGCGTCTGGTTTCGCGTATAGCCCTCCTTCTGGCCCCGCTGGCAGTTCGCCGACGGGGCTTTGCGTTGGCCCCTGGGCCTGACCTGGCCCGGCGCGGTTGCGGGCGGAAAAACGCCGCAGACTCCGCCTTACCTTTAACTACTGCCCTCCATGATTGCCGATTTACACCGCGTGCTGACTGCTTACTGGCAGCAGTTGCTGTTTGTGTTGCCCAAACTGGTGCTGGCCCTGGTGCTGCTGGCCGTGGGGCTGGGCATTGCCAACCACCTCAGCCGCCTGCTGGGCCGCCGCCTGCACCGCCGCTCCGCCGACCCGCTGCTGGCCGATTTCCTGACTCGCATCAGCCAGTGGGTGCTGGGCCTGATTGCGCTGCTGGTGGCCCTGAACGTGCTGGGCTTTTCGGGCATCGTGGGCAGCCTGGTGGGCGCGGCGGGCGTATCGGCCTTTATTGTGGGCTTCGCCTTCAAGGATATTGCCGAGAACTTCCTGGCCGGCGTGATGCTGGCCTTCAACCGGCCGTTTCACATTGATGACACGGTTCAGATCAAGGACTTGGTGGGCCACGTGGTGGCCCTGAACCTGCGCACCACCCTCATGCGCACCTTCGACGGCAAGCACATCTTCCTGCCCAATTCCATGGTGCTCAAGGAGCCACTCATCAACTTCACCCGCGACGGCGACCTGCGCATGGATTTCCTGCTGACCGTGGAAGTCGGCCCCGATACGACCCCGGACCTGGCCACCAGTATCATCCTGCGCTATCTGAGCACGGTGCCCGAGGTGCAGCAAGGCCTGCGCACGCCCTACGTGAACCTGGAAAAAGCCACCGCCACCACCGCCGACCTGCGGGTCTATTTCTGGGGCGACGCCGAGGATTACCGCCGGGGCGTGCTTCAGTTCAAGAGCCGGCTCATGCAGCAGGTGAAGCAGGAGCTGCTCGGCGCCGGCCTGGGCGTGCCGGCTCTGGTGGGGTAGCGCGTCGGATGACAGGGCTTTTGCCAACCACCAATCACCAACCACTGTCATCCGACCGCGCTTTTCGTTAGGTTGCGGCTTCATTGCCGGGCTGCTGTCCCTCCACCGCGCGCCTATGCCTCAAAATACCATCCACCGGCTGCTGCTGCCGCTGCTCTTATGGCGCGTGCGTCACCTCAGCGACCGGGTGTACCTGATTCTGGTGAGCGTGCTGGTGGGCGTGCTGGCGGGCCTGGCGGCGGTGCTGCTCAAAACCCTAGTCCACGACTCCCAGCACCTGCTCAACGCCTGGGTGCCGACCCAGTACCAGGTGTTCACCAGCTCCTTCTACCCCATCATCGGCATTGCCCTCACGGTGCTGTTTACGCGCTATTTCCTGGCCGGCAACCTGGGGCGGGGCATCGGCCCCATCATTTACAACATCGCCCGCCAGGGCAGCATTGTGCCGCGCAGCAAGCTGTTTTCCCAGCTGGTTTCGTCGTTTCTCACGGTCACGTTCGGCGGCTCGGCGGGTCTGGAGGCCCCCATTTCGGTCACGGGCTCGGCCATTGGCTCCAACACGGCCCGGGTGCTGCGCATCGGGCGGCGGGAGCGGCGCCTGCTCACGGGCTGCGGGGCGGCGGCCGGCATTGCGGCCATCTTCAACTCCCCCATTGCGGGGGTGCTGTTCGCCGTCGAAGTTATTCTCTCGGAGCTGTCGGCCGCGTTTTTCGTGCCCCTGCTCATTTCCTCGGCCACGGCCACCGTGGTATCCAAAGCCCTGTACGCGGGCCAGCCCTTCGTGCTCATCACCACCAGCTGGCCCGTCGATGCCGTGCCGCTCTACCTGATGCTGGCCGTGTTCACGGCCCTGCTCTCGGTGTACATGATCCGGGTGTACTTCTGGGCCGATCAGTATTTCGCCCACCTCACCGGCTCCTTCCGCAAGGTAGTGCTGGGCGGGCTGGCCCTGGGCGGCCTGGTGTTCCTGTTTCCGCCGCTTTATGGCGAGGGCTACAACATTGTGCAGCTGCTGCTGGGCGGCCACTCCGAGCAGCTCACCAGCGGCTCGCTCTTCGACGTGTTCAGCGACCAGAGTGCCTGGCTGGTGCTGGTAGTGGCCGGGGGCAGTATGCTGCTCAAGGTGGTGGCCACCACCATCACCATCGGCTCGGGCGGCAACGGGGGCATGTTCGGCTCCTCCCTGTTTGCGGGGGCGCTGTGCGGCTTTATCTTCGCCCGCCTCATCAACCTGAGCGGCCTCTACCCCATTTCCGAAGTGCACTTTATCGTGCTGGGCATGGCCGGCACCCTGGCCGGGGTGGTGCACGCCCCGCTCACGGGCATTTTTTTGATTGCCGAAATTACGGGCGGCTACGCCTTGTTCGTGCCCCTGATGGTGGTCACGTCGGGCTCCTACCTGATTACGCGCTACTTCGAGCCCTACTCGGTGTACACGCGCAAGCTGGTGCAGAAGGGCGTGTACATCAACCACGACCGCGACCGGAGCCTGCTGGCCCGCCTTGATGTGCGCACCCTGCTCCAGACCGATTTTCTGCCCGTTGGCCCCGACGACACCCTGGGCGAGCTGGTGAACACCTTCCGCCACGCTTCCCGCAACCTGTTTCCGGTGGTCGATGCCAAGGGCTACCTGCACGGCATCGTGAGCCTGGACACGGTGCGCGACGCCCTCTTCGACGACGAGCACTACACCACCACCCGCGTCCGCGACCTGATGGCCGAGCCCCTGGCCATCGTGCGCCCCGACGACACGCTGCTCGACACGCTGCGCTGCATGGAGCAGCTGGGGGCCTGGGCCCTGCCCGTCCTCGATCTGGAAGACCGCTACTTGGGCTTTCTGCTCAAATCCACCATCCTGGCCAACTACCGCCGCCAGCTCCTCAAAGACAGCGGGGACTGATTTTTGGGCTGGCCGCCGCCCCCGCTTAGCTGACAGCGCCGCGCTGACGCTCCAATTGTTTCTGGCGCGGCCGCGGCGGCCTTCCCGGGGAAGAGCGGAGAAAACCGCCGCGGGGTTTCGTTTCCACTGTGCATCCGACCAATAGCGGCCGTACCTTGCAGCCTTCTTTCCTGCCTGCTGCTGGCAGCACACGGGCTTTCTTTACGCATGAAAGCCAACAGCCGGCAGCAACTAAATTAACCGCTCAAAAATTTGATTTACCTGTTCACCGACGGCTCTTCGCGGGGCAACCCCGGGCCGGGCGGCTACGGGGCGCTGCTGCGCTTCGGCCCCCACGAGAAAGAGCTGACCCAGGGTTTCCGCCTCACCACCAACAACCGCATGGAGCTGCTGGCCGTGATTGTGGGTCTGGAATCCGTCAACCGCCCCGAGCTGCCCATTACCGTCGTCACCGACTCGCGCTACGTGGTGGACTCGGTGGAGAAGAAGTGGGTGTTTGGCTGGGCCAAGAAGGCCGATTTCGGCAAGAAGGCCAACGAGGACCTGTGGCGACGCTTCATCAGGGTGTACCAGCAGCGCACGGTGCAGTTCCGCTGGGTGCGCGGCCACAACGGCCACCCCGAAAACGAGCGGTGCGACCAGCTGGCCGTATTCAGCGCCACCCGCGGCCCGTTGCTCATCGATGAGGGGTACGAGCTACTTGAGACCAAACAGCCGAAGAAATAATTTCATTATTTCCTATTACATCCTGATGAAATCTTACTATGGTGCCCTTACGGGCTTGCGGGCCATTGCAGCTTTTATGGTATACCTGCACCACTATAATCCTGGTATGCTATTATTCAATAGCATATTACTGGAAGATATATGCAAAGAACTGCACGTGGGAGTAACTATATTTTTCACGCTCAGCGGCTTTCTGATTGCAACTCGCTATTTAGATACTGCTAACCTGCGTTTCACCTATGTCAAAAAATACCTAATAAACAGATTTGCGCGCGTATATCCCCTATATTTTATCATAACAACTTGCATATACATTTATTACTTATCATCAGATACCAGTTCAAAAGTGTTTTATGAATATTTTTTGAATATCAGCTTTCTCAAGGGATTTTCGTGGCAGTATTTGGGCACGGGCATTCAACAAAGCTGGTCACTTACCGTCGAAGAATGCTTCTATCTGTTTGCCCTCTTCTTTTTTGCCGCATTAAAGTATGCCTCCAGAGCCCGGATAGCTGTCTGGTTTTTTTTCCTCATTGCTTTGCCGGCTATTGGCCTTCTGATCATGCATTTGTGCCAACGCCTAGGTATTCCGTTTTTTGAAAACATCCAGCTATTGGTTTCCTATACCTTTTTCGGCAGATTTACCGAATTCTTCATGGGCATTGGCGCGGCAATTCTGCTAAAGAAAATACCTCCAAGCACCCGAATTGCCTGGTTTACATACATCGGAGTTGCCTTTTTTAGCCTCGGAATATATTTTCTATTCAGAATAAAATACATATACGGGGAATCATTCGGCACTCACCATCCCCTAGGAATGCTTGTAAACAATATTTATCTACCTATTTTCATCTCGCTAGTAATCATCGGTTTGATACGGGAGAAAACATTATTTTCAACCGTCTTAAATTCCCAGCTTTTCTCCTTGCTGGGCCGCAGCTCCTACGCATTTTATCTGATACATATGGGCCATATCCACGGCCTGTTCAGTCCTTATTTTGATGAGGAGACATTAACCGGGTCATTACTTATATTTATTGTATTAGTTATCCTCTCTATTGCCCTCTATAAGCTCGTAGAGGAGCCTCTTAACAAGCTGATTCGTTCTTCTCAACCGTCTCTTGGCTAACTCCTACTTCCAGTTCAAGCAGTTTCGCATTGAGCAGGCCGGGTGCGCCATGAAGGTGTGCACCGATGCCTGCGTGCTGGGTGCACTGGCGGCGGTGGAAGACGCGGACCGAATCCTCGACATCGGGGCCGGTACCGGGCTGCTGGCTTTGATGGCGGCCCAGCGCAACCCCGCAGCCCGCATCGAGGCCGTGGAGCTGGATGAAGCTGCGGCCGCCCAGGCGGCGGCCAACTTCGGGGCTAGCCCCTGGGCCGGCCGGCTCACGCTGCACGCCGGCGCGCTGGCGGCGCTGGCCGCTACCGCGCCCCGGCCCTTCGACCATATTCTCTGCAACCCGCCCTTTTTCCGGAACGCCCTCCGCTCCCCCGATGCCCGGCGCACCCAGGCCCGCCACGCGGCCCCCGACACGCTCAGCTTCGCGGAGCTGGCCCGGTTCGCGGCCGATTTGCTGACGAATGCCGGCCGCCTCACCGTGCTGCTGCCGCCCCCCGAAATGCGGGAGTTTGAGCAAGAAGCGGCCCGCGCGGGCCTGTTCCCGCTCACCCGGCTCGTGCTGCATCACCGCGCCACCAGCAAGCCTCTGCGCCACATTACGGCTTTCGGGCGGGCCGGCGGGCCGGTAACCGAAACTGCCCACTCCCTTTACGCATCCGACTCCGACGCCTACTCCGCCTGGTTTCGGGAGCGGCTGGGACCATTCTACCTGGCCCTGTAAACAATAAACGCGTCATTCCGAACGGAGGCGGAGCCGGAGCCGAGGAATCTCGCGGGCACTAGTAAACCCTCTGTTAGGGCTAGCTGGCACAAGGTCAGCTAGCGCAATTCCTCGGCTCCGGCTCCGCCTGCGTTCGGAATGACGCGCATTTTTCTGCCGTTGACTACTCGTGCTGGTGGGCGCGGGGGGAGCAGTAGCTCCAGGCGGCTCAGCTTCTGCTCGTGGAGGTGGCCCAGTAAGTCGGTGGGCAGGCGGGCAAAGTCGGTGGCGGGGTAGTGGCGCAGCACCCGTCCGTCGGCCAGCACCGTGATTTCGTCGCAGAGCTCCGTGAGCGAGCCCAGCAGGTGGGACGTGAGCAGGAGGCCGGTGCCCTGCCGGCGCAGGCGGCGCAGCATTTCCATCAGCAGCAGGTTGGCACTCAGGTCGAGGCCGTTGAAAGGCTCATCGAGGATGAGGTAGCGAAAATCCTGCACCAATAAGGCCAGCAGCGCCAGCTTCTTCTGCATCCCGGCCGAATACTGCTCGGCGTACTGATCCAGGGGCAGTTCCAGCAGCTCGTTCCAGCCGCGCAGGTCGGGCACCGGCCGGCCCCGGGCCTGGAGACAGAACTGCACGTACTCGCGGCCCGTGATGCGGGGATAGAAATAGGGCTCGTAGGGCAGCAGGCCGGTACACTCCCGGATGGGCCGGCCGCCAGTTTCGCGCACCGTACCCGCATAATCAGTGTGCAGGCCGTAGAGGCAGTGCAGCAGTGTGGTTTTGCCCGCCCCGTTGGCCCCCACCAGTCCGTGCAGGCTGCCGGGCCGCAGCTCCAGGTCGATGTGGTGCAGTACCGTGTGCGCCCCGAAACGTTTGCCTAAGCCTTCGATTATCAGCATATTCTGTTCCTTATAACGTGTCCCTCGCTTTCCGCTTTTCGGAACCGGGCTGCCCCAGCAACGAGCCCCGCAATTATTCCGGCCGGTACTGGGCCAGCCGGCGCCGGCTCTTCACCAGCAGCCCCAGAAAGCAGGCCAGCAGCAGGGCCAGATAGGCGGGGTTGCTGCCCAGAATGCTCAGGCCCACCCCCACGGCCCCGGCCTGGGTGAGCCGGCCGAGCGTGGCGTGGGGGTAGAACGCGTACTTGGCCAGCACCACCATCGTCAGGACCAGGGCGCACCAGAGCAGCAGCGCGGCCGCTCCCCCGGCCCCGGCCATGCCCCCGGCCAGCACGGCCGCCAGCGGGGCCACCGTCAGGCCGAAATACAGCAGCGCCCACCCAACGCGGCCGCGCAGCCAGGGGCCGGGGCGGCCCAGGGCGGGCAGCAGCCAGCCCACCACCGCCAGGGCCGGGCCGGTGCTGCCCTCCCGCGTGGCCCCGGCCGCCGCCAGCAGGCCCAGCCAGGCCAGCCCCAGCCCGGGGCGGCGGCCCGCACTCACCCACTCAAAGGCCACGCTCCGAAACAAACCGGGCCGCCGCCTTTTGCTTACCGGGGCGGCCGCGGCCGGCACCAGGGCAGCGGCGGCGGCCCCCACCACCGTGAGCAGGGCCGGCCCCGGCTGGCCCAGACCCAGCACGACCAGGGCCGGCAGCAGACCGGCCAGGGCATATTCCGCCGCCAGCCAGCCCCGGAACTCCGGGGTGGTCAGGTGCAGAAAGGCCAGATCGGACCGGCGGCGGTGGTGGCTCAGCACCAGCAGGCCCACTGCCCCGGGCACCACCCAGGCCAGGCCAGGCCGGGTGGCGGCCGTTACCAGGCCCTTGCCCAGTACCAGCACCAGCAAGGCCCCCAGCGCCAGCAGCCGCGCCCAGCCCAGCTCCCGCACCTGCCGCGCCAGCAGCCGCAGCCGTAACCGCAGGTAGTGTTTCATGCTGTTGAAGCTGTTTAGAAAGTCCGCTTTATGGCGGGTTGGGGCGCACCACCGCTTAGGCCGCAACCTGACGCTGCCCGGCCAGCCAGCCCCGGCGCCGGCTTACTGGGCCGGTCGGTTGTGCCGTCCCGCAACCTTTCTTGGATGTGGAGTATTCCGAACAAATTTTGAAATACTCCACAAGCTTTTCGCGGATGATGTGGAGTATTTTCTCCGAATTCAATAATTCTCCACAAACTGCGACGGTACGTCATTCGGCGGTTTCCGATTCTTCGTTGTCCCTGGGCAGGAGCCAGTTCCTGGTCCACGCCATCGAAACGGAGGACCTTCGGCCGCTCACGCCGGCCAGCCGCAACGTGCCCCAGCTACCCGGCCACTACCGGCGCGTCTTCTTCCACGAAGGCAATGCCGTAGTCGGCGGCCAGCTCGTCCAACACCGGCTCGTACACCTCGGGCAACGTCGGGATGACGACGCCGCGCCGCGTGAGCTCGCCCCGCAGCAGGCGGCGCACGCTGATGCCCAGCGGCAGGCCCACAGTTTTGGCCATGGCCGTGTGCACGGCATCATCGCCCAGCACCACCAGCGAGGAGGTGGCCGCGTGGGGCTGGCCGGCCAGCTCGTACTCGAACTGGTGCTGCATCACAATCATGTCGTGGTCGTGGGGTTGCAGGACCCATTTTTCGGTGAGCCGGCGCTCCAGCAGCTGGGCGGGCGTGGCGTTGGCCAGCCCCACCGGCGTCTCGCCAAACAAACCCAGCCAGCTCAGGCGCTGCATTTCGGGCGAATCGGGGGCCAGGTGGAGGTGCTCGGCCACGCGCCGGGCCAGGGGTTGGCCGGGCGTAGTGGGCTGGGGCAGGTAGGCTTCCACCAGCTCGGCCCAGGGGAGGCCGATGGGGTTGTTAAGCTGCACGGCATCGTCGGTGAGGCCCAGCCGAACCAGGGCGTGCCAGCCGGCGCAGTAGCCCGGCCGGCGCAGCGTGCCGCGCAGGATGGTGGGAATTTCCTCCAGGCCGTAGGGGGCGCGGTAGCTGAGCGAGTCGCGGTTGGCGTAGCCCTCAAACTCGCCGAAGCCGGGCACCACCAGCGTTTCGGTGCGGGCGAACAGCTGCTGGTACGGGATGAAGCGCAGGCAGCCGTTTTCCAGGAATTTGGCCGTGCCCTGGCCCGCCAGCACCACGTTGCGCGGGTTCCAGGTGAACTTGTAGCGCCAGGGGTTGTCCTGCTCCGAATCGGGGGCCAGCAGCCCGCCGCAGTAGGATTTGAACGACGTGACCCGGCCGCCGCGCCGGCGGATATCGGCAATCACGCGCATGGCCGACATATGGTCGAGGCCCGGATCGAGGCCCGATTCCATGAGCAGGGTTACGCCCGCGGCCTGGGCCTCGGCGTCCAGGGTCCGGATTTCCTCGCTCACGTAGCTGGCCGTGGCCAGGTGGCGGCCGTGGCGCACGCAGGCCCGGGCCACGGTGGCATGAAACAAGGCCGGCAGCATCGAAACCACCACGTCGGCCTGGGCCACCAGCTCCTCCAGCCGGGCCTCATCGTGCACGTCGAAGGGCACGGCGCGGGCGTAGTCGGAGTGGGCGGCCAGCACGGGGGCCAGGTGGGCCGGCTGCACGTCGGCCACCGTCAGAAACCAGCCTTCGGCGGGGGCGTGGCGGAGCAGGTATTGAATCAGGGAGGAGGCCGAGCGGCCCGCCCCCAGCAGCAGAATCCGGGACATAGGAAGGAAGTGGGTGGGCCGGCAAGTTAAGGAATGGATGGGTGGCTGAGTGGGTGGCTGGGGGAAGCAACTCTCATCCTGCGCAGCGCGAAGGAGTCTATCAGGCTGGAACGAGGGAACTAACGGTTCGGGCTGACGTGAGAATATCCTTCGTCCTTGCTTGATGGGCGATGGGCTCAACATGACGGTTGCCTCCCCCAGCCACCAGTTCAACAATAAATTTGTACATTCACCGCCCCTTTTCACTCTCCCGGGGCCGCTTGCCGGTGCCGGGTCGTTCTTTGCCCTTCATGGCCCATCCCCTTCACCTGACCATCACCGTTGACGTGGTGGCCGCCGAAGCTGACCTTTCGCCCACTGAGGCAGCCACCTGGCAGGCTGCCCGCGCCGCCACCGACCACGCCTACGCGCCCTACTCCCACTTCCACGTGGGCGCAGTGCTCCTGCTCGATGATGGCACCTATTTCCGGGGCACCAACCAGGAAAATGCGGCCTTCCCCTCCGGCCTGTGCGCCGAGCGCACGGCCCTGTTCGGCCTGGCCGCCTCGCAGCCCGAGCGCCGCATCCTGGGCATGGCCATTGCGGCCCGCCCCGCCCATGGCGAGTTTGTGGCCGTAACGCCCTGCGGGGCCTGCCGCCAGGTGATGGCCGAGTACGAGCATCGCCAGCAGCAAGCCATTCCGCTGCTGCTGCCGGGTCCCGAGGGCTCCATCTACCGCTTCCGCTCTCTCTCCGACCTGCTGCCCTTCGGCTTCAGCGCCAACGACCTGCCCCAGAATGAGGCGGTGAACTAGTGAGGTGGTGAGTTTAACGAGCAACGGTCCTCATGGCGCGGGCAGCGCCGGCAGGGTCCTGCAACATCAGACTCACTAGTTCACCACCTCACCACCTCACTAGTTCACCACCTCACCGCATGGAGCATCAGATAGCCGTAGCGCGCACGGCGCGCTACTCGCAGCTGGGCGAGTTGTCGGCCGCCACCCGCCGGGTGTGGTTCGTGGCCCACGGCTACGGGCAGCTGGCCGCCTACTTCATCCGCCACTTCGCCCACCTCACCGACCACGACCCCGGGCTGGTCGTTATTGCGCCCGAGGGCCTGTCGCGGTTCTATTTGCAGGGCACCGGGGGCCGGGTGGGGGCCACCTGGATGACCAAGGAAGACCGCCTGGCCGAAATCGACGACTACGTGGCCTACCTCAACCAGTTGGCCGCCACCCTGCTGCCCCGGGCCGCCCCCAACGCGGCCGTCACGGTACTGGGCTTCTCGCAGGGCGCAGCTACGGTCAGCCGCTGGCTGGCCCGCGCCTGCTTCCGGCCGGCCCGGCTCATCCTCTGGGCCGGCGCTTTTCCGCCCGATATGGAGTTCTCCGTTGCTTCTCTGCTGCTGCGCGGGTTGCCCGTTACGCTCGTCTGCGGGACCAACGACATGTTCGTTACCGATGCCGCCCTGGTCCAGCAGCAGGAGTTTTTGCGGCGGCTGGGCGTGCGGGCCGAGCTGATTCGTTTCCCGGGCACGCATACGCTGCACGCGGCTACCCTGAGCGCGCTGGCCGGGTAGCGCGCCTTCCGGCTCCGGCCGGAGCCGTTGTTGACTGGCCGGAGCCGGCCGCTTCTGCTGACGGCGCTGCCCCCTGCTGGTTGCGTAACCAGCAGGGGGTGCGGGCGCGGGCAGCGCGGGAGCATAGCTGTAATTTCCTGCCATATTGCGGGCGCTCCATCTACCTAGTTCCGGGTATTGTTACCGGGCCGCCCGGCTTGTTACTTGCAAGCCAGCTCCAGCGGCCGTACCGGGTTGTTCAGGTTGGGGCCTGCCGATGCGCTACCTGCTGATTTTCCTGATCCTGACCCTGATGCTGCCGGGGCGCGCGGCCCGGGCCGCGCGCCCCGATACGTTGCGGCTGCTCGCCTCCAACGATGGGCCGTTCCACCCCTACCTGGCCTACTGCTTCGACTCCACCACCCAGCCCGCCACCGGGGCGCGGGCCGCCCGGCTGTGGCAGCTGGGCCGGTTCCGGCCCCTACCGGCCGGCCGCGTGTTCCAGGCCGGCTTCACCCACGACCGTCTCTGGCTACGGGCCGTGGTCGTCAATACCCTGCCCCAGCGCACCCGCTTCGTCTGGAGCATTTACACCGGCGTAGACAGCGTGGCCCTGTTCGGCACCTGGCCGGGAGCCGGCGGAGCCTTGCCGCCCCCCCGGGGCCTGGCCCGAGCCAGTGGCTGGGATACGGCCGAAAACCGCCCTGTGCCCAGCCGGATCCTGAGCCTGCCCTTCTGGCTGGACGCGCGGGCGCGGGCCGTATTGTACCTGCGCGTGGACAACCGCACCGGCGCCCTCTACCTGCCCACCGACATCACGACGGCCGAGGATTTTCTCCAGTACGAATCCACGTATTTCACCACCAAGAACTGGGCCTGGCTGCTGGGCCTGTACGTGGGCAGCACCCTGTTCAGCCTGATTTTGTTCGTGTTTCTGCGCGACCGGATTTACCTCTGGTACGGGGCCTACGTGCTGCTGAGCACCTGGTTTCTGCTGATGGAGGACGGCCTGGAAGCCGTGCTGCTGCCCCCGGCCCTGCACTCGCTGGGCTGGATGCTGGGCCAGTACACGCTGCTGATGCTGGCCCTGGCCTGCGAGTTGCGGGTGCTGGCCCTGTTTATCCGGCTGCGCCAGGGCTGGCCCCGCCTGCACCGGCTGAGCCGGGCGCTTAGCAACGGGGCGGCCGGCTACGCCCTGCTCTACGGCATTGGCTACACCCTGCTGCCGGCCCATAGTCAGCTGCTGCCGTGGCTCAACGGAGTTCGCGAGTTCCTGACTATTGCGCTGCTGCTGGGCTCCGTGCTGCTGCTGGTTGTGGTTGGCAGCCGGGGGCGCGCGCCCCAGCGCCGGCTGGCGGGCTATTACAGCCTCACCTACGCCATCTTTTGCTACGGCTCCATCAACTTTCTGCTCAACCGCTCGGGCCTGAGCAATATTCATCTGGCCAACCCCAACGCCCTGGCCTGGGGCCTGGCTCTGGAGCTGATGGGCCTGAGCGCGCTGCTGATCGGCCGTTTCCGCCAATCGTTGCGCCAGACGACCGCCCTGCGCCTGCGCCACCTGCACGAGAGCGCCACGGCCGGCCAGCGCCTGATTGCCGCCCAGGACGAGGAGCGCGAAGCCCTGGCCCGCGAGCTGCACGACGCGCTGGCCCCCGGCCTGACGGCCCTGCACCTGGCCTGGCAGGGCCGGCAAGTGCAGCACGCGCTAAGCGAGGCCCCGGCCGTTCTCCACGATGCCCACCACTACACCGAAACGCTGCTGCGCCAGCTGCGCCACGATGTGCGCACGCTCAGCCAGGCCCTGCTGCCGCCGCCCGGGGAGCAACTGCCGCTGCCAGCCGCCATTGGCCTGCTGGCCGACACGCTGAACCTGGCCGATGAAGGCCCCCTGATAAGCTGGCACTGCGACCCCTCGGCGACGGGTTTCCCGCTCGCCGTGCAGGCTACCGCCTACCGCATTGTGGCAGAGCTGCTGCACAATGCCCTCCGCCACGCCCAGGCCCAATCAATCCGGGTAGACGTGCGCCACCAGGCGGCCGGCCTGCGCCTGTGCGTTCAGGACGACGGGCAGGGGTTCGATTTGTCCAGTCCGCCCGGGGGCCGGGGCGGCCTGGGCCTGCGCAGCATTCAGGCCCGGGTGGGCTACCTGCGGGGCCTGGTCGTCATCAGCTCACCGGCCGGCCAGGGCACCACCGTCACGGTTGAGCTACCCTTCTAAACGCACCCGCTTCCCTCGCCTGTTACTTCCGCGCCGGATGGTCCGGCCGCTGCACCACCCGCTTCACTGCTCTGCTACCTGATGAGTTGCCACCTGCTGATTGTTGATGACCACCCTACACTGGCCCAGGGCTTATCCTCCCTGCTGAGCCAGGAACCGGACCTGACCGTGGAGGGCCTGTTTGCCAGCGGAGAGGCGCTGCTGGGCTTCCTGGCCCAAACGCCCCCCCCTACTGCCGACCTGGTTCTGCTCGACCTCTACCTGCCGCCCCCCCTTGATGGGCTGACCCTGCTGCCGCAATTGCGCCGCGAGTGGCCCGGCCTGCGGGTGCTGGTTTTCAGCAGTGCCTCGTCGGCGGTGCTGGTGAGCCAGGTGGCGGCGGCCGGGGCGCACGGGTTTCTGGATAAGTCGGCCGAGGCCCGGGTGCTGCTGGCTGCTATCCGGGCCGTGCACACCGGCCAGCTGGTGTTTCCGGGCCGGATTCGGCCCCGCCCCCTGCCCGGCGCCGCCCTGCCCGAGCGCCTTGCCCCGGCCGGAAGCACGCCGGGAGTAGTCGCCGCCGATGTCCTGCTGCGGCTGCGGCAGCTCTCGGCCCGCGAGCGGGAAGTCATCCGGCTCGTGCGCGAAGGTCATTCGAGCCGGGCCATTGCCGGACAGTTGTCGTTGGCGGAGCTGACGGTAAGCACCCACCGACGCAATATTCTGCACAAGCTTGGCTTGCGCGGCATGGCGGAGCTCATCAGCTTTGCCCACGAGCACGGCTTGTAAGCCCACCCGGGCCACCTGAACACTACCCGGGGCCGGGGGCTACTCCTTGCGAATCGTGGTGGCGGCTCCCTGGGCAGCGGCCAGAATCAGCACCTCGGCCACGTTGACGTGGGCCGGGCGCGTGACCATGAACACGATAACCTCGGCAATATCCACCGCCTGCAGCGGCTCGAAGCCCTTATACACGTCTGCGGCTCGTTGCATATCGCCTTTGAAGCGCACTTCCGAAAACTCGGTTTGCACCGCGCCCGGATTTACCTCGGCCACTTTAATGTGGTGGGGCAGCAAATCCAGGCGCATGCCTTTGGTAAGCGAGGCCACAGCTGCCTTGGAGGCGCAGTACACGTTGCCGTTGGCGTACACCTCGTGCCCGGCCACGGAGCCGATGTTGATGATGTGGCCGGCATTACGGCGCGTCATGGAGGGCAGCACGGCCTGACTCACGTAGAGCAGCCCTTTCACGTTGCTGTCCAGCATATCATCCCAGTCCTGAGGGTCGCCGCGCTGAATGGGACCCAGCCCGTGGGCATTGCCGGCGTTGTTGATGAGCACGTCCACCTCCGCAAACGCGGGGGGCAGGCTTTGCACGGCCGCGTCGACGGCCGCCCGGTCGCGCACGTCGAATGTGAGCAGCTGGGTGGGTACGGGGTGCAGCGTGCGGGCCAGCTCCTCCAGCCGTTCCCGCCGCCGCCCGGTAAGCACCAGTTGGTAGCCGGCCTGGGCCAGCGCCACCGCCGTAGCCCGCCCGATTCCCGAAGAAGCGCCCGTAATGAAAGCCGTTTTCATACTGAGTAAGTAGTCTTGCCAGTCCGACGCAGGAGGAATCTGCCTCAGCTTGTAAAGACGATAGTGTTCAATGAATTGACCCAGATTCCTCCTGCGTCGGAATGACAGTGCACCTGCCTTCCGCTACCGTCCCGACCAGATGTTGAGGTAGAGCGTAACGGTGTTACTTCTCAGGCTTCGCAGGTTGCGGCTGTACACGTCGGTGCCGGGCACGTAGAGGTTGGTCAGGCCGTGGGAAAAGCGCAGCTCAGGCGAAAACTTGAAGAACGGATAGAACAGGTCCATGCCCACGCCATATTCCAGGGCCACGTCGGAGCTGCCGGCCCGCAGCAGGTTCACCTCGGGGTCTTTGCGGCGGCCACCGATGTTGAAGCTCGGCTTCACGCCCGCAATCAGGTACACCCGCGAGTTGCGCCGCCGCTCCGATTTGAGCTTGAACAGAATCGGGAAATCCACCTGGGTGCTCCCGATTTCCTGGTCCTCAATCTCGGCCGGATCGTTGGGATGCGTGTCGGTATTCTGCCGGTAACCATAGGGCTTAAACTCGATGCGCCGCGTCAGAAAGCTCACGCCGGGTGCCAGGTTGAGCGCGCCGTAGCTACCCAGCCGGAAGTCGCCCAGAAAACCCACCGAGAAGCCCGGACTCACCACCGAATTGGCCGATAGCTCGTTTTCAAAGCCCTTTGCCCGCTCAATTTTATAGCGCGAGAAATTGGGGGCCACGTACATGCCCAGGTGCAGCCACCGGTCGTCGTAGCCCGGCAGGTTGTTCACCGTCACCGATTTTACCGCGCCGTTGCTACCCCGGGAGGCTTTGCTGAAGCTTTTTTTCTGCGCCTGAGCACTCAGGGGCAGAAGCAGACCCGCCAGCGCTGCCAGGGTCAGGTGCCTTATTTTTGCGCCGTGTAAATGGAGCTGATGCCGAAGGTGAGTGGTTGCCATGCAGGGGAAGAAAAGCCAACTTTACGCAGAATCGCCAAAAAATCCGGACCGTCCGGAAATGCCTGCACCGATTCGGGCAGGTAGGTATAGGCGGCGCGGTCCTTGGAAATGAGCTTGCCGAATACGGGCAGAATGTTTTTGAAGTAGAAATTATACGCCTGCTTCATGGGGAAGGCCGTAGGCTTGGAGAATTCCAGGACCACCATTTTGCCCCCCGGCCGCAGTACCCGGTACATTTCGGCCAGGCCCTTTTCCAGGTTCTCAAAGTTACGCACCCCAAACGAGGCCGTCACGGCATCGAAGTGGTTGTCGGCGAAGGGCAGATTCTCCGAGTCGCCCAGTTCGAGCTGAATCCGGTGGCCCAGCCCTTTGCGGGCCAGCTTGCGCCGCCCCACCTCCAGCATCCCCTCCGAAATATCAACGCCCGTAATCTGCGCGTCGGGGGTGGCGGCCCGCAGCGTTTCGATGGCAAAATCGGCCGTGCCGGTGGCAATATCCAGAATGCGGGCCGGCCGCAGCTGCTGGAGCTCGTTCACGGCCTTGCGCCGCCAGTAGATGTCCGTGCCCGCACTCAGAAAGTGGTTCAGGAAATCGTACTTGCCGGCAATGCTGTTGAACATCTGGGCCACCTGCGACTTTTTGCCGGCGGCGTCGTCTTTGTAAGGTACTACGGACATACTGCGGAGAGCGAAGAACGGGGAATCTCGGGTAAAATTGCCCAAATAGAACGGCCGGCTCGCTATTAAGTTAAAAAAAAACGGGTCGGGCACAGAGCCCGACCCGTTTTTAGCGGGGACCAACGATGCTTAGTCGTTGTCAGTCTTCACTTTGACCTTGTTGCCCTCCGCGTCTTTCGCCTTCGCGTCGATGGTGCCGTCCTTGGTTACCGTCTTGCTCTTCGAGTCGTCGGCCCCTTTGGTTTTCACCTTCACTTTGTCGCTGTCCTCGTCTACCTTGGTTTTCACCTTAGTACCGTCTTCGAGCTTCACTTTGCTCTTGCCGGGCTGCAACGGAACCGTCGAGCGGGTACCAGTATTCATCGGGGCCATGCCCGATTTCATCGCCGGCGACGAGTTGGTTGCTCCGGAAGCCGGCTTGTTCATGATCGGCATCGATTCGCCTTCCTTCACAATCACGCGGAAGTCGGTGCGGCGGTTCAGCTGCATGTTCTCCGGCGAATCGTTCGGGGCTACCGGACGACGCTCGCCGTAGCTCACGGTCACCATCCGGGTTTCGGCAATGCCGGCCTTCTTGAGGAAGTTGTACGCTACGTTGGCGCGGTTCTGCCCGAGTACGATGTTGTACTCATCCGTGTTCCGCGAGTCGCAGTTACCCTCAATCGAGATGTTGATGCCGGGGTTAGCCTTCAGGATTTCCGTGATTTTGTTCAGCTCCGTAATCGACTCCGGCCGTAGTTTAAACTTGTCGGTATCGAAGTAAATTGGGTTGATAGCCAGGGCCGGACCCGCTGGATCGACGTAATCCACGTAGAAATTCTTCTCAATGGTCGTCGAGTCGTTCGTGGAAATCGGAACGGCAAACTCCTGGGTTTCGATGTTCTTCCCGTCCTTGCTCACGGCTACCTGATACGTCCGGCCCGAGAGCACGTTTACCTGGTATTCGGCCGAGAAGGGCTTGGTCACGTCGCGGTAGCTCAGCGCCGTTTTGTCGGCCTGCGTTCCGCTGAAGACCAGTTCCGCGCCGGGAATAGCCGTGCTGTCGCGGCTCGAAAGCACGCGGCCCCGGATGATGGCGTTCTTGATGTAGTTGATGGTGTAGATGTCCTTCTCCCCGTAGCCGCCAATGCGGTACGACGAAAGGTAGGCGTACGAACCATCCGGGCTCAGGCGGTAGTACGTGTCATCGTCGGGCGTGTTGATGGGGTAGCCCATGTTCTCAGCCCGGCCCCACTTGCGGCCCACCGAGTCGTACTCCGACTTGAAAATATCGTAGCCGCCCATCGTGTTGTGGCCGCGCGACGAGAAGTACATCGTTTTGCCATCCCGGCTCAGGTACGGGCTATCATCGTCGTAGGCCGTGTTAATGGCCGAGCCGATGCTTTTGGCCGGTCCCCAGTCGCCGCCGGGTACGCGGGTGGAGTAGTAAATGTCGAGCGTGTTGTCTTCCGAGTACTTGCTGGTCGAGAAGTAAATCGTCAGGCCATTGGGCGTAATGTAGGCGTCGGATTCAAACGCTGGTGTGTTGATGTTCTTGTTCAGCTTTTTCGGGTCCGTCCAGTCTGCCCCCGACTTCTCCGAATACAGGATGTCCCCGTTTTCGTCGTTGCGGTACATGAGCAGTTTGGTGTCGTTGTCGAACACCTGAATGGAGGCATCGTGCCCTTTGCCGTTGAGCACGCCGCTCAGCGAACGGGGCTTCTCCCAGTTCTCATCGTCGATGCGCGTGGCCTCGTAGATGTTTTCGTAGTACTGCCCGTCGGCGGCAATCTTGTTCTTGTCCTTGGTTTTGCCATCGGCACTCACGGCCGGGGCATTGCTCATGTTGTCGGAGCGGGAAGTAAAGAGCAGGACTTTATCGTCGTTGGAGATTACCGGGCTGTGCTCCGACCATTGGGTATTAATCGTCGGCCCCAGGTTTTTTACAAAAATGTCCTTGGGGCTGTTGAACTGCACCTTGGCATTCTTGCTGTGCTGGATCAACTGGGCCAGTTCCTTCTTGCGGGAATCCTTGCTTTTAAGCGAGGCGTTGTAGGCCTGGAAGTGCGTAATGGCTTCGTCGAAGTTGTAGTTCAGGTGATCCACCCGGCCCAACCAATACTCCACGTCCTTGGACACGTTCTTCTTCAGGCGCTGGGCCTTGTAGATATAGTCGCTGGCTTTTTCTTTGTCGAATGACATATAGGCAATACCGGCCCGGAACAATGCCTGAGCGTTGTTGGGGTCTTTAGCCAGCACCTGTTCGTAGAACGGTAATGAAGCGCGGTAATTCTCTTGTCCAAAGAACTTGTTGGCCGTTTTTAGCTGCTGGCGAGTGCTCTGAGCCAGGGCAGGCTGGGCCATAGCAGCCGTAAGCGCGAAGGCGCACGAGGCTTTCAATAACCTTCTGACTAAGTTGTCCATTGTTGGAGGGGTTAGGGAAATAAGGAGTTGCAAAGGAGGAAAAGAAGCACCGGACGCCAGTTGCGCGGGCTAGTTTTTGAGAGTTGCCTCTTATACTGAAAACCCGCTTCAGGGTTGAGCTAGACCGCGCAAAAACCGAAGGCACAACGCGAAAAAAGGACGTTTTCCTTCTGGTTCCGAACCGGAATTACCAACCTGAAGCAGGGGATTTAGCGAGCAAAGATAGAACTTTTATAATACGGACTTAGTCGCATCCAATTTGGTAAAACGGGTGAGATAGCCCATCGGGGGTACTGAAAGAAAGGCTGACTCGCGGGGGTTCGTGCTCTTTTGCCGCCCGAACCAGACGCACAAATATAGCTCGCCTCCGTAAACCGCAAGGTTTTTCTTCAAAAAATCATGATTTCCAACCTCACCCGCCGAATATCTACCTTTGCTGCTCAGTTTAGCTTGACAACATGCATATTCAGGACGCGAAGTTTTTGATGAGTAATTCCCGGGTGGAGGAATGCCCCCCCCCTACGTTGCCGGAATACGCCTTTATCGGGCGTTCCAACGTGGGCAAGTCTTCCCTCATTAATATGCTCACCAACCAGAATGGGTTGGCCAAAACATCTTCCCAACCCGGTAAAACCCAGCTAATCAACCACTTTATTGTCAACAATAATTGGTATCTGGTTGATTTACCCGGCTATGGCTACGCCAAGATCAGCAAGGATGCCCGGATAAAATGGGCGCGCATGATTAATTATTATTTGCGCAAGCGGGAGAACCTGACGTGCGTATTTGTTCTGGTCGACTCGCGTCATTCGCCCCAGGCGGCCGACCTGGAATTTATGGAACAATTAGGCAGTGAGGGAATTCCGTTCGTGATGGTATTTACCAAAGCCGATAAACAGTCGGGCTCGCGCACCACGCAGAATGTGGTGCAGTATCTGGAGAAAATGCAGGAAACCTGGGACGAGCTGCCGCGCCACTTCGTGACGTCGGCCGAGCAGAAAACGGGCCGGGAGGCCGTGCTGGAGTTCATCCAGGAAATCAACCAGCAAATCGCCCAGGCTCCCGACAATGCGTAAATTGGCTTCGTTCTTGTGTGGCTGAGCCGGGATTTTCCCGTCTTCTGTTCCTGCTACGTATCACTGCTGCTCCCCATGAAAAAAACTGTTCTTCTCCTCAGCTTCGCCCTGTTGGCCGCCTCCGGCTCGGCCGTGGCCCAGAAAACCAAGATCAAGATAAAAACCGACGCCCCCGCTCCGGAAGCCGCTGAAGACGAGGCGGCTCAGGAAGGCCCCAAAGCCGGTAAAACCATTCCGATAGCCGAGTATTACGAGGGCGGCCAGGACGCCATGTATGCCTTCATCAATGAGGAGCTCAAGTACCCCGTTATGGCGCGGCGCAACCGTATTCAGGGCCAGTGCATTGTGAGTTTCACCCTGAATACGGACGGCACCATGTCGGGGGTGAAGCTGGTGAAGCAGATTGGCGGCGGCTGCGGCGAGGAGGCCCTGCGCGTGGTGCGGCTGCTCAAATTCAACAAGCCCGATTACGCCATCCTTACCAGCCTGCCCATCGCCTTCAAGCTTTAGCGGCGCTTTAGTCGCGCGCGCCGGCCTGGTAGCCAAAGCCGTTCCGGCTCCGTACCTTCGTTCTTTCCAACCACTGCTTTCTTCCTATGCCCTACGACCTGAAGGAAATTGCCGCCATCAGCGGAATGCCCGGTCTGTACCGCCTCGTGAAACCCACCCGCGCCGGTGTTATCATCGAAGCCCTCGACGAGAAGGGCACCCGTTCCGTGGCTTCGGCCCGCAACAAGGTGTCGCTGCTCCAGGAAATTTCCATCTATACCCAGGACTACGACCAGACGGTGCCGCTCAGCGAGGTATTCGACCGGATTCAGCAGCAGCATGGCTCCGGCCTGGCCCTGACCCACAAATCGGATGAGCGCGAGCTGACGGCCCTCATGGAAGGCATCATGCCCGACTACGACCGGGAGCGGGTGTACCTGTCCGACATCAAAAAGCTGGTGCAGTGGTACCACGTGGTGAGCAAGGCCCTGGATTACCAGGCCCCGGCCCCCGATGAGGCCGACGCCCCCACCGATGCCGCCGCCGCCCCGAAGAAAGCCGCCCCGAAGAAAGCCGTTCAGGCGGACGAGCCCGGTGCTGATGAGGCCATGAGTACGGCTGGCATTATTCCGGCCGCTGAGGAAACCAATGCCGCCGGCAACCCCGAAGCTGCCGACGCCAAACCGGTTAAGAAAACGACCAAGAAGAAGGCCGAATAGCGTTCTTCTTCGTTTCCCTTCCCAACAAGAACGGGCGGCCCAGATGGGCCGCCCGTTCTTGTTGGGGAGAAGCACCACCCGTTCCGCAAAATGGACTTGGGCGGTACAGGCGTTAGGCAGCCACTAGCGGCTTTCCTGCTCGCCGTTGAGCACGGCGGCCCGGGCGAAATCGGCCGCCAGGAACTCCTCTACCTTGTTGACCAGCTCCGGTGAGCCGATGAACACCGGGCAGCGCTCGTGCATTTCGGTAGGTTCCAGCTCCAGGGTGCGGCGGCGGCCGTCGCTGGATTTGCCTCCGGCCTGCTCCACGATGAACGCCAGCGGGTTGCACTCGTACATGAGGCGCAGTTTGCCCTTGGGGGATTTCTTGGAAGCCGGGTACATATAGATACCGCCCTTGAGCAGGTTGCGGTGGAAGTCGGCCACCAGCGAGCCAATGTAACGGGCCGAGTAGTTTTGCTCTTTGCAATGGGCCACGAAGCCTTTCATGCCCTCGGTAAACGACTCCGACAGCCCCTCATTGACGGAGTAGACCGTGCCCGAGGGGGGCGTCTGGATGTTGGGGTGGGACAAGAAAAATTCCCCCAGGGAAGGCTCGTAGGTGAACCCGTTCACGCCGTTGCCGGTGGTGTACACCATCATGGTGCTGGAGCCATAAATTACGTAGCCGGCTGCCACCTGGTGGGTACCCGTCTGGAGGCAGTCCTGGGCCGTTCCCTCGCTGCCGGTCGGCGAAACGCGGCGGTAGATGCTGAAGATCGTGCCGATGCTCACGTTCACATCAATGTTGCTGGAGCCGTCGAGCGGGTCGATGGCTACCACGTACTTGCCCTGCACGTTGCCGGTCTGGATCATCTCGTCGTCTTCCTCCGAAATGATGGTGCACACCTCGCCCCCGTTGCGCAGGGCCCGGATAAAGCGGATGTTGGCAATCACGTCGAGCTTCTGCTGGTCCTCGCCCTGCACATTGCGGTTGCCGTAGGCCCCGGCAATGTCGATGAGGCCGGAGCGGTTGATTTCGCGGTTCACGATTTTGGCCGCCAGGGCAATATCGCGCAGCAGTTGGCTTAGCTCCCCGGTGGCGTAGGGGAAGTCTTCCTGCTTGCGCATGATGAAGCGGTCGAGGGTAGTACCTACGGGCAGCGCCAGCTTGTCGTGATTAGTCATAGAGTGAGGAGGGTGGTAAGATACGGGGTGGGAAAGACCAAAAGTAACCAATTCGCGGGAGCCCCGGCGAAATTTCGCTCAGGTTTTTACGGTATCGTTTGGGAACCGGGCCGGGCCGAAGTAGGGAGCAAGCGCCACTTGGCCCTACATTTGGGGCCATGCAGCAAGCGCAGTCCCTTCGGATTTACAAGTTTGGCGGCGCGTCGGTGAAGGACGCGGCCGCAATTCGCAACCTCTCGCGCATCGTGCGGGCGTACGGCGGACCGGGGCCACTGGTGGTCGTGGTGTCGGCGATGGGCAAGACCACCAACGCCCTGGAGGAGCTCTACCAGCTGGCCCACGCCGGCCAGGACTACGCGGCCCCGCTGGCCCGCCTGGGGGCCTTCCACCAGGCCGTGGCCGCTGACCTGGCCCTGGCTGCCGACCTGCTCACCGACCTGCTCACCCAGCTTGAGGACCGGCTGGCCACTCTGCTGCCCGCCGACTTCGACAGGCAGTACGACCAGGTGGTGAGCTTCGGCGAGTTGCTGGCGACGCGCATCGTGGCGGGCGCACTCCAAGCCCGGTGGCTCGACTGCCGCCCCCTGATCCGCACCGACCACACCTGGCGCGAGGGCCGCCTGGACTGGCCCACCACCGAGCGGCTGCTGCGGGCGGCCCTGCCGGCGGCGGTGCTGGCCGAGGGGCCGGTAGTGACGCAGGGCTTCGTGGGCGGCACGGCCAGCGGCGCTACCACTACGCTGGGCCGGGAGGGCTCCGATTTTACGGCTGCCATTCTGGCTTACTGCCTGGGGGCCGGGTCGGTGACGATCTGGAAGGACGTGGCGGGCCTGCTCAACGCCGACCCCAAGATTTTTCCTGACACGGTACGCTACCCGGAAATCAGCTACCAGGAAACCATCGAAATGGCCTACTACGGGGCCTCCGTCATTCACCCCAAAACCATTAAGCCCCTGGCCGTACGCGGCATTCCGCTGCTGGTTAAGTCGTTTCTGGAGCCCGACGCGGAAGGAACGCGCATCCACGACTGCCGCCACGGGCTGCTGGTGCCCGCGTTCATCCGCAAAACCGAGCAGTGCCTGGTGTCTTTCGAGTCGAAGGAGCTGGACTTCATTTCGGAGGAAAACCTGGAAGTCATCTTTGGGGCGCTGGCCCAGGTGCGGCTCAAAATCCGGCTTATGCAGAACTCGGCCATCAGCTTCTCGGTCTGCACCGATTTTTCGGCCTACCGCCTCCAGCGGCTGCTGGAACTGCTGCGCGGGCAGTTCACGATTCACTACAACACCGGCCTGGAGCTCTACACCATCAAGAACTACGACGCGGCCAGCATCCGGCGCCTTACTGCGGGCCGGGAGTTGCTGCTGGAGCAGCGCACCCGCCAGACGTTTCAGTTCGTGTGCCGGGGCGGGGCGGGTTGATGGTTTGGGCGTAGCGACGCATCTTTGCGGCTCGGCGCTGCACGGCTCACGCAGGCGCACCTGCGCGGCCCGGCATTCACCCACCCTGGCCTATCGACGCCGCGCCGCGCAAGTGCGCCCCGGCATTCCCCCACCCGATTCCCCCCCTACTTATGACTCCCGAATTCATCCTCGTAACGCCCCAGGCCCGGCCCCAGGTGGCCCTGATTCAGCTCAACCGGCCCAAGGAGCTCAATGCCCTCAACCTGCAACTCATGCAGGAAGTAGCCGCCGCCCTCAAGGCGCTCGACCAGAACCCCGAAGTGCGCGTGATTGTGCTGGCGGGCAGCGAGCGGGCCTTTGCCGCCGGCGCCGACATCAAGCAGATGGCCGGGCGCACCGCCATTGATATGCTGCTGATCGACCAGTTCAGCATCTGGGACCAGATCCGGCGCACTACCAAGCCGCTGATTGCCGCCGTTTCGGGCTTTGCCCTGGGCGGGGGCTGCGAGCTGGCCATGACGTGCGACCTGATTGTGGCCTCGGAAACGGCCCAGTTCGGGCAGCCCGAAATTCGCCTTGGCACCATGCCGGGCGCGGGCGGCACCCAGCGCCTGACGCGGGCCATCGGCAAGGCCCGGGCCATGGAAATGGTGCTCACCGGCCAGTCGATTTCGGCCCGGGAAGCAGCCCAGCACGGCCTCGTGAACCGGGTGGTTCCGGTGGGCCAGTTCCTGGAAGAAGCCTTCCGCCTGGCCCACAGCATCGCCCAGATGTCGCCGGTAGCGGCCCGGCTGGCCAAGGAGTCCATCAACCGCGCCTTCGAAACCCACCTCGATGAAGGCCTGCACTTCGAGCGCAAAAACTTCTACATGACCTTCGCCTCCGAGGACCAGAAGGAAGGCATGGCCGCCTTCGTGGAGAAGCGCAAGCCCGATTTCAAGGGCAAGTAAGAACGGGAAAGCCGTCCGGAACCGTCTGTCATCCTGAGCGGAGCGAAGGACCTTATTACCCGTGAATGACCGTAACAACGACTCGTTCACGCGGGATAAGGTCCTTCGCTGCGCTCAGGATGACAGACGGTTTTATTTAACCCGCCCCGCGCTTCCCACCAGAAAATCACGCATTCCGGCCGGCCGGGAAACATTTTTGCGCACGAAGGCCTTATGTGCTTACCTTTGCGGAGAATTTTTCTTACCTGTGCACGCTTCTCATACCCCCGTTTTCCCGGCTCCCACGCCCGAACCGCTGCCGCAACGGCTGGCCCGGGTGGGCCTGCGCGCTACCCGCCAGCGGGTGCTGATTCTGGATGGCCTGCTGACGCTGCCCGGCCACCCCACCGCCGAGCAGGTGCACCAGCACGTAACGCGGCAGGTGCCGTCTATTTCGCTGGGCACCGTGTACAAAACCCTGGATTCGTTCGTGGCCGCCGGCCTCACGCGCCGGGTAGCCTCGGCCGAAGGCTCGTCCCGGCGCTTCGACGCCGACTGCACGGAGCACCATCATTTGTTCTGCACCAACACCCAGGAAATCATTGATTACTGCGACCCCCAGCTCGACGCGCTGATCCGGGACTTCTTCGCCACCAAGGGCCTGCCCGATTTTCAGCCCCGCTCCTTCTCCCTGCACATTACGGGCGACAAGGTGACGGGGCCGCAGCTCCGCGCCGACGAGCCGCCATCGGCCGGCTGACGCAGCGGGGCGCGTTGCTTTCAACCCCATCACCCTGACTGCTGCGGGAAGCTGTTCCCGGCGGCCGGATGATACTGGCTTATAGTGGCCCACTTGAGCCGCTTCAGTAACTCACCTTTTTTTTACCCATCTTTTTTTGATCCATGGCAGTTCTCGTAGGCAAACGTGCCCCTTCTTTCAAAGCTACGGCCGTTATCGACAGCGAATTCGAGGAGGATTTTTCGCTTGACCGGTACCTGGGCAAGAAGCACGTCATCTTCTACTTCTACCCCGCTGATTTCACGTTCGTGTGTCCCACCGAAATCATTGCGTTTCAGGATCGGCTGGCCGATTTTGAGGCCAAGGGCGTCGCTATTGTCGGCTGCTCGACCGATACCCACTTCTCCCACTTCGCCTGGCTGCAAACCGCCCGCGACAACGGCGGCATTGAGGGCGTAACCTATCCGCTGGTGGCCGACGCCACCAAAACCATTGCCGCCAACTACGACGTGCTCGGCGGCCATTACGACTACAACGAAGCCGGCGAAATGACCTTCGTGGGCTCGCCCCTGGCCTACCGCGGCCTGTTTCTGATCGACAAGGACGGCATCGTGCGCCATCAGGTAGTCAACGACGGGCCGCTGGGCCGCAGCATCGACGAGGCCATGCGCATGGTGGATGCGTTGCAATACTTCGAGGAGAAAGGCGAAGTGTGCCCCGCCAACTGGGAAGAGGGCAAGGAGGCCATGCACGCCACCCGCGAAGGCGTAGCCAACTACCTGGGCAAGCAGGCCGCCCAGTAGGCCGGCAGCAAGTTGGCAAGTGGGGGAGGATAGAAGTAAGCCAACGGACCCTACTGGAATGGCAGGACCTGAGCGCCCTTCCCAGCTTTGCAACTCTTCCGCTTTATCACCCCAAAAAGCCTCTGCCCCACCGGGTGGAGGTTTTTGGTTTAAGAGTGAGGGGAAGACCGTACTTTTGCCCTCCCGCCTTTTCGCGCCGCGACCCGGCCCCTTCGTTCTAAGCCCTAACGACGACTACCTCTTGCGCTTTCTGTATTCCCTGGGTCTGCACCTCTACGCCTGGCTGCTGCGGCTGCTGGCCCCCTTCGTGCCCAAGGCGGCCCGCTGGACGGCCGGCCGGCAGGGGCTGCTGGGCCGCATCCAGGGCGAGCTGCGCCCCGAAACGGCCCCGCTGGTGTGGTTTCACTGCGCCTCCCTGGGCGAGTTTGAGCAGGGCCGGCCGCTGATGGAAGCCTACCTGGCCGACCACCCCGACCATAAGCTGGTGCTCACCTTCTTCTCGCCCTCGGGTTACGAGGTGCGCCACAACTGGCCCGGCGCGGCCTACGTGTTCTACCTGCCCCTGGATACCGCCGCCCACGCCCACGCCTTTCTCGACGCGGTGCGGCCCGAGCTGGCCGTGTTCGTGAAGTACGAGTTCTGGTACTACTTCCTCACCGAACTGCACCGCCGCCAGATTCCGACTATCTGCGTGTCGGCTATTTTTCGGGCCGACCAGGTGTTTTTTCAGCCCTGGGGTGGTTTCTTCCGCCGGATACTGGGCTGCTTCACCCACATCTTCACCCAGAACCAACGCTCGGCCGACCTGCTCCGCCAGGCCGGCATCGGCCGCGTAAGCGTGGCCGGCGACACCCGCTTCGATACGGTGGTGCAGACGGCCTCGGCCCCGCCCCGCTCCCTGCCCCTGATCGACGCCTTCACCGACGACTGGCACCCGGTGCTGATTGTGGGCAGCAGCTGGCCCGAGGATATAGCCATGCTCACGCCCCTGCTC
This sequence comes from Hymenobacter rubripertinctus, assembly GCF_003583925.1. GTDB lineage: Bacteria > Bacteroidota > Bacteroidia > Cytophagales > Hymenobacteraceae > Hymenobacter > Hymenobacter rubripertinctus. Next base: position 159,861 of record NZ_QYCN01000003.1, on the reverse strand, counting down.
CGCCAGTACCAGAACGAGCTGCGCTTCATCGTGGCTCCCCACGAAATCAATGAGCCCAGCCTGCGCCTGGTGGAAGCCATCCTGCCCGGCCGCGTAACGCGCTACTCCCAGGCCCGGGCGGATACGGTGGCCCAGGCCCGGGTGCTGCTCATCGATAATGTGGGCCTGCTCAGCCAGCTCTACCGCTTCGGCCACTTTGCCTACGTGGGCGGCGCTTTTGGCAAGGGCCTGCACAACACGCTCGAAGCCGCTGCCTTCGGCCTGCCCCTGTTCTTCGGCCCCACTTACCACAAGTTTCAGGAAGCCGAAGACCTGGTGGCTCTGGGCTGCGCTTTCTCCGTTGCCTCCGCCGAGGAACTGCTCAAGGTGTTCGGGGGCCTGTACCACCGCGAAGAAGCCCGCCTCCAGGTTCAGGACCTGAGCCTCGACTACGTGCACGACCACAGCGGGGCCACCCGCACCATTATGCGCTGGATTGCGGCCAATGCGTGACGGAGTGACTCGGTGAAGGAGTGATAGAACTGTCACTCCTTCAGTTGGCGGCGCCCACGCGCAGTTGAGAAGGAGACTACACCAATTCATTATTGCAGCGGTAAGATCCTTCCCGTTGCGCAGGTCAGAGGCAGGATGAGCGTACCTTTATTTATCGTTGCACTCCTTCATTCACCGGGTCACTCCTTCACCGAGTCACTCCTTCACCCATTCACCTTGTGACCGGAATCATTGTTAAATCGACGGGCTCGTGGTACGTGGTGCGCGAAACGGGCTCGGGCCAGCTGCACCGCTGCCGCCTGCGGGGCAAGTTCAAAAACCAGGGCCTGAAGGTGAGCAACCCGCTGGCCGTGGGCGACCAGGTGGAGTTTACGGTGGAGCAGCAGACGGAGGGCGCGGGCGTGATTCACCATATTGCGCCCCGCCGCAACTACATTATCCGGCGCTCGGTCCACAAAACGGAGCACGCCCACATCGTGGCCGCCAACCTCGACCAGGCCCTGCTGGTGGTCACGCTGGCTTCGCCGGCCACTTCGTTCGGGTTCATCGACCGGTTTCTGGTCACGGCCGAAGCCTACCAGATTCCCGTCACCCTGCTCTTCAACAAAACCGACCTCTACGACGAGGACCTGGCCGATTATCAGGACCAGATTCTGACCATGTACGCCCGCGTGGGCTACCCTGGCCTGCGCTGCTCGGCCCACTCGGGCGAGGGCGTGGCCGCTATTGATGGCCTGCTCGACGGCCGGGTGTCGTTGCTCTCGGGCCACTCGGGCGTGGGCAAGAGCACGCTCATCAACGCCTTGGTGCCCGATCTGGACCTGAAAACGGCCGAAATCAGCCAGTTTTCCGACAAGGGCGTGCACACCACCACGTTTGCCGAAATGCTGGAGGTGCGCCCCGGCACCTACCTCATTGATACGCCCGGCATCAAGGAGCTGGGCCTCGTGGATATGAAGGCCGGGGAGCTGGCCCACTACTTCCCCGAAATGCGCGCCCTGCTCAACCAGTGCCGCTACCACAACTGCCAGCACCTGCACGAGCCCGGCTGCGCCGTGCGCGAGGCCGTGGACAAGGGCCGCATTGCCCTGCCCCGCTACGACAGCTACGTGAGTATGCAGCAGGCCGACGACAACCGGAAGTGAGAAGTGGTACGGGCTCTCGCCGCAGCCTGGCTTTCTATCCTGCAACAAAAAACCCCGGCGCTAACGCAGCCGGGGTTTTTTGTTGCAGGAACGGGCCGTTTACTTGCCCAGGGGCAGGATAACCGCATCGATAACGTGGGTGACGCCGTTGCTGGAAATTACGTCGGCAATCTGCACGGTGGCGGGCGCGTCCTGGCCGTTGCCAATCATCACCACGCCGTCCTTCACCATTACCTTCAGCTTCTCACCGTTCACGGTGGTCAGCTCCTGACCGTCCTTGAGGTCCTGGGCCACGAGGCGGCCCTGAATAACGTGGTAGGTGAGCACGCCGGCGAGCTTGTCTTTGCTTTCGGGCTTGAGTAGGCCGGCCAGTGCGCCGGCGGGCAACTTATCGAAGGCGGCGTTGGTGGGCGCGAAAACGGTGAACGGACCGGGGCCGCTGAGCGTGCCATCGAGGCCGGCAGCCTGTACGGCTTTCACCAGGGTGCTGACGCTGGAGGCCATCACGGCATTTTGCACAATGGTTTTGTCCGGCGTCATGGCCACGCCATCCACCATCACCCCTTCGGGCTTGCCCATGCGGGCATCATCGGCCATCATGGCCGTGGAATCGACGGTGGGCGCGGTCATGGAATCGACGCTGGCATCGGCTTGTTCGGAGTTGCCGTCGCCGCAGCTGGTCAGGCCGAAGCCGAGCGTAGAGGCGGCAAGAAAGGCGAAGGTGGCCGAACGAAGGGTCTGGTGCATAAGAAGCAGAAAGTGGTGAAAAAAAAGTGAACTGGTGTTGGTAAGCTTACGAACCGCCCCCGCGTCCGGATGTTTGGCCGCCCGCAAAATGGCTACCTTTGCCCGCCGGCCCACCCGCCGGTCGGCCCGGCCCGTACGGGTAGCCGTTCCACCCTTTTTCCAGCACCGATGAAAACAGCTGAAATCCACACCAGTAAAGGCGTAATGAAAGTGGAGTTCTACGAAAAGGACGCTCCCAACACCGTGAAGAACTTCACCGACCTGGCCGAGAAAGGCTTCTACGACGGCCTGAAGTTCCACCGCGTTATCCCCAACTTCGTGATTCAGGGCGGCTGCCCCAACTCCCGCGACGGGGCCAAGGGCGCGCCCGGCACCGGCGGCCCCGGCTACAAAATCGACTGTGAGCTCAACGGCGAGCACCAGTACCACGAGCGCGGCGCCCTGAGCATGGCCCACGCCGGCCGCAACACCGGCGGCTCGCAGTTCTTCATCGTGCACTCGCGCGACAACACCGCCCACCTCGACCGCAACCACACTGTGTTCGGCAAAGTGGTGGAGGGCCTCGACATCATCGAGCAGATCAAGGCCAACGACGAAATCGAGAAGATTGTAGTGGGCGAGCAGGCCTAACCGACCGGCCGGCTCCGGCTGCCGAAGGCCTCCCGCAGCTCCGGCTGCGGGAGGCCTTTTTATTGGCCCGTTGCCCCGCCCCGGCACAACTCGCCCGCAGGTGCCGCGTAAGAACAGGCAGAATGGTTTCTTCCCGAAACCACGCTTCACACTCCCTTCTTATGAAAAAGTCCAACACTGCCCGCTTGTTCCTGTCGCTTACATTTGGTACGGCCCTGCTGCTGAGCAGCGGTTGCGCCGCTTTCAAATCCGACATGGATTCCAGCAACCCCGTTATTGCCGCCCAGGCCCAGCGCATCAGCGACCTGCGCAACCAGATCAACGACCAGGACCGCCTGGTGGAAACCGAGAAAGCCAAGCTCAAATCCCTGGAATACCAGCTCAAGAGCGCCGAGCAGGAGCTCAAGGCCCGCAAGATGTAAGGCGGTGAACTTCTCCCAGAAAACGCCCGTCCGGTAACCCCGGGCGGGCGTTTTTTTTTGCGCCCCATATCCCCCCGCAGAGGGGTTCCCACAAGGCGGGGGAAGCGCGCACACAACGGTTTTGCGAACGGTGTGCCCGGTAGGTAGAGACGCCTCTTTGCATCTCGGCGTTGAAGAACGATACCGTTGGTGCGGCGCGGATGAGCTACACGCAAGCACGCGGCTCTACGGCCTGAGCGCCCTGTGCCCGGCAGTGACTATAGCAGCGCCTGCAACCCGGCAGCTTCCGTTTCCAGCGCCGCCAGGCGCAGGCGCAGCAGGTGGTAGCGGGCGGCTTCCTCGGCATCGTGCAGGGTGGCCTGGGCCTGCGCTTGGTGGGCCAGCAGCCACTGCCGGGCGCGGGCGGCCTCGGCGGGCGGCACCAGCACCTCGGCCGGCGCGGGCGCCGCCAGCAGGCCCGGCAGCACGGCCAGCCAGCGCCGGGCCGCCGCCTGGGTGGCGGCCCATTTCTTTAACTCCCGCCGCAGCTTCGCGGCGTGGTGCTGGCAGTAATCGAGGCGGGCTTCCAGGGGTCCGGGCGCGGGCGCGCCGGGCGGGGCCAGCTCGGGCTGCGGGGCCGCCGGCCGGGCCGGGCCAGCGGCGGGTAGCAGCACCGCCAGCGGACTCAGGCGCAGCAGCAGCGGGCTGGTAAGGCTGCGGCGGCCGGCTTCGATGTCGGCCACGTAGGGGCGGCTGATGCCCAGGTAGGCGGCCAATTCCTGCTGTTCTAGGCCAAAATACGTCCGCACTTGGGCGAAGAGCGTGGTAGAGGGAATGGACTTACGCGGCATAGCGAATGCGTTTTTGCAGCTTATTTTTCAAAATATAAATAATATGCTGCAAAAAATTCTCGGATAGCTTTCCGCTATAAAAAGCCCCAACCGCACCGGCAGTTGGGGCTTACAAAAACAGCTAGCAGTATGGGCCAGCTACTCGGAACTACTAGATGACTCGGGTAACGGCGGCGTTGACCAGCCCGATTGCGCTTTGCGGGTAAAGCGGGCAGCAGCTGCACTTCGCTCTCTCCGTAAGGTAGGGTCAGCTTCCAACTCTTCCGCTTCGCGGCGCATCGTGAGCACATGCCGGAGCGAAATGAGATGTAGCCGGTCGGCGCGGGTTAGGGGTTGACCGCTGCTCAAAAAATCACTTAGCAACTGAATGTAGGAATTGAGCAGTGGTCCCCGGGCATGGGTCAGGCCGGCATCGAATAGCAACCCGGCTACTGCGGGAGCCGAGGCCACAGTGGGCGACGTCGTAGCCAATTCGGCTTGAATTGCGGGCGTATCGAGTAGGGTAAGTGACATAGTGGCAACAGACTTTACAGTTCGTCTAACGTGATGCGCGTATAGTCGCGTTCCTTATTCGGGCTCAGCACATCTTCTACCGCCAACACATCAAAACGAGTTTGAGGCGAGAAAAGAACTTCGTATTCATTTTGCCCTGGGGCTAGGCCGTGAATCCCGTATTTGGCAACCGCCTCAATGAGACGACCACTCTTGGATTGGATAACAAATAAACAGTTTTTGCCAGTAGTGCGCAAAAACTGCATGGCTACGCTGTTTTTAAGACTGGCTGATAGAAATGCCGGCCAATGAACGGGAGTACCTGTTTGGGCACAATCGTGGTAAAATTGCAGCTCGGCCGGCCGCAACATTACTCCGCTAAAAGCCTCCCCACATGCGGAGGCAGCTTGCTCAATACTGCTGCCAAGCCCTGGCCAAAAGCGGCCAGCGGCGCAGTAGGATTACCGTGTAAGCCAGCGTTCAGTGCATCGTAACCATCTTCCGTGTAATGGTATACCAACGCCTTCTCGGCTGAGGTTAGCTCGGGGTGGGCGGTGGCGTAGCCGCCGTTTTGTACGATGCGCAGGGCTTCGGGCAGGCGTTTAGTCACATAATTGTGCGTAGTAGTATTGCGACTCATAGAGGTATCGTGATAGGCTAAACATAGACTTAAAAAATATATACACCCCTCAACCCAATAACTGGCGAGGGAAAGGCTATACGGAATGCTGGGAGAAACAGTTCGATGAAAGCGTTTTTCCTTTGAGCAGGCCAACCCTTTCCGTGCTACCTTCCGGTCCTCTTTTAGCCTTTACTATCCATGCCCGAGTTGTTACCGCTGTTTCCGGCCGCCGAGCTGCCCGCTCCCTTTACCCGATTTGCCCCCGCCACGGCCCTGCCCGACTTTGCCGAACGCGTGCGCCACCTGCGCCACTGGCAGCAGGCCATTAAGGACCGCTACGTGCACGACCGCAAGGAGGAAGTGCTCCAGGCCGAGTTCCTGAACCTGCTGTTCGGGCAGGTGCTGGGCTACGAGTACCAGGCCACCACCCACCGCCAGTTGGAGCTGGAGCTCAAAACCCTCACCGACGGCACCAAGCCCGACGGGGCTCTCGGCGACTTCGTGCGCGTGCCCAGCGGCGGACTGGGCGGGCCGGTGCGGGCCGTGGTAGAACTGAAAGATGCCCGCACCGCCCTCGATGCCAAGCAGCGCCGCAGCAGCGGCGGCCGCGCCGAAACGCCGGTGGAGCAGGCCTTCAGCTACCCCAGCAAGTACGGTGCTACCTGCCGCTGGGTGCTGGTGTCTAACTTTGTAGAGCTGCGCCTGTACGCGGCCAACGACCAGCTCCGGGCCGAGGTATTCAACCTCGAAACCCTGCCCGACGACGAGGCCCAGCTCCGGCGCTTTTTTGCCCTGCTGCTGCCCGCCCACCTGCTGCCCCCCGCCGGCCGGGCCGAGGCCCCCCTCGATGAGGCCCTGCACCAGCGCCAGCAGGAAGAAACCAAAATCACGAAAGCCTTTTACAAGGACTACCGCGCCGCCCGCCGCCAGCTGCTTGACCACCTGATTGAGCAGAACCCCGACGTGGCCCCGCTGGAGCTGCTGGCCCATACCCAGAAGCTGCTGGACCGGGTGATTTTCGTGTGCTTCTGCGAAGACAAGAACATCATCCCGCGCCACACCTTCCGCCGCCTGCTCGATGCCGTGCGCCAGAACGTGTTCGACCCCGCCGACGACAAGGTGTACCGCACCGTGCGGGGCCTGTTTCAGAGCATCGATAAGGGCAACCCCCTGGCCGGCATCAACCGCTTCAATGGGGGGCTGTTTGCCGAAGACCCGGCCCTGGATGCCCTCCGCATCAAGGACCGCACCCTCACGCCGGTTATTCAGCTGGAGCAGTACGACTTTGCCTCCGACCTGAATGTGAACATCCTGGGCCACATTTTCGAGCAGAGCCTCTCGGACCTGGAGCAGGAGCGCGCCCGCCTCAGCGGGGAGGCCCACAACCCCAAAAAGGGCAAGCGCAAGCAGGACGGCATCTTTTACACCCCCGAGTACATCACGCGCTACATTGTGCGGCAGGCGGTGGGCGGCTGGTTGCAGGAGCGCCGCCAGGAAGCCGGCCTCGATGCCCTGCCCGAGCTCACCGACGACGACCGGGCCAGCATCCGGATTGGTACCGGCAACCGGCTGGTGCAGCCCACGGCGCGGGTGCAGCGGCACATGGCGGCCTGGGAGCAGTACGGGCAGCGCCTGGAAGGCATCCGGGTGCTGGACCCGGCCTGCGGCTCGGGCGCTTTCCTCAACGAGGCCTTCGGGTATCTGCTGCGCGAGGGCGAGCAGGTAAACCGGGAGCTGGCCGGGCTGCGGGCCGGGCAGTACAAGGTGTTCGACTTCGACCGCCACATTTTGCAGCACAACCTCTACGGCGTCGACCTCAACCCCGAGTCGGTGGACATTACGCGCCTGAGCCTGTGGCTGCAAACCGCCAACCCCGGCAAGCCCCTCACCTCCCTCGACCACAGCATCCGCTGCGGCAACTCCCTCATCTCCGACCCCGCCGTAGCCGGCGACCGCGCCTTCGACTGGCCAACCGCCTTCCCGGAAGTATTCGCGCAGGGCGGGTTTGACGTGGTGATTGGGAATCCGCCGTATGTGAGAAGCCGCGGTTTGTTCTCAAGTGAGGAGAAGAGATATTTAAGCAATACTTATGCAACTGCCTCTTATCAGCTCGATTTATATAAGCTATTTATCGAAAAATCATTAAATATCATACACAACAACGGCTATGTATCTTTTATAACCCCTAGCGCTTTTCTGGTTAATGACAATGATGCACAACTGCGGCACTACCTAATATTTAAACATACTCTAATTAGTCTAACATTTCCTACCAATAAAGTCTTTCAAGATGCCGAAGTCAAGACTGTTATTTTCAACATTAAAAATAATACAGAAGAAAGTAATACAATATCGTTTTACGATATAGACGAAAGTAGCACAACCAGCAACAAGAGTATACACACATCAACCCTGAAAGATCCTGGGTTCATTATTAACCAGAATAACACTACGGAAACGAATGAAATAACCGATAAAATTAGCAAACATCCAGCCCTATCGAACTACCACGAGGTGAATAGTGGTATGAAGGTTAGGAAAGAACTTCTTTTGCCCATTTGCCTTGACAATGATTACAAGCCTTTCATATTAGGAAAAGATATTGGACGTTATACCATAGATAAGCCCGAAACATATGTTCACTATACAAGTGAAAATGAAAAATTGTATTCAAATCAAAGATTTAGAACTAATGAAATATTTGAGCAGCCCAAAATATTAATCAGGCAAATACCTAGTAAATATTATCTAATATCAACAATAGACAAAAACAACATATACACAGATCAAAGTAACTATATAATCTATTCGGAAAAATCACTAAGACTACATTACACATTATCTATCGTTTCATCTAGATTAATCAAATTCTACTTTGATTATGTCTTTTCAGACAACAAAGAAACTTTTCCTAAAATAAAACGCTCACAAATCTTAGAACTTCCCATCCCCAACGCTACCCCTGCCGAGCAACAACCCTTTATCACCGCCGCCGAGGCGTTGCTCTTAGGCCATAAGGAGCTGCACGAGGCGGAGGCCAAGGCGGCGCGGCTGGTGCGGGCCGAGCTGGGGCTGACCCAGGCGCTGAGCGGCAAGCTGGCCCTCAGCCAGCCCTGGCCCACCTGGAGCAAGGCCCTCGAAAAAGCCCTGGGCCGCAAGCTCAGTCTGCCCGAGAAAAGCGAGTGGAGCGACTACCTCACCCAGTTCCAGCAGCAGCAGCAGCAGCGCCGCGCCACCCTCCAGCGCCAGGACGACGCCCTGGATAAATTGGTGTACCAGCTCTACCAGCTCACAGATGCCGAAATAGCCCTGGTTGAAGGCCACCCCGCCCCCGCTGAGTAGCCCACGAAGTTTTGCAGCATATTTTCTGCTTTTTGAAAAATATGCTGCAAAAACCGGCGGGCTGTCTGCGGCATTGGGCAATGTAGAGACGCATCCTTGCGTCTCCCCGTTGAACGGCTCTCCCGAACGATACGATGCGCGCCAGCTGGTAGCCGATGGCCGGTCATACCAACGGCATCGTTCAACGACGAGACGCAAAGATGCGTCTCTACAAGGTTTACATGGAAGCTGCTATGACGGAACCCATTTTATACCAGGGGAAGTACCGGGTGGCCTCGGCCCGGCTGCCGGGCTATGATTACGGGCAGCGTGGTGCTTACTTCGTAACCATCTGCACGGCTGAACGCCAGCCCTATTTCGGCTCGATGGAAGTACCGGCCGGCGACTGGGATGCGGCGTTCGTGCGCCCCTCTATGGTGGGCCAACGGGTGCGGGAAGGCTGGGATGCCATTCCCACTTTCGCGTCATTCGTTACGCTCGATGCCTTCGTGCTGATGCCCGACCATGTGCACGGGGTTCTGCTGTTCGATAAGGCCGAAGACTTGATACCTTCGCTGAGCTATGAAAACCGCTTTGGTCCCCAGCACGCCAATCTGGCCGCCGTACTACGCGGTTTTAAGGCCGGAGTCAGCAGTTTCGCCCGCGCCCAGCAGATGCCTTTCGCCTGGCAACCGCGTTTCTACGACCGAATCGTCCGCTCCGAAAGCGAACTGACCCGCATCCGCGACTACATCCTTACCAATCCCAGCCGTTGGCAGCACGAATGGGACAACGGCGAAGGGCTCTACCGCTGAACGAGGTGCAACACTGCCACCATCAAGCCGTGTAGAGACGCATCTTTGCGTCTCGGCATTGAACGGTTACGGCCGCGCCATTGGGCATATTGCCTTCTCGGGCGATGGCTGCGCGCGGATCGTTCAACGCCGAGACGCAAAGATGCGTCTCTACAGCTGCCAAACGGCCCGCGTACGGTCGCTCGGCAATACTAGGATTGACGGCGCGGCCGTAACCGTTCAACGCCGAGACGCAAAGATGCGTCTCTACAACCGGCAACGCCCCGCGTACCAATCGGTACGCGGGGCGTTTTATCTGTGCGCGACTGAAGCGGCGGTTAGCGGCGGCGGCCGCGCTGGGGCTTTTCGTCTTCGTCCTCGTCGTCATCCTCGTCGCCTTCGCCGAAGCTGGGCATCGTGAACATACTGCTGAGCAGGTCCTTAAACTGGGCGCCGGCGGTGAGGCGGTTGCGCGAAATCAGGCTGTACTCGCTCAGGCCGTGGAGCAGGAATTCCATCAGGAAATAGGTGGCTTCCGCGTCCTCGTTGGGATGCAGCTCCGTCACGATGTCGCGCAGACCGGGCACCTGGTCGAGGGCGGTGCGGTAGTCCTTCGTGCTCAGGTCGTGGAGCAGGTCCACGGTGTGGCCGGCGCCGAACCACTCTTGCACCGTTTTGTAAGGCGAAGGGCGGCCTTTAAGCTTCTTGGCTTTGTCGGGGTCGGGGAAGTAGTTGAGAAACAGCGTGCGGATGGCCTTGCCCATGAGCTTCTCGGCCACAATGCCCGCGCCCTCCTGCTCGCCCTCGTACACCAATTCCACCTTGCCCGTAACGGCCGGCACGGCGGTAATAAAGTCGCTTACGCGCACGTACGTGGTCTTTTCGCCATTGACCAGCGCCCGGCGCTCGGCCCCGGCCACCACCTGCTCGAACGCCGAGATGGTGAGGCGGGCCGACACGCCCGACTTGGCATCGACGAACTCGGAACCCCGGGCCTCGATGGCCACCTGCTCCACGAGGTCGGCGATGATGTCGTTGGTCGTCACCATGCCCCGCTGCGCCTCCTTGATGCGGGCTTCCTGCTGGGTGATGCGCTTGCCGATTTCGATGGATTTCGGGTAGTGGGTGATGATCTGGGCGTCGATGCGGTCCTTGAGGGGCGTCACGATGGAGCCCCGGTTGGTGTAGTCCTCGGGGTTGGCCGTGAACACGAACTGCAGATCGAGCGGCAGACGCACCTTGAAACCGCGAATCTGAATGTCGCCCTCCTGCAGAATATTGAACAGCGACACCTGAATGCGGGCCTGCAAGTCGGGTAGTTCGTTAATCACGAAGATACCCCGGTGGGCCCTCGGAATCAGGCCAAAGTGAATCACCCGCTCATCCGAATACGGTAGCTTGAGCGTGGCGGCCTTGATGGGGTCGGCGTCGCCAATCAGGTCGGCCACCGACACGTCGGGGGTCGCCAGCTTCTCGGTGTAGCGGTCGGCGCGCGGCAGCCAGCTTACGGGCGTGTCGTTGCCTTTCTCGGCAATCAGGTTCTTGGCGAACACGCTCAGCGGCTGCAGCGGGTCGTCATTCAGCTCGGAGCCTTCCACCATCGGCACGTACTCATCGAGCAGGCCAATAAGCAGGCGGGCAATGCGGGTTTTGGCCTGGCCGCGCAGGCCCAGCAGGTTGATGTGGTGACCGGCCAGAATAGCGCGCTGCAACTCGGGAATCACGGTTTCCTCGTAGCCGAAGATGCCGGGAAACACGTCTTCGCCGCTTTGCAGCTTCTTGATAAGGTTGTCGCGCAGCTCCGTTTTCACGGAGCGGGGCTGGTAGCCGCTGGCGCGCAGTTGGCCCAGGGTTCGGATAGTTTCGTGGTTCATGCGGAGACGTAAGGGGAAACCGGTTTCCCGGCTTCATTAACCGGTAAAGGTGGGTGGAGGTTCAGGACAAGTCCGGGCAGCGCTGGATGCAGCTGGTCGGCCGGGGGTAAGTACGGCTGCGTTGCGGAACACAAAATTCAGCCAAAAGCATCGATATGGGCAATTAAAAAGATCATCCTATCAGGCAACGCCGGCCAGCGGGCTTGCATCTGCCACTACTCAGCAGTGCTTTCCGCCGGGCGCACCACTCGCGGCCAAGCCAGTACCACACTGCTTCCACACCTGCCAGCCATACCAACCCCATGACTACACGCTCCATCCAGACTTCGCCGCAGCTTTATGCCCGCTTCGGCGGGGCGCTCTACCTGCTCATCATCCTGTTCGGCGCTTTTGCCGAAGGGTTCGTAAACAGCAAGCTGCTCGTGCCAGGAGACGCGGCCGCCACGGCGCGCCACATTCTGGCCTCCCCCGGGCTCTGGCAGATGAGTACGCTGGGCAATCTGCTGGTGGTGCTGTGTGCCGTTCCTCTGCTTTGGATTGAGTATCTGTTGCTACGGCCGGTGAGCAAAACCCTGGCCATGCTGGCCGTACTGCTCAATACGGTGTCGTTGGCAGTTGAAGCCATGAGCAAAGTGTTCCTGCTGCTGGTGATGCCGACGCTGGAAAACGCCGAGTATGGTCAGACTTTCGGAGTTCAGGGCCAGGCGGTGCTAGCCAACCTGGCGCTAAGGTCGCACAACGTTACTTTCAACGTTGCTCTTATTTTCTTTGGCATCACCTGCCTGGTGAACGGCTACTTAATTTTCCGGTCGGGCTTCTTACCAAAGCTATTAGGCGTGCTGCTACAAGTAGCGGGTGGGTGCTACTTGGTGGGTTGTTTTGCGGCGCTCTTTGCCCCAACACTGGCTGACCACCTGCTGCCGGGCATTCTGCTGCCCTGCCTGCTTGGCGAATCGGCCCTGTGCCTGTGGCTGCTGGTGAAGGGCGTCGATAGCGTGCGGTGGCAGGCAAGACTGTGCCGGAACCAGCAGGCCTGCACCCTGGCGCAGGTTTAGCACCCCGCACCGCCCGTGTCAGCGCATTACAAACTCTTGCGGCGGTTGCGCTTGTAGTCCTCGAAAATCATGTGGCCCAGGCCTTTGAGCGACGAGTAGTACGCCTTGCCCTGGTTGACTTCGGTGAACTCCTCCACGAAGCGGCGCAGGTAGGGGTCGTCGGCAATCATGAAGGTGGTGATGGGCACTTTGAGGCGGCGGGCCGAGGCGGCCAGGTTCAGGGTTTTGTTGACCACTTTGCGGTCGAGCCCGAAGCTGTTTTTGTAGTAGCCGCCGGGCTCTTTCAGGCAGGTCGGCTTGCCGTCGGTGATCATGAAGATCTGTTTGTTGGCCGTTTTGCGCTTGCGCAGCAGGTCGAGGGCCAGCTCCAGACCGGCCACCGTGTTGGTGTGGTAGGGGCCGACCTGCAGGTAGGGCAGCTCCTTGACTTCAATCTGCCAGGCATCATTGCCAAATACAATGACATCGAGAAAATCCTTCGGGTACTTCTGCTTCACGAGCTCGGCCAGGGCCATAGCCACCTTTTTGGCGGGCGTGATGCGGTCTTCGCCGTACAGAATCATCGAGTGCGAAATATCGATCATGAGCACGGTGCTGGTCTGGGTCTTGTGCTCGTTCTCGCGCACCTGCAGGTCGCCCTCGGTCAGCATGAAGTCGTCGCCGGCCCCGATGCCGTGGTTGAGCTGGGCGTTGCGGATGCTCTCGGTCATCGAAATCTGGTCGAGCGAATCGCCAAACCGGAATTCGCGCATGTCGGTGCTCTGCTCGTCGCCCTGGCCGGTGTGGGGCGTGCGGTGGTTGCCGGTGCCCGACTTCTTGAGCTTACCGAAAATTTCCTCGAGCGCCGACTTGCGCAGCGTCTGCTCGCTCTTGGCCGTAATGTTGAACGAGCCGGGCTCCTGGGCGTTTTCGTCGATGTAACCCTTCTTTTTAAGGTCCTCGATGAAGTCGCCCATGCCGTAGCCGTCGTCGGTGAGGCCGTACTGCTTGTCGAGCTCGTTGAGCCACGAGAGGGCCTCACCCACGTCGCCGCTGGTGATGGTGATGAGCTGCATGAATATCTTGAAAAGGGAATCGAAACCCTTCTCGGTGGTTTCTTCGGGCACGTAATCCCGGAATCGGAAGCCTGCGGACATAGAAAAAGGAATTGAATGCTGAGAACAACCGGCGGGCAGGGATGGTTTAGGGTTGCTGGTTTTTGGTTTTCGGGACCCGCCATCCGATAGTCGCCACCTCGGTATCGGCTACTAAGAACCACCCACCACCCACCAACAACCCCTCCCCATGAAAGCCATCTGGAACAACACCGTCGTGGCCGAGAGCAACGACACGGTCGTAATCGAAAACAACCACTACTTCCCCGCCGACTCCATCAAGCGGGAGTTTTACGAGGACAGCATTGCCCACACCACCTGCCCCTGGAAGGGCCGGGCCAGCTACTACTCGCTGCGGATTGAAGGCGAGCTGAACAAGGACGCCGCCTGGTTTTACCCGGAGCCCAAGGAGGCTGCGGCCCAGATCAAGGGGTACGTAGCCTTCTGGAAAGGCGTGCAGATCCTGCCTTAGGCGGCCGGCGGCGGCGCGGAATGGCAATCAACTACCTAAGGTGTTGATTTATTAATCCCTATATAAGCAGAAAAATACAACTCAATCTTCTTACATTGCGTTTAAACGAGCTAGCCTTCTCTCCCTGGTAAACTTTATGCCTTGGCCCTGCCGAGGCTTCTTTTGCATCTTCCCTAATTCCATTTTTGTCCAATGCGTACCTCCTCCCTCCCTCGTTTGCTGCTGGTTACCGGCGTTATAGCGGCCTCGCTTTCGGCCTGCGACTCAACGCGCCAGGTAGCCAGCGAGTCTTCGGCCAGCAGCGTGCCGGCCGGACCTACCATCGATGAAAGCGACGTGACCTTCAACCGCGAAGTAACGCAGGGTGACTACCGTTTCGCCGTCAAAACGTTTGGCACTCAGGAGCCCCGCTTTGTGAGCATCCGTTCTTACCGGGGCTCCTCGCAGATCATGGATCCGATGCGGGTAGAAGTAACCGGAGCCGTAACCAACATTGCGTCCGGCGACCTGAACGGAAACGGCAAGCCGGAGCTTTTCATCATGACCGACAACAAAAAGGCGAACGGTGGGCTCTATGCCTATGAGTTTGGGGAGCGGGGCTACACGCCCATTTCCTTCCCCGGCACGCCCGGCGGCCAGGCTGGCATGGGCTACACCGGCCAGGATATGTACACCATCAGCGGCAACAAGCTGGTCCGCACGTTCCCGGTCACGCCCATCGATTCAACCATGCGGGCCGGCAACCGCACCGTAGAATACACGCTCGATGCCACCGGCCGCCTGATGATGGGCCAGTCGATGGATGCTCGTTAGAGCTTAGAGCTTAGAGCTTAGAGCTTAGAGCTTAGAAATATAAGTAGAAGGCCCCGCCGTGGTTACGGCGGGGCCTTCTTTTTTCCAGGTGTTTTCAGGCTTCGTTGCACCGGATGAGTGAGAGCCAGGTGTGTCGGGCGCTAGCCCTCAATCCATCGGAACTTGTATTCCAGTTTGGGTACGGGCATCCGGTCGGCAACGCGGCGGAGGCGGTTGGGCAGGGCGGTTACGTAGTCGCGGGCTTTCTCGGCGGCTCCGGTGAGGCCGGTGAGCTGCTCAATTTTCCAGTCGCTGATGAGCGTATCCAGGATTTCGGTGTAGTCGTGGCTGGTATACACGCCCAGGCGTTGGGCGGCGTCGGTAAAGTGGCCGAAGGTCTTTCCCATCTCCACGCCCATTTCGCGCATATAGTGGGCGGGCATCACGATCTTCTTGCGCATCATATCCTCGAAGGCCAGCATCATTTCGGACGGGTCGACCTCAAAAATCTTCTCCACGAAGGTTTTGTAGACGCGGGCGTGGCGGTTTTCATCGCCGGCAATCATGCCGCAGATTTTCGAGAGCTGGTCGTCGCCGGCCGTGCGGGCGAGCTGGCCCACCCGGCGATGCGAAATATTGGTGGCCATCTCCTGGTACGACGTGTACACGAAAGCCCGGTAGGGGTCGTGGGCCGTACCCAGGTCGAAGCCGTCATTGATCAGGTACTGGGTGCTGACCTCGAACTCGCGCATGTTCACGCGGCCCGAGAGGTAGAGGTAGCGGTTGAGCAGGTCGCCGTGGCGGTTTTCCTCGGCCGTCCAGCCCCGGATCCATTGGGCCCAGCCGTTGTCGGGGTCGCGGTTGAGGCCGTCGAGCTCATGAAACCACGCCTCGTAGTTGGGCAGGGCTTCCTCGGTGATGGTGTCGCCGATGAGCACGGCCAACAGGTCGTAGCTCAGTCCTTTGGCCCGCTCGCGCAATAGCTTCACCTCATCGAAAAAGGCATCATGGCGGGAGTCCGGCATAAAGTCAGACGGCTGCCAGCTTTCTTCGACGCTTTTCAGGAAGGTGCCGATATTGTCTTTGAGGAAGCCCTCCATGTGTTGGAGGACCTCTCCGCGGGAGGTCAGGGAGGCGGTAATCATGGTGAATGGGGCAAGAGAGTACGGTACAAGAATATCAAAGGTATGTTCCTTGTAACCGGGGATGCCGGGAATAAGTCCGGTAGAGCTTACATTATTTTGTCTTTTTCGGTTGATTGCGGGAATTTTATACGCATCTGGTAGGCCTGCACTCCTTTTAGTACCCCATCGAAGCCGGGGGCAAGCTGTTTCGGTCGGTTCAGATGTTCCAGCCGGGCCATTGGTTCATCGGGCAGGCGGCCCAGGGCCAGCTGCCGGTTGAGCAGGACCGCGCCTTCGGGCGTGAGCAGCCAGGCCACGTCGGGCCGCTGCCCCAGCCGCCGCAGGGCTGCGGTGAAGTCGCGGGTGCCGGTGAGGCGCTGCCGCAGGACCGCCTGCGACGGATGCAGCGTCTGCCAGCCCCGCACCGAGAGCCAGACCAGGCCGGGCCGCCCGGCGCAGGCTGCCCCCCCGGCCCCCTCGCTGAAGGGCGCTGCCGATTTGTAGGTTTCCTCCAGCGCATCAGACACTACCACGCGCGCGCCGCTCGCAAGCCGGCTCAGCTGCCGGCGCTGCTGTCGGTTTCGGGCCTGCTCCCGGGCCAGCAGCTGGCTGCGGTGCCGGGTTTTGTAGGCGTAGGGTCCGGCAGCGGCCAGCAGGGCCAGCAGCAGCACGGCCAGGGAATGGCGGGGCAGCGGCCGGAGCTGCCAGAGGTACACCAGATTGCTGAACGCCCAGAAATCGAACAGCGGCAGGGCCAGGCGGGGGGGCAGTTTCAGCAAAACCCCCAGCCCCAGTCCCAGCCCCGCGTAGGCGGCCTGCACCAGCCAGAAAACCCGGTGGCCGCGCCCGGCCCGGAGCACCAGCGCGCCGGTGGCGGCCAGCAGCAGCAGCAACGGAAAATAGTCGCGGGGCAACTGGCGGGCCAGCGCCCCGAGCTTGGCCGGGGCGGTGTGGCCCAGGAAGTAGCCGGGCCGGAAAGGCGCCACCCGCGCCAGCGCAGCCTCATTGACCAGGGCGGAATCGGCCAGTTGCCAGGCTTGGGCGGCGGCCAGGGCGAGGCTATCGGCGGGGCGGAGCGGGGTGGTGGGCGGGGCGGCCAGCCGGAAGTCGTTGAGGTTGGATTTGAGCACGTCGAGGCGGCGGAAGCTAGCGGCTGCGGGGCTGCGGGTGAGCTGGAGCCCGAGCGCGCCCAGCACGGCCCAGGCCGCCGCGCCCGCTACCACCGGCCCGGCCCGGCGGCCTGCCAGCCACCACGCCCCAGGCAAAGCCACGGCCGCGCCCAGCACCGCCGCGCTGGGCCTTATCAGCCAGCTCAGGCCGAAGGCCAGCAGCCCCACCGCCAACGCCCAGCGGGCCGGGGCGCGCTGGGCGGCGAACAGGACGCCCGCGCCGGCCAGCAGCAGCGGCACCCGCACGTAGTTGAACCAGAAGCCGTGCTCCAGCCAGCCCACCAGCCAGAACAGCCCCAGCAAAGCCAGCGCGGCCCCCGTGCCCGCCCGGGGCCGCACCACCCGCCAGAGCACCGCCGCCGCCAGCACCGTAGCCGCGTAGAGCAGCCCGTAGAGCGTCAGCCCGTACCAGGACCCGCGCGGAGCCGCCGCGTAAAGGCGGCTCCACAGCGCGGCGTAGCCGTGGAAATAGAGGTGCAGATTGGTAACCGGGTCGGCGGCCGTGGTGCCCCGCAGCAGGGCCACGATGGTTAGGTCGTCGTTGGTTTCAAAATAGCCGCCCAGCAGCGCGCCCGTGGCCAGCAGGAGCAGGAATGGCAGAAGTAGCAGAAGAACCCGGTGCCGCATGAGGTGCAAGGTAAGCGGTGAATGGGTGAGTCGGTGAACTGCCATTCACGCATTCGCCCCTTACCTTGCGCCGGTGAACCGACTGCTGACCCGCCTGCCTACCTGGACGCTGCTGCTGGTAGTGGTGCTGACCGGGGCCTACTTCCTGCTGACCCACGAGGGCCTGTATGCCCTCGACGACTACTATTACGCCCGGTATGCCCACCAGCTGCTGACCGGCACGTTCGGGCTGGCCCCCGACCCCCAGGGCCTGCTGCACGACCCGCTGCACGAGCGGCCGATGATTTTCGGGCCGGTGGCGGTGCTTTTTGCCCTGTTCGGGGTCAACATTATCAGCGCCACGATCTGGCCCCTGCTGGCTACACTGGGCTGCGCCGGACTCATCTGGGCGCTGTACCGACGGCGCGAACCGGTGGTGGCGGCCGGGGCCATGTTGCTGCTGGGCCTGCACTACTTCACGCTCAACCTGAGCAACTACCTCTACCCCGACAACATCCTCATGTTCTGGTGCCTGGCGGGGGCGGCCGCGCTGCTCCGGGGCCGCGAACCGGGCCGGCGGGCCGACTGGTGGGGCCTGGGCTTCGCGCTGCTGAGCTTCGCGGCCTTGCTGAGCAAGGAAACCATTGCCTACTACGCCCCTTTCTACCTGGGCACGCTGACCCTGGATGCGGGGCGGCGGCGGCACGGCCGGTTCTGGGGGGCGGCCCTGGGTACGGGCACGGTGCTGCTGGCGGGCTACCTGGGCTTCTACCACTACTACACCGGCGACGCGCTTTACCGCATCCACCTCATCGAGCAGACCAACGAATTTCTGAAGGAGGGCAATTTTCTGGCCGGCAACCGGGCGGCTCTGCTGGCGCGCGTTACCTGGCAGCCGCTGGCCTTTTTCGTGGAAGCGGGCCTGGGGCTGATGCTCACGCTGGCCGCCGTGGCCGTAGGTGCGCGCCCCGAACCGGAGGCTCCTGCTGAGCGGCCCGACCGCCGGTTCTGGCTGGCGCTGGGCGGCATCACGCTGCTTTTTTACTGGGTCGGCAGCACGTCCCTGAGTCAGTATAACCCCATCAGCCTGCTGCCCCGCATGACCACCCCGCTGCTGCCCCCGCTGGCCCTGGCCGCCGGGTTTGGCCTGCGCCGGCTGGTGGCCCGGGGCGGGTGGCCGGCCTTGCTGGCCGGCCTGGGGCTGCTGCTGATGACGGGTTGGCTGCGCAGCGCGGTGGCGGTGCTCTACCTGCTGCCGGGCCTGGGGCTGCTGGGGCTGGGAGCCAGCCAGTGGCTGCCCCGCTGGCCCCGGACCCTGCGGCCGGGCACGCCGGCGCTGGCCCTGGCCACGGTGCTGCTGCTGGCGCTGGCACTGGCCGTGCGGCCGGTGTATTTCATGCGCAAGCCGTCGGTTTCGGCCCATTTCGCGCAGAGCCGGGTGATTCGCCGGCACCTCGGGCCGCCCACCCGGGGCACGGTGCTGGTGGATGGTTTTCTGATTGACAACGCCGATTTCACCCACGGCTTCCGGGTGCCGCCCGGCCTGCACTACCGCCGCTACTTCGCCCGCGACTCCATCCGCATCACCCCCGACTACCCCGCCTGGCTCCTGCTCAACCGCGCCACCCTGTCCAACGGTGAGCTCACCCGCCAGCTCATCCGCTACTCGCCCGATTCGGTCCTCAGCTGGTACCCCCGGCGGCGGCTAGTGGCCCAGGACGGGCCGGTGGAGTTGTATGAGGTTTTTCGAAGTGAGAAGTGAGAAGTGAGAAGTGAGAAGTGAGAAGTGAGAAGTGAGAAGTGAGAAACGGTACGGGAATCGGGTAAGAAAGGAACGTCATCCCCTCCTCACCCACCCGCCAGCTTGCCCAAAACCCAGTCTAGGGGCCGGACGGCGCGGAGCTCCCGGAGCAGCTGGTACAGGTCGCGTGCTTCGGGCAGGTTGCGGTGGCGCACGGCCAGGCGCAGTTCCCAGCGCACCCGCACGGCCAGGGCGGCGCGCTCCGTGGGGGTGCGGCAGAGGGCCAGCGCCTTGTGGCAGACCCGGATGGTGGAGCGCAGGTAGGGGTCGTGGGGGCGGTAGCCTTTGCGGGACATAGACTGCGGGTGCAGTCGTTTCTGGGTGGTCAGGGCGTCAAGGAAGTGAAACTCCCAGTCGCGGCTGGCGCGCACCCAGAAATCGAAGTCCTCGTAGGCCAGGGTTTCGTCGTAGCCGCCCAGCGCAAGCAACGTGGCCCGGCGCATGAGCATGGTGGGCGTGCTGATGAAGTAGCGGGCCAGCACATCGGCAAACACCTGCCCCGAGGCCGGACGCGGGTGCAGGCGGCCCTGGGCGTCGCGGCGAAAGTGGGGGCGCACGAACCGGCCGGCCTCGTCAATCAGCTCGGCATCGGAGTACACCATGCCGCAGCGCGGGCCGGCGGCGGCAAAGGCCGCCACCTGCCGGGCCACGCGCTCGGGCAGCAGCACGTCATCAGTGGCAAAGTCAATGATAAAGTCGCCTTTGGCGAGCCGGAGGGCCACGTTGAAGGCCCGGCAATTGCCCACGTTTTCGGGCAGCAGATGCAGCTGCCAGCCGGGGTTTTCGGCCGCATACCGGCGCAGAAGGACCGGACTGCCATCGGTACTCGCGTCATCGACCAGAATCACCTCCAGCTCGGCGTAGGTCTGAGCCCGGATGGAATCCAGGGCCACGGCCAGAAACCGGGCGTGGTTGTAGCACAGCGCAACGATGGTAACCAGGGGCATTTTTTTGGAGGTGAGAAGTGAGAAACGGTACGGGAATCGGGTGAGAAACGGAACGTCATTCCGAGCGGAGCCGGAGGCGAAGTTGAGGAATCTCGCGTGCTGACGTTGCCATACTAATCAACATCAGCACGCGAGATTCCTCGGCTCCGCTCGGAATGACGTTCTGCTTTACCTGACAACCGGAAACGGGCAACTGGCAACCGGCAACTGACAACTGGCAACTGGCAACTGATCATCTCACCTTACTTCCCGGCGGAAGTACCAGAGGCACCAAGCCAGCAACAGACCGAAGCGGGCAGCCTGGGCCAGCGGGGCTCCGAGCAGGCCAAAACGGGGCAGCAGCAGGGCCAGCAGGGCCGCGAAGACGGCCGCCGACACGGCCTGCACGGCCACGTAGCGGCCCACCCGGGCCTGGGCCGTGAGCAGGAACAGCAACGTCCAGGTCAGGAATTTAGCCCA
Source organism: Hymenobacter rubripertinctus (assembly GCF_003583925.1). Taxonomy (GTDB): domain Bacteria; phylum Bacteroidota; class Bacteroidia; order Cytophagales; family Hymenobacteraceae; genus Hymenobacter; species Hymenobacter rubripertinctus. The sequence goes on along the minus strand of NZ_QYCN01000003.1, from coordinate 138,973 downwards.
GTCGGCCAGCAGCTGGGGGCCTAGCAGAAAGTCGGCGGCGGCGAAGCGGGGCTCGAACAGCAGGGGCAGCAGCCAGGTGCGGGCCAGCCAGAGTGAGCCCAGGCCCAGGGCCAGCACCGGGGCCAGCAGGGCCAGCACCAGGCGCACGAACCGGCCCCGCTCCCGGGGGTGGGCGCTCAGGGCGGCCAGGCGGGGGTAGTACACGCTGCTCATCAGGGCCGAAAACACCATCGTGTAGTTATCCGAGAGCTTGGCAACGGCCTGCCACAAATCGGTGGCGGCCAGCCCGAACTGCCGGATGAGCACTTCGCGCAAACTAAAATCCACGACCTTGGAAAACAGCAGCACGCTCAGGGCCATGAGCAGGAACCGGCCCAGCCCCCGCAGCGCCGGCCGGCTCAGCCGGCCCCGCAGGCGGGGCAGCAGGCCCGCCCGGCCCGCCACCCAGGCAGCCGGTCCCAGCGTGAGGCCCTGGGCCAGCAGGTAGGCCAGCAGGGCCGTGGGCACCGTACCGCCCCGCAGCAGCACGGCCGCCACGGCCAGCGGCCCCAGGGCGCTCAGCACCACCGTCAGGCCCACGTAGGCCCCCAGGTGGCCGGCCGCCAGCAGCACGGTTACCACCAGCGCGTGGCCCACCAGCAGGGCCAGCCCCACCCCAAACGCCAGGCTCCAGGCTCCTCCCGTGCCGAACACGCCCACCAGCGGCCCCGGCACCAGCAGCACCGCTGCCAGCCCCAGCAGCACCGCCCCCGCGTTCAGCAGCAGGGCCGCCCCCAGCCAAGCCCGGTACCGGCCCGAACCGGGCCGTAAGGGGGCCAGGTACTTCACCGCCCCCACGTGCACCCCGTCGTTGGGCAGGGTGGTGAACAGGGCCATCAGGTTCTGGAAGTGGGCCAGCAGCGTAAGGCCGCCCGGCCCGCCATACACGGCCAGCAGCTTGCCCAGCACCAGGGCGCCCGCCGCCCGCGCCCCCMCCGCCACCCCCGAGCCTACCGTCCCGCGCAACAGCGGCCCCAACACGGCGGCGCGGGGTTCGGGCTGGGTTTGAGGAATGAGCGTAGGGTCCATGAGTGAGTAGATGAGAAAGGGGCTGTTGGGGCGGACAGCGCGACGAAACCCGTCCTTTCGGGTGCGCCTAATCTGCTTTCTGTTTAGAACCCCCGGACCTCAGTGGTCAGGGGGGGTATGGTACAGAACAGGTAGGGTACAATTATAATTGTACCCTACCTGTTCTGTACCATACCCCCCCTACCGACAGGCGCGTTGTTCGCCCGAACAGCCTGATTACTCATGCCCCAATTCACCCATTCCCGCCCAGCTCCTTCTCAAATGTGAGCTTGAGGCTGGGCACGCCGCCGAGGTGGCGCTTGAACTGGAGCAGGGACTGGTTGAGTCCGCCCTCGGGCAAAGTGGACGTGCCCAGGTCGAGCAGGCGCATGTGGCTGGCCCGCCCGAAGGCGTGCAGCCCGGCGTTGAGCAGCACCACCGGGCTCAGGGCATTGTAGGCCAGGGGGCTGGCGGGGTAGAAGTTGTAGAGCACGTCTTCGCGCACCTGAATAGCGACCGTGAGGGCGGCCCACTCCCCCGCCGCGTCGCGCACCGAGAACAGGAACACCTGGCGCGGCAGCGCCCGGAACAGCGCCTCCAGCTGCCCCAGCGACATGGACAGCTCCTGCCCCTTCTCCTGGCGGCAGCGGCTCAGAAACTCGTAGGCCAAAGGCAGCAGCAGCGGCGGCTCCTGCTCGAAAATCAGGCCGTGGCGCGCGCACTTGCGCAGCCGCCGCTGCTCCGAGGGGTGCAGGTGGGCGGCGTAGTCGCGGCCCAGGGCCAGGTGGTGGTTGATTTCGGCCAGCGCCACCCGGTAGCCCCGGCGCGTGAGCACGGCCGCCAGGCGGGCACTGGCCGCCGGCTCGTACACGAAGGCGTGGGGCCGCAGCCTGAGGTGGCGCACGCCCCGGGCCGCCAGCCGGGCTTCTACTACTGCCAGAAATGCCTCCAGGGCCGGCTCGGGCAGGTCGGGGGCAGTTTGCACGGCCGCGAAAGGTGCCATTCCGGGGCTGCGGGCGACCGTGACGGCGGGCAGAAACACCGGCAGCTGGGCCACGGTGCGGCCGGTGGCGGGCTCTTCCAGGAAAAAATGCAGGGCCTCGCCACCCGCCTGTTGCAGGGCCTGATGGGCGGGTGTGAGGTAGAGCCAGGGCGCGTAGGCCGGGGGCAACGCCGGGGCCGCTTCGGCCTGCTGCCGTACTACGTAGCGCCCCGCCAGGGCGGGCAACGAAAGGGCAAAAGGAGCAACGAGGGGCGGCAAGGGCAGGCGACTAGTCCGGGAGCGGAGGGGCGAAAGTACGACGAATTCCGGCCATACCCCGCACCAGCCCCGTTCTTACCGCCGGGCCAAACCCGGTGGGGCCGCCGGCCCACCCGGTACGGGTACCCGGCCCGAACACCAACCCCCGCCGTTCCGCCAAAATCCCGTAAACTGCCCCGGATTCTGCCGCCCAGGCCCTTGCCTTACCACAAAAGCCGGTTCGACGAAGCCCGGCTTCGCGCCGCCCGGTTGCTGCTTTTTTATTGCCCATGACGCCCCCCGCCTCCCCTGCTGCCTCCCTGCCCGTTGCCCCTGTGCTCTCCCCCGAAGATGAGGACGACGACGCCGACCACCTTTCCGCCGAGGATCTGGCCGAAATGGAAGCCGCCCGCCTGCTGCGCGAACAGCAGATCGGCCAGCGCCCCGGCACGCTCATCCTGCGCGCCGATGCCCTGCCCCCGCGCCTGCTGCTGACCACCTACGACGAGGACTTCTTCCACGAGCACGCCTACGCCAGCTACGACGAGCTGCTGCACTTTTTCCGCCAGCACCCCGATAAGAAGCACTGGCTTGATGTGCGCGGCTACAACGACCTGGACCTGATGCAGCGCCTCCAGGCCGACTTCCGCATCCATCCCCTGCAAATGGAGGACGTACTCGGCGACTACCAGCGGGCCAAGGTGGAGGAAACCGACGACGGCCTGTTCCTGGTCTCGCGCATGACCGAGTTCACCCGCCTGCTCGACATCGAGGACGACCAGCTCTCCATTTTCACGGGCGACAACTACGTGCTCACCTTCCAGGACGACTACGACGACTGCCTGGAGCCGGTGCGGGTGCGCCTGCGCATGGGGCGCACCAACATCCGTCGGCACTCGCCCCTCTACCTGGCCTACGCCCTCACCGACGTGGTGCTCGACCACTACTACCCTACCATGGCCGCCATCGGCGACTACCTCGAAACGCTGGAGGAGCGCATTTTCCAGGGCCGCGCCGACCGCCGGGTGCTCAACCGCATCCTGCACGTGAAAAAGGACATCGTGCGCTTTCGCCGCCTGGTGTACCCGGAGCGCGAGAAGATTGCCGAACTGCTGCGGATGCCCGACGAGGACGTGCCCGAAGAAATTAAGGTATTCTTCAAGGACTGCTACGACCACGCCATTCAGGCCCTGGACCTGGCCGAGAGCTACCGCGAAACCGTGAGCAGCCTCGTGGATCTGTACATGTCGGACCAGAGCAACCGGGCCAACGAGGTGATGAAGGTGCTGACCATTATCAGCAGCATTTTTATCCCCCTGAGCTTCATCGTGGGCCTCTACGGCATGAATTTCCAGCGCGAAGGCCCCAACGGCCACGTCAACCCGCTCAATATGCCGGAGCTCTACAGCCCCTGGGGCTACCCCGTGCTACTGGCCGTGCTGGCCCTGATCGTCATCTTCCAGCTCGCCTACTTCTACCGCAAAGGCTGGCTGACGAACAGGTGAATGGTTGGATTGTTGAATGGTTAAAAAGAACTGTCATCCTGAGCGGAGCGAAGGATCTTACCACGTTGAAACGAGTCGTTTGCACGATTGTCGTTCCAGTTTGATAAGATCCTTCGCTCCGCTCAGGATGACAGTTCTTTTTAACCATTCAACAATCCAACCCCCTCACCGACTCACTCTTTCACCTTCACCGCTTCCACCCGAATATCGGTGCGGCGCAGTTCGGTGCCGTTGACGCGGAAGAGGTGGAAGGTGCTGGTGAGCGGGTTGTAGGTGAGGTCGATGCGGGGCGTGGTGCTGTCGAAGGGCTTGCCGCCGATGAGGCGGAAGCGGGCATCGTAGAGGTAGGCTTTGCCGGGGCCGGTTTCGGTGAGGGCATATACCTGGCGGTCGGGGCCGAAATCGAAGTACTGGATGGAGCGCGGAGCCGAAGTCAGAAAGGACTGGCTGAGCAGGGGCCGGCCCGTGGGGCTGAACAGCGTCAGCCGCCCGCCCTCCTCGCGCGACACCACGTAGGTGCGCCGGCGCTGGTCGGGAATGAGGCGAAACCGGGACTCGCGGCTCCAGGTAGCCACGCGCTGGCGGCTCACGATGTCGCCGCTCAGGTTGAAGCTCACCCGCTCGCCGTGCTGGCTGACCACCGTCAGGCGGGTGCGGCGCAGGGTGGGGCCGCTTTCTACCAGCACCCCGCTGGCCAGCCGCGCCCCCATGCTGATGGGGAAGCCCGGGTAGGCCCCGCCGGCCTGGTCGAAGGCGTACACGTAGCCATTTTCGAGCAGCACCACTACCACGTCGCGCCCGTCCACGGTCAGGTACTGGGGCGCCCCGGCCAGCCGGAACTCCAGCTGCTTGGGCTGCCAGCCGGCGTAGGTGCGGCCCTGGGTGTCGTAGAGAAACAGGTTGCTGCCCCCGCCCGCCACCAGCAACCGGCGCGGGGCGGGCTGCACCGTGGGCGGCGACACGCTCAGCGAGGTGGCCCGCACGGTATCGGGCAGGTTGAGCGGGAAGTTGGGCTGCACCTGGCCCCGGTTGTTGTACTCGAACAGGTGGCGGGGCGTGGCCAGCAGGAAGCCCGTGGCCCCCGGCAGGCGCACCGTGGGGCCTACCAGCGGCCCGGGCAGCGAGTCGGACCAGGCCACCACGTTGTCGGGCGTCACGTAGTGCAGCACGTGGGCCGTATCCTGCACCAGCACGCCGGGCAGCTTGGCCCCGGCCACCAGCACGGCCTCGGGCGAGGTTTCCAGGGGCACTTTGAAGTCGAGCACGCTGCCGGTACCGTCGGCGTTCTGGGGCCGGGCTTCGGCCGGCCCCTCGGCGGGGTGGCGCAGGATGAACTGGGTGAAGTACTGCGCCCCCGCCTCCTGCTCGTTGGCCGGCGGCACCCATTGCAGGGCCACCTGCGGGAAGCGCTTAAACAGGGTTTCGTTGCGCAGCAGCCCGGCCCGGCGGTCTTCCTGCAAGCCGCGCAGCAGCAGGTTCCAGCAGTTGCGCGTATCGAGCAGAATGCGCAGGCGGGCCAGGGGCTGGGTATCCTGCAAAAACGCCACCTGCGTTGGCGAGCGGCTCCACACGTCCCCGGCTACCACGTCGGCCAGGTACTGGCGCAGGGCGGCCTCATCATCGCCAAACACCACGTAGTTGCCCACCTGGGCCACCACCGGCCGGGCAAAGCCCTGGAACAGCTGCCCCAGCAGCTCCCGGGGCAGCTCGCCCACGCCGGTCTGGTACCACTGGTAAGTGCCCACCCGCCCGAAAGCCGGCGAGGTTCCGGTGGCCCGTCGCAGCTGGGCCAGCAGGTTGCCCACCGTGGCCGGGCGGGCGGTGTAGGCCAGGGCCAGCTTGCCGGGCCGCACCCGGGCCGAACTCGTGCCCAGGTAACACAGGGCCACTTCCTGGCTGAGCTGGGCCGTCAGGCTGTCGAGCAGCGGCTGCACCAGGGGGGCCAGCGAATCGGCGGCGGCGACGGCGGGCCTGGGGCCGCGCAGCACCGCCGCCGGCCCCAGGCCCAGGTGCACCACCAGGGCGGCCCGCAAGGGCAGCACTTCGGCCATGCGCAGGCGCTGGGCGGGCTGGCCCACCAGGCGCTGGTGCAGCCCGTCGCGGGCGGCCTCGGGGTTGGCAAAGCCGTTGAACTCCACTTTATTGCCCACCAGCCGCATTTCCGTCATTTCGTTGCGGGCCAGACTGGCCACGGCGGCCATTTCGGGGGTCAGCTCGGCCCGGAAGAACACGCCCATGAGCTGGGGCAGCCGCCGCTGGTTGAGCAGCAGGGTCGCGTCCACGTCGCGGAGCTGGAAGTAATCGGTACCCTGAAAATCGGCGGCCACGGTGGGGGCTTCGGGGCGGGCCAGCCGGCGAACGACGGCCTCGACCAGCGCGGCCCGGGCACTGAAAACGAGGTGGTTGCGGTAGTTGAGCAGCGTCAGGCCCTCGCCGCCGTCGGGCGGCCGGATGTCGGTCAGCACCTGGCCCTGGTAGTCGCGGGTGCTCACCCGGAAATGCGGGTCGCGGCCCAGCCCTTCGAGCAGGCCCCGCACCTGCCGGTATTCGCGCACGCTCCCGATGGGCACCTGAAACAACAGATCGAAACGGCCGGCCCCCGTCACGTGCACCGACGTAAACACGCGCTTGCGGCCCAGAAACTTCAGCACCACATCGCGCCCCCCGGCCAGGCTGTCGGCCATTGCCAGGGTTTCCTCCACCTGCTGGAAATAGCGCACGGCCGTCAGGTTGTCCCAGACCTGGGTTTCCTTCAGATGACGAATCAGCGTGGGGTGGTCGCGCGTGACGATGACCAGGGCGGCATCGTCGGGCACCAGGGTCCAGGAGTCGACGGGCACGCGGGCCAGGGTGCGCCGGTAGTACACGTAGGAGCCCACGGCCGTGATGAGCAGCAGCAGACTTGCCAGAAATACCAGTACGCGGTTCGACATGCAGGAAAACCCCGGGAGCAGATGGGTGGGCAAAAATAGGGAATCGGGGCGGAGTGGCGCGCCCGGGCTAAATGTGGGGTTTGGAAACCAGTTTTCTATCTTCCGGCCCCAAACCCTTTCTCTCTTTCTTTTATGTCGGAAAAACAAGGCCATTTTCAGCGGGCCATTACGCTGTTCGACGCCGTCATGATTGTCTCGGGCAGCATGATCGGGTCCGGTATTTTCATTGTCAGCACCGATATCAGCCGCAAGGTAGGCTCCACGGGCTGGCTGCTGGTGGTCTGGCTGCTCACGGGCGTTATTACGCTGGCCGGGGCCGTGAGCTACGGCGAGCTCTCGTCGATGTTTCCGAAAGTGGGCGGCCAGTACGTGTACCTGCGCGAGGCCTACAACAAGCTGGTGGCCTTCCTGTATGGCTGGACGCTGTTTCTCGTGATTCAGACCGGCGTTATTGCGGCCGTGGCCGTGGCGTTTGCCCGTTTTACTGGGGTACTGATTCCCTGGTTTTCGGAGGCCAACGTACTGCTCGAGGTCAACAACCTGCCCCTGCTGGGCTCCTTTAAGTTCAGTACGGTGCAGCTGCTGGCCATCGGGCTGCTGGTGTTTCTCACCTACATCAACTCCCGCGGGGTGCGGGGCGGCAAGCTCATTTCCAACATCTTCGGCAGCACCAAGCTCGTGGCCCTGGGCGTGCTGATTCTGTCGGGCCTGTTTCTGGGCGTCAAGCACGAGGCCGTAAGCCAGAACTTCCAGCACATCTGGCAGGCGGCCAGCTTCGACGCGGCCGGCCAGAGCACGCCCCTCACGGTGGCCGCCCTGGTCACGGCCGTGGGCCTGGCCATGACGGGCTCCCTGTTCAGCTCCGATGCCTGGAACAACATCGGCTTCGCGGGCGACGAAATCGTGAAGCCCGAGCGCACCATTGTGCTGAGCATGGCCCTGGGCACGGGCATCGTAACGGGCCTCTATTTGCTCATCAACGTGGTGTACCTGCTGGTGCTCCCCCTCCAGGGCGACCCGAATGCTACCGACGTTATCGGGCGGGGCATTATGTACGCCACCGATGAGCGCGTGGGCACGGCCGCCGCCGAGAGCATCCTGGGCGCGCCCGGGGCCTACGTGATGGCCGTGCTCATCATGATCAGCACCTTCAGCGCCGATAACAGCATCCTGCTTTCGGGCGGCCGCGCCTACTATGCCATGGCCCAGGACGGCGTGTTTTTCCCCGGCATGGCCCGCCTCAACAAGGCCGGCGTACCGGGCGTGGCCCTCTGGGGCCAGTGCGCCTGGGCCTGTTTGCTGTGTTTATCGGGCTCCTACGGCGAGCTGCTCAACTACGTGATGTTCTCCGTGATTCTGTTCTACGTGGTCACCATCATCGGCATTTTCATCCTGCGCCGCACCCGCCCCGACGCCCCGCGCCCCTACCGGGCCTGGGGGTATCCGGTGGTGCCGCTGCTCTACATCGTGCTGGCTTCCAGCTTCTGCTTTATCCTGCTCACCGACCCGGCCAACTCCAAATTCGCCCAGCGCGGCCTGCTGCTGGTCGCCCTCGGCGTACCGGTGTATTACCTGTTCCGCAACCGCTTCGCCCGCAAAGCGAAGGAGCGACTCGGAGAGTGAGTGTGTGAGTGTAAGCGACGCAGTTTGTCCTTTTTTTGGAGCGCCCCCTCTATTCAGCACAAAGCCCCTGACGTTTGAGCGTCAGGGGCTTTGCATTTGCTTGGGGTTCAAGCTGCGGGCAGGACGGATTGCTTTGCTTCGCTCCTGACGACAGCTCATTCACGCATTCCCCACTTCACCGCTAGCGGCGGCGGCGGCGGGAAGTTTCTTTGGGTACGAGGGTCACGTTCTGGCCCTTGGCGCTGCGGGTGCGCACCAGCTGGTCTTCGTAGCCGCCGTAGCCGTACAGCAGCGTGTTGTCGCCGTTGGCCGGCACTTCCAGGGAGTAGTTGCCGTTGGCGTCGGTGCTGGCCACTTTCTTGGAGCCTTTCAGCATCACCGTGGCCCCGGCCAGGGGGCGGCCATCCTCGTTAAGCACGCGGCCCGTCATATTGGTCATGGCGGGGGCGGCTTCCACCGGCTCGGGGGCGGCCACGGCCACGGGGGCAGCGGTTTCTACGGCTTCCTCCTTGGCTTCCGCTTCTTCTTCCGCGGCGGCCCGGGCGGCAGTGGCCGGAGCAACGGCGGCGGCGGTTTTGGGAGTTATGCCCGGGGTTTTGGCCGTAGCATCTGCCTTACTGGCGGCGGTGGCGGCCGTTTCGGCCGGCGTGGCCGCTACTTCTTCCACGGGCCGGGAGCCCGTCACGGTGGCTTCGCCGAGCTGCATAATCGGCACGGCAGCGGCAATGCGCCGCGTCGTCTGGGCCGGCAGCAGCATGTAGCCCAACACCACAACGGCCACAATCACCCCCACGATGATAGCCAGCCGGCCATTGCCGGAAGAAAGCTCTTCCTCCGCGCTCAGCAGTTCCGGGGAGTTGTCGTCGTTGTCGAAAGCGTCAGTAGAATTGGTATCCATACCAGGATCAGGTAAAAAGTGGTGGGAGTTGCGGACAACCAGCGGCCGTGAATCGGGACCTTGACGGGCTTTTTTTTCCAAAACGACACCACCGGCTGTTAAAGATATAGCTTTAGCCAGCGTAGTACCTAATGCCCGCTACCAATTCCGGCATTTTATTTCCCCTTCTGATTCGCAGGTCCCAGTCCTTAAAAATAATTTTTTCATAAAAAAACGACTGGTTCTCCTCCACATTGGAAGAGAACCAGTCGTTTGCCTGATTGCGGGGCTCCGGCTCAGTCCTGGGCTGGCTTGGCGGGGCCGCTGGGGGCGGCTTCGCCAAACTTCTGCTCCTGGCTGCGGATGGCGTTGCCCATTTCGTAGCTGCCCTCCACCTCGAAGCCGGGGCCGCTGGCCTGCTCGCCCGCCTCGTGGTGCTCATTGCCCCCCTGGGGCACTCCCTCGCCCCCCCGGATGGTGAGGTTTTCGAGCTGGTCCTTCTGGTCGGCACGCTGGGTGAAGCCGCCGGCGCCCGTATTGCGCTGGGCCGAGGGGTCGGAGGCATCCTTGCCGTTGCTCATGCTTTCCTTGAACTCCTGCTCTTTTTTGAGCTGCTCGTTATCGGGAATGGCGCTTTGGGTATCGTTTACGATTTCCTTGTTGCTGTTGAGGTCGTTGCGGTTATCAGGAGCCATGAGAAATGCGGGTTGAGTGGAAACGGTTTACTTTGCTGTACGCGGGGTCGGTGGCCGGGGTTAAGGAGGCCGGTAGTTTCCCCGCTAGCCGGCAGCTGTTCGGGCGGGGTCCCGGAAAAAGTATCCGGCCCGCCGTAAGGATTTTCCGGCGCCCACGTCTGCCCGGGTCCCGGCCCCGTTTGGTTCCTTCCGTTTTTTCCTGTTGAGTATGCACCTGGTTATTATCGGCAACGGCATTACCGGCGTAACGGCCGCCCTCACGGCGCGCAAGCTGCAGCCCGAGGCCCGCATCACGCTCGTCTCGGCCGAAAGCGCCCACCACTTCTCGCGCCCCGCCCTCATGTACGTGTATCTGGGCGACCTGCGCTACCAGGACATCAAGCCCTACGAAGACTGGTTCTGGACCGAAAACCGCCTGGAACTGGTACACGCTACCGCCACCGGCCTCGATACCGCCACCAACACCGTGCAGCTCGACAACGGCACCACCCTCACCTACGATAAGCTGTTGCTGGCCACCGGCTCGCGGGGCCGCCGCGGCCCCTGGCCGGGCGCGGAGCTAGCCGGCGTGCAAACCTTTGTGACGCTGCCCGACCTGGAGCTGATGACCCGCGACACCCGCCAGGGCGTGCGGCAGGCCGTGATTGTGGGCGGCGGCCTGATTGGCGTGGAGCTGGCCGAGATGCTGGCCGCCAAGGGCGTGGCCGTCACCATGCTCATCCGCGACGCCCGTTACTGGGGCGCCATTCTGCCCCCCGAAGAGGCCGCGCTGGTCCAGCGCCAGCTCGATGCCCACCACATCGTGTGCCGCTACGAAACCGAACTACAGGAAATTCTGGCCGACGAAAACGGCCGGGTGCGGGCCGTGCGCACCACCGCCGGCGAGCAGCTGCCCTGCCAGTGGCTGGGCCTGGCCATCGGCGTCGAGCCCAACCTGGATCTGGCCAGGGCCGGCGACCTGGAGGTAGACAAGGGCGTGCTCGTGAACGAACACCTGCAAACCAGCGCCCCCCACGTGTACGCGGCCGGCGACTGCACACAGCTGCGCGAATTTGCCAAGGGCGAACTCGCCGTTGAGCAGCTCTGGTACACCGGCCGCCAGCAGGGCGAAACCGTGGCCTATACCCTGTGCAACGCCGATGCGCCCCGCTCCTACCAGCGCGGCCAGTGGTTTAACTCGGCCAAGTTCTTCGACCTCGAATACCAGACCTACGGCCGCGTGCCCGCCGAGCCGGCTGCGGGCGAGCACAGCTTCTGCTGGCAGCACCCCACCCGCGCGGCCCTGCTGCGCATCAACTTCCGGGCCGACACGCTGGCCGTAACCGGCCTGAACGTGCTGGGCCTGCGCCAGCGCCACGACACCTGGGCCGCCTGGCTGCAAGCCGGCACGCCCGTTACCGAGGTAATGGCCAACCTGGGCGCGGCCAACTTCGACCCCGAGTTTTTCCGCCAGTACGAAAAGGTGATGGTGGCCCAGTTCAACCAGCAGTTTCCGCAGCACGCGGTGCAGCTGCGCCGCCGCAAGGGCCTGTTCCGCGTATAGTCAAGCGGCTTTTTCTGCCTTTATCTTCTTTCCCACATGGATTTCAACAAGCTCTACCACCCCAGCGCCCTCAACAGCTTCCAGTACATTGCCGTGGTGGGTGCCATCATGAGCGGCGGCGCCCAGCTCATCATCCACCTGCTCAACTACCCCCGCCCCGAAGGCTACCTCTACCTCTACTGGTGCTGGCTGGGCCTCTACATTTTCGGCTCCCTGCTCAACCTGTTCGGCAAACCACCCCAGGGCCATCACCACCATCATTAGTAGCAACTGTTAGCCAGAACGTCATTCTGAGCGCAGCGCAGCGGAGCCGAAGAATCTCTACTGCGATGCTAATCCTGACCTCGGGCTTTACTGTAGCGGTAGAGATTCTTCGACTCCGCTACGCTGCGCTCAGAATGACGTTCAGTCCAATCATCATCCAGCCTTGCCCAATGACCACTGCCCAACCCCTCACCGCCGATGCGCCCCTGCCCGAGGTAGCGGGCACCGAAAAGCTGCTGCTGGCCCTCGTGGGCCTGGGGCTGCTGCTGCTGCTGCCCGCCGCTTTCGATGCCGATGCGCCGCGGGCGCACGCCGCTTTTTACGCGGCGCTGGGCCTTATCAGCGTGGGCACCTTGGGCTGGGCCGGCTGGAAATACGGCCAGAAACCGCCCGGCGTGTACAACCACAACCTCTGGCTGCGGGCCAGCACCAGCCGCGGGGCCGTGGCCTGGGTCACGGGCATTGTGCTCACCGGCTTCTACGTCATCCTCTACTGGTTCAGCAGCCCCGACGACCAGGGCAATTTCGGGCCGCTCAACCAGCTCGTGCACGCCCTTGATCCGTTCAGCCAGCTGTTGCGCCACAAGCCCGCCGACCAGTGGTTTTTGTACGGCACCTTCTACACGCTGGCCATTCTGCTGATGGGCGGCCGGGGCCTCTGGAAGTACCGCAGCTCGCCCTACCACCTCATCCGCACCGGCTCGCTGATGTTCTTTCAGTTGGGGTTTGCGTTTCTGCTGCCGGGGCTGCTGCTGGCTTTCCAGCGGCCCGAGTTCTACTTCAGCTACTTCTGGCCCCTCAAGCAGGAATACCTGTTTCCTGACACCGTGGGCTATCTGCTCAAGGATGGCGGGCCGGGGCTGGGCGTGTTCATGGTGTTCTGGACGGCCGTTATTTCCTTCGTGGGCGTGCCCGTGCTCACCTACTTTTTCGGTAAGCGCTGGTACTGCTCGTGGGTGTGTGGCTGCGGCGGCCTGGCCGAAACTGCCGGCGACCCCTACCGCCAGCTCTCCGACAAAAGCCGCACCGCCTGGAAGTGGGAAGTGCGCATCATCTACACCGTGCTGGTAGTAATTGTGGCCCTCACGGCGCTGCTGTGGGTGGGCGCTTCGGGCGCGGTGCCGGCGCTGCAAAGTATCACCCAGCCGCTGAGCAAGGCCTACGGCTTTGCCATCGGCTCGGTGTTTTCGGGTGTGATTGGGGTGGGCTTCTACCCCTTGATGGGGGCGCGGGTGTGGTGCCGGTTCGGCTGCCCCATGGCGGCTTACCTGGGCCTGATTCAGAAGCACTTCTCGCGCTTCCGCATCACCACCAACGGCGCCCAGTGCATCTCGTGCGGCAACTGCTCCAACGTCTGCGAAATGGGCATCGATGTGAAGCAGTACGCCCAGCGCGGCGAGCCCATCATCCGGGCCTCCTGCGTGGGCTGCGGCATGTGCTCCACCGCCTGCCCGCGCGGCGTGCTCAACCTCGAAAACGGCCCCCGCGACAACCGCTACCAAGGCTCCCAACTCATCTCGGCCGACTCGCTGCGGATTCTGAGCTAAGTATTGCTGCGCTTCTTTTTATACTGATAAGCATACCGACAATCACGTTTTCCCCCATGGGCAGTTTATCCTGTTCTTCGCGGCGGCTCGGGGTTGCCACGCTACTCTCGGCGCTGTTGCTGCTCGCTGCGGGCTGTGGACCGAGGTTTCCCAGCAGCATTACGCCGACCTATTACAGCAGCACGACTGGTCTGCCAAATGAGGTGGGAATGCAGACCCCGTGGAAGGGCTACGACGATTACGCCGTGCTGGAGTTTGGCAAAGGAACCGCCTGCCAAAATCCGTTACCACCGGGCGCGCCGCTCAACCAAAACCTGAAGGCTAACCCCCTGGTACCGCATGTTGTGGCACCCGGCTGCGTGCTCATCCGGCCCGATGGGCTGAGTATGGATGAGACGGAGGTGACCAACAACGAGTGGCGGCGCTATCAGATGCAGCTGCGTCTGACGGGCCAGGGTGCCGCCGCCGAGCCCAGCGCCACCGCCCTGCCCGTTCCCGACTATTACACCAACCCGTTCTACGATTACGCGCCGGTGGTAGGTCTGAGCTACGAACAGGTCACAGCCTTTTGCCGCTGGCGGGGCCGTACCATTACTCACCTCTACAACGCCGACCCGGCCAACGCAGCCGATAGCCTTTCCGAGCGTTACGTGCGCTACGAACTGCGCCTGCCCACCGAAGCCGAATGGGAGCGTGCCGCCCTAGCCGACCGCAACCAACCCTACGGCACCAGCTGCCCCACCTGGCCCCTCACCGTGAATCCGCGCGCAGCAGCATATCTGCGGCAGTATTCGGGCACTGAAGCCAGCCCCGCGCAGGTGGCCACCGACATCAAGGCGTACAACCAAACCAGGCCCGTCAGCTTCGGCATTAGCTGCCGGCAGCCGAAGCAGCCGTATTTTCTGCGCCTGTTGGCACCCGCCTACGTCTTCCAGACTCCTGCCAACGACTACGGCCTCTACCAACTACTGGGCAACGCGGCGGAAATGGTGCAGGAGCGCGGCATCAGCAAGGGCGGCAGCTACCTCGACCCGCTCGAAGCCTGCACCGTAACGGCCCGCGGCACCTATGCCGGCCCGGCCCCCAACGTGGGCTTCCGGTGCGTGAGCCAGGCTTCGTACCCCAACCGCAAGTGAGTTCTATTGCGGAAACGCGAGCAGTGCCGCTGTTACTCCAAGGAACGGAATGAGGCCGATGCCTTCGAGCTCTACCCGTTTCGCGGCCTCTAGTAGGCGGCGCCTGGATCACCCCCCGCCCCCGCCCGTCCTCTGGCCCGATGATGCCCAGCGAATCGTTTTATGGACGTAATCAATGGTCGTGACATATTTCCGTAGCAGCGGGTAACCGGCTAATCCATCCAAGGGCGTTTGCGGGGCGTTCCGATTGAGGTGTTCGGTTGTGGCAAACACCGTCGGCTGCCTTTTAAAGACAAGGTGCGGCCCCAGCTCAATGGCCGACAGTTCGCCCCGCAGTACGCGGCCGGGAGTGGCATCAAGTCCCACCACGGTACAGGTTTGCCACCGGCGGGTAACGGGTGCCAGAACCGAAGCGTATTTCTCGTCGAGCAAGTTGTTCTGAGCCCCCGAGTCTATGCCCAGACGCAACGTTTGACCGCCTGCCCTGAAGGCGACTACTGGCAGGTGGCCGCGCTGGAGAAAAGAAAACGTGCCTTCCGCCACGGCGGAGCCCGCCGCCACGGGCGGGGGCTTGTCCAGCCACAGCTGTTTTTGCTGGTAATCGAGCGTGAGTGCGTACTGGCTGAGCAAGCTGTAGCCAATCAACCCCAGAATCGGCTGTTGGCCCAGCCCGGCCTCCAGCGTGGTCAGGTCGAAAGTGGCCACCTCCAGGTGGCGACCGACGATTCCTTGCCAGTCAAACTCCCCGATCTGATAAAAAGAAGCCCCCCCAACGAGGCCCCCGATACCAGTAGAACCGCCCCCCACTAAGGTTTGCTGTCCGGCCGGGGGCGCGAAGTACGCATTGTTGAGGCGCAAGGTGGGGCAGCCGGTATCCAGAACGAAGTCGCCCCGCCGGCCATCCACCGAGGCGGTAACCACCACAAGGCCGCTGACCAGCCGAAACGGCATCGTCACTCTTTCAGGCAACGTCAGGTTTTGCGCCGGTAGCTGCGGCGCTATCTTTTTAACGTGGGCCTTCGCCAGGTTGAGCTCCAGGAATTGCCCCGTGGAATCCAGCAGAAAATTGTACTCTTTCCAGACTCCGGCCCGGGCAAAGGAGCAGGCGTAGCGCGTATTTTCCTCTTCCGCGCCCTGGCGCACCAGCCGGGCATCCTCCACGGGAAGCGCCCGCGCCACCAGCTGCGCCAGCACCAGCGCGGTGTAAGCGGCCGGCAGCTGGTCGATGCGGGTGTCGGCCCGCAGGTAGGGTTCCAGAACTGCCGTTGATTGCGTGTTGAGCGCCACCACCAATGTATCCAGCGCCTCTATGCCCAGCGCAGGCTGGGCCGGGCCGGTAAGCGGAACAAGCACGGCGCTACCTCTACTCATGGATCGGGACGGCTATAGTAGCCCCAGTTACGAGCTACTGTATTCAGGGGCAGAAAACGGGGTTCCCTCCTTGGCAAGGCGAGGAACCAGACCTGGTTTCCGGTCCGCAGCCTGAAGTGGCGACTCTGGCACCTTACCAGAGCAGGTGGAGTGGGGGCTAGTCCACTGTGTTTTTCACCGTGATGCGGGATGTCGTGCTATTGCGCATGTTTTGCCCCAGCGCTAAAACCGTTGCGTTCGATTTCTTCATCACGTCGAGTTCTTCAATAAACCCGCTGCTTTGCCTCACTCTGGCTTCCCCTTCGTAGCTGGTATCGCTCGTGCTGGTCGCCGTTACGGCCCCGCTCCGATTGGTTTGCGACGTGGAGCCGGCCCCGGTCAGGCCCCGGTTTTCAATCCGTACGACCAGTATTTCGCCCTGCTGGCTCAGCACTTTGTAGGTATTGAGCCACGTGGTTGAGCCCACCACCACGCTATCCTTCCAGCTGCTGCCCGGACTTACGCTTTTAGGGGGCAGGCGCAGGAAAAAACCCTGGAAGGCCGGCACCGAAATAAGGTTGGGAACATTCTGACTCCACAGGTTATCAAACTTGGGGTCAGTATCCTGCTGGCTCAGCGTACCGGTCGTGGGCTGGTAAACCGATTTGAACGTTTTGCGCACGTAGGGGTCGTAGCGCTGCCCGAGGGCGGCGGCCACCTGGTCCTGCTCGAATGTATTCTCGGAGTCGTACACGCTTTTTCCCAGCACGGAAACAACGGTCATCTGCACCTGCTGCACGATCCGCTCCAATGACAGCTCCCCGCTGCTGCCCGTTTTCTTCACCTGTAGCCGCCGGGAGATAAGCTGGTCGCTGGGTCCGGCTACCGAAATACTGCTGCCGCCGGTAGCGGCCGGCGAGGCCCCGTTTTCCACTTTGGATAGCTTGATGGTGCTAACGATTTTCTTGCCCGCCAGGTAAGCCGGATCAAACCCCTTGGGTAGCGCCGGCAGGCGGCCATCGGCTGTTGGGGCCTGGGCACCAACCAGGCCGGCGCTTAAGAGAGTGGCAAGCCATAAGGTCCGGTTCGTTTTCATATGTGCTGAGAGTAGGGCAAGGAACAAGGAAGCAATTCGGAGCGCATTCAACCGCCAAGTAGGCTGAATAAGGTGGGAAAAGCAAGGTTATTTAATCTATTTATAAAATATACACTCGGTATTTCTTTTCTCATTTTTCTTCTCTATTCTTGTCGCAGGCTCACCGCTTAACTCACACGTTTTCAAGCAACCAAAACAAACTTCAGCCATCATGAAAAAATTATTCTTCTCCCTCGCCGTCCTCTTCGCCGCCTCCTCGGCTAGCTTCGCCGCCTCTGCTACGGCCACTACCGTTGCCCCGGCTACCACGCTGGCAACGGCCCCCACCAAGCAAACCATCACCGTGGCCTCCCAGCAGGAAGCCGATGCGCTTATCAGCACCCTGACGGCCAACCAGTCAAACTACTCGATTAAAAAGTCCGTCCTGCAGGAAACCACCGTCATCATCATCATTTTCGATGATGGTACGGTCATCATCATCATCATCCAGGACTAATTCCTGCTTTCGGTGAGCCCATTGCCTGCTGGTACCCTAACCGCCTTTCCGGATGTCCTCCTCTGCCAGAAGGGGACGGCCGGGGGAGGTTAGGGTACTTTTGGTTGTTTACCCTGGCTCACCAGCGGCAAAGAAATGCTAATTTGGCCCGCGGCCCCTACCCCTGTTTTTGCCTGATCGGTCAGCCCCAGCGCCTCGGCCGCCCTGCTGCGAGCAGGCCATACGGGCGACGCCCTACATAAGCATCAGAGCAGAGAGGCGGAGAGGACCAGGGAGACTATCGACTATGCGCAAACCCCTACTTAGTCTGCTGTTGCTGTTGCTGCTGCTGGTCCTGAGCGCCGCCCACGGCCAGCAGAACCGGCAGCTCCGGTTGTGCCTGCACTTTGCGGCAGGCGACGTGGGTAGTATGCCGCCCACGAAAAAGGTATCGATTAACGCCGGACCGCAGTTGGTGATAACCGCCGACACCTGCCTGTGGGTGGGGTACGGCCCGGGCAGCCCCCCCACTACGCTGGTAGTGGAGGCCGAAGGCTACGCGATGCGGCGTCTGACGGTGCGGACCGACACGCTTTCCGGCCGGCCGCTGCACCTCACCTTGGAGCCGCGCGTGGTGATGCTGGACGAGGTGAAAATTGCCTCCGACCGGGCCGTTCGGTACCGGGGCGACACGCTGGTTATCAGCGTAGACAGCGTGAAAACCCAACCCCACGCCAGCGCAACGGACCTGCTCAACAACGTGCCGGGAGCCTCGGTTGATGCCAACGGCCAGGTCCGGATCATGGGCAAAACCGTGGATCAGGTGACAGTTGATGGCAAGACCTTATACGGGGGCAATGCCAAGGCCACCCTGGAGGCCCTTAATGCCGACATGATCAAGGACCTGGAAGTGATGGCCGCCACCGGCGCGGAGGGCGACCAGAAATCGGCCCTGAATATCCGGCTCAAGGACGACCGTAAGGCGGGTAGCTACGGCAAACTGGAAGGGCTGGCCGGTACGTCCGGCACCTACCTGGCCACCGGCCGGATGAGTCGCCTGCGCCCGGGCTCTTTTCTGAACGCCTTCCTCACCACCAACAACGTGTATGAGCAGGCCCTCACGAACGACGAGCGCAACAACCTGGTGCGGGATGTGGTGTTCAAAGGCATGCAGGGCGTTTATTCCGTTACCGAATCGGCGCTGCCCCGCCCGGCCGCCGTGCAGGCCGACCGCACGGTGCAGAACCTGGTGGAGTCGCCCCTGAACGTGGGCGACGTTGCTTCTACCAACGGGGGGCTCAACTACAACCGCAGCGGTAAGGCCAGCGAAATGTTCGGCTACGTGTTGTTCGACCGGACCCGGCAGGCGGCCACCCGCTCGCTGCTGACCACCCGCTTCCTGCCCCCGCTGGAGCAAACGGAAAGCGGCCGCATCGACGATACCAGCCAGCGGACCAAGATAACGGCCTATTTCAACGCGAAGTGGACACTCGCGCCCCGCCTGACGCTGGCCGTGGCCAGTACCAACTACTGGCAGCATGCCCAGACTACGTTACGGGCCGAATTTGATACCCGGCTACGAAGGGCCGACACCCTGCTGGCGGCCACGGCGCTGCGCCGGTTCAACGACCAGACCGAGCAACAGCTCTACACCACCCAGCAGGCGGTGGGCGTGTACCGGCACAAGCGCCCGGCCCACGTCAGCTCCCTGTATGCCCGCTACGGCTACGGCACCCGCAACCTGGATCAGCGCTACGACAACGCCCTGGTCCGGGAGCAGCAGCGGGCCGAATTCCGCAACCGGATTGACCGGACGGCCCCCGAGCAGCGCTTCGAGCTGCAAGCCCTGCACGCGCTGCCCATAAGCCGGCGGGTGCTGGTGGAAGCGAAAGCAAGCTGGCTCCGCGAACTGCTGCCAGTAGACCAGCGGGGGTATCGGTACGACGACCAGGGCCGGCAGCTTGGCGCGGCCGGGCTGAGCTTGCCGGATTTCCGGGTTGACAACACCCAGCAGACGGCCCAGACAGCCCTCTACTACAAAACCCCGCGGTTCAGCGCGCTGGGCAGCGTTGCGCTTTGGCACTGGCGCACCCACCGACGCATTGCCCCCGACCAGCAGGACGGCCTGAGCCGGACGGCCTGGCTGCCCGGCTTGTTTCTGGAATACCGCCCCGACGCGGTGACCAAGCTGTCTTTGCGCTACGGTCAGACCCAGGCCCTGCCGACCACCGAGCAGCTTTTTCCCGTTGCCGACAGCACCAACCTTCAGACCATCCGCGTGGGCAATGCCTGGCTGACCAGCACCGCGCGCCAGAGCGCGGAAGTAAGCCTGAGCACGGACTACCGCAGCAACCGCCTCAGCCTGACGGGTCGCTACGGCCTCGACGACAACCCCGTGCTGACGAGCACCCGGATAAATTCGCTGGGATTTCTCACCCAGTCCTACCAGCAGTACCGCTCGGTGAGGACGACCGGGGTTTCGCTGCTCTGGTACCAGTATCATCAGCTCCGGCCGTATAGCCTCTATGGCCTGGCAACTACCCAGTGGCTGAACGGCTACCTCATCACCCAGGCCGCCGTGATTCCGCTGCGGACGATGGTGACGGTGGTGGCGTTGGGCACCAAGTGGCGGGTAACGCCTACGCTAAGCGCCAAACTCGATGTTCGCACCACCCTGACCCGCCAGAGCACCCCGACCACGGCCGCCAACGTGCTCAACGGGCGCGCCGAGCCTACGCTACGCGTGGAGAAGAAGTGGGCCGGCAATTTCTACGTGGAAGGCATGTACGCCGGCTTCGTCAACCGCTACGCCCGGGGGGGCATGAACGTCAATTCCCTGCTCGACCTGACGGCGAGCAAGTACCTGGGCAGCAACGACCGGGTAAAAGTGGCCCTTACCCTTCGCAACGCCCTGAACGTGCAATCCTTCTACACCAACTCCTTCTCCAACTATGTGCAGCGCGAAGAAGCCGTCGACCGCCTGCCCCGGTTCCTGATGCTGGGCGTCAGTGTATTTCCCGAAAAGTGGAAGTAGCGGCCCGGGGCTGGCCCACCGGCGTACGCGCGGTTTTTGGAAACAGGCGTTGTTTGCCGGTCCCCGGTTAGGGCACTTCCCGAATGAGTGAACAGCAGGCTACCGTACTCCCCGAAGCAAGCAATTAGACGCTCTGCGAACAGAAGGCCTTTATCTCGTCGGCATCCACAAGGGTATATTCCGCCACAAACCGGTCTTCCTGCCTGATGCGCCGGGCTTCCAGATGGAACCCGAATACGCCCATAATCTTCTGCACCAGCTTCGGAATCGGGCGGGGTACCCGGCCGTTCTTCACGTTCACGATCATGGAGTAGTTGAGCTGCTGGCGCTCGGTCCACGGTTTCAGCTCGCCGTGCATAAAGGAATTCAACTCGTTCTGAACGTACTGAAGGCACTCCTCATAGGAGATGACCAGTGACATGTTGGAGGCTGCCCGGGAAGGCACTCGTGAGTTCGGCATGAAAAGAGGCAAAAGGTAGGTGTGGACATGCGAATGGAAGTCGGAAAGGACTCGAGGACGGCAGGGCAGGGCAGGGCAGGGCAGGGCAGGGCAGGGCAGGGCAGGGCAGGGCGGCAAACGGGCTGGCGCAAAGACAGTTTCTCTTTGTCAGTACCCGGATTACGTAAAAAAACAGGGTTGCGACTGATACTTACCAGCCGGCAAACAGTATGCGTGGGCACCACGAGTGGCTACTTTGCCGGACAGCTCAGCGGCCTATGCCCGTTTTCAAGGGGCGAACCAGGTGAAATACGGTCAATTTACGGAAAACATGCTGAACACAAAAGGGGCCGTAGCGAGCGGAAATAGGTTCCGCCCTACGGCCCCTTTCGTGTCCGGCCGGGGCATCCGGCGGGCGGGCTACCCCTCCAGGCTGCCCCGCGGCTTGAGGCGCAGCTCCAGCACCCGGGTATCCTCGTTGCTCCAGATGAAGTTGCGCACGTCTTCAACGCGAAACACCACCAGCCCGTCGGGGGTGCCGTACTCGGTGTAGCACTCCATCAGAATCTGCTCGGCCGTGAGGCGGCGCACGTAGCCGTAGTAATCCATGCCCAGGTGGGTGTACACGTTCACGAGCTGGCCCTGCTCGTGGGCGCGCGCCAGCAGCAGCGGCACCGTTACGTACTCCTGCTCCAAAAACGCGGGCGACTTGAGGCCGGCGTACACTTTGTCGAGATTATCGGCCTTGAACTCCACGTGGCGGATGTACTGGTCGTCGTAATCGAGCTGGAACACCTCCGCCATGTTGAACGACTGGATGGCGGTGGACATCCCGTCGCGGTTGATGATGCGCAGCACCACCACCTCGTCGGAGAAGCTCAGCACGTAGCCCACCGAAAACCGGCCCGGTTCGCTCTGGCTGGTGCGCACGCCCAGCAGCCGCTTCTCCTGGCGGGCCCGTTCAAATACTTCCTGGAATAAGCCGGACATGGTTTGGGGTTGTTAGCTGTTAGCTGTTAGCTGTTAGCTGTTAGCTGAGTAAACGTAGGACAGAAGGCAGTACCGGTTCCCTGAGCCCCGGCGGGGCGGCATATCGGTAGAACGGCCAACAGGTTGAACGGCTACCATCAGCCATCCGCCAGCAGCTTCTTGAGCACGTCCTTGGTCGTGCTCACGTGGTCGGTGGCGCGGCTCATGGAGTTGAACACGTACTGAATGAGGCCCTGCTTGTCGATGACGAACGTGACGCGGCCGGGCAGCAGGCCCAGCAGAGCGCGGGGCACTTCGTAGCGCTTGCGCACCTGGCCGCCGGCGTCGGCCAGCAGCGGGAAGGGCAGGCGGTGCTTCTGGGTGAATTTCTGGTGCGAAGCTTCCGAATCGGAGCTGACACCGATGACCTCGGCCCCGAGGTCCTGAAAGTCCTGGTACTGGTCGCGGAAGGAGCAGGCTTCGGCCGTGCAGCCGGGCGTATCGTCTTTGGGGTAGAAGTAGAGCACTACGTTGCGCTGGCCGCGCAGGTCGCTGAGCCGGAACGGTTCGCCCGACGTTGTGTTCAGGGTGAAATCGGGGGCCTGGTCGCCAATCTGGAGCATAAGCAAAACGGCGCGGAGCCGGCATAAGGCACGGCGGACCGCGCGGGTTCAGCCCCAAAACGGGGCAGCGCAAAAGTAGGCCAAAACGATCAACCGACCCGAAAACCCGGCCCGGGATACTTTTGTGAGGACTCAAGCCGGCGCAACTGTGCATCTTTGCACTTCTTTTGATTTGCCCGCAGCCGGGCCGGCCTGATCCGCCCCCGCTGCTTCCGCCCGCCCGCATGGTCATCGACGTCATCATTCCTGCCTTCAACGAGGAGCAGTCTATTGCCAGGGTGCTGGCCGAAATTCCGGCGGGCCTGGTGCGGGAGGTCATCGTGGTTGATAACAACTCCCGGGACCAGACCGGTCCGGTGGCCCGGGCGGCCGGGGCCACCGTGCTGCGCGAGCCCCGCCCCGGCTACGGCCACGCCTGCCTGGCCGGCATGGCCCACTGCTTCGCCCGCCCCCTGCCCGAGCAGGCCGACATCATCGTGTTTCTCGACGGCGACTACTCCGATTTTCCGGCCGACATGACGGCCCTGGTGCAGCCCATTCTGCGCGACGAGGCCGATCTGGTGATTGGATCCCGGGCCCTGGGCGAGCGGGAAGCGGGCTCCATGCTGCCCCAGCAGCTGTTTGGCAACTGGCTGGCCACTACCCTACTGCACCGCTTCTACGGCACCCGCTTCACCGACCTGGGGCCGTTCCGGGCAATCCGGCGCGAGGCCCTGCAACGTATCGATATGCGCGATACCACCTACGGCTGGACGGTGGAGATGCAGCTCAAGGCCGCCAAGCTCCGGCTGCGCTCCGTGGAAGTGCCCGTCCGCTACCGCCGCCGCATTGGCGTGAGCAAGGTGTCGGGCACCGTAAAAGGCACCCTGGGGGCCGGCTACAAAATCCTCTGGACGATTTTCCGGTACTTGTAAGGCGGAAAAAGCGCGGCGGCCAAGGGGCGTTGTAGGCGGCTTCGCGCGGCCGGAGCCCCTTTGCCACCCGCTTACCCCGTCGGCGGCCGCCCACCCCGCGCCCGACTCTCTCCCCCACCCCAAGCCCCCAAGTTTCCCGTAAATGCTCGTTTTGCAAGTTCTGTTGATGGCCCTTTACGGCCTGTGTCTGCTGCTACTGCTGGGCTTCAGCCTCACGCAATGGCAGCTTACGCGGCTGGCCCGACGAGCCTACAGTGCCCCCGCCCTGCCCGAACCACCGCCCCCGGCCACCTGGCCCCGGCTTACGGTGCAGCTCCCCATCTACAACGAGCAGAACGTGGTGGAGCGCCTGATCGACGCCGCTGCCGCCCTCGACTACCCCCCCGACCGCCTGCACGTGCAGGTGCTCGACGACTCGACCGATGATACGGTGGCCCTGGCAGCGGCCCGGGTGGCCTACCACCGCGCCCGGGGCGTGCACGTGAGCCACGTGCGCCGGCCCGAGCGCACCGGCTACAAGGCCGGTGCCCTGGCCTACGGCCTCGGCTGCACCGACGGGGAGCTGATTGCCATTTTCGACGCCGATTTCCTGCCCGAACCCGATTTCCTGCGCCGGGCAGTGCCGCACTTCTACCACCCCACCACCGACAACGCCCGCACCGGCGTGGTGCAAACCCGCTGGGGCCACCTCAACGAGGACTACTCGCTGCTCACCGAGTTGCAGGCCTTCGGACTGAACGCCCATTTTTTCGTGGAGCAGGTGGGCCGGCAGGCCGGCGGGCACTTCCTCAACTTTAACGGTACGGGCGGCATCTGGCGGCGCGCCTGCATTGAGGATGCCGGCGGCTGGCACGCCGATACGCTCACCGAAGACCTCGACCTGAGTTACCGGGCCCAGCTGCGGGGCTGGCAGTTCCGGTACCTGCCCGCCGTGGCCGCCCCCGCCGAGCTGCCCGCCACCATGGACGCGCTCAAGTCGCAGCAGTTCCGCTGGACCAAGGGCGCCGCCGAAACCGCCCGCAAGCACCTGCGGCAGGTTTGGAATTCGGGTCAGTCGGTGGGCACGCGCCTGCACGCCACGTTTCATCTGCTCAACAGCGCCGTGTTCGTGGCCATTCTGCTGATGGCCGTGCTGAGCGTGCCACTCGTGTTCGTGCGGGCATTGGGGGCCGAGCAGCTGCGGCCGGTGTTCCACATGGCGGCCCTGTTCCTGCTCACGCTGGTGCCGCTCACGCTGTATTTCCGCACGTCGTGGCAGCAGGCGGCCCGCCGCCGGCCCGCGCCGGCGGGCTTCACGGAGCAACTGCTGCTGTTTCTGGCCTTCTCCATGGGGCTGAGTCTGCACAACGCCCGGGCCGTGGTGCTGGGCCTGGTGGGGCAGCGCAGCGCCTTTATCCGCACGCCCAAGCTCGGGATGCTGGCCGGGGCGGGTAGCTGGCGGGGCCGCCGCTACCGCACCAGCTCGCTGCTCAGCGGCCTCACCCTGCTCGAAGGCCTGCTGGCGGCCTACTTTCTCTTCGGCATCGGGGCCGGCATTTACCTGCAAGAATACGGCCTGCTCCCCACCCACCTGCTGCTGGCCACCGGCTACGGACTGGTATTTTACTACTCGCTCCGCCACGCTTCCTAGGCAGGTTGAAGACTTGGTGTATCAGGCAGCTTAGCCGATGACGCGGCAGCCCGGGATGGCAAACGTAAACGGTGTGCTGTTCTTTACCAGAATCAGAAAAAACCGCACAAAAAACCTTGGAATTCTGTGCGGTTTTTTCTGATTTTGGTAGAGTACAGCACAGGATTTTCCTCCCTTCTATGAAGCCATCCCATTTCGTTGCCCTGCTGCTGAGCGCGGCCGCTTACGGGCTCCTGGCCTACGCAACGCCGCGCCCGGCCTTCGGGCAGCTGGCCGGGCTGCTGGCGGTGGCGTTCGGGGCCTATTGGTGGCTGCTGAGAACGGGGCTGCCCCTGAAGCAGGGGCTGCTGGCGGCCCTGCTGCTGCGCCTGCTCTGGCTGCCCGCCCTGCCCGCCTTCTCCGATGACTACCACCGCTTCCGCTGGGACGGCCTGCTGCTGAGCCAGGGCCAAAACCCCTACCGCTACCGCCCCGATGAGCTGGTGGCCCCGGCCCAGGAGCCAGCGGCCCTTCTCCCAGCCACCCCCCAACCCCCAAAAACCAACAACCACCCCCTAACCACCCTGTACCCCCGCCTGAATTCGCCCCACTACTACTCCGTGTACCCGCCCGTGGATCAGGCGGTATTTGGGCTGGCCGCGGGGCTGTTTCCGCACTCGGAGCGGGGTTTCGTGGGGGCGCTGCGGGTGCTGCTGCTGCTGGGCGAAGCGGCCACGGCCGGGTTGGTGCTGGCATTGCTGCGGCAGTTTGGAGTGCCCCGGGAGCGGGCGCTGTGGTACCTGCTCAATCCGCTGGTGGTGGTGGAGCTGACCGGCAACCTGCACTTCGAGGGCCTGGTAGGGGGCCTGCTGCTGCTCATGCTCTGGCTGCTGGCCCGGGGCCGGGGGGCGGCGGGCGGCGCGGCCCTGGCCCTGGCCGTGGCCACCAAGCTGCTGCCCCTGCTGGTGCTGCCGCTGCTGCTGCGCCGCCTGCCCTGGCAGCGGCTACTGGGCTTCGGGGCGGCCTTGGGCGTGGGGCTGGCGGCGCTGTTTCTGCCGTTTCTGAGCCTGGAGCTGCTCGGCAACATCAGCCGCAGCCTGGATTTGTACTTCCGCAATTTCGAGTTCAACGCCAGCTTTTATTACCTGGCCCGGGCGGGCGGCCAGTGGCTCACGGGCTACAACCAGATTGCCCTGATCGGGCCGGCGCTGGCCCTGCTCACGGCCCTGGGGGGGTTGCTGCTCGCGTTCACCGAGCGCCGGCCCACCTGGGCCACCCTGCCCCGGGCGCTGCTGCTGCTGCTCACGCTGTATTTTTTGCTGGCTACCACTGTTCACCCCTGGTACCTGGCCCCGTTAGTGCTGCTGAGCACGTTCACGCGTGCCCGCTACGCACTGGTGTGGTCGGGCCTGATCGGGCTCTCCTACGCCGCCTACCGCACCACGGCCTACACCGAAAACCTCGCGCTGATAGCCCTGGAATACACGGTCGTGCTGGTCGTGCTGGTGCTGGATGCCCGCCAGGGCCGGCTTAGGGATTACCGAAACGAAGCCCTAACTACGAAGCCCTAAGAACCAGGCACTGCTATTTTCCGGGCCAGTAGGCGTAGCGGCGGACCTGCTTGAGCCAGAGGTTGCGGCCGTCCCAGGTGGTTTGGCGCAGCAGCACGTTGGGGTAGGCTTTGGCAAACCAGTAGCCGTTTTCCTGCTTGTCGCTGAGCCGTACCCGCACCCGCCAGGCGGGCTCGGCGGTGTCGGTTGGCTGCCCCTCTTCTACCTTGATCTGGGCTCCGTAGAGTTCCGGGGCCGAGGCCTTACTGGTTTGCTGTAAGGCGTAGATACGGGCCAGGAACTCGGGTTTTTGCTCGAAGCGCAGCGCCCGCAGCGTGTAGGGCAGCGCATCCTCAAACAGCACGTCGCGGTGCAGGGCGCGCTGGCCCGTGCCCTGCCCGTCCCAGTACGAGTTGTAGGTCTGCTGGTACTGGAGGCCGTCGTCGGCAATGGCTTTGAACGTGTTGCCGCACCACTCCTGCGACGACGTGGTGAGCTTGAGCAGCTGCACCGGCTGGTCGCGGCGGAAAAACAGCGACGTCAGGTAGTGGTAGGGGTAGTTTTCGGTGGCAATGCTACAAAACTGATTGACCTTCATCACCGGGAACAAGTCCTTGCGCTGGTAGTCGTCGGTTTTGACGTTGAACTGCTGGTTGAATTCCTCCTTCACCGTAATGAGCGTGTACTCGAAGCGGCGCACGCCCCCGTACACCACCCGCTCGGCGTTGTAGGTGGCCACCTCAGCCAGCCCGTCTTCCCAGAGCCGGTTCATGGCCCAGTCCTGCTGAAACACGCCGTCGCGGCGCGTGAGGGGGTTGTCGGAGGGAGTGGGCGCGCTGGCGGTGGCAGGCTGCTGCCCCGCATCGGAGGAGCACGAAACCAGACTGGCCGTGAGGGCCAGGGCCGCCGCGAGCGGAACTACACGAAACATAGGGGCAGGGAACAAAGCGCTGAAAGCGCTAAAGTACGCGCAAATCGGGGCTTGCGCTGGGGCCGGCCACTTCGTGCCAGGCGCGCAGGTCGGCGGCCGTGTCCACGTCCTGCAATTCCGGCAGCAAATGCACCCGTAGTCCCAGGCGGGCCGCGTCGGCCAGGGTTTCGGCCCGGACGGTGGCCGTGCTCCAGGGTTTGTGCTCGAACAAGCTGGCGTGCAGCGCGCGCGTACCCAGCAGGTAATACCCACCATCAACCGCTGGCCCCAGTACCAGATCATGGGTGCGCAGGGCGGCGTAGGCCTCGGTAAGATGCGCCGTGGTGAGCCCCGGGCAGTCGGTACCGATAATTACGGCGGCTTGAGCCGGCCGGGCAAAATCGTGGGCGAAGGCGGCCTGCATCTTTTCGCCCAGGTCGCCGGTGGGCTGGGGCCGCTGCTCGAAGCCGGCCCAGTCGGCGGCCGTTTCCGAACCCTCGCCGACCAGCCACACGGTTTTGTGCGCGGCCAACGGGGCCACCACGGCCCGGGTATGGGCCAGCAGCCGGCGGTACACAACCAGGGCGGCCTCGTTGCCGATGCCGGCCGCCAGCCGGGTTTTCACGCGGCCCAGCTCCGGGTGGCGGGCAAAAATGATAAGCGTTTCCAGAAGGTGAGGGGGTGAAATGATGAGGTGGTGAAATGGTAAGGGGGTGAGTTTGATGTGCTGAACCCCTAATGGCGCAATTGGCGCAGCTAGGGGTTCAGCACATCAAACTCACCACCTCACCATTTCACTTATACACCGGGTTGCCGGTTTTCAGCCAGGGCCGCCACAGAATGGAGTATGGGTGAACGTTGGTGGTCGGACCCTGGGCGTTTACGACTGGCTGGCCGTCGTTCATCCACTGGAAAATGCCGCCGTAGAGGTTGCGCACGTCCCGGAAGCCCTGCTGGCGCAACCAGGCGCCCACCTGTTCGCTGCGCGCCCCCACGGTGCAGTACACCACCACCGGCCGGGTGCGCGCAATGGCGCTCAGGTCGAGCTGCTGGTAGTGGTCGTAGTCGACGAAGCGCGCGTCCCGCAGGTGGCTCACCTGGTATTCCTCGGGGGTGCGGGTATCGAGCAGCAGTACGCTCTGGGGCTTTTTTTGCAGGGCGGCGGCCAACTCGGCGGGCTGCACTACGGGCACGGTATGCTTGTAGAGCACGCCCAGCATCCGGTCGTAAGCGGTCATATCGGGAGTGGCGGCGCCGGATCTGGCCCGCTCCGGCTGCTGGCCGCAGGCGGCCAGCGAAGCCGGCACCAGAGCCAGCAGGGCCAGGGTGCGGACGCGAAGCCGGGAAGATTTGAGCCAGGAAGCAGCCATGAGAAAGGGGAAAAGATGGCGGGGGGTTACGTAGTCGCGCCCCCGCAGCTGGAACCCGCCCCGGCCGTGCAGCCGTAGCAGTGCTGATTGACCACGATGGCGCGGTCCTGGAGCCGGGCTTCGTCGAAGTCGCCGATGTGTTTGGGGGCATTGCCCGCCACCAGCAGGTCGAGCTGCTGGTTGAAGTCGCAGTCGTAGAGCTGCCCGTCCCAGCCGATGCTGAGCGTGGTGCGGCACATCACGTTGGCGGCCGCCACGGGGTTGTAGGCGGCCACCAGCTGCTGCATGTAGCTTTCGTAGTTGCCACTTTCCAGCAGATAATCCAGAAACCGGCTCACGGGCAGGTTGGTGATGGTGAGCAGGCTATTGAAAACGATGCCGTGCTCCCGGCCCAGCCGCTGCTTGAACTCGCGCTCCAGGCTCTGCTGGGCACCCGGCATAAAGGCCCCCGAAGGGTTATAGACCAGGTCCAGGGTGAGGCCCGTTCCTTGTTGCCCGTAGCCCACGGCATTCAGCATTTTCAGGGCCCGGATCGACTTCTCAAATACCCCGTCGCCGCGCTGGGCATCGGTGCGGCCGGCCGAAAAGTGGGGCAGCGACGATACCACCTCCACGTTGTGCCGGGCAAAGAACTCGGGCAGGTCGTGGTATTTCTTGTTGGCCACGATGATGGTGAGGTTGCAGCGCACGATGGTGCGGAGGCCCAGGGCCGAAATCTGCTCCACCAGCCACCGGAAGTCGGGGTTCATTTCGGGAGCCCCCCCCGTCAGGTCCACCAGCTCGATATCGGTCCGGGCCAGCGCGTCCAGACAGAGCTGCATGGTGGCGCGGGTCATAATTTCGGTGCGGTCGGGTCCGGCATCTACGTGGCAGTGCTTGCACACCTGGTTGCACATGCGGCCCACGTTGATCTGCATGATCTGGAGCCGGGTCGGGCGCAGGGGCAGCAGGCCCGTTTCGCGCAGCTTTTCGGCGAAGGCCGGCAACCGGGCACCGGCCGCCTCTGCTTCCGTAAGCACCGTCAGCTGATATCCGGTATCGGCCAGAGGGGCATGGCGGGCCTGGAGAGACTTGATCATAAATGGGCGGGATGTGGCAAACGAGAAGAATGCGGGAAACGGAGCGGGGATATATGCTGATGAAAAACCACTACCTCAGCTTGCCGCCTCCAGTACATTTCTCATAGTACCCACCTTGCTTTTACATCGTCAGCTCCTTGGCCTTGTTCATCATCTGCACCCCGTGGACCAGGGCGGCCCCGCCCTTGATGGCCGCCGCTACGTGCACGGCTTCCATCATCTGGGCTTCATCGGCCCCTTTCTGGAGCGAGTCGGTCGTGTAGGCATCGATGCAGTAGGGGCACTGCACGGCGTGGGCCACGGCCAGGGCAATCAGCGCTTTCTCCCGCTCCGACAGGGCACCGTCCTTGAACACCTCAGCGTAGTAGGCGAAGAACTTATTCCCCATTTCGGGCTGCCACTGGGTGATGTTACCAAACTTGGCCAGATCGGCCGGATTGTAGTACGTGTTCATGGGAGGGAGAGCTAAAAGAGGAATGACGCGGTAAACAACGAATTTTCGGGCACTTGTCAGCGAATGCGCCGCACCCGGATGCGCACCTGCTCGCCGTTTTCGCTGGTGGTAGGCTCCACTTCGATGCTCTCAGCCTCATCGTAATACCGGGCCACGCCCCGCACGATGCCGACTGCCAGCGCGCTCATGCGCCGTGCCGATACATAGTCGATAAACAGCTCGTCCGGCGAAATCCGGGTTACGTGCAGCACGGGCGGGGTATTGCCGGCGTTTTCCTGGCGCACCTGCTTGTGCATCGTGGATTCCGTGTGCTCAAGCATGTCCAGCGTGGTCCACTCGGGCCGGAGCAGTTTCTGGTACATGTACATGAGGTCGGGCACCAGGTACTCGCCAAACTTTTCGTGCAGCTCATCGGCCGAAAGGCCCGTCATGGTGGCCGCTTCGCCCACTAGCCGGTACAAGTGCTCGTCGGGGTACACGTGCTTATGGTCGAAGTCGGCGGCCGTCAGGTCCGCGTTTTCCAGTAGCTGAATCCAGGTACTGTGGTCGTACTGGGTCTGAACGTAGCGCTTGAGCAGGGTGAAAATAGTGCCGTGCATGGGGGTAGCTGAAAACGAAGAAGTAGAAGGTAGAAATTCGGTTCTGACGTTGCGGGTTCATCTCTACAGACCGGACCACAATATCAGAACCCAATTCTTAACTTCTACTTCTCAGCTTTTGCTTGAGTTAGATATTGCCAACCACGGTGAGCGTGCTCATGGTGGGCGAAACCACCCCGCCAATATCTTCCACCGTCAGGGCGAAGGCCTGGGCGCTGGCAATGTTCTTCATCTGCTGGATGCTGTCGCCGGCGGCGGTAGCATTGGCCAGCATCCCGGCATCTACCGGCTGGCCGTTATCGAGGGCCCAGAGCTGATATTGCTTGCCCTCGGGCAGGGCGGGCAGGTTGCGCACGTCCACATACACGGCCTTGGTGCGGGCATTGTAGTACACGCGGGCCAGGGCGTCGGGGGCTTTGGGCGTGCCTTTCAGGTCAACGGGCTGGAAGGCCTCGTTGCGGAGTACGGCCAGTTGCTGGTCCCGCTCGTTGAGGGCCGCTTTCTGGGTGGCCGCATAGCGCGACTGCTCCGTCTGGGCAACCTGGAGGTTGGCCTCCGTTTCTTTCAGGCGGCTATAGAGCAGGTAGTTGCCCAGGGCACTCAGCAGCAGCAGGGCCACGGAGGCGGCTATCATCCAGCGCCGGCCCGCGTTGGCGGCG
This sequence comes from Hymenobacter rubripertinctus, assembly GCF_003583925.1. Classification (GTDB taxonomy): domain Bacteria; phylum Bacteroidota; class Bacteroidia; order Cytophagales; family Hymenobacteraceae; genus Hymenobacter; species Hymenobacter rubripertinctus. The sequence goes on along the minus strand of NZ_QYCN01000003.1, from coordinate 107,433 downwards.
GCCGGCATCTGCCGGACCACGGCTTCGCGGGGGGCGGCGGCCTCGGGCATTGGGGCGGAAGAAGCCACCATGCGCGGCAGGGCCTCGGCGGCCGTTGCGGCGGCCTTTTGCGGAGGGGCCATTTCGCGGGCAGCCTGTTGCCAGGCCTCAAGCACCCGCTCCCGCAGGGCGGGCGGCGGGGGCAGGGCGTGGGCCTGGGCATAGCCGTCCAGGCCCGCAATGATGTCTTTCAACTCCTGGTTGATAACCAAGTGTTCCCGTGCGATGCGCTCAACGTTGGCGCGCTCGACCTCGCTGAGTACGCCCAGAGCGTACTCTTCAAGGATGCCAGATTCGATGTATTCCTGAGTATCCACGATTACCGAATCAGTTTAGAGAGGACTTTGATTGCGGCCCGGGCACGGGTCTTGACGGTGCCCAGGGGGAGGTTTAGTTCTTCAGCCACTTCGCTTTGCGTAAATCCGCCGAAATAAAGCAAGTCCACGATTTGCCGCTGATCCGGATTCAGCTGGCGCGTCATTTCCTGCAAGCCAATGTGCTCGGGCCGGAACGAGGGTTCGGCGGCCTGGCGCAGCGCGGCACTTTCTTCAATGGGCTGCGTGCGACTAGATACGCGGTACTGTCGGGACCGGATTTTGTCGATGGCTAAATTTCGGCTCACATTCATTACCCACGTAAACAGGCGCCCTTTACTGGCGTCGTAGGAGGGAAAGGCGTGCCAGATTTTGACCATCGCCTCCTGTAAAACGTCTTCGGCGGTTTCCTCTTTCTTGACAATGCGCAGAATCACACCGTAGAGGGCCGCCGAATATTTGTCGTAGAAGATGGTCATGGCCCCTTCGTCCCGGTCGCGCAGGCGTTGCACGAGCAGAACTTCGTTTTCAAGGGCAACTGACTCGGGGGTAGAAGCAGACACGGGCAGCAACTAAGGGAAACGGGATGGCGTAGCACAACACAATCCCGCGGATGAGACGAAAGTACACGATAAAGCTTTATTTCGGCACGCGAAGGGCTAAAAGTTCCGCCTCTGCGCCGCATTGGTCACTGCTACGCCCCCGCCGGGCAGGAGGTTACAGGCCCTGGCGTATCGGCTCCGGGGCAGCAATGATAGGCAACTGCCCCGTAGCAACGGGCGGGGCGCGGCAACGGGGCCAACCAAACGGGCACCCCGCCGGTTACCACCACTACTGCCGAGCTTCTCTCCCACCCTCCTTGTTTTCCCTCTAGCCATGCCCATTGAATCAATCAACCCGTACACTGGCCGCACCGAGCGGCGGTTCCGCGCCTTCAGCTGGCCCAAAACCGAGCGGATTCTGGGCCAGACCCACCGGGCGTTTGCCGACTGGCGCACGACCACCTTCGAGCACCGGGCGCGCCTGATGCGCCGGGCCGCCGGGCTGCTGCGCGAACGGGCCGACGCATTGGCCCGCCTGATGGCCGTGGAAATGGGCAAACCCCTGGCCGACGGCCGCGCCGAAGCCCTCAAGTGCGCCCTGTGCTGCGACTACTACGCCGAGCACGCTGCCGGATTTCTGGCCGATGAGCAAATTGCAACCGAGGCCCGCAGCAGCTTCATTGCCTACGAACCCCTTGGCGTGGTGCTGGCCGTGATGCCCTGGAACTTTCCGTTCTGGCAGGTAGTGCGTTTCGCGGCCCCGGCCCTGATGGCGGGCAACGTGGGGTTGCTCAAGCACGCTTCCAATGTGCCCCAGTGCGCCCTGGCCCTGGAAAAAATCTTTCACGATGCCGGGTTTCCACCCGCCACCTTCCGCACTCTGCTCATCGGCTCCGATCTGGTAGAGAAGCTCATTGAGGACGACCGGGTGCGGGCCGTAACGCTCACCGGCTCGGAGCCGGCCGGGGCGGCCGTGGCCGCCACCGCCGGCCGCCAGATCAAGAAAACGGTGCTGGAGCTGGGCGGTTCCGATGCCTTCATCGTGCTGGCCGACGCCGACCTGGAGCGGGCCGCCAAAACGGCCGCCCAGGCCCGCATGATTAACTCGGGCCAGAGCTGCATCGCGGCCAAGCGCTTTATCGTGGAGAAGCCCGTTATCAAGGAGTTTATCGCGCAACTCAAGACCCATCTGCTGGCCCTGCGCCCCGGCGACCCCCTGGTACCAACCACCGACTACGGCCCCCTGGCCCGCCCCGACCTGGCCGACGAGCTGACCGAACAGGTGGCGGATTCGGTGAAGCAGGGTGCGAAAGTGGAGCTGCACGGCGGCCAGAGCCAGCCCGGCACGGCCTTGTTCCGCCCCGTTATTCTGAGCCACGTTAAGCCCGGCCAGCGGGCTTACGCCGAGGAGTTCTTCGGTCCCGTGGCCATTGTGCTCGAAGCCAAGGATGCCGACGACGCCGTGCGTATAGCCAATGACTCCCGCTTCGGCCTGGGCGGCTCCGTCTGGACCCGCGACCTGGAACGGGGCGAGCAACTGGCCCGCCGGGTGGAAGCCGGCGCGGTGTTCGTGAACAGCCTCGTCAAGTCGTCGCCCCAGATGCCGTTCGGGGGCATCAAGAAGTCGGGCTACGGCCGGGAGCTTTCCTACCTGGGCATCCGCGAGTTCGTCAACCAGAAGTCGGTCTGGATAGCGTAGGAGTTGAGGTGCTGAATGACGGTCGTCCTTGCTACCTGCCGTACTCACTCACTCACTCACTCACTCACTCACTCACTCACTCACTCACTCACTCACTCACTCACTCACTCACTCACAAATACCCCAGCAGCTTATAAACCGCGTAGCCGGCCATTTCGTGGAGCAGGATACCCCATAGGCGCAGGGGTTCCTCGGCGGGCATGAGCCCAAAGGCGGGTAGGGCGCGGCGGTTGACGGAATAGTAGCCGGCCGGAAAAGTGGCGGGGCGCAGTCCGGCTTGCCTGAAGCAACCCTCGGCCCGGCGCATGTGAAAGGCCGAGGTAACCAGCACCGTGCTGCGGATACGGGGATGCCGGGCCAGCAGCTGCTGGGTGAAGCGGGCATTTTCGCGGGTATTGCGGCTGCGCTCCTCCACCAGAATCACCGAGTCGGGCACGCCGGCCAGGCGTAGCAGCGTATGCAGCTCCCGGGCTTCGGAGCGAGTACCCGGCGGCGGATGCAGCGCGCCCGAGCCGCCCGAGATAATCACCCGGCGGATGCGGCCGGCGCGGTAGAGCCAGAGCGTGTGCAGGAGCCGGTCGGCGCTCTGCTGCACGTACACCCGGTCGTGGGGCAACTTGCGGGCCTCGGTGATGCCGGTGAGCAGAATGCCCGCGTCGGCGTGGGGCAGTAGTTGGCGGAGCCGCACCGGCGGCCGCTCCCAGGCCAGCAGCGCCTCGTTTACCAGCATCGGGTTGGTGAGCACCAGCAGCAACCCCAGGGCGCCCCACAGCAGCCGGGGCCGCCAGCGGGCATTGCGCACCAGCAGGCCCAGCCCCAGCAGGCCTACCAGCCACAGGGCCGGCGACAGCAGAAAATCGAGCAGCTTGGAGAGGATAAAAAACATGCCCCCAAAACTACGGCAGGATTTCCTGACGCAGCGTTGGGGGCATTTCAGCGCCGGAACGAAGCGAAGCTACTGCCCGCCGGACTCGGGGCAGGTTTGCAGGTTGTGCAGCATCTGCTCCACGCCGGCCTCGGTGCGCAGCGTGTCGCACTCGGTGAGGCGGCCCCGGCAGTAGGCCACGAAGAAGGGAGCTATCTGGGTATCCATCAGCTTGCGGGCCACCGGGTTTTCGTCCACGTCGAGGCGCAGAAACACGGTGTTCTGGTAAGCTGACTCCACCGAATACTTTTCGAAGGCGGGGGCGAGCAAGTCACAGACCGGGCAGTTTTCCGACGTAAACTTGGCCAGCACCCGGGGATAATCGTGAATGAGCGTCCGCAGACCCTCATCATTCGTGTCAATGACTTTCATGCCGTAAATAAGTACAAGAGAACAGGCACCAGCTGGTGGTGCCAGACAGACAAGAAGTAGGCCCCGAAAGATTCCGGCGGGCACAGTTTTTCGGGGCCGTACGGGCCGGCCCGATGCCGGGAGTTAGCCGGCGGGGGCAGCGTCCTTGAGCATCATCTGGCGGATGTACTTTACCGGGGCGCTGCCGTAGCTCAGGAACTGCTCGTGGAAAGCCTTGAGGTCGAATTTTGCTTCCTGCCGCTGCTTGAGCTCCTGGCGCAGGTCATAGATTTCGGTGTAGCCGGTGAAGTAGCTGCTGAGCTGTACCTGGCTCAGGGTGGCGCGCAGCCACTTGTTGCGGGCCTCGGCTTCCTCCTGGAACCCCTCCTGGCGCAGCATCCGCACGGCGGCTTCCTCGGTGATGGTGCCAGCCTGCACTTCGTGGTCGAGGATGGCATTGAGCGTTACGCGCATATTCCACTTGTCCCAGGCCAGCCAGAATTCGTCGGTGTTGCCGCCGTAGCCGCTTTCCAGCATCATGCGCTCGGCGTACACGGCCCAGCCCTCAATCATGGCCCCGTTGCCGAAGATGGACTTAATGAGCGAGGGGCTGCGGTTGGCGTACACCAGCTGGGTGTAGTGGCCCGGAATGGCTTCGTGGATGTTGAGAATTTGCAGCGTGTAGGTGTTGTACTCGCGCAGGTAGCTCTCGGCCTGGGCAGCCGACTGCCCGTCGAGGGGCTCCACGTTGTAGTAGGTATCGGCTCCCGTATCATAAGGTCCCGGGGCCGACACGCTGGCTCCGGCCCCGCTGCCGCGCATGTAGAGCGGGGTTTCGCGCACCACCAGCGGCTTGGTGGGGTCCTGGGTCAGGAGCTGGTGCTCATCAACCCAGCGCACGAGCGTGGGCATCTGGTCGCGCACGGCCGGCACGAAGCCGGCCGGTGTGGCGTGCTGCCGCGACAGAGCCTGAATTACGGCCTGCACCACGGCCAGCGAGTCGGCGGGGCGGAGCTGGCTGGGGTAGTACTGGGGGTAGAGCCGGGCGGCGCGCTGCTTCATATCGCGCAGCAGCTCCTGCTTGTGGGCCAGGGCCTTGCGGTATACTTCGCCGGCCGGGTAGCGGCTCTGGATGTCGAGGGCGAACTTGCGGTTGAACAGCTCCGGGCCAATGCGGAAGGAGCGAAAGTTGCCGGCCGGCAGCACATCGGTTTGCAGGAAGCGCAGGTAGCCTTCCATGGTGAGGCGGGTGGTGGCAATGCGGCCCCGCAGTTCCTGCTGCTCGGCCGCCGTCAGGCCCGATTTGGCTACCGAGTCGAGCAGGGCCGGGCCGAACACGGCCAGCCCGCCCTGGGTCTGGCGGATGGCCAGGTTAGTGTGCTCGCGGGTGGGGCGCTCCAGGTTCTGCTTGGCCGCCTCGTAGTAGTCGGCCACTTGAATAAGTTTGCTGCTGATGGCGCGCAGGCGGCGGTCGAGGGGGTGGTAGCGGCCGTTCAGGATTTCGGCCACCGACCCACCCACGTTGTAGTTGGCCGGGTTCCACTGCCAGTCGCGCAGCGAATCGGTGTAGAACCGGGCCGACTCCAGGTAATTTTCCATGAGCCGGTAATCCGTCTGGTTATTGACCGAGAGCTGGCCGACGGGGTAGGTGAACAGCTCCTTGCGGCGGCGGGTTCGGGCGGCGGCTTCGGTTTGGCGGCGGCCGGCCGAGGGCACCACCAGCAGCGAATCGTAGCGGTGGTAGCCTGCGCCGCTGGCCCACTCGGGGTTGTAGTACCAGAGCGAGTCGATGAAGCGCTTTTTATAGGCGTCGAAATCCGCGTCGAGCGTTTCGGCCGTGCCGGAAGTGGGTTTCGAGCCCGAATCGCAGGCGGACAGGGCGAGGGTACCGGCCAGCAGAGCGGCGGCGGGGAGCAGGTAGCGGTGGGGCATAGCGGGGAGTTAGGCGGGCAAGGTACGGGCCAAGGACGGAAGTTGGGCCGGGGCGTTGCGCGGTTCTGGCCCGTACCCGCGATGCCCCGGCCCAACATGCCTGCGCGCGCGCCGCGTCGGCTCAGTAGGCCCCCGAGTTGTAGTAGGCCGCCGTGCCACCCAGCTCCCGGGCAATGGCCACCAGCTCCGGCCACTCGCGGCTGGTGCCCAACAGTCCGCCCATGCGCACGGCCTGTGCCTTACTGATGGAGTCGTCGGCGCTGTTCAGGTACCGGCACCGCACCAGCAGCTGGTGGCCCTCTACCCGCACAAACACCCCGATAGGACCCATTCTTTCCAGAATGATGTAGTCGGTACTGAGCGTGAGCAGGTCGGCATCGGAGTAGCGGAAAGTATAGCCCCGGGCGGCCAGCACGCCGGCGGCCCGCTGCCAGGCCGCCCGCCCCTCATCGGGCAAGGTGAGCACGATGGTATCGTCCTGCTTATCGGGTTGGGCGTGCAGCGCAGGAAGCTGGGCAAAAGTGCGGGGGCCGGCCAGGGCCAGGGCCGCCAGCAGCAGTAGTTTTTTCATAATAATCTGGGAGCTAGGGAAACCGGAATAGTTCCGGCGGCCCCGTGCAAAAATTCCGCCAACGTGCCCCGCGCCTCTCCTTAGCCGAAAGCGCGGCGGCCTGAGGCGTGCGGACAATCAACCCCCGATGCCTGTAAGGCCGCCTGACCGCTTTCTGTGCTAACCGCCCTTCCGCCCTACTCCACCAGCACCAGTTCGGCCAGCAGCGGGAAGTGGTCGGAGCCGACACCGGGCAGGCGTTCGAGCGTTACCACCTTAAACTCCCGGGTCACGAACAGGTGGTCGAGGGGCCAGCGCAGGGGAAGAATGGTGGCATTGAAGGTGTTGAACAAACCCCGGCCCAGACGCACGTTGCGCAGCTGCCCGCTGGCCTCAAACATGCGCGTTGTGAACGACCACGACACGTCGTTGAAGTCGCCCAGCACCAGGGCCGGACCGGGCTGCTGCTGCACGAGCTGGCCCACTTTCACCAGCGCCACGTCCTGCATGCCCAGGCTGGTGGGGTGGTTATCGGGGACGGGGGGCGTGGGATGCACCGCGAACAGGCGCACGGCCCGGCCGTTGGGCAGACGCACGCCCGTGAGGATGGCCGGCACGTTGGGCTGCTGGAGGTTGCGGCTTTCGGGGTTGAGCAGCGGCAGGCGCGAGTAGAGCACCATGCCGTAGGTATTGGACCGGGGCAGCTCCACGACATAGGGGTAGTCGTGGCGCAGCGGGCGCAGGGCCTCGGCCCACCACTGGTCGGTTTCGAGGGCCAGCACCACGTCGGGCCGCTGGGCGCGCACCTGGGCCAGCACCAGATCGGCGCGGCGGTTTTTCTGGAGCACGTTGATTTCCAGCAGGCGCAGGCGGGCGCTGGTATCGGCGGCCTGGGCAGCAGTGGCATCGGCCACGGGGCGCGGGGCCAGCGGGGCGTAGGGCAGCAGGAAGTAGAACTGGATGGCCAGTCCCAGCAGGGCCGTAACCAGCACCCAGCGGCGAACCGGCTGGTGCTGGCGCCGCCCCCACCACAGCAGCAGGCCCAGCCCGGCCAGTACCAGCAGCTGCGCGGCTACAAACTGGAAGCGCAAAAAATCCAGCACTTGCAGCCACCAGACCTCAGCGGCCAGCAACGAGAGCAGCGTGCCCACCAGGGCCAGGACACTAATCAGCAAAAGCAGATAAAGCAGGAAAGCTTGCAGGCGGAGCATAATGAACAGAAAAACGATGGCCCCGGGCGGCGGAGCCAGAAGGGTTAAAAGTGCCGGAGCCAGCGGATAGCCTCGCCCTCGTCGGTGAAGGTTTCGAAGTGATAGGCGCGGCGGGCGGCTTCCAGCTGCTCAGCAATGGCGTTGTTGATGGCCTCGTCGGGGCTGAACTGCACGGCCCGCAACGGAGCCAGCAGACAGGCTATGTACACTGTTTGAGGACCCAGCGCGCTCAGCGCAGTGGGCATCCATTCGCTGGCCGCCCACTGCGTGTGTTCAGGGTGGGGCGTGAGGCGGCGACGTACGTCCAGCAGCCAGTGGGTGCAGCCCACCTGCTGGGCGGCAGTGAGCAGGGCGGCATAGTGCTGGCGCAGCTCGGCCGCCGATGCATCCGTCAGCCAGCGTACAATGAGTACACCAAGGTCGGAACGATAGTCAATACTCAGCTCCTCGGAGCGCAGAAGGGAAGAATTCACGGCAAAAAGACAGGATTGGCAGGTGTGAATATAGCGTAACCGCTCCACCCAGGGTTGCGCCCGACCGGCCGGCCCGACCGCCGCGGCCGCCGAAACGGGGCTCGTTAGCGGCCGAATGGCCTGGTTTGCCGCCGAAAAAACAGCCGTTCGGTGGCGGCCGGGTATATTGGTGGCATGATTCGCCTGCTCTCCGCCCTGTTGCCCCTGCTGCTGACGGCCTGCTCTTCGCCGGCCTCCGAAACCCGTCTTCCCGGTGCTCCCACCGGGCCGCCCGCCATTCCCGTAGAATCGGCCGGCCCATCAGCTAGTCTGGTGGCCGCCACCTTGCTTGAAACCTTTGAAACGGCCGGCAAGGGCAGCTACGCCGCCGCCGACGAAACGCTGGGCTCGGGCTCTTGGCGCCTCACGGAAGCCCTCATCGGCAGCTCCGACCAGGACCATAAGAACGGTGCCCACGCCGCCCGCCTGCGGGCCGGGGGCCGGCTCACCATGAACTTCGATGCTCCGGCCGGCGTGCAGCGCATCCGCATCAGCAGCGCCGCCTACGGCCAGGACGCGGCCAGCACCTGGGAGCTGTGGGGCAGCCAGGACCAGGGCCGCAATTACCGCCGCATCGGGGCGGCCGTGCGCACCCAGGGGCCGCGCCTGGCGGTTGCCACCTTCGAGGGGGGCAGCGCCCGGGGCCTGCGCCTGGAAATCCGCAAGACCGATACCGGCCCCGGCCGCCTCAACCTCGATGACGTAACGCTGGAAACCGCTGCTGGCACCGCCGTAGCCGGCAGCGCGCCCGATTTCCCCGCCCAGACGCCCCTCCCCAGCCCGAGCCCCCGAACGGCCGGAGTGCCGGCCGGTTCCCAACAAGATGCTAACCTGGCCCTGGGCAACCCCAGCGGGGCCACGGCTTCGCTGAGCACGCCCAACAACTACCTGCTCACGCGGCCCCAGTACGCCGTGGGCTATAACGCGCGCCGTGGCACGCCTACCTGGGTGAGCTGGCACCTGAGTGCGGCCTGGCTGGGCGCGGCCCCGCGCCAGGACGACTTCCGCCCCGACCCCGCCCTGCCCCGGCAGTTCTACCAGGTCACGCCCCGCTCCTACTCCGGCTCGGGCTTCGACCGGGGCCACAACTGCCCCAGCGCCGACCGCAGCCTGACGCTGGACGACAACTCGGCCACCTTTCTGATGACCAACATGATTCCGCAGGCGGGGGCCAACAACCAGCGCACCTGGGGCAACCTGGAGGAGTGGGCGCGCGCCCAGGTGCGCCGGGGCCAGGAAATCTACGTCATCATGGGCAGCTACGGCCAGGGCGGCACCGGCACGGCGGGCTTCAAAACCACCCTGGATGAGGGCCGCGTGACGGTGCCGGCCCGCATCTGGAAAGTACTCGTAGTGCTGCCCGAAGGCCCCGACGACCTGCGCCGCATTGCCGCCGGCCAGGCCCGCCTCATCGCCATCGACACACCCAACGACCAGCAGGTAAGCCCCGACTGGAGCCGCTACCGCGTCAGCCTCGACGCCCTGGAAGCCGCCACCGGCCTCGACCTGCTCTCGGCCCTGCCCCCGGCGGTGCAGGATAAGCTGGAAGCCCAGGTGGATACCGGGCCGGTGCGGTAGGGGTTGGCTGGTGGTTGGAAAAGAGGTGTCATGCTGAGCAAAGCGGAGCCGCAGGCGAAGCATCTCGACCGCCAGACTAATTAATCATCCTACTTTGTAACTGCCCACCTTCCTAACTTTCCACTTCCCGACTCTTCCTATTGCCTATGGCTTCCGAGAACATCTACACGCCCCGCCAACAGTACGTGCTGCTGATTCTGTGCCTGGTGGGCCTCTCGGTACTGATTCTGGTGGGGCTGGGCAGCTACATCACGGCGTTTCTGGGCGCGGGCGTGCTCTACGTGGTGCTGCGGCCCTGGTTTACGGCCCTCGTGCACCGCCGCCGCTGGAGCCGGCAGCTGGTTACGGGCGGGCTGCTGCTGTTCGCCTTCGTAGTGATAATTCTGCCCTTCACGGCCCTGGTGTTCATGCTCGTCAACCGCATCCGCCTCTACGCCCAGGATACCAGCCAGATTATGGTGGTGCTGCACACCATTGAGCAGAAAACGGGCTACCAGTTCACCACGGAAAACAACGTGCGTGACCTGGTGCAGCAGGTGGTGAGCTGGCTGAGTACGCGCATTCCGTCGCTGGCCAGCGGGCTGTTGCACTTCACCGTCATTATCGGGCTGATGCTGTTCACGCTCTACTTCATGTACATGGAGGAAGAGGCGTTTCTGCGGGGTCTGCGCCGCTACCTGCCCTTCCGCAGCAGCACCCTGCGTGAGCTGGGCGACGCGCTGCGCAACACGGTGAACGCCAACGTACTCGGTCAGGCCCTCATTGCCCTGGTGCAGGCCCTGCTCACGGCCCTCACCCTCCAGATTTTCGGGGTAGCCGACGCCTGGTTCTGGGGTACGCTTTCCTTCTTCACGGCCTTTATTCCGGTGCTGGGCACGCCCCTGGTGTGGGGACCGGCGGCCATTCTCAAGCTCACCCAGGGCCACACCGGCGAGGGCGTGGGTATTCTGCTGGTGGGCACCATCGTCATCATCAACATCGATAATCTGCTGCGCATCGTGCTGGCCCGCCGCATGGGCGACATCCACCCGCTCATTACACTGGCCGGGGTGGTGCTAGGGGTCGAAATCTTCGGCATTCTGGGCCTCGTGATGGGGCCGCTGCTGCTCTCCTACTTCATCGTGCTGATAACGGTGTTCGAGCGCGAAAACCGCACCCGCCGCCGCACCCTGCTGGGCCGCCGCGAAGCCGCGGAGGAGGCAACGCCACTACCGCCCCCATTACCGCCGGCATAGGGCATGTCATGCCGACGAAGGAGGAATCTGGAGAGACTTATCGAACGGTTATTTCCCAATTTTTCCTTCGTCGGAATGACACGCCTTTTTCAGGAGCTCAACCGCTCCAGCAGGAGCCGCAGCCGATCCGTTTCCAGAGGGCGGCGCTGGGTAGCGGTTGGTGAGCAGCACGTCGTCGATATCGAGGTAAAGGCAGGGACGTTCCATGAGGAAGGTGCAAATTCAGCAAAAAGCCCGCTCCGAAACCGGAGCGGGCTGATTCAGCGGGCAACGGACTGCGGCTTAGGTTTCGGTGAGTACCGTTTTGAAGCCCAGCAGCCGGCCGCCTTCGCCCTCGCCCAGCACCAGCACCGGAATTTGGGGGCCGCTGCCGAAGCGGTAGACCTGGGTGCCGCTCAGCTCCTGCTTGAGGTACATTTGCAGCCCTTTGTAGCGGTTGGCCAGCGCCGGGTCGCCCAGCACGCCCTGGTCGGCGGTGTGGTTGCGCAGGAAGTAGGTCAGCTCCTGCTTTTCCACGGGCGTACCGGCCGGCACCCCCGCCAGCTGGCCGAGGGCGTCGTCGGTGAGGCCGCCGGCCGGGGCCGCGAAGCTCACCGGCTCCAGCGCCGCATCCGACTCGCTGATGAACATCAGGCCCTTGGTCATCTCCCGGATGGGGGCCAGGGCCGGGTTATCGGCGGCGGCATTATCAGCACCCTGCGGGGCCTGCGCTTCGGGCTCGGAGGCTTCCACGGTTTCGCGGCCGCCTTTCGTGTCGCGGGGGTCGTCGGGCAGTTCGGGCGTGCCGGGTACCACGGTAGGCACCTGCGCCCCGATGGCGGCGGCCAACTCGTTCATCCGCCGCTCATCCACCTTAATCTTGGGGTTGGCGAAGTTCATATCGGCCACCTTGTTCATCGGAATCAGGTGGATGTGGGCGTGGGGCACTTCGAGCCCGATTACGGCCACGCCCACGCGCTTACAGGGCACGGCCGCCTTCACGCCTCGGGCCACGCGCTGGGCAAACAGGTGCAAGGCCGCCAGCTCACTCGGAGGCAAATCAAAGATATAATCGACTTCGCGCTTCGGAATCACGAGCGTGTGCCCTTCCACAAGCGGCGTAATATCGAGGAAGGCCAAGTGGTGCTCGTCTTCGGCAACCTTGTGAGCGGGCAGCTCACCCGAAACAATGCGGGAGAAAATGGAAGGCATACTTTATTGGAAGTGAGAAGTGAGAAACGGGACGGGACTCAGCACAATGGTGAGATTATGCTGAGTAGCAAGTCTACGAACTTCGCGCAAAAAAGAAGAGGTGAGGCCCATTTGGGTCTCACCTCTTCTTTTTTACTTCTAACAAGAAGCTAGCGGCTGATTTCCAGGATCTGGAACTGGAGCTTGCCGGCGGGCACCGTGATTTCGGCCGTGTCGCCGGCCGATTTGCCCAGCAGGCCTTTGCCGATGGGCGACTTGACGGAGATTTTGCCGGCGGCCAGGTTGGCTTCCTCCTCGGCGACGAGGGTGTAGTCGAGCACCATGTTATTCTTCAGGTTCTTGAGTTTCACCTTGCTCATGATGAGCACCTTGGTCAGGTCCAGGTTCGATTCGTCGAGCAGGCGGGCGTTGCCCATCACTTCCTCCAGCTTCGAGATTTTCAACTCCAGCAGGCCCTGGGCGTCCTTGGCGGCGTCGTACTCCGCGTTTTCGCTCAGGTCGCCCTTGTCCCGGGCTTCGCGCAGGTCCTCGGCGGCCTTGGCCCGGCCCCGGATTTTGAGGTCCTGAAGCTCATCTTTCAGCTTCTGAAGGCCTTCGGGAGTATAGTAGTTGATGGTAGACATGGGAAGGTGATGTAAGCTCAAAAAACAAGGAGAACGGCCAGCGTCGCTGGCCGTTCTCCCCTCGTAGGTTTAGGCAAATATACGAAACGCGGCGGGAAAACGGGTCGGTTGCATGCGGAATGGCCGGACGGCGGAACTGTCCTTCCGACGAAGCAGGAATCTGGGGTAAATCGTCGAATAACATCTTTCAACTATTTACCCGGATTCTTCCTTCGTCGGAAGGACAATTTACTGCTTTACTGCCCCAGAAACCCGCCCAGCTTGCGGGCCAGCACCGCGTTGATGCGCTCGTAGCTCTGAACTGTCCAGCCACCAATATGGGGCGCGAGCACCACGTTGGGGGCCGCGCGCAGGTAGTCGAAACGGGTTTGCTGGTCGGGGTTGAGGGTCAGAAGCTTCTCGTTTTCGAGCACGTCGAGGGCCGCGCCACGCACCTGGCCGGTGCGCAGGCGGCTCACCAGCGCGGCGTGGTCGAGCACTTCGCCGCGGGCCGTGTTCAGCAGCCAGATGGCGTTGGCAAAACCGGCCAGGAAGTCTTCGTTCACGAACTGGTGGTTGGCCGCCGAGTAGGGAATGTGCAAACTCAGCACCTCGGCCCGGGCCTGGAGTTCAGCCAGAGGCACCAGCGTGGCGTAGTCGTCGGGCGGGCAGGCGGGGTCGGCGTCGTGGGCCAGCACGGTGCAGCCGAAGGCGCTGAGGCGGCGGGCAAACGCCCGGCCCATGTGCCCGTAGCCCAGCAGCCCGATGGTTTTTCCGCCGATTTCCTCGCCCCGGTTGGCCTCGCGGTGCCACTGCCCGGCCCGCACCTCGGCATCGGCCCGCGGCAGGTGCCGCAACAAGGCCAGCAGCAGGCCCACGGCGTACTCGCCCACCGCGTCGCGGTTGCCCTCGGGGGCGTTGAGCAGCGTTACGCCCGCCTCGGACAGGGCCGTTTCATCAACATTATCGACCCCGGCCCCCGCCCGGCACACGTAGCGCAGGTGCGGGCCGTGGGCCAGCAACTCCCGCGTCACGCGCAGCTTGGAGCGCACCACCAGCCCCTCGTAGGGGTGGGCAGCCAGGGCGGCGGGCACCTCGGCGGCCGTTAAACCGGGCCGGTAGTGCAGCGTAACGCCCAGCGGCTCCAGGTAGGCGGGCAGGCTGGGGTGCATGTCGTCGATGACGAGGCAGAGGGACATTTTAGTGGTTGAGAGTTGAGAGTTAATGGGGCCATGAGCAGGCCACGTTATGCAGCACGCTGTTTCAACGGTAATCGTATAACGATGCATACGGCGGGCGGGGACAAGCCCCGCCCCTACGGCGTGCTGACAGTCTACTCGCTCTTGTTCTCGGCCACCCGGTTCGTCAGGCCCACGAAATCGGCCACGCTGAGCTGCTCGGCGCGGAGGTCGAAGATGGCATCCGTGGTGGTTTCGGGGGGCATGCCGAAGGGCTTGAGGGCGTTGCGCAGGGTTTTGCGGCGGGTCTGGAAAGCTTGTTTCACGACGCGGAAGAACAGTTTTTCGTCGCAGGCCAACTGCTTGGTATCGTTGCGGGTGAGGCGGATGACGGCCGACTGCACCTTGGGCGGCGGGCTGAACACGTGCGGGGGCACCGTGAACAGGTATTCGATGGTGTAAAAGGCCTGGAGCAGCACGCTCAGAATGCCGTAGGTTTTTGAGCCGGGGCCGGTGGCCAGGCGGTCGGCTACTTCCTTTTGCAGCATGCCCACGCTTTCGCGTACCTGCTGGCGGTGGGCCAGAATCTGGAAGTAAATCTGGGTGCTGATGTTGTAAGGGAAGTTGCCGATGATGCTTAGCGGTTGCTCGCCGTAGAGCGCCGTCAGGTCCATTTTCAGGAAGTCCTGGGAGTAAATCCGGTCTTCGAGGGCCGGGTAGTGCTTCTGCAGGTAGGTTACCGAGTCGCGGTCGATTTCCACTACGGCCGTTTCGTACTCCGGGTGCAGCAGCAGCGTTTGGGTCAGCACACCCATGCCCGGCCCGATTTCGAGCACGTGCTTTACCTCATCGGGTAGGCGCAGGGCCTCCACGATGTTGCGGGCAATGTTGGGGTCGTTGAGAAAGTGCTGACCGAGGTGCTTTTTGGCTTTAACGGAATCCATTTTCAGTTGAGAAGTTTCTAAGTTGAGAAGTTAGAAAGTTAGGCTGTAAGGGCGAAGATGAGCGTCATGCAGAGCGCTGCGAAGCATCTCGCGTACAGCTGCTGGCCGGGAACGTAACGACCGACCGCGAGATACTTCGCGGCGCTCTGCATGACGTTCCCTCCACGACCATCACTTTCTAACTTCTCAACTCCTAAACTTCCAAACTTCCTACCTTCACGGTCAAAGATACGCCGATGCCGGCCGTTTCTGCCGGGCCCGCTCAATTCCTGTTCCGCCTGGCTTTGCCGCCCCTGCACGTCAGCAAACGTCCCTGACTTCCAGAGCAAACTCTTATTAATCAAACCAAAAGCTAATAGCCAACAGCTAAAAGCTAACAGCTAAAAGCTAACAGCTCAACATCTTCCCATGCCCCTATCCCTCGCCTACGCCGCCGATTTTCCCGCCACGGCCAGCACCGTTTTCATTCTGCCCAGCGGCACCCGGGAGCTGCCCGTAACGGCCGCCGCCGATTTGCCCGAGGCCGCCCGCCAGTACGTGGCTGCCCAGCTGGCCGCCGACGAGAAGTTCGTGGCCGTGAACCAGTACTCCCACCACCACTACTACGTGGTGGCCGAGGACAAGAAAACGGCGGCTCTGGGCTGCGAGGCCTTGCGCAAGGCCGGCCACCAGCTCCACGCCCGCCTCAAGGCCGATAAAGTAGAGGAACTATTCATTTGCAACCTCACCCCGGCCGGCGGTTCGCTGGCTTTGGCCGAGGGCCTGGCCCTGACGGCCTACCAGTTCGAGGGCTACAAAACCGACGAGAAATCGAAGAAATCGCCGGTGCTCGAACGCCTCACGCTGGTCGGCCCCGAGTTGTCGGCCGAGAAAGTGGCCGAGCTCGACGGCATCCTCCAGGGCGTGTACCTGGCCCGCGACCTGGTGAATATGCCCTACAGCCACCTGAATGCCACCCAGCTGGCCCAGCAGTTCGAGCAGGCCGGCGACGCAGCCGGCTTCGACGTGGAAATCCTGGATCTGGTACGCATTGAGGCCCTGCGCATGGGTGGCTTGCTGGCCGTCAACCAGGGCAGCCCCGAGCCGCCCACCTTCACCATTATGGAGTACAAGCCCGAAGGCGCTACCAACGCCAAGCCCATCGTGCTGGTAGGTAAGGGGGTGGTGTTCGATACCGGCGGGCTCAGCCTCAAGCCCACGCCCAACAGCATGGACCTGATGAAGTGCGATATGGGCGGCTCGGCCGTGGTAGTGGGCGTGCTCACGGCCCTGGCCAAAAACAAGGTGCCCCTGCACGTTATCGGGCTGGTGCCGGCCACCGACAACCGCCCCGGCGGCCCCGCCCTGGCTCCCGGCGACGTGATTACGATGTACAGCGGCCTGACCGTGGAAGTGCTCAACACCGACGCCGAAGGCCGCCTGATTCTGGCCGATGCGCTGGCCTTCGCCAAAAAGTACGACCCCGAGCTGGTCATGGACTACGCCACGCTCACCGGCTCGGCGGCCCGCGCCATCGGCATCGAGGGCATCGTGTACATGGGCACCGCCGACGAGCAGGTCATGGCCGACCTGAAGAAGGCCGGCCACACCACCCACGAGCGGCTGGTCGAGTTTCCGCTCTGGGACGAGTACGCCGACCACATCAAGAGCCCCATTGCCGACATGACCAACCTGGGCAAGGCCGAAGCCGGCGCCATTTCGGCCGGTAAGTTCCTGGAGCGCTACGCTGAAGGCTACCCCTGGGTGCACTTCGATATTGCCGGCCCCGCCTTCCTCACTGCCCCCGACTCCTACCGCGGCAAAGGCGGCACCGGCACGGCCGTGCGCATGACGTATGAGTTTCTGAAGAACCGGGCGTAAGGTTCTTGCATTCACCCCACCCCCCGGCCCCCTCCCCTCCGGGAGAGGGGGTGCGTTCAACGATTTGTTTTGAACTCGCGTCAGGCTCCCCCTCTCCCGGAGGGGAGGGGGCCGGGGGCCGGGGGGTGGGGTGCGACGCAGCACCGAAACGCTCAAACAGCCTAAGCACTAAGCACTAACAAAAGAATGCTCCCACGTATTGGCATTTCCGTCGGTGACCTGGCCGGTATCGGCCCCGAGGTCATCTATAAAACCTTCCTTGATCCACGCCTGCTCAAGTTCTGCACGCCCGTGGTGTACGGCACGGCCGCCGTGCTCTTCGACGATTTCCCCGCCGACCCCGACCTGGAGCCGTTGCGGTTCCGGCAGGTGCGCGAGGCGGCCGATATTGCCCCCGGCAAGCACAACGCCGTGAGCTGCTGGGAAGGCGACGACGACGTGCAGCTCACGCCCGGCCAGCCCAGCGCGGCCAGCGGCGCGGCGGCCCGCCAGAGCCTGCTCGCTGCCGCCCGCGACCTCAAGGCCGGCCTGCTCGACGGCCTCGTGACGGCCCCCATCAGCAAGGAAAACACCCAGGCCGACGACTTCCGCTTCCCCGGCCACACCGAATTCCTGACCAGCTTCTTCGGGGCCAAGGAAAGCCTGATGCTGCTCGTGGCCGACGAGTTGCGGGTGGCCACCGTCACGGGCCACATTCCGCTCAAGGATGTGCCCGCCCGCCTCACCAAGGAGCTGCTGCTGGCCAAGTTGCGCATTCTGCTGGCGTCACTCAAGAACGATTTCGGCATTGAGAAGCCTAAGATTGCCGTGCTGGGCCTTAACCCCCACGCTGGCGAAAACGGTCTGCTCGGCACCGAGGAAGCCGCCGTGGTGTCGCCCGTGCTCCAGCAGTTGCAGCAGAGCGGCCACCTCACCTATGGCCCCTACCCCGCCGACGGCTACTTCGGCACCGGCCAGTACCAGCAGTTCGACGCTACGCTCTCGCTCTACCACGATCAGGGATTGATTCCGTTCAAAACCCTGGCCTTCGAGCGCGGCGTCAACTACACGGCTGGCCTGCCCGTTGTGCGCACCTCCCCCGACCACGGCACTGCCTACGGCATTGCCGGCCAGTTTAAAGCCGACGAAACCTCCTTCCGCGAAGCCCTTTACCTGGCCTGCGAGCTGGTGCGTTACCGCCAGGCCGAAGCCGAAATCAAGCCCCTCATCCCCGGCCCCGCCCCCCGCGACCGGGGGAGAAGGGAGTAAATGAGAGGCGAGAAGTCAGAGCATTATTCAGAGCTGTGCTCTGAATAATGCTCTGACTTCTCGCCTCTGCATACATTTTCGAAACTTTCTTTTCAATAATGAAAGTTTGTTTGCAGATTCGGAATTGAGTTTTACCTTTGCAGCAGAAACGCCGGAACCACTAGGCTCCGGCGTTTTGCTTGCCCGTCGCTAGCAGCTAAAAGCTAATGGCTAACAGCTCACACGAACTATGCTCCTCCAAACGCCCCTCGACTACCGTACTGCCCTGCGCCGCCTCGATGCGCTGGCCGCGGCCGGTGTGGAGGGCAACGTGGCGCTGGAAACCGAGTTCCGGGAGCTGATTGCGGCCCTCGACATCTACGAAGGCAAGCTAGGGCTGCTGCCAATTCCGAACCTGCCTACCTCGCTGGCCGAGATGATCGAGCTCAAACGCCAGCAGATGCGCCTCAAGCAGAAGGAACTGGCCGAGCTGCTCGAAGTACCCGCCGGCCGCCTCTCCCAGATCCTGAGTGGCAAGCGCCGCGTGACGCTCGATCTG
The DNA here is from genome assembly GCF_003583925.1 of Hymenobacter rubripertinctus. Classification (GTDB taxonomy): domain Bacteria; phylum Bacteroidota; class Bacteroidia; order Cytophagales; family Hymenobacteraceae; genus Hymenobacter; species Hymenobacter rubripertinctus. The sequence continues at coordinate 88,984 of NZ_QYCN01000003.1, read as the reverse complement.
GCCAAGCGCCTGTACGAGCGGCTGGGCATTCCGTCGGATTTTATTCTTAAGAACGCCTGACGCTACTGCCCTTCGCCTTTTCGATACCGGGTAAAAGTGCCTACTTTTGCCCCCTTGCAACTACCTCCCGTGAAGAAGGATTCGCCCTACAACATCAACATCGCCCGGCTGGCCGATAAAACGCACCACTTTGCGTTCGACCTCGACCGGGCCTTCTTCGAGCAATTCGACCAGGAGCTTATTCCCGATGGCCAGGTGCATGCCGACGTGACGCTGATTAAAACCGAGCGCCTGATTACGGTTAATTTCGACCTGAAGGGCACCGTGCGCCAGGTGTGCGACCGGAGCCTCGACGATTACGACCAGGAAATTGATACCCAGGAGCAGCTGCTTGTGCGCTTCGGCGACGAGCAAAAGGAGCTCGACGACAACGTGCTGCAAATTACGCCCGACACCCAGACGCTGCCGCTGGCTCAGCACCTGTTCGACTTTATCGGGCTGGCCCTGCCGATGAAAAAACTGCACCCACGCTTCCAGAACGAGCCCGACGACGAACCCGACGCCAAAACCAAGCTCATCTTCACAACCCGCGGCGAGAACCCTGACGACGACGAGGATGACTCCGACCCACGCTGGAACGCGCTGCGCAACCTGAACTAACGGCCACCGCCGGCCTTTTGCCTTTTTAACGTTTCCCTTTTACTTTTTTTGACCCATGGCACATCCTAAACGCCGGACCTCCTCCGCTACCCGCGACAAGCGTCGTAGCCACTACAAGCTGACCCCCAAAGCCGTAACGCTGTGCGCCAACACCGGCGAGCTGCACCTGCGCCACAAGGCCTACGTGGTAGACGGCGACCTGTACCTGAATGGTAAAGTAGCCATCAAGGACTATGCCCCCGTTGCCGCCGCCGCCCCGCTCGACAGCGACGACGAATAGCCGCCAGGGTTAAGCTGTTAGCTGGTAGCTGATGGCTGTTAGCTTTTTCACAACGAAAGCTAACAGCCATTAGCTACCAGCTAACAGCTTAAATCAATTCTGACCTCTTGACTTTTCTTTCATGAAGATAGCCCTGGACGCAATGGGGGGTGATTTTGCTCCTCAAGCCGCCGTCGATGGGGCCGTGCTGGCCGCCCAATTGCTGGCCGGCAAGGCTCAGATAGTGCTCATCGGCCAGGAAAACGCCGTGCGCCCCCTGCTCGAGGCCCACGGAGCGGCCGCCGAGAACCTCACCCTGGTGCCCGCTTCCCAGATCATTGAGATGGGCGAGCATCCGGCCAAGGCTTACCAACAGAAGCAGGATTCCAGCATTGCCGTGGGCTACCGCCTGCTGGCCACCGGCGAGGTCGAGGCCTTCTGCTCGGCCGGCAACACCGGGGCCATGCTCGTGGGGGCTATGTTCAGCGTGAAGGCAGTGCCCGGCGTTATGCGCCCGGCCATTGCCAACTTTGTGCCCAAGCTCCACGGGGGTATGGGCATCATGCTCGACGTGGGGGCTAACGCCGAATGCAAGCCCGAAATGCTGGAGCAATTCGGCGAGCTGGGCTCTTTGTACGCGCACTACGTGCTGGGTATCGCGCAGCCCAAAGTAGGCCTGATGAACCTGGGCGAGGAAGAAGGCAAGGGCACGGCCATTACCCAGGCCGCCCACCAGCTGCTGAAGGTGAACCCTCATATCCACTTCATCGGCAATATCGAGGGCCGCGACCTGTTCAACGATAAAGCCGACGTAGTGGTCTGCGACGGGTTTACGGGCAACGTACTGCTGAAAATGGCCGAATCGGTGTACGACATCATGGCCGAAAAAAACATGCACGACCCGTTTTTTGACCATTTCAATTACGAGTCCATCGGCGGGTCGCCCATTCTGGGCATCAACGATAACGCCATTATCGGGCACGGGGTGAGTACGCCCACCGCCATCTGCAACATGCTGCTGCAAGGCTACCAAATGGCCAGCTCCGGCATTGCCGACCAGATAAAATCCACCTTTAAGTCCTGAACGCGGCGGTGAGTCCGGTCCTACGGGGTCGGGCTTTTTCCGTGCCGCGCCTTCCGCCCTCTTCTCTCCTCTAATGAAGATTACCGCTGCCATTTCCGGGGTGGGCTCGTACGTGCCCGACTATGTACTGACCAACCAGGAGCTCGAAACCCTGGTGGACACGACCGACGAATGGATCATGAGCCGCACCGGAATCAAGGAGCGGCACATTCTGAAAGGCGACGACCAGGGCACTTCCGTGATGGGCATCAAGGCGGTGGAGAACCTGCTGGCCAAAACCGGCGTGGCCGCCGCCGACATTGACCTGATTATCTGCGCCACCACCACGCCCGACCTGGTATTTCCGGCCACGGCCAACATCATTTCGGCGGCCGTGGGGGCCACCAAGGCCTTTAGCTTCGATATGCAGGCGGCCTGCTCGGGCTTTATGTACGCGCTGGCCACTGGCTCCCAGTTCATTGCCAGCGGCACCTGCAAAAAGGTAATTGTGGTGGGTGCCGATAAGATGTCGAGTATCATCGACTACACCGACCGCTCCACCTGCATCATTTTCGGCGACGGGGCCGGCGCAGTCCTGCTCGAACCCAACCACGAGGGCCTGGGCCTGCTCGACCAGGAACTGCACTCCGACGGTAACGGGGAGCAGTACCTGCACCAGAAAGCCGGCGGCTCGCGCCGCCCGCCCTCGGCCGAAACCGTGGCCCGCCGGGAGCACTACGTGTACCAGGAAGGCGCGGCCGTGTTCAAGTTTGCGGTGAAAAACATGGCCGACGTGGCCGCCCAGGTGGCCGAGCGCAACGGCCTCAACGCCGATACCATCGACTGGCTGGTGCCCCACCAGGCCAACAAGCGCATTATTGATGCCACCGCCCACCGCGTAGGCATTGGCCCCGAGAAGGTGATGCTCAACATTCACCGCTACGGCAACACCACCAACGGCACCATTCCGCTCTGCCTCTCCGATTACGAGCACCAGCTGCGCAAAGGCGACAACCTGATTATTGCCGCCTTTGGTGGGGGCTTCACCTGGGGTTCGCTCTACCTCAAATGGGCCTACGACCCCCGGCCCGCCACGGCCGCGCAGTAGTCCGCACGGCGCAAAACCGGAAAACCACCTATACTTGCACTCTCGCTTTAATCAGGGAACAAGACGCCCGCCGCACGGCCGCTTCGCCTTACTCCCTGGTTGTGACTGACTCATTTCCTCTTCCCACCTCATGGCCACCACCGCAGATTTTCGCAACGGGCTCGTGCTGAATTACAACAACGAGCTGCACGTCATCACCGAATTCCAGCACGTGAAGCCCGGCAAAGGCCCGGCCTTCGTGCGCACCAAGATGCGCAACATCAAAACCGGTCGTACCATCGACAACACGTTCAACGCGGGCGTGAAGGTGGAAACGGCCCGGGTGGAGCAACGCCCCCACCAGTACCTGTTCAAGGACGATTACGGCTACACCTTCATGGACAACGCTACTTTCGAGCAGGTGGTGATTAATGAGGAGATGGTGCCCTTTGCCGACCTGATGAAGGAAGGCCAGGAGGTGAGCATCCTCTTCCACGCCGAAACCGAGCTGCCCCTCACGGCCGAGCTGCCGACCACCGTGGAGCTGATGGTGACCTACACCGAGCCCGGCCTGAAGGGCGACACCGCCACCAACACGCTCAAGCCCGCTACCGTGGAAACGGGCGCGCGCATTCAGGTGCCGCTATTCGTTGATACCGACACCAAGATCCGAATCAAAACCAGCGACTACAGCTACGTCGAGCGCGTTAAATAAGCAGCCTGCCACGCCTTCCCCCACCACATGAAAGCCAAAGAACTACAAGACCTCATCGACTTCATCGCGAAGTCCGGTTTGAACAAAGTCAACATCGAGACGGATGAGTTTAAGATCTCCGTGCAACGTGACGCCAGCTATAAGCCCCAGGTAACGATGTCGGCAGCGCCCGCCGCCGCGCCGGCGCCCGCTGCTGCCCCGGTTGCAGCTCCGGCCGCTCCGGAAGCCGCTGCGCCAGCGCCCGCCGAGCCAGCCGCCAGCACCCTCGTACCGCTCAAGTCGCCGATGATTGGCACGTTTTACCGCAGCAGCAGCCCCGAGACGCCGGTGTTCGTGCAGGTGGGCGATACGGTGGAGAAAGGGCAGGTGATCTGCATCATTGAGGCCATGAAACTATTCAACGAAATCGAGGCCGAGCAATCGGGCCGCGTGATGAAGGCCCTGGTCGAAAACGCGACGCCCGTCGAGTATGATCAGCCATTGTTCCTGATTGAACCACTCTAGAATTATGAATTATAAATTATGAAGTATGAATTGGCCGCGCTGATAGCCTGACTCGTCCGAACCATACTGCATAATTCTTAATTCTTAATTCATAATTCCCCAGAAGCTGTGTTCAAAAAAATACTGATTGCCAACCGGGGCGAAATTGCGCTGCGCGTGATTCGGACCTGCAAGGAAATGGGCATCAAGACGGTGGCCGTCTACTCCACTGCCGATAAGGAAAGCCTGCACGTGCGCTTCGCCGATGAGGCCGTGTGCATCGGGCCGGCGGCTTCGGCCAAGAGCTACCTGAGCATCCCCACGCTGATTGCCGCCGCCGAAATCACCAACGCCGACGCGATTCATCCCGGCTATGGCTTCCTGAGTGAAAACGCCGAATTTTCGCGCGTATGTCAGGAAAACGGCATCAAGTTTATCGGCGCCTCGCCCGATATGATTAACCGCATGGGCGACAAGGCCTCGGCCAAAGCCACCATGATTGAGGCTGGCGTGCCGGTAGTGCCCGGCTCGGTAGGGTTGTTGGAGTCGGTGGAGCAGGGCAAGAAAATTGCTGCCAAAATCAAGTACCCCGTTATTCTGAAGGCTACGGCCGGCGGCGGCGGGCGCGGCATGCGCATCATCAACTCCGATGACGAGTTTGAGAAAGCCTGGAACGACGCCCGCACCGAGTCCAAGGCAGCCTTCGGCAACGACGGCATGTACCTGGAGAAATTTGTGGAGGAGCCCCGCCACATCGAGATTCAGGTATGCGGCGACCAGTACGGCCACGTCTGCCACCTCTCGGAGCGCGACTGCTCCATTCAGCGCCGCCACCAGAAACTGGTGGAAGAAGCGCCTTCGCCTTTCATGACCGATGAGCTGCGCGAGAAAATGGGCCGCGCAGCCATTGCCGGAGCATCATCCATCGGCTACGAGGGCGTGGGCACCATCGAATTCCTGGTAGACAAAAACCGGGACTTCTACTTCATGGAGATGAACACCCGCATTCAGGTGGAGCATCCTGTGACGGAGGAAGTCATCAACTACGACCTCATCAAGGAGCAGATCAAGGTAGCGGCCGGCATCCCGATTTCGGGCGACAACTACTACCCCCAGATGCACGCCATGGAGTGCCGCATCAACGCCGAGGACCCGGCCAACGGGTTCCGCCCTTCGCCGGGCAAAATCACGGTGCTGCACATTCCCGGCGGCCACGGCGTGCGCGTGGATACGCACGTGTACGCGGGCTACCAGATTCCGCCCAACTACGATTCCATGATTGCCAAGCTCATCACCGTGGCCCAGACCCGGGAGGAGTGCATCGTGAAAATGAAGCGGGCGCTGAGCGAGTTTGTGGTGGAGGGCGTGAAAACGACCATTCCGTTCCACCTCAAGCTCATGGACAACGCCCAGTTCAAAGAGGGCGACTTCACGACCAAGTTCCTGGAAACTTCGTTTGATTTTTCGGAACTGTAGGCTTCCGCGCTTCCACCATTGCCAAAGGGCTGACTCTCACGGGTCAGCCCTTTGTCGTTTTACGGGCTGCCTGCGACCAAAAACCACGCAGTCAACCCAGCACCAGTTGATGCAAATATAACATTATCGATAACTCAATCTTTGTAAATTATACTGAAAAGCGTTAATGAAGCATCATTAGGAGCCATAAAACAGGTAATTAACCGTAAGTAAGCACTCACTATTTATTTTATATCAACCCGAATACTATTGCACATTTCCCACTTTCCTACTTTATACTTGCATTGTTCTATTCCCACCAACCAAAACACCCACTTTTATGTCTACAAAATCGGCAGCGGCCCTTATGGGGCTACTGGCGGCCGGCTCCTTATTGTCGGCCTGCACCAAAGAAACGGCCGCCCCGGCAGCGGCTCCCCAGGCCGCCCCGAGCACTCAGGATGCCACCGTAGCGAATGGCGTGATGCTGCAGGGTTTCTACTGGGATGTGCCCATCACGAACACCCAGGGCACCTGGTGGCAGGTACTGGGCTCCCGGGCCACCGAATTCCAAACCGCCGGCTTCACGGCCGTGTGGCTCCCGCCGGCCTACAAGGGCGGCAGCAAGAACGACGTGGGCTACGGCGTGTACGACCGTTACGACCTGGGCGAATTCAACCAGAAGGGCACCGTGGCCACCCGCTACGGCACCCTGGCCCAGCTGCAAACCTGCGTTACGGCCCTGCACGGCAAGGGCATTCAGGTGTACGAGGACATGGTGATGAACCACCTGACCTCGGCCGATGCCCAGGAGCAGTTCAACGTGGGCGGCACCAACTACAACGTGTACACGGCCTTCAATTACCCGGGCCGGGGCAATACGTACAGCTCCTACAAGTGGCACTACTACAACTTCAACGGCACCCAGCAGGCCCCCAATAACGGCTGGTACCAGTGGAACGCCTGGGACTTCCAGCCCTACGCCAACAACGACGCCTACGACAACCTGCTGGGCTCCGAAATCCGCTACGCTGACGCCAGCAACGCCACCGAAACCAAGAACTGGGGCAACTGGATTACCACCAAGCTCAACCTGGATGGCTACCGCCTCGACGCCACCAAGCACATGCAAACCTCGTTTGTAAACAGTTGGCTGGACGCGGTGAAAACCAACGGCCGGTTTGCCGTGAGCGAGGCCTGGTTCCGCAACCTCCAGGACCTGAAGAATTACGCCAGCGCCACCGGCGGCCGCACCAGCCTCTTCGACGTGCCCCTGCACTACACCTTCGTGGACATGAGCAACGGCAACGGCAGCTGGGACATGCGCGGGCTGCAGTTCGCGGGCTTCACCGAGTCGAACCCCACACTCTCGGTTTCCTTCGTCGATAACCACGACACCGACCAGGTGGGCGGCGGGCTGAACTCGCCGGTGGTCAACCTCAAGATGCTGGCCTACGCCTACATCCTGACCCGGGAAAAGGGCTACCCCTGCGTGTTCTACAAGGACTACTACAACTACAACCTCGGCACCGCCATCAAAACCCTGATGGGCATCCGCAAGGCCAACGCCTACGGCGCTTCCTACGAGTACACCAGCGTAGACGACGCCGACTACTACGCCTACTCCCGCGCCGGCGACGCCACCCACAAGGGCCTGCTGCTGGTGCTCAACGACGGCGGCTCCAGCCGCAGTAAGGGCATCACGTCGCCCTTCAAGAGCAAAACCCTCACCGACAAAACCGGCAACTACGGCGGCACCATCACCACCGACGCCAACGGCTACGCCAACTTCCCGGTGCCGGCCCGCTCCTACTCGGTCTGGGTCCCGAACTAAACTCTCCCCTCGCTTCCGCTTAGCACCCGGGTGGCGGCCCGGTGGGCCACTGGCCGGGTGCTCGGCCTTTTCTACGGTTCCGGACTGCGCTGGTCCAGGGCTCTTCCACAACCCAATTCCCCCTTTCTATGAAAAACGTTTTCGCGGCGGCCTCCCTGGCGGGGCTGCTGGCGGCGGGCTCGTTGCTGTCATCTTGCAGTAAGGAGAACCTCCAGCCAATCAGCACGCCGGCTCCGCTGGCTTCCACCGCCCAGAACGCCACCGTAGCCAACGGCGTGATGATGCAGGGCTTCTACTGGGACGTGCCCGTAACCACCGCCGCCGGCACCTGGTGGCAGAACCTGGGCGCCAAGGCCACCGAGCTGAAAGCGGCCGGCATCACGGCCATGTGGCTGCCGCCGGCTTACAAGGGCGGCAGCAAATTTGACGTGGGCTACGGCGTGTATGACCGCTACGACTTGGGCGAATTCAACCAGAAGGGCAGCGTGGCTACCCGTTACGGCACCATCGGGCAGTTGCAGTCGGCCATTGGGGCGCTGCACGGCCAGGGCATTCAGGTGTACGAGGATATGGTGATGAACCACCTCACCTTCGCCGACAACCAGGAGCTGGCCAACAACCAGTACAACGTGTACACCAGCTTCACCTACCCCGGCCGCAACAATACCTACAGCAACTACCAGTGGCACTGGTACAACTTCTCGGCCACCCAGCAGGCCCCCAACAACGGCTGGTACCAGTGGGCCGCCTACGATTTTCAGCCCTACGCCAACAACGACGCCTACGACAACCTGCTGGGCTCCGAAATCCGGTACAACGACATCAATAACGCCAACGAAACCATCAACTGGGGCAACTGGATTACCACCAAGCTCAACCTGGATGGTTACCGCCTCGATGCCACCAAGCACATCCAGACGGCCTATGTGAACCGCTGGCTCGATAACGTGAAGACCAACGGCCGCTTTGCCGTGAGCGAGGCCTGGTTCCGGAATCTGTCGGACATGAACAACTACGCCAGTGCCACCGGCGGCCGGACCAGCCTCTTCGACGTGCCTTTGCACTATACTTTCGCCGACATGAGCAACGGCAACGGCAACTGGGACATGCGCGGCCTCCAGTTCGCCGGCTTCACGGAAGCCAACGGGGCGCTGTCGGTTTCCTTCGTCGATAACCACGACACCGACCAGACGGGCGGCGCGTTGTTTTCGCCGGTTTCCAACCTCAAGATGCTGGCCTACGCCTACATCCTGACCCGCGAGAAGGGCTACCCCTGCGTGTTCTACCGGGATTACTACGAGTACGGCCTGGGCGCCCAGATCAAGAAGCTCATCCAGATCCGGCAGGCCAACGGCTTCGGAGCCGCCACTGAGTATACCAGCGTAAATGACGCCGACGTGTACGCCTACTCCCGCGCCGGCGACGCCACCCACAAAGGCCTGCTGGTGCTGCTGAACGACGGCGGCTCCAGCCGCAGCAAAGGCATCACGACGCCTTTCAAAAACGCCACCCTCACCGACCAGACCGGCAACGTGAGTGGCACCACCACCACCGACGCCAACGGTTTCGCCACGTTCTCGGTGCCGGCCCGCAGCTACGCCGTGTGGGTGCCCACCGGCGGCACCACCACCACGCCCCCTCCTACCGGCGGCACCACCACGGCCGTGACCTTCAACGTGACCTACAGCAATACCGTAAGCGGCCAGGACGTGTACGTAGTGGGCAGCACTGCCCAGCTCGGCAGCTGGAACGCGGCCAGCGCCATTAAGCTCAGCGGCGCGGCCTGGCCCAAATGGAGCGGCACCGTGAACCTGACCAGCGGCACGGCCGTGCAGTACAAGTACCTCCGCAAGGACGCGGCCGGTAACGTGCTCTGGGAAGGCGGGGCCAACCGCGCCTTCACGCCCAGCGGCGCCACCGCCACCCGCACCGATACGTGGCAGAATTAGTCAGTTGTGCTTGATTTTTGAGAGAAGGCCGGCCAGTAGGTCGGCCTTCTTTTTCGTTTCTCAACGGCTCTGGCGGCTGGGTACCAATGGCTTTCGTTCGAATGAAGCAAATGCCTCGGCAACCGAACAGCAGTATCTTTACTTATCTGAACATTCTTTCTGCGAGCCATGCCCACGCAACCCCACGACACCCGCCGCTATACCGTGGAAGAATACCTTGCGCTGGAAGAGGCGTCCGATGTCCGGTATGAGTTTTACCACGGCGAGATTTTCCCGCTCGATACGCTCACCAGCCGGGCCGGTGGCACCAAGCGCCACAACCTACTGATTCAAAATTGCGTGGCCGCCTTACGAAGAAGTTTGAAGGGCCGGGGCTGCTCGGTTTTTGCCGAAAATGTGCGGATGGCCGTGGATGAAAACCAGCACTACAACTACCCTGATGTGGTAGTGGGTTGCGACCCAACGGACAACGACCCGCGCACCGTGTACAGGCCGGTGCTCATTATCGAGGTACTGTCAGCTTCTACCGAGGCCCGCGACCGGGGCTGGAAATTTCAGCAGTATCAACTGGTGTCCTCACTCCAGCATTACGTGCTGGTCTCGCAACGGCGGCGGCTGGTGGAGTGCTACACCCGCACCGAGGGCGGCACCTGGCTGCTGACTTCAGTGCGAGAGCCAGAGCACACAGTACCCTTAACGGCGCTTCAGGTTGAGTTGACGGTAACGGCTATTTACGAAGACGTGGAAACCGGGCCGGAAGAAGGATCGGCCTTGCTGCGGCTACCGGATTAGTTCGGATTATCCCCCTCAATCTCCGCCACCAGCTCCCCGTACCAGCCTTCCCCGTACTTGCGGATCAGGGGTTCCTTCAGGAACTGGTAGACGCGCACGCCCAGGTTGGCCCCGAAGGAGCAGGCGGGCGAGCAGATACTCCACCGGTCGTAGTTCAGGGCCTCGAAGCCGTCGTACTTCGTGATGCGGATGGGGTACAAGTGGCAGCTGATGGGCTTTTTGAAGCTGGTGGACCCGGCCAGGTAGGCCTGCTCGATGCCGCACTTGAGGATGCCGCGCTCATCATACAAAGCGTAGGCGCACTCCCGGTCGTTGATGGTGGTGGTACTGAAGTCGCCCTCCCAGTCCTTAATGTAGCGCCCCTGCTGCTCGATGGCCTGGCGGCCGGCTTCAGTGAGGAAGGGCTTGATGTTCTCGTATTCCTGGTTGAGGATGTCCAACTCCTCGGGTTCCAGGGGCGCGCCCAGGTCGCCCTCCACGCAGCAGGCACCCTTGCAGGCGTCGAGGTTGCAGACGAAGAAGTTGTCCCGAACGTCGTCGGAAATCAGGGTATTTTGAATCTGAATCATAAGGAGTTCCCGCAGAGGGCGCGGTGTTTTCGCAGCGGACGCCGTGTTGCTCCGGAACGACACGGCGTCCGCTGCGAAAACACCGCGCCTTCTGCGGGCAATAATGTCCGCAAAGATACCCCAATCAAACTACGGCCCGCAGAATTTCCTCGGTCAGCTCGCATTGGCGGTGGTGGGAGTAGGTAGCCAGCGCCTCCCGCTGCCCTTCCCGGCCCAACCGCTCCCGCAGGCCAGGCTCCCGGAGCAACCGCGCCACGGCCGCCCCAAACGAATCCTCATCGCGCAGCGTGAACAACAGCCCGGTCCGGTTGTCGGCGAGTAGCTCGCGGGTGCCTCCGGCCGCCGCGCCCAGCACGGGGCGGGCGGCGGCCAGGGCTTCAATGGTCACCATACCGTAGGTTTCGTTGGTGGAGGCCGTGATGGAAATATCGAGGGCCCGGTAGGCCACTTCGGGCTGGGGCGTGAAGCCGCGCAGGTGCACTACGTCCGTCAGGTTCAGCGCCCGGATGCGGGCGTGCAGGGCGTCGGCGTAGGCGGTGCCCTCGTTGCGGGTGGGCTCCCCTACCAGCAGCAGGTGCAACTGCGGAAACTGCCGCCGCAGCCCGGCCAAGGCCTCCACCACAAAATCCTGGCCCTTGCCATCATCCAGGCGGCCAATGAGGCCCAGCAGTACGGTTTCGGGGGGCAGCGTCAGGTTTAATTGGCGGCGGGCTTCGGCAGTGGTCAGCTGCTCATCGGCGAATTTCTCCAGCTCCACGCCCAGGGGCACCACGTGGAGACGGTCGGCGGGCAGGCGGGTCTTTTCGAGTACCTGCCGGGCCAGGCCGGGCAGCGGGGCCAGCCAAGCCGCCAGGGCCCGGTAGCGCAGCGTATGCACGAGGCCGCGCTTAGCCAGTCCCAGCTGCATGTGCTGCTGGTAAATGAGTGGTAGCTTCGGCAGAAACAGCCGCTTACAGAGCACGGCCAGGCCCAGGTCGCCGTTGCGGCTGATGAGCAACGCCCCCGTGCCGAACCCGCGCAGCAGCCCGGCTAAGCGGCCGGCGGCGGGCACATCAAGGGCTTTCCAGCGGTTGTCGAGCGCTACCACGGTGGCGCCCAGCTCGGCGGCGCGGGCGGCCAGCGGCGAGCCGGCCCGGGTTATCACCTGCACCGGCCAGCCCCGCGCCCGCATCCAGCCCGCGAACCGGGCCGTGTTCAGCTCCAGTCCGCCCCAGCTCTCGGAGAGGCACAAAATGGACAGCGGAAACGGGCTTTGCTTGTTCATGGGGCGAAGATACGCGGCCACCATTTCTCGCAGAGGGCGCAGTAGTTGCGCAGTGCGGTTCAAGAACGGCACTGCGCAACCACTACGCCCTCTGCGGGAAATGCTACGCCACAAACTCATTCCCCCTTCCATCCCCCACCCGAAAGCCTTACCTTTGCTAAGAAGCCAACCGGCTTAGTTTCCGCTGCTGACTACTTCCCATGGGACTCGATTATCATTCGTTACTGAACCCCTCGCAGGCCGCCGCCGTGATGCAAATCGACGGCCCCTGCATGATTATCGCGGGCGCCGGCTCGGGCAAAACCCGGGTGCTCACCTACCGCATCGCCAACCTGCTCGAACAGCAGGTCAACCCGTTCAATATCCTGGCCCTCACCTTCACCAACAAGGCCGCCAAGGAAATGCGCGCCCGGATTGAAAAGGTGGTCGGCCCGGAGGCTAAAAACCTGTGGATGGGCACGTTCCACAGTATTTTCGCCCGCATCCTACGCTCCGAGGCCGATAAAATCGGCTACCCCCGCTCCTTCACCATTTACGATACCCAGGACTCCAAAACGCTCATCGGGCAGATTCTCAAGGAGCTGGAGCTCGACGACAAGCTCTACAAGCCCAATATGGTGCTGGGCCGGATTTCGGGGGCCAAAAACAAGCTCATTTCGGTGCAGCAGTACCTCAATGATCCGGTTATCAAGCAGGACGACGAGGCGGCGCTGCGGCCCAAGCTGGGCGTGATTTACCAGCAGTACGCCAACCGCTGCTTCAAGGCCGGGGCCATGGACTTCGACGATTTGCTCTACCAGACCAACGTGCTGTTCAAGGACCACCCCGACGTGCTGAACAAGTACCAGCATATTTTCCGGTACGTGATGGTGGACGAGTACCAGGACACCAACTACTCCCAATACCTGATTGCCCGCAAGCTGGCGGCCAAGGAGCGTAACATCTGCGTGGTCGGCGACGACGCCCAGAGCATCTACGCCTTCCGGGGCGCCGATATCCAGAACATCCTCAACTTCGAGAAGGACTACCCGGAGCTACAGGTGTTCAAGCTGGAGCAAAATTACCGCTCCACCCAAACCATTGTGAAGGCGGCCAACTCGGTTATCAAAAACAACCAGGCCCAGCTGCGCAAAGACGTGTTTTCCGACAACGAGGAAGGCCCGCTGATTGAGGTATTCAAGGCGTCGTCCGATAACGAGGAAGGCAAGCTGGTGGCCCAGAGCATCTACGAGGACAAGATGAACCAGCACTTGTCGTACGATGATTTTGCCATCCTCTACCGCACCAACGCCCAGAGCCGGGCCATGGAGGAATCCTTGCGCAAGCTCAACATCAAGTACAAGATTGTGGGCGGCCTGAGCTTTTACCAGCGCAAGGAAATCAAGGACTTGGTGGCTTACCTACGCCTCACGGTGAACCCCAACGACGAGCAGGCCCTGCGCCGGGTCATCAACTACCCCAAGCGCGGCATCGGCGACACCACGCTGGGCAAGCTCATTGCCTCGGCCGAGGAAAGCAACCACACCATCTGGGAGGTCGTCAGCAATGCCGACCAGTTCCTGCCCACCCGCACGGCCAACCCGATTGTGGATTTCGCGGAGAAAATCAAGGCCTACACCGCGGCGGCGGCCAAAGACGACGCGTTTGAGGCCGCCAAGTTCATTGCCAAAAATTCGGGCATGGTGGAGGAGCTCTACGCCGACAAGAGCATCGAGGGCCTGAGCCGCTACGAGAACATCCAGGAGCTGCTCAACGGCATCAAGGCCTTCGTGGAGGACCCGGAGCGCGAGGAAAAGAGCCTCGGGGCTTTTCTGCAGGACATTGCCTTGGTAACCGACTCGGACCTCAAGGACGCCCAGGCCGAGGGTGAGCAGGTCACCATGATGACCATTCACTCGGCCAAGGGTCTGGAATTCCGCAACGTTTACATCGTGGGCATGGAGGAAAACCTGTTCCCGAGCCAGATGATGATTACCTCCCGCGCCGATTTGGAGGAGGAGCGCCGCCTGTTCTACGTGGCCATCACCCGGGCCGAGAAGAAGCTCACCCTGAGCTACGCCACTTCCCGCTACCAGTGGGGTAACCTGCGCAGCTGCGAGAAAAGCCGTTTCCTGGACGAAATCGACCCCAAGTACGTCGACTTCAAGTTCTCGGCCGGCCCCGGTCCCGACCGCGCCGGCCCGGGCGAGTCGCCCTTCGGCCACGTGTTTGAGCGCCGCTCGAACCTGATTCCGCCCCCGCCCCGCAAAACGGCCGCCACCAAATACGTGGCCCCCGCCGACTTTACGCCCTCCGACACGAGCAACCTGCAAACCGGTCAGCGCGTGGAGCACCCCAAGTTCGGGTTTGGCAAAGTCACCAGCCTCGAAACCGTGCAGGGCTCCACCAAAGCCATTATTCAGTTCGAGGAAGTGGGTGAGAAAACGCTGCTGCTGAGCTTCGCTAAGCTGCGGGTGCATTAGGCCGGTTTTCGGCTTAGTTGTGCGCTTTTGCGTTAATTCAGGAAGCCGGCCCGTAGCCTTGGCCGGCCACTGGCCGGCTTCCCAGTCTTGCCCCGTTGGCTTCTGTACAAAACGCAGCGTCAACGGGGCAAGGTTTGGCGTATATTTGACCTCCCGAATACCATTTTCATGACCCTACCTTCCCTTCATAAACACGAGCTGCTCCAGCGCGAATACGGCCAGAGCACGTTTATCCTCGTGCAGCAGCTGGCCGGCATCGAGGACCGCGCCGAGCGCACCCGCCGGGCCCAGCAGATTGTGCAGCTCATCTTCCGCCTCCAGCCCGCCCTGCGCGACCAGCCCGATAGCCAGGCCAAAGTCTGGAACCACGTGTTTGAAATGGCCGATGGCGAGCTGGACGTGGACGCGCCCTTCCCGCTGGTGGCCCAGGTAAACCTGGCCCCGCCCCAGCGCATTCCTTACCCCGCTAAAGGCCCCAAATTCCGGGCGTATGGCCAGGCCGTAGAGCAGCTCGTGGCCCAGGCCCTAACCCTGGAAGACCCCGCCGAGCGGGAACAGGCCACCGTCATCATCGGGCGGACCATGAAGTTCCTCTACCGCTCCCACAACAAGGAAAACGCCAAGGACGTCACGATTCTCAAGCACCTCAAGGAGCTCTCCGGCGGCGCGCTCACCCTCGACCCCGACCAGGTGGACGCCCAGAACCTGTTCGAATTTGCGGCTACTAACACCGGCGGCGGCCGGCCCGCGCCTTTCATCGTGGCCCAGCCCCGGCAGGAGCGCGAGAGCAGCGGTGGTAACCGCCGGGGCAGCAACGGTGGCGGTGGCAACAACGGCGGCAACCGCCGCGACAAACAGCGGCGCGGCGGCGGGCGCAAAAACCGCCAGGAGCCCCAGCAGCCCCCGCAGTAATTTGTTGAGCTACTAGCTGTCGCTGCTGTCAGCTAGTAGTTTTTTCAGCGCTCGGCTGCATCTGGCGGCTGTCATGCACCGTCTTGGCGGGTCGCTTGACAAGGACCTTTTTGGAAGCAGCCGAAGGAATTTGCTAAGGCACTGGCGCAACTGCGGCGTAACCGTAGTATTTGATTTAGTATCGAACATCAAGCTGACAGCTATCAGCTGACAGCTATCAGCTTAAGATATGGCCTCTTTTGAAGTAATTGGCGGTAAGCCGCTGCACGGGGAAATCGTGCCCCAGGGTGCGAAAAACGAAGCCCTCCAGATTCTGTGCGCCGTGCTGCTCACTGCCGAGCCGGTCACCATCAGCAACATCCCCGACATCCGCGACGTGAACAAGCTCATTGAGCTGCTGCGCGACATGGGCGTGAAAGTGGGCAAGCTGGCCTCCGATACCTACCGTTTCCAGGCCGACAGCGTGAACCTGGACTACCTCGATACCCCCGAGTTTGTGGCCCAGGCCGGCGCGTTGCGCGGTTCCGTCATGATTCTGGGGCCCATGCTGGCCCGCTTCGGACGCTGCCAGCTGCCCAAGCCGGGCGGCGACAAAATCGGCCGGCGGCCGATGGATACGCACTTTCTGGGCCTCGAAAAGCTGGGCGGTAAGCTCACCCTCGAAGGCAAGGATTTCTACCGCATCAGGGCCGAAAACGGCCTGAGCGGTGCGTATATGATGCTGGACGAAGCCTCCGTAACGGGTACGGCCAACATCGTGATGGCCGCCGTGCTGGCCCAGGGCACCACCACCATCTACAACGCCGCCTGCGAGCCGTATTTGCAGCAACTCTGCAAAATGCTGGTGCGCATGGGCGCGAAAATCAACGGCATCGGCTCCAACCTGCTCACCGTGGAAGGCGTGGAGCAGCTCGGCGGCACCGACCACCGCATGCTGCCCGACATGATTGAAATCGGCTCCTTTATTGGCCTGGCGGCCATGACGGGTTCCGAAATCACTATCAAGGACTGCCAGATTGCCGAACTGGGCCTGATTCCCGACACGTTCCGCAAGCTGGGGATTAAGCTCGAATTCCAGGGCGACGACATCCACATTCCGGCTCAGCAGCACTATGAAATCGACACCTACCTCGACGGCAGCATCCTCACGATTTCCGACCACACCTGGCCCGGTTTCACGCCCGATTTGCTCAGCATTGTGCTGGTAGTGGCCACCCAGGCCAAGGGCACGGTGCTCATTCACCAGAAGATGTTCGAGTCGCGCCTGTTCTTCGTCGATAAGCTCATCGACATGGGGGCCCAGGTAATTCTCTGCGACCCGCACCGGGCCACCGTCATCGGCCTCAACCACCAGAAACGCCTCCACGGCATCACCATGACCTCCCCCGACATCCGGGCGGGCGTGGCCCTGCTCATTGCCGCCCTCTCGGCCGAAGGCCGTAGCGTGATTGAAAACGTGGAGCAGATTGACCGTGGCTACCAGCACATCGACAAGCGCCTGACCGCCCTCGGCGCCCAGATTCGGCGGCTCTAACACCGGCAGTTCACCCGCGTTACGGATCAGCAGTGGAACGTAGCCTGGGTTGATGCCTGATTGGGCGTAGATGAATTCCGTTCGGATAGGCGTTATCTGCAATACCTTATTTCCTGACTGCCCGGCGCCCATGTATGGGGGTCGGGCAGTTTCATTTGGGGCCAGAGGTTACCTTGCTCTTCGGCGAGTATCAAGGCCGGGCGGTCGTCCCAAGGGTATTCTCCTAAACGGTTGATGTATGCGTATTTTGTTGAAACTGGTATTGGCAGTTGCATTGCTGGGTTGCGGACAGGCCAAACAAGGAGAAATGTCGGTGGAAGAAAGCTCGGCAGATAGCAGCTCGATGGATGGGAGCTCAGAGGAAGAAAGCGCAGCAGATGGGAGCTCGGTGGACAAGGACATATCCACCAAAGCGCTGCAGGAAGCCCCTGCCCCCCCTCCAGGATCCGACCAGAGCGCGGAGCCCTCGGCCGTTGCACCAGCGGCCAGCCGCAAGCTCATCTACCACGCCACCGTGCGGGTAAAAGTGGCCGACCTGCCCCGGGCCAACCAGCGCATGGACAGCCTCACGCAGGCTCTCGGGGCCTACGTGGAGGCTGCATCCGAGGTGCGGGAGGATAACGAATGGCGGCACGAAATGAAAATCCGGGTTGCGCCGGCCCGGTTTCAGGCCATCCTGAGTGGCTTGGGCCGGCTGGGTACCCTAGAATCCAGGGAACAGACCACCGATGACGTGACGGCCCAGCACGCCGACGTAACGGCCCGACTGGCCTCCAAGCGGGCCCTGGAGCAGCGGTATCTGGAATTGCTCAAGAAAGCCAACAAGGTAGCCGACATGCTCGAAATTGAGCAGAAAGTGGGCGAAATCCGGGAGGAAATTGAGGCTACCCAAAGCCGCCTGCGCAGCCTCAACGACGAAGTGGGCTACTCCACCATCACGTTCACCTACTACCAACTCCTGAGTCAGCCCCGGCCCGATGCGCCGCTGCTTTCCTTCGGCAGCCGCTTGCTGGAATCCTTCTACAGTGGCTGGGAGTTGCTCACCCACCTCGTGCTGGGCCTTGTGGCGGGATGGCCGTTGCTGTTGCTGCTGGCCGTTGCGGTAGCCAGTCTGCGGGCCTGGCGGCGGCGAGCCGGCCAACGCAAGGCCTAAGCTCACCGGTCGATAAGCCAGATATGGGCGGCCGGGGCGGGTTATACTTGCCCGGGCGGCGTGCGAACCGGCACAAGCTGCGCGGCTTTTCTATCCTTTCCCCAGGCATTCCTGCGGCCCGTAGTGCTGGGGCTGGCTGGACCTGCTGGCACGGGCGCTCCCGCAGCGCGGCCGTTAGTCCGTAACAGCCAAGCTCCCGGTTACCAAAAACGCCCCGCTGGCACAAGCCAACGGGGCGTTTTTACTACGAAGAACCAGGGGTTGATTAGTCGACAACCATATCCACTACGGCAGTTACCAGCGAGAGCACCACGCTGAAAATCAGGGCTGAGACGAAACCATCCACCTCGAAACCGGAAAGCAGGTAGCTGGCCAGCATCACAATCAGGGCGTTGATTACGAACAGGAACAGGCCCAATGTGAGAATGGTAATGGGCAGGCCAATGATTTGCAGGATGGGTTTTACTACCGCGTTCAGAATGGCCATCACGATAACCAGAATGATGGCGTCGCCGAAACCGCCAATCTGGGCACCGGGCAGGAAATTGGCCAGCAGGTACGTGATGACGGCCGAAAGGATGAATTTGAGGATAAAGCCCATAAGGCAGGAGAGGGTTTTGGTGAGAGATGTACAGAATTCAGGGAGTTGAATACAGTACGCGTTCAGCCATTTTCAGTTGCCAGTTGGCAGTTGCCTGTCACCAATAAAAGCCCGTCATCCTGACCAAGAAAGGATCCTTCTATTCAGGAATGACGATCGTGGTAACGGCCCGTTTCCACGTGACAGGATCCTTCCTGCGCCAGGATGACGTGCTGCGGGCCGACAACTGACAACTTATTTCTCCGTGGCCCTGGCTTGAAGCAAACCCTGGGAAACGCCCATCCAGTTGGCCATGTGGTAGAGCAGGCGGGCGCCCACAATGGCGTTCCACTCGGTGTCGCCGGGAGCTACTTCGTTCAGGTCACAGCCGATGATGGTGCGGCCCGAGCGCACTACCATCCGCAACAGGTAGAGGGCCTGCTCGAACTCCAGGCCGCCGGGCACGGGCGTGCCGGTGCCGGGGCACAGCTTGGGGTCGAGACCGTCGATATCGAAGCTGATGTACACCTTGGCGGGCAGCTGGGCAATGATTTTCTTGCACTCCTTCTTCCACGACTTGCCCCCCAGCATTTCGGCCTGCAGGAACCGGTCGGCGAACAGGGCTACCCGGCCGTTGCTCTGGTCAATGTAATCGGCTTCCTGCTGGCAGTAGTCGCGGATGCCCACCTGCACCAGCTTCTTCACCTGGGGCAGCTTGAGGGCGTTGTACATGATGGAGGCGTGGGAGAACTCGAAGCCTTCGTAAGCCGGGCGCAGGTCGCAGTGGGCGTCAATCTGGAGAATGCCGAACTCCTCGTGACGCTCGGCCAGCGCGTGCAGGTAGCCCAGCGGGGTGCTGTGGTCGCCACCGAGCACCATCACGCCCTTGCCGGCATCGAGCAGGGCCCCGGTTTTCTTTTTGAGCCATTCCAGCAGGGCCTGGCCGCGCTCATTGATGTGGGCGGGCACGGCGGCATGCTCGGCTTGGCCGGCTTCCGGCTCACCTTCTTCCAGCCAGCCGATGTAGCCCTCGGCCCGGGGGCGCAGCGCCTGACTTTCGGCCGCAATGGTTTCGTCGGACTCTTCCATGGCCAGGCCCATACGCCAGGCGTTGGGCAGGTCGGGGTCGAAAAGATCTACCTGCAACGAAGCGGTACGCATGGCTTCGGGGCCTTCGGCGGTACCAGCCCGGTAGGACACGGTTACTTCCCAGGGCACGGGCACCACCACTACCTGCGCTTCGGCGGGCGTGAAGGGCAGCCCGAACACGCCCCCGGCGGCGTCGCCGAGGGCATTCGGATCAAATTCGGCGAGTTTTTTTTCGAAGGCGGCAGCGGAATCGGCCATACAGCAGAGCAAATGAGGGGTGAAGAAGAAACGGCGCGGCCCCCGCGCCCGGCGCAACGCCCTTCCCAGACAGGGCAGGAAGCGTTACCGGCGTGGGGGCCGCTGCCGGGAGTGGTCCCGCGACAGGGAGGCGCCGCAAACTTACGAACCGAGTTGCTGGCCGCCCATAAAATCGTAGGTCCGGATGATGTCAATAATCTTTTCAAACGTTTCGCGGTCGAAGAAAATCATCAGCGGTAGCTCCACCGAGTTCTCTTTGTCGGAGAACTGGGTGATAACCGAAAAGATGAGCGGCTGCACCATCGGATGGTCCAGGAGCAGGCTTTTGAGGGCGGCGGCCATGTCGCCGCTCGGGTGCACGGGCGGGGCCCCGTAAATCTGGGCCTTCAGGATGTTGGCCAACTGCGTGACCAGAGCGCCGGTGATGATGTTGCTGATTTCCAGCAGCAGCGACTCCTGCATTTCATCAATGTCGATGGAATCGGAGGTGCTCATGCGCAGGCACACCCGCGAGAGGCGCTGCACGTGCTGGCCGGAGAAGAACAACAGGGTGGTTCCGTTAAAATCGCCCCGGATATCGGACTGAATGACCACGTGTCCGGTTTGCAGGTCGCGCACTTTTTCCAGCACGTTTTGCCCCGATACAATATCCAGATTAGGCACCTCCAGCAGCACCTTCTCCTGGGCGATAACCGCGAATGAATCGGCGGCGCGAGCCAGCCCGATATTCAGGATTTCGCGGATGATATCCCGCTCCAGTTCCGTCATGTGCAAATCCATACGAGTCAGTTGAAAGGGCAAACGACTAAAGCCGCAGCCAGGGTCAGCGATACGAAAGTTAGGGCCGTTTGGCTAAAAACAGCCGGGTCAGCGCGGGCACGTCGAGCACCAGGCATACCTGCCCGCTGCCCAGCAGCGTCACGCCACCAAACAAATCAATGGTATCCAGCGGTTTACTCATGGGTTTCACCACGATATCCTGCTGGCGCAAAAAGCGGTCGACGATCAGGCCGAGCCGCCGGTTGTTGTAGTTCACGATGATGATATCCTGCCGACCCGTCAGGTCGGTTTTCTGGGCGGGAGACAGCGGACCGTCGCCGTTGTGCAGCAGGCGGCGCAAGGACACGACGGGCACATTCTCGTCCTGAATCCGGGTCATCAGCAGGCCGCCCACCACGTTGAAGCTCTCGGGCAGCAACGACACCACCGAGTCGGTGTGCATGAGGGGAATGGCGTAGTTGCGGTTTTCCAGCTCGAAGAGCAGGGCACCCTTCACGGCGATGGAAGTAGGCAGCACCAGCGTAAAGGTGGTTCCTTCCCCCAGCACTGAGGCCACGCGCAGCTGCCCGCCGAGCGAGTCGATGGCCAGCTTCACCACATCAAGGCCTACGCCCCGGCCCGATATTTCAGTCACCTCCTTGGCCATCGAAAAGCCGGGCTCAAATAGGAAGGCCCGCACCGCGTCGTCGTTGAGGCCGGCCGCGCCCTGCGCACTCACCAGGCCGCGCTCCACGGCCTTGCGGCGCACGCTGGCCACATTGATGCCCCGGCCATCATCCTTCACCTGCACCAGCACGTCGTCGCGCTCGGCCTGGGCCGATAAAGTCAGGTGGCCCTGGGCCGGCTTGCCGGCTGCCACCCGTTCGGCCGGCGTTTCGAGGCCGTGACCGATGGCGTTGCGCACGAGGTGGAGCAGGGCGTCGGTGATAATCTGGAGGATGTTGCGGTCAATCTGAATATCCTCCCCGGTCATGGTCAGTTCTACGTCCTTCTGCTCGGTCGTGGCCACGTCGCGCACCACGCGCGGAAACTTGCTGAACAAGGAGCCCACCCCTACCAGGCGGGCATCCATCACGCTGTACTGGAGCTCATCGGCAATGCGCGCGAGGTGAGCGGCGGCCGTGGCCAGGGCCGGATTACCGATTTCCTTGCTCAGGGTCAGAATCCGGTCCCGGTCTATGATCAGCTCCCCTACCAGGTTCATCAGGTGGTCGAGCTTGCGCACCTGGATGTATACCAGGTCCGAGAGTTCGAGCTTGCGGCTGACGTCTTCGTCGTCGTCCTGCTCCTCGTCCTCCAGGTTGGGTTCCTCGCCCTTCACCAGCCGATCGAGGTTGTCCATGAGGCGGTTGACCGCGGGCAGTTCCTCGTTCTCGCCCACGGCCCGGATCATCTCACCAATGGTATCGATGCCACTAAACAGCACGGGCACCACGCTGCCGGTAAAGGTTTTCTCCTTATCCCGGATCAGGCCAAAAATGGTTTCCATATGGTGAGCCACTTCCCCGATGGGGTTGTAGCCCATCGCCCGGGCGTTCGATTTGAGGTTGTGCATGAGCCGGAACAGCTCCCGCAGGGCTTCCGAATCGGCCGGGTCGCGCTCCAGCTCGCTGATATGGCGGCTCATGGCGTTGTAATACTCCAACGCCTCAGCCATAAAAATCTCCCGATACTCCTGCTCCCGCGATTTCATTGTGCCAGGGCCTTTGAAAAGCGGGAAAAAACGGTAGCGGCTACCAACGGGACAGGCCGTTGCACATGGCGCACCAAATACTCGGCCACATCGGCAAGGGGTAGTACAGCACTGGCATGGCCGGCCTGAATCACTGATTTGGGCATACTGAAGACAACCGAGGATGCCTCGTTCTGCACCACAACGGTACCCCCCAGCTGCCGGATGGCGCGGGCTCCGGCCGTGCCATCCTGGCCCAGCCCCGTCAGCACCACCCCCACTACCTGGCGGCCCGCCAGCCGGGCTACCGACTCCATCAGCATATCAACTGACGGTACGTCGAGGCTGGCCCCACTTGCGAAGTCAGTCTGCCAGCCCAGCCAGGGTCCTTCCGCTACCGGGCGCACCACCAGGTTGTGGCCGCCCGGGGCCACCAGCACGCGGCCCGCCTCAAGGCGGGCACCACTGCTTGCCGCGGCCACCGGCAACGTCGTTGCCCGCCGCAACCGGTCGACCAGCGAGCCGGTGAAGTGCACGGGCAGATGCACGGCCACGAGCACGGCCCAGGGGAAGTTGGCCGGCAACATCGTCAGGATTCTCTCCACCGCCGGCGCGCCCCCCGTCGAGCCTCCGATAACCACGATGCCCCGCGGGGGCAGTGGTACCGTCAGGCTGCGAACCGGCACGTTTATGCTGGGCTCGGGCCGGGCCGCCGCCAGTTTGGCTTTGGCTTGCCGGCACCATTCCCACAACTCCGGACCGCCGGTTGGGGCCGGCGGCAGGTAGCCGTACACGCCCAGGCTTTTCACCTGGCGCAGCATGCCCGGCAGAGGCGGGCTGGTGCTGTAGAGTAGCACGGGCACCGGATACTGCCGGTGCAACTGCTCCAGCCCCAGCAGCTGATCCTCGCTCACCACTACTACCCCGGGACGCAGGCGGCGGGCCAGCACGGGCAGTTCCGCTGTGCCGGCGGCCGGGCCCACCAATTCCAGGGAGGAATCGGTGCGCGGGAGCCGGCTCAGGATGGCCCGCACCGGAGCGGGCAGGTTACCGAGCAGAAAGGTAAGAGCGGGAGAAATTGAAGGCACGGGTAGGATAAAACGCGAGGTGAAGCGGGCCGCCGGAGTCCGGGGAGCGAACGGCTACGCTTGGTCGGAGGAGGCGTCTTGCAGGGCCGAACCAACGATTTCGAGCACCTTTTCCTCGGAGAAAGGCTTTACGATATAGGCCGTTGCGCCGCTTTCCAGTGCCTCGCTCACAATTACTTCCTGGCCCACGGCGGAGCACATCACCACCTTCACGTCGGGCTGTTCCTGGCGGATGCCTTTGAGCACGTCGAGGCCCGTGTTGTCGGGCAGAATCACGTCCAGCGTAATCAGGTCAGGGCGGGTAGCGGTAGCCATTTCCAGGGCCTGCTGGCCGTTGGCGGCTTCGCCAACTACTTCATAGCCGGCATCGGTGAGCATATTCTTAAGCATCGTACGCATGTAGAAAGAGTCGTCGACGATGAGGATGCGGTTTTTCATGAGGAGTGCAAAAAGCAGAATGAAGTGATGTAGCTGGACAGTACCAACAGATTAGGACTTTGTACGGCTGTCGGCAGCGGAAGATGTTGCTTTTGTCTGCAACTGCATGATTTCGGTCGGCGTGAGCAGTTTCAGCATGTCGAGCACCACGATAATACGGGGGCCGATTTTCGCGATGCCCTCAATGTATTTGTCGTGAATGTTCACATCCTGAATGAATTCGGGGGCTTTCTCAATAACCGACTGAGCAATTGAGAGCGGCTGCGGCACTTCCCGCACCATAATGCCGATCGTGTATTCCTTGGCCTCAATGGCCATGGTATAGGACACGGCTGGCATGGGCTGATCGGCCGCGCGCAGGTTGAAGCGTTCTTCCAGGTCGATGACGGCAATAATGTCGCCGCGCAGATTGGCGATGCCCTTCACGAAGGCAGGTGTTTTGGGCATCCGGGCAATATCGGGCGTGATGGTCACCTCCTTCACCTGCTCAATCCGGATGCCGTACTCCTCCTGCCCCAGCCGAAAAACAATCAGCTGGATAATGGGGTCCTGTTTGGCTATTTTTTCAGATTCAGGCATGCCTGTCATACGAGTGCGCTACGGCGGCCCGCCCGAAGGCCGGTCCGTATTCGGGAACGAAGGAAGATTACTTGGTTTTGCCTTTGGCGGCTTTGCTCTTACCGGTAGTACTTGGCTCGGGCGTTTTGGCCGCAGGGGGCGTTTTGCGGCCCGAACGCTTGACGGCCGCCTTCTCCGGGTTGCTTGCCGGGGCGGGCGCCGCTGCTGGCTGGCGAACTGTTCGGCGGGCTTTGCCGGCGGCCTGACGAGCGGTAGACGCGGCTGGTTTGGCGGCTTCGGCCGGCTCGGCCTTGGCTGCCGGGGCCGGCGTAGCGCGGCGCGTCAGGCGGCGGCGGATGGGCTCGGGTTCGGGCTCGGGTTCGAGGTCTTCCATGAGCTGGAAGGCCGAGAGGCCCAGCTGCAGGTCGTCGGCAATGTTGGTCAGGTTCTGGCTGCTGGTGGTCAGCTCCTGCATGCTGGTGGAGAGCTGCTTGGCTGTGCTGGCTACCTGCTGGGTGCCGGAGGCCGTCTGCTCGGCAATGGCCACCACTTCCTCCACGTATTTGACCACGTCGCCGATACTCGTTTTCTGAATTTCGGTGGCCGTGAGAATGTCGCGGCTGGTGCGCAGGGTTTCGCCCGAGCTGGTGGCAATGTTCTTGAAGGCCGAGCTGGCCTCGAAGGTGGCGTTCTTGCCTTTCAGTACCCGGCCTTCCATGGTGCTGATGGCGGTGGCGGCGGAGGTAGTGTCCTTGCGCACATCTTCTACCAGCGTAGCAATTTCGCTGGCCGATTTGCGGGAGCCCTCGGCCAGTTTGCGGATTTCTTCGGCTACTACCGCGAAACCCCGACCAGCTTCCCCGGCCCGGGCGGCCTCAATGGCGGCGTTCAGGGCCAGCAGGTTGGTCTGGGAAGCAATGTCGGTAATCACGCCCAGCGACTTGCTGATTTCGCCCGAACGGGTGCTCAGTACTTCGATGGTTTTGGAGGTCTGGGCGGCGGCGCTGCTGATTTCCTCCATGTTCTTCACTACTTCGGCCACCGTTTTGAGGCCGAGCTGGGAGGTCTGTTCGCCCAGGATAGCCGCCTTGATGCCCACATCGGCCTTGCCGGCGGTTTCCTTGGTGGCCTGCATGATTTCCTCAATCAGCTTGAAGGCCTGATCGGTCTTGAGGGCCTGATTCTGGGCTCCTTCGGCCATTTGCTGCATGGCCAGGGCCACGTCCACCGTTACCCGGCTCATCTCCTGGCCTTTCACCACCATCTCCTCCGACGACTCACCCACAATCTGCGACGACTCGTTGATTTCGCCCAGCAGCTCGTTGAGGTTGTCGACGGCGATGTTCAGCGCATCGGCCATGGCCCGGATGTCGCCGGTGGTTTCAATTTCCACCTGCTGTTGCAGGTCACCTTCCGAAATGGCCCGTACTACCCGGCTCACTTCGAGCACCGGCGAGGCAATGGATTCGATGAGGGCGTTGAGCGTGTCCACCAATTCCTTCCAGGAGCCCGATACGTCGGTTACGGTGGCCCGCTCGGTGAGCTTGCCATCGACGCCGGCCACCTTGGCTACCCGGCTTACTTCCACGGCCAGGCGGTTGAGGTCGTCCACCATCCGGTTGATGGTTTCGGCCAGCTCGGCCACTTCGCCCTGGGCATCAAGGGTGAGCTTCTGGGTCAGGTCGCCCTGCGAAACGGCGGTTACCACTTTCACCAGCCCCCGCACCTGGGTGGTGAGGTTGGCGGCCATCGTGTTCACATTATCCGTCAGGTCCTTCCACACCCCGCTCACGTTGGGCACGTTGGCCTGGCCGCCAAGGCGGCCTTCGGTGCCCACTTCCTGGGCCACCCGGGTTACCTCGCCGGCAAACACGTTGAGCGAGTCCACCATCTGGTTGATATTGTCCTTGAGGTCGAGCAGTTCGCCCTTCACGTCCACAGACACCTTCTGGCTCAGGTCGCCGCGGGCTACGGCGGAGGTTACGTTGGCAATGTCGCGCACCTGGCTGGTGAGCGAGGCGGCCATGAAGTTCACGTTGTCGGTCAGGTCCTTCCAGGTACCGCGCACGTTGGGTACCACGGCCTGGCCGCCGAGGCGGCCTTCGGTGCCCACTTCGCGGGCCACCCGGGTTACTTCGTCGCCGAAGGTGTTGAGCGAGTCCACCATCTGGTTGAGGTTTTCCTTGAGCTGGAATAGCTCGCCTTTCACGTCAACGGATACTTTCTGACTCAGGTCGCCTTTGGCTACGGCCGTGGCCACGTTAGCAATGTCGCGCACCTGACTCGTCAGGTTGGAGGCCATTGTGTTTACGTTGTCCGTGAGGTCTTTCCAGGTGCCCGACACGCTCGGCACATTGGCCTGGCCGCCCAGAATACCTTCCGTGCCCACTTCGCGGGCCACCCGGGTTACTTCGCCGGCGAAGATGTTGAGCGAGTCCACCATCTGGTTGAGGATGTTTTTGAGGTCGAGAATCTCGCCTTTCACATCCACCGTCATCTTCTGGGTCAGGTCGCCCTTGGCGACGGCCGTAGCCACACTGGCAATATCGCGCACCTGGCTCGTCAGGTTCGAGGCCATCGTGTTCACGTTGTCGGTCAGCTCCTTCCAGGTGCCGCCCACCCGGGGTACCGAGGCCTGACCGCCGAGGCGGCCCTCCGTACCCACTTCGCGGGCCACCCGGGTTACTTCGTCGCCGAAGATGTTGAGCGAGTCCACCATCTGGTTGAGGATGTCCTTGAGCTCCAGGATTTCGCCCTTCACGTTCACGGTCATCTTCTGGCTCAAATCGCCCTTGGCAACGGCCGTAGCCACGCTGGCAATATCGCGCACCTGACTCGTCAGGTTGCTGGCCATGTTGTTCACGTTGTCGGTCAGGTCCTTCCACACGCCGGCCACGTTGGGCACACTCGCCTGCCCGCCCAGCTTGCCCTCCGTACCCACTTCCAGCGCCACGCGGGTTACTTCGCCCGCAAACAGGTTGAGCGAGTCCACCATCTGGTTCAGGTTCTGCTTCAGATCCAGCAGTTCCCCTTTCACGTCCACGGTAATCTTCTGGCTCAAATCGCCCTTGGCCACGGCCGTAGCCACGTTGGCAATGTCGCGCACCTGACTCGTCAGGTTGCTGGCCATGTAGTTCACGTTGTCGGTCAGGTCCTTCCACACGCCGGCCACGTTGGGCACACTCGCCTGCCCGCCCAGCTTGCCCTCCGTACCCACTTCCAGGGCCACCCGGGTTACTTCGCCCGCAAACAGGTTGAGCGAGTCCACCATCTGGTTCAGGTTCTGCTTGAGTTGCAGCAGCTCGCCCTTCACGTCCACGGTAATCTTCTGGCTCAAATCGCCCTTGGCAACGGCCGTAGCCACGTTGGCAATATCGCGCACCTGGCTCGTCAGGTTGCTGGCCATGTAGTTCACGTTGTCGGTCAGGTCCTTCCAGATACCGGCCACGTTGGGCACACTCGCCTGCCCACCCAGCTTGCCCTCCGTACCCACTTCCTGGGCCACCCGGGTTACTTCGCCGGCAAACAGGTTGAGCGAGTCCACCATCTGGTTCAGGTTCTGCTTGAGTTGCAGCAGCTCGCCCTTCACGTCCACGGTAATCTTCTGGCTCAAATCGCCCTTGGCAACGGCCGTGGCCACGTTGGCAATGTCGCGCACCTGACTCGTCAGGTTGCTGGCCATATAGTTCACGTTGTCGGTCAGGTCCTTCCAGATACCGGCCACGTTGGGCACACTCGCCTGCCCGCCCAGCTTGCCCTCCGTACCTACTTCCTGGGCCACCCGGGTTACTTCGCCGGCAAACAGGTTGAGGTTGTCAATGGTCTTGTTGATGGTTTCGGCCATCACCTTGAAGTCGCCCGACACCGGAATCTGGAACGTTTCGTCCAGGTTTCCTTTGCTGATATTCTTGAGCACTTTGCCCACCTCCAGCACCGGCACGGCAATACTGTCGACCAGGCCGTTGATGTTGTTGATCATGTCGCGCCAGAAACCGGCGGCATTCTCGCCCGAGGCCCGGGCTTTCAGGTTGCCTTCCACCCCGGCCACCTTCGAAATGCGCGACACCTCGCCCCCCACGCCCGCAATCATGTCCACCATGGAGTTGTAGGCCTCGGCAATTTCGGCGAAGATGTCGTCGTTCTGCTTGGTCAGCCGCACCGATACGTCGCCTTTTTTGAAGGCATCGAGGGCATAGAGCACCCGGTTGAGCTGGTCGTTGATGTAATCCGCATCCTGGGTGCTGGCCCGGCCGGTATTCACCGTCCCGCTTTTGCGGGTGTGGTTGCCGCTGGCCCGGTTGAGGCGCGAAGCAGTGCTGGGGCTGGCGGCACTGCTGGTAGCAGCGGCGGCAGTCGAAGCGGAAGCAGTGGGGGCGGTGGCCACCGGAGCAGCCGAGGCCGGACGGGTGGTTTTGGGCGTCTTTGCTGAAGCCATAAACGAGTAAGGGTGGCGAAGCCCGCGCAGGGAAGGCAGTGCACGAATGGAACTTCCGGGAGTGGAGTTCCAGGACTGACAAAGGTAGCAGAACTGCCCATTTGGCCGCTATGCAGGCACAAATCCTGTTAAAAAAGAATAACTACCCGGAAATGAACGGCTTGACCGGTCCGCAGGCAGCTGCTGCTCTTATCTGGCAGAGGAGTTTGCCGACTATCTGCTAACCTTGCTGTTATAAGGCCGGATTATTCCAGCATCTTTGCGGCAAAATTCAACTTTTGCGCTGCCCCGCCCGTTTCCTATTGAAACCTGCTTAGCGTCCCCCCACCCCTATGGTCAAAAATTTAGTCATCGTCGAATCACCTGCCAAGGCCAAAACCATTGAAGGCTACCTCGGCAAGGACTTCGTGGTGCGGTCCTCATTCGGCCACGTCCGCGACCTGCCCAAGGATAATAATGCCATTGATGTTGCCAACGGTTTCAAGCCTACTTACGTCGTTTCGCCCGATAAGCGGGAGATAATCAATCAGCTGAAGAAACTCGCCAAAGAAGCCGAAGTGGTGTGGCTGGCCAGTGACGATGACCGCGAGGGCGAAGCCATCAGCTGGCACCTGTCGGAAACGCTGAACCTGACCGGCGGGGGCAAAACGCGCCGCATCGTGTTCCGCGAAATCACCAAGAGCGCCATTCTCAAGGCCATCGAAAGCCCCCGGGAAATTGATCTGAACCTGGTAAACGCCCAGCAGGCCCGGCGCGTGCTCGACCGGCTGGTGGGTTTCGAGCTGAGCCCGGTGCTCTGGAAAAAAGTAAAAGCCGGCCTTTCGGCCGGCCGCGTGCAGAGCGTGGCCGTGCGCCTGGTAGTGGAGCGGGAGCGGGAAATCAATAGCTTCACCACCACCTCGGCCTACCGCATTGTAGCCCGCTTCGATGCCGGCCGCGGGGCGGTGCTGGAAGCCGAACTGCCTATCCGCTACAAGACCCACGAAGAGGCCGAAGCCTTCCTGGCCCGCTGCGTAGGGGCCGATTACCGCATTGGAAACCTGGAGAAGAAGCCCGGCAAGCGCAGCCCCGCGCCGCCCTTTACCACCTCCACGCTCCAGCAGGAAGCCTCGCGCAAACTGGGCTTCTCGGTGGCCCAGACGATGAGTGTGGCCCAGAAACTCTACGAAGCCGGCCGCATCAGCTACATGCGGACCGACTCGCTGAACCTGTCGGAGGATGCCATTGCCGCCGCCAAGGACGCTATTACGGCCGCTTATGGCGCGGAATACGCCCACACCCGCCACTTCAAAACCAAGTCGGCCTCGGCCCAGGAGGCCCACGAGGCCATCCGCCCCACCGATTTCACTTTGCTCAAAGCCGGCTCCGACTCCCAGGAACAGCGCCTCTACGATTTGATCCGCAAGCGGGCCATGGCCTCGCAGATGGCCGATGCGGTGGTTGAGCGCACCGTGGCTACCATTGGCATCAGCACCCAGCCGGGAGTAACGCTCACGGCCAGTGGTGAGGTTATCACGTTTGAGGGCTTTCTGAAAGCATATACCGAAAGCAAGGACGACGACGATGAGGACCAGGACGAAGCGGCCGAATCGTCGTTTTCGCGGGGGCTGCCGCCCCTGAGTGTGGGCCAGCTGTTGCCCTTGCAGCTGCTGCGCGCCACCCAGCGGTTCGCCTCGCCACCGGCCCGTTTCACCGAAGCATCACTGGTGAAGAAGCTGGAGGAAATGGGCATCGGCCGGCCCTCAACCTACGCTCCCACCATCAGCACGATTCAGAAGCGCGGCTACGTGGAAAAAGACACCCGGGAGGGCAAAGAGCGCAATTTTTACGTGCTCACGCTCAACGGCAGCCAGGTAGAAACCGAGCTCAAAAGCGAAACCTACGGGGCCGAAAAAGCCAAGCTCTTCCCCACCGATACAGCCATGGTGGTGAACGATTTTCTGGTGGAGCACTTCCCGACCATCGTAGACTTCCAGTTCACGGCCAAGGTAGAAGACGAGTTCGACCGCATTGCCGACGGCCTCGACAACTGGACCGATATGCTGACCGGCTTCTATGCCCCTTTCCACAAAACCGTGGAGCTGGGCCAGGACATTGAGCGCAGCACGCTGGGCAGCACCCGCGAAATCGGGCTGCACCCCGAAACTGGCCAGAAGCTCACCGCCCGCCTCGGCCGCTACGGCCCCTACGTGCAGATTGAGCCCCTGGAAGGCGCCCCCGAGGAAGAGAAACCCGTGTATGCCAGCCTCCGCAAGGGGCAGTTCATTGAGAACATCACCCTGGAAGAGGCACTGGATCTGTTCAAGCTGCCGCGCATCGTGGGCCAGTTCGAGGACAAGGACATGACCGCCGCGCTGGGTCGTTTCGGGCCTTATATCCGTCACGAAAGCAAGTTCTACTCCCTTAAAAAGGAGCAGGATCCGCACGTCATCACGGCCCAGGAAGGCATTGAGCTGATTGAGGCCAAGCGCAAGGCCGACGCCGAGCGGCTCATCAAGTCGTTCCCCGAGAATGCCGACATTCAGGTGCTCAACGGCCGTTTTGGCCCCTACATTGTGGCGGGCAAGAAGAACGTGAAGATTCCGAAGGGTGAGGAGCCGACCGAGCTGACCCTGGAGCGCTGCCTGGAACTGGCCGAGGCCACTCCCGACAAACCCGCCCGTGGGGGCCGCTTCGGCAAGAAAGCTGCTCCCGAAGCCCCGGAAAAATCAGATACGCCGGCCAAAAAAACGGCGGCCAAGAAGGCCCCGGCGAAGAAACCCGCCGCCAAGAAGGCCCCGGCGAAAAAGGCAGCTGGCACCACGGCCAAGAAAGCCACCGGCAAAGCCAAACCGTAACCGGCTTCCCATTCTTTTGAAAAGCTCCGACTGCCAGAGTCGGAGCTTTTTTTATGTTTGCGGCTTCTTGAAATATCCGGCGCATTCTTGCGTTGTGCGCTTACCATACGCTCGCCTGACTGTACTGTTTATGAACCACACTATGCTGCTGCTGCTGCTGCCCGCTTTGTTGTGCTGCGCCGAAGCGCCCGCCACCGCCGAATGGCCCGCAACCCCGCCGCTCCAAGCCCCGGCCGTTACTTCCGCGCCGGCCCCCAGCCGCTACGCCTGGCTACCGAAGGGCCGCTACCTGCCGGCCCAGACGGTGGCGGCCCGGTTCGCGCCGCCTGCCGGCTACCAGCGGGTGGCTGTGGCGGAGGGCTCGTTCGGGCAGTGGCTGCGGTTTCTGCCACTGCTGCCGGCCGGCACACCCGTAACGCTCTACAACGGCCAGCCCAAAGACCGCCAGGATGTGCACGCCGCCGTGCTCGACCTCGATGTGGGCAGCCGCGACCTGCAACAGTGCGCCGATGCCGTAATCCGGCTCCGGGCCGAGTACCTGTTCAGCCAGAACCCCGATCAGGTCCACTTCCACCTCACCAGCGGCGACGACATCGGGTTTCGGGCCTGGTATTCCGGCACCGGCTTCCGGGTAACGGGCAACGACGTACGGCCCACACCCCGGCCCGCCGAGGCCCCCACCCACGCCAGTCTCCGCCGCTACCTCGACCAAATTTTCACCTACGCCGGTACCCTCTCCTTGAGCAAGGAACTCCAGCCCACGCCCCTGGCCCGGGTGCAACCCGGCGACGTGCTGATTCGGGGCGGCTCGCCGGGCCACGCCGTGCTGGTGCTCGATGTGGCCACCCAGCCCCGCACCGGCCGCCGGGTGGCCCTGCTGGCCCAGAGCTACATGCCCGCCCAGCAGATGCACGTGCTCCAGAACGTCTGGGATGAAACCGGCCTCGGCGCCTGGTTCTACCTCGACCCCGCCGCAGACCGCGTCTCAACCCCGGAATGGACGTTTCGCAGCACTGAGCTCGGCCGGTTCGAGTAACCCTCATCCCGACAAAACAGGCATCCGGGGCAGCCCGTTAGACAAGAATTTTCACCAGCTTGCCCCCCAATTCTTCCTTCATTGGAACAACAGGGCCTGAGTAGCTTTGCCTTTTAATATTAACCGGGGCGAAGCGACGCTCTATCCTACCTTCCCATGAAAAAAATAGTAGCCCTGACCGGAGCAGGCATTTCGGCGGAAAGCGGGCTGGCCACATTCCGGGCCTCGGATGGGCTCTGGGAAAACCACCGCATTGAGGACGTAGCCACGCCCGAGGGCTGGGCCAAAGACCCGGCCCTGGTGCTTGACTTTTACAATCAGCGCCGGGCTGCCGCCCGGGCCGCCCGGCCCAACGCCGGCCACCGTGCCCTGGCGGCGCTGGAAGACCAGTTCGAAGTCGTCGTCATCACCCAGAATGTGGACGATTTGCACGAGCGGGCCGGCTCCTCGCGGGTGCTGCACCTGCACGGCAAACTGCTGGAAAGCCGCAGCAGCCGCTACGAGAGCCTGGTGTACCCGATGAGCTCGGACCGGATCGAGTTGGGCGAACTATGCGAACGGGGGCATCAGCTGCGGCCCAACATTGTGTGGTTCGGGGAGGCCGTGCCCCTGATGGAGCAGGCCATGCGCGAAGCTGCTACCGCCGACGTGCTGCTGGTTATCGGGACGTCGTTGCAGGTGTACCCGGCCGCCGGCCTCGTCGATTACGTGCCCCGTGCCACCCCCGTTTATATCATCGACCCCGGCCGGCCCCCGCTTGCCAGCCGCTCCCGCCTGCACTTCATCACCGAACCCGCCACCACCGGCGTGCCCCGGGTAGCGGCGGAATTGCGGGCGTTACGGGCGCGTTAGCGGTTGCTGGCCCGCCCGGCCGCCCGTCTGGAGCCCACCGATTAATCAGACCGTCGATTAGTCAGACCACTGATCAACGCAGCCCCAGCAGCAAGCCCCGGACGGCATTGCCCGGCCGTACGATCCGGCACCTGCCGCCCCACCGCACTCACCACCAACTGCCGGTAATTCAGCTGCCAACTCATACCTGGTGGCTACTGCCGTGAATACAGAAAAGGCCCGCCGATTGGCAGGCCTTGCTGGTGGTGGCACGGACTTCAGTCCGTAGCCCGATTCGTGGTAGTGCAGCGGGGGCTACGGACTGCCGCTGGCGCTACTGTGGTTGCTTCTGCGGAGCCGGCCCCGGTTTGGGCCGGCGCTTATCGGTGGTGATGAGCAGGGCCAGGGCCGTGAGCGAGAGGCGCAGAATCCATTTGCGGCTGAGCATTGCTAGCGGCGGGGGAAGAAAGCGTTGTTGGTCTCCACGCGCAGGTCGCAGCGGCTGCCGCCGGTGTTTTCCTCGCAGGAAGTGCCCACGATTTCGTTGCGCTCGAAGTTAAAAAAGCAGAACGTGCAGCCCACGCTGGTGATGATGTAGCGCGGGGCGTTGGAGTTCAGGTAGAGGCTGTTGTCGGACGAGGTTTGCAGGGGCAGGGCCATGGCCCGGAACATGCCGTTGCGCAGGCCCATGCCCACCATGTAGTACACGGGCTTGTCTTTGGGCGTTTCCTGGACTTTGCGGATAATGGTTTTGTTGATGGACGTGCCATCACCAAACTGCCGGGTGAAGGCTCCGGCCAGCTGGTCCTTGGGCACCAGGTAGCGCACTTTTCCGTCCGTTACGTCGGCCACCTGGGTGCTGGTGGCTTCCAGCTGCCGCCGGTTCAGCGCGTCCGGGTCGTTGGTGGGCGAGCTGACTTCCGGGAAACCCCGCTTGGTCGTTTCGCAGGCAGTCAGCCCGCCCAGCACTAGAGCGCCACCCGCGAGGGGAGCCAAAATAAAACGCGAGAACCGGTTCATCATCCAATATAAAGAGAAGCCTCCCACTTAGCGGGCCTTGTAGTATTTGCGAGCCTCGGGCAGCTCGCGCTGAATGCTGGCAATACGCGTGCCGTTGGAGGGGTGAGTGGAGAGAAACTCAGGCGGGGAGGCCTGATTTTCCCGCGCATCCATCCGCTGCCAGAAGTCCACTGCGCCGTCGGGGTTGTAGCCGGCCATGGCCATAAAGATGAGGCCCAGGTGGTCGGCTTCCGACTCCTGGCTGCGGCCGTACTTGAGCAGGCCCAGCGAGGAGCCCAGACCTACGGCCTGCAAAAACGCGCCCTGGGTTCCCGTCGGGTTCTGCCCTACGGCCGTCGACAGTACGCCGCCCAGCCCCTGGGCGGCCATCTGCTGGCTCATGCGCTCGGAGCTATGGCGGGCCACAGCGTGGGCAATTTCGTGGCCCATCACTACGGCCAGGCCGTTTTCGTCCTGGGTAATGGGCAGGATACCGGTATAGACGGCCGTTTTGCCCCCGGGCATGGCCCAGGCATTCTCCTGCTTATCCTGAATCAGGTTGAACTCCCAGGCGTAGCCTTCGAGCTGGGCCGACTGGTTCTGCTGGCGGAAATAGGTTTCCACGGCCTGCTGCACCCGCTGACCCACGCGCTTGACCATGGCGGCCTGGTTGCCGCTGTTCACGACCTGGCTGCCGGCCAGCACTTTCTGGTACTCCTGCGCGGCCATCTGGTTCATTTCGGTATCCGAGACGAGGCTGAGCTGACGGCGGCCGGTGATGGGAACCGTGGAGCAGGCGGCGGCCACGAACAGGCTACCGGCCAACATGAATTTCTTGAGCATGGGAAGAAAACTGAGGAGAGGAAATCGCAAAAGCGCCCGGAGCCGGCGGGCAACGGTTGTGCTCTGCTGGTTGCCTATACGTCGGCAGACGGGCAAAATGTTTGCTTTGTGCCCCCGCCGCCCGAAAAGCCGGTGGTTTTCGTGCCGGCGGCCCACGAATTACCCCTACTTTTGGGGAACGGGTACGGGATGAATGAGGCAAGCGCTGTCGGGCCGTGCCGGGCGAGGGACGTTGTAGCCCCTGCTGTATTGCCAAGCGGTTTGGTGAGGGCACGGATAACGTTGTTCGCCCCGCGTCGCCTGACAAAAGATGACCCCAGCATTCCAAGCCCCCAAGACGCTAAGACTCCCACTATGAAAATCCTTTGCATCGGCCGCAACTACGCGGAGCATATTGCCGAACTCCAGAACGAAACGCCCACCGACCCGGTCATTTTCGCCAAACCCGATACGGCCCTGCTCCAGCGCAACCAGCCGTTTTTTATGCCCGATTTCTCCCAGGACATCCACCACGAGATTGAGCTGGTGCTGCGCGTGTGCAAAAACGGCAAGAACATCGAGGAGAAGTTCGCTCCCTCCTACTTCGACGCCATCGGACTGGGCATTGATTTTACGGCCCGCGACCTGCAAAGCCAGCTCAAGAGCAAGGGCCTGCCCTGGGAGCTGGCCAAGGGCTTCGACGGCTCGGCTCCCATCTCCCAGGAGTTCAAGCCAGTACATGGTTTTGCCGACCTGAATAACATCGACTTCCGCCTGGCCGTGAACGGCGAGGTGCGCCAGCAGGGCAATTCGGGCCTGATGCTGCATAATTTCAACAAAATCATCAGCTACATCTCCCGCTTCATTACCCTCAAAATGGGCGACCTGATTTTCACCGGCACGCCCAGCGGCGTAGGGCCGGTCACAGTCGGCGACCAGCTCACGGGCTTTATCGGCGAGGAGAAGTTGTTGGACCTGGCCGTGAAGTAAACGGACCCTAAGCCGTGAGCACTATGCGGCCGGTTGACGTCGTTGACTGGCCGCTGGCCTCTCAAATTTTTCCTGCATGTTTGATTTTCTGATTACCCGGCCGCGCCGCCTGTTGGGCGTGGCGTGGCCGTTTTTGCTGCTGATGGGCTTGCAGCCCTCCGCCTGCCAGAGCCAGCAGGCGGCCCCCACGGTGGAGCAAACGCCGGGGGCCGCCCCCGAAGATGTGCCCCCCGGACCCACTAAGGCCTCCTCTATTCCGGTCGTGGCCCCGGGCTATTTTCTGTTTCCGATCAAGCCGGGCCAGCAGAACTTCCTGGCCGGCAGCATGGGCGAGCTGCGCCCCAACCACTTCCACGGCGGCCTCGATATCAAGACCGACGGCCGGGTGGATCTGCCGGTGCACGCCTCGGCCGACGGCTACATTTCGCGCCTCAAGCAGAGCAGCTTCGGCTACGGCAACGTGCTCTACATCACCCACCCCAACGGCCTGACCACCGTGTACGGCCACCTGAACCACTTCAAGGGGGCCGCCGCCGAGGAGCTGCGCCGCCGCCAGTACGCCAAAAAATCCTACGAGCTGGAGCTGTTTTTTGAGCCCCAACAGTTTCCCGTGAAGCGCGGCGAGGTGGTGGCGCTGTCGGGCAACACCGGCGGCTCGGTAGGCCCGCACGTGCACTGGGAAGTGCGCACCGCCCAGGACCACCAGCTCAACCCCTTGCAGTGGGGTGGCTTCCCCGAAATTCAGGACCACGTGGCCCCCGTGGTGCAGGCGTTTGCCGTGGAAGCGCTCGGGATTGAGTCGCGGGTGGAAGGACGCTTCGGCAAGAGTACCTTCGTGCCCAAGGCCCCGCTGGCCGACGGCAGCTACGCCTGGGCCGATACCATTGGCGCGGCCGGCACGGTGGGCCTGCTGGTGCAGGGATTCGACCGGTTTGATCAGGTGTGGAACAAGAACGGGTTTCAGCGGGTGGAGGTACTGGTAAACAACCGGCCGCTCTACCAGCACGTCGTGGACGATATTCCTTTTCCCGAGGGTTCGCGCCAGATCAACCGCCACGTAGACTACGAGTGGCGGGCCATGCAGGGCCGGCAGCTGGAAAAGCTGTTTCTCGACGACGGCACCGACCTGAGCATGTACACCACCGGCCCCGAAAAAGGCAAGCTGCGGGTGGAGCCCGGCCAGGTGTACAACGTGGAAGTGCGCCTGAGCGACTCCTACGGCAATACCACGCCCCTGCGCTTCGTGCTGCGGGGCGAGCAAGCGGCCTACTTCAAAACCCGCTCGGCGGCCGTAAAAGCGCCCGCCCTGCGCTACGACGTGAGCCGCAACCTGCTGGTGATAACCGCCCCCGACCCCGACACAGCGGCCGTGGGCGGCCACGTAACGCTGGTGCGCGGCAACCGCCACCTCACGCTGCGCCCCAGCTACACCGACCAGAGCCAGAACGTGTACCTCTACGACCTGCGCGCCGGCCGCCCCGACTCCATCCGCTTCGGCCGCCTCCGCCAGCGCTTCAGCCGCGAGGCCCTGATTCCTTCGGGCCGGGAGTTCGGCTTTGCCACGGCCAACCTGAGCCTGGGCTTCGGGCCGAAAAC
Source organism: Hymenobacter rubripertinctus (assembly GCF_003583925.1). GTDB lineage: Bacteria > Bacteroidota > Bacteroidia > Cytophagales > Hymenobacteraceae > Hymenobacter > Hymenobacter rubripertinctus. The sequence continues at coordinate 50,784 of NZ_QYCN01000003.1, read as the reverse complement.
GCTCTTCGACACGCTCTACCTGCAAACCAGCTACCAGCAGGGCCTCTGGACGGTGCACCTGCCCCGCACCCCGCTCTACGAGTCGCTGGCCCTCACGCTGCGACCCGAAACGCCGGTTACGGACCTGCGCCGCACGGCCATTTACAGCGTAACGGCCAAGGGTGGCCGGGGCTACGTGGGCGGCAAGTGGAACGAGGACGGCACCAGCATTACGGCCAACATTAAAACGTTCGGCCAGTTCCGCCTGCTCACCGACGTCGTGCCGCCCTCGGGCCGCCTGCTGAGCAAGGGCGCAGGCGGCGTGGTGTTTAAGGTAGGCGACGACCTCTCGGGCCTGGCCAGCTACCAGCTCGAAATCAACGGCCAGTTCCGCCTGCTGCGCTACGAGCACAAAAACGCCACCCTCTTCACCGAGCGCGACGACACCCTGGGGCCAACCCTGCGCGGCCCCGCCACCCTGCGCCTCACCGACCAGGCCGGCAACGAGAAGGTGATTCAGGTGGTGCTGTAGTCTTCGACCGCATCGGCACGAAAAGTCAGCGCCCCTCCTTGGTCAAGGAGGGGCGCTTTCGGTCTAACCGGCCACTACCCACAGCATCAGCAGCTGGTATGGGGGAGGCCGGGCCTACAGTTCAATAAAGCCGTGCTTGGCGGCGAAGATGACCAGGCCGGCCACGTTGGAGGCGCCCGTTTTTTCCAGCAGCTTCTGCCAGTGGCCTTCCACGGTACGGCGGCTGATGCAGAGCTCGTCGGCAATTTTGCTGGCCGTGAGGCCCTCGCAGATAAAGCGCAGCACCTCCTGCTCGCGGGGCGTAAACTGCGTCATGGCCGAAATTTCCATGACCGGCGGGGGCGTGGGGCGCTGGGCGTTGCGCATCAGGGCCCGCGAAATCCGGGGGGTGAAGTGGTAGCCGGTAGCCAGCACTTCCGTAATGGCGTCGGCCAGCTCGTCCTGGGTGGCATCCTTGGGCAGGTAGCTGCGGGCTCCCAGCTTCATCATCTGGGTCACAAACTTATCGGCCGAAAACATCGAGAGCACGATAATCTTCAGCTCCGGAAACTCCGCCAGCAGCAGCTCGGCGGCGGCCAGGCCATCGACGTTGGGCATCTGCAAATCGAGCAGCAAAATATCGGGGACCTGCTCGCGGCACTGGGCCAGCAGATCGGCAAACTCGCCCGCTTCGGTTACGCTGGCTACCCCGGGCAGGTCCTGCAAGATATGCCGCAGCCCCTGCCGGAACAGCGGATGGTCATCGAGCACGGCAAGGCGAATGGCGGGGGTAGCAGCAGCAGTCATGGCGTTACGGGTGGGGGGCGGCGACACTCAGTTCGATGGTGATGCGGGTTCCGGGACCCGTCTCAGGGCCGTGGTGCATGCACGCGTGCAGCATCCGGACCCGCACGGCAATATTACGCAGACCGTTGCCAAACGAAGCGGGCGAGCCGCCAGCGGACGGCAGCGGCGGCGGCGGGCGGAATCCGCAGCCATCATCCTCCACTTCCAGCCTCAGCACGGTGCCCTCCTGCCCCAGGCGCACGGCCAGGCGGGTAGCGCCCCGGGCGTGCCGGAGGGCATTGGCTACCAGTTCCTGGCAGATGCGGTAGAGGGCCAGCTCCCGGGCCAGGTCCAGGGATTGGTAGTAGCCCAGCGTGAGGGTGATGGGCACTTTGCCGGTTTCGTTGCACACGTCCGTCAGGTGCTGAATGGCTTCGGCCAGCCCGAACCGGGCCAGCACGGCCGGGTAGAGGCTGTGCGAAATACCGCGCACCTCCTGCACGGCGTTGGTCATCACCTCCTGAATCAGGGCCAGCAGCCGGGTGAACTCCTCCGGCGACGGGTTCTTGCCCAGCCGGTAAAGCAGCAGCTTGGCCGTGGATAAGGTGGAGCCGATTCCGTCGTGCAGCTCCTGCCCAATGTACTCCCGCTCGCCTTCCTGGGCGGCAATTACGGCCACCAACAGCTCCTGCTGGGCCAGCAGCAGCTCCTGCTGATGGGCGGCCTCCACGGTACGCAGGCGCAGCTGCTGCTGCAACAGGCGCTTCTGGTACACCATCAGAAATGCGAGCAGCCCGCCGCCCGCCAGCAGCATAAAGGCAATGCCCCCGTAGAGCAGCTGACCAAAGGTTACCTCTTCGGGGGAGCCCATAATGCCCGGCAGTAACAGAGGTACAAGACGATAAACAGCAGGGAATGCACGGCCCAGATGTTCATGTTCAGCTGCCGGGAATAGCGCAGCAGGTAGTTGCTGAACAAGGCAATCTGGAGGTAGCCCAGAAAGTAGATGCACAGGCCCGCCGACACCCAGAACATGGGCTCCTGCCACAGGCGGCGCACCTGCAGCTCGTGCAGCAGGCGGCGGAAGTAGAACCCCACCATGAGCAGAATCAGCACGCTCTGGATCACCTGCTGGCCCGGCCGGAACCGGGTCAGGGCCTGCACCCCCATACTATCGAGCACGAGGTAGCCGATAAAGCCGATAATCAGGGCCAGCATGAGGCGCGTGAACAACCGGGACTGCATAGTAGCCTGGTAGACCAGCCCGAGGATCAGCAGCTCCCCTACCGTGTAAATGGGCATCAAAAACAGGTTGTTGCGCTGCAACAGCAGCAGCACCAGCCCGAGGACGCCCATCGGCAGCAGGAAAAAGGCCACGCCCGCCGCCAGGTAGCGCAGGTTGGCGGGCAGGTGGCGAAAGTGAACCAGCCCGATAATGCTGGCCGCGAATACCGGCACCAGGGTCAGGCGCATCAAAATCTGCTGGAGGGGCAGATGCACGAATGTATCCATTCAACTAAGCAATAGGCGTTTTTCTAGCAGCAGGACTGATGAGCCGGGCGGCGGGTGCAGCACGGGGCCGCAACCAGCACGTTCGGCACACTCCTCCCACCAAAGGGAGCAGCGGGCCGAACGCGAAGGAGTACGAGCAGACGACTAGCCGGCACTTTAGAAACCGGGAGGGCAGGGCGTCGACATATCGTAGAAGGGCTCACTGCTGGTTTCTACTGCGCCCGCCTCGCCCGGCGTGGCGGGTTTGTAGAGGCGCAGCACCAGCCCGAACGTGTAGGTGGGCTTCGAGTAATGCAGGGCCGAGAAGTACTTGTGCAGGCCTAAACCCACCCGCAGCTCCTGGGCCCCGAAAGGCTGGGAGTTGAACAGCGGTTTCATGAAATCATCCACCGAGAAGGTGTAGCCCTGGAGCAAACCGTAGCTGTTGACGAACATTTCGGGCGTGAGCTCGCCGGCCTCGTTCCAGTATTCCAGCCACTTTTTCACCATATAATGGGGCACCTGCTCGGCCACTGTATTCATATCGGCCGCGTTGTCTGCGCCCAGCTGGGCCGGCTTCGGGGGTTTGGCCAGGTAGTAGGCCGAAATCCGGATGCCGCGCGCGTCCACCGCGTACAGGGCCAGCACGAAGCGGTCTTTCTGATCATTCCCGTCGCTCATCACCAGAAAACGCGCCTCAATATGGTGGCTTCCCACCGTCGATATCAGCCACCCGATATGCTCAATCGGGAAACTCACGTAGGGCATCCGCACCTCGTTGGCGCCCAGGAAGCACTGTTGCAGGTCGCCGGAGCTGCGCTTGGTCAGCACGTGCAGCCATTTGGCCGCATACCGGTCAAACTCTTCCTGTGAAATGGTTTCCAACCCAGACAATTCGTTCATGGCAATAAGGCAAGTAAGGTGAATGTGATGATGGGGAAGCGCGCGGGAGGCAAGCAATGAGCGGGAGGTAACTCCCTGGCCCAAGGTACCCCAAACTATTGAGGCCGCCTACCCGCAACAGGGGCACCGCCGCCGGGCAAGCTGCGCCGCAGCGCTGGTCGGCCAACTAAGCCGGCTATTCCGGCAGCTTGCTGCCGGTTGGGCCACGAGGAATACCTGGGCAAAGCACGCCTATTGGGCGGGCCGCTCTTAGCGTAGAAATACCCTTTTCGCGCTGCCCCGTATTTCTACCTGGTTTGCCCCGCAACGCGGGTACCGGGCCAGCCTGCCTGCACCACCCGCCCGTAAGCAGTAGGACCGGCTATTTTTTCGGCACCCTTATTTCCCTCCTTCCCATGCCCAACAATCTGCTCAAACGCCGCCAGCCGGTGCTGCTGGCCGCCGCCGCCGCCGTGGTTACCACCGGCGTAGCGGCCTACGCCTACGCCCGCCGCAGCATGCAGGCCGAGCTGCCCACCGTGGCCCACGTGGACTTGCACCGCTACGCCGGCCTCTGGTACGAGGTGGCCCGCCTGCCCACCCGCTTCGAGAAAGGCTGCCAGCACGTAACGGCCGAGTACACACTGCGCCCCGATGGCCGGGTGAGCGTGCTCAACACCTGCCACCAGGGCCGCCTCGGCGGCCCCGCCACCACGGCCCGGGCCACCGCCCGCGCCCTCGACGCCAGCAACGCCCGCCTCAAGGTGCAGTTTTTCTGGCCCTTCGAGGGCAACTACTGGATTCTGGCCCTCGACCACGCCGGCTACCGCCATGCCCTGGTGGGCGAGCCGGGCCGCAAAAACCTCTGGATTCTGAGCCGTACCCCTCACATGGAGCGCGCCCTCCGCGACCAGCTGGTAGCCCGCGGCCGGGAGCTGGGCTTCCCGGTGGAGCAGCTGATTTATACGCCGCAGCCGAGTCAGGTTGCCATAGTAGCATCAGCACGCGAAACTAGCTGGTTACCATTACAACGTCAGCACGCGAGATTCCTCGACTGCGCTCGGAATGACGGTCTTGCTATTTCGGTTACCTCCTCATTTTCCCACCTCACCATTTCACCTTACCTTCGGGGCATGGCAGTACCCCAAGCAGGCGAGCAGGCTCCGGCCTTCGCAGCGCCCGACCAGAACGGCACCCTCCACCGCCTTTCCGATTACCAGGGCCGCAAAGTAGCGCTCTACTTCTACCCCAAGGACAGCACCAGCGGCTGCACGGCCCAGGCCTGCGACCTGCGCGACCATTACCAGCAGCTGCTGGCGGCCGGCATTAAGGTGCTGGGCGTGAGCATCGATTCGGCCAAATCCCACCAGAAATTCATCGCCCAGCACGAGCTCCCCTTCCCCCTGCTCGTGGATGAGGAAAAAAAGCTGGTGCAGGACTATGGCGTGTGGCAGGAGAAATCCATGTACGGCCGCAAGTACATGGGCACCATGCGCTACACGTTTCTGATTGATGAGACGGGAAAAATCGAGAAGCTCATCACCAAAGTCGATACCAAGAACCACGCGGCTCAGCTGCTGTAAGGGCTTCAGGAGCCCCGCCTTCCGGCGGGGCTTTTTTACACCCTGTTTTTAGCTGTCAGCCGATAGCTATACCCTGCGCAAAGCAAAGTAGGGTGCGGGGCTTGTCGCCGCCCGCCATTGAACAGTGGCCGTACGAGTCGTTCAACGGCGGGCGGCGACAAGCCCCGCACCCTACTTCATGAAGCCTATATTAACTGGCAGCTCCAAAAAAGGGGTGCTTACCTTTGTCATCCTACCAAACTCCTAACCTACCGCATGGCCCAGTCGACCGCCTCCGAAACCCACGCCCCCGAAGCCACCAAATCGGTAGCCGAATTGCAGCAGATTGCCACCCAGGTGCGCCGCGACATCGTGCGCATGGTGCACGCCGTGAACTCGGGCCACCCCGGCGGCTCTCTGGGCTGCACCGAGCTGCTCGTGTCGCTCTACTTTAAGGTGATGCAGCACACGCCCGAGCCGTTCGACATGAATGGTATCGGCCAGGATCTGTTCTTCCTCTCGAACGGCCACATTTCGCCGGTGTTCTACTCGGTGCTGGCCCGCTCGGGCTACTTCCCGGTAAGCGAGCTGGCTACGTTCCGCAAGCTGAACTCGCGCCTCCAGGGCCACCCTGCCACGCACGAGCATTTGCCCGGCATCCGCATTGCCTCCGGCTCGCTCGGCCAGGGCTTGAGCGTGGCTACCGGCGCAGCCCAGGCCAAAAAGCTCAACGGCGACCAAAGCACGGTGTTCGTGCTCATGGGCGACGGCGAGCTGGAAGAAGGCCAGATCTGGGAAGCGGCCCTCTACGCCCCCCACCACAAAGTGGATAACCTGATGGCTTTCGTCGACCGCAACGGCCAGCAGATTGACGGCCCCACCGACAAAATCGGCGGCCTCGGCGACCTGCGCGCCAAGTTCGAGGCCTTCGGCTGGCGCGTGCTCGAAACCGACGGTAACCAGTTTGAAACCCTGCTCGCCACCATCAAGGAAGGCCAGGGCCTGCTCGGCCAGGGCGTGCCCGTGATGGTGCTCATGGATACCCAGATGGGCTTCGGCGTCGACTTCATGATGGGCTCCCACAAGTGGCACGGCGTGGCGCCGAACGACGAGCAGCTGGCCACCGCCCTCAAGCAGCTGGAAGTGGAAAAGGCGTCGGACTACTAATCACAGCGGTAAGAGAACGTCATGCTGAGCGCAGCGGAGTCGAAGCACCTCTACCGCCTCGTTGCAATCAGGTGGAATTAGCATGGCGGTAGAGATGCTTCGACTCCGCTCAGCATGACGTTCTCTTACTATCTGACTTCTCATCCAAACATGCGGCAGTGGCTGGCATTTCTGGGCTTGTTGCTGGTAGCGTTGCTACCCGGGAACTGCCATGCCCAGAACGCCACGCCCGCCACCCAGCCCAAAACCACCCGCATCCTGTTTCTGCTCGATGCCTCGGGCTCGATGCAGGCGCCCTGGGAAGGCCGGCCGCGGATGGAGGTGGCCAAGCAACTGCTGGCCAAAATGGCCGACTCCCTCAACGCCTACCCCCACCTGGAGCTGGCGCTGCGGGCCTACGGCCACCAGCACGACAAGGCCGAGAACAACTGCGAGGACTCGCGGCTGGAAGTGCCCTTCGCGCCCAAAAACGCGGGGGCCATCAAGGCCAAGCTCAACACCATCGAGCCCCGGGGCAACACGCCCATCACGTACTCGCTGCTGCAATCGGCCCAGGATTTTCCGGCCGATAAATCGGCCCGCAACGTGCTGATTCTGATTACCGACGGCCTCGAATCGTGTAAGGGCGACCCGTGCGCGACTTCGCTGGCCCTGCAGCGGAAGCGGGTATTTCTCAAGCCCTTCGTGATTGGGATTGGGGCCGAGCGCGAGTTTGGCCGGCAGCTGGAATGCCTGGGCACCTACTACAACGCGGCCGACGTGCGCACCTTCCGCACCATCCTCAACGACGTAGTGGCCCAGACGCTGGCCAAAACCACCGTGGCCGTGAACCTGACCGACGAGCGGGGCCGCCCCCTGGAATCGAATGTCAACCTGACCTTTCTCAACAACGTCACGGACCAGCCGGAGTACAACTACGTGCACTACCGCGACGCCAAAGGCCAGCCCGACGCCCTCGACATTGATGCCCTCCAGAGCTATGATCTGGTGATTAACACCGTGCCGCCGGTGCGCCAGGCTAACCTGCCCATCCGGCCGGGCAAGGCCAACGTGCTTACCTACCAAACGCCCCAGGGCACGCTGAACCTGCAAAACCCCGCCGTTTCGCCCAACCCCTACGGGCGGGTGCAGGCGGTGGTGCGGGCCGCCGGCAACCCGGCCACGGTGGTAGCCCTGCCCTTCGGGGCGCGGCAGAAGCTGCTGGCCGGCAACTACGAAGTGGAGCTGCTGACTTTGCCCCGGCAGGTGCGGCGCATCAGTATAAAGCAGGGCCAGGAAACGGCCGTGACCTACGAAGCGCCCGGCATCCTCAACATCGTGTCGGACTACAGGGGCTACGGCAGCATCTACCGCCTCAACCAGGACGATTCCCAGACCTGGGTGTACAACCTGCCCGAGGGCGGCAGCTCCAAAATTAACCTGCCGATGCAGCCGGGAGCCTACCGCCTCGTGTTCCGCACGGCCACCGCCACCGGCAGCCGCTTCACCGATGTACGCACCTTCACCATCCGACCCGGCCAGACCAGCTCGGTTAGCTTGTTCGGAAGATGAAGTGGCGAGGAAAAACATCAGTAAACAGAACGTCATGCTGAGCATGTGGCGCATCAAGCCAGGGACGGAGCGAAGTCGAAGCATCTCTACCGCTTCGTTGCAATGCTAGTCAAAGAGAAATTACTACTGCGGTAGAGATGCTTCGACTTCGCCTCCGGCTGCGCTCAGCATGACACGTACTTTTACCCGCTCTTTCAGATAAGAATAATCCCAGTCCCTCAGACCCTACGTCCCCAACATCCCATAAAATGAAAGACTTTCCCTACACCGAATCGAAGGATACCCGCTCAGGCTTTGGTGCCGGCCTGCACGAGCTGGGCAAAACCAACCCCAACGTGGTGGCCCTCTGCGCCGACCTCATTGGCTCGCTTAAAATGGACGCCTTCGTGAAGGACTTCCCCGAGCGGTTCTTCCAGGTGGGCATTGCCGAGGCCAACATGATGGGCCTGGCGGCCGGCCTCACCATTGGCGGCAAAATTCCGTTTACCGGCACGTTCGCCAACTTCAGCACCGGCCGCGTCTACGACCAGATTCGGCAGAGCATTGCTTACTCGGGCAAAAACGTGAAAATCTGCGCCTCCCACGCCGGCCTCACCCTGGGCGAGGACGGCGCCACCCACCAGATTCTCGAAGACATCGGGCTGATGAAGATGCTGCCCCACATGTGCGTTATCAACCCCTGCGACTACAACCAGACCAAAGCCGCCACGCTGGCCATTGCCGACTACGAGGGCCCCGTGTACCTGCGCTTCGGCCGCCCGGTAGTGCCCAACTTCACCCCCGCCGACCAGCAGTTCGAAATCGGCAAGGGCGTGTTGCTCAATGAGGGTGCCGACGTGAGCATCTTCGCTACCGGCCACCTGGTGTGGAAGGCTATTCTGGCCGGTAAGCTGCTGGCCGACAAAGGCATCAATGCCGAAATCATCAACATCCACACCATCAAGCCCCTCGATGCCCGGATGATTTTGGAATCGGCCCGCAAAACGCGCTGCGTGGTAACGGCCGAGGAGCACCAGATGAACGGTGGCCTCGGCGACTCCATCGCCCAGCTGCTGGCCCGCGAGGAGCCCTTGCCCCTGGAAATGGTGGCCGTCAACGACTCGTTCGGCGAATCGGGCACGCCCGACCAGCTCATGGAGAAATACGGCCTCAACGAAACGGCCATCGTAGCCGCCGTGGAGAAGGTAATGGCCCGCAAGACCAAGTAGGCTTTGCCGGGCACTTCCGGTCCAGTCAAGATGTTGCGTATCTTCAAGAAACTGAACTAAGCAAGCTCATGGAAATTGTGCTGGAAGTGCCCGACAAAGATGTGGCCCGCGTGCTGGAACTGGTGCGTGGCATCAAGCGCGTGAAGGTAAAGTCGCCGAGTAAGACTCCCACGGCGGCCGATTTACGCCTAATGGAAAGCCTGCGGGAGGCGGGCCGCGAGTTGGCCCGGATCAAGCGGGGCGAGAAAGTGGGCCGACCGGCGGATGAGTTGCTGAAGGAGCTTCTGGCAGACCAGAAAGATGGCGTTTGAAACCAGCACCATTCCCCTTTTCGACCGGCAACTACGCCGATTGGCGAAAAAATTCCCGTCGCTAGTCAAGGAATATGCTACCCTGCTGGAAGAACTGAAGGATAGCCCACAGACTGGCACCGGCATCGGCCACGGTTGCTACAAAATCCGGCTGGCTATTGCCAGCAAAGGCACCGGCAAGCGCGGCGGGGCCCGCGTCATCACCTACGTGCGGGTAATCAACGAAACCGTTTACCTGCTCGCCATCTACGACAAGTCGGAGCAAAGTAGCCTCAGCGACCAGCAGGTACTGGCATTGCTGGGTCTGCTTACCGATGAGTGAATAGCACCGCACCCCAACCGGCCTCGGCGACTCCATCACCCAGCTGCTGGCCCGCGAGGAGCCCCTGCCCCTGGAAATGGTAGCCGTCTACGACTCGTTCGGCGAATCCGGCACGGCCGACCAGCTCATGGAGAAATACGGCCTCAACGAAACGGCCATCGTGGCCGCCGTGGAGAAGGTAATGGCGCGAAAGGCGAAGTAGGCTTCCAGCTACTTCGTAAACCAGCAAAAAGCGCCCGCAACGTAAAGTTGCGGGCGCTTTTTTATTTTCAATCCGTACGACGACAACGGACGAGTATTGCTGCAGGCAGGGGATTCATTGCTGGTCAAGCCCCGGAACTGAAGCCGATTGAAAAACTAAAGTACAAGATAACAACTAAATGCCCAACAGAATTCCGTCCGCTGGGACCGCTGCTGATAGTGATCTGCAGCCCATTGTTTCAACGTCAAGCCCTGCTTGCAGCAATACTTTTGTTGGTAGCAGTTTTATTGTCCTCATTCATAGACTCTCCAAAACTTCCACCATCTTTTTTTAGTAGCTATTTTCTTGTCTTCATTTCCACCTTTATCTGAATCCTCTTGTGGAAGAGTTTGTCCAATAATGCCATTAAAAACTGAAAATGAAGTTCTGTCAAATTCTTCATTAGTTAGCACTTTTCCACCAAAGCTATCTAATAACTTGTCTATGTCAGTTAAGTAGAAATCTTTCGCTCTCCATTTTGGTGTTACACCGTCTTCTGATAATATATTGGGATTTGCACCTGCTTCAAGAAGTATTTTTACAAAGTCAATGTCGCCTCTAAAAACTGCCCAATGTAAAGCGGTGTATCCAAAAGTATCTAGTTCATTCAAGTCAACTTTTAATTTAACCAGTTTTTGAGCGTACTCATAGTCAGATTCTAATGCAGCTTTATGTATTTGATATTTCTCCATTTAGTATCTAACGCTTTCAGGAAATTATTATTTGTAAAATGTTCAACAAGATAATTGGAATTTATTTGAAGTTTTGTTAGCTATTTTATTTTTTAATGCGTTTTGTCTGCCGCTAATTGTTGCTAAAACGGCTCGTCAAAAATTGCTACCAACGAGCAAGGCTTTGTGCAGGTGGGGAAATAGAATTCCGTCTTCCCATAACCGCTGCTGATTGAAAAACAAATGTATAAGATAACCTGCAAAAGCCCAATAGAATTCCGTCAAGCCCGAACTGAAGTACAGCAAAGAACTGATGCTGAAGATTACAACGTCAAGCCCCACTTGCACAAAACCTAATGTTAGCGGCTGTTGTTATTTTAGTCCAAGTACTTTCAAAAGTCTTTGCCAAAAAGTTAGTGGTTTTGGCAAATCAGTTATTGTCTGTAAAACTGGTTCAGGAATTACAACAGGCTTTGGATTATTACTTTGAAAACGTGAGGCAATAGTTTTAATCCTGTCCTCTGAAATACTCGATGGCATTACTTCTTGGTCTTGTGCCATTTCCATTGGAAGTTCAATACGTCCATTGGAAAGTCGAACCGTAAATGCAAACCTTTCATTTATATAATGCTCCATATAATCACCAATGTCGTGATTATATTGTCTTGCTCGGGTAAGTATGTTGCGTACGCCGCTACTATATTGATTTGTCTTTTCCATTAACTATGCAAAATTTGTTTTTTAGTTTTACTAATGAGCTTGAAAACAAAAACGGAAGTTTCCGCTGGAAGATATTCAACTGTTTCAAGCAGTAATTGTCCAACTCCTTGATGTTCGATAAACTCTAAAATGGCGTCAGAATTTAAACCTAAAGCGTTTCTCGCAATTTCTTTTGCTTTTTCCAATCCATTAAAATTCTGATTGAAAGTTTTTTTGTCGTGTCTTGTACCATCAACATTCCAAGTAACTTGTTTGCTTTTTGTATTGATATGTTTTTGACGTGCAATATGAACGTGTAGCTGTTCAAAATCAAACTTAGGCTTGTCAAGCCTTTGCCAATAATCTTTCTCTCCTGATGAAGTCCAAATCCCTTCTACCAAATAGTCTAAATTCTCTCTTTCGGATTTGTCGAAAAGAACGATAATATGATATGAATTAGTAAACTCGTCAAATGTTTCTATCATAAATTTTGTGTTAGTGAGATGTTTCGACCAATAGCCGCTAACGGACGGGGCTTGGCGATGGCAGGGAATTTTATAATTGTCCGCCCGTAACCGCAGCCCAATAGAATTACTAAAGATGAAATTAAGAACAAAAAGTTGAGTAAAGAAATTTCAGCCCGAACTACTGATGATAGTAGTACAAAAGCTGATGATATGCAGGTCAGCCCTGCTATTGCCAAACCCAATGTTATCGGCTGGCTTGTCACGTAATGTTGAGTTTGGTCGCAATGTCATTTGTAAAAACTGTCACTTTACTAATGAGTTCAGTAATTGCATTTTCGTCTGTAACCACGGTTTCTCCTTCTTTAGTTTTTCCGTTTCTATGAACTAAGTCGTGTCTTTTTAAGACGTATTCGTAAACATTTTTTATACTTGGAAATTCAATTTTAAATGTGTCAGCGAACATTTGGCTTACTGATGGTAGATTATGATAAATGGTGTCAAGCATTACTTTTTTTGCTGTCTCTTTTATTTTACTATATTCTTCAAATACTTCACGTAATTCAAATTTTCTTTTTTTAAATTCAGGATGTGTCTCAATAAAGTTTTTTAAAAATTCTTCGTTGTCATTTGTCAAGTTAATAAATGCGTCTGCAAGAAAAGTTTCCATTGTTCCAATAACGCTTATAAAAAGTTGTCTATGAAGAATTGCTTTAAGTACTTCATCAGGAATTTTTAGAGAATTTAAAGCTTCTAAATTTGCAATTTCATCTTTGAATTTTTGTAAATAGTCTTTGTTTTCAGTTATAGCGTCATATTGTTCGTCATAATCATATTCTTCGTCAAAGTCCCAAGGTTGAAAATAAACTCTACAACCATCTTCAAGGTTTTTGATTTTACTTAGAATATCTTTTGGTGAATTGTCTATATCAAACTCTATCCGATAATTATAAACAAGTCCGTCACGACTTTGGTCAGTCTCAATTTCATAATCAAGTTCTGTTAACTCGTCATAAGTAATGCCAAGTAGGTCAGCCAAATGTCTGTCACTTTCTTGCTCTTGCATTTCCATTGCTACTTCTTTCCAATGTCCCATAGTTGTCGATTTAAGCTTGCCGATAACATTTGGGTTGCCGCTACTCCGCGACACTGCAAGTAGCGACAATCCATCGATAGTACGCTACTGAGTAGCGTAATTCTACCGAATTGGGGTGGGATTACGCTACTCAGCCTTCTATAAGCCCAGTTCATCGAGTGGTGAAGCAATGCGGGTTCGTTGGGCAACGTGGGTGTAAATCTCGGTGGTTTTGATGCTGGCATGGCCCAGCAGATCCTGAATCATCCGAATGTCGGTACCACCTTCCAGCAGATGGGTAGCGTAGGAGTGGCGCAGCATATGCAGCGAGATGGGCCGCCGAATGGCAGCACGCTCGGCGGCCTGCTTCACTACTTGCTGCAGGCTGCGGGCACTGTAAGGCTCTCCCGGCTGCGCGCCTTCGAAAAGAAAGGTGGTAGGCCGAAACTGCCGGAACTGCTCCCGCAGCAGCAGCAAGAGTATTTCGGGCAAGGGCAGGTTGCGGTCTTTTTTGCCCTTCCCACCCCGCACGTACAGCGCCATGCGCTTCGCGTCAATATCGGCCGGCGTTAGGGCCAGCACTTCGCTTAGGCGCAGCCCCAGGCCATAGGCCAGCATGAGCATGGCGCGGTGCTTCAGGTTATGGGTGCCTTGCAGCAGCGCCTTTACTTCTTCTTTGGCCAGCAGCTTCGGGTTTTGGAGCGGGCGCTTGGGCCGGGGCACCTCATAATACTGGCGCGGCTGGCCTTCCAGCTGCTCGTAGTAGAACTTGATGGCATTGATCAGCAGGTTCTGGTAAGCCTCTGATATACCGGCTGCCACGCGCCCGGCCAGGTAGTCAAGTACATCCTGCTTGCTGAGTTCCAGCGGCAGGCGCGGGGCGTGGTGGGTAAGAAACAGCTGAAAAGCTCCCCGATAATTTTTCAGGGTTTGGGGGCTATAACGCTTCAGGGCAATAAACTGGCAGTAGCGCGACAGCAGCACCTCGTGCGCAGTAGGCGGCGGCGGCTCAGTGGCCAGTGCCGGCACCACGGGCACATGCAGCGGTACGTTCAGGCGCTGGCACACCTGCCGCAACGGGGCCACGGCTTCGGACGTAGCCGGCAGCACGTAGCCCCGGGCAGCGGCTTCGTACCCCACCCCGGCGGCTAACAAAGCCGTCCGTAAGGTGACATCCGAATAAGGAAAGAATACCTGAAACCCAGTGCGGGCCGCGTTCAGGCGCAACGACACGGCCACGTTCATGAGGCGGGCGGCACCTCGCCGGTTTTTTTATCCAACATCAACACCTGCTCTCCCACTACCTCCGTTACGTAGTGGCGCACCCCGGCCGCATCGTCGTAGTAACGGGTTTTGAGTTTGCCTTCCACGTATACCAGGCTGCCCCGGCGCAGATAGGCCTGGGCCAGCTCGGCCAGACCGCGCCAGAGCACAATACTATGCCAGTCGGTGCTCGTGTGGAGCTGGCCGCTCTTGTCGCGGAAGCTTTCGGAGGTAGCCAGCGAAAACTTCGCCACGGCCACGTTGCCTTCCAGCACGTTAATTTCCGGGTCTTTGCCCAGGTTACCAATCAGGGTTACTTTGTTGAGACCACGCATGGATGTGCACGCTAACGAGTCAGACTGTCAGCAATATACCCCATTTACGCACTTCTCCTCATTCCCCTTTCCCTTTCTTTGCAGCCTCTTCCTCCAGGGTAGCTTCCAGCACCTCGTCGCGGTGGATTTCCTGGATGTACTGGGTTTTGAGCTGGTCGTAGAAGGAGTGGCGGTTGACGAGGTTGGACACCAGGTTGGCCAGCAGCGCCGTGAGCATCAGGTAGAAGATGATGTTGTGGCTGTTGGTCATCTCAATCACCAGGATAGACGAGGTGAAGGGGCTGCGCGTGACGCCGGTCAGGAAGCCCACCATGCCGCAGAGCACCAGCAGATTGGTAGCCGTGTCGGTGAGGTACATCCAGCCCGCTACCACGGCCCCGATGCTGGCCCCGGCACTGAGCGCGGGCGCGAAAATACCACCCGCCACGCCCGTTGAAAACGAGAGAATGGGGCCGATGATGCGCAGAATCGGCACGTACCATTCCACGTGCTTGTGGTCGGTGAACAGGGTTTCGAACATGATTTCCTTGCCCGAGCCGAACATGCGCTCATCCACCAGCACGGCCAGCAGGGCAATGGCCAGCCCGCAGAGCAGCGGGTACACCATCTTCTCGGCGGCCGACGTGAGCTGCTGCTTGCGGCGCAGAATGAACAGGATGGCCTCGCCCATGCCGCTGGCCGCGAAACCGGTAATGAGGGCCACCAGCATCACCACGAAAATAATCCAGATCGGGATGTTGTCGAGGCGCGGATAGCCCAGGTACAGGTAGGGCCCAAGCAGGTTGAGGGCCGTGAGGCCGGCAATGATAACGCCGGTGAGCAGGGCCGATTTAAAGAAGTTGAGGTGGGTTTTGGTCAGCTCCTCAATGGCAAACACGATACCGCCCAGCGGCGTGTTGAAAGCCGAGGCCAGGCCGGCGGCGGCCCCGGTGATTATCATGTTGCGCTTGGATATTTTGGGATACCAGGCGGGCAGCAGCCGGTTGACCTGCTTGAAGATGGCGGCCGAAATCTGGATCGTCGGCCCCTCGCGGCCAATCACACCCCCACCCAGAATCACGAACAGACTCGATACGACCTTAACGAGTATCACCCGCACGCTCAGCAGCCGCACAACCTTGTAGTTGTGGCGGGGGTTGGAGAGGTCGATGGCGGCCGTTACCTGCGGGATGCCGCTGCCCCGGGCAAACGGCGCAAAGCGGTTCACCAGATACCAGCCGATGAGAAAGCACAGCGGCGTGAGCAGCAGAAAGGCCCACTTCGACTCGGGCGAGTGGTGGTAGACGTAGCGGGTACCGGCCTCGGCCCAGGCAAAGAGCTTGGCGTAGAGCACGGCTACCAGGCCCGTTATCAGGGCCCCGAACCAGAAAGGCAGCGCGTTGAGCAGGTCGCGCTTGAAGTGAATATTATCAATGGCATCATACCGCTGTTTGAGCTGCCTCCTGATCTTATTCACCAATTTCATCATGCCTGTTTACTGGGTGCCGGCCGGGCGTATCTGTCTGGTAAGGTGGGAGAAACAGCCATCCGGTCAACTTCCGCAGCTCCCCCCCAGGCCCGACAACTGCGCCGGACCGGCCGCAAAGGTCAGGCTTTTCCAGTGAGCATCAGATGATTTTTTGGGTTTTCTGGGCCGGGAACCGGGTTGCCGGGGGCTTTACCCACAGTATCGTCAGCCTGAGCGGAGCGCAGCATAACAGTGCCCGTGCCCCCGGCCCTTACCCTTTGGGCTCGTCCGAGTTCTCGACCCGGAACTTGGGGGCTTGGTAGTCTTTGGGCAGGTACTGGGCCGGCAGGTTTACCGAGCTGCCGTCGCGCACGGCCCGGAAGTGGGGCGACATAATTTCGACCCCGGCCTCGTTGAATTTGTCCTGGATGTTCTGGTGCAGGAGCGAGTAGATGAGGGACTGTTTGCCGGCCTCGCGGGTGTAGGCATTGAGCTGATAGGCCACGTAGTAGTCGTCGAGGCTGGTTTGGAGCACGAAGGGCTGGGGCTCGGCCAGCACGAACTCGCTGGCCCGGGCAGCCTCCAGCAGCAACTGGTGCACCTGCTTCCAGGGCACGTCGTAGCCGATGGTGACGGTGGTGTGCAGCACCAGCCCCAGCGTGGGGGCGGCAGTGGAGAAGTTGGTGGTGTAGGAGCTCATCACCGAGGAGTTGGGAATAGTAATTTCCTCGTTCTTGACGGTCCGGATGCGGGTCACGAGCAGCGTTTTTTCCACGATGTCGCCCGTCACATCCCCGATTCTCACCCGGTCGCCAATTTTGTAGGCCCGCATATACGTCAGCACCAGTCCGGCCACGATGTTGGAGAGCGAGCCGGCCGAGCCGAACGTGAACAGAAAGCCCAGAAACACCGATACGCCCTGAAACACCGGCGAATCGGAGCCGGGCAGGTAGGGAAAAATCACGACCAGGGCGAAGGCAAACACCAGCACCCGCACAATTTGGTAGGTGGGGTTGGCCCAGTCGGCGTAGAAGCCCTCAATGGCCATGTTGCCCTCCCGGATTTCTTCCTTGATGGAATATATAGCCTTCAGCACGTAGCGGAACACCGCCACGATAACGGCAATGGTGAACAGGTTGGGCAGGTAATTCCAGAACGCCAGCCCAATTTTCTTGAGCGGGTTGAACACGTAGCCCAGCAGCGTGTCGGCAATGCCCTGGGTGCCGGGGAAGATGCTGAACACGATGGGCAGCACCAGATAAATGGTCAGCAGCACCACAATCCATTGAAGAACCGTAGCCAGCAGCAGCACGGTGCTCAGCTGGCGCTGCTCATTGAAAAACTCGTAGTTGCCGAACTTAATGCCCCTGAACCAGGTGCCTTCCTTGGCCCTCAGCTTGAGCCGGACCCAACGAAACAGCTTGATAACGTACTTCACCGTGAAGTAAAGTACGATGAGCACCAGCAGCGTCAGGCCGATTTCCTTGGCAATGCTCTTGAGGCTATTGGCATCCTTGTAGGCCACCACGGCCGCGATAATCCGGGCGCGGTGGGCGCGGGCCAGCGAGTCGCGCGACACGTTCTGCCAGAGCGCGTCGTTCTGGTTGATGCTTTGCAGCACCTGCTGGCCGTACATCAGGTCGGTGGTTTGCTCCGACGGGTAAATCAGCAGCGAATCGGGGCTGAAGAACACGCCCTCTTGCAGGCGCTTGATCTTATCCTCCGTGAGCTGGGCCCGCTCCCGGGGCGAAAACGGCCCCAGCTTGGTGTACACGTAGAACAGCGTATCGCCGTGGGGAGCCACCGGAAAGCCCTTGGCATACTGCTTGAGCGAATCGATGTACTGGCGGGCACGGGCCTGGCGCAGCGAATCGACCTGGCGCAAAGCCATGATTTCGGTGATAAGATCCCGCTCGCGGCGCTTGTCGGTCGAGCTGTTTTTGAGGGTCAGCAGCTCGGTCTGAATCTGTTCGAGGCGGCCGGAGTTGGCCCGCCGCAGCGAGTCGATGCGGCGCAGGGTTTCGGTATCGGTCACCAGGCCTTGGGAGCGGGCCGAGTCTTTGGGGGTAGCCGGGCCGGGCAGCACCACTCCGGGGCTGGCGGGGCGGGGGGCCTGCTTCATGGGTGGCGGAATCACCTGGGCCAGTGCCGGAACCAGCATCCCCAGCCAGAGCACCAGCACGGGCCACGCCAAACGAAAAGTCATACACGAAGAAGGTAGCGGCCCGACAGCCGATACGAGCAGTTGCGGCACCAATTAAGGGAGTAAGTATACGTAAAATCAGCCGAGTCGCGCGGCCTTTACGCCGGGGCGGCTCACCCGCCAAGCCGGCCGCTACGGGCCACTCAAGCCTGTAGGGCCTATCTTTGGCCCCGGTTCCGGCGCGGTGGAGTCACGTATGGGCGTGTACTTGAAGGGCTTGCCCAAGTCGCCCCGGCCCGACTCAGCAGCTCCCTATGGTTTCAAGCTATTTCTTCTCCCTGGCAGCCGGCGGGCTGCTCCTGTTGCGGCTGCTTCCGGCGGCCCACGCCCAGAACCAGCAACAGCCCGATACCACGCGCATCGTGTACAGCGGCCAGCTCACGGGGGCCTACAGCCAGGGCGGCGTGAACCGCACGCTGCTGGCTACCACCCAAAGCCTCACCTTTACCCGGGGACAGCACTTGGGCCTGCCCCTGAACCTGAACTTTGCCTACGGCCGCCAGGATGGGCGCCTGCGCGAGCGGGAGCTGCTGCTCCATGCCACGCCCTACTACTACCAGGGCCGGTTCCGAGCCTACGCGCTGGGCGGCTACGAGCAGAGCAACCTGCGTGGCATCACGCGGCGGGGACAGGTGGGCGGCGGCCCCGGCTGGGCCTTCTACTCCGATACGCTGGGCCGGGAAGTATCGGTGAGCAACCTCGTGATTCGGGAGCAAACCAACTTCCTCGACGGCCGCACCGTGGTCACGGCCCGCAACTCGGTGCGCCTGAAAGTGGCCTACACGTTCCGCATTCTCACCTTCGGCTCCACCACGTTCTACCAGCCCTCGTTGGCCAACTTCGGCAACTACCGCTTCAGCAACGTGTCTACGGCCGCCCTCAAGCTCACCAACGCGTTGGCCGTGAGCTTCTCCTACAACTACACCTACGAGAGCCAGTTCAGCGAAGGCAAAGTACCCGGCAACACCAACCTCACGGTAGGCTTTTCTTACGCCACCAAGCGGTAGCGGACGTTTACTGCTTCGCTCCGCAGTCGGGGCAGAACCGTTGCGGGGTTTGCTGTGGTGCCCCGCAGTCGGCGCAGAACGT
This sequence comes from Hymenobacter rubripertinctus, assembly GCF_003583925.1. Lineage (GTDB taxonomy): Bacteria > Bacteroidota > Bacteroidia > Cytophagales > Hymenobacteraceae > Hymenobacter > Hymenobacter rubripertinctus. The sequence continues at coordinate 31,527 of NZ_QYCN01000003.1, read as the reverse complement.
GTCTTTGGGCGCGGCCGCCGCACTGGCCGTGCCGCACTCGGGACAGAACTTCTGGCCCGGGGCCAGCTTGTGCTGGCACTGGGCGCACGGGACTACCGCAGCCCGGCCCAGAAAATCGAGGTTCTGGGTGTAGTCGTGCTCCCGGGTTTTGGTTTGAATCTGCTCCCGGGCCGCCTGACGCTGCTGGGCGGCCAGCTCCTCGTGCTCGTCGGGGGCGCAGTCTTCGCAGAGACCGGCCGAGTGGTTCCAGCACACATCGGGGCATACCCAGTGGCCGCAGCGGGTACACTGTTTGAAGTAGGTTTTGCCCGCCGCCACGGCCGCCTCCAGGGCCCCATCGTGGGCCTTGCCCCCGATGGCCCGCTGCACGTGGTAGGCAGCCGTGCCGGCGTCGTAGAAGTGCCCCCCGAACAGGCTGCCGGCGGCCCGCATCAGCTCCCCCGCAATACCGATGGAGTTGGGCTGGAAGCGCGACATATGCCCGTTGCGGCATTTGTCGCAGTAGAACTTGAACTGAAAACCCTTGTCGGTGGACAGGTCGTCGTGGTTGGCCACGAACTGAATCATATTGCTCATAGCGGCGGGCAGTTGGTTAACTGGGCTAAAAGTATTCCTTTCCTGTTACAACCCACGTGGCAGAGTGGCGCGTGACGGCTTTCCGCAACCCACCCCATGGCTTACGGAGGGTCCCGGATACCACGGGGAACAGCTGAACAGCAAATCCTGAACGGCCGGCATCGCCCAAAGATGAATATTTTCGCGGATGCGGATTAAACCCTTACCCGCCGACCGCCTCCAACCCGCCGCTACCCCCGCTCCCTCACCCGCCCTGCCTGCGCCCTTTGGAAGACCAGGAAATCCTTGCCAAATTCCGTGACCCGGCCTCCCGCAATGTGGCCTTCAACCAGCTCGTGCGCAAGTACCAGCGCCAGGTGTACTGGCACGTGCGCAAAATGGTCGTCAACCACGACGACGCCGACGACCTGACCCAGGACGTGTTCATCAAGGTGTGGAAGCACCTGGAAAACTTCCGCCAGGATGCCGCCCTCTACACCTGGATCTACCGCATTGCCACCAACGAGTGCCTGAGCCTGCTCAAGAGCAAGCGCCGCAAATTCCTGCTGCCCCTCACCGACCTCACGGCCGAGCTGACGGCCAACCTGGAAGCCGACGAAAGCCTGGCCGGCGACGAAATCGAGCTGAAACTGCAAAAGGCCATTCTCACGCTGCCCGACAAGCAGCGGCTGGTGTTCAACCTGCGCTACTACGACGAGATGCCCTACGAACAGATGTCGGAAGTAACCGGCACCAGCGTGGGCGCCCTGAAAGCGTCCTATCACCACGCCGCCAAGAAAATTGAAGCCCAGATGAACGCATAATCGCGGATGTCGCAGATAACGCAGATTCGTTCTGGCTGATAGTATACAGGAAGCGACAACCAGAACGAATCTGCGTTATCTGCAACATCTGCAACATCTGTGATTCATTAAACCCCAGTACCCCTTCTGACTCCAACTGCCATGAATACTCCTTTCCGTCTGGATGAACACCGGCGGCGGCCCCAGCCCCCGCTGGCTCCGCCCCCGGACCGTTATTTCGAGCAGCTCCCGATGCGGGTGATGCAGCGCGTGCCGGCCGCTCCTGCGCCGGCGGCTCCGGCCTGGGGCTGGCTGGCGGCCCTGTCGGCCCCGTTGCGCACGGCGTTGGCTTCGGTAGTGGTGCTGGGGGGCTTCGCGGCTTCGTTTTTGCTGAATCCGGCCGGACCCGCCGGGCCGGTTGCCGGGGCCGCGCTGGCCCGGGTGCCCCAGCAGGAGCTCATGCAGTACCTGCTGGCCAGCGACCAGCGCATCAGCCTCACCGATTTGGCCGAATTGCCCGGCACAGCCCGGAGTACGCCCGCCGAAACCTACCTCCACGCCTCCCCCGACGAGCTTCAGGACCTGCTGGACCTGCAACCCTCCGAGGAAACGTACCTCTAACTTTCCCCTTGGCCGCCGGAATTATCTTTACCCCGGCACCACCCGCTAACTACCACCCCATGAACCATCTACTCCGTACTCTCTCGCTCCTGTGCCTGCTGGCCGTGCTGCCGCTGGCCGGAGCCCACGCCCAGCGCGGGGACCAGCGCCAAGAACGGCTGAGCCAGCTCGAAAACGCCCGCATTGCCTACCTGACCGAGAAAATTGCCCTCACCCCCGATCAGGCCCAGAAGTTCTGGCCCCTCTACAACGAGTTCACGGCCAAGCGCCGCGACCTGAACCGCCGCCTCCGCCAGCTCCGCCCCGCCGATGCCGACGGCCTCTCCGACCAGCAGCTGCGCGACAACATCAATCAGTCTTTTGGCCTGCGTCAGCAGGAAATAACGCTGGAAAAAGACTACTTCGACAAGTTTCAGCGCGTGATTACCGTGCGGCAGGTGGGCCGGCTGTTTCTGGCCGAGCGCCAGTTCACCCGCGAAGTACTCAAGCGCGTGGCCGGCCGCCCCGGCATGAACGCCGGCGCCGCCGACGGGCCGGACGATTAGCCCCCACAATCGGCTACCCGGTTCTTGCTATATCCGGCAAACGGCTGCTTCGGCAGCCGTTTTTGTTTTTCCGGGCCGCCAAACCTGCCGGCCGCCGTACCTTTGCGCGCCCCAACTGTTACCTGCGCGTATGCCCCGGCCCGGGAGGCCGGCGGCTGCGCCATTTAGTACCGCTTCCGATGCTCACCCCCCGCCAGCTTTTCCTCCGCCACCAGGCCCAGACCTCCGATTTTCCGCTGCTGCTGGAAATTGAGCGGGCCGAGGGCGTGTACATGTACGGCCCCGACGGCCAGCGCTACCTCGATTTGATTGCCGGCATCGGGGTGAGCAACGTGGGCCACCGCCACCCCCAGGTGCTGCGCGCCATCCAGGACCAGCTCGATAAGTACCTGCACCTGATGGTGTACGGCGAACTGGTGCAGGCCCCACCCGCCCAACTGGCCCAGGCCCTCACCGCCACCCTGCCCGCCCACCTCGACAACGTGTACTTCACCAACTCCGGCACCGAGGCCGTGGAAGGAGCCCTCAAGCTGGCCAAGCGCCACACCGGCCGCACCAAACTGCTGAGCTGCCTCAACGCCTACCACGGCTCCACCCACGGCGCCCTGAGCATTACCGGTTCCGAGGGATTCAAGAACGCCTTCCGGCCCCTGTTGCCCGACGTCCACCACTTCCGCCACAACAACTTCGAGGATTTGCAGCTCATTGATGAGCACACCGCCGCCGTGGTTATCGAAACGGTGCAGGGCGAGGCGGGCGTGCGGGTGCCCGTGCCCGGCTACCTGCCGGCCCTGCGCCAGCGCTGCACCGAGGTGGGCGCCCTGCTGATTCTGGACGAAATTCAGTGCGGCTTCGGGCGTACGGGCACGTTCTGGGCTTTCGAGCAGTTCGGCATCGCGCCCGATATTCTGCTCACGGCCAAGGGCATGGGCGGCGGCATGCCCATCGGGGCATTCATCGCGCCCCAGCACATCATGGCCGGCTTCAAAACCGACCCGATTCTGGGCCACTGTACCACGTTTGGGGGCCACCCGGTGTCGTGCGCGGCTTCCTTGGCCACGCTGCGCGTTATTCAGGATGAAAACCTGCTGGCCGGGGTGGCCGCCAAGGCCGCGCGGTTCCGGCGGCAGCTGGTGCACCCGGCCATCCGGGCGGTGCGCCACTGCGGGCTGCTGATGGCCGTGGAGTTCGACTCGTTCGAGGTGCTCAAGCCCATCATCGACCGTGCCCTCTGGGAGCAGCACCTGCTCACCGACTGGTTCCTGTTCTGCGACAACTCCCTGCGCATTGCCCCGCCCCTCACCATCACCGAAGCCGAAATCGACGAAGCCTGCGCGGGGCTCTTACGAGCAATTAAAAATTAAAAGGTGACGCATTAAAAATACTCACTGAACAGCCTTACTGCACCGTAAGGGCTGTTCAGTGAGCATTTTTAATGCGTCACCTTTACTTTTTAATTCTTCACCAAACCCAGCGCGTCGGCTTTGATATGGTCGCGGGGCAGGCCGTCTTTTACGCCCTGGGAAATTTTGAGCACCAGCACGCTCACCACGTCCTGGCGGAAGCCGAGCTTCTGGGCCATATCCACGCAGAAACTCATTTCGGTGTCGTCCACGATGCCGTCGGCCAGCATCATATCCACGAGGTCGAAAATCTGGTCGAACCGTTCCGAATCGTTGTCGGGCAGCACCATGTGCACGTTGCTGGCATTGCCCACAATGGAGCGTACTTCGCCGGAGCGCATGCCGTTTTTGCGCCCCACCGCCACAATGAAGTTCATTTCCCGCTCATCAATGTGCCCATCGGCCTTCGCCAGGGCAGCCAGGTTCATGATGTGGCTCTTTACTTTTCTGGTTTGCTCGTTTTCAAAAAAACCAAACATAGGGGCAGGCAATTAGGCAGATGGGGCGTGAGAACGGGCCCGGGTGGGTCCCGGGAGGGGGCCAAACAGATTCGAAATTCAGTTAAGTTAGGCGTTTAAGCGACAAGTCGCAATAGCCCGGATACGCAAGCGGCCGGAAAACAGCCGTTTCGATGGCCCTGTTTTATCTTTTCGCGGCCCCGACCCGCTACTTTCCCCGCATATTTGCCACCTTTGCCCGGTCCGGCTTTTGCCGGTTTTTTTTGAGTTACGGAAGAGTTTGACGATGAAACGCATTGCAGTTTTCACCAGTGGAGGCGACGCGCCCGGCATGAACGCCTGCATTCGGGCCGTAGTGCGCACGGCCGTGTATCACGGAATTGAAGTATATGGCATCATGCGCGGCTACAGCGGCATGATTAAAGGGGAGTTCGTAAAGCTCGATTCGGCCTCCGTTTCCAATACCATTCAGAAGGGCGGCACCATCCTCAAATCGGCCCGCAGCCAGAAGTTTCAGACCCGCGAGGGCCGGCAGCTGGCCTTCGACCAGCTGGTGAACCACGGCATCGACGGGCTGGTGGCCATTGGCGGCAACGGCACCTTCACCGGGGCCACCATCTTCGAGCAGGAGTTCGGCATCCCGACCGTAGGCGCGCCCGGCACCATCGACAACGACCTCTACGGCACCGACTACACAATAGGCTACGATACGGCCGTGAACACGGCCCTGGAGGCCATCGACAAAATCCGCGACACGGCCGACTCCCACGACCGGTGCTTTTTTGTGGAGGTGATGGGCCGCGACTCGGGCTACATCGCCATTCCCTGCGCCATTGGCGGCGGGGCCGAAATCGTGATGATTCCGGAAACCCAGATGTCCACCGAAGCGGTGATTGACGTGCTCAAGGCCGGCTGGAACCGCTCCAAAACGTCGTTTCTGGTGGTAGTGGCCGAGGGCGACGAGGAAGGCAACGCCCACGCCGTAGCCAAGCAGGTGAAGGCCGCCATTCCGCAGCTCGACACCCGCGTGACCATCATCGGCCATATCCAGCGCGGCGGGGCTCCTTCGGCCGCCGACCGGATGCTGGCTTCCCAGATCGGTATTGCCGCCGTGGAAGGCCTCATGAACGGGATGCGCAACGTGATGGCCGGCATCGTGGACCGCAAGCTGGTGTACACGCCCTTCACCGACACCATCCACAAAAAGAAGCTCATCAACCAGAGCTTCATGCGCATGGTGGAAATCCTGAGCGTGTAGCCAGTACCCACGACCTGCTACCTGGTACCCTGAGTTGCGGAGGGCCTGCTATAGCGTTACCCGGGATGCCCGCGTAGCGCCGTAGCAGGCCCTCCTGCTGGTACCATAGTTTCTCTTTTCTATCCGCCGAAGGCCGTTGCGCGGCCCCACCTTGCGCGGGGCCGCGTGCAGCACATGCCCGGGGGCAATGGTTGTGCCAACACCCGGGGGCACCACGTTAGCCACTGCCGCAAAAGTGTTTGGCAATTTGCCGGGCCGGGGCGCACCTTTTCCTCCTGCTTTTCGTTATCGGTCCTATGCCTCTACTTCTTCCCGATAGTTTGGTAGCCCGCAGGTGCGGATTACTGGTCCGCCTGACCTTGGCGCTGCTGTTGTTGCTACCCGCGCTGGGCTGGGCGCAGGCCCCTTCAGTGGGGCAAATGCTCAACCCCAACGGCACGTTGCGCCCCGGAGCGCGGGGCTCTTTCTCGACCACCGGCTACCAGATGACCCGCAGTGCGCAAACGGGAGGGCCGGTATTTCGCCCGACTGGCGCGGATGACGAAAACTGGCAGGACGGCTTCGACTTTCCGGGCATGGATGGCAGCATTACGGCCCTGGCCGTGGATGGGGAGGGCATCGTGTACGCCGGCGGGTTCTTCACCTACGCCGGGGGCACGCTCGTCAGCTACATTGCCCAGTGGGACGGCACGCGCTGGAGTCCGCTGGGTGCGGGCCTGGGCGGCACCGTTCTCGCCCTGGCCGTGGATGATAACGACCACGTGTACGCCGGTGGGCGCTTTACAACGGCCGGGGGCGCGGCCGCCAACCGCGTGGCCCGGTGGGATGGCACGCGCTGGAGCCCCCTGGGCGCGGGGGTAAACGACGACGTGTTTACCCTGACGGTGGATGCTGGGGGCAACCTGTACGCCGGCGGCAAATTCACGACGGCCGGCACGGTGGGGGCTAACCGCGTGGCGAAGTGGGATGGCACGGCCTGGAGTGGTATGGGCGTGGGCATGAACGCCTACGTGTACGCGCTGGCTGCGGATGAAAGCGGCACCCTGTACGCGGGGGGCGAATTCACGTCGGCCGGCGGCATAAACGTCAGCTACGTAGCCCAGTGGAACGGCACGCGCTGGAGCCCCCTGGGCGCGGGCGTTAATAAAGCGGTAAATGCGCTGGTGGTGGACGGCAACGGCACCCTGTACGCGGGGGGGGGCTTCACTTTCGCCGGCTCGGTGTCGGCCAGCCGCCTGGCCAAGTGGAACGGCAGCACCTGGAACGCCCTGGGAAGCGGGGTGAACGGCGACGTGAACGAGCTGGCCGTGGATGAGAGCGGCAACGTGTACGTGGGAGGGGGGTTCACGACGGCCGGGGGCGCGGCCGCCAACTGCCTGGCCAAGTGGCGGGGCACGGGCTGGAGTACGCTGGGCGCGGGCTCCAGCAGCACCAGTGTGGGGGCCCTGGCCGTGGACGGCAGCGGCCGGCTCTACGCCAACGGCAACTTCACGGGAGCCGGCAGCAGGGCCTCCGACCGCGTGAGCAGCTGGGACGGCACCCGCTGGAGCGTGCTGGGCGCGGGAATGGACAACCTGGTTAGCGCCCTGGCCGTGGATGGCAGCGGCAACGTGTACGCCGCCGGCACTTTCCTCACGGCCGGCGGCACGGGGGCCAACCGCATAGCCAAGTGGGACGGCACGCGCTGGAGCGCCCTGGGCGCGGGCCTCAACAACGCCGTGTATGCCCTGGCCGTGGACGGCAGCGGCAACCTGTACGCCGGCGGCGAATTCACCCAGGCCGGGGGCGCAGCGGCCAACCGCGTAGCCAAGTGGAACGGCACGGCCTGGAGCACGCTGGGCGTGGGAGTAAGCAGCACCGTTCTGGCCCTGACCGTAGATGGGGGCGGCAACCTGTACGCCGCCGGCTACTTCACCCAGGCCGGGGGCGCAGCGGCCAACCGCGTAGCCAAGTGGAACGGCACGAGCTGGAGTGGCCTGGGCACGGGAATGGACTACCTCGTTAGCACCCTGGCCGCAGATGGCAGCGGTAATGTGTACGCCGGGGGCGTCTTCACCCAGGCCGGGGGCACGCTGGCTAACCACATTGCCAAGTGGGACGGTACGCGCTGGAACGCCCTGAGTTCGGGCCTCAACAGTTATGTAGATGCCCTGGCCGTGGATGGCAGCGGCAACGTGTACGCCGGCGGCGTCTTCACCCGGGCCGGAAGCACGCCGGTCAACCACGTTGCCAAGTGGGACGGCACGAGCTGGAGCGCCCTGGGCGCGGGCCTGGATGGCGACGCCAAGGCCCTGGCCGTGGACGGCAACGGCCGCGTGTACGTGGGCGGGCTGTTCCTGCGGGCGGGCGGGGTGCTGGTCAACTATATTGCCAGATGGGATGGTACGAGCTGGAGCCCCCCGGGCACGGGCCTGAACGGAGCCGTGTCCGCCCTGGCGTCTGATGGCCGCGCTAACGTGTACGCCGGAGGGCAGTTCACGCGCGTTGGCGACGGCTCGAAAGCAACGGCTTACTTCGGTGTTTACCAGACGGCGGGGCCACTGCCGGTCATCCAGTCGGTTGGGGTGGTCAACGGCGGTACTACCAGCACTTCGCCCCTAACCTTCACCGTTACCTTTTCCGAGGCGGTTCTGGGCTTCACGGCCGCCGATGTAGTGGTCACCAACGGTACTGTTTCAGACTTCACGGGCACGGGTGCTACCTACACGTTCCGCCTCACGCCCACTATTACCGGCCCGGTAACCGTGCGGGTGCCCGCCAACGGGGCGCAGAATCCGGCCGGCGGCGGCAACCGGGCCACTGCCCGATTCGGATTTGCCTACACGGCCCCCGCAACGACCTGGACGGGTGCCGTTTCCACCGACTGGTTCGCGGCCGGCAACTGGACCGGGGGCGTGCCCACTACGAACTTCGAGGTAACCATTCCGGCCGGAGCCGCGCGCTACCCCGTACTGGGCGGCGGCACGGCCGGCGCCCGCAGCCTCACGCTGGCCAGCGGGGCCGCCCTGACCCAAACGGGCGGCACGCTGGAGCTGCTCGAAGCGTTCCGCAACGCCGGAACCTTCAGTGCCACCGGGGGGCTGGTGGCCCTGACCGGCAGCCGGCGCCAGCGCCTGGGCGGACCCGGCTCCACGGTTTTCTGGAACCTGACTGTAGGAGCCAACCGGGCGGCCCTCACGGGTACGGCCGCCCTCCAGCGCCTGCTCACGCTCAACGGCCGCCTGGCTACCAACGGCCAGCCGTTCACGCTCCGCTCCTCGGCCACGGCCACGGCCATGGTCATCAACAACGGCAGCGCCGCCGTAGTCGGCCCCACGACCGTGCAGCGCTACCTCGACCCGGGCCGGAACCCCGGACTGGGCTACCGGTTCTTCAGTTCCCCCGTACAGGCTGCCACCGTCGGCGAGCTGGCCACGGCCGGTTTCACGCCCGTCGTCAACCCGGCCTACAACACGGCCGCCCGGCCCGACTCGGTGCTGCCGCTGCCCACGGTGCTGGGCTACAATCAGGACCGCCTGTACGGAGCCAATCCGGCCATACCGCCTTTCGAGCGGGGCTACTTCTCCCCCGCCGCCCTCACCGACCACCTGGTAGCGGGCCGGGGCTACCTGGTGAACATTGCCGCCCCCGAAACGGTGGCCCTGACTGGCACGCTCCAGAATGGTGCCGTGCCGGTGGGCTTCCTCACGCGCGGGGTCGGGGCCGATGTAGGCTGGCACTTGCTGGGCAACCCCTACCCCGCCCCGCTCGACTGGAATCTGGTCCGTACCAGCTTGCCCACCGGCGTGCAGGATGTGGTGTACGTGTTCCAGTCCGATAGCCAGTACACGGGTACTTACCAGTTCTACCAGAACGGAGTCGGCTCGCTGCCCGGCGGGCTGATTGCCTCCATGCAGAGCTTCTTCGTGCGCGTGAGCCAGCCCGTGCCCGCGTTCAGCTTCCAGAACAGCTGGCGCGCCACCAGCTACCAGAACCCGGCCTTCAGCCGCCCGGCCGCCGATACCCGGCCTTCGGTGCAGCTGGATCTGATAACGGCCCAGGGCACTCATGAGCCCACGTTCGTTTATTTTGAGGCCGGGGCCACGGCCGGCTTCGACCCGCGCTTTGATGCCGATAAGCTACCCAACACCACCGGGCTGAACCTGGTTTCGGTGGCCGCTACGGGTCAGGCACTGGCCGTAAATGGCTTGCCCGAACTCACCGGCACTGCGGTAGCGGTGCCCCTGACGGCCGACGTGCCCGCTCCCGGCTCCTACGCCCTGGCGGCCCCCAGCCTGGCCAACGTGCCGGCCAGTACGCTCGTGGAACTCGTCGACAACCTAAGCGGAACCCGTTACAACCTGCGCCAGCTGCCCGCCGCGGGGTATGCCTTCCGGGCCGACGCCCGCCGCGTGGCCGGCCGCTTCGAGCTGCATGTGCGCCCCAACGCCGTGCTGGCGGCCGGCAGTCCGGCCTTGGCACCCCAGGTGCGAGCCTACCCCAACCCGGCCCACGCCCAGCTCACCATTGCGCGGCCGGTGGGCGGCCCGGCTTCGGCCACGCTGCTCAACGCCGTGGGTCAGGTAGTGCGCACCGTGGCCCTGCCCACGGCCGAAACCACGTTCAGCGTGGCCGGAATACCTAAGGGACTGTACCTGGTGCGCGTGGTGGTGAACGGCCAGACCGTGACCCAGCGCCTGGTGGTGGAATAAGCGCCCGGGCGGCGGCGGGTGTTTGATAACAAAACCCGCCGCCGCTCAGGCCCGGTTTCCGCAGTTTCCTTCCTGCTGCTCTGCACGACTTATGCCGGTTCGCCGGGAAACGCGTTTCCCGACGTTTCCGCTTTACTTCCCTGGGGCTCCGACCGGCCCGAGCCGCTGCCCCGGGCAAATGGTAGGTACGCGCTTCGAAAAACAGGTATTTATACCCTATCATCCGGCCGGTAAACTGGCTTATTTTGTGATGCTGAATTTGGCAGACACCCTGCCTGTCTATTGCTGTAATCGGGTACCCTTTTTTGCTTCCGGCCATTCGGCAGCGCGCGTCCACACGCAAGCATATCTGCTTGTGAGAGAATAAATAATGTACCTTTAAAACCGTCTGAAGGTGGCGTTTGCCGCCACCTTCTTTCCCACTTCCTGCAGCAGTTGTCCCAGGCCACTTGCCGTGGCCGGCCGGCCGCGTGCGTCCTGGGTTGCCCGGCCCGGGCGGCTTCCGTATCCTGCTGTTCCCTTTTGCCTCGCTCACCTCTTCACCACACCTCATCCCCAGCCCTCCTGCATGGAAAAAATTTCTACTCTGCAACCTGGTCCCCTGTTTCACTCCCGCTTAGCCTCCCGCCGCCATTGGCTGAAGGGGTTGGGCGCCCTGATGGGTACCAGTCTGCTTGCGTCGCCCCTTACGCTGCTGGCGAATCCCGCTTCGGCCGCCGGTTCGCCAGCGCCGACGGCTACCCTAAACGAGGAATCATCGCCTGGCACTGTGCGGATGCTGGCGGGGCCGGTGCTACCCCGGGGGTGGGTGCTGTGCGACGGGCGCGAGTTGTCCACGCTCCAGTACCCGGCTTTGTTTGCGGCGCTGGGCACCTGCTACGGCGGCAATGGCCTGACCACGTTTGCCCTGCCCGACGTGCGCGAGACGCTAGCGGTCCTGCTCCAGTCGGGCAGCCAAATTGCCATTCAGGTCCGGCCAGATGCGGCGGTGGCCGCCGGCACCGCGCTACGCCTGCGCCACCACCACCTACGCCGTTCGGCTCGCCGCGCTTAGCCGTCTCCTGCTCTCTCTGGCTTTAGCGCGCTGCTACAGCTGCTTTTCCACCCTCACACTCCTTATTTATGGAACCGATTTTAGGGGAAATCCGCCTTGTTGGCTTCAACTTCGCCCCCCGGGGCTGGGCACTGTGCAACGGCAGTTTGCTGTCCATCCAGCAGAATACTGCCCTGTTCTCCCTGCTCGGTGTCACGTACGGGGGCGACGGCCGCACGACCTTCGCGCTGCCCAACCTGCAAAGCCGGGCCGCCTTGCACAGCGGCCAGGGTCCGGGCCTGAGCAGCTACCCGCAGGGCACAATGGCGGGCACCGAAACAGTTACGCTGCTTTCCACCCAGATGCCCGCCCATACGCACCCCGTGGCGGGTACCCTCCCGCTGACAACCAACAACGTGGCGGGCGGCAGCGACACCCCGGCGGGAAATTTTCTGGCGAAGGCCACCAGTTTGATGTACGGCGAAGAAGCTGCTGCTCAGGTGATGGCCGCCAACTCGGTGACCGGTACCGCCGGCGTAACAGGTGGCGGCACAGCGCACGAAAACCGCATGCCCTACCTGTCCATGTACTACGTCATTGCCCTGCAAGGCATTTTCCCCCAACGCCAATAGTCCCACTTTTCTCCTCAAAGCATCATGGATAACTACTTAGGCGAAATCCGTATTTTCGGGGGAACATTCCCTCCCGTGGGTTGGCAGTTTTGCAGTGGTCAACTGCTCAGCATCTCGGAAAACGAAGCTCTCTATACCCTGCTGGGCACCACGTACGGCGGCGACGGCCAGAATACGTTCGCGCTGCCCAATCTGCAAAGCCGGGTGGCCGTGGGCATGGGCCAGGGGCCGGGGCGCAGCAACTACCAGCAGGGCCAAACCGCGGGCACCGAAAACGTAACGCTGACTACGGCGCAGCTGCCCGTGCACCAGCACCCTTTGCAGGCCAGCGTGAAAGCCGTAACGGGTGCCAACGGCCAGACCTCACCGGTCGGGGCGTACTTCGCCGATAAGGGTGGCGACAACTATACCGGCACCGCCGGCACTTCAACGCTGGGGGCCGACGCGCTGACGGGCACCCTCACGCCAGCGGGTGGCAGCCAGCCCCACTCCAATATCCAGCCGGCTCTGGCGCTTCAGTACATCATTGCCACGGAAGGCATTTACCCTTCGCAGCAGTAGTCTCGGCCCCTGGTTCTTTTTCCACTCTTTAATCGACAAGCACTTTATGGACGCGTTTATTGGTGAAATCCGCCTGATGGGCTTTGGCATTACCCCCAAAGGCTGGCTACCGTGTAACGGACAGACGCTGGCTATCAATACCAACCAGGCGCTGTTTGCCCTACTTGGTACCACGTACGGGGGCAACGGCGTGCAAACGTTTGCCCTGCCCGACCTGCGTGGCCGGGTAGCCGTGGGCACGGGGCAGGGTCCGGGACTGCAACCCTACGCCTGGGGCCAGATCGGAGGCATTGAAAGCGCCACGCTGCAACCCAACGAAATGCCGCAGCACACCCACACGTTTGCCGGCACTGTTAAGGTAGCCGACGGCGCGGCCAGCTCGCCCAACCCCGCTTTCGGCCAGTATCCGGCCCAGGGGTCGGCCACGCAGTACAGCACCGGCGCGCCCAACGCGACCATGGCCGGGGCCTCCTCCCTGGGTACTACGGGCAACGTCGGCAGCAGCCAGCCCCACGAAAACCGCCAGCCCGTGATAGGCATGAATTACTGCATCGCGACTCAGGGATACTTCCCCTCGCGCAACTAACATCAGCCCCCGATTGCGTGGGAGCCGCCGGCCGTTCCGGCGGCTCCCACGTTTTTCGCTGCTTTCTCTCCTTTTATGCGCCTGGCCGTTATCATTAGCAGTTTACTGGGCTACCCCCTGTTGCAGGACTTCGCTGCGCAGGGAGTGGTAGTGGCGGTAGGCGTGCCCGCCACCGGGCAGGAAGAGCCCGAGCAGCTGGCCTACACCATTGCCGCGACCGGCCTGCCCGTGGTGCGCCTGCGGCAGCCGGGCCTGGGCGCAGCCCTCACCGCCTGGCTCACCCCGCTCCAGCCCGACGCGGTGCTGGTGCTCACGCTGCCCTGGCGCATCCCGGCGGCCGTCCTCAGCCTGCCCCGCCACGGCTTCCTTAACGTCCACTTTGCCGCCCTGCCCGCTTACCGGGGTCCCGAGCCTCTGTTCTGGCAGATTCGCAACGGCGAAACCGCCGGGGCCGTCACCATTCACCGCATGGACGCCGACTTCGACACCGGCCCCATACTGGTGGCCGTGCCCGTACCCATTGGTCCTCACGACACGCACGGTCTGCACCGGGCCCAGTTGGCCGGGCAGGCCGTAGCCGCCGGCCGCCAGCTGCTGGCCTACCTGCGGGAGCAAACTCCCGCCAGTGGCGCGCCGCCGCCGCAAGATGCCGCGGCGGCGCGCTACTGGCCCCGCGCGGGCCTGGCCGACATCTGCGTGCACTGGACCGAGCCGGCCGAAGCCCTGGCCCGCCTGGTGCGGGCCACCAACCCCTGGAACCGCGGTGCCCTGGCCACGCTGCGCCAGCAGCCGTTGCGCCTATTGGGCGTCAGCCCGATGCCGGGCACGGTGGCGGCCCCGCCCGGCACCGTGGTGCGGGCCGAAGCCGACCTGCTGGTGGCCTGCGGCTCCGGCCAGCTATTGCGGCTGGATATGCTGGCCCTGGAGGAAGGCTACTTCACCGGTACCCAGCTAGTCGAGCTGGGTATTCAAGCCGGGGAAGTGCTGGGAGAATTTCCCCTAGAGCAGCCGGCGGCCGTGCCGCTGGAAGCCTGACCACCCCGGCCGATTTGCTAGGATTACAAACACTTGATTTCTCAACCAACTTCTCTTTCTCATGAGATTAAATCTACGCCGATTATTGCTCCTGCTGCTCCCGCTGGGCATGGCCTTTGGTGCCAAGGCCCAACTGTCAGTAATCGAGAGCTTCACCACCGATGGCGAAGGCAGTCGCTACGTATCGAACTCAGCAGCCCTGAACAGCACGCCGGGTTTTCCCTTCACGAACCTCTCGTATTTCGAGCGGGCCACCACCAACCCCGTGATGCGCGGGGCGACGACCACGTTCGGCACCGCCTCGAACCCCGCTCCCATCGGTGGGTCGCCGGGGCCGTTCTGGGCCTGCGAGGGCGTACGCGGCGACAACACGTCGAATGACCGCGCCCCGGGTACCGTTACCCTCAATACCATCAACGTGACCGGCTACACGGCCCTGAAAGTGGGCGTGAAGCTGGCTAACGCGCGCGGGCCGGGCAACACGAACGTCAACGCCGGCCCCATGTTCGAAAACGACGACAAGATTCGGATCGAATACGCCATGAACGGCGGCGCCTGGACCACCGTGGGCTTGTTTGTGGGCGACAACCCGATGACGAATGGCGACGGTCAAATGCGCCAGGATACGTCGGTCCCGCTGAACGAGATGTCGTGGGACGATGCGAGTGCCCCGGTACTGACCAATAGTATGCAGGCCTTTTTATTCAATATCCCGGTCACGGGCACCAGCCTGCAGGTGCGCGTGGTGCTCGACCAGCGCGGGGCTACGGAAGAACTTGCTTTCGACGATATTACCGTGACGGGTACTTTGGGCGGGCCAACCGCGCCCACCCTGGCCAACATCGAAACCACTGACATCAACTACCTGGAAGGTGACCCGGCCACGCAGGTGACGAACACGCTTACCGTCAGCGGAACCATTACGGGGGCCACCATTCAGATTCAGTCGGGTTTCGTGACCGGGCAGGACGTGCTCAGCTTTACGCCCGTCGGCTCCATCGTGGGCAGCGGCGGCTCAACGAGCACCAACGGCACGCTGACGTTGACCGGCACCGGCACGGCCGCCCAATACCAGCAGGCCCTACGCTCGGTCACGTACCGCAACTCCAACACCACCAACCCGACCACCGCCACCCGGATTATCCAGTTTACGGGGGCCAACGGCACTTCCAACAGCCCGGTACAGGCGCGCAATATCCTGGTGACCAGCACCCTGAACGCGGCGGCGGCGCTGCCCTACACCGAAGACTTTGAAACCGACGGGGAAAGCGCCCGCTACTCGACCAACAGCTTTAGCTCCACCATGGCCCTCGGCTACGGCCGTACCACGGGCGCAACACCTGCCAACGGCTACTCCTCCACTTCCTACACGAATTTCAACGGGACTACCTACCTCTACGCCGAAGGCGTTTCCAACGGGAATAACCCCGACCCGCGCCGAATCGGGGAGCTGATTCTGGCCCCGGTAGATGCGACCAACTACAAAGACCTGCACTTCAAGCTGCGCCTGGGGGCCAGCACCGGAACGTTTGAAACCGACGACTACGTAAAGTTCTACTACCGGCTCAACGGCAACGCGGGCACCTGGGTACTGTTCGGCACATTTGCCGGCAACGCTTCCGGTAACCTGGTGATGGGGAGCACCACGCTGGGTAACGCCTTGCAGGACGTGGACTTTACCCTACCGGCAACCCTGACGGGCACCCCCCTGGATTTCCGGGTGGAACTGAAAAACGATGCCTTTGAAGAGGTCGTGCTCGACTACATCCGCGTCACCGGCACGCTGCTGGCAGCTCCGACCGTAACGACGGCCGTTGCCACCAGCGTAACGACGACCAGCGCCGTGCTGGGCGGCAACGTAACGGCCGACGGCGGGGCCACCGTGACGGAGCGCGGCGTGGTCTACGTGGTGGGCACGGGCACGCCTACCACCGCCGAGATGAAAGCAGCTAACGGCACGGGTACGGGCGCCTTCTCGGCGACGATAACCGGCCTGACTCCCAGTACGCAGTATACAGTGCGGGCCTACGCCATCAACAGCATCGGCACCAGTTACGGTAATCCGGTGAGCTTCACCACCACCGCGCCCACCATTACGGTGGCCCCGGCCACGTTGCCCAACGGCACCGTGGCGGTGGCCTACAGCCAGACCATCTCGGCCTCGGGCGGCACCGCTCCCTATACCTACGCCCTCACGGCCGGGACCCTACCCACGGGCCTGACGCTGGCGGCCAACGGTACCCTGGCGGGTACGCCCACGGCCGGCGGCACCTTCAGCTTCACCATTACGGCCACCGATGCTTCAACCGGCAACGGCCCTTATAGCGGGGCGCGCGCCTATTCGCTCACTATTGCCGCGCCCACCATTGCAGTGGCTCCGGCGACGTTGCCGAGCGGCACCGTCGCGGCGGCTTATAGCCAGAGCATCACGGCCTCGGGGGGCACGGCTCCGTACACCTACGCCCTCACGGCCGGCGCACTGCCGACGGGCCTCACGCTAACGGCCAGCGGCACGCTTGCGGGCACGCCCACGGCCAGCGGCACCTTCAACTTCATCATCACGGCCACCGATGCCTCGACGGGCGCGGGTCCTTACAGCGGTGCGCGTGCTTACACGGTGCTCATTAACGCCCAGGCGGTAACCGCCGCCCCGGTAGTAACCACGCCGGCCAACGGCAGCTTCAGCACCACGACTACGCCCACCTACCAAGGCACGGCCGTGGCCGGCAGCACCGTGACGGTACTCATCGATGGCTCCAGCATTGGCACAACCACGGCCACCGGTGCCGGCACCTTCAGCCTGAGCCAGCCCACGGCCCTAAGCCAGGGTAGCCACACGGTGCGGGCCACGGCCCAGACCAGCGGTTCCGCCCAGAGCGCCAGCTCCAATACCAACACGTTCACCGTAGACTCGGTGCCGCCCACGGTGGCCATCAGCTCGACCACGGCCGCCAACGGCAGCGGCAGCAGCAACGCTACGTTCGCGTATACCGTGACCTTCTCCGAAACCGTGACCGGCTTTGTATCCGGTGATGTAACGGTGGGCAATGGCACGCTTTCCGGCTTTGCGGGCTCGGGCACGGCCTACACGTTTAACGTGACGCCCGCCGCCAACGGCGCGGTGACGGTGAACGTGGCCGCCAACGTGGCCCAGGACGGAGCCGGCAACGGCAACACCGCCGCCACTCAGTACGCCATCACCTACAGCCAGGCCGTCACGGCCGCCCCGGTGATAACGGACCCAACCAACGGTAGTTATCGGGCCACGACCACGCCTACGTACGTGGGCACGGCCCCGGCCGCCAGCACCGTAACGGTGTACGTGGACGACACAGCCATCGGCACGACTACGGCCACGGCCAGCGGCAACTGGGCCCTGAGCCAGCCCACGGCCCTGAGCCAGGGCTCCCACACGGTGCGGGCCACGGCCCAGACCAACGGCTCAGCCGTGAGTGCTAGCTCGGGTTCGGTTAACTTCCTGGTTGATACGGTGCGCCCTACGGTAGCCATCACCAGCTCGGCCGGCAGCCCCACCAGCAGCTCACCCATCCCCATAACGGTAACCTTCTCGGAGAGCGTAACCGGCTTCGTGGCCGCCGACGTGACGGTGGGCAACGGGACACTTTCCGCCTTTGCAGGCTCGGGCACGATCTACACGTTTAACGTGACGCCGACCGCCGCCGGCACAGTGACGGTGAGCGTAGCCTCCAGCGTGGCCCTGGACGCGGCCGGCAACGATAACGTGGCTTCCCCAACCTTCTCGATCACCTACTCGGCTCCGGCCCTTGCCCTGGCCCCGGCCACGCTGCCCAACGGCACTGTGGGCACGGCCTACAGCCAGACTATCACGGCCTCGGGCGGCACGGCTCCTTACAGCTTCGCCGTTACGGCCGGCGCGCTGCCCACGGGCCTGACGCTGGCAGCCAACGGCACGCTTTCGGGCACGCCCTCGGCCAACAACGCGTTCAACTTCACCCTCACGGCTACCGATGCCAGCCCGGCTCCCGGCCCCTACTCCGGCGCGCGCGCCTACTCGGTGACCATTTCGAGTCAGCCCGCAACGGCCACGCCGTCGGTAACCGTACCAAGCAACAACAGCCGGCTTGTAACCACTACCCCCACTTACCGGGGTTCGGCGGTGCCCGGCACCACGGTAACCGTGTATGTAGATGGCACGAGCATTGGCTCTACCGCCACCACGAGCAGCGGCACTTTTACCCTGATCCAGCCCTCGGCCCTTTCGCAGGGCAGCCACACGGTGTACGCCACGGCCCAGGCGGGCAGTCAACCCGTGAGTGCCAACTCGGCCATTGTGACCTTCAGCATCGACTCGATCCCGCCTTCGGTAGCGCTCAGCTCCACGGCATCCAGCCCGACCAGCACCTCCCCCATTCCGGTACAGGTGGTGTTCTCGGAATCTGTGACGGGCTTCGTGGCCGGCGACGTAACGGTGAGTAATGGTACGCTGAGCAGCTTTAGCGGGAGTGGCACGACCTACAACTTCACCGTGACGCCCGCCGCCAACGGCGCGGTGACGGTGGATGTGGCCGCCAACGTGGCCCAGGACGCGGCCGGCAACGGCAACACCGCCGCCCCCCAGTTCAGCATTCAGTACAACGCCCCTGTCGTTGTTACGGTCACGACCTGGACGGGCGCGGTTAGCACCGACTGGTTCACGGCCGGCAACTGGACGGCCGGCGTGCCCACGACCACGCTCGATGCCACCATTGCCAACGGCACGCCCCGCTACCCACAGGTTAGCGCCGGTACGGCCCAGGTGCGCAGCCTGACCCTGAACAGCGGCACGACCCTGACCCAGACCGGCGGCACGCTCGACGTGCGCGCCGACCTGACCAACAACGGCTCCTTCCAGCCCACCGGTGGCACCGTGGTGCTGGGCACCAGCGCCCAGGCCCGCCTGCTGGGCAGCAGCAGCACCCGCTTCTGGAACCTGACCGCTCAGGCCAACGGCGCGCAGCTGAGCACCGCCGCCGGCTCTTCCGTGCAGCGCCTGCTCACGCTCACCGGCAACCTGACCACCAACGGCAACCCGCTCACCCTCGAATCGAACGCGGCCACAACGGCCCTGCTCGTCAACAGCGGCGGAATCGTCGTGGGCAATGCCACCGTGCAGCGCTATATCGACCCGAGCCTGAACAACGGCCTGGGCTACCGCCACTACGCCTCGCCCGTGCAGGCCACCCGCGTCAGCGACCTGGCCACCAGCGGCTTCGCGCCCGTCGTTAACCCCGCCTACAACAACGCGCCCAACCCGGGGGCCGTAGTGCCCTTCCCCACCGTGTTCGGCTACGACGAGGCCCGCCTGACCGGCGCCAGCGCCACCACCCGCGCCTTCGAGCAGGGCTACTTCTCCCCCGCTACGCTGAGTGACGCGCTCAACCCCGGCCGGGGCTACACCGTCAACATCGCCGCCAGCGAGAAAGTCGCCCTCACCGGCACGCTCAACACCGGCACCGTGCCCGTGGGCGCGCTCTCGCGCGGCCCCGAGCAAAACGCCGGCTGGCAGCTGCTGGGCAACCCCTACCCCGCCCCGCTCGACTGGAACGTGGCCCGCACCGGCCTGCCCACGGGCGTGCAGGATGCCATCTACGTCTACCAGTCGGCCGACCAGTACACCGGCACCTACCAGTTCTACCAGAACGGGTTCGGCACGCTGCCCGGCGGCCTCATCGGCTCGATGCAGGGCTTCTTCCTGCGCGTGAGCCAGAACGTGCCCAGCTTCAGCTTCCAGAATGCCTGGCGCTCGACCACTTACCAGAACCCGAGCTTCAACCGCGCTGCGGCCGACTCGCGGCCGATGGTGCAGCTGGACCTGGTGGATGCCCGGGGCACCCACGAGCCCACGTTCGTGTATTTTGAGCAAGGCGCCACGGCCGGTTTCGATGCCAGGTTTGACGCCGAGAAGCTGCCCAACTCCACGGGCCTGAACCTGAGTAGTGAAGCCGCCGGGCTTCAGCTGGCCGTGAACGGCCTGCCGCCCACCACCACGGCTACCGTGGTCGCGCTGGCGGTAGGCGTGCCCACCACGGGCACCTACACGTTGCAGGCCGCCGCCCTGCTCAACCTGGCCGCCACGGGCGTGTACCTGCACGATGCCGTAACCGGTCAGCAAGTCAACCTCGGACAGCAGGCCAGCTACTCGTTCACGGCCAGCAACGCGGCCCTGCTCACCAACCGCTTCAGCCTGCGCTTCGCTCCGCTGGGGCCGCTTGCCACCAAAACGGGCCTGACGGCCGCCGACGTGAGCGTGTACCCCAACCCGGCCCACGCCAGCTTCACGCTGAAGCTGCCGGCCATCAGTGGCACTTCCCAGGCCCGGGTAACGCTCTACTCGGTGCTGGGCCAGTCCCTGCGTGACTTCACGCTGGCGCTGCCCGCCACCGGTGCCCAGGCCACGCTCAATGTGCAGGACCTGCCCACGGGCGTGTACGTGTTGCGCGTGCGCGCCGGGGCCACCACAATTACCAAGCGGGTAGTGGTGGAGTAAGCCTAACGCAGCAGGTAGGCGGGCCACCCCGGCCCGCCTGCCTGCTGCGCGGCTATTGCCCTCACTTGATTTCTGACTTAATCTGACCATGAAACAACTCCTGAAACCCTTTCTGTTACTGGCCCTGACGCTGCTCCTGCCCGCTTCCGCCGCCCTGGCCCAGGGTCCCGGCTCGGGCGGGCCGGTTCCGGACCCCACCGACCCCACGGCCGTCCCCCTGGATGGGGGCGCTTCGCTGCTGCTGGCCGGGGGCGTGGCGTACGGCCTCAGGCGCCTGCGCGCCCGGCGCAGTGCCCGTTCTTAAAAGACGCGGGTCCCAGCTACTTTTCTTAACTTGCCCGGGCCGCTGCTAACTACAGCGGCCCGGTGCGTTACCGGGGTTCTCTATTTCGCTTCCTTATGTCCGCTACTTCTCTTATTCGTTCCGGCTGGGCCTGGCTGCACGCCCATCCCCAGCAGCGGTTTTTGCTGCTGGCGGCCCTGATGTACGTCGCCTGGGTGCTGGGCTACGAGCACGGGCTGGCGCTTGACGGCCGGCTTGATGATGCCCTCTCGGTGAACCTGGCCGCCACCTCGGCCGGCTTGCTGCGCCTGACGGGCTTTGCGGCCGGCACCCAGGCCGACGTTCCCACCATCGTAACCATGTACGACCAGGCGGCCGTGATTGTGGGCAACCCCTGCAACGGGCTGGTGCTCTACGCCCTGTTTGCCGGCTTCGTGCTCTCGTACCCGGGCAACGGCCGCCGCCGGCTGTGGTTCATTCCCCTGGGCATTGCCACCATTTACCTGCTCAACGTGCTGCGTATCGCCGTGCTGGCCCTCAACCACACGTACTGGTACCACACCGTGGAGTTCAACCACCACTACACCTTCACCTTCGTGGCCTACGGGGCCATTCTGGTACTGTGGGCCCGCTGGGTACGCCCCGCCGTCAGCGCCTAGCACATGCTGGATCATTCCGAGCGGCAGCGCACTGCCCACCGGTCCTGGCTGCAATGGCTGTTGTTGGTCAGCCTGGCTCTGTTCTTATTCTGCCTGGGCCAGTTTCAGGAACTGGCTTTCGCGGGCCTGACCACCGGCTGGCAGGCGGTGCAGCACGCCTTTGGGGTTTCCGCCGCCGGACCCGCGAGCGGTTCGCTCAGCACCCACGGGCTGGTTGTGGGCCTTGCCTACCGCCTGCTGTACGTGCTGCTGAGTATCCTGCTGCTGCACTTGGTGCTGCGGGGCCAGGGTACCCGGTTTGTGGCTTTGGGCTACGCCGGGGGCCTGGGGCTGAGTGTGGGGCTACTGCTGCTGGGCCAGCGGGCCGGTCTGCCGCTGGCCACCGAGCAGGGCCATCGG
Organism: Hymenobacter rubripertinctus; assembly: GCF_003583925.1. GTDB lineage: Bacteria > Bacteroidota > Bacteroidia > Cytophagales > Hymenobacteraceae > Hymenobacter > Hymenobacter rubripertinctus. Next base: position 9,497 of record NZ_QYCN01000003.1, on the reverse strand, counting down.
TTGCTGGACCTGCTCAGCTCCCCCTTGGCCTGGGTGCTGTTCTACGGGCTGCTGCGGCTGCGGCGCTCCGCAGCAACCGTCCGCTACCCGAAATCGGGGGCAGCCAGTAATTTACGCGGGCCGGTTTGAGCGCCAGCCACCAAACCGCTAGGGCCTGAAAATCCATAGGGTTGGATGAGGAGCGGTGTCGCGGGTTGTTTCGGCTTGAGCCGCCGCAACCCGCGACACCGCTCTTGCATTTCCCCTGTCAGCTGTCAGGACTTGATAGTGGTATTTCGTGAAGGTTAAGCGGAACAGCAAAGACGCGTCGGGTAACAGAAGCCGGCCGGGCCAGCCAGCTACAACAGTGGGGGCACCTCTGGCACTTGCCGGAGCAGGGGAACCCGAACCGCCCTGAGTGGCGGTTGACGTGTCAGGTATTTCCCGGAAACTAAAAATATCTGACACTGGCGGGCAAAAAAGTGTCAGGTATTTTTGCATTTTGCGTAATACCTGACACTAATTTCACCCGCTGCCAGCGGGGGCGTAGAGGTCAGGTGAGTCGTAAGCCTGGTGCGATGCTTCGGCCAACGTTGGCGAGCGGCAAGTGCGCCAGTGCCGAGTTGCGCAAGCAAAGGGTGGCGGTGGCTGGCCGTCGAGCGGGCCAGCCGCCGCATCGTGGCCTGGGTGCTGGCCGACCGAAGCCGGGCTACGGCCCAGCGCCTGCGGCACGCACTACCCCACGCACTACCCCACGGGCACGTGGTACTACATAGATAAGTGGCAGGCCTACCGGGGCGTGTTGGCACCCACCGCCCACCGGCCCAGCCCCAAAGGCAGAGGCCAGATGAGTAGCATGGCGGCCATCAACTGTACGTTGCGCCAGGGGTTCGCTATATTGGTGGGCAAGTCCTGCTCGTTCAGTTGGTGCGAGAAGATGCATCAGATCCGCATTCAACTCATCATGGACGAGCACAACCGCCGGCTAACGCCAACCGAAGCAGTAGTGCATCAGAAAGCGCCTGTTCGGGTCAGAGCGCTTTTCGCGTGTCGTTGGCCCGGTGCTGCTGATTGCCGAACCGATCGGACCGCAAAAAGCGGTCGGGCTGAAGCAGCCAGATACTACGGTTACTTTTGCGCCAAGGCTTAAATTATTCCTCATGGTACCATCGCCGAATTTTAAAATGAAAAATATTTTATCACTGCTAACGGCATTGATTATTTTCACTGCTTGTCAAGTACAGAAGACAGAAAAATTGAAAGTAGATCGCAGATATTCTTTCAATCCTAGAATATTAGACACTTCAAAACGCGCAAATAGAAACGTTCTTAAATCGTATTTTCTATGCAATTGTGTAAAAGTAAATTCAGAAAGTGATGATAGTAGTTCTGCATTATACTTCGAATCGTTAAGCAATTATTCTCAATACGCTTTGGATTTTTTTGAAAATTATTCACACAGTTATGCTTTAAAAATAAACGAAACCAATAAAGAATTTACGTTTGCTGAGTGCATGAGACACTACAACAGCAGAGAATTCAATAAAATTGTTGCGAATTTAGATTCTGCTTTGCATTTAAATAGACAAAAATCAAGTTGGGGGAAACCCTGACAATACGAATTGTAATATAGCAGTTTCGCGAGCGATTTGTACAGTCCGATGTAGAGACGTATATCCACATCTTGTCACCCGCGCTGCTGTTATGTTATCGTTCCCGAAGCCGCTCTGCTGGCTATATCAACTAACATCCCTACCCCATGAAACACGCTTACCTCTGCTGCCTGCTATTGCTTCCCGGTGTCACGCTGGCCCAGCAAGCCTTCTCTCCCCGCTTTGCGATGGGTACCGTGGTCTAGTTGCCCCCCGGCGCAAACCACAGCAACCTGACCATCGCCGATTTTGACCGCGCATCAGTTTGCCATCGGCGACCCGGTCAACTTCAACGACCCCAACGGGGACCGTTACGAGGCTCCGAACAACGGCGGCGGCATGGGGAACTATGACAATAGCAGCGGCGGCGGCTTCGGGGGCATGGGCGGCGCAAACCGGGGCTACGGGGGCTCGCCCGTCAACGACTGGGGTTCTGGCTTTTATGGTGGGGGACCAGGGCTCTTAGGTACTGTGATGAATGCGGGTGGTGGCAGCAATATTGGAAGTCAGCTTTCTAAATCTTGGAACCTTGTATTAGTCACGAAAATTTGGACAGTTGTTAATAAAGTCAAGGGAATAGATGGTGATCCATACACGGTAGAATTATCGTGGGTGGAATGGGAGGTTAATAAAAAGAAGGGATTTCAGAATACTCAGTTTTATTTCTTTCCTGCCAGCAGAGAAAGTGAAGCATATGAAGTCATGTTATATTTATCAAAAAGAGATAGAAACGCAGAAATCGCAGCTTATTTAGCCGTCAATAATAGAACCAACGTAAAAGGGGTATTAATTATGCCATGGGCTGGTAATGACAATAGAAGTTCTGAAACCTTTATAGGAAGTGCATTGAGTGTACGCGACAGAAGAAGCATTACTACTTTGCATGGAAATCAGTATACAGCGTTAGGCTATATACATACTCATGACAACTCTATTCGCCCTTCCGATGCAGATTATAATTTTTCAGAATGGCTCGGGCTTCCAAGTTATACTATGACGCAATTTGAATACCTTCTAATTCCTGATAGAAGCCAACGTTTTGAAGTTACAGGATATACTTTCGATTTGATAAAACCTGATGGCCATACTTCACTTTTGGAAAAGAAATGAAACACTCGAACATTTTATTTTTTATTTTGCTCTTTATTTCAAACTCTTGCACTGAGCAAGGGCATGAATCAGCTGTTCGTATAGACACTCAACTTGCTGCGATAATCACCGACTACATAAAGGCATGCGAGCCAAATAAAGACAAAATAGCGGTGACAATCAAGTATAGCGGTTGCTCCAATCGAAAAGTATTTTATATCGAAAACACAACTGAAAACCCCTATATTAACAAGAAATATCCGTCTGAGTATGCTCTGATAGGTAATTACATGGTTCTTTTTTACAATGAGGCAAGTCCTTATATAGGTAAACCAGAAATAAAAGCGGTGAATGATTATTCATTAAAATATTTGAAAAATTCAAATGATTACACCAGATTGTATGACCCTTTGGTCTGGAAAGTAGTCATTTGCGATAAATCAATGAGTGTTAATAAGGGATACATATTTTCGAATTCTGACTGCTTTAGATGTAAATAGGTTCTTGGGAATCATGTTCATTTAGGTAATTTGAGCAAGACAAAATATAGTTGTTGAAAAATCCGTTTTTTTAAAGGCATAGACGACAGGGGATACCTATCAGAAATATGCATCTCTAAAGAATTATACATAATGATCACTGATTCTGATGAAAAGCCTACATTTACAGGGCATGCAACAATTAAAATAAGTAATTACATTATGAAAGGTGATTCATCGTCATCTTGTGGTTTCCTTGATGGTCAAATACACAACTACATTGAAAGTGCATCAAAAGCGGGAATTTGGATTTTAAAATGAAAAAGAAGTTTGTATTCCTAATGGCATCGATTGTTTTCACTAACAGTCACGCACAGAACATAGAAAGAATAAAAGTAGATCGCAAACATTCTTTGAGTCCTGAAGTATTGATCACTTCAAAACATGCAAACAGGAATGTTCTTAGATCTTTGTTTCTATGCAATTGTGCAGGAAGTAAATCACAATATGACGATTATAGTTCGGCATTATATTTTGATTTGCTGAGTAATTATTCTCAAGATGCCTTAGACTTTTTTTTAACATATACAAGAAATTATATTTCAAATGCAAATGAAAATGACAGAAAATTCATGTTTGCAGCATGCATGAGACACTATAACAGCAGAGAATTTAATAAAATTGTTGCAGATTTAGATTCTGCTCTGTATTTAAATAGATACAAGAAAGAAAAAATTGGCAAAAATTGACAGTACGACTTGTAATACAGCAGTTTCGCGAGAGGTATATAGAGACGCATATTCGCGTCTTGTCGTCCGCGCCGCTGTGGTGTGGTGTGGTGTCATCATTCCCGAAGCAGCTGTAATTACCCTAAATTGCTGGCTATATCAACTAACATCCCTGCCCCATGAAACACGCTTACTTCTTCTGCCTGTTCTTGCTTCCCGGTGCCACGCTGGCCCAACGGTCCTTTACCCCCCGCTTTGCGGCGGGTACCGTGGTCCAGTTGCCCCCCGGCGCAAACCCCAGCGACCTGACCATCGCCGATTTTGACCGCGCATCAGTTTGCCATCGGCGACCCGGTCAGCTTCAACGACCCCAACGGGGACCGTTACGAGGCCCCGAACAACGGCGGCGGCATGGGAAACTATGACAATAGCAGCGGCGGCGGCTTTGGGGGCATGGGCGGCGCAAAGCGGGGCTACGGGGGCTCACCCGTCAACGACTGGGGGTCTGGCTTTTACGGTGGCGGAGGTAATGGCTTAGGTGGTGGCGGTGCCTACATTGGGGGGGCGCATGATGATGACATCCGTGCAGGTATCGCATTGGCAAGTGGCATATAGTCCCAGTTATGACTGGGCCTACTACTCACAAACTACCTCAGTCGAGCAAAAAAGTGTCAGCCGTAAAAGCGCTTCTGCTAACGGATTTGGTTTTGAGATGGGCAGTATATCCTTCGATCGAAGGACTTTCTTAGCTGCATTCATGAACACTCCGGATAAAAGCATACTAGATAGGACAGGGGATGCTGTTGGAAGCCACGGCCTCTTTACTGGTTACTTCGCACACGAAATAGAAAGGGCAGCAGCATTAGGTAAATCTTCGGGTAGACTAAACACAGCATTAGTCCCTTTTATCAGAACGTATACTGCCGCATTAGGGCAAATTCAGATTAAGCCCAGTACAGCATTCGGGTTCGAAAAATTTACTACGATTGCCGCACCTCTTTTTAAATTATATACTTTTTTAAATATATTTAATGATAGAAAAATAACAGCAGGCAATATATATGAGGCAGGTATATTGCGCGCGTAGATTACCTTTCCGGTATTCGGATTATTGTACGGTGCCGCTGATTTAAAAACGTCTCTGATTTTTGGAACTAGTCTTACAAGTCGAATTAAAAGTGGCATCGATTCCCAAATAACAACAAATTTAAAGCTCTGATGATGATCATTTTCAATACTGTGTATGTTTTTCTAATAGGAAAAACCAATAAAGGAACTAGAAGGCACGCTCATAGTTTATTAACTGTAATGCAAGGCCTACTGCTCTCTTCACTCTGTATAAAAACTATTTGCATTTTTTTATCTATATGTTATTTTAATAACAATTATAAAACATACTTTAATATATTTATATTATTTGCAATTGGTATAATTGGATATTTAAACGGAATTTATTATAATGATAATAAAATAATTGATATTACAGAAGAATGGAATAACAGGAATAGTGCGACAAATTATTCTATAGTTTTTTTGTTTTTTTTACTTATTGCCTTTTATTTTTTTGGCTTATTGGTATATTAAAATATTGAATAACCCCTTAATAATACTTAAAATTTATTTTAAGTATTATTAAGGGGTTATAAATGATAGTGGTTTACTGTAGGCTCGTAGTTATTCTGATTATTTTCGCAACTCACGTTCCCACTGCTTGCTCAATTACAGCTTATTTTCAAGAGCCGATCACTTTTTCTAACTTGCTGGCTATACAAACTAACACCTCTACCCCATGAAACACCACGCTTACTTCTTCTGCCTGCTCTTGCTTACTGGTATCACGCTGGCCCAGTAAGCCTTCTCTCCCGTTTTGCGGCGGGTACTGTGGTCTAGTTGCCACCCGGCGCAAACCACAGCAACCTGACCATCGCCGATTTTGACCGCGATAACCGCCCGGACTTCGCCGTCAGTGAGCGGGGGCTGAACACGGTGCAGGTATACCGGCAGCAACCTACCGGGCCGATTGCCTTCCGGGTTCCCGGTGCCTCCTATGCCGTAGGGGCCGAGCCCAGCAGTGTGGTGGCGTTCAAATTTGGTAACCAACAAGGCCAGCCCGACGACTTGGTAGCGGTCAGCGGTACCGACTCACGTTCACGCATAATTCGCCCGTTAAATCTGGTCGGGGTTGGCGCAGACGCAGACGCACGGGAGTATTTGGGTTCCAAACGGCCCGCTACCTGGAAGAAGCGTTGTCGCCATCCACCTGCGTAGCCATAGCCGATGGATAGCGACGGCGGCCTGATGCTCTTACCAACCGGCCAGCGGAGTGATGGGATGAAATAAACTACGGCAGAACTGGTCCTAGTCAAGGCCTTAGAGCCCGAACCGCCCTGAGTGGCGGTTGGTGTGTCAGGTATTTCCCGGAAACTAAAAATACCTGACAGTGCCGGGCAAAAAAGTGTCAGGTATTTCTGCATTTTGCGTAATACCTGACACCTATTTTACCCGCTGCCCATGCCCCGTCGTGCTGCTCCTTCTTCGCATATAGTGGCCGCCGTGCGCGCCTGGTTTGGCCTCGGGCAGGCCGAGCTGGCCCTTTACCTGGGCGTTAGTGCGGCACTGGTGCAGGCCGTGGAGGCGGGCCGCCGCCGCTTTCCGCTGGCCCTGGTGCCCACCTTGCTGCCCCTCACCCACCACTTGCCCATCGCCCCGGCTCCAGCTCCCGACCCAGCACTGGCCGACGCCCCGGCTCCAGCCCCCGATCCGGCGCTGGCCGATGCTGCCGCACTGGCTTTTCGCCGCCGCCAATGCTTGGTCCAGGCCCAGCGCCTGGCCGCCGAGCTGGCTTCGCTGGAAGCCAACGGCCGGGCCGCTACCCATTGGGCCGCGGCCCTGCCGGCCCTACGTGCCACCAGCCCGCCCCCGCTGCCCGGCAGCACCCCGGCCGAAGCCGCCGCCCGCGAAACCTGGCGGCAGGACTGGCTGAGCCGCCGCGCCCGCCCCCGCCCGCCCGCCGAGGCCACCCGCGCCGCCTTGCTCCGCGCCCGCCTCGCGGGCCTGGCCACCGAGGCGGCGGCGCTGGGGCCAGCGTGAGGCGGCGGCAGTTCCTGCCCTCCCCCGCTCACGTTTGCTCCACATCCTACCTGCTGTTACGCAGGTCGCTTCTGGTATCTGCGGTGGCAGGTCGTTTTTCGTTGCTCGTTACTCGTTTTTCGGGGCTGATTGGTTGCTGAAAGTGAAGCAGCCCCGAAAAACGAAAAACGAGCAACGAAAAACGAATACTTCAACGGCTACTGCATAGCAGCAGATACTAAACCGCCCACCCGCTACGTTGAAGCAGGTAACCGGCGCGGGGAGGGCCCTCTCCTCCTGGCCTGCGGGGTGCCGGCTCATCTTTCCTTTCTTATTTTCTTTTCGCTATGATCGATTACACCATCCTTATCACCCGGGCCGACTGCGACACGGCCACGGCCGAACTCGACTTCGAGCTCAAAACCTTCAGTACCCGCGATGCTACCCTGGACCTGGCCGACGAGCGCGGCGACCGGGCCCAGGCCAGTGCCAGTGCCCAGCTCGCCAGCCTCGACGGCCGCATTGCCGCCGCCGAAAACCTGCTCGCCGCCACCGGCATTGCCGCCGAGCTGCGCGAAGCCACCACCGATGATTTGGCCCTGCTGCGAGCCCAGCGCACCAAACTCGACAAGCGCACCCGCCAGCAGGGCGGCGTGCGGCGCTTCCTGGCCGCGGTTGATGCCCAGCAGGTGGCCGACCAGGTAGCCACGCTCACGGCTGCCAGGGCCGGGGTAGCCGCCCACCGGGCCACGCTGCCCGCCTAAGCCCCGCTTTAGGTATCCGGTGCCCCCTTCGCTCCCAGTGCCGGGGGCGGAGGGGGCCTTTTTTTGGCGGCGCCCCTGCGCCGAGCCCCGCACCGGCCCGCACCGGGCAGGCTCCGGCCCGGCCGCTAGGAGCGCAAGCGTGGTATATGGCGGCCCCGGGCAACACGAGAGCCGTCACCAGGGGCAGGTGGGCCTTCTTATAGCAGCGGGGGGATAAAATTACTTTAAGCATTCCCAGCCTTTGAGGTCATGCGGCTCCCAAAATCCTGTTCGCCCAGGCCCAGGAAAGCACTTGGGTTTGAGTTTACGAAACTCATCTCATTTTCGAGTTTCGTAAACTTTGAATCGTAGACGGGTTTCTTAAACTTTCCCGACCATGCAGTAGGCACCTAGCACTTAGTGACGAGCTGCTACTGATCGTTTAGTGAAAGGAGCAATATTGTTAACAGTTATAACGTACTTCCCTTAGCAATCCCCATTCAAGTCCCTGTTGATGAAATACTATATTCCCTTTCTGCTGAATGGAGGATTGCTACTCTTTACTTATCCTTTCATCGGAGCTCAATCGGGGTCGGGCCTCGCTGTCTTAGGGGCCATCTTCATTGTGATTACGATCGGCTTTCTGCTCAATATTGTACTAGGCATCTTCTACCTGGTGCGGGGAGAGCGTAAGTTGGGTGCCATTTACCTGACAATAGTATTTGGTTTCTGCTTGCTCTTTTTTAGCACGTCTGTTAACGGCAAGTTGGTCAATGGATAGTACAAACCCATAATCGCTCGGTGACGGTTAGCTCATAAAAACGGTGGCAAGATAAACGCGCTTCGTTTGCTGAAAGGAGCGTTTTCAAGTCCTCGCCCTAATTACCTTAGCCCTTCGATTATGGCCACCTCCCTAACAAAGCTACTTGACTTCCCAGACGACCATCTGTTCTGGTTCGGATCGGCTTTCCGGTGCTATAACGTGGGCATGAGCAACGTTACCCCCGAAGACGATTACTACGATTACCTGCTGGTGGACCCGCAAGGGGAAGAATACATGATGGTCGTGAATGCGACCGTTGGAAACGTCAAGGCGGGGTATGTTCCGTTCGCCCTTCAAATCGCTCGCGAGAACGGCAATGCGGCCACCGCGCACGAGGTTCGCAGGGTAATGGGAAGCGAGCAAGTGTTTTACCTCGGATGAGCGCGAATTAACACAGCGGACTAATAAGTGAGCTAGTGCTTAGTCAGGCAAGTTAGTTGCCCTAATCTTCTGGTAGTGGCGGTCGAGTTTGACGCGGGCTTTTTCCAGCGTGAATTGCCATTTGACCGTGGCCCGGGCCGCATTGCGTTCGGCCACGCAAGCGGCGACGTGGGCGGTGAGTTCTTCTTGGGTAGGAATGCGCTGGCGCAGGCACTGGCGGGCGATGGCCGAGAGTTCGAGTTCGACCATGTTGAGCCAGGAGGCATTTTTGGGCGTGTAATGCAGTTCGAAGCGCGCGGCCAGGGCGCGGGCCTCTTGAGCGGGCAGGTGCTGGTAAAACACGGCATCCGTATGGGTGTTGAGGTTGTCCTGCACCAGCACGATTTTCGCGGCCTGGGGGTAGGCCGCCGCCAGGCGTTGCAGAAAGCGGCAGTAGTCGGCCCCGGTGCGCCGGGCCGAGACCTCGACCAGGCGCTGGCCCGTGCCGGGCTCGAAAGCGGCCAGCAGGCAGGCCGTGCCCTGGCGCACATAGGTGCTGCTCTCGCGCCGGGGTC
>NZ_QYCN01000020.1 GCF_003583925.1 Hymenobacter rubripertinctus | reverse complement strand
CCCTGCTGCTGGCGAATCTGGCCGGCAATGGCGGCCTGGCAGCCCATGGCGTCGGTGGTGACCACCGCCTGGCGCAGGTCCAGTTGGGCCAGCAGTTCAGGTAAGGCCGTGATTTCATTGCTTTTATCGGCCACCCGCTGCTGGCCCACGCACAAGCGGTTCTCGCTCACCCAGGCATTAACCAGGTACAGGCCGGCGTTGCCAGCACTGCGCGGACTCACGCCCCGCAGCTTTTTGCCATCGAGGCAGAGTTGTTTCTCGGCCAGCGTATCGAGTAGCGCGTGGCCGTGCTGGGCCAGACAGCCCCGCAGCAAGTCGGGAGAGAGCAGTTGAAATACGCGATTAAACGTATCGTGCGACGGAACACTGGGCAGGTCCACCAAGTCGGTTAGGTGCCGGGCATGGGTTTGGGCAAACAAGACCATGTCCTCGTAATCGTGGCCGTTGCTCAGGTAGGTGCACAAGCCAATAAGCAGGATGTCAGCCAATCGGTAGCGGCATTTGGCGGTCTGACGGAAATCTTCAACTTGTAGAAAGTAGTCGCGAATCGGGTGGCTCATGACCCAAAGCTAGCCCCCACCCGGCTTCATGCGTTTGCCCTGGTTGTGGCGGGCTGGTCGGTGGGGGAGGGCGAACAGGCTACGGCCAGCGGGAGCAAGGCCAGCAAAACGGAACGACGCATACGGCAGCAGTTGGTGAATGCGGTTTACGCAGCCTACCGGGCCGCAGTTGAAGGCCCGACCGGTCAGTTGTGTGTATCCCTTAATTCGCCGTATCTGCTCACTGCTCACTGCTCACTGCTCACTGCTCACTGCTCACCAGATCAGCATCAGGGCAAACGCCAGGCTCATGCAGAGGGACGATATCTGGTTCATGCGCATGGTGTGGTCGAAGTCGGCGGCGGCTTCGTGCTGCCACACGGCCCAGGCCCAGCGCCCGAACACCCCGACAACCGGCCCGGTGGCGACCAGGAAAATCAGAACGTGGGTTGGCTCGTGGCGGCGCAGGTAGGCGAAGGCCAGCAGCCCGGCCCCGGCGGCCAGCGCCAGCCCGGCAAACACGAACGTGCCCCGGATGCCCAGCCGCAGGCTCAGGGTCCGGTCGCCGCGGCGGGCATCCTCGGCGTGCTGGTACACCTGCGTGAGGGGGTAAGAGCCGCACAGAAACAGGCTGCTCACCAGGGCCAGCAGCAGGTTGTCGGGGGCCAGCAGTTGCCCGGCTCCGGCTCCCACGCCCACCTGGGTCATCAGAAAAGTATACGCGCCCTGAAACACCACTACCACGGCCGTACTCAGCAGCGGGTATTTTTTCAGGCGGATACCCTCGTAGCTGTAGGCCTTCGACACCAGCAGATACACCGCCACCAGCCCCGCAAAGGCCGGACTCAGCAGCCAGCCCCCCACCMCCGCCAGCGCATCAAACCCCCACACCAGGTGCAGCAGCTCCCGCGACACTTTGGGCGGCTGCCGCAGCCCCCCGATGCTGCCTTCGTCGCGGTCGTAGTAGCTGTTGTAGCCGTTGGAGGCCGGGTAGGCCAGCAGGTGCAGCACCACGAACACGCCCACTGCCCGCCCGGCACTGAACGGCTCCCGCAAAGCGCTCAGGCCAAACCAGAACACGGGCATCAGGTACACCGAAAACGGAATCCGCAGCAGGGGCAGGGCTTTTTTGTAGGACGCGAGGGGCAAAATGAAGGTAGAAAGTTGGTAAGTTAAAAAGTCAGCAAGTGAAGCAAGCCGAAAGCGAATGTAGGGCGAAGCTGCTTGGTTCGCGCTTACCGGGGGCACGTAGGTCGGGGTGTATGGCTGACCATGGAGTAACCGCCGCTGCCCGATACGTCACTGAAACGAAGGCGCTGCGTAAGAGCAGGCCCTGACTTTTTAGCTTTCTAACGTAGAAACTTCCTGACTCTCCCGCGAGGGTACCCCGATCAGGTAGGTAACCTGCGGCCCCCACCAGTGCCGGACAATGCCGGCCTTCCACTGAAACCGGCCCTGCGGATCGGCCCGGCGGGCCAGGGCCAGGAGCTGGTCGGGCGGGTACATGCGCAGAATGCTCACGCAGCCGTCCCAGATGGTGAAGAGTGGAATCAGGGGCAGCCCGTAGGTGAAGAATAGCCGGCTGAGGCGGAATGGCCGGATGAAGGGTGTGATGAGCAGCTGGGCCACCGGCAGCACCGTAACGGCCAGCAGTAGTTCCAGCCAGTGCTTGCCCGCGCCCTCAAACACGCCGATACCGGTGCGGCGGTGCACGGCATCGGCCAGCAGGGCCTCGGCGGCGGCGGGCGGGAAATGGTGAAACGCGGAGAACACCGTGCGAAAACCGCTCAGCGCCGCTGGTACGGCCGTGGCGTCGACCGGGGCGGGTTCGAACTCCAGGCCCGGAGCGGCGGCTTGTAGGGCCTGCCAGGCGGCGGGCTGGGGGTAGAGGTCGGTGAGGCAGATGCGGGCTTCGGGCTGGGCGGTGGTGCGCAGGCTCCGCAGTACGCCCGCCGTGCCGCCCCCGGCCCCCGCGCAGAGTTCCAGCATGCGGGTTTGCCGGGTTTGGTGCAGGGCCCGGGCCAGCAGCGGCACAATGGGCTGGTAGGTGCCCAACGCTGAAATCATGAACCGCAGGTAATCCATCATGCCCGCCCGAATGACTTTCGGGAACCAAGGCAAATCCTCAAACTCAAATAACTGCCAGCGACGCTTCATGCCCTGCGCTTACGCAACTACCGGGGCAATGGCTACGCCCGCACCGCCGGTTAGCACGCACCCTCCACCCCGCCAGCCACCGGGCGGGTAGTTCCCTGCCAGGCGGGTCCGTAGAGCCAGAGCACCGTTGCGACTGCTGCTGCCCAGTAGGGTGCCGACAGCGGCAGCAGCCCCAGCAGCGACTCGACAGGCACGAAGCGTAACAGCAGCTGATTGGCGAGCAGGAAGAACAGCGTGACGCCCAGCAAGGCCACCGACCGCCGCGACCAGCCGGTGCGCAGGGTGCCCATCAGCGTGAAGTAGGGTACAGTAAGGGGCACAATAGCCAGTGAAACCAGGGCCGCCATGAGGCCGGCCATCAGGGCAATGGAGTAGTCCTCCAGCCGTTCGGAAGCGAAATCCAGAGTCAGCCACAAGGTGCCGCCCAAATTGCTCAGCAGCCACAGAATGAGGGTGCGGGTGATGGTGGAGTAGTTGGCGGGCGAGTAGGATATTTCCATGGTGGAGGAGGGCTGTGATGAAAGAAAATAGAAATGGGAATCGGAAAGAAAGTTCGGCAAGGTGGCCGATTGAGGGGGAAATATCATTCAACCTACGGGAGCTAAGTTCCTGGCGGATTGTATTTATTGTATTTTTTATTGGGAAGTCACCGGTGTCATAATGAACTGTTCCCGGGCTCTGAAACAGGGCGTCTGGCCTGCCGCCAGGCCATTTTGGGTTCCCTGTCGTCCAACGTGGAACCCAAAATGGGAAACCGACCTCCGGTTGTCGGCTTCAGACAAGCAGGGCGGCGGGCAGAAAAAAAGCGCGCAACTGTTTGGAAAGCCGCCTCCGTTTGGCGTGCTTTGCAACACAAAGTTCTTTTTAAGCATGGCCAAGCCCCCGACCGACCCCCTCGCCCAACTCACCGAAATCCGCGCCATTATGGAGCGGTCGTCGCGTTTCATTTCGCTCAGCGGGTTGTCCGGGGTAGGGGCGGGGGTGGTGGCGCTGCTCGGGGCCGGCGTGGGGCACTGGTACCTGAACCGCCAGTACCCGTACGCCGGGTATATGCGGCTGCTGCAAAGCACGCCCGCCGAGCGCCGGCTGGTGCTGCCGTTTTTGCTGCTGCTGGCCAGCGCCATTGTGGTGGCGGCGCTGGTGGTGGCCACCTACTTCACCCTGCGCCGCGCCCGCCGTGCCGGCCAGCCCCTATGGAGCGCGCTGGGCCGGCGGCTGGCCCTGAGCCTGGCTATTCCGCTGGTGGCGGGCGGCCTGTTCTGCATTGCCCTGTTTATGCAGGGTGCGGTGGGGCTGGTGGTGCCCGGGCTGCTGCTCTTCTACGGCCTGGCCCTGCTCAATGGCAGCAAGTATACCTTGGAGGAAATCCGCTGGCTGGGCCTCACCGAAATCGGGCTCGGATTGGTCGCTATGTTGTTCCCCGGCTTCGGACTGGCGTTCTTTGCGGTTGGTTTCGGCCTGGGCCACATCGGCTACGGCCTGCTGATGTACAGCCGCCACGAAAGGTGAGGTGGTGAGGTGGTGAAATGGTGAGTTTGACGTTCAACGGTCCGGCTTGCGCCATTTGCGCCACCTGCCTGATTCACGCCGTCAGGGTCCCCGAACATCAAACCCACTACTTCACCAATTCACCACCTCACTATTTCACCGCTTGAAGCATCTCATTCACACGCTCAACAAAGCTTTCGACAACCGGGTGCGGCTGGGCGTGATGGCGGTGCTCATGGCCAACGAGGTGGTCAGCTTCACCGAGCTCAAGGAAGCCCTGGACCTGACCGACGGCAACCTGGCCAGCCACGTGGCCGCCCTCGAAAAGGCGGGCTACGTGAGCGTGAGCAAGCAGTTTGTGGGCAAGAAGCCCAACACCACGTACTCGGCCTCAAAGGAAGGGAAAATGGCTTTCCAGGAACATCTGGCGACGCTGGAAAAGCTGCTGCGCGGGTAAAAACTCTTTTTTTGCCTTTAAACTTTGAATTGCAAAGTTCTTTTAAAAAATAATCTATGACGACTTTCACTGCTTCCCTTGCCGCCGCCGCTCCGGCGGCCGTACCAGCCCGGCGGCGGCCACTCACGGTGCTCCAGAAACTGCTGATTCCGGCCGGGGCGGTACTCTTCGATGGGCTGTTCTGGCACCGGGGCGCGGGCCTCAATCTGGCCCTGTACACCGTGTTTGTGCTGGGGGCCACGCTGGCGGGGCTGCCCCGGCACGCGCCGGTGTGGCGCTCCGGCTACTTCCGGCTGCTGCTGGCCGGTACGCTGCTGAGCGCGGGCGGCGTGGTTTGGTACGGTTCGGGTGCGGCCCAACTAGCCTGCGTAATTTCGCTTACTGTACTGCTGGGCTTCGTGAATCAGCCCCACCTGAAGCTGGTGGCCTACGCCCTGCTCACGGCGGTAGGCGGCGCGGCCCAGGCCGTGGCGGGGTTGCTGCCCTATCTGCGCCTACCCCAGGATAGGGCCAGCCGCTGGCCGCGCACCCGCTTCTACCTGCGCCTGCTGGTGCTGCCCCTTCTGATTCTGGGCGTGTTCCACGTGCTGTTCTTGCTGGCGAATCCGCGCTACTCTGCCCTGGTGGGGGCCGTGCTCGATCAGCTGGGCAAGTGGCTGGCGGCGCTGTGGCCGAACTTCTCGCTCCCGCACCTGCTGTTTTTCCTGCTCGGCCTCGTGCTCACGGCCGGGGCGCTGGTCGTCGTGCCGTTCCACTTTTTTCAGGACCAGGAGTCGCGCTTCGGGGAACTGGTGCGCCGGCAGCGCGACCGGGTGGCGTCCCTGGGGGTGCGCCGGCCCGATTTCCGGACCCGCGACCGGGGCGCGCTCGATTTGCGCAAGGAATACCTGGCGGCGCTGGCCGTGTTCGGGCTCGTAAACGGGCTGCTGCTGGTGGTCAACATTATCGACGTGCGCTGGATCTGGTTCGGTTTCGTGCCCGCTCCTGGCTTCGACCTCACCCAGTTTGTGCACGAGGGTACCTACGTGCTGATTCTGAGCATTCTGGTGGCCATGGGCATTGTGCTGTGGTTCTTCCGGCGCAACCTGAATTTCTATGCCCCCGGCCTGGCGGCTCTGCGCTGGGGGGCCACGGTATGGGTGGGGCAGAACGCGGTGCTGGCCGTGTCGGTGGGCCTGCGCAACTACTATTACATCCTGCACACGGGCCTGGCCTACAAGCGCATTGGGGTGTACGGGTTTCTGCTGCTGACCTTTTTCGGGCTGATTACGGTGCTGCTCAAAATCTGGCAGCGGCGCTCGGCCTTTGCCCTGGTGCGCCTCAACTCGCTGGCCGCCTACGGACTGCTGCTGCTGCTGGCCCTGGGCAACTGGGAAATCTGGATTGCCCGCTACAACCTCAACCCCCGCTTCCAGACCCTGGACCTGGGTTTCCTGCTCGAAATGCCCGCCCGCGTGCTGCCCGAGCTGGCCGCCCGCCAAGCGGTGCTCGATGGCATGAGCCGCATCATCATCAGCCCGCCCGGCAGCTACAACGAAACCACCGCCACCCCGGCCCAGGCCCGCGCCGCCATCCAGCACCGCCTCGCCCAGTGGCGGCGGCAGTACCCGCGCACCGCCCACTGGCAAAGCTGGACCCGCGCCGAATCGGCGGCTTTTGCGCATACCCCACCCCCTGCCCCCCGCCGCTTGAGGCGCGGAATCCTCCGGGAGAGGGGTGCCAGACGCAAGCCCTAGTAGAACGCGCCCTCTTCAGAACGCACTCCCTCTCCCGGAGGATTCCGCGCCTCAAGCGGCGGGGGGATGGGGGGTGCGCTGCGCTGCCAGAACGACTACTCACCATCAACTCAAAACCATGAACCTGCTTCAACTTTCCCTGACGCTGCTGGGCCTGACATGGTGCCTGGGCAGCCTTACGGCCCTGGCCACGCTGCTCACTTGGCGCGAGCGGGCCGCCACCGCGCCGGCGCGCCGCCGCCGCCTGCTGGCTGTGGTGTTGCCCGCCGCCGCCCTGCTGCTGGGCAGCCTGCTCTGGACGCTGCTGCACGTGATGCTGCTCTGGGGGCCGGGCGCGGCTACCGTAGCGGCGCGGTAACCTGGTCAAATTATATTCTCTACTCCGATGAAAACGACTCCAGCAACCAACACCCTGCGCTGGCTGGCCGCTCTGCAACAAGCCAAAGACACGGTCACCATTTTGGGAATGAATTTTATGCTGCTTTTCGGCCTCATGATGGGCATTGCCGTGCCCGGGCTTATCCTGTATTTTCTGCGGTGGAAACTGGTGCGCGCCACCGGTAGTCCCGCTACCGCCATCAGGATCTGGGGTTGGAGCCTCGTGCATGAGTTTCTGTGTGTCATCCTTTTCGCGTCGGAAGGAACGCAGCAAGAACTACATGGTATGGCTACCCTGCTGGCGTATGGGTATACTCTGGGAATAGTTGTCAGCATGGCCGGGCTTGTAATGAGTATTGAGCATCGTAACGCCGTGCAAGCGGCTGCTGAGTAATGGCCAACCCAACTACTTCCCCTCCCCCTACTACCTCCCCCGGCCGCTGCCTGGCGGTACTGCTGACGGCCTGCGCCCTGCTCTGGACCTGGTGGCAGGTGCCCGGCTGGTACCGCCTCGGCTCCGACGACGCGGCCGGCCTGGGCGCGCTGGTGCAACTCTGGCAACAGCCCTGGCTGCTGGCCCTGCTGCTGGCCGTTGCCAACGTGGTGATTTTGTACCGCGCCACCCTGCCGCTGGCCCTGCCCGCCGACCCGGCCTCGCTGCTGGACCGCCCCCGCTACCTGGCCGATTTCGTGTTCTGGCTCTGCGTGGTGTTTCACCTGGCCAGCCTGGTGCTGCTGCTGCTCATCGGCAGCGGCGGGCTCACCCTGGACCCGCTCTGGCTGTGAGGCCCGCCGAATCGTACTCCGGGCAGCTGTGGCAATTTACCCGCGAGGTGCTGCTGCCAGCCGTGCCGCGCCTGGCGTGGCTGGTGCTGGGAGTGATGATGTTTAGCGGGCTGAACCTGCTTTTTCTGGCGGAGCTATGGCCGCATTTTCCGCAGGCCGAAACCTGGTTCATCGTTCCGCTGATGGCTGGTCTGCTGCTGGTGCCGTGGTTGGGCGCGTACACGGCCCAACGGGTAAGGCCGCAGGTGAGGCAGTGGGGATGGCGCACGCTTTGGCAACTGGCTACTTTCGGGGCCTATGCCGTGGCGGGTATGTCGGCGGGGCTACTCGTTCTGGGCCTGCTGGTTGGTCTGCTGAACCGGTTGTAGTGGTCCGGTGCGCGCGAATTTGCTAGCTTACCGGCCGCTGTGCCCGGCACCTCCACCGGGCCGTTTCCGCTCCCGTATGGCCCGTAAGCTACTCCTGATTCTGCTCGTTCTGGCGCTGCTCATCGAACTCGTGCTCACGGTGGGCGGTTTCGCGGCCCCCGATATGCTGCTGGCCAAATTTGGCGTCGGCAGCTCGCCCGACACCCAATTTATGGCCTTCGCCCTGGCCTGGCTGCTGTTGTTCGTGAGCCTGGCCGACGGGCTGGCGCTGGTCTGGGTGTGGCAGCGCCACCCGGGCTACGCGGGCCTGTGCTATCTGCTCGGGTTCTGGTGGATAGGCATCGGGTTGGGACTGTACCTGGTGTACGGGCGGTTCGATAATCTTATGCTCGACTCGGTGAAAGGCCTGTTGCTGGTACTGGCTACCTGGGCCACCCGGCGGGCGGCGGAAACGGTGCTCGCGGCCCGCTAACGTCACCATAGACCCCGGCCCGCGCGCAACTGGTATATTTGCGGCTCCGCTGCCGGGTTGCCCGGCCGCGCCCGCCTCACTGCGCCCCGCATGTCCGCTTTCAAGCCCACAAAAAAAACCGACTCCGCTGCTCCCCCCAAGCCCGCCCGCCGCTGGCCCAACCGGCTGTCCCGGCTGCTGTGGGCGGGCTTTATCCTCGGGGGCGCGCTGTTTCTGCTCTACCCGATTCTGGTGAGCATGAACTTTATGTTCCTGTTCGGCAAGTCGCCGAGCCTGGAGGAGCTGGAGAACCCGCGGGTGGAGCAACCCTCGCAGGTGTTCACCGCCGACGGGGTACTGCTGGGCCGCTACTTCCGCGAGAACCGCAGCCCGGTGCCGCTCAGCAACATGTCGCCCTGGCTGATCAAGGCCCTGGTGGCCACCGAGGACGTGCGCTTCGAGGACCACGCCGGCATCGACCCCATTGCCATTGCCCGGGCCGTGGCCGGGGTGGCCACCGGCGGCAGCGGGGGCGGGGGTTCCACCATCACCCAGCAGCTGGCCAAAAACCTGTATAAAACCCGCCGTAAGGAAAACATCGGCGGCCTGGGCCACCTGCCGCTGGTGGGTACCATCATCAGCAAAACCAAAGAGTGGCTTACGGCCGTGGAGCTGGAGCGCCGCTACACCAAAAACGAAATCCTGGCCCTCTACTTCAACACCGTGGAGTATGGCTCCCAGGCCTACGGCGTGAAGGTGGCCGCCAAAACGTTCTACAGTGCTTCGCCCGATTCACTCACCATCGAGCAGGCAGCCATGCTGGTGGGCATGCTCAACAACCCCACCGCCTTCAACCCCCGCTTTCACCCCGAAGCCGCCAAGCGCCGCCGCGACCTGGTGCTCACGCGCATGGGCCAGGCCGGCGTAATCACGGCCGCCCAGGTGCAGGCCCAGCAGGCCACGCCCATCGTGCTCCGCTACCAGGTGGAAAAGCACGTGGACGGCCCCGAAACCTATTTCCGGAGCGCCATCAGCCAGAAAGCCAACGAGTGGTGCCGCCAAAACGGCTACGACCTCTACCGCGACGGCCTGCGGGTGTACACCACCATCGACTCGCGCATGCAGGGCTACGCCGAGGAAACGGTGCAGAAGAAGATGAAGAACCTGCAACGGTCCTTCGACAGCTTCTGGCGCAACCGCGGCACCGACCCCTGGGTGGACGAGGACGGTAAAGTGATTCCCGACTTCATCGAAACCCAGATGAAGCGCACCCAGCAGTACAAGCGCCTAGCCGCCCAGTACCGGGGCCGCCCCGACCTGCTCGATTCGGCCCTGCACCGCAAGCGGCCCATGAAGGTGTTCACCTGGAAGGGCGACGGCGACACCACCCTGCTGCTTTCGCCCCTCGATTCATTGGCCTACTACAAGCACTTTCTGCACGTGGGCATGATGACGATGGACCCTTTCACGGGCCAGATCAAGGCCTGGGTGGGCGGCCTCAACCACCGCTTTTTCCAGTACGACCACGTGCGCCAGGGCAAGCGCCAGGCGGGCTCCACCTTCAAGCCCTTCGTCTACCTCACGGCCCTTGACAACGGCTACGCGCCCTGCGACCGGATCCGGGACGAGCGCGTGACCATCAATTACGTGGAGGACGGCAAGCCCATGGAGTGGAAGCCCGACAACGTGACCCGCGAGTACACCGGCATGAACATGACCCTGCGCTACGCCATGGCCCGCTCGGTGAACTCCGTGACGGCCCAGCTCACCGAAAAAGTAGGCTGGGCCAACGTGGCCAAGTACGCCCACAAAGTCGGCATCCGCAGCAAGCTGCTGCCGGTGCCCAGCATCGGCCTGGGCTCGGGCGGCGACGTGAGTGTGTACGAGATGGTGAACGCCTACAGCACGTTCGTCAATCAGGGTTTCCGGCCCGAACCCATGATTATCACCCGCATCGAGGACGTCAACGGCAACGTGCTGGTGCAGTTCGACCCCCAGCAGAAGCGCGTGATTCCGGCCGAAACAGCCTGGCTGATGACCTATATGCTGCGCGGCGGCATGGAGGAGCCCGGCGGTACCTCCCAGGCCCTCTGGGACTATGAGCTGTGGAAGAAAAACAACCAGATTGGCGGCAAAACCGGTACCACCAGCAACTACTCCGACGGCTGGTACATGGGCATCACCAAGGACCTGGTCACCGGCGTGTGGGTGGGCGGCGAGGACCGCAGCATCCACTTTGTGGGCTCCCAGCAGGGCGAAGGCGGCCGCACGGCCCTGCCTATTTTCGGTTCCTACATGGAGAAACTCTACCAGGACCCCGAGCTGGACATCAAAATGGGGCCGTTTCCGCAGCCCACCGTCAAGATCAGCAAGAAGTACAACTGCGTGACGGCCGAGCCCCGCCGCCGCCCCGAGCCCGTGGATAGTATCGTGGTGGATGACCTGCTGGAGAAGCTCAACCGCGGCCTCATCGCCATCCCCGACAGTCTGAAACTGTAGCTGCCGTTCGGTTTTTTCGCGCGTCAGAACCTCCGCCTGGCTTCCCACCCGAGCCCTGTTGCGGCTCGTATCGTGTTGGCTTTAATGCTAGAGCAAATTTCAGAAGAGTGTACAAGCTGTCGAGACGCGAAGTGTCGCGTCTCGACAGCTTGCACCCGAACTCGAAAGCCCTATAGGAGCCCCTTCGTGCCCACGGCGCGCTACTGAATAGTTCGGCCGGGTAGGCGCAGTACCAACTTTCGGTGGGTGCGCCTACCTGCTGCCTCTCACCGGCCGCCGCGGGCGTCGTAGTCCGGCCAACCCGGCCAGCAGGCCGGCGGCTACCAGCGCCGAGCGTAGCTGAAACGGCCCGCGCCAGTTGGCCGCCGCCCGGATTTCGCGACCGGCTTCTATTGAGTTGGCCCAGGCAATGAAGGCGTCGGCAATGGGTAGCTGCCCGAACAGGTAGCGCTTGTTGCCCGAAATGCTGAGGGCGGCCCCGAACCCCTCGATGCTGTTGCGCAGGCCCACGGCCGTAGTGGTATCGGCGTAGCGCTGCATGGTGCGGCGGCCCACCAGCGAGGCCGCGCCGCCCACGTCCCAGATAACCGGCCCCGAATCTACGTCGGCGGTGGGGGGCGCGCCCCGGGCCGCTTCGCGGATGCCGGGCAGGCCCAGGCGGGAGGTCAGGAAATAGCGGCGGTAGAGCCGGAACTGCTGGCGAGCGAAGGTGGGGTCGATTTCGATGAGGAAGTTGAGGAGCTGACTCTGGGAGGAGCCCCGGGCATCTTCCGCGCTCTGGCCGCTGCCGGCCGCCGCGCGGTGCGGAATCAGCCCCCGGGAGTCGAGGTGGCCTCGCACGCGCCGTACCCACTGGCGCAATAGCGGCTGATAACGGGGCAGGTAGAGGCGGTCGTGCCAGGCCAGGGCGGCCACGCCCATAACCCCGTCGGCGGGCCAGGCGGCCCCGGCGTATGATTCGGGGTAGGGGGACTCACTGGCCGCCAGGGAGCGGGCAATCAGGGCGCACTGCCGCCGGAAACGGCCCACGGCGGCCGTGTCGCGCACATCTGGGGGCTGCACGGCCAGGTAGCGGCCCAGCACGTAGGCCGACCAGCCCTGGTAGAACGCGCCCCGGGGCAGCGGCAGGTCGGTGTCCTGGAACTGAGAGAGGCCGGCCGGCGACTGAATTTCACCTAACGCCCAGCCGGCTTCGTTTAACCCCGACCGATATAGTGCGGATAGTGGGGACGATTGCGGCATTAGCTCAATCCAGGCCAGGGCGTACAGCGCGTTCAGGTACACAAAGCCCTCGGGGTAGAGCTGCTGCATCTGGGTCCCCGCCCCGTGGTGCATCGGCCCCCGCAGAAACCGCAGCTGGGCCACCACATCCTGGTTGATGGGCTGGCCGTTGGCAGGGGTGAAGTCGGGCTGGTAAAACAGACGCGCGTTCAGGTAGCCCACCAGCAGCAGGCCCGCCACCAGGAAAAGCCGGAGTAACCGCCGCATCAGGGCCGGGGGTTACTTCTCCTGCCCGTAAAACGACTCCAGGGCCGGCTTCAGCTTCGGATATTCAAACTGGAAGCCCTTTCCGAGCACTTTTGCCGCACTCACGCGTTGGGAGGCCAGCACGATTTCACTCATCTCGCCCATCATCAGCTTGAGGCCGAATTCGGGTACCTTGGGTAGTACCAGCGGACGGTGCAGCACCTCGGCCAGAGTTTCGGTGAACTCCTTGTTCGTGACCGGGTTCGGGGCTACGGCGTTGTAGAGGCCGTTCCACTGGTCATCTTCGAGGGCGTGAATAAACAGGCGGCAGAGGTCGTCGAGGTGAATCCAGGACATAAACTGCTTGCCCGAGCCCAGGGGCGCGCCGGCCATCAGCTTCACGGTGCGGGCCAGCGGCACCAGCGCGCCGCCCTCGGGGCTAAGCACGATGCCGATGCGCATGATGGCCGTCCGGATGCCATCCTGACGCACGTACTCGGCCGCGCTTTCCCATTGCTTGCACACGTTGGCCAGAAAGTCGTCGGCGGCCGGCAGGGTATCCTCGGTTAACACCTGGTCGTCCCGGTCGCCATAAATGCCGATGGCTGAGGCCGACACGAAGGCCCGCACGTGGTGGGCACCCTTCCGCAGCTCCTGGGCCAGCAGCTGGGTACCGGCCAGCCGGCTCGACAGGATTTCACGCTTGCGCTCCTGGGTCCATTTGCCGTCCGAAACGCTGCTGCCCGCCAGATTGATGATGTAGTCGGCGTAGGGAATGGCGGCCTCGTCGATGGTGCCGGCCAAGGGCTCCCAGCGGAAGCTGGGGTAGCGGTTGTTACCGGGCGTGCGGCTCAGCAGGGCCACTTCGTAGCCCCCATCAATGAGCATTTCGGCCAGACGGGTACCAATCATGCCGGTGCCGCCGGTAATCAGAACTTTACGAGACATGGTTTTCGAAAAAGCGGGTAGCTGATAGCTATTAGCTGATGTTTTTGAGTGGAATCAAGAGGAACCAGGACCGCAAGCTACTACGGAGTTCCGTATCATCAGCTAACAGCTAACAGCTAACAGCTAACAGCTCATTTCCCGATCAGGCGCAGAAACTCCTGGCGCAGCGCCTGATCCTGGCCGAATACGCCGCCGTATTCGGCCGTGAGGGTGCTGCTGCTTGTGTCGTTCACGCCCCGGCTCATCACGCACAAATGGTCGGCTTCGATGAGGACGGCCACGTTATCGGTGTGCAGGGCATTTTTGAGCTCCTCGGCAATCTGGCGGGTGAGGCGTTCCTGCACCTGGGGGCGGCGGGCGTAATACTGCACCACCCGGTTGAGTTTGCTCAGGCCCACCACGTGCTCGCCGGGCAGGTAGGCCACGTGGGCCTTGCCAATGATGGGCACGAAATGGTGCTCGCAGCACGAAAACAGGGTAATGTCGCGCTCTACCAGCATTTGCTGGTACTGGTAGCGGTTCTCGAACAGACGCACATCGGGGCGGTGCTGCGGGTTGAGGCCCCGGAACCATTCCTGCACGTACATTTTGGCCACCCGACGGGGAGTACCGTTCAGACTGTCATCGGTCAGGTCGAGGCCGAGCACGTGCATGATTTCGCGGAAGTGACCGGCAATGGCGTCAATTTTCGCTTCATCACTCAAGGCGAAGGCATCGGGGCGCAGGGGCGTACGTAGGTCGGCAGCAAGTTGAGCATCAACGGCCGCAGCGCCGCTGCAGTCAACTGCGGCTGTTGCCGCAGACATAGGGTTATCCATGGTATTCTACAAAATTGCGTTCGGTCTCATATAAGGTAACCGATAAAGCCAGCCGGTTATCGAGGTGGGGCCGGAGCCGGTTCCAGATCACTACGGTCATGTTTTCGGCCGTGGGATTGAGGTGGCGAAAATCGGCCGTATCCAGGTTCAGATTCCGGTGGTCAAAGGTATCCAGAATCTCTCGTTTCATCAGGTCGCTGAGCCGTTTCATGTCGTACACGTAGCCGGTTTCCGGGTCAATGGCCCCCGTCAGCCGCACGATCAGCTCGTAGTTATGGCCGTGATAATTAGGGTTGTTGCACTTGCCAAACGTGGCCTGGTTCCGCTCCGCACTCCAGGCCGGATTGTGAAGGCGGTGGGCGGCGTTAAAGTGCTCTTTGCGGCAAATAGTAACGATCATAGTTCGCGTTTAACTGCCATGCGGCCAAATATGTTCGGATAGTTCTTTCCAACAAGTAACGGAGTTTGGTATATAAGACAGGAGGGATATAGTTATTCTGGTAAAAGGCAGGTTTCTTCAAAAAAAACAATCTGTGATCTAGCAACATATACAGACTCTGGTTAAATTTGGTCAGTCGGAAAGTCTCCAATCCGAAAGATTCAACCCTGCACATACCTTTTTTTCACCCCTATTTCATCACCCTATGAAACGAGGCCTACTTTTTTCTCTGCTGCTGGTGGTGGCAACCTCGGTGACCAGCCTTGCGCAAAAGTCGCCCGTTGACGAAACGGACATGGCCATCAAAGGCATTCCGCGCAAAGGCCAGCGGGTGTCCATGCAGCTGGATAGCAAGCGTGTAGAAGAATCCTGGAAAAAGCAGCTGGACGAGCAGTTCGGTAATAAAGTAAAGTCTGATAAAGGCGTTTACTCGATGGAAGGCGTGGTTATCGAATCGATTGCCAAAACGCCGGTTCGCGTAATCACCAAGGTTGACGCCGTGCCTACCGGCACCACCGTATGGTGGTCGATTGACCTGGGCAACGCTTACCTGAGCAAGGAGGCTACACCCGTGCAGTGGAAAGCGGCCGAGGGCTACCTCAAGGATTTCGCCCGCAAGCTCTACCGCGAAGACTTGGCCATTCAGGTGGCTACGGCCGAAAAGTCGCTCGTGCAGTCCCAGGATCAGCACATGTCCGTCATTGCTAAGGCGGATGCCATCAAGAAGGACATCGAGAAGAACAAGCAGAAGAAAATGGAAATCCAGCAGCAGCTGGCCCAGAACGCGGCTGAGCTCCAGCAGTACAACAACCAGGTAGACCTGAACCTGAAGGAGCAGGAAGCCGCCCGCGCCGACATCGTGAACATGCGCGTTGCCCTGGAAGCCGTAAAAGAGCGCCTCAACAAAATCGAGTAGCCGGTTTTTTTCGGCCCGCGCCMCCAAACAAAATGCCCTGCTGGTTTCCACCAGTGGGGCGTTTTGTTTGGTGGCGCGGGCCGAAAAAAAAGTATCCCTGCGCGGAGCAATTGGGCGTCTTCAAGCAAGACCTGAAGGGCTTGCTCACTTCATCCAGCGACGGATCAGCTGACTGGCGGATTTTTCGTCTTTCCAGCCCACAATGCGGGTTTTGGCGGGGTGGCGGCGGTTGCGAAACCACAGGTTGAGGAAGTCCCGGACGCCGGGGTAGTGGCGGGTGAGCGTGGCCCAGTCGGAGGCCAGGGGCAGGATGCGTTGGGCGGGCCGGGCCGGTACGGCCACCACTACGGGCTGCAGCTCCCCCCCGATATCGAGCGTGAGCAGGGCTACGGGCAGCACCTCGAGCACAGTGCCGGCCGGCGCGGCCTCAGCCAGCACCAGCACGGGCAAGGGGCTACCGGGTGCGGCCTCCGCAGCCCCGGCGCGGGTGCCGGCCACGAAGCCCAGGTTGCCCGGGGCGGGCAGAAACTCCACCACGGCCTCCAGTCCGGCCGTCTGCTGCGGCTCGAACGCGTTGGTGGCTGGGTTGTAGCGTTGGTCGTGGTTGGTACCGGCCGGCATTTCCACCACCACTTGCAGCAGCTTATGCTCCGGCGAAAACGTAGGCACGTCGGCGTAGTGCTGCTTGCAGCTGCCGAGTAACAGCAACAGCAGAACCGGAACCAGAGGTAGTTGGTATGGGCGCATGGGGGAAAATACTGGCAAAAGGGCGCAACCGCAACCCGGCACCTCAACCGAAGTGGCTCATTGCCCCGGAAGCGGCCCGATGCAGCGCATGAGAAAACAACGCCCGCCGCCGGCCGCGTGGTGCGGCCTGCCGGCGGGCATCGGGTGGAGCAATACTGCGGCTTACTGGGACAGCTGCTGGTTTACCAAGCGGAAAGGGCTCAGCTCTTCGAGGTGGAAAACGAAGCGAATCTGGTCGGTGAACTCCTTGCGGCTGCCGGGCAGACCGTTGCCGTACTGACTGCCGGCCAGGGGCAGGTACAGGCGCAGCACGTTGTTGGGTATGGGAACCAGGATTCTGGATACGGGCAGCACCAGGCCGCCATCGTAATAGCCAGCCGTACGGTCCGAACCCGACTGCCCTGCCCGGTTTGCCAGGCCGAAATCAGCAAAAACCACCAGTGGGGTGATGGGTAGGTCGGCTTCGAACCCCACCGTAGTGAGCCACTTCCGGGTAGCCACGGGCAGATACGCCTTGAATCCGCCGTCGCGGTCGTCGGTCTGGTGCAACTGGGCGGCGTAGGTGGAGGAAATCTGCTGGCGATCCAGGAACATCGTCTGGCGGCGGTAATCGAAGCTGCCGCTCAGGCCCATGGCAAACGGACTCTCGTTGCCCGAGTTCAGGAAAGCGCCCCCGAAGAGGCGGGCCCGCACCTGCTTTCTGGCGTTGTAGTAGCGGCCGTAGGTGGCCGTGGCCCGGAGCAGCGTGGCATTCTGGCGGGTGTTGTCGGTTTCCGCATTGGGGGTGAGCTGGTTGAGCTCCACGTGGCCCGACCAGTTCTGGAGGGCATTCTCGTCGCTCACCCGGTATTCCAGGGTCTGGATGCTGCTGGTCTGCCGCAGGTCCTGGTCGCGGACGTTGGTATTGGCGAACCTCACCAGGTGCTGGGCCTGATTGTAGGCCGAGTGGGGGAGCAGCAGCGTCAGGCTGGGTTCAATTTTGCGGTAGCGCTCGAAGCGGCTAATCTGCACGCTGGTCAGCAGCTGGCGGACCCGGGCGTGGGGCAGCACGTTGAGCGTCAGGCTCCCAATGCCGTTCAGCTCGCGGCGGCTGAAGCTGTACAGGGGCATGGCCAAATAGTTCAGCCGTTTCGGCACGAGCAGGTTGTTGTAGAACGCGGCCCCAAGCATGAACTTGTCGGAGGTGTTGGCCCCCACTACCGGTACCCAGTTGATGAACTGCCGGTCCCAACGCTCCACGCTGGCCAGGGGCCGCAGTTGCAGCGGCTCCCAGGTGCGCAACGAGCCGGTCAGCTTCATGCGGTCGTCGCGGCGGTTGAGCTGGGGCGTGAGGTAACCCGCGTCTACCACCACGGCCGCCACGTTGGCGGCGCGGAAGTTGAGCTGGGTTTCATCCTTGGTGTCGTCGTCGGTGCCGCCGAAGGCAGTAGTCCACTTGGTTTCCAGCACTTGGCCCCGGGCATCGAGCGTGGAAACAGGAACGGCAAACGGGGCGGGCGAGTCGTTGCGGACCAGCACTTTCAGGGTTTCGCCCTTCACCTGCAAATCCGAGAGGGCGGCTTCGTAGTGGTTTTGGGTCGTGAGCATCTGCTGGAAGAACCAGCCCAGCTTCTGCCCGCTCACCCGCTCAAACACGGCCTGCATGTCGTCGGGGTAGGGGTGGCGGAACTGCCACTGCGCGTAGTAGGCGTGCATGGCGGCATCAAACTGCTCCTGCCCAAGGTAGCCAGCCAGGTATTTCAGCAGCATCGGTGCCTTCCCGTACACGATCAGCTCGTAGTTGAGGCTACTGTAATCGGCCGAGGCAAACCCGCCCACGGGCTGGTCGAGGCCGCGGGCGGTTGAGGCGGCAATGGGCAACTGCTCCAGGGCGGCGGTCGGCAGGCCGTCGATGCCCACGGCAGCTGCCAGCCTCGGCGACCTGAGCAGTAGGCCCAGGCCCAGGCTACCGCCTGCGGCCGTGTCGCGCTCGGCCACGCGGTTGGCCATGTAGGTGTTCACCCCCTCGTCCAGCCAGGCGAAGTCCCGCTCGTTGGAGCCCAGAATACCGTAAAACCAGTTGTGGCCTACCTCGTGCACGATGGCGGCGGGCTGGGTTACGGTTACCATGGGGTACTCCATGCCCGAGCCGGCGCTCAACGCCCCCTCCACGGCCATAGCGGAGGCATACGGGTACTCGCCCACCCAGCGGGAGTAATAGGTGAGGGCATCGTTCACGTCCTGGAGCCCTTGGATCCAATCCAAGGCGTCCTTGTTCGTAAACATAACCCAGGAGGTCACCGTGCGGCCCGAGGGCAGCGTCACACCGCTTTTCAGCACGTTGTAGCGCTTGTCGGCAAACCAGGCGAAGTCGTGGATGCGGTCCTGGACGTAGCGTAGGGTTTTGGTTTCACTGGCCGAAGCCGGGTAGCTGAGGTCGGAGCCGAAGTCTTCGGCCGTTTTCTTGGCGGCCCCGACCGCCGCCAGCGCCTCCAGGCGCTGCTGCTCCTCGGGGTTCTGGAGCACGCCGGTCGCGCCCACCACGTAGTTGGCGGGCAGGGTAATGCGCACGTCAAACGAGCCGAACTCGGAGTAGAACTCGCCCTGACTGAGGTAGGGCATCGGGTGCCAGCCCTTATGGTCGTACACGGCCGGCTTGGGGTACCACTGGGTTATCTGGTAGCCCTGCCCCACGTGCCCGAACCGGGAGAAGGAATCCGGAATTTTCACCCGAAACGGCGTCGTGATGGTGATGCTGGCCCCGGCGGCCAGGGGCTGGGGCAGCATCAGCCGGGCCATGTCGGGGTGGGTGGCGTCGTAGTCGAGGCGGGCAGGCTGGCCGTTCACCTGAAACTCCAGCCCATCAATGAAGCCGCGCTGGGCCGGCGTAGCGAACTGGAACTCCCGGTGATTGTTGCGCAGCTGCTGGCGGGCAAAAGCCGTGTGGTTGTCGCGGTAGGCGTTGGGCCAGAGGTGGAACCAGAGGTAAGGCAGCGCGTCGGGCGAGTTGTTGGTGTACACGATTTGCTCGCGGCCCGTCAGCTGGTGCCGCTGGTCGTCCAGGGCCACGTCGATGGAATAGTTGGTCTGCTGCTGCCAGCCGGCGGCGGGCTTCTGGGCCAGGGCGGGCAGCGTGAGCAGGCTGAACAGATAAAGAATTTTCTTCATAAAGAATCTGGGCGGATCAGGGAGTAGGGGAGATAAACTGAACGAAAGTAGCCTTTCGGGCCGGAATTTGGGCTACAACCTTTCCCGGCAGCCCGCGTTTGCACGGATAGTTTCTTTCATTCCGCCGCCTTGGCGCGGCCCTAATATTCTTTCTGATGTCCTTTCATAAGATTCCCAAAGACGATACCCAGCACCAGGTTCACCTCGACGCCGCCGCCAACCTGCTCGGCAACGACCTCCAGGAGGAGGCCAACCGCGCCGGCCTCGACAACCACTTCCAGCGCTGGATCGAAGACCTGAAAGACGTGGATAATCCCGAGCTGCACCAGATTGTGGTGGACATGCAGGACCTGAAAGCGCACTTCGGTAGCGGCAACATCGACAAGGACGTCGTAAGCCGCCTCATGGGCCGCCTCGGCACCAATACCAGCAAAGCCGCCATCTTCGCCGACAATCCGAATACGGCCGAGCGCATCACCAAGCTGGGCGAAGCCCTGAGCGCCGCCAGCAAGCAGGTGCATTCCAACGAAAACACCTCAAGCAGGATTCGGCCCAGAACAAGTAATGCCAGCTTAACTGCTGGTAAAAAAGGGCCGGCCGTTGGGAAGACTCTTCCCAACGGCCGGCCCTTTTTTCTGCCCACTGAACGCACGAGAAAGCCGGTTTTCCGCATGGAAAACCGGCTTTCTTTATAAACGAAGCAGTAAAAGCCTAAGCGGCTACTACTTTGGGGGCGTTCAAGCGGCGCTCCTTGATCCGAGCGGCCTTGCCCGACAGGCCACGCAGGTAGAACAGACGGGCACGACGTACTTTACCGCGACGCAGAACCTCTACTTTCTCGATGTTAGGCGAGAGCAGGGGGAAAATACGCTCCGTACCAATCTGGTTGGAGATTTTCCGTACGGTGAAGGTTTCGCCGTTCGAGTTAGGGTTCTTGCGCTGAATTACAACACCCTGGAACTGCTGAATGCGCTCCTTGTTGCCCTCGCGAATTTTCACGTGGACGTTGATGGTGTCGCCGGCGGCAAATTTGGGGAAGCTGGCGCGGCGCTCCTGGGATTCCTGCTGAATAAAATCGAGTAGTACGCTCATGGCTGGAAAAACTGTAAAGGACGGTCGCGCCGCCCCAAGGGGTTTCGGGTAAAGAGGCGCAAATATAGCGCTCTGTTTTTAAATTGTGAAATAGTGAGCAGGTGAAATAGTGACTTTTACATGTAATCGGTCCTGATTGCGCAATTAGCGCGTGTCAGAACATAAAACTCACTATTCCACCAGCTCACCATTTCACTGCAACAAGTCCGGGCGGCGCTGTTGGGTGCGTTCCAGGGCTTGCTCGTGGCGCCAGACGTCTATTTTCGGGGTGTTGCCCGAAAGCAGGATGTCCGGTACCGGGTGGCCGCGCCATTCAGCGGGCCGGGTATAAATGGGCGGCGAGAGCAGGTTATCCTGAAACGAGTCGCTCAGGGCCGATTCCTCGTTGCCCAGCACGCCGGGCAACAGCCGCACCACGGCGTCGACCAGCACAGCCGCGCCCAGTTCGCCCCCGCTCAGTACATAGTCGCCCACGCTGATTTCGTGGGTGATATATTCTGTGCGGATGCGCTCATCCACGCCCTTGTAGTGGCCGCAGAGCAGCAGCAGGTTGCCGGCCAATGAAAGCCGGTTCACCAGCGGCTGGCGCAGGGTTTCGCCATCGGGCGTGAGGTAGATGATGGCCTCGTAGGCGCGTTGGGCCAGCAGTTCGTCGAAACAAGCGGCAATCGGCTCTACGCGCAATACCATGCCGGCCCCCCCACCAAACACGTAATCGTCAATCTGACCGTGCTTATTGATGGCGTACCGACGTAGGTCGTGTACCCGGATTTCGGCCAGTCCCTTGTCCTGAGCGCGCTTCACAATGGAATGCGCAAAGGGGCTGACCAGCAAATCCGGCTGGCACGTCACAATGTCGATCCGCATGGGCTGGGTCACCTACCGGGCGGCCGGGTTCGGCTCGTCATCGTCGTCGGGCTCCTCCTGCTGTTGGGAAGAAGGCGTCAGGTATACGTCGAGCAGGCCCTCGGGCAGTTTCACGAACAGCTGACGGGTGGTCTGGTCGGCACGGCGCACCAACTCGTCCACCACCGGAATCAGAACTTCCTGTCCCTGGTAACGCATGCCTAATACGTCCTGCTTGGGCAGTTCGTAGAAGGTTTCCACTACGCCCAGCTGGCCCAGCACTTCATCCACTACGGTGTAACCCACCACGTCGTGAAAGTAGAACTGGTCATCGGCCAAGGCCGGCAACTCGGCCAGGGGGCGCCAAAGCTTGGCGTTGCGCAAAGGCTCGGCCTCCTCAATCCGGTCGATGCCCTGGAGTTTGAGCAGCACCTTGTTGCCGGTCTGGGGCTGAAACTTTTCCACGCCGTACGGCACCAGCTTCCCCGGGGCCGTGGGCATTTCCAGCAGCACCGTTTTCAGCTGGCGGTAATCGGCCAAGTTGTCCACGTCGAAGAAAGCCACCACGAAGCCTTTCAGGCCGTGGGGTTTCCCGAGGGAGCCCAGTTGGTAGCAGTCGTCGAGGGTCATGGTAGGGGAGTTAGAAAGTTAAAAAGTTGAGAAGCTGGGAGGTTGAAAGAGTGCGATGAACGGCCAGAATCAGGCAGCCGACAGCAACTTTCTAACTTCCCAACTTCTCAACTCACTAACTAGCCTTAGGCGCCGGCTTCTTCCGTGGTAGCGTCGGCCGGGGCTTCTGCTTCCGTGGTGGCTGCTTCGGCTTCAGGCTCCGCTTCTGCAACGGGAGCAGGAGCCGGAGCATTGGCGGCCTCAATGGCAGCCAGCTTGGCGCGCTGAGTCTCGGAGCGGGCTTCTTTTACTTTGGTTTCGGCGGCCAGACGCTGCTGACGAGCATCCTCCTTGGCCGTGCCGAGGGTAGTGCGCTTGCCTTCGATCTTGGCGTCTTTCTGGTCCTTCCACTCGGTGTAGCGCTGGTCCGCGGTTTCCTGCGAAATAGCGCCTTTGATTACGCCGAGTTGCAGGTGCTTGCGGTAGAGCACACCCCGGTACGAGAGCATGGCCCGAACCGTATCGGTAGGCTGGGCACCTTTCATGATCCAGTCGAACGCCTTCTCACCGTCGAAGTTGATGGTGGCGGGGTTGGTCTGGGGGTTGTAGGTACCGATTTTCTCGATGAAGCGGCCATCACGCGGAGCGCGGGAGTCGGCAACAACGATATCGAACTGAGCGGCCTTTTTGCGGCCGCGGCGGGCGAGGCGGATTTTAACTGCCATAAACCGGTTTGGTTAAGCGACGCATCCCGTGCGTCTGGTTGAAAATGAGGTGCAAAGGTACTCACTGATTTATCGGATTGCGCTGCTTGCGCTGATTTATTTAGCCAGTGCTGGAGAATAACCTTCCGGGAGAAATGAAAAAAGAGCCGTTTCCTCACGGAAACGGCTCTTTTGGCTATTAAACAGTGTTGGGGCCAGGTAACCACCTTAGGCAGCCATTTGCGCCGGCTCCTGCCACTTACGCTTAATCTTGACCACTTTCACCTTGTCCAGGACCCAGATGAAGGCATACGTAGGGTCAAGCTCCCACTTGCGCACGGCGAAGTTGACGCGCATGGGCAACTTGTGGTGGTTGTTCTGAAACAGCTCGCCAAAGGCCAGGAAGTCGAAGGGCAGCGTGTTCTTGGAATGGTCGTGGTTGTCGAAGTTCTGGTAGCCGTATTTGTGGCCGCCCCAGTTCACGATAGCGCCGTGAATCGGACCCATCAGAAAGTGCAGGGGTAGCAGTAGAAACTGCCACCAGGCCGTGGCGAAGTTCACGTAGAACAGCACGTAGAATGTGCCCCAGGCCAGACGTGAATACCATTTGTCGCCCAGGTTCTCGATCAGGCTCCACTCCGGATAATCGCCCTCAAACCGTTCGGCAGCCGCGTAGTCGCGGTTGAGCACGGCGTTGTAGAT
Source organism: Hymenobacter rubripertinctus (assembly GCF_003583925.1). Taxonomy (GTDB): domain Bacteria; phylum Bacteroidota; class Bacteroidia; order Cytophagales; family Hymenobacteraceae; genus Hymenobacter; species Hymenobacter rubripertinctus. Next base: position 69,828 of record NZ_QYCN01000020.1, on the reverse strand, counting down.
GTTCTTGGTCTTCCACATCATCGTGAAAGCGTTCGACGAGTACAGGGGCGAGTGCGGGTCCAGCTCCGTGTCGGAGTAGGCGTGGTGCATGCGGTGGAGCAGCGCGTAGGCCCGCGGCGACAGGAATGAGGAGCCCTGGCAGATGTAGGTAAACAGGAAGAAGAACTTCTCCCAGAACTTGTTCATCGTAAACATTTTATGCGCCGCGTAGCGGTGCAGATAAAACGTCTGCGTGAACAGCGACAGGTAGTAGTGCGCGACGAAGAAAACGAGTATTGCCATGTGGGCAGAAAAATTTAGAGGTCGAAACCGAAAGGGAGGCGGGTTTCAGAGCTGAAAAGCATGAAACTCCTATATAAGTTCAGCCGCCGTTCTGCAAAACTACTGCCAGCCGCTGCCTCAGTGCAATTTGCCTCCGCAAAAGGCCATAATGTTGTTGGGCAGCTCAAAGAAAAAACGTCATTCCGAGCGGAGCCGAGGAATCTCGCGGGCTGATGCTACAGCGGTAACCTGCGAGCAGGATTACTAGGGCAATGTCAGCACGCGAGATTCTTCGGCTGCGTTCGGAATGACGTTCTTTTCCTAATCCCTAATAATACGCTTCCGCAGCTTCCCAGTGGGCGATATCCGGCAGGGGGGCCAGAATGCGCATGTCTTCCTTCGTGACGGGGTGCTTGAATTCCAGCCGGCGCGCGTGCAGGGCGATGCTCACGTCGGGCAGCGGGGCCAGAAAGCCGTACTTCACGTCGCCGACGATGGGCGTGCCCAGGCCGGTGCTCAGCTGCACCCGAATCTGGTGGGGGCGGCCCGTGATGGGGTTCACCTGAAGCAGGTAGCGGTTGCCGGCCTGGCCCAGCACCTGGTAGTCGAGGTCCGACTTCTGGCCCTGGCCGTGGCGCTCGGAATAGGCCTTGGTCACATTACGGATGGGGTCCTTTACCAGCCAGTGCGTCAGGTGGCCTTCGGTGGGGGCGGGGCACTTGCCGGTGAGGGCCCAGTACGTTTTGTGGATTTTATTGTCGCGGAACAGCTCGTTCATGCGGCTCAGGGCCTTGCTGGTTTTGGCCAGCACCACCACGCCGCTCACCGGCCGGTCGAGGCGGTGCACCACGCCCACAAAGGCGGCCCCGGGCTTCTTGTACTTGAAGCGCAGGTACTCCTCAGCCTTGTTCGACAAGGGCTCGTCGCCGGTTGCGTCGCCCTGCACGAGCAGGCCGGCGGGCTTGTTGATGATGAGCAAATGGTTGTCTTCGAACAGAATTTCCTTCTGTTCCGACCACAAATTCGGACGATTCACTGGGTGTTAATTATGAACTATGAATGCTGAATTACGAATTGTGGTCGTCCGCTTTCGGCAGATGATGCGGCACAATACGGCTAATTCATCATTCATGACTCAGCATTCATACGTCAATTAGTACGCTTCGTCGGCCGTGGGGAAGTCGCGGGCCTTCACGTCCTGGATGTAGCGTTGCACGGCGTCGTGCATGGCATCGCCCAAATCGGCGTAGCGGCGCAGGAAGCGGGGTTTGAACTCCTTGGTGATGCCCAGCATGTCGTGCACTACCAGCACCTGCCCGTCCACATCGGGGCCGGCCCCGATGCCGATGACGGGAATCGTGAGCTGCTCGGCCACTTTCTTGGCCAGGCCCGACGGAATTTTCTCCAGCACCAAAGCGAAACAGCCAATTTCCTGCAACAGCAGGGCGTCTTCGATGAGCTTCTGGGCTTCGGTTTCCTCCTTGGCCCGCACCGAGTACGTGCCAAATTTATAAATACTTTGCGGAGTAAGCCCCAAGTGGCCCATCACGGGAATGCCGGCCGTCAGAATCCGGGTGATGCTGTCCTTGATTTCGGCCCCGCCTTCGAGCTTGATGCCGTGCCCGCCCGATTCCTTCATGATGCGGATGGCCGAGCGCAGGGCCTCCGACGAATTGCCCTGGTAGGAACCAAACGGCATATCGACTACCACGAAGGCCCGTTTCACGGCCCGTACCACACTCTGGGCGTGGTAAATCATCTGGTCGAGGGTGATGGGCAGCGTCGTTTCGTGGCCGGCCATGACGTTGGAAGCCGAGTCGCCGACGAGCAGCACGTCGATGCCGGCCCCGTCTAGGATCTGGGCCATGGAGAAGTCGTAGGCCGTGAGCATGGATATTTTCTCGCCGCGCTCTTTCATGGCCAGCAACTGGTGCGTGGTCACGAGTTTGACTTCTTTGTGCTGGGACATGGAATGGGGGGGGGCTTAGGGGGTGGAAAGCGTAAGGTCCGGATGCTCATAATCCGTCGGACCCCCGCTCACGGGTCAAAGCTGCGGATTTTTTTAGAAAACCCGTCTCCTCCTCTCAGCGCCCGGCCAAAAACATTCCTGAAATCACGGGCCTGCCGGCGGATTCCGGCCGGTCGTTGAGCGCCTAGTAATTGAGGAAGGTACGGTTGCGGCTGAGCTTGAGACTTTGCAGGAGCGCCGATTTGGCGGCAATGGTCACGAAGTAGCCGCGGGTGGGGCCGAAGGGCCGCCAGTTGCCCGTAATCTGCCAGCAGTGCAGGTCCTTGGTCACGTCGAGGGTGGTGAAGGCGGGCGTTTGGTTGATGAAGTCGTAGTTGGTGCTGAAGCCGAAGCGCAGCGTTTCGGTAAGCTTCACCGAGCCGTTGAGGTTGAGCGTGGCCGCCGTGTAGGCCGATTTTCGCGGGCGGTTGGGCAGCACCGACAGCGGCCCCTGGTTGGCGTAGGAGGCCGTAAAGCTGGTGCTCAGCTCCCAGGGAATTTCGAAGTTTACGTAATCCTCGTAGGGATTGATCTGCTGGGGCGCACCCAGCTGCGGGTCGTTCACGGGGGCGGCGTCGCGGCGCACTACTGCTTTGCGGTTGCCCTGGCTGGGGTTGAACTGGTAGGAGAGCTGGAGGTTGGCCGTGCTCAGACGGGCCAAGCGGAAGTTCTTCTGCTGCCACAGAAAGCGGTCAATCGGGCGGCGCAGCGAATCCTGCTGGTAAAACTCGAAGTTGCCGTTGATGGTGATGTTGAGCTTGCGGGCCACCTGGGTGCGGAACGTGGCCGAGAGCGGGGCGAGCTGTAACGAATCGGCGGCGAAATTGTAGCCGGTACTGAAATCGAGGCCGTCAATGAGGCTGACCTTTTTGAAGGGCGTAGTGCCGGTGGTGTCCTTGTCGTCGCGCACCTTCATTTCCAGCGCGTTCTGGAGGCTGAAACTCAGCTGGCGTACTTCGGAGGTGGTGGGCACGCCGTAGATAAAGCCGTTGTAGCGGGGCAGCAGCAGGCCGTTGTTGGCAATGTAGGTGTCGCCCTCGCGGTACAGGCGGCCGGTAGTGGGGTCGCGCAGGCCACCGAGCTGTATGGCCTGAAAGGCCGGGTCGTTTTTGCGCGGGCCGGGGGCGTAGCTGACGCTCAGGTTGGGCGTTACCTTGTGGCGCAGCGCCTGAATTTTGTGGGTGCCCTTGCGCACGATCGTGCCGTAGAAGTTTGTGCTCAGGCTCAGGCCCGCCGTGTAGCTGTTCAGGCGGTTGAAGCTGGTGATGGTGTCGACGGCAATGGCCCGGGCAACATCGTTGTAGCTGTAACGGAGCTTCTTGAAATACCACACCTCATTGTACGTAACGCTGGGGCTCAGGCTGAGGTGGTTGAGCACGTTGTAGCTGCCGAGCGTGATGCCGAAGTTGTGGCGCATGCCAGTCTGGGAGGTGCGCAGCAGCTTATCGAGGCTGCCGAGCTTGATGGGCGTCACGAAGGCGGCCGTGGAGCCACCCAGCAGCGGAATGGAGCCCCCGCTCAGCTGCCGGGCCGGGATGTTGTTGGAGAATTTGTTCTGGAACGTCAGATCGTAGGAGAAGGCAAACTGCTCGTAGAGCTTGCGGGGCTGCACTTTCAGAATGTCGTAGAGATACTGCCGGGCCACGCCCACCGTCAGGTCGGGCAGGGTAAAGTCCATCGTTCCGGTTCGCGTATCCTGGCTCTGGGTAAGCTGAAGCGCGTAGTTGATGGGGGCATTGCGCAGCTGCTTGGAGTAGTTGATGTTGGACGAAAACTTGGACGTAAGGTAGTTGCGGACGTTGTAGGAGTTTTGCCGGTAGTAGTCGCCGCTGCTGCTGCTGATGTTTACGTTGGCCGAGAACCGCCCCCCGCCCGGGCGCGCTACCGGCGTATGCGTCCAGGCCAGCTGGAATGTGCGCGGGGTGCGGGGGATGTTGTAGCGGGGATTCGTATTCGCGTCGGTGGTGCCCAGCAGGGGGGAAGTGGGCGTGGAGCTGTAGTTGAACGTGAACAGGCCCTGGAACTTGTAGCGCGTGATGTACTGCATTTCGGCCGCGCCGCGCCAGCCCCCGAACCGCTCGGCGTTGCCCGAGTAGATGTCGCCCGTCAGCCGGACCCCGATGTGGTCGTTGGCGGCCCAGTAGTAGCCGCCGTTGCGCAGGAAAAAGCCCCGGTCGGCCCCCTGCCCAAACGTAGGGATGATGAGGCCGGACGCCCGCTTGTTGCTCTTGGGCATCGGGAAATACCCGAACAGAAAGCCCAGCGGCGTAGGAATATCCCCAATCACGAGGTTGAAGGGGCCGGTCACGACCTGCTCGCCGGGCATCACCTTCATTTTAGTTGCCTGGATGTAGAAGTGGGGGTCTTCCAGGTTGCAGGTGGTGTAGCGCCCGTTCACGCCGAACAGTTCGTTGCTGCTGTTTTTTTTGATGGTTTCGGCGTGGATGTAGCCCTCGCCCTGCTGAGTGACAACGTCGGTGATGCGGCCCCGCCGGCTCTTGATGTTGTAATCGATGCGCCCGGCCTGGTAAGTAGCGCCCCCTTGCGTGAACACGGGCCGGTCCCGGGCCTTTCCGGTGGAGTCGACCGCGCCTTCGGCCGTAACCAGGTTGCGGCTGTAGTCCACCGTAATCAGGGCCGCTTGCAGGTTCATGTCGCCGTAGTCTACTACGGCTTTGTCGTAGAGGATGGCGCGCTTGTTCTGCACCTCAAACCGGATGGAGTCCTGGGCCTTGTAGCTGACGGTGGTTTCGATGGCCCCCTTGCGGGCACCGGCCCCGAGGCGCAGCGAGTCGGCGGTGCCACTCAGGGCCAGCCCGGCCGTGTCGCGCACGGTTCCATTGGGCGTGGGCGCATTCACGATGGTGGGCAGCGGGCGCACGTCGCCGGGCACGCGGGTAGCGGGCGTTACTTCGGTGGCCGGCCGGGGCGTGGGGTGGGGCACCTGCTGCTGGTTGACGGGGGGTTGCTGGGCCTGGGCAGGCACCAGCGCCCACAGGCTCAGCAGCAGCGTAAGCAGACCAGCCAACTGCCGCGGCAGCCAAATTACACGCGGTAAATGGTGAAACACAGGCGTAAGATGGGCCACGTAGTTATTTATCGTTTATTTTGTGGCGTTTGCAAAGGTAGCGGGTTGCTGTCCCAACTAACGAACTCCGTGCGGAATATTGTCATACTGGGCGCGGCGGCCCTGATTTTTTTCGCCGAATTCACGTCTCCCTTCGCCCCGGCCCTCCAGTCGGTGGTGCCGCCGCCCGTGCGCTACAAGCTGCGCACCGTGGTGCTCGATGCGGGCCACGGCGGCAAAGACCGGGGCTGCACCGGCGTAACGGCCCGCGAAGCCGATGTGGCCCTCAAGCTCGTGCTGGCCCTGGGCAAGGAAATCGAGGAGAATATGCCCGATGTGAAGGTGATTTACACCCGCAAAACCGACGTGTTCGTGGAGCTGGTCGACCGGGCCGGCATCGCCAACAAGCACAACGCCGACCTGTTCATCTCCATCCACTGCAACGCTAGCAGCCCGGCCGCCCACGGCACCGAAGTCTGGACGATGGGGCCGCACAAAACCGACGCCAACCTGGCCGTGGCCAAGCGCGAGAACTCGGTTATTCTGCAAGAAGACAACTACAAGGAGCAGTACAACGGCTTCGACCCGACTTCGCCCCAGAGCCATATCCTGTTCTCGCTGTTTCAGAGCGCGCACATGGTCAACAGCATCCGGTTCGCCCAGAAGGTCGACCGGCAGTTTCGCACCACGCTCAAGCGGCCCTCGCGCGGGGTGAAGCAGGCGGGCTTTCTGGTGCTCTGGAAATCCACCATGCCCTCGGTGCTCATCGAGTCAGGTTTTCTGACCAACCGGGCAGAGGAAGTGTATCTAAACGATAAAGCCAATCAGTCGTATATGGCCTCGGGGATTTACCAGGCCTTCCGCGACTACAAGCACGAGCTGGAAGCGGCCTCGGGCGACTAACCCCGCGCCGGCTCCCCCGCCCGGCTTCTCCTATCCGATTCTCCCGCCATCCAACCGCTGACCCCGTGTCAAAAGAAATTAAAGTAGCCCTGCTGGGTATTGTCGCCGTTGCTCTGCTGATTGTGGGGTTTCAGTTCCTGAAGGGCAGCAACCTGCTCTCGTCGGACCATACCTACTATGCCAAGTATGACAACGTGGACGGGCTCACGATTGGCAACCCCGTCATTCTGAACGGTATCAAGGTGGGCCAGGTGAAGGAAATGACGCTCGTGCCCGAAGAAGGCAACCGCGTGAAAGTGGGCATCGAAATCCAGAAAGATGTCACGGTGGGCGACTCCACGGTAGCCAGTCTGAGCGGCTCGTTGCTGGGCTCCAAAACCATTACCCTGTTTTTGGGCCGTAACTCGAAAGTGTACGACGGGGGCGAGGAGCTCAAGTCCTACACCGTAGCCAGCATCACCGACGCCTTCCAGGCCAAGGCCCTGCCCGTACTCGGCACCGTCGATTCGACGCTGATGAAGGTGAACAGCTTCCTCAACAAGGATGCCCGCGTGAGCCTCCAGGCCACGTTGCTCAATGCCCAGGCCGGCACCGAGGCCCTCAAAAATCTGCTGTTGCTCAACCAGCGCAACATCAACCAGATTACCAGCAACATGGCCCAGCTCACCAGCGACCTGAACAAGACCAGCGCCAAGTTCGACCGCATTGCCAGCAACTTCGCCGTGCTCAGCGACTCGCTCAAGCGCGCCCCCGTGGGGCCGGCCATGCGCAAGCTCAACGCCACCATGACGGAAGCCCAAAGCGCCATGACCGCGCTCAACAGCTCCCTCTCCGACCAGAGCAGCTCCCTGGGCAAGCTGCTCAACGACTCCACGCTCTACAAAAACCTCAACGCCACGGCCGCCAGCTCCAACGCCCTGATTTCGGACTTGCAGGCCAACCCCAAGAAGTACGTGCACTTCTCGGTATTCGGGGGCGGCAAGACCAAGAAGGAGGTGGAAACGACGCTGACCAAGCCCAACGGCGCGGTGCTCGAAACCGAAACCAAAACAACCGTGAAATAGCCCGGCGGGCTATTCGCCAATCTGCTTACCTTTGAAATCCGCCCCACCCAGGCGGATTTCTTTGGTTTTATCTGGTCTGATCTGCTGTCATCCTTCGCTCCGCTCAGGATGACAAACCTGCCCACCCACCCATCCCCACCCCATGAACCTCGAATTCAACAAGAACGAAGACAGCATCAAGCAACTCACTTTCCAGCTCAGCCAGCGCCTGAAGCGTGCGGCCCTGGGCGGCGGCGAGAAACGCATTGCCAAGCACAAGGAAAAAGGCAAGCTCACGGCCCGCGAGCGGATAACCTACCTGCTCGACAAGGACGCGGAAACCGTGGAAATCGGGGCCTTCGCGGGCGAGGGCATGTACCAGGACGAAGGCGGCTGCCCCGGCGGCGGCGTGGTGGTGGTGATTGGCTGGGTGCAGGGCCGCCAGTGCGTGGTAGTCGCCAACGACGCCACCGTGAAGGCCGGGGCCTGGTTCCCGATTACGGCCAAAAAGAACCTGCGGGCCCAGGAAATCAGCATCGAAAACAAGCTGCCCATCATCTACCTCGTCGATTCGGCGGGCGTGTACCTGCCCATGCAGGACGAGATTTTCCCCGACAAGGAGCACTTCGGCCGCATCTTCCGCAACAACGCCGTGATGAGCTCCATGGGCATCGTGCAGCTGGCCGCCATTATGGGGCCTTGCGTAGCTGGAGGCGCCTATTTGCCCATCATGAGCGATGAGGCCATGATTGTGGACGGCACCGGTTCGGTGTTTCTGGCGGGCTCCTACCTGGTGAAATCGGCCATCGGCGAATCCATCGACAACGAAACGCTGGGCGGAGCCTCCACGCACTCCGAAATTTCGGGCGTCACGGACTACAAGTTCGAAAACGACGAGCAGTGCCTCGACCACATCCGCAACATCTTCGACAAGATGGGCGGTCAGGCCACGGCCGGCTTCTCGCGCAAGGAAGCCGCCGCGCCCCGGGAGAACCCCGCCGAAATGCTGGGCCTGCTGCCCGCCGACCGCGCCAAACCCTACGACATGATGGACATCATCAACCGGCTGGTCGATAACTCGGAGTTCGAGCCCTACAAAGACCTCTACGGCCGGACGCTGATTTGCGGACTAGCGCGCATTGAGGGCTGGGCCGTGGGCATCGTGGCCAACCAGCGCAAAATCGTGAAGACCAAGAAGGGCGCCATGCAGATGGGCGGGGTGATTTACTCCGACTCGGCCGACAAGGCGGCGCGCTTCATCATGAACTGCAACCAGAAAAAGATTCCGCTGGTGTTCCTGCACGACGTGTCGGGCTTCATGGTGGGCTCCCAGAGTGAGCACGGCGGCATCATCAAGGACGGGGCGAAGATGGTGAATGCCATGGCTAACTCGGTAGTGCCCAAGTTCTCGGTTATCATCGGCAACAGCTACGGAGCCGGCAATTACGCCATGTGCGGCAAAGCCTACGACCCGCGCCTGATCGTGGCCTGGCCCACCGCCCAACTGGCCGTGATGAGCGGTGCGGCGGCCGCCAACACCCTGCTCCAGATTCAGGTGGCCTCCCTCAAAGCCAAAGGCCAGGAAATCACGCCCGAAGCCGAGAAGAAGTTGCTCGATACCATCAAGGCCCGCTACGACGAGCAACTCTCGCCCTACTACGCCGCGGCCCGCCTCTGGGTCGACGCCATCATCGATCCGCTGGAAACCCGCAAAGTCATTTCCCAAGGCATCAGCATGGCCAACCACGCCCCGATTGAGAAGGCGTACAACGTGGGCGTGATTCAGGTGTGAGAAGTGAAAAAAATGTCCTTGTTTATAAGCCTGTTTTAAGCCGAATGAATTCTGTACCAATAATCAGGCAGCGTAAGTGGTTATCACTTGTGCCACAGATCATGGTTATGGCATCATTGATAGCCATTTATTATGCAATGGGTATCAAAGAGTATATCCTGTTCGGAGCCTTGACCTATCTGGCAACATCGTTTGTCTTGAGAGGTACGCTTGCTATTCAGCATCGACGGGGTATGAAGCTCGTACGGCAGGGCAATTTCAATGATGCTATTCCGCACTTTAAGAACAGTTATGATTTCTTCAGCCAGCATAAATGGATAGACAACTATCGGTATTTGGCACTGCTTAGCTCGTCACTCATGAGTTACAGTGAAATGGCGTTATGCAATACTGCTTTCTGCTACGGACAGATTGGCGACAGGCAGCAGGCTGTTTATTATTATGAACAGGCATTACAAGAGTACCCAGATAGCGGGCTTGCAAAAGCTGGTCTGGCTATGTTGAAAGCCGTTTGACAAGTCATGAAAACCCTATACAGCTTGGCGGGCTGCAACGGAGCAGGCAAAACTACGGTTGCCTACGCGCTGCTGCCGAATCTGCTGGGCTGTCGGGAGTTCGTGAATGCGGATGAAATTGCGCGGGGCCTCTCGCCGTTCCAGCCGGAAACGGTGAGCGTGCAGGCCGGCCGGCGAAACTTTCGCGCTGGAAACCACGCTGGCCACGCGGCACTACCCGGATGAGCTACCGCCCGTTGCATCGAAAGCGGCCTGAGTTTTCCCGTACTTGCCCATTATGCTCCGGCCCGCTTGCTCCACCCGGGGCGGCGGGCCGTTGGCGTTTTGTTGAAATACAATGAATACTGGGGAGGCGTACGCTAAGTTTGGTAGTCAGATAGTAAACCCGAAAACCGCCGTAATTTCGCCGCTCATCCTGACTGCTTCCGCTCATGGCCAAGAAGAAACCGACTGCGGCCCCCCCGGCCCTTGTTCATATCCCGACTACCGGCTCCGGCTCCGATATGCTTTCCAAGGAGCAGAAAGCGTTTAACCGGCTCAGTAAGCGCATTGGGAAGCTGGAAACGGAAATCGGGGACTTCCGCACCGCCGCCGATAAGCTCCGCCAGCGGGTGCAGCAGGAGTACCGCCCGCTTCAGCAGCAGCACAACGACCTGCGCGCCGAATTCGCCCGCCTGCTCGACCGCGCCCACGACACCTACAAGCTCACCAAACCCGAGCGCAAGAAACTCGTGGACCTGCTGCTCAACGGCTTCTTCGACCTGCCCAACCGGGGCTACACGGATCTGGAAGCCATTTTTGATAAGTACGACCCGCCCCTGACCGGGGAGGAAGCCGCCGCCGCCGAAGCTGCCAACGCCGCCGCCGATGCGCAGGAAGCCGAGCTGATGAAGGGCTTCTTCCGGGCTCAGTTCGGCATCGAGTTCGACCCCGAAGCCGATCTGAGTACGCCCGAGAAGCTGCAGGAATATGTGCACCAGCAGCTGGCCGAGCAGCAGGAAGTGTACGAGCAGCAGGAGGCGGTGGCTGAGGAGCGCCGTGCCAAGCGCAAGAAAACCCCCAAGCAGCAGGCCGCCGCCGATAAGAAAAAGGCTGAGGAGCAGAACATCACCCAGTCGGTGCGCACCCTGTACATGGACCTGGTGAAGCACCTGCACCCCGACCGGGAGCCCGACGAAGCCGAAAAGCTCCGCAAAACCGAGCTGCTCAAGCGCGTAACCACGGCCTACAAAGCCAACGAGCTGCTCACGCTGCTGCGCCTGCAACTGGAGCTAAACCGCATCGACCAGCAGCACCTCGAAAACCTGGCCGAGGCCCAATTGCGCCACTACAACACCCTTTTGCGGCAGCAGGTGCGCGAGTTGGAGCAGCAGCAGGCCCTGGAGCAGCAGGAGCTGTCGGCCTTCACTGGTAAGCCGTATTACTACATCATCTCGCCCATTGCCATGGAACTGGATTTCCAGCACATGAAGGCGGGCCTGACGGCCAAAGTGCAGCGTCTGGCCACCGATGTGGAGCGTTGCGGGCAGGACCCGGCGGCGCTCAAGGAGTTTCTGAAGGCGTACAAAATTCCGAAAGCCGGGGCCGGGCCGCTGCTGATGCGGTTTTAGCGGCAGTCCTTGCGGTGGGAGTGGCAAAAGTGAACAATCCGGCCCACTCCGGCGGTTCTTAGCCGGCAGCCGGCAGCGGAAAACCCGCGTCGGTTGTGTTTATTTGCGCTATCTGCCTTCCCCGGTGCCCGCCACCGCCCGCCGCTTCATGACCAACCGCGAAATCAAAGCCCTCATTTCCCTGCTCGACGATCCGGAAATTGCTCCCCAGATTCAGGACAAAATCCAGACCCTGGGCGAAACCATCATTCCGTTTCTGGAAGAAAGCTGGGAGGAAAGCCTCGACCCGAGCCAGCAGCAGCGCCTGGAAGACCTGATTCATCATCTGCAATTCGAGGGCCTGCAACAACGCTTGCGCGTGTGGCGCGAGTCGGGGGCCGAAAACCTGCTCGAAGGCATGTGGCTGCTGAATTCGTATCAGTATCCCGATGCCGATTTCCAGAGCCTGAACCGGGCCGTGGAGCAACTGCGCTTCGAGGTCTGGACGCTGCTGCAACCCGAGATGCACCCCGCCGACCAGGTGCAGACCCTCAACCACGTGTTCTTTCGGGCGCACAAGTTCGCGGCCAACACCCAGAATTTCCACTCGCCGGCCAACTCTATGCTGCACCGGGTACTGGAAACCCGGCGCGGCAACCCGCTCACGCTCTGCGTGATTTACCTGCTGGTGGCCCAGCGCCTCAAGCTGCCGGTATTCGGCGTGAATCTGCCCAACCTGTTTGTGCTCACTTATCAGCTGGAGCCGCCGCTGGAGCCTTTCTACATCAACTGCTACAACCGCGGTCTGGTGCTTTCGCGCACCGACATCGAGCACTACGTGCGCCAGCTCAACCTCACGCCCAACGACATCTTCTTCGAGCCCTGTTCCCACCTCGATATTGTGCGCCGGGCCCTGCGCAACCTGCAAGTAAGCTTCGAGAAGCTCCAGGAGCCCGCCAAAGCCCAGGAAGTCGCCCAACTACTAGCCATCCTCACCGACGACCCCCAATCCAACGATACCGACACGGACCCCAACGAGCGGTTTTAAGTTAAGCTGCCAGCTACAAGCTACAAGCCCCGGGCGGCCAGTGGCTGTTCGACTTACAGGGAGCTTGTCCCAATAAGTCGAACAGCCACTGGCCGCCCGGGGCTTGTAGCTTGTAGCTGATAGCTTAACTTAAAACCGCTTGATCAGGCAGCCGGCGGCGCGTTTGTCGGTTACGCCGGCGGGGCGGCCGGCCAACAGGTTGTCGAGAACCTGCTCCAGGTATTTTTCCTTGACATAGTTCTCAATCTGCGGATTATCGTCGATGGCCCCTTTGTAGCGCACCGCGAAACCGCCGTTGGCCGGTTGCAGCACCACCACTTCGGGCGTTTTGGTCGCGCCCAGCAGGCTGCTCACCAGCTGCCCCTCGTCGGTGAGCAGGGGCAGGTCGGCCCCGCCGGTCACCTTGATTTTTATTTTTTCCGCCTCGGCCGATTCGGCACTGGCTTCGAGGTTAATGGGTGTGTTCACGAACAGAAACCGCACGCCTTTGGCCCCGTAGGCGGCGCTGGTGGCGGCCAGCCGGTTCTGGTAGAGCTTGGAGAAGGCGCAGTTCGGATTCACGAAGACGACCACGATGGCCTGATCGGAGGAGAAGCCTTTAAGCGTTACTTCCGTATTCGTGGCGTTTTTGAGGCTGAAATCGGTCACCGACCGGCCCTGCGCCCGGGCCGTGCTGATGCCCACGGCGCAAAACAGCAGGGCGGCAGCGGCAACAAGAGAAATTCGGCGAAGAGACATGAGTAGAGGTGAAGTGGTGAAGTGATGAGTTTAGGTTCTGATAGTGAAAGCGGAGTATTCAGGCAGTGGGAAGGCTGAACGAGAACTCCCTATTTCACTACCTCCCTATTTCACCGTTCGTCTACGCAATACGTGAGCACGTAGCCGGGGGCGGGCATCTGGTACTGAATGTGGTGTTGGCTGCGGGAGTTTTCGAGGAGCAGGTGCCCCGTCAAAACACCGGCCTCCCGCAGCTCAAACGGAACGAGCTGCAATTGCTCTTTGAACACCACGCCCCGGCGGTTCAGCAGTTTGTACAGCGTTTCCTTGGCACTCCAATAGAGACTGTATTTGGCTGCGTCCTGGCCGGCATCGGCCCGTTCGGCTTCCGATAGAAACCGCCGGGCCAGCTGTTGGGCTTTGGGCCGCACTTGTTCAATATCTGTGCCAACCGCCGCCGTAGTGGAAAGCAGTGCTGCCACCCACTCGCCCGAATGGGATAGGGAAATGCCGTACGCGGGTAGGCCGGCCAGAAACGGTCGCCCGTTGGCGTCGTTGTGCAGGGTGGCGGGGGCGTCGGTGAATTCGCGCAGCAGTTGGTGGGCGAGCACCCGGGCGGCCAGCCACTGCCGGGCCCGCAACTCGTCGCGGCCGTTGGGGAAGTGGGCCAGGTAGTGAGCCGGGGCCGGCAAGCGGGGCCATAACTCCCCGGCCGACTCGGTCAGGTGCCAGAGGCCGAGCAGCGCATTCGGGCCGACGGACGTAAGGGAATGCAGCGGCATAAGCGGGGTGATGAGGGGCGGGGAGTAAAGATACTGTCATCCTGAGCGCCACCAAGGCCCTTGTACCATCGGTCCGGACTGTCGGAACGGTTTTCGTTTTAACGGGAGAGGATTCTTCGCTCCGCTCAGAAGGACAAGCGGTACCTTTGCCTGCTTCCTCAACCTCCTCACCTCACAATCCTTTGACTACTTCCCGCCCGACCGTTCAGAAACTGGCGACCCTGGCCGGCCACCGCGACTGCGTGTATACCATCACCGGCACGGCGGGGGAGGAGCAGGTGTATTCGGCCGGGGCCGACGGGCTGGTGGTGAGCTGGCGGGCCGATACGCCGGAGCAGGACGGCGAGCTGGTGGCCCGGGTGGAGAACTCAGTGTACGCTTTGTGCCACCTGCCGGCGCGTAACCTGCTGGTGCTGGGCCACAACTTCCAGGGCGTGCAGGTGATTGATCTGGCCAGCCGCACGCTGCTGCACGCCACGGCCCTGCCGCCGGTAGCCATCTTCGATTTGCTGTATTCCGAAACCCGGCAGCGCCTGTACGTGGCCCTGGCCGACGGGACCTTGGCCGTACTGCGGGCCTCCGACTTCCGCCTCGAAACCCTGCTGCGGCTCTCCGATAAAAGCCTGCGCTGCCTGAGCCTGCACGAGGAGCGCGGCGAGCTGGCCGTGGGCGGCTCCGACTGGCGGGTGCGCATCCTCGACGCCGATACGCTGGCCGTGCAGCATACTATTGAAGGGGCCACCAACTCCGTATTCACGGCCGCTTACTCGCCCGATGGTCGCTACCTGCTCACGGCCGGCCGCGACGCCCACCTGCGCATCTGGGACGTGGCCGCCGGCTACCGGGAGCACCGCAGCATTGTGGCCCATTTGTTTACCATCAACCACCTCACCTTCTCGCCCGATGGCCGCCTGCTGGCCACGGGCAGCATGGACAAGAGCATCAAGCTCTGGGACGCCCAAACCTGGCAACTGCTGCGCGTGGTCGACCGAGCCCGCCACGCCGGGCACGGCACCTCGGTGAACAAGTTGTTTTGGCCGGGAAGCCGGAATAGGCTAGTTTCGTGTAGCGACGACCGTACGCTGGCCGTTTGGCAGGTGGGGTAATTTAGCTGTTAGCCATTAGCTGACAGCTGTTAGCTTTCGTGCCGGGGTTTGTTCGGCTTACTAAAGTGCGTCGCCCAAAAAAGCTATCGGCCCAGCGCTTATAGCTATCAGCTATAAGCCAACAGCTCAAAAATGAAAATCACCGCCCTCGATATCCGGCAGAAAACTTTTGAAAAAGCCTTCCGCGGCCTCGACAAGGACGAAGTGCAGGCCTTTTTGCAGACCGTTTCCCAGCAGTGGGAGCGGATGGGCGACGAAAACCGGGAGCTGCGCCTCAAGCTGGACCACGCCACCCAGGACGTAAGCAAGATGCGGGAGGTGGAAACCAGCCTCTACCGCACCCTCAAAACGGCCGAGGATACCGGCAACAGCATTACGGAGCAGGCCCAGCGCGATGCCGATTTACGCATCCGCGAAGCCCAGCTCCAGGCCGAGCACCTGCTGGCCACCGCCCGCCAGAAGGCCCGCACCGTGGTAGATGACGCCTATCAGCAGGCCGAGCGCACGGTGGCCGAAATGAAGAAGGAAGTAAGCGGCCTGGGCCAGGAGTGCCAGCGCCTCGAAACCTTGCTCGACGGCCTTACCCGCGACCTGCACCACCTGGCCTCCGATGCGCTGGACAAAGTGGAAAAAGCGCGCAACCGACCCAAAAACAGCACGGCGGCCATCCTTTCGCGGGCCGCCAGCGTAAAGGTGAACCGTCCGCACGTGGCGGACGATTCCCCCACTCCTGATGCTCCTGCCATGCACGTTTCCACTGCTTCCACTGCTTCCACTGCTCCTGCGGCGGCCATTGCGGCCCCGGCGGCCCGTTTCGTTGCGGCTCCGGCGGCCGCCCCCACCGAAACCCGCGCTGTTCAGCCCGCCACCACCACCGGCTACAACCCCAAGCCCGGCCAGCAGCCCGAGCCTAGCCGGGAGCCCGACCGGGGTGCGCCGGCCCAGCAGCCCGGCCCCGAAATAGAGCGCCCCGGTGCCCCGGCCGAAAACCCCGGCATCTCGCCCGCTCCCCACATCGACCCGCCTGGCCCCATGCGGGTGCCGGATCCGGCACCGCCTCGCGTGGAGCCCCCGGCCCCGGATATTCAGCCCGTCGGCCCCGGCCACCCCGAAATCAACCAGCCGTCTCCCTCCATTCATCCCGGCCAGCCGGGCATGGCCGCTGCTGCGCCGGCTGCACTGGGCGAAAAGTCGTTTTTCGACGAAATCTAATTCATGGATTACCGCTGATTGGACTGATTCCGCTGATTTTTTGCCCTCGGTTTAGTTTGCTTGTCAAGTTGAAGCCTGCCTTTCGGGGCAGGCTTCGTTGGTTGGGGACTGAAGAGTATGGCGTAGCAGTACCGCGCGCTGCCGGTAGCGACGGAAAGCCGGGCGTGGAGGTGTCTGATTACTTTGGCAACATCAGCACGCGAGATTCCTCGGCAAGCTCGGAATGACGTCCATACTTTACTCACTACTCACTACTCACTACTCACTACTCACTACTCACTACTCACTACCGCACCACATGGGCCAGATTGCACTGGAAGGCATGGAGTTTTTCGCCTTTCACGGATACTACGACGAGGAGCAGAAAATCGGTAATAAGTACGGCGTAGACCTTTACATCGATACCGACCTGCACGCGGCGGGCGCTTCGGACCAGTTGCGCGAAACCGTGAACTATGAGGTGCTCTACCGGGTAGTGCGCGAGGAGATGCAGGCCCCGGCCCGTCTGCTCGAACATCTGGGCCACCGCGTGCTGGACCGGGTGCTGGAGGAATTTCCTTACGTGAAGAGCGTGCGCGTCAGCGTGTCGAAGTTCAATCCGCCCCTGGGCGGCATCTGCTACCGCGCCCGCGTAATGCTGGAGCGCCGCCGCGAATAAGGCGTAAGTCCTCCCATCCCGGACGGCCGTCAGAACGCGGCCCACCGCCGCGCTTTCCGCCGCGCCTCTTTGCGGAAGAGCCGGCTGCCAATCAGCACTCCCCCCCGAAACAGCCTTTCTTGTGCTGCTTTGTGGGGGAGTAGTGCGTTGGAAGGGGCGGGGTTTGTCGTCAGAAGAAAAAAAGATGTGACCCGCCGTAACGAATGGCCATCGGGCCAGTATCCCTGGCAACTTCCCCGCTAAATCTGCCCGTAGCCGTGTCCCACGTCAGCGACGAAACCTTGATGGAGCGAGTCCGCCACGACGACCTGGATCAGCTCACGCCCCTGTTCGAACGCTACCACGGACCCTTGTTCAACTTTTTGCTGCGCCTGACCGGGAGCCGCGAAACCAGCCAGGATTTAGTGCAGAACGTGTTTCTGCGCGTGCTCCGGTATCGGGCCAGCTACCAGCCCGGGCAGCCCTTCCGGGCCTGGCTGTACCAGCTGGCCCGCCATGTGCACCACGACCATTGGCAGAAAAACCGCGTACCGGCCACCGATGTGAACGACTTTGAGCGCACCACCACCCACCGGCGGGCCGCGCTGGCCGGGATGGCCGCCACCCAGGAGCAGGCGGCCTTGCAGGAGGCGCTGAGCCTGCTGCCCGTGGCCCAGCGCGAAATTCTGGTGCTGCACCGGTTTCAAGGCTTCAGCTACGGCGAAATAGGGGAGCTGCTGGCCTGCTCCGAAGGGGCCGCCCGGGTAAGAGCCCACCGGGCCCTGGAGGCCCTGCGGCAAGTCTATTTTGAGCTATGAGGATAAAGCGCTGCGCCAGTAAAACCGAATACGCCCCTAAAGTCCTTCCCCATGTTGTCTGAGCAAATCAATAGTTCGTCCGCCCCATTGCCCCCGGCTTGTGCTGCCCTGCGGCCGCTGCTGGCCGACTACGCGGCCCGGGAACTGCCCCCGGCCGAAATGGCCCGGCTAACGGCCCACTTGCCCGGCTGCCCCGGCTGCCAGGCCCAGCTGGCGCAGTACCAGACGCTGCTGCCCCTGCTTTCGGAAATGCCGCCCGAGTTACCGCCCCTGGCCCTGCGGGATGAGTTTCTGGCGCTGCTGGCTGCCGAAAAGCAACAGGTGCGGGCGGCGGCACCTTCGGTAGCGGCGCCCGTGGTGCGGCAGCTCCGGCCGGTGCCCGTTGCGGCTCCCGGGGCCTGGCTGCGCGTGGCGGCCAGCGTGGCACTGCTGCTGATAGGAGCGGGGCTGGGGTGGCTGCTGGCCCGTCCGGCCCCGCCCCAACAAACCGCCCAAGCCCATACGGCGGGCCAGCAGCTGGCCCGGCAGCTGACTACGGCCAACGGGCAGCCTGCCATGGCCAGTAGCCGCATTCAGCTGGTGCACGAAGCCTCGGTGGCCGCCGTGCCGCCCGGCGACCCCACCGTGCTCGTGCTCATCAACACGCTCAATGCCGACCCCAACCCCAACGTGCGCCTGGCCGCCGCCGAGGCGCTCTACCGCCTCCGCGCCGATTCGCTGGTGGGGCCGGCGCTGGCCCAGTCGCTGGCCGTGCAAACCAACCCCAACGTGCAGGTTACGCTCATCGATATGCTGGTGAGCCTGCGCCAGAAACAGGCCGTGCCCCAGCTCCAGCGCCTCGCCCAACGCCCCGATGCCCTGCCCGTGGTGCGGCAGCAGGCTACCCAGGGCATTGGCGTGCTGCTGTAACTGGCTGACGGCTGGCAGCTGTTGGCCCCCGATCTGGCGGCGGGTAGGAGCCCGGAGCCCGGGGTGCTCATGCCCGCCAGTGATTCCGATTTTTCACTTCAACCTGAACGCAACGCCTCTGTCCATGAAAAAGCTTCTTTTACTGCTCTTACTCCTGCCGCTGACCACGGCCCGCCTCCGGGCTCAGGAGTACAAAACCCAGCTCAGCGGCGGCAACGCGAAAGTTATCATCGAGATGCGCGACGGTCAGGTGACCGTGGAAGGCCACGACGGCACCGACCTCATCATCCGGGGCAACGGCTACGAGGAGCCCGACAAGCGGGCCGAAGGCCTGCGGCCGCTGTATAACTCGGCCGTCGATAACACCAGACTGGGCCTGGCTCTGACCCGGGAGGGCAATACGGTACGCATCGTGAAAGCCTCCCGGCGCGACGCGAGCTACACAATTCTGGTGCCCCGCGCGGCCGACGTAGTGTACCGCTCCATGACCTGGGGCGACGACGATGTGCTGCTGCAAAACCTGCGCGGCCGTTTGGAGGTGACCATGAAAAGCGCCGACGTGAAGCTGCTCAACGTGACCGGCCCGGTAGTAGCCAGCAGTACCAGCGGCGATATTGTGGTCCGGTATGCCGTGCTCAATCCCGGCCCCAGCGCCATCAGCAACATCAGCGGGGCCATTGATGTAGCGCTGCCTGCCACCACCAAAGCCACCCTCACCATGCGCACCATCTCGGGCGAGGTGTACACCGACTTCGACCTGACGCCGCCCAAAGCCGCCGACGCCGGCGGCCTCACCCGGGTGGGCGGTCAGGCTACCGGCGGCCTCCTCAACGGCGGCGGCACCTCCATCTCCCTGAAAAATATCAGCGGCAACGTGTACGTGCGCAAGGCCAAATAAGCCAGGCACCCCGCACCAGTCTGCTCGGCCCGTGAAATATCCGGCGGACTGTATCGTGGCCTGCTGCCACCAGTTGATTGATTTACTAAATAGCTATGAAATACCTGCTTCTGATCCTGATTAGTACGTTGAATGTCCTGGTCTGCCACGCGCAAAAAAATGATAAAAAATGCAATGCGGACGTGGATGAATTTGTGAAGAGAAAAATGAAGGAATTAGCTATTCCTGGCATGGCTGTAGCCGTCGTGAGAAACGGGCAAACAATAAAAGTAGCCACTTATGGAGTTGCTAATATTGAGTGGAATACGAAAGTAACCAGACATACTAATTTTCAACTCGCGTCCTCTACAAAACTTCTCACGTCCACTTTACTGCTGAAGGCAGTTTATGAAGGAAAAATAAAGCTGGATGACGCAGTCAGCACCTACCTCAACGACAGTCCGGCCATCTGGCAGAAACTGCGCATAAAGCACCTGATCAGTCATTCCAGCGGCATCAGAAATTTCGATGGTGACCCGTATGCTGCCACGGCCGCCGTAGTAACGGCCCTGAAAGACTCAACGCTCGAATATGAGCCCGGGCAGGGGCAGCATTATGCGCAGTTCGATTTTATGCTGCTGGGCTATATTCTGGAAAAAATATACCAAAAACCTTTTCCTCAACTAGTACACGACGAAGTAACGGCCCCGTTGGGAATGCGCGATGGGGCATTCGATATGGAAATCAAAACGGGGGGCTTTATGCGCACGGAGTGTATTCTTGAAAAAGCAACTACCTATTATGATCTGAACGGAAGAATGATGGCCTATAAATTTATATATCCGCAATACACCTACACGGCCGGGGGCTATTTTGCCTCGATTGACGACATGGCCAGCTGGGCCGTCGGACTGGATCGGGACGTACTGTTTCCGGCCGGTTTCGCCCAGCCTCTCATCTATGGACAAGATAGTATTGGGGCCAAAAAATCGGAGTTTAGCCGGGCTGGCTGGGCGCTGGAAACCGAAAACGGCATCACTTACGCCGGGCATAGCGGCGGGCCGGGGCTGGGAGATGTCTGGCGCTTTCCGGCCCGGGGCTACACTTTTATCGTGCTAGCCAACGACGGGGAATTGCTGCCGGGTTTTGCCCGCGCCATTGCTTCCTTCTATCTGAAAGAGCTGCCCGCCAAAACCGGAATAAGAAAATTTGAACGATAAGCCGGACGACGACGACTGTTCGGCCGCCACCCTTCTTTCTTCAACCCCAAACCTCACGCTTTATGTCTCGCTTTTTGCTGGCCTTATGCGCCCTGATTTGTTTCCGGCTGCTGGCCGCCCCGGGTGCGGCTGCCCAGAGGGTTATTACCAAAACTGCTCCCGTTGGGGCGGGGCAAACGGTGGTGCTCGACCTAAAATACGGCACTACCATCCGGTTGCGGCCGGCTACCGACAACCAGTTGCGGCTGCGGGCAACGGTGAGCATCAACCAGAATAAGCTCAACGACGCGCTTGAGCTGGACCTGCGCGAAACGCCGGCCGCGGTAACGGTAATGGCTACGCTCGATAAGCAGGCCCTGGCCCAGGCCCGCCCCAACGACTGCCCGGCCAGCGGCCCTGGCATCACGTACTACGGCTCCTGGACCGACGGCCGCGACGGAGCCGGCAGCCGCGCCGGCGTGTGCGCCACCATCGACTACGAAATTACCCTGCCCGCCAACGCCACGGTGCGCCTCAACACCATCAGTGGCAACGTGGACGTGGCCGGCCTCACCGGCCCGCTGACCCTGCGCACCATCAGCGGCTTCGTGGATGTAACCTGGCCCACCGCCCACGGGGCGGAGGTGGCATTCAAGTCCGTCTCGGGGGAAGTGTACACGGATCAGGATATTGCCTTCGTCAATCAGCAGCCGAACCCCATCGTGGGCTATCAACTGAAGGGCACGCTGGGCAACAGCGGGCCGGCGGTGCGGCTGGAGTCAGTCAGTGGCAGCGTGTTTTTCCGCAAGGGCACCCGATAAGGCTGGCCGGAATTCGGAACTGCAAGGGGAAGAAGGCGAGCCAGGAGGAAGGGCCGTTCGAGAGAGTGAAAGAGGTTTTTTTAGTTTATACGAATTGTTTCGTACGATATATTTTGATCTACGACATATTTCGTATATGTTTGAAGTACGAACATTGTCGTACCTTTTATTGGCTGACCCACAATGACTAAGAAACCCCTGCCCAAGCCCACCGAATCGGAGCTGGAAATTCTCCAGGTTCTCTGGCAGCACGGCCCGAGCACCGTCCGGTTCGTGAACGACGAGCTGAGCCGCAAGCGCGACGTCGGCTACACCACCACCCTCAAGCTGCTCCAGCTCATGCTCGATAAAGGCCTGGCCCTGCGCGAGGACGACGCCCGCACCCATGTGTACCGGGCAGGAGTGCGCGAGGAAGAAACCCAGGGGCTGCTGCTCGATAAGTTCGTGGATGCGGCCTTCGGCGGCTCGGCCATGAAGCTGGTGATGCAGGCGCTGGGCAACCGCCGCACCTCCCGCGAGGAACTGGCCCAGATTCGCCGCCTGCTTAACGACATCGAGATTCAGAACGATACCACTCCACCCTCAACCGACCCCACGCGATGAACTGGCTCGAACAACTACTTCCGCCGGCCCTGATCCGGGCCCTGGGCTGGACACTGGTCCACTCGCTCTGGCAGGGGGCCGTGGTGGCGCTGCTGCTGGCCGGTTTGCTGCTGCTACTGCGCCAGCATTCGGCCCAGGTGCGCTACCGCACCGCTTCGGCCGCGCTGCTGGTGCTGCTGGTACTAACCGGGGTCACCTTCGTGCGCTACTACTACCAGCCGCTGGCCCCCGCTACCACCACGCTCACGGCCTACCAGGCCGCTGACGCGCCGGCCCCGGCTACCCCCATTGGCGAACCAGAAGCCATCTGGGCGGCTAATCCGGCGGAGCCAGCTTCGGCGGCGGCTTCCTGGCAGCAGGCCTGGACGCGCTACTTCGATGCCAACCTGCCCCTGCTGGTTACGGTCTGGCTGATGGGCTTGCTGGTGATGGTGCTGCGCCTGCTGGGCGGACTAGCCTACGTGCAGCGCCTGCGGCGCTACCGGGTGCAGCCCCTGGCCCAGGAGTGGCAGCAGCGGCTGGCCGTGCTGGCCGACCGCGCTGGTCTGCGCCAGAAGGTCGAGCTACTCGAATCGGCCCTGGTGAAGGTGCCGGTAGTAGTAGGCCACTTGCGGCCGGTAGTGCTGCTGCCGCTGGGTACCGTTACGGGCCTGGGTACGGCGTATCTGGAAGCCATTCTGGCCCACGAGCTGGCCCACGTGCAGCGCCGCGACTACCTGCTGAACCTGTTGCAGGCAGTTGCCGAAACCGTCCTCTTTTACCATCCGGGCGTGTGGTTTATGTCGGCCTGCCTGCGGACCGAGCGCGAAAACTGCTGCGACGACGCGGCCACGGCCCTGATCGGGGGCAACCCGCTCACGGTGGCCCGCGCCCTGGCAGCTCTGGCCGAGCTGAGCGCGGCTCCCGAACCCACGGGCGTGGGGCTGGCCCTGTCGGCCCTCGGACCCGATGGCTCCGTGCTGGGCCGCATCCGGCGACTGGTGCAGGGCCGGCAGATGCCCACGTTCGCCGAAGGCTTCATGGCCGCCTGCGTGGTACTGGTGGGCCTGGTAGTGCTGAGCACGGCCGTGGCCCTGGCCCGGCCGCAGGCATCGGCCCCGGAGGCCCGCGTGCGGCAGCTGGAAGCCGCCGACGCTTTCCCCGACACAACCGAAAACCCGGAATTTGCGCCCGCAGTGCTGACAACGGAAGACGAGTTGGCCGCCCGCCCCTGGGCTCAGGAGCCGTTGAGCATCCTCAGTATTTCGGCTGATGGACAGGCCCAGGGCCGCATTGGAGCCACTCCGGTGAGCTTCGACACGAGCCGGGCGCCCCAGCTCATGCGCTGGTCGAGGGCCGGCCGCCGGGGCCACAACGGGGCTGCGGGGGAACCGGGCACGGTCATCATCAAGCGCGACAAAAAAGGCCGTCTGACGGAACTATACGTGAACGGCGAGCAGATTGAAATAGCGCCGGCCCGCAAAAAGGGCGAGCAGGTAGAGGTGGTGCAGCTGGCCGGCCCGGCCGGGTTGAGCCCAAAAGCTGCCGCCGACCCTGAGCAGCGCATGGAAGAGCTGGCGTTGCGCCTGAGCCGGGCGGCCCTGAGCGGCCGCCACTCCAGCGCGGCCGATGCCCAGGAACTTTCGGCCCTGGCCCAGGCGGAAGCCCGCAACGCCGTGGGCGGCATCGACATCAATGGCATCACCCAAAAAGCCCTTGAGCAGGCGGAGGCGCAACTGCGCGAAGAAGCTAAAACCGCCAAAACCGACGAGGAGCGGGAGCGGATTCAGGAGGCGCTCCAGGATCTGCGCCAGCAGCAGCAGGAGCAGCGCGAGGACGCGGAAGAGCGCCGCCGCGATATCGAGCAGGATGTTCGCGAAGCCCAGCAACAGGCCCGCCGCGACGCCGACCAGGCGCGCCGGGATGCCGACCAGGCCCGCCGCGACCAGCAGCAGGCCCGTCGCGACGCCGACCAGATGCGCCGCGACGCCGACCAGGCCCGGCGCGATGAGGAGCAGGTCCGCCACGACAAAACCATCGAAGTGTTGCTGCGGGAGCTGCGCCAGGATGGTATTATCAAGAGCGCCAACAACCTCCAGTTCGCGCTGTCCAGAACGGATTTGACGGTAAACGGCGCTAAGCAGTCCGCCGCCGCCCAGCAGAAGTATCTGCGCCTGGTGGAGCAGCAGCAGGGCCGGTCGCTCAAGGGAAACTACAACCTGAGTTACCAAACCGCAGGTACGACTACCAGCAGCAGCGGCCGGGTAATGCCGCCGGTGCCGCCCCTGCCGCCGGCTCCCCGCGCTCCGCGTACTCCGGGCGTGCCCCCGGTACCGCCCACGCCCGCCGCCCTACCCGCGCCCCCCATGCCCCCCCGCGTCGACTCCGACGCCATCCGGAGTGAGCTGCGCCGCGATGGGGTGCTGGGAGCCAAGGACAAAGCCTTCCAATTTCAGCTCGACGAGCAGGGCTTGGTGGTAAACGGCAAAAAGCAGTCGGCCACTCTGGCCGCCAAGTACCGGCAGATGCTGGACGTGGAGTCCGATAGCAGCGGCAAAACGCAGCGCAACATCCAGATTTCCGTGAGCGAGTGAGTATGCCCAACTAAAGCCGGCCGCCGCTGCAACGGCGGCCGGCTTTAGTTGGGAAGATTCTGTGAAGTGAGGCAACGGTTGCGGTTTCGACCGCATCTATGGCGGCATAATGCCCGTTTTTCCGGCCGGTCCGTGCTCCTCTTCACGGCCCGGCGCGCTGCCTCCTGCACTTGCCCCATCCATTTGTTAGATCATTTTACCCGTTGTGTTGTGAAGTATTATTGGATTCTCTTAGTCCTGATGAGTGCGCTGCTGGCTGGTCCGGCCCGTGCCCAGTCGACGACGACGGCAGCTACGGCGGCGGCGGCGGCCGTGCCGGCTCCCAAGCGCCAGCTCCAGGCCCTGCGCATCACGGAAAGCATCAAGCTCGATGGACAGCTCGACGAGGCCATCTGGCAGCAGGCCCCGCTGGCCACCGACTTCATTCAGAACCGGCCCAACCCCGGTCCCCACGAGAAGCACCCCACCGAAGTGCGCGTGCTCTACGACGATGCCAACCTCTACATCGGGGCCATCATGCACGACGTGTCGCCGGACTCCATCATGCGCGAGCTCACGGCCCGCGACGACTTCGGCAACACCGATTTCTTCGGGATTTTCCTCGATACCTACCACGATAAAATCAACGGCTACGGCTTCTTCGTGAGCACCGGCGGCGTGCAGAGCGACGCGCGCTACTCGCCGGCCGGGGGCGAGGATTTCAACTGGAACGCCGTGTGGGAATCGCGCACGGCCCTGCGCGGCACCGACTGGGTGGCCGAAATGCGGATTCCGTACTCGGCCATCCGCTTCAGCAAAGCGGCCGAGCAGCTCTGGGGCCTGAACTTTATGCGCCAGCGCAAGCGCGACAACCAGGCCTTCTTCTGGAACGAGGTGAAGCCTGCCGTGGATGGGTTCGTCAACCAGTGGGGGGAACTCAAGGGCCTGCGCGACATCAAGCCCCCGCTGCGCCTCTCGCTCACGCCCTACGTGTCGGGCTACGTGAACCACTACCCCTACAACGAGCAGGGCACCCGCAACAGCAGCACCAGCTTCAACGGCGGGGCCGACGTGAAGTGGGGCATCAATGAGAGCTTTACCCTGGATGCCACGCTGGTGCCCGATTTTGGGCAGGTGCAGAGCGACAACCAGGTACTCAACCTCTCGCCCTTCGAGGTGCAGTTTCAGGAGAACCGGCAGTTCTTCACCGAAGGCACTGAGCTGTTCAACAAAGGCGACCTGTTTTACTCGCGGCGCGTGGGCGCCCAGCCCATCGGGTTCGGGGGCGTGCGGGGCCAGCTGCGGGCCGGCAAAATGGCCCCCGACGGCCAGCGGCGGCCGGGCGAAGCAGTGGTGAGCAACCCCGGCGTGACGCGCCTGCTCAACGCCACCAAAATATCGGGCCGTACCAGCAAAGGGCTGGGCATCGGGGTGTTCAACGCCCTGAGCAACGACGTGTACGCCACCGTGCGTGACTCGGTGGACGGGCGCGAGCGGGAGGTGCTCACTCAGCCTTTCAGCAACTACAACATTATGGTGCTGGATCAGAGCCTGAAAAACAACTCCTACGTCTCGCTCATCAACACCAACGTCACGCGCTGGGGCAGCACCTACGATGCCAACGTGACGGGCGGCCTGTTCCGCTTTGCCAACAAGCAGAACTCCTACGCCGTGGACGGGCGGGTGGTGTACTCGCGCCGCCGGGGCACCACCTTCGGCTCCGAAACGCCCATCGATGACCAGAACGGCTATAAGTACCAGATCGGTGTCAGCAAAATCAGCGGCAACCTCACCTGGAACGTGGGCCAGGGCATCGAGTCGGATACCTACAATCCCAACGACCTGGGCATCCTGTTCGGCAACAACAACATCTCCCAGTACGCCAGCCTGAGCTACAACAAGTACAATCCGTTCTGGAAGGTGAACAATTTCAGATCCTGGGTCGGGCTGAGCCACTCGTTGCTCTACAAGCCTACCCGCTACCAGAACGCGAATATCTCCGGGGAGGCCAGCACTACCTTCACCAAAAGCTTCCTCACGACGGGCGTCAACTTCGACCTCAACCCGGTGACCCACGACTACTACGAGCCCCGTCAGTACCCGCTGGGCAACTACTACGTGCGGGTGCCGGCCAACGCTGGTCTGGGCGGCTTTCTGTACTCGGATTACCGCAAAAAGCTGGCCCTGGACCTGAACGCGGGCGTGCGCGGGTCCGCCCAGGACGAGCGCCTGCCGCGCCCGCGCCGCATGAGCTACAACTGGGGCATTTCGCCCCGCTACCGCGTCAGCAACCAGCTCAACTTCCGCTACAACCTCAGCTGGAGCCTGCGCGAAAACCAGATCGGCTACGTGAATGGCGGCCTCGACAACGAATATGTCGCCGATGCCGGCTTCCGCCGCCAGTACCCCGACGATGTGCTATTGGGCCGCCGCCGGGTGGTCACGGTCATCAACACGCTGTCGGGGGGCTACACGTTCAATAACCGCATGTCGCTCACCATTCGCACCCGCCACTACACCAGCACCGTGAACTACCGCGACTTTGCCCGCCTGAGCCCGAACGGGGAGGAAACCCTGGTGGACTACCGCCGCAACCGCGACAACACGTTCAACGCCTTCAACGTGGACGCAGTGTACGCGTGGTGGTTCGCGCCGGGCTCCCAGGTGAGCATCGTCTGGAAAAACGCGGGCTCCTCGTTCCTGGAAGCCAACGAAGCCACGCCGCTCTACTTCAGCAACCTGAGCAACACCATCAACACGCCCCACAACAACAACGTGTCCATCAAAATCCTCTACTATCTCGATTACCTGATGCTGCGCCCGAAGCGGGGGTAGAGGGCACGTAGCGCGAACGTCCGTTTCGCGACGAGCAAAGCGAGTTCCCCCGCGTCGGATTCGTCTGGTCCGGTCTCGGATACCCGCTTTGCTCGTCGCGAAACGGACGTTCGCGCTACAACCCTTACAACCCTTACAACTCCAGCAATTCCCCGGCCGCCCCGAAGGCCGACTGGCGCCCCTCGCGCACGGCCTGTTCCACGGCGGCCAGCCGTTCGCGCACGGCGGGGCGGGCGTAAAACTGCGCTTCCAGGCTCTGGCGGATGGTTTCGTGGAGCCAGTGCAGGTTCTGCTCCTGGCGACGCTGGGCGAAGTAGCCGTTTTCCTGGGTTTGGGCCACGTATTTTTCCAGCACCTGCCACACCTCGGGCACGCCCTGGCCCGTGAGGGCCGAGCTGATGGTGACCTCGGGGCTCCATTGCGAGGGAGCCAGCGGAAACAGGTGCAGCGCATTCTGGTACTCGGCCCGGGCCCGGCGGGCGGCCAGCTCGTTGCCGCCGTCGGCCTTGGTGATGGTGATGGCATCGGCCATTTCCATGATGCCTTTTTTGATGCCCTGGAGCTCGTCGCCGGCTCCGGCCAGCATCAGCAGCAGGAAGAAATCGACCATGCCGTGCACGGCGGTTTCGCTCTGGCCCACGCCCACGGTTTCCACGAAAATCACGTCGTGGCCCGCCGCTTCGCAGAGTACCAGGGCCTCGCGGGTGCTGCGCGTGACGCCGCCCAGGCTCCGGCCGGCCGGCGAGGGGCGGATGAAGGCCCGGGGGTGGGCGGCCAGCTCGTTCATGCGGGTTTTGTCGCCCAGGATGCTGCCGCCGCTGCGCTGGCTGGTGGGGTCCACGGCCAGCACGGCCAGATGGTGGCCCCGCTCGCGCACCAGATGCAGGCCCAGGGCCTCAATAAACGTGCTTTTGCCCACGCCCGGTACCCCCGTAATGCCCACCCGCACCGAGCGGCCCGCGTGGGGCAGCACCGCATCCAGCACCTGCTGGGCCAGCGCCTGATCCGAAGGCAGCGTGCTCTCGACCAGCGTAATGGCCCGGCTCAGCAGCACGCGGTTGCCGGCCAGGATGCCATCAATGTATTCGGAAGCGGAAAAGCGTCTGGGCACGGGGGAAGCGGAATGGGGCGTTATCTTTGGCGCCGCTAGCTGCGCAAGCTACGGCCTGCGCCTCAATTTCTGCCTATGAACCGTTTTTTGCCGTTGCTCCTGACCGCCACCGGCCTGCTGGCGCTGCCCGTTGCCGGGCTGGCCCAGAATGAGCTGAGCAACTTCACGGCCACTGGCCGGGGTGGAGTGGCCACCACGTTTGCCTCCGACTACCAGGCTATCGGCATCAACCCGGCCAACCTGGGGCGGGTGGGCGGGGCCACGGTCGCCTTCACTATTGGCGAGGTGGGGGCCGGCTTCAGCTCCCGCTCGCTCACGCGCCAGCAGCTGCGCAAATTCGTGTATAACACCAACGAAAGCCTCCCGCTGGCTCAGAAGCAGGACCTGGCCCGGGCATTTACGTCCGACAACGCGGCCAACTTCAACGCCGACATCACCACGTTTGGGCTGGCCGTGCAGCTGCCCGTTATCGGGGGCGTGGCCATCAGCAACCGTATCCGCACGGCCGGGCATGTGGGGCTGAACCAGAACGCGGCCGAAATTGCCTTCCTGGGCCGCGATGCCCCGGTTTATACGGCGGCGGCAACCGGCAACATTCCGCTGGTATCCGAGGCGCTGGCCGGGACCGAAATACAGTTCGCGGCCCTCAACGAGTTCAACCTGGCCTGGGGCACCCGCCTCATCGACCAGCCCCTGTTCAAGCTCTCGGGCGGGGCGGGCTACCGCTACATTCAGGGCGTGGGCATCATCGATATCCGGGTGCAGCCGGGCAATATTCAGGCCTACAGCTCCATGTCGCCGGTGTTTGCTATCGACTACGGTAGCCTGGGGAGCAACCCCAGCTTCAACCTCAAAACCGGCTCGGGCCTCCAGCCGGTCGGGGAGGGGCACGGCTTTGATCTGGGCCTGGCCGCCGAGGTGGGCAAGGCCCTGCGCCTGGGCCTGGCCCTCACCGATCTGGGCCACCTGACCTGGACCGGCAACCTGCTCACGGCCAACGACCAGAAGCTCAAGCGCCTCAACTCCAGCGGTATCGGGAGCTACAATTTCATCAAAGAGGCCGCCGAAATCTTCGCCTCGGGCACCGACAGCCTGTTTCAGTACCAGGCCGGCCAGGAGCGTCGCGCCGACTTGCCCACCAAGCTGCGGGCCGGGGCGGGCCTGCGCATCAGTGAGTATTTTGAAGCCGGCCTCGACGTGACCCTGCCCCTGAACAGCGTGGCCGGCAACCTGACCTCCCCCTTCATCGGTGCCGGTCTCGACTACAAACCCGTGCGCTGGGTGCGCCTGAGCAGTGGCCTGACCGGCGGCGCGGGCTACGGCCTGAGCATCCCGCTGGGCATCACGTTCACCACTTCGTTCTACGAAGCCGGCCTCAGCACCCGCGACGTGGTAGGCGCCCTGACTTCCCAAAACCCGTATCTGTCGGTAGCCGGTGGGTTTCTGCGGTTTAAGCTGGGCGGCAAGAGCCAATAGCGTTGAGGGAGGAAGTAACAAAAGAACGGTCATCCTGAGCGGAGCGAAGGATCCTATCACGTGGGAACGGGTCGTTGAACCGATAATCGTTCATGCGTAACAGGATCCTTCGCTCAGGATGACCGTTCTTTTACTGCCTCACTCTTTCACTTACTTACTTACTTACTTCGGTTCGGTGATGAAGTTGGGCAGGCCGAGCTTGCTGCGGCGGCCGCCGAGCTTGAGGCCGTCGTCCACGTACTTGGCGGCCTCGGAGTTGGGGTTCTGAATGAGGCCCAGGAACTGGTTGTCTTCGCGGGCCACGTAGATGTTGCCGTCGGGGCCGCGCTGGAGGGAGCCCACTTTACGGTTGGCCGATTTGCCGATAACCACCGCCTTGCCCGTTTTCAGGTCGAACTGGTAGATCTGGGCCTCGCCGCCGCCTTCGCCGTTGCTGGAGCCGTAGAGCTTGCTGCCATCGGCCGAAAACTCCACGCCGTAGGCTTCGGGGTAGGGGGCGAAGCTCTTCACGTTGCCCACTTTACCAGTGCTGCGGTCGAAGTCGAACACTTCGTACTTGTTGGCCTCGCGCCAGAGGGCCACGGCCAGCTGGCGGCCGTCGGGCGAGAATTTCATGGCCCCGATGGCGTTGCGGCCGGGACCGGCGTGCATGCTGCCCACGTTGCTCATCACGGGCTTACTCTGCACCCCGTCGGCCGTTACCAGGAAGCTCACGAAGGCGTTGGAATTCCAGCGGTGGGCCACCACCCACACGTCGCGGCCGTTCTGGTGGCGCACGGCGGCCAGCTTCTCGGCCACCGGCGACACGAGCAGGGCGTTCATGCGCACCACGTCGCCCAGGCCCTGGTCGCGGGTCATGTCGAGGGTGGAATAGCGCAGGCCGTTGGAGCCGCCCTGGGCTCCCACCGTGAAGACGTAGAACACGTTGCCGCTGCCTGGGTCGGGCACAATCAGGGCGCTCTGGGTGCTGGAGTTGGAGCCCATCAGCTTGCGGCCGTTGGGCATCACCTGGTGCTGGCGGTTGAAGATGAACTCGCCGTTGGTGTAGAACAGCAGCTGGCCCTGCTGGTTGGTGGCCACGGCCGAGCCCTCGTAGGTGGTCATCTTGCTGGTGAGCAGCGGAGTCGGGGTGCCCCCGTCGGCCGGGAAGCTCAGCCCCGCCTGCTGCCCGAACAGCCACACGGACTGCTCCCGCTGGGCCAGTACCACACCGGGCAACAGCAACGCCAGCAGCAGGGCGAGAATAGGAAGTCGTTTCATGGCGGAAAAAGTAGTCATGCTGGATGGAAAGGCAATATCGTGCCAGTTTGGGGTAAGGGGGTGATGAGGTGAGCAGGGCAAAGAGGAGCGTCATTCTGAGCATGTGGCGCATCAAGCCAGTGTGCGGAGCCGTAGTCGAAGAATCTCTACCGCTTTGTTGATTCGTCACCCAACGTCAGCACGCGAGATTCTTCGACTACGGCTCCGCACACTGGCTTGATGCGCCACATGCTCAGAATGACGTTCTGTTTATACTTGGTTCCGTACCGATACTCACTACTCACTACTCACTACTCACTACTCACTGCTCCCCTAAACCTGCCACTCCCCGGCCAGCAGGCGCGGAATCAGGGGCTGGATGATGCGGTAGCTGGCCCCCCAGAGCGGGTAATCGGCCCCGACGCGGTAGAAGGGTACCCGGCGCGGGCCGGGCCAGCCGGATAGCTCCCAGGTTTCTTCCACGTGGTTCAGCTCATCGGCGAGGTGGCGGAGCGGGATTTCCAGCACCTCGTCCACCTCCCGGGCCTGCCACTGCCAGCGGGCGGGCCGCTCAATCCGGCCCAGAAACGGGCTGATGCGGTAGCCGCTGGGCACGGGCACGGTGGGCAGGGCGGCCAGCACCTGCACGTGCGCGGGCGGCAGGTGTACTTCCTCGAACGCTTCGCGCAGGGCCGTAGCGCGCAAATCGGCATCAGCTGGCTCGGGCTTGCCGCCGGGGAAGGCCAGCTGCCCGCCGTGGACGCCAAAGGCTGTGCGGCGAACCATGACTACCTGCACTTCCCCGGCCGCGTCGCGGAATACGGGCACGAGTACGGCCGAGTCGCGCAGGGTGTGGGGCAGGGGAAAATCGTGAATGGACAGCAGCTGGGACATAGCTGCAAGGTACGCCGGCGGGGCCGGCCTGGTTCAGCGCACCACGTAGGTGCCGGTGGCCGCCACCGTCACGGTGGGCAGCTCGTGGTGGGTTTCGAAGTACTGGTAGCCCGGGGCCAGCTCCCGCCAGAACGCCAGGTGGGGGCTTTGCAGGCGCCGGGTCAGCTGGTCGGGCGTCAACTCGAACGGAAAAATGTGCACCGGAATGCTGAGCTGCCCGGCGGCGCGGGCCTCCACGGCCAGCACGTACAGCTCCCGGATGCCCGCGTCGGTGATGGGCAGGCAGCCGATGGTTTCGGTCGAGCCATGCACGAAAATATTGTCGCCGGGGTCGAGGCCGGGGGCGGTGCGCAGCTGGTCGGCGGCGTTGGGGTAGTCGAGGCCCAGGGAAAGCAGGTACTCGCTGTGAGCGTTGAAGCGGTTGACGGCGTAGAAGCCCTCCGGAATCTGGCCGTCGCCGGCCTGGCGCTTGGGTCCGAGCGTGCCCGAGGTGCCGGCCAGCGGCAAGGTGCGCAGCAGCACAAACGGCCCCGTGCCCTGGTTGCGCCCCCACACTTCCACCCGTCGCCCCAGCTTAAAGGCCCGCACGAACAGCTCCAGCCGCTCGGGCATCAGCCCGTTGCGGCGCAGCAGCACCTGCACCGGCGCCTGATACCGGGCATAAGCGTCGCGTACCCGGGGGTAGCGGAGCTGCCCGGCGCGGAAGGCCGGGTCGGGTTCGGGCTGCTGGGTGGCCGAGCGGGCCACCAGGGCCGCCGCCAGGGCCAGGGCCAGAAACAGGAGAATGCGCATCGAAGGAAGGAAGGAAGGAAGGAAGGAAGGAAGGAAGGAAGGAGGCGTGGCCGGTTAGGTCGGTCCGCGCAGCCCTAACGACGCCAACCGGTGCGGTAGTATATAGCGCGAGGGCCAAATTGTTGGATTCGCTATTTCTGCGTAGACTCGCTCTTATGAAGGAAGCTGCTTCTCCCGACCCCCTTGGCCCGGCCTTTCAACCGCTGGTGCTGCCCCAACCCCCCGACTACGAAGGCCCCGTGCAGGCCGTGCTGGTGCGCTACCTGCCCCCGCCCACCGCGCCCGCCGCCGGGGCCGTGCTCTACGTGCACGGCTTCAACGACTACTTCTTCCAGCGCGAAATGGCCGAGCAGTACGCCGCCCACGGCTACCACTTCTTCGCCCTCGACCTGCGCAAGTACGGCCGGGCTCTGCTGCCCCACCAGCGCCCCAACAACGTGCGCGACCTGGCCGAATACTTCCCCGACCTCGATGCGGCCCTGCACCAGATCCGGGCCGCCGGCCACACCCGCCCCGTGCTCAGCGGCCACTCTACCGGCGGGCTGATTACGGCCCTGTACGCGGCGCGCCACCCGGCCGGCCTCGCGGCGCTGGTGCTCAATAGTCCGTTTCTGGCCCTCAACCAGCCCTGGCTGCGGCGCAAGGTGGCCGCACCCCTGGCCGGCGGCCTGGGCCGGGTGCTGCCCAACCTGCCCCTGCCCGCCGGCCTGCCCGATACCTACGGCCAGAGCCTGCACCAGGCCTACCGGGGCGAGTGGGAGTACGACTTAGCCTGGAAGCCCAACCAGGTGTTTGGGGTGAATGCGGGTTGGCTGGGAGCCATCCGGCGGGGGCAGCGGCAGGTGGGGCAGGGGTTGGCACTGCCGCTGCCGGTGCTGGTGCTGCACGCCGAACGGAGCACCGGCGGCCGGCAGTGGCGGGAAGCGTTCCGCCGCGCCGACATCGTGCTCAACGTGGCCGACATCCGCCGCCTCGCCCCGCGCCTGGGGCCGCACGTTACGCTGCAAGCCGTTCCCGAGGCCATCCACGACGTTTTTCTGTCTGTGCCCGAAGTACGGGCCGCTGCCTACGCCGCACTGTTTCGGTGGCTGGCCGACCAGGTTGGGCAAGCAACTGCTTCGCCCCAATAAAGAAAGCCGAAGCCAGGACGCCCCCCCTTGCGCCCGCCGAACAAGCCGGGCACCACTCCGGCCCCGCCGGCGTTAAGGGCACATGCTGATCCGGATAGCTGTTCTGTTGCTGCTGACTCTACCAGTGTTGCCCGCCGGCCCTGCTCAGGCCCAAACCGCGCCTGCGGCCTCCCTGGCCAGCAGGGTAAAAGCGGCCCGTTGGCGGCAGCGGGTGCTGCTTATCTGCGCGCCCACGGCCACCGATGCCCGGCTGCTCAAGCAGCGCGCATTGCTGCAACCCGCCCGCGCCGGCCTCACCGAGCGCGACCTGCTGGTGCGGGAGCTGCCCTGGGCCAGCCTGCCGGCCGCCGACCGCAACTACCTGCGCCAGCTGGGCGGCTCGCCGGATGCGTTCCGGGTGCTGCTCCTTGGTAAAGACGGGGGCGTGAAGCGGCGCGATACCGCGCCGGTTGCCCCCGCCGCCCTCTTTGCCACCATCGACGGCATGTTTATGCGCCGCCAGGAAATGAAGCGGGTCAGGTAGAGCGGCTGTCAGAAAGCACGTCATGCAGAGCGCAGCGAAGCATGACGTGCTTTCTGATAACTGACAACCTGCTGTTACGCACCATTGGGTTTGGGTTGACTGCCGCCGCACCCTACATCGTTCTTCGGCTGCGTAACAGCAGTGACAACTACCCACTGCTGCCGCTACCTTTGCCGTCTATGAACCAGTCTGCCCTTTTCAACTTTCTCGCCGACCTTGCCCAGCACAACGAGCGGGAGTGGTTCCAGGCCCGCAAGCCGACCTACGACCAGCTCCGGCGCGAATTTGAGGTGCTGGTGGGGCAGATACTGGCCGCCCTGGCCGCCGAGGAGCCGGCCCTGGCTACGCTGGAGCCCAAAAAGTGCATCTTCCGCATCTACCGCGACGTGCGGTTTGCCAAGCGCAAAGACCCCTACAAAACCCACTTCAGCGCCTATTTCGCGGCGGGCGGCAAGCAGAGCGCCGGCCCCGGCTACTACTTCCAGCTCGGCCCCAACGGCCAGACGATGCTGGCCGGCGGTATCTACCAGCCCGAAAAGGAGCAGCTGGCCCGCATCCGCCAGGAAATCGACTACAACGGCCCCGCCCTGCACCGCATTCTGGAGGCCCCCGCGTTCCGGCAGTTTTTCCCGGGCCTCGAAGGCGAGCAGCTCAAGCGCCCGCCCGCCGGCTACCCCGCCGACCACCCCGACATCGGGTACCTCAAACACAAAAGCTTCGTCGTGTCGCACAGTGTGCCCGATGCCACGGCCCGCCAG
Source organism: Hymenobacter rubripertinctus (assembly GCF_003583925.1). Lineage (GTDB taxonomy): Bacteria > Bacteroidota > Bacteroidia > Cytophagales > Hymenobacteraceae > Hymenobacter > Hymenobacter rubripertinctus. The sequence goes on along the minus strand of NZ_QYCN01000020.1, from coordinate 34,611 downwards.
CTCAACCTGGCCGAGTACGTCCCCGCCGCCTTCCGCGCCCTGCGCCCGTTCGCTGACTTTTTGCGGGAGGCAGTGGAAGGGTAGCAGTGGGGAGGAGGGGAGGTGCGAGATAAGAAAGAACGGTCATGCTTCGACTCCGCTCCGCTTCGCTCAGCATGACCGTTCTTTGCCTTTCCACCCCATTCCCTCCTCACCCCAGAAAATGCCCTACAATTACGATGTGCTGATAGTGGGCGCGGGGCCGGCGGGCACGGCCTGCGCCCTGGGGCTGGCCGGCAGCGGCCTGCGGGTGGGCCTGCTCGACAAGGCCCAATTCCCGCGCGACAAGGTGTGCGGCGACGCCATTCCCAGCCCCGCCCTCAAGGCCCTCACCCGCCTCAACCCCGCCTGGGCCGCCGAGCTGCGCGCGCTCACGGCCGGATACCGCACCGATATGCGCACCAGCCGCCTCGTGTCGCCGGCCGGCACCGGCGTGAGCGTGCATTGGCAGGCCCCCGCTTTCAACTCGCCGCGCCTGCATTTCGATGACGCCCTGCTCACGCTCGTGCGCCGCCACACCGCCACCGACATCCGCGAAAACAGCCCCGTCAAAACCGTTTCGGCCGATGCGGCCGGCGCGGCCGTGCAGCTCGCCGACGGTACCCGCCTCACGGCCCGTCTGCTCATCGGCTGCGACGGGGCGCACTCGGCCGTGGCCCGCGCCCTGGCCCCCGCCCCCCTCGACCGCGCCCGCCACTGCGCCGCCGTGCGGGCCTATTTTGAGCAAGTAGCCGACGTGCCCGCCACCACCAGCGACTTTCTGTTTCTGGGCCGCTACCGGGCCGGCTACTGCTGGGTGTTTCCGGTGGGCGCGGGTCGCTTCAACGTGGGCTTCGGCATGCTCTCCTCGGATGTGGCGCGCCAGAAACTCGACCTGAAACGGGTGTTGCAGGAGCTGCTCGAAACCCMCCCCCMCCTGGTGCCGCGCTTCACCCAGGCCCGCCAGCTCACGCCCATCCAGGGCTTCGGCCTGCCGCTGGGTGGCTCCAGCCGGCCCCTCACCGGCCCCCGCGCCCTGCTCTGCGGCGACGCGGCCGCCCTCATCGACCCCTTGCAGGGCCACGGCATCGATACGGCCGTTATCAGTGGGCTGCTGGCCGCCGAGCACGCCGCCCGCTGCTGCGCCGCCAACACCTTCGGCCCCGAGTCCCTCGCGCCCTACGCCGCCGCCGTGCAGCGCCGCCTGGGCCGCGACCTGGCCCGCCGCTACCGCCTCATGCGCCTGCTGGCCCGCGCCCCCTGGCTGGTCGAAGGTGCGTTCCGGGCCGCCCAGTGGCCCCCGCTGCGCCGGGTGCTGGTGCGGGCTATGGCGTAGGAGTAGTAAGAGTAGGCCAACTAGCCGTCGCCTGAAGCCCAACGCCCGGATGAAACGGGCTGGCCCCGCAACGCAAACACGCCAAGTGCTGCTGGGGCGGTCGGCCGCCGCGCGCGCCCGGGTGGGTACTGGCCCAACTGAGCCCGAAAGCCGCACGCGTGCCGGCTGCCAAGCAGTGGGCCACGCCCGGAAAATTCTGGTGGGGTCAGCACTATTTTTTCGCCGCTACTCTCCAGATGTGTGGGGTTACCACTATTTTTTCGCCGCTACTCTCCAGACGTGTGGGGTTAGCACGTTTTTTTCGCCGATACTCTCCCAGATGCTGAGCCCCTGGCAGGTGGTGGCAGGGAGGGGCGGGCGGAAGGGGGGGGAGGGCGTGCCCGCCGGCAGCTCAACCGGCGATTGGGGGAGTTCATCGGTTTTTTTTCCTGGATACCCCGGGTTGCGGAGCCCCACCCCTACGTCGGGCTAACTGGAGTGGTTCCCGGGTTGGGGTCTACGTCTCGTTATCCGGCTCCCTTGCTTCTTTTCCTGCCGCGCATCAGGCGGCGCATCAGGCGGCGCAACGCCAGAACGGATAGGGTACCCCGACTTGAGAATCGCTCTTTCGGGGCTTGCTCTGCGGGCCGCTTTACCGGCACGTCAGGCTACTCTGGCTGCTGGTTGTGCTGGCTGAGTCCGCCGCCGGGCGCTGGTGGGCGCTGGTGCCAGCCGGGGCAGGGTTGGCCGGGGCATAGGAGCGTACCTTGCCGACGGCACCGGGCCGGAATCCCTGGCGCACTTCAGCCGTATGAGGGGCCTGGGTAGTCCGTAAGGAATAATCCGATACGGTGTCCCTTCGCGCTTTCCGGCGGCACGTTGCTTTCAACCGGCCGCCCTCAATCAGTCCAACCCGCTTATGTCTGCCACGGCCCTCCACGACCAGTTAATTACCGCCGCCCGCTCCGGCGATGTGCCTGCCATTGAACGCCTGCTGGCCGAAGGGGCCGATGCCAACGCCCCCGACGGCCGCGGCTTCACGCCCCTCGTGCTGGCCACCTACGATGCCCACCTCGACGCCACCCGCGCCCTGCTCGCCGGCGGGGCCAACCCCAACCAGCCCGTTGGCGGCGGCAATACCGTGCTGATGGGCGTCGCGTTCAAGGGCCATACCGGCATGGCCCAGCTGCTGCTCGACCACGGGGCCGCGCTCAACGCCCGCAACGGCGAGGGCAGCACGGCCCTCATGTTCGCCGTGCTGTTCGGCCGCCACGAGTTCCTGGATCTGCTCCTCGCCGCCGGGGCCGACGCGACCCTGCGCGACAACAAAGGCCAATCGGCCCGCGACCTGGCCCGCCAAAAAGGCAACGACCACGCCCTGACGGTACTGCCCGAGTAGCCCCAACCCGCTCCTCCCGAAACGCCCAACGCCCCGCCCTCCGGTTTGCCGGGAGGCGGGGCGTTGGCGTGTACCGGACGGCCGTAGCCCAGTCCTCAGGTAATATCCGCCACCTGGAGGCCGGCGAGGTTCGCTACCGAGCCGGGCAGTTGGGTGCGGTGCAGCAGCTGCGCCAGCTCCGGGGGCAGTTCGGTTAGCAGCAGCGGCACCGCCGGGCGGGCCACCAGCTGGTAGCGCGAATCCAAGCGGTTATGTAGATCGACCTTGTCGAAGGAGTATAAGCCCCGCCTTGCGTAGCGCAGGAAGCTGTCATACCTGATTCCAGATTTAGGTTCAATGGCCATAATAGCTGTTCCTGCCTCTGGAAGTTCCAGGAAGTACTGATGCAACAAAAGCAGATTCTGTTGCGAAGCCGCTACTGATTCCGGCAATACTCCCCCAGCCGAAGCCAAATGCAGAATGCGCCCATCCTTGTCGGCAGCAAACCAATCAATATCAGAAATTTCTTGGTCGATGTCGGAGATGCACATATCTTAAATGTAATGCTCGCAGTGTTGCGTTTTGGTCCGGATAGTACAGTTGTTCCGCCGACCAAAGTCCAACAGAAGCCGTTGCATTTTGGCATCCATGCTTGGTGAGCGACGAATCACTACGAAGCAATGCTTCGGGCGTAAAGACGATTTTAACAACCGCATGGTATGAGCCAGTTGGTCGAGGGCGTGCGGGAAGTTGCTGCCTTTCAGTTCCACGTAAATTTCAGCCGGCGCTTCGGGAGCCTGAAAAACAAAGTCGCAATTCAACTCCCCAATCGGAAAAAACTGTTCCGGCTCCAATACGGTTACGGCCAAACGTCGCGGATTGAGCAGAGTGAAGGTGCTGGTTGCGCGGGGTGTTTTGACGGAGATAATGGGGTGCTTAACAGGAGTGATTGGCGGAATATTCATTCTGCGTAAGTAGAAGGGTCTAGCGCCATAAGGTCCCCGAATTGCTCAGCCGTTATATCAGATACTTTATCAAGCGTGTCAGCTCTGAGCAATCCTAATTCGTTGTCGATCAGTAGAGAAGCTTGCCCATTTTCCAAGGCGTATACTCGAAAATCCCCGATCTGTAACCGCAACGCAGCAGGTACAGTCGCCTCTAATTGAGCCAGATTGGGGGAGCCTTCAGGAAGAGACTGAGCCAATTGGCCTGCATAAATCAGATTATTGAAAGCCGTTAACAGATAGGGTGTGTGCGTAGTGAGGAATAATTGTAGGGGTGCCTTCCGCGTATTGTAGACAGCCGCCATTAGTTGAGCTAAGGCATTTTGGGCTGTAGGGTGCAAGTGGGCCTCGGGCTCTTCTATAATAGCAACCTCTGGTTCGCGGCGGGCCGCTAGGGACAGGTAACGGAGGGTAAGAACTACCGGCAAGACCTCCTGTTGGCCGGATGAGGTAATGTGGAGAGGCGTTCTGTTTCCGCGAGCCTGCACAAGAAACTCCTCTTCCTCCTCCCGTCTGAATTCGGCCCCTAACACGTCGTTGGTAAGCTTGTTTATTAACGAATTGCCCAGCTCCTGGCCAGTCGTAGGTTCGTTGCGCCGAAACGCATTATAGAAGGGGCGGAAATAGTTGATGAAATGATCTGATGAGAAAGGAGTATCCAAACGGGGCTCGTCGACAACAGTATAAGCCGCCCGGCTAGCCGGCACGAAAAGCAGCGTACTGGTCCCAAAAAGCCCCAGCGTTTGGGCGGCCGACTGTTTGAACCGCATGTATAAGGCGGTGTCGGCAAAAGCCGCCTCCTCAGGGGAGGAGTTCGGGCGCGACGCTACTGCCTGTTTTGCTCTGCTGAAAAGGTCCGCATAGAAATGAGAATAGGTGACATTCAGCTGCGCGGCATTACCCGACAACTGAATAAAATTGTCGCCATTCGAATAGCGTAACAGGGAGTCTGACTGAAAAGCCGTGGGCTCGAACATGACCCTAAACCCTGCCGCGAAGAGGGTTGCTAGGTCTTCAACTACAAACTGCGGCTGGATAGCTTGGCGAAGCAAACTATTAATGCAGCCTTTAAAGAAATACAGACACTTCACGCACACGCTCTTTCCACTAGCCTGCGGGCCGATGAAAATATTGATTCGCCCAAGCTCGATATCAATATTATCGAGCCCGGCAAAGTTGCGGATGATGAGGCGTTCAGTCATAATGAAAGATATTACGATTCCTCCAGCTTCGTCAGAATCTCCTGGGCGGCAATGGCAATCACGGTGCCGGGGCCGTACACGCCGGCCACGCCGGCATCGAAGAGAAACTGGTAGTCCTGGGCCGGGATGACGCCGCCGGCAATAACGAGGATATCTTCGCGGTTGGAGCAGCAACGGCTCAAGTTACAGTTGGCTCGGCAGATGTGCTAATACATATGCACTACATATACACGCGGCAACGCCGAAAAGGCCCTGTATGCGGCCATTGAGGGAGCTATTAGCTAATACATATACACTTGATGCCTACCTATCGCTTACCGCTTGATGCCCCCGAACAGTAAGTCAGGTATTGCTGGCGCAGGTGTTTTGGTGTCGCCGGAATGGTGAACGACAGATAACTGGCCGTCAATAGGGGCACGTAGCGGGCCGCGCCGGATGCTTCGGCCGTATCGACGCCTTCCGCCAGCTGCGCCGCCCCGGTTTCCGGCCGCGTCAGGAAATGCTGGTGCAGCGCCAGCAAATCGGTATGCGAGGCGGCTACCGAGCCCGGCAGCACCCCGCCGCCCGAAGCTAAGTGCAGGATGTGGCCGTTGGGGTCGGTAGCGAAGTAGTCAATGTCGGCGTCGAGTTGGTCGTGGGTGGGGATGAGCATGGTTTTTATAATAATTATTGCGGCAAGTCCTTTTTGCTTGCATTAAATATCATGTCACTCCAATTGTTTGCTAAATAATCTATAAAATTAATATTCTCAACAGGTTGAGATATCTTAGATAACTCTTGTCCAACTTTGGTCAAAACTACAAATCCTATATTTAAATTAATTCGTTTGTTTTCACTATCATCACGCAATGAAATATTTATTTCATTTTCAAAATATGTGAATTTGCGTTTGTTTTCATTGAATGGAATAGCAACACCTCTTCCGTGTTCAAGGTTTATCAAGCCTATGCTATCTAAATGAGAAATAGCCGTATAATTTATTTTTTGTTCTTTATATATATCGCCGTTTACATTAAGAATTATGGCTATATTTTCTCCTTCTTCGTCTTTAACTGTAAATGAACAAAGATTTCTGAATAATTCTGCATCTTCTTTATCGAGGTCCGATAAAGTGTTAATAGTTCTGCGAGAGAATGTACTTGGCCTATTAATCTCGCCTGCTAAAATCTGCGACCAAAGGTTCTGTATATCTTCGTTAGAAAAAAGCCTGGCTTTATCGAAAAAATTATTTACCCAATCCGCGTCTATCTCATCTATAGGTGCCTTCTCGTTTATATTTTCTAAAGCATTATAGACAATAGTATCAATGTTTTGCTGTTCGCGCATAGCTTGTATCATACGCGTTGCTTCAGCTCTTAAAATAAGCTCTTGCGCATTTTGATCAAAATTGCTTTTCATTAAACCGATTCTAATATCAGCGGCAGCTTTTATAGTTGCGGCATCAGCTTCGGCGAGAGCATTACGGCGAATTTGCCAAGGTTTGAATATGATACCTGAGGCTTCCGATAATTTATCTAAGAGAGCGATGATAATTGGGGAAGCTGCTTTTGCTCCTAATAAAGCTGTGCCTGTTGTGGCAATAGCTAAGCCAGCGTTAATTGGGTCCATAATGATATGTGATTTAACAGAAGGAATCTACTCCCCCAACTTCCCCAAAATCTCCTGCGCCGCTACGGCAATGACGGTGCCGGGGCCGTACACGCCGGCCACACCGGCATCGAAGAGAAACTGGTAGTCCTGGGCCGGGATGACGCCGCCGGCAATAACGAGGATATCGGCGCGGTCGAGTTGCTTGAGCTCCGCGAGCAGCTGAGGAATCAGGGTTTTGTGGCCGGCGGCCAGGCTGCTCACGCCTACTACGTGCACGTCGTTTTCGGCCGCTTGGCGGGCCACCTCGTCGGGGGTCTGGAACAGGGGCGCAATGTCCACGTCGAACCCCACGTCGGCGAAGGAGGTGGCAATGATTTTGGAGCCCCGGTCGTGGCCGTCCTGGCCCATTTTGGCCACCATCATGCGGGGGCGGCGGCCTTCGCGCACGGCAAAGGCATCGGCCGCCTCGCGGGCCTTGGCAAACTGCTCGTCGTAGCTCATCTCCTGCGAATAAACGCCCGAAATAGCCCGGATGGTAGCCTGGTGGCGGCCGTACACCTTCTCCAAAGCATCCGAAATCTCGCCCAGCGTGGCGCGCAAGCGGGCCGCATCCACGGCCAAGGCCAGCAGGTTGCCGTTCTCGTCACGGGCCGCATCCGTGAGGGCCGTTAGCGCCGCCTGCACGGCGGTTTCGTCGCGGTTGGCTTTGGTATGCTGCAAGCGGGCAATCTGCGACTCGCGGACGGCCGCGTTGTCGATGTCGAGCACGTCGATTGGCTGCTCCTCGGAGGGGCGGTAGCGGTTCACGCCCACCACAATTTCCTTGTTCGAGTCGATGCGGGCCTGTTTGCGGGCGGCGGCTTCCTCGATGCGCATTTTGGGTAGGCCGGTTTCGATGGCCTTGGCCATGCCGCCCAGCTCCTCCACTTCGGCCATCAGGGCCCAGGCCTTGTCGGCCAGTTCGTGGGTGAGGGTTTCCACGTAGTAGGAGCCGCCCCAGGGGTCCACCACGCGGGTTACGTCGGTTTCGTGCTGCAAATACAGCTGGGTATTGCGGGCAATGCGGGCCGAGAAGTCGGTGGGCAGGGCAATGGCTTCGTCGAGGGCGTTGGTGTGCAGGCTCTGGGTGCCGCCGAGCACGGCCGCCATGGCCTCCACGGCCGTGCGGGCCACGTTATTGAACGGGTCCTGCTCGGTGAGCGAGTAGCCCGAGGTCTGGCAGTGGGTGCGCAGGGCCAGGCTTTTCGGGTTCTGCGGGTTGAACTGCTGAATGAGCTTGGCCCACAGCAGGCGGCCGGCCCGGAGCTTGGCTATTTCCATGAAGTGGTTCATGCCAATGGCCCAGAAAAAAGACAGCCGGGGCGCGAAATCATCAATCTTGAGCCCCGCCGCTAGGCCGGCCCGCACGTACTCCAGGCCGTCGGCCAGCGTGTAGGCCAGCTCCAGGTCGGCGGTGGCACCGGCCTCCTGCATGTGGTAGCCCGAGATGCTGATGGAGTTGAACTTGGGCATGTGGGCGGCCGTGTATTCGAAAATATCGGCAATGATGCGCATGCTCGGCAGCGGCGGGTAGATGTAGGTGTTGCGCACCATGAACTCCTTCAGAATATCGTTCTGAATGGTGCCCGCCAGCTTCTCCGGCCCCACGCCCTGCTCCTCGGCCGCCACAATGTAAAAGGCCATAATGGGCAGCACGGCCCCGTTCATGGTCATGCTCACCGACATCTGGTCGAGCGGAATCTCATCGAACAGCAGCTTCATATCCTCCACCGAATCGATGGCCACGCCGGCCTTGCCCACGTCGCCCTCCACCCGGGGGTGGTCGGAGTCGTAGCCCCGGTGGGTGGCCAAATCGAAGGCCACGCTCAGGCCCTTTTGCCCGCCGGCCAGGTTGCGGCGGTAGAAGGCGTTGCTTTCCTCGGCCGTGCTAAAACCCGCGTACTGGCGCACCGTCCAGGGTTTCTGCACATACATCGAGCTGTACGGCCCGCGCAGATAAGGCGCGATGCCCGCCCCGAAGCCCAGGTGGCTCAGGTGCTGCACATCGGCGGCCGTGTAGAACGGCTTGAGCGTGATGCCCTCGGGCGTGGTGGTGGTATCGGAAGTGGGAGCAGCGGCCGGCGCGGGCAGCTGGGCGGCGTCGTAGGCTATCTGGGAGAAGTCGGGGCGCATTTTTTTAATTAAAAATTGAGAATTAAGAATTAAAAATGAGAGAGCCAAGCGGGCGTACGGGGCTGTACTGAGCGGCGGGACACTTCCTCATTCGGCTTCTCAATTCGCCAAAGTGAAAGGGTGGATTAGGGGATTTTTAATGTTTCACTTTTAATTTTTAATTCCCTTCCCCTGCAACCGGGCCAGTACGTCCTCGGTGCTGTAGCCTTCCACGGAAAATTCTTTTAGTCCGAAAATATGGATGGCTTCCTGCATGGTGGCCAGATCGGCGGTGAGCAGGGCGGGGGGCAGGAAGTTGGGCTCGTCAATCGGGACCTGGCTGATGGCGCGGGCCACCCGCCCGAACTGCTCGGGCGTGGCGTACATGAGCGTGGCCTGCTCGAACGAGGAAAACAAGACCGAAAGCGTTCCTTCGGGGTGGGACTGGCGCAGCTCGGGTCTTTCCAGGGCCGGCAACGTCAGCAGGAACGAGTCGAGGATGAGCTGGTTGGTATGCGCGCCTAAGAGGACCAGGGCCGCGCGCTTCTTCTTTTTTTCGCGGCGCTCGAAGTGCAGGGCCGTAGCCAGGCGCAGCACTTCGGTAGGATAAGCGGCCCGGGTGCTGTCGAAGCCCTGGCTGCGCAGGAGGCGCTTGGGGTTGTAGTCGAACTGTTCGTGGGTGTTCTGGTAGCGGTTGGTGCCCACGACCACCTGCTCGCCGCTGGCGATGCGCCGGAACTGCACCTGCGCGGCCGAGTGCAGCTGCTCCAGGATCAGGCCGGTGGCGGCGGGCAGTCCGCCGGCCGCTTCCAGCTGCTGAAACAGCGCCCAGGCCTCCCGGGCCAGCGTATCGGTGAGCGTTTCGAGGTAGAAGGAGCCGGCGGCCGGGTCCTGCACGCGGCCCAGGTAGGCTTCTTCGCGCAGCAGAATGGGCAGGTTGCGGGCCAGGCGTTCAGCAAACTCGTTGGGGGCGTGAAACAGGCTGTCGAAGGTGCCCACGCTCACGGCGTCGGCGCCGCCCAGCACGGCGCTCATGGCCTCGGTCGTCACGCGCAGCAGGTTGGTGTGCGGGTCGAGGGTGGTCTGGCTCCAGGTGGCGGTGCTGGCGAAGATGGTCAGCCGCTGGGCCACCCCGGCCGGCAGCTCGTAGGCGTGGAGCAGGGTGGCCCAGAGCCGGCGCAGCGCCCGCAGCTTGGCCATCTCGAAGAAGTAGTTTGGGGCCACTGCCACGTGCAGGTGCAGGGCCGCCGCTACGTCGGCCAGCGGCAGCTCGTCGGTGGGCAGCGCGCTCAGGTAGGCGGCGGCCGTGCTCAGCGCATAGGCCAGCTGCTGGGTGGCCGTTGCCCCCCGGTTGCCGTAGTAGGCCACATCGAGGCCCAGCGCACGGAATTCGGGCCAGGCCCGGCCGGCCGCCACCATGGCCCGCAGCTCCTGCTGCTGGGCGGCCAGATCCGGAGCGTGGCGGGTAAGGGGGTCGGATACCAGAAATCCTTTGAGCGCCACCCCGGCTCCGGCCAGCCGCGCCACCAGGGCCGCCCCACCGCCGCGCACCGAGTAGCCCACGTACGTTTCGGCCAGCGGAATCTGCCGGCTCAGGTACTCCACATCGAAGCCATCGGCGTGGGCCAGCACGAAGTGCGCGCCCTCGGCCCCCAGGCCCAGGGCGGCCGCCGCCCGGTCGATGGCCGCGTGGCCCCGGTCGAGGGCGGCCACCGCGTAGGTGGGCACGTTGCGCCAGGTGGCGCCCGCCCGCACCTGCGGAGCCGGGAGCCCGCCCAGCTCCTGGAGGGCTTCCTGGTGGTAGAAGGGCGCTACCGGAAAGCCGTCGGGTGTCTGCCAGCTGAGCGTGGCCGGGTCCTGGCCTTTTAGGTCGCGGGCCAGGCGCTGCTGCCATTGGGCGGTGGTAACGGCGGGGAACTCAGCAAAGGAAACGGGCACGGGTTGCGGCGAATCAGCCATAAAGCAGCGGGGTGGGGTAGGGAAACAGCCGGCCCGGAGGCCGGGGCTAAAGATACTGGTTCGGGGGTGAAAAGCGGTTTTTGGCGGGCAGAAGGTCTGAGCCGTACCTTTGCCCGGTTCAGTTACCCAGCCACCGACGTATTTCCTGTTACCCTCTTTGTTGCTTGTGCAGAATGATGCTGAAGAAATTACTCCTTCCACTGCTGTTAGGTAGTGCCAGCGCAGTTGAAGCGCAAACCAATTTCCGACCCGGTTATATTGTTATGGCTACCGGCGACACATTGCGTGGTGATATAAACCTGCGCGGCCAAGACCTGAATAGCCGTCAGGTGGAGCTCCGGTCGGCCGGGCATCAGGCTAGCGTGTATACCCCCGCCGACATTAAAGCATATGGTGTAGTGGGGCGACAGGATTGGGAGGCATTTGAACTTGCCGGAGAAGACACGCCGCCGACTTCCCGGTACTTTCTCGAGCGGCTGGTACGTGGGCCGGCCTCTCTCTACCGGGTTGTGACGCGCAAAGGAGTGGAAAAGTATTATCTCTTAACACCGGCTGGTAAGTTGGAACAACTTGCCAATACCCGGCAGACGCGTCAGCAGGACGGCGTCGACATCTACGTGGAAGGGCGGGAATATCAGCAAGTGTTGGCAACTGCTTTTCAGGAATGTCTGCACCTGCAACCCCAGATTACGACCACACCATTCAGAGAAAAAGCGCTGCTTGATCTTATCAGTACCTACAACACCAGGTGTATGGGGCAGCTTCCGCAGCGGGTGGTTCGGCAAACGCAGCTTCAACTACAGCTTGAAGCACTTGCCGGAATACAGCGCGGGGAAGTAGCGTTTTCGGGCGACGTGATTTACGCCGGAGCCACGTTTCGCAAGATAACACCTACCTGGGGGATGGGCATTGCCCTGACTTCCAGTCGCTCACCCACGATTTCCGCGCGTCTCGAAGCCTACTATTCCCATGAACAGTACGGTGGCACCTACAGTACGGCCGCTACCCCCAACCAGGAAATCCAGGTGACAATCGATTATTTGCGCATTCCTTTGCTCCTACGCTACACGCTTCCTCTGGATAAATGGCAGCTATTCAGCCAGGTCGGGTACGTGGCCAATGTAGCCTTGTCGCACGAGGGTATGCTGCGTTATCCGTTTTACAGTGGCTACCTCGAGCGCCGGCTGATTCCCGAAGCAAATCTTCGGAAATTGGATAGCGGCGTCCAGGCGGGTATTGGCTTCAGTAAGCAGGTAATTGGCATGCACCCGGTCAGCGTAGCCCTGCGATATGACTGGAGCACGGGCTTTATTGATTCAGAGGGTGTGCAGGCCGGAATGAACCGTTGGGGTGTTACGCTGGGCTACGGCTTGCGTAAGGAGCGTTAACAAATGCTCCATACGGTGAGGCGCACGCAGGATCGCTTGCATACAGCGGCTTCCGGGTCGGTTTTCACTGCCGCTTACTCTCCAAGAGCGTTGGTTATTGACCTGGGTTACCGGTGACGGGATGTGCGTTCTCACTGTGTAAGGGCGTTTTATTTGCCCGACTACCGCTTTGGCGTCTTCTACTCAGGAGGCCTGAATAGCCAGCATACGGTTCCAACTCCGGCCGCGCCGCCGTATCTTTGGCCTCTGCTTTCCCAAAATCTGCTGATCTGATGCACCTATTTCGTTCCTGGGTACCGGCCCTGGGCCTGCTGGCTACCGTGGCCCTGGCCCCGGCCTGCCAGCGCGGGGCTTACCAGGCCAAAGCGCAACTGGCCCCCGTTACGGCCCAACCCGTAAGCGCCGTCCTGGCCGATAACGCGCAGGCGGTAGCAACCATCGCGCCCTACCGCCAGCGGGTGGTGGAGCAGATGACGGCCGTACTGGGCACCGCGCCGGTGGCCATCACCAAGAACTCCGGCGAGTCGCCGCTGGCCAATTTTGTGGGCGACATCCAGCGGGTGCGGGCCAGCGCCGAGTTGGGCCAGCCGGTGGCCTTGGGCGTGATGTCGAATGGGGGGCTGCGCGCCCCGATTCCGGCCGGAACAGTTACGCTGGGCTCCGTGTTCGAGCTGATGCCCTTCGAGAACGAGCTGGTGGTGCTGGATGCCCCCGGCAACGTGGTAGAGCAGCTGTTTGCCTATTCCGCCCGCCTCAAAATGGCCGTTTCGGGGGCTACCTACACCATCGGACCCGATGCCAAGCCCCAGAACATCCTGATCGGGGGGCAGCCCTTCAACCCGGCCCAGACCTATCCCATTGCCATTTCCGACTACCTGGCCGGGGGCGGCGACGGCATGGTGTTCTTCAAGGCCCTCCCGCCCCGGGGCACGGGCGTGCTGCTGCGCAACGCCATTGCCGACTACATCAAGGACCAGACCCGGCAGGGCAAACCCATTGAGGCCCGCGTAGAGGGCCGGGTGAAATAAACTACGGCTGACGACTGAATCAGCGTTGTTTCACTGATTCAGTCGTCAGCCGCCTCTTCATCGGCCAGCTACCAGCTACTCAGCCGGAAAAAGGCATGTGGTTGCCGGGTGCGAACCGGAGCCTCGTCGGCCCCGCTGCTTTTTCCTCTTTTCTTATCCGTGGCCTGATGCCTGCGTCAGTGTCATCTCCTAAATCTGCCCCATCTGTGATCAATCGGCGCGAATTTCTGAAGTATACCGGCCTGGGTGTGGCCTCGTTGGGGGTGTTGGGCGCGGGGGCCGTGCCGGCCGCGGCCGCCGATAGCAAACCCGTGCGCCTGACTATCCTGCACACCAACGACATGCACTCCCGCATCGAGCCCTTCCCCGAAAATGCGGCCCAGTGGGCGGGCATGGGCGGCATGGCCCGGCGCGCGGCCCTCATCGAGCAGGTGCGCCGGCAGGAATCCAACGTGCTGCTGCTCGACTCCGGCGACATCTGGCAGGGCACGCCCTACTTCAACTTCTTCCAGGGCGAGCTGGAGTACAAGCTGATGAGCCAGATGGCCTACGACGCCAGCACCCTCGGCAACCACGATTTCGACAACGGCCTGGAAGGCCTGCAAAAGCAGCTGCCCCACGCCACCTTCCCCTTCCTGATTGCCAACTACGACTTCACGGATACCTTGCTGGCCGGTAAATTTCAGCCATATAAGGTGTTCGAAAAGCAGGGCATCCGCGTCGGCGTGTTCGGGCTGGGCATTGAAATGGCCGGGCTGGTGGCCGACAAGAACTTCGGGGCCACCAAGTACCTCGACCCCGTGGCCGCCGCCAACGCTATGGTAGCCAAGCTGCGCGGAGCCGAAAAGTGCGACCTGGTCATTTGCCTCTCCCACCTGGGCTACAAGTACGAAAGCGCCAAAATCGACGACCGTAAGCTGGCCGCCCAGGTCAGCGGCATCGACCTTATACTAGGCGGCCACACCCATACGTTCCTGGAAGCGCCCGATTCCGTAGCCAGCCCCAACGGCCAGGCCACGCTCATCAACCAGGTGGGCTGGTCGGGCATCAACCTCGGCCGCCTCGATTATTCCTTCGAGCGGGGCCACCGCCGGCCTACGGTGGCCGCTACGGCCGTGCTCCCCATTACGGCGGCCTAACCGCCACGCCAGAGGAGGGACGTGGTAAAACCGGGTGAAATACAAGCACCGGGGGGATTTTTTGTCTCCTTAGTTTTCCACATTTTTGTCTCCCTCCAAAAAAAAGCCCCGGCTCCGGCCCTTTGCTGTCCTGTTAGCTGCCTCACCTGCCCCCATATTGTTTTTGCCTTATTTGATTGATGCTGAAGGATTGCCAAACCGTCTGGGCCAACTGTCTTCGCGTCATCAAATCAACGATTGGTGAGCAGAGCTTCCGCACGTGGTTTCAACCCATCGTGCCGGTGCAGCTGCACAACAATGTGCTCCTGATTCAGGTGCCGAGCACGTATTTCTACGAGTTTCTCGAAGAGCACTACGTGGAGGAACTCAAGCGGGCCATCAACCAGGAGCTGGGTCCTGATGGCCGCCTGGAGTACAGCATTGTGGTGGACCAGGGCAACGCCCAGCAGAAGCCCCGCACGCTCAACCTGCCCACGGCCCGCCGGGCGGCCGGCCCGGCGGCTTCGGCTACGCCCGCCGCCCGGGCCATGGAGTACAGCGCCCAGACGGCCTCGGCCCGCAACGTGGCCGCCGCCGCCGTAATGCCCGCCCCCACCCCGGCCACCCTGCGCAACCCCTTCGAAGCCAGCAAAACCATTGAGCGCGACTACCTTAAGTCCCAGCTCAATACCACTTATACCTTCGAAAACTACATCGAGGGCGACTGCAACCGCCTTTCGCGCTCGGCTGGGTTGGCCGTAGCCAACAAGCCCGGCACCACCAGCTTCAACCCACTCATGATTTACGGGGGCGTGGGCCTGGGCAAAACCCACCTGGTGCAGGCCATCGGCAACCACATCAAGGCCACCAACACCGATAAGTTCGTGCTCTACGTGTCGGCCGAGAAGTTCACCAACCAGTTCATCGAGAGCCTGCGCTCCAACCAGGTCCAGGACTTTGCCAACTTCTACCTGCTGGTTGATATCCTGATTCTCGACGACGTGCAGTTTCTCTCGGGCAAAGACAAAACCCAGGAGATGTTCTTCCACATCTTCAACCACCTGCACCAGGCCGGCAAGCAGATCGTGATGACCTCCGACCGCCCCCCGCGCGATTTGGTGGGCCTCGAAGACCGGCTGCTCTCCCGCTTCAAGTGGGGCCTGACGGCCGATTTGCAGAGCCCCGACTTTGAGACGCGGATGGCCATCATCCAGAACAAGATGCAGCAGGACGGCATTGATATTCCGCCCCAGGTGGTGGAGTACCTGGCCCACTCGGTGAACACCAACGTGCGGGAGCTGGAAGGCGTGCTGATTTCGCTGGTGGCCCAAAGCAGCCTCAACCGCCGCGAAATCGACCTGGAAATGGCCAAGCAGGCCCTGCGCCACATTATCGAGGAGGTGGAGGCGGAGGTGAACATCGACTTCATCCAGAAAACCTGCGCCGAATATTTCAGCGTGCCGCTGGACCTGCTCAAGGCCAAAACCCGCAAGAAGGAAGTCGTAACGGCCCGGCAGGTAGCCATGTACTTCGCCAAGGAGCACACCAGCCATTCGCTTAAAAGCATTGGGCACCACTTCGGCGGCCGCGACCACAGCACGGTCATCCACTCCGTCCAGACGGTTTCCGACCTGATTGATTCGGATAAATCGTTCCGCAACACCATCGTGGAGCTGCGCAAGAAGTTCGCCGGCAGGTAATTCTACTCAGCTGTTAGCTGAAGTTCAGAAAACCTATTTGCCTCGCACAAAACCAGGCCCCGTACTCGGTTAAGTACGGGGCCTTATTCGTTTTTTCAGCTAACAGCTCAAGAAAAAAACTTACGCCTGGGCGTCGCGCAGGGCGATGTTGTGCTTGGTGGCGAAGGCGCGCACCTGCTCGCGCATGAGGCGGCGGCGCTTGACGCCGCGCACCTGGCGCAGGCTCATGGCGTGGGTATTGCCGTCCTGGAGCTGCACGCGCAGCTGCTGCGCTGCGAGTTCGAGCGAGGTGATGCCCTCGGCCGGAAAAGCCTGCTTGGCCCGAAACAGCCCGTCTTTGTGCACGATGTAGCCGGGGGTGAACTCCAGGTAGCTCTGGGTGCCGAAAATGGGCGAGTTATGCACCAGCACGTAGCCCAGGTACACGAGGCTGAACACCAGGAACACGTAGTGCAGAAAGTGCATGTCGCTGGCACCTGCGCCCGTTACGATAAGCGAAATGGTGTAGGCCACCCACATCAGGCCCAGAAAAATCTGCCCCCAGAAAGGAATGCGTTGCGTGTTGGCGGGCCGGAGACGAATGCGGGTAGAAGCTGGGTGCATAAAAGCAAAAAAGAACCGAGGGAGAGCGTAAAAGTAAGGAGTTGTTTTTAGTTGCCGGAATTATGTTGCTGCTGCAACCGCGCCGCTACCAGTTGCAGCCCAAGGCTGTCCTTGAGCAGCTGCGAGATAGGGCAGTTTTCCTTAGCCGTTTCGGCGTACTGCCGGAACTCCTCCGGCGTCAGGCCGGCCACTTCGGCTTCAGTGCTCAGCTGGATGCCCACCACTTTCGGTACGTCGCCCGACGTATCGACCACGGCCTTCGACTCGGTCTGGATGCGCTGGGCGGGGGTGCCGGCCAGGCTCAGCAGCCGGGCCAGAAAAATGGTGAAGCAGCTGGCGTGGGCCGTGGCCAGCAGCTCCTCGGGGTTGGTGCCCTTGCGGCCCTCCACCAGCGCCCCGGCGGCGTAAACGGCCCGCACGGCCCCGCTCTGCGACCATACTTCGCCGCTGCCCGCCGCAATATCGCCGTGCCAAAGGGCATTGCCCCGTTGATAAGCCATGTGGTAATTCCTTGAAAAAGTGAAATGCCCGCGGGCAAAAAAACGGCGCGGCGGACCGGCTACTGCCCACCCGCCGCGCCGGCTACGGTCGTTTACTTGAGCTTGGCCGAGGCCAGCTCCATTTCGGGCACGCCTTTCAACAGCACCGACATGGGGCAGTTTTCCTTGGCATACTCGGCCTGCTGCTGAAACTCCTCCTGCGAGAGGCCTGCCACCTCGCCCTCGGTGCTGAGGCTGATTTTAACGACTTTCGGCACGTCGCCCGACGTGTCGAGCGTCACCTTCGATTCGGTCCGGATCTGCTGGACCTGCTTGCCAGCCTTGGTCAGGTTACCGGTCAGGAACATGGTGAAACAGCCGGCGTGGGCTGCCCCGATGAGTTCTTCCGGGTTCGTGCCCTTCTCGCCTTCAAAGCGGGCCCCAACCGAATAGGGCGCCTGCACCGTACCGCTCTGGGTCGAAAGTTCGCCGCTGCCTTTAATGTCGCCGTTCCAAACAGCGTTGCCTCGTTGATGCGTCATAAGGAATTGTTTTGAGTATGAGAGGAAATGGTAAGTTTACCGAACAGGGTACGGCAGAAGCGTACAGAAAGATGAGAAGAGAGCTTCATTGTCCCTGATTCCCGCGCCAGTCGTTGCCAGAGCAGCAAGCTGCCGGATGCTACCCCATATTAGACTCTTTACTAGTTCAGCTACTGCCGATGGGCCTGAAATCCTCCCTGTCCCGACCCCTGGCCGCTTACGTGGCGCAGCAGTACCGCCGCTGGCAGCAGGACCCCATCGGTACCCAGCAGCGGGTGCTGCGCGACTTGCTGGCCCAGGGCGCCCGCACCGCCTTCGGCCACGACCACGACCTGGCCTCCGCCCGCACCGCCCAGGACCTGGCCGTCCGCGTCCCCATCCGCGACTATGAGGCCTTAAAGCCCTATTTCGAGCGCGTGAAAGCCGGCGAGGCGGAGGTGCTCTGGCCGGGCCGACCGCTGTATCTGGCCAAAACCAGCGGCACTACCTCCGGGGCCAAGTACATTCCGCTCACCCAGGCGAGTATTCCCAACCACCTCAACGGAGCCCGCGACGCGCTGCTCCACTACGTACACCGCACCGGGAAAAGCCGTTTTCTCGACGGGAAGATGATGTTTCTCTCGGGCTCCCCGGAACTGGAGCGGGTCAATGGCCTGCCCGTGGGCCGGCTCTCGGGCATCGTCAACCACCACGTCCCGGCCTATCTGCGCCGCAACCAGTTGCCGGGCCACGAAACCAACTGCATCGAGGACTGGGAAACCAAGCTCGACCGCATCGTGGACGAAACGCTGCCGGCCCCGATGACGCTCATTTCGGGGATTCCGCCCTGGGTGCAGATGTACTTCGACCGGATTGTGGCCCGCACCGGCCGGCCGGTAGGGGAGGTGTTTCCGCAGTTCGACCTGTTCGTGTACGGCGGGGTGAATTTCGAGCCTTACCGCAAAAAACTCTTCGACACCATTGGCCGTCCCGTTGACAGCGTGGAGCTGTTTCCGGCCTCCGAGGGCTTCCTGGCCTTCCAGGATGAGCCTGGCAACCCCGGTCTGCTGCTGCTGCTGAACGCCGGTATTTTCTACGAATTTGTCCCGGCGGAGCGGTTTTTTGAGCCCAACCCGCCCCGCCTGACCCTGGCCGAGGTAGAACTGGACCGGCAGTACGCGCTGGTGCTCACCAGCAACGCCGGGCTCTGGGGCTACAGTCTCGGCGATACGGTCCGGTTCGTGAGCCGGTATCCGTTTCGGGTGGTGGTATCGGGCCGCATCAAGCATTTTCTGTCCGCTTTCGGCGAGCATGTCATCGGGGAGGAAGTGGAGCAGGCTCTGCGCGACGCTATGCGCCAGCACCCGGAAGTGGAGGTAGTCGAGTTCACCGTCGCTCCCCTGATCAGCGACGACCCCGCCGTGGCCTCCCGCCACGAGTGGCTCGTCGAATTCGCCCGCCCGCCCCACGACACCGCCGCTTTTGCGGCCACCCTCGACGCGGGTTTGCGGCAGCGCAATACCTACTACAATGACCTGCTGGCAGGTAATATCCTGGTTCCGTTGCGGCTCACCCCGTTGCCCGCTGGCGCTTTCCGGCATTATATGAAACGCCACGGCAAGCTGGGTGGGCAGAATAAGGTGCCGCGCCTGAGCAATGACCGGACCCTAGCCGACGGACTGTTGGAGGGCTGTAGTTACTGAAAGCGGCATAATTTTGGATTTTTGGCAGTCAATAATGTTTCTTTTTCAGGAAGATCAGCCTGAATACAGTTCAGTTGACGCTTCTTTGCAGGACTTTCAATAAATGTTACCATAGTTGACTACTTTTAGCAGCAAGTAGGATCAGCGTTTGATTTTTTTCAATTCCAACAACAAATCTTACCTTGGAAGCCAGTTTAATCTCACTAAACACTTTTTCACTCACATGCGGAAAATTTTATTAACTGCGGCTCTGGTCGCGCCCGCCCTGTTGCAGCAGGCGGCCGCACAAGATCGGCAAATCTCCGGCCGGGTAACTGATCGGGAAACCGGTCAGGGACTGCCGGGGGTAACGGTACTTGTGAAGGGTACGACCATCGGGGTGTCAACCAACTCCGATGGCTCGTACACGCTTAGCGCACCGGCCTCCGCCAGTACGCTAACATTTTCTTCTATTGGATTTCTTCCGATAGAGCGTCCTATCGGAACTTCCTCCTCCATTGACATCGGGCTGGTTACCGACTCCAAGCAGTTAGGCGAGGTGGTGGTAAGTGGTCTGGCTTCCAACGTGAAGCGCTCCAACCTGGCCAACAACGTTGCCTCTATTTCGGCTAAGGAGCTGGTTGGCAACACGCGGGCCGCTACCGTGGACCAGGCCATGTATGGCAAGCTGTCCGGGGCCGTTATCACCCAGAACAGTGGTGCGCCGGGTGGTGGTCTGTCGGTGCAGCTGCGCGGGCCGTCCTCAATTTCCAACAGCACGGAACCCCTCTACATCATTGATGGAGTGTACGCCAACAACTCCTCCTACGATTCGGGTCGGGGCTCCAACGCCTTCACCGCCGCCGGTGGCAACCGCCAGGACGGTTCCACCAACCGGATGTCGGACATCAACCCGGACGACATCGAGTCGATCGAAGTTCTGAAAGGGTCGTCGGCCGCCGCTATTTATGGTACGCGGGCCAACAACGGCGTAATCATCATTACCACCAAGCGTGGCAAATCCGGCCGCACTCAGGTTGGCTTCCGTCAGGATGTTGGCGTTGCCACCATTCTGCGCCGGTTGGGCCAGGAAGACTGGACTGAGAGCAAAATCCGTAACTTCGGCCGCCTCCGTGGTACGGGTACCGTAGCCGGTGAAATAGCGCGTCTGAATGCCGCGCAGGCCGCCGGGCAGATCTACGACTACGAAGACGAGATTTTCGGCAACGTCGGTTTCCTGAGCAATACCAACCTCAACGTTTCGGGCGGTAGTGATAAAATTCGCTACTACATCTCGGGCTCGAATGCCGACGAAGGCAGCATCGTGAAGAATCTGGGCTTCCGCCGCAGTTCTATCCGGGCCAACCTGAACGCCGACATTACCAAGAACCTGGAAATCGGCACGCAAACCAACTACACCAACGCGTCGAACCAGCGGGGCTTTACCAACAACGCCAACAACGACGCTTCGGTAAGCTACGCGTTGCCCTACTTGCCGAGCTACGCCAACCTATTCCCGGTGAACGGCGTGTATCCGGACAACGAGTACGGCGGCGAAAACCCGCTGGCCATCCGCGACCGGGCGGTAAACGACGAGAAAACCAACCGCTTCATCCAGACCGGAACGCTCAACTATTACTTCCTGCGTAACGACCGCACTTCGTTGCGGCTCAACGTGCAGGGGGGTGTCGATTACACCCTGACGGAGCAGGAACTATATCTGCCGGATGACTTGCAGTCTCAGCGGGCCAATGCTAACCCGGGTGCTTCCCGGTATTCCAAAAACCGGCAGCTCAACACCAACCTGAATACCATTCTGGTATTGAATCATCAGATTGGTAAAATAGGCCTCACGTCGCAGGGTGGTTTCGTGCGCTTGACGCAGAACTTTGACGGCTCCTACACCCAAGGGGAAGGTCTGATTCCCGGCACGCGCAACCCGGCGCTGGCTAAAATCCAGACCCTGGGTCAGTCTTTCACGCGCAATACCGACGTGGGCGCTTACTTCCAGCAGGAAGCTAACTTTGATGACAAAGTGGTTGCCACGGTAGGTATCCGGGCGGATAAGAGTACTTTGAATTCGGAAGAAAACAAGCTCTACTACTTCCCGAAAGCCTCGTTGGCCGTAAACATCGCCAACTTCGATTTCTGGACGGTTGACCCGATCAGCCAGTTCAAGATTCGGGCTGCGTACGGGGAAACCGGCGGACCAGCAGGTTTCGGCGACTATTTCAGCCGCCTGTTGAGCGTTAGCGTCGACAACCGCTTAGGCCTGCGGAATTCCACGCTCATCGGTTATGATAAAGTGGCTCCGGAACGGGCTACCGAGCTGGAAGGCGGCATTGACCTGGGCTTCCTGGAAAATCGTCTGACGCTGGAGGCTACCGCTTACCGCAAAAACGTAAAGGGTCTTATCCTGACTTTCCCACTGGCACCCTCCACTGGCGCTACCAGTGTAACTGGTTTCCCGATTGGCGACATGGTCAATAAGGGCATCGAACTGGGCCTGGCAGTAACGGCGGTTGATCAGCCCAACTTCCGCTATACCAACCGTACGCAGTTCTGGTTCAACCGTACGGAGGTAACCAAGCTGGACGTTGGAACGCAGATCGTAGGTCCAGGCTTCGGGAACTCCTTCGGGCGGAATCAGCTCAAGCTCAACGAGTCGCCGACCCGCTGGTTCGGTGCCCCGCTGGTCAACGGCGAGCTGACCCCTTACGAGGAGTCGCAGCCGAAATACCAGATGACGTTTGCTAACAACTTCACCATTCTGAAGAACATCGACTTCTCTTTCCTGATTCACGTGAAAGAGGGCGGTTACAACAGCACGCTGACCCAACTGCTCTACGACGAAGGGGGTACGACCAAGGATTACAGCAATGCCCCAGAGACTGCCGCCGACGGTACAGTAACCACCCTGGGGGAGCGTCGCTACAATCAGGGTACTGAAGGGTTTATTCAGGATGCCAGCTACATGAAGCTGCGGGAGGTTTCCTTGTACTACACCTTCAAGAAGGAAGCGTTGGGCGGCACTTTGGGCCGAGCAGTAGAGCGCGTAAAAATCGGGGTTTCCGGGAACAACTTACTGCTGATCACACCTTATAAAGGAGGCTATGATCCGGAAGTTTCTACTTTCGGTAGCCGCCCGGTAGGAGGAAACATTGACCTGGCCGCTTTCCCTAGCTCCCGGCGCATGTTCTTCCACTTGGCCGTCGATTTTTAAGCCAACCCTGGTCATTCCTTCCTCTCTTAACTTCGCTGAAGCAGATGTATAAAAATTTAACCAAAGCATTGTGCCTGGGTGGTATGGTGCTGTCCTTAGGGTCGTGCAGTTTCTTTGAACTGGACGATGTGACGGACCCCAACTTTCCGGACCGCACCTCCTTCCTGGATAACCCAACCAAATCGCAGCTGGACTTTCTGGCCACGGGTACTTTTTCCGACATCCGTACCAATGGTAGCGGTACCGGACAGGGTATTCTGCTGGCTTACCAGGTGCCGGGCGTAATTGGCCGGGAAATTTATGTGTTGTCGACCTCGGACAACCGTTACGTGACGGAGTTGCTGGGCATTCAGCCCATCGACAATGCCAACTACCTGAGTGGTTATTTCGGTTCGTACTCCTCTGCCCGCCGCACGGCCCGTACCCTGGCGGATGCAGCTGCTAAGAGCCCGCAGATTTCCGACGAGCAGCGTAATGGCTACCTGGGCTTCGCCAATACGGCTGAAGCGTACGCTATGCTGATTCTGTCGGATCTGCAATACAAGAATGGTTTGCGGATTGACGTGACTGATCCTTTGAAGCCGGGCAAAATCAAGCCGTATCCGGAAGTACTAGCTGCTATCAAGGCAAAGCTGGACCTGGGTGCCAGCCAGTTTGCCAATGCGGGGGCTACGCTGCCGTTTCCGGTACCATCCGGCTTCACCAATTTCAAGACGCCGGCCACCATGTTGCAGTTCAACCGGGCGTTGGCAGCTCGCACGGCAATTCGCTCCAATAGCTATGCAGAAGCACTGACGGCAGTACAGGCCAGCTTCTTCAGCTTAACGGCTGCGCCTACGGCTGGTCCGTCGTTCAACTACGGCGGAGCGAGTCCAGATGTGTTCAACTCCCTGTTCCAGGTAGTGAACAGCAAAGGTTCTACGGTCGTGGTAGCACATCCTTCTTTCGTAACCGATATCCGCCCCGGCGATACCCGGATCAGCAAAGTGCGCAAGCGCGACCTGCGTTCCACTACGGGCTTGAGCTCGGAGTATGAGCCAGCGCTCTACGCCAACAACACTGCTCCGATTCCGGTTATCAAGAACGAGGAGCTCATCCTGATTGCGGCCGAGGCCTACCTCAATACCGGTAAAAAAGCCGATGCCGTAGCTGCCATCAACGTACTGGCGAACTTCTACAAAGTAGCTCCCGTTACCGTTGCTGATTCGGATGCAAAGTTGCTGAACGAGATTCTCTATCATCGCCGCTACTCGCTCTTCTATGAAGGCCAGCGCTGGGTTGATTTGCGTCGTCTGAACCGTTTGGGTGACATCACCCCGGAAACGACTTCCGATGGCAAAAAGACGAGTATTTTGGAGCAAATGCCGCTTCCTTTTGCTGAAGTTCAGTGGGACGTAGCTAATCCGTAAGCTGTATTACAAGCCCACAAAAAAAGCCCTCCGCAGATGCGGAGGGCTTTTTTTGTGGCTATAAGCTAACACTAGCTCTGCATCAGATACCCCTTGATATACTCCTCCAGGTCTCCGTCCAGCACGTTCTGCACGTCGGTGCGCTCAATGCCGGTGCGCAGGTCCTTGATGAGCTTGTAGGGGTGGAGCACGTAGTTGCGGATCTGGGAGCCGAAGTCGATGCGCTTCTTGCCGGCTTCCACCACGTCGCGGGCGGCGTTGCGCTTGTCCATCTCGATCTGGTAGAGACGGGACTTGAGCATGCGTAGCGCGTGTTCCTTGTTCATGAGCTGGCTGCGCTCAATCTGGACGGCGATGATGATGCCGGACGGGGCGTGGGTCAGGCGGACGGCCGTTTCCACCTTGTTCACGTTCTGGCCGCCGGCCCCACCCGCCCGGAACGTGTCCCAGCTGATGTCGGCCGGGTTGATTTCAATGTTGATGGTGTCATCAATCACCGGGTAGGCAAACACGGAGGCGAAGGAGGTATGCCGCCGGCCGCTGCTGTCGAAGGGTGACATGCGCACCAGCCGGTGCACCCCGATTTCGCTTTTCAGGTAGCCGTAGGCAAACTGGCCGTCGATTTCCAGGGAGGCAGATTTGATGCCGGCCCCTTCCCCGGGCTGGTAGCTGAGCTGGCGCACGGTGAAGCCCTGCTTCTCGCCCCACATGATGTACATGCGCATGAGCATCTCGGCCCAGTCCTGGCTTTCGGTACCACCGGCCCCGGGGTTGATGTCGATGACGGCGGAAAGCTGGTCCTCCTCGTCGGAGAGCATGCGCTTGAATTCCAGGCGCTCCACCGACTGCTCGGCGACTTTGAATTCGCGCTGCATCTCCTCCTCGGGCACGTCGCCTTCGCGGTGAAACTCGTAGAGCACCTCCACGTCGTCGACCTGCTTGGATACGCCCTCGTAGTCGTCGGTCCAGACCTTGATGCCCTTTAGCTCGCGCATGGTGGCTTCGGCCTGTTTCGAGTCGTCCCAGAAGCCGGGCGCGGTGGTCTGGGCCTCAATTTCTTCTACCTGTTCTTTGCGGGTATCGTAGTCAAAGATACCTCCTCAGGGCCTCAGCGCGGCCCTTCAACTCCTTCACCTGGTCGTAGGTCATGGAAAAAAAGTGTGAATGAAAAATGACGTTCCGCCATCCGGATAACTCCGGGGGGCCGGGAACGAGAAAGGTCAAAGGTGGCAAAAAAATACCCGGCAAACGAAGCGAAGCCACGGGCTCCGACTCATCTGCCGGGCAGTTACGCGCACGAGGAAGGCGTTACACGCGCACCATCCAGCCGTGGGTATCGGGGGCTTCGCCGCTGCGGATGGCCGTGAGGGCTGCCGCCGCACGGCGCGAGAAAGCATCAGTCGGGGGCACGGGCAGGGTATAGTCTTCGCCCTGGTAGCCGATGACGGCAATGGAGGCAATGGTAGCGGCCGTGCCCACACCGAAGGCTTCCTGGAGGGTTCCGTTGGCCTGGGCGTCGAGAATTTCCAGGGCTGACACTTTCCGCTCCTCCACGTCCATACCCCAGTCGCGGGCCAGTTGGAGAACGCTGCGGCGGGTGATGCCGTCGAGGATGGAGGTGCTCAGGGCGGGCGTTACGAGGCGGCCATCGATGATGAAAACGGCGTTCATCGTGCCCGACTCCTCCACGTACTTATGCTCCGAGGCATCGGTCCAGATGAGCTGGTTGTAGCCTTCCTGCTGACCCAGCTTGGTGGGGTACATGGCCGCGCCGTAGTTACCGGCGTTCTTGGCAAAACCGGCCCCGCCCTCGGCCGAGCGCACGTAGCGCTCCTCGAAGCGCACGCGCAGCGGCTTAGGGTAGTACAGGCCCACCGGGCAGGTGATAATCATGAAGCGGTACGATTCCGAAGGGCGCACGCCCAGCATGGCGTCGGTGGCAAACATGAAGGGGCGAATGTAGAGGGCGCTGCCCGCAAAATCCGGCACCCAGCCCGTGTCCAGGCGCACGAGCTGCAAGAGGCCCTGCATAAATATTTCCTCCGGCAGGGCGGGCATGCACATGCGCTCGGCCGAAGCGTTGAGGCGGTGGAAGTTATCCAGCGGGCGGAAAACGGATACCTCGCCGGCCTTGTTCTTATAGGCCTTCATGCCCTCGAAAATCGACTGGCCGTAGTGAATGGCCGAGTTGGCGGGGCTCACGGTCATCGGGCCGTAGGGCAGAATCTGGGGCTCCTGCCACTCGCCGTCGTGGTAATCCACCACCAGCATGTGGTCGGAAAACGTTTTGCCGAAGTCCAAGCTAGCGAAATCCACCCCGGGCAGGCGGGAGTTGGTGGTGCGCTGCGTCGGGATAGTCAGGGTGTCAAGCATAGAAAAAGGGTGGGGCGGGGTGAAAAATTACCGGGAAAACCTTGCCACCAACTGGCAACGACCTGCCCGGTGGGCGGGGGAGGGTGGGAAAAGGACGGAAACCTAAAGATGCAGAATTTCTTCCGAACACTCGTTAGGTTGAGCAGGGGCCTGGCTTACATCCGGGGCTCCCATTTCACCTCTTCCGCGTCCAGCTCGTAGGCCATCTGGCGGCTGAGCACGAACAGATAATCCGACAGCCGGTTGAGGTACATCACCACCAGATCGGCCACGAAGGAATCCTCGCGCAAATGAATGACGAGGCGCTCGGTGCGGCGGCACACGCAGCGGGCCAGGTGGGCAAACGACACAGACTGATGGCCGCCGGGCAGCACGAACACGCGCAGCTCGGGCAGCGTCTCGTTCATGCGGTCCATTTCCTGCTCCAGCAACGCCACGTCCTCGGCGTGCAGGTCCGGAATCTTCATCTTCGACTTCTCCGGGTCGGAAGCCAGGGAAGCGCCGATGGTGAACAGCCGGTCCTGGATTTCCTTGAGCAAAGCGCGGCGCCCGGCATTCACGGGCTGGTCGCGCAGCAGACCGATGTAGGAGTTGAGCTCGTCCACGGTGCCGTAGCAGTCGATGCGGAGGCTGGATTTGGGCACGCGGGTGCCGCCGATGAGCGAGGTCAGGCCCTGGTCGCCGGTTTTGGTATAGATTTTCAAGCGGGGAAGGCGAAAAAAGGTGGAATAGAAACCTAGTACCTCCAACCCCCCGGAAATGTTGGGCGGCGGGGCCTAATGGTTGGCGAGCTGACTGGCCGGGGTGTTGTGGTTTACCTCGTCCGACTCCACCAGTCCGTCGCGCAGGCGCACGATGCGGTGGGCGTGGAGGGCAATATCCTCCTCGTGAGTCACCATAATAATGGTGTTGCCACGGGCGTAGAGGGCCTCGAACAGCTCCATAATCTCGTGGCTGGTGCGGGTGTCGAGGGCGCCGGTCGGTTCGTCGGCCAGGATGATGCTGGGGTTGTTGACCAGGGCGCGGGCAATGGCCACGCGTTGGCGCTGGCCACCGCTAAGCTCGTTGGGCCGGTGCAGGGCCCGGTCGGCCAGCCCCACGCTGCGCAGGGCCTCGCGGGCCATATCGTGGCGCTCACTCTTGCCGTAACCGGCGTAGATGAGGGGCAGGGCCACATTGTCGAGGGAGGTGGCGCGGGGCAGCAGGTTGAACGACTGGAAAACGAACCCGATTTCGCGGTTGCGCACGTCGGCCAGCTGGTTGTCGCTCATGTTGCTGACGTCCTTGCCGTTGAGGATGTACTGGCCGCCGGAGGGCGTATCGAGGCAGCCCACGATGTTCATGAGCGTCGATTTGCCCGAGCCGGACGGCCCCATGAAGGCAACGTACTCGCCGCGCTGAATGGTGATGGTCACCGATTGCAGGGCGTGAATTTCCTCGGCTCCCATGCGGTAGACCTTGGAAATATCAGTGGTTTCGATAACGGGAGGCAGCATAACCGAAGGGTCCAGGGTTAGTTCCAGGGGGCGGCGGCGGCGGCGTGGGCCGCGCGGCGGGCCGCATACTCTGTACGAAAGGTACCATAATCCGCGGGGGAAAGCAACGTGCCCAGGCGGTAAAGCGGCGACTCGGCGTACTCCGTGAGGCCCACCGGCACGGCCGCCAGCACGTAGGCCCTGAGCAGGGGCACCGACTGCGGGTTGTAGTCGATGCCGCGCAGCAGTACGTTGTAGGCGGCCGCAAAATCCTGGCGGCGGGTGTGGAAGGCGGCGGCGGCTACCAGGCCGTTCTCCCCGAAGGGCGCTTCCCGCACCAGCTCGGCATACAGGCGGGCCGCCTGCTCGGGCTGCTTGTCGGCTTCGGCCAGCGCAGCGCGGAAGTAGAGGCGCTGGAACGCATGGAAGCCCCGGAAAGTGCCCTGCTGCACCAACTGGCGCAGCTCCGGCCACTGCCGGCCGCGCACGTACAGCTCCCCCCGCAGCACGTTCCAGGGCGAAGCCGTAGCGTCGGCTGGTTTCGGCGCCGAAGCCAGGGCCTGACGTACGGCCGCCAACTGGCCGGCTTCCAGGACCCGGGGCAGCTGAGCCCGCAGGGCCACCGCCCGCAACGCGGGGTCGGCCACGCCGGCGGCGGCGGGCAGCAGGGCCGCAGTGGGCAATTCGTCGCCGCGCAGCACCAGGTACTGCACCCGCACCGAGTCGGGAGCCTGGCCGTAGCTCGTGCGCAGATCAGGAGCCAGCGCCGCCAGCAGCAGGCGGCCGGCCGGCGAAGCGGGAGCGCGGCGGGCCACCTGGCGGGCGGAGTCGGGCTGGTTGGTGAGGGCCAGGGCGTAGGCTTCAGGCAGGGCGGCCGGGGCGGAGCCGTTTTCGCGGGCTTCCTGGAGGCGCAGGGCGGCCGGGGCGGGCAGGTGCTGGTCGAGCAGCCAGAGGCCCTGGAGCTGCTGGTAGTAGGCCGTGGCCGGGCCGGAACCGGTGGCCAGGGGCAGGATGGTCGTCTGGGCGGCTACCGGCCGGCCCCCGTAGTGCTGGGTGAAGGCCCGCAGAAACCTCAGCTGATCGAGGTAAGGCGCGTTGGCGGGCTGGGCGGCCAACGCGGGCAGCAGCGGCAGCAGCGCGGTGTCGCCCCGCACGGCGCGGTTCAGGCCGTCGTGGTAGAGCAGCGCGAAGCGGATGCTGGTGAGGGCGGCGGTGGAGTCGGGCAGGGCGGTGGCGGGGGCGGGCTGACCGGTGAGCTGGGCCAGCAGCAGGGCATTGCTGCGGAAAGCTGCCGACGCAGCGGGGCCGGTGCTCGTTACCAGCGCCCGGGCCTCGTTCCACTGCTGCTGCCTGATGCGGTAGGCCAGCTCGTTGGCGGGCAGCGTGGCGTCGTCGGGGTTGGCGGCCCGGGCCCGGTCGCGGTAGAAGGCCACCGAGTCGCGCAGGGCGGAGCGGGAGTAGAGCTGGGCCAGATCGGCGTTGAGGGCCGCATTGGCCGGGTTGGCCCGCAGGCCCGCGCGCAGCACGTCCAGGTGGTCGAAGAAGTCCTTGGGCTCGTTGTAGAGGGCCGCCAGCCGCAACGAAATCCGGGGCGAAGGGCGGCGGTCGAGGGCCCGGCGCAGGATGTTGATTTCGTTCTGGCGCTGGAGGCGGAAGCGGTAGAGGGCGGCCCGGCCCAGGCTGGCCTTGTGGTTGTGCTGGTCGAGGGCGTCGCTTTCGGCGTAGTAGCGCTCGGCCAGCAACGCCCGGGACAGGTCGTCGGGCAGCAGCTCGCTTTCGAGGCGTGAGAGGTCGCCCAGGTTGTTGAACGAGGCCGCCTGCACCTGATCAATGAGGAAAAAATTGTTGCGCATCGTGACGGCCACCAGGGCCACCAGCGTGAGGGCGTACAGGGCGTAGAACGGCAGGCGGCGGGGCTGGAACACCACCCGGTACACGGCCTTCTTCTGGCGCAGCAGCGGCCCGAAGTTCAGCAGTACGTAGAGCAGAAACGCCGTGCCCCCGCACAAAAAGGCCAGGGCCGTGAAGTCGCGGCCGGCTTGCAGGAGCGGGTCGTTAGCGGTGGCCAGGGCGTAGCCCAGCACGGCGGCGGCCAGCAGCACCAGCACCAGAAACAGCAGGCGGGCGGCCGGCAGCGGCACCCACTCGCCGAACGTGGCGGCCCGGCGCTCCAGGCCCAGCCAGCCCACTGCCACGGCCGGCACCAGCAGCAGGTAGGGGTCGAGGTAGAGGCCGGGCACCAGCACCAGCTCGCTCTGGTTGAGGTAGTAGAGCAGCAGCGCCCCCAGGTAGAGGCCGCCGGCCAGCAGCAAGGGCAGCAGGCCGTAGCGGCCGGCGGGCGTTTCGGCCTGGGTGTTCAGCCAGAGCAAACCGTGCACGTTCTCAAAGCACACCCACAGCACCAGCAGCCCGAAGGCCACCGCCCCGCCCACCGTGAAAAAGGCGCTCAGGTGCAGGGCCGTGAGGTCGGCCGGGTTGGGGTTTTTCAGAAACAGCACCCCGCCCAGAACTGCCACCAGGACCGCAAACGTGGCCAGTCGAGTCGGGAAAGAGGTTTCCGGCCGGAAGGCGTGGAAATAGTAGGCCGGGCCGCCCAGCGCCCCCAGGGCCAGGAGCAGAAAATACCGCTTGCCCACCGCGAATACCGCCAGCAAATCCGCGTTCAGCGACATCAGCAGGAAAATCACCAGGGCCATACCGGCCACGAAAACCAGCCGGGGAAGGCTGGTAATAGCGGCCAGAAAGTAGGCCAACGCCACGCCCAGCAGCAGCACCAGGCCCAGGGCCGCGCCCGGCCGCAGGAAGGGGCCGGCCACGTCGTAGGTCTGGGTGATGAGGTAGCTGTTGGCCTGCACCGGCAGTTGGGCCAGACCCACCATCACGCGGGCCACGGTGGTGGGCACGGGCGTGAGCTGGACCACCGGGTGCAGGGGCAGCACCGCGTCTTCAGCCGTAAAAAAGTGCCAGCCCGCCAGCCCTATGGCCAGGGCCGCGCACACGGCCAGCACCAGCAGCGGCACCGACCAACGGCCGGCCCGGCCCGGCACAGGGGCCGCACCGGCCCCAACAACGGAGGTGGAAGGAAGGGGCGTCAAGCGTTAGTCGAGGACTTTGGGTACGCGGAAATAGTCGGAATCCTTGCGCGGGGCGTTGCTTAGGCCGGCCTGGTGGCTCACGCTGTTGCGGGCCTCATCGGGGCGCAGCACGTTGATTTCCTGCGACAGGTGCACGAGCGGCTCCACGTCGGTCGTGTCGAGCTGGCGGAGCTGGTCTACCCAGTCGAGGATTTTGTTCAGGTCGCCGAGCATCTGCTGCTCTTTGGTGTCGTCGAATTCGAGGCGGGCCAGATGGGCCAGGCCGCGCAGGGTAGCCAGGTCGGTGCTCACGGATAGAAAGAAAATACGGGTGAAAGAGCCGCAAGATACGGCGTTCGGCGTCGGGTGCCGCCTTTTTACTTTCCGCCCACCACCCGTCTGCGGCCATGCGCCCCCGTACGGGCATTCTGCCCCGTCGCACGGTGCCGAAGCATCCGCCCCGGGGAGCTGGCCCGCCCAGGCCAAAGGCCACGAGCACCAGGTAGGCAGGCTCAGAAAAACGTGGTAGTCTGCCTACCTATCAGGTAGGCAAGTTCAGAAAAAAGTGGTTGCCTGCCTACCTGTCAGGTAGGCAAGTTCAGAAAAAAGTGGTTGCCTGCCTACCTGCTGCTGTTAGGCGGTAGCTCCAGCGGGGCGACACCGACGGGTGAGCGAGTCGTGCCGCCCCGCTGGGGCTACCGCGTAACGGCCGTTACCTGGTTGGGCAAACGGTTGGTAGCTGCCCATAAGAAAGCAGCAGACGCTATTGGCCCGATGCAGAGACGCATTTTTGCGTCCCGACACCGGGCCAACATATTGAAAACGGCCGCCGACGGCTACTAGGCCGGGCTTTTCTGCCGGCTGGCCGGGTGCGGGGCTGGCTCCGGTGGGCTGGGGGGCGTGGCCCGCCAGGTGCTGGCTTCGGGCAGGCCGCCGGCTTCGGGGCGCAGGGCGCTGGCAATGGTGGCCTGGGCCTGCCGGCGCAGGGCGGGCGCATCGGCGGCGGTGAGGCCGGTGGTGGCAATGGGGGCGTGCACGATGATGGCCAGCGGGGAGTAGCGCACGCGCAGGCCACCCACATCGGGCAGGAAGCGGTGGTTGAGGGGCATTGTGATGGGCACGATGGGTACGCCGGCCGCAATGGCGAGCTGGAATGCGCCATCCTTGAACTCCTCCAACTCGCGGCCGGCCTGGCGGGAAATCTGGCCCTCGGGGAAGATGATGACTGCCCGGCCTTCCGCCAGCACCCGGCGGGCCAGTACCAGCGCCCGGCCCCGGCTCACGGCGCTGTTGCGGTCGACGGTGAGGTAGGCGCGCCCGAAAATCGGCCCCCAGAGCGGAACTTTGGCCAGGGAGCTTTTGCCCAGCACATTCAGCCAGCCCGGCAGGGTGCGGAACAGGAGCGGAATATCAATCAGGGAACTGTGGTTGGCCACGTACACGGCGGGCCGGCCGGCGGGCAGCACGTTTGCGCGCCCGATGGTTTCCACCGGCATCCCCCACATCAGGATAAAGAAGTGCGACCAGCCCCGGTTGAGCGCGTGCAGGTACCGATGCCCGGCCGGCCACTTGCTCAGCGCCCACTGCACCGGATACGTCAGCACGAAGGGCAGCACAAACCAGAACGTGGCCCAGGTGGTGTAGAGCCGGTGACCGATATATCGAAACAGACGCGCCATAAGGTATCGGGTGAGGGGGCGAAACGCGGATCAGGAAAAATAATTTCCAGGAGAAGGGCCGCAACTTCGGCGTCCGTTGCTAAAGAACAGATGAAGGCTGGAACTGCCCGGCTGTTCCGGGCCTGCCCCCACCGGGCCGGGCCTACACGCCCAGCAGCCGGGCCGCCTTAAGCAAACCGGCCACGCTGATGGCATCGGTAATGCGGTTATCCATCACCAGCTGCACGGCCTCGGCGAGGGGCAGCTTCCAGAGGCGCAGGTCCTCGGTTTCCTCCGGCTCCGTATCGCCCTGCTCCAGGTCCTGGGCCAGAAACACGAAGCCTTCCTCGTCGGTCACGGAGTTGGAGGTGTGCAGGCGCATGATGTTGGTCCAGCGGGCGGCGTGCAGGCCGGTTTCCTCGCGCAGCTCCCGCCGGGCCGATTCGAGCACGTCGAGCGCCACGGGGCCGCCGCCCATCGGAATTTCCCAGCTGTACTCGCTGAGCGGGTAGCGGTACTGGCCCACCAGCCAGGTGTTGCCCTGGGCATCCACGGGCACAATGCCCAGGGCCTTGTTTTTCATCGACACCACCCCGTAGATGCCCGGGTTGCCGGCGGGGTTGATGATCTGATCCTCCCGCACCCGGATCCAGGGGTTCTGGTACACCGTTGCCGAGCCCCGGGTCTGCCAGGGGTTGTGGTTCGGGTCGAAGTCGGGGG
This sequence comes from Hymenobacter rubripertinctus, assembly GCF_003583925.1. GTDB lineage: Bacteria > Bacteroidota > Bacteroidia > Cytophagales > Hymenobacteraceae > Hymenobacter > Hymenobacter rubripertinctus. Next base: position 1,543 of record NZ_QYCN01000020.1, on the reverse strand, counting down.
CGGAAGAAGCCATAAGCAGCAAGTGAAGCGGAGCGAAGAACGGGGCGAAGGTACGGCGGGAACCCGGGTTGGCGGCCCCCGCACTTTCTCTCGCCGGGCGGAAGGCTCCATTGACCGGGTCGGGCCGGGCATTGGTCCAATAAATCCAAACGCCACCCCGCCACCGTATACTTTTGACTTACTAATTATTCAGCGCGGGTAGGGTTTATGGAAAGGAAGGCGCTTCCCGCGTAGTGTTGGTTCCTGGCAAAAGGAGTAGGGTGGATGAATGATATTTTGCCAGCCAATGCGAAGGAAAAGGCCGCTGCCCCTGGCAGCGGCCTTTTTATTTTGCCCGCCACGGTGGCGGAGGCCCGCGCCGCCGCTAACCCGCTGCCCGCCAGGCCCCGGCAGTGGCCCGCCCAAATCCTGTAAGCGCATCGGGCCAACCCCCGGGGAAACGTGCCCGTACCATAGCCTGACCAGTCGTTCACATTCCGGCTGGCGCTCCGTACGCTATGGCTAACCAATCGAAAAACCAGTCCATCCCGCCCCAGGAAGGCGACCCATTATTCAATCTGAAGCACGCCGAAGCCGAAGCGGAACTGGCCAAGAAAAACGGCGGTCTGGGACCCACGACCAACGTATACACCACCGAAGCCGAAGAAGCCAACATCGACGAAGGCCCCCGCGACAGTCAGGGTGCCCGCCGGGGCGAGCAGAACCCCGGCCGCGAAGGCTCCAACGCCGGCACCCACCAATAACTGCCTGAGTCGGGCCGCATGTTTGCCGCCCCCCCCATACCTGCAAAGCCTGTTGCCCGAGCGTACCCGCGTTAGGCAACGGGCTTTTTTGTGCCAGCTTTGCGGCCCGCTACTTCCCCCGACTACCCAACGCCGAACTCCCCATGCTACTCGTCACTCATACCGGCCAACCCCTGGAAGCGGGCCTCGATGAAGCCGGCCGGGGCTGCCTGGCCGGCCCGGTTTTCGCCGCCGCCGTTATGCTGCCCCCCGATTTCGCGCCCCAGTTTCTCAACGATTCCAAGCAGATGACGGCCCGCCGCCGTGAGCTGGTGCGCGAAGCCATCTGCCGGGAGGCCGTGGCCTGGGCCGTGGGCGAGGCCTCCACCCAGGAAATCACGGCCCTCAACATCGCCCAGGCCAGCTACCTGGCCATGCACCGGGCGGTGGCCCAGCTACGGCCCCAGCCTACCCACCTGCTCGTCGATGGCAACCGGTTCAAGGCCCACCCCACGCTGCCCCACACCTGCATTATCGGCGGCGACGGCCTCTACCGCAGTATCGCGGCGGCCTCGGTGCTGGCCAAAACCTTCCGCGACGACCGGATGCGGGCGCTGGCCGCGCAGTATCCGCCCTACGGCTGGGAGCAGAACGCGGGCTACCCTACTGCCCGCCACCGCGCCGCCATCCGGGAGCACGGCCCCACCGAGCACCACCGCCTGGGCTTCCGGCTGCTGTGAGGGAAAAAGTTGAGGAGTGAGGAGTGAGGAGTGAGGAGTGAGGAGTGAGGAGTGAGGAGTGAGGAGTGAGGAGTGAGGAGT
>NZ_QYCN01000019.1 GCF_003583925.1 Hymenobacter rubripertinctus | reverse complement strand
AGCAGGACGATAAGCAAAATGTCGCTCAGGGCGTGGGAGCAGCGACCCGCTACGCGAAAGTCCTGGACGTCGGCAAAATGGTGGTGCAAGTTCATCTGACGAAGGTACCATCCCAGCCAAAATCACCCTATTTGGTGCGGTAGCCCTATGTCCCTGAAGGCGCAGGTAGTAGTTGCCCGTGCTATCGGTGACCAGCTGCCGGGTGAAGCTTGGGGTGGGATGGAAGGGTTGCCAGCCGGCCGGGGCGGCCCCGGCCGGATCGGAAGCGGCTTCCTCGAACCCAGGGTTACCCAGAGCCACGGCTTCCCATTGCCCCCGGCGGCGCTTCACTTCCAGCTTGAAGTCGTCGAACCCGAAAGGCCCATCCAGGTAGCCCAAACCGGCAATCATCAACGTGTCCGCCTTCTTCGGGATTTTTCCCTGAACGGTATAGGTACGCCACTGCTTCGCCACCGCCCTATTGGGCAAACTTTCTACCGTTAACATTTGCCGCTTCGCACCAAAACTCGCTACCACAATCCACGCGTTGGCTTTGCCGGCTCGCGCAGTATCCACGCTAATGCGCGCCGTCAGCCGGTAGGGCCGGCCGGCGAAGGGCTTGGCATTTACCTTCTGCCTGATGCCATCCACTACGGTCAGCGGGGGAGCCTGCTGGCTGTGGGCCGGGGCCGTTAGGGTCAGCGAAAGTAACCCGGCGGCAAGTAGCACGTGTTGCATAGTAGGATAGCGTAAGATGATAAAACACAAAAGCTCCGGCAACCTACGTCACCGGAGCTTTCGGTCAAAACTATAGCCGGATTTACTCCCCGTATACCACCGTGAGCAGGGTCTGACCCACGGCTTTGAGGGTGCGCCGGTCGATGATGCTCATGTTATCCTGGGTAGTGTGGTGATACGCCTGAAACTCGCCCGTGGGCAGGAAGTCGATGACGTCGACCGTACGGATGCCAACCTTATTCGTGTTCACGTGGTCGTCGTCGACGCTGAAGCCGTCAGCGAACAGAAAGTAGTCGGAGTAGCCCAGCTCGGAGGCCGTGTTCCAGACCTTTTCCAGTACGTCGGGAGCCTTTTCGCGCGACAGACCTTCGCGGCTGAACTTGGCACCTTTGGCCCCCACCATGTCGAGCAGGATACCGAAGTTGGGCTTGTAGTTGGCCGGCACCGTATTCTTGGCCCAGTACTGGGAGCCCAGGCACCAGCTGTCCTGGTTGCCGAGCAGGTTCTTCTTATCGCCCTGGGTGCCGCCGTCGTAGCCGTAGTCTTCGGAGTCGAAGAGGATGAAATCGACGCCCACGCCGGGGGCCGTGCCGGCCGCCTGGGCGCTGAGCACGCGGGCCATTTCCAGGGCTACGGCCACGCCGCTGGCCCCGTCGGAAGCCCCGTCGAGGGGCTCGTTCTTGTGCTCCTTGTCCTTGTCGGCGAAGGGGCGGGTATCCCAGTGGGCGAAAATGGCCACCCGGCGCGGGGCCTCGGGCATGTAGCGGGCAATGATGTTGCGCGACTTGAGCATGTTGCCATCAAAGGCCATGGCTTCAAAGGGCTGTTCCTGCACCGTAAGGCCCATTTTTTTAAACTGCCCGATAATCCAGTCGCCGGTTTGTACGTGGGCCTTGGTGTTGGGCACCCGCGGCCCGAAGGCTACCTGCTTCGCCGTGAAGGCGTAGGCCGAATCGGCGTTGAAGGCCGGGGCTTTCGGCAGGGTCGAGTCAGGTGTAGTAGCAGTTTCGGTCGTTTCTTTTTTGCCGGGGCAGCCAGTGAGCACAAGCAGCCCGGCCAAAGCCGCCGGCACGAAACGGGAAAGGATTTTCATGGAGGAAACGTTTCAGATTACAGCCGCGAGCTGCGGACCACGATGACTAAACGAACGAATAAACCCGGCGGGCGACCCAAAGGTGTCCGCCGGGTGACGCAAGCTACGGCTTGCGCCGCACTTTCAGTTGGGCTTTAGTCTTCGCTGTAGGCCCAGTCTACGCCGGCCTTGGTGTCCTTCACCACGATGCCCTGCTGCTTGAGGGCGGCCCGGATTTCGTCGACTTTGCCGTAGTCCTTGGCCGTTTTGGCTTCCTGGTAGAAGTGCAGCGTGAGGCCCAGCAGGTCCTCGGCGCTGGCCCGGGGCTCGTCGCGCAGGCCCAGCACGTGCTGCACCAGGGTGCGGTAGGTGGCGGTGGCTTCCACCAGGGCCGCGGGGCTGAGGGCGGCCAGCGTTTCGGGCTTGGCGGCGTAGCCGTTGAACTTGCGCAGCAGGTTGAAGAGGCTGGCCAGGGTGCGGGCCGTGTTCAGGTCGTCGTTGAGGCCGGCGTAGCAGTCCTGGGCCAGCTTGCCCAGCTCCGCGTCGGCGGCGCTGGTGTCGGCGGCGGGTTCGGTGCCTTCGGGCAGTTGCAGCTTCGCCAGCAGGCGCAGGCCGTTCATGAGTTTGCGGTAGCCCTTGCCGGCCGCCTGCAAGCCCTCATCGGTAATATCGACGGGGCTGCGGTAGTGGGCCTGGAGCAGGAAGAAGCGCGCCGTCATGGGCGAATAGGCCTGGGCCAGCACCTCGTTCTCACCGCTGAAGAGCTGGCTGATGGTGATGAAGTTGCCCGCCGATTTGCTCATTTTGGCCCCGTTCACGGTCAGCATGTTGTTGTGCATCCACACCCGGGCTTCGCTGGTGGGATGGTCGCAGGCCTGGCTTTGGGCAATTTCGCACTCGTGGTGGGGGAACATCAGGTCCAGTCCGCCGCCATGAATATCAAACTCGGCCCCGAGGTACTTGCGGCTCATGGCCGAGCACTCCAGGTGCCAGCCGGGGAACCCGTCGCTCCAGGGCGAGGGCCAGCGCATGAGGTGACGCTCATCGGCCCGCTTCCAGAGGGCGAAATCCAGGGGGCTGCGCTTTTCGTCCTGGCCGGTGAGGTTGTCGCGGGAGCCGGCCAGCAGCTCTTCCACCACCCGGTTCGAGAGCTTGCCATACTCGCGGCCGGCCGCGTTGTAAGCGGGCACATCGAAGTACACCGAGCCGTTGGATTCGTAGCCGAAGCCGTTGCCGATGATCTGCCGGATCATCTCAATCTGCTCGATAATGTGGCCGCTGGCCCGGGGCGTGATGTCGGGCGGCAGGCAGCCGAGGGCCGCCATATGGTCCTGGTAGAGGTTGGTGTAGCCCTCGGCCACTTCCATGGGCTCCACCTGCCGGGCGCGGGCAATCCGGCCGATTTTGTCTTCGCCCTCGTCGGCGTCGTCTACCAGGTGGCCTACGTCGGTGATGTTGCGCACGTAGCGCACGGTGTAGCCGAGGTGGCGCAGGTAGCGCGTGAGCACATCGAACACCACCGGGCCGCGGGCATTGCCCACGTGGGCCTCGTTATAAACAGTGGGGCCGCACAGGTACACGCCCACGAAGGGAGCTTGCAGGGGTTCGAAGGGAGCCTTCTGGCGGGTGAGCGTATTGTAGAGCGAGAGGGGCTGGGTCATATTTTGAGCTATTAGCTTTCAGCTGCTAGCTGTTAGCTTTCGATTTGGTTGACCGACGGTTCGGCCCGGGCAGCCGGCGTCTGTGGGTGAGTGCGCGGGGGTGGTGCAAAAGTAACGGCAGTTTCGCAGAGTGCGGCAGGACCGGAAAACACCCGCTAATCAGCCCGAATTGTGGCTAACAAAGTCTAAAAGTCAGCTCAAACAGCACAAAGCTCCGGACAGCGAGTCTATAAAGTTCAATCAGCAGTTCATAAAGATGCCCAGCCAGTATAAAAGCCCCGCCGGCCAGCAGTCACCCCGGGGCCGTTTGGGGTGCTGCTGTTTGGGAGCTGCTACTGCCTGGGTTTGAGCTGGTAGGTGGCGGTAGTGGGGAAGTGGTCGGAGTAGGGAATTTCGTAGCTCACCCAGAAATCATTGACCAGCCAGCGGCGGCCGGCGAACTGGTTGTCGATGCGCACGAAAGGCAGGCGGCCGTTGTAGGTGCTGCCCACGCCGTTGCCCACCGTCGTCCAGGCGTTCTGGAAGTGGTCGGCCAGCCGGTCGTAGCTGTAGCTGTAGGGCACGTCGTTGAGGTCGGCGCAGAGCAGAATCGGGTAGGGGCAGCGGGCGAACCGGTTCACCAGCGTATCCACCTGCCAGTGGCGCCGGACGGCCCCGCGCTTGAAGCGGCGCATCAGCCCCAGCCCCTTCTGCCGGAGGCCGGCCTTGCTGGAGTAGCTGTCCACGATGTCTTTTTCCTCCATGCTCATGCTTTGCAGGTGGAAGCTGTACACCCGAATCGTGTCCTGGGTGGGCAGGCGCACATCGGCCCACATGGCGTGGTTCTGGGTGAGCTTGCCGAAGCCGATGGTGCCCCGGCCCACGATGGGGAAGCGCGAGAAAATGGCCATCCCGAACTCGGCCCCGATGCTGTTGGTGAGCGTCTTCGACAAAAACGCCTCCCGCCCGGCCCGCCGGCCGATTTTATCCACCGTCCGGAACACGTCGCCGTCGCGGGTTTTGCTGCCGGCCGGCTCGTTGTAGAACTCCTGGAGGCAGAGGATATCGGCCGGGTTTTCGGCCAGCCAGCGCACCATTTCCCGGGAAGATTGCAAGCCGTCGTTGCGCAGCTGCGGATACACGTTGAAGATGCGCACATTGGCCGAGAGCACCTTCACGACCGGGCCGGCCCCGGCGGTTTCGGTGGCCGTGGTGAGGCGCAGCGGGTGCAGGGCCAGTCCCCGCTGAAAGTGCGGCCAGGTGAGCACGGCCAGCCCCAGCGGCAGCAGCGCCACCGGCCAGCGCCGCAGCAGCCAGTAGCCCACGGCCAGCAGGTTTACAACCAGGGCGACGGGCAGCGTAAGCGCCCCGAAGATGGCCGGCCAGAACGTGTAGGCCGGAATCTGGGCGCAGCCGATGGCCACCAGTACCCACCCCATTACCAACAGGGTACACTTAAATGCAAATGAACGACGCACAGACAACCTACTTTCCGCCAAACCAATCAGGTGGGCAAAGGTAGCCGTTCCGCACCAGCTGCCCGCGCCCGCATAAATGGCCCCTGTTTTGCGCGGGTCGTTGCGTATCTTTCCAGGCATTTACCCTATCCGATTTTTGTATGACCAGACTGCTTACCCTCCTTATGTTGTGGCTGATTCCGTTGACGTTGCCGGCGGCTCCCCGGCCGGTGCTTTCACCCGCCCCCGACCAGACGCTGGAATTCGTGGAAAACAAGGGCCAGTGGCCCGCCCAGGTCCGTTACCAGGCCGAGCTGCCGGGCGGACGCCTTTACCTCACCCCCACCGGCTTCACCTACTCCTTCCTCGACCCGGCCGGGCTCCGCGCCCTCTCCCACCACCAGGAAGCCCCGGCCAGTGCCCCGCTCCAGCCCGCCCCGCCGGCCCCGGTGCGCGGCCACGCTTATACCGTCACGTTTGAGGGGGGCAGCTCCCGCGCCACTCTGCAACCCGCGCAGCCCACGGCGGGCCTGCGCAACTACTTTCTGGGCAGCACCCCCCGCGAGTGGGCCAGCGCCGTGCGCGGCTACCGCCAAGTGCGCTACGCCGGCGTGTACCCCGGCATTGAGGTGCAGGTCTACGAAAACGCTCAGCAACACCTGGAGTACGATTTCCAGCTGGCTCCCGGGGCCAAACCCACCGACATCCGCCTGCGCTACGCCGGCCCCCAGAGCCTGCGGATTTCACCGGAGGGCCACCTGCTGATTGCCACCAGCGTGGGCACCATCACGGAGCAGGCCCCGCAGGCCTGGCAGACGGCCGCCAACGGCGCGCGGCAACCCGTGGCCTGCCGCTTCGAGCTCCAGGGCCAGACGGTGCGCTTCTGGTTGGGCAGCTACGACGCCGGGCGCCCGCTCATCATCGACCCCACCGTGTTGTTTTCCACCTTCACGGGCTCCACGGCCGATAACTGGGGCTTTACGGCCACCTACGACGCCCAGGGTAACATGTACTCCGGCGGCGTGGTGTTTGGCGCCGGCTACCCCACTTCCCCCGGGGCTTTCCAGACCAATTTCGGGGGCAGCGGCGACGTAGCCATTATCAAGTACAAGGTTACGGCCACCGGCCCCGCTGCCCGGCTCTACGCCACGTACCTGGGCGGCAGCAGCACCGACGCGCCCCACAGCCTGATTGTGAACGGCCGCGATGAGCTGGTGATTCTGGGCACCACGGGCTCGGCCAACTTCCCCGTCAGCAGCGGGGCCGTGCAGCGCGCGTTCCGGGGCGGCGCCACCGTAGGGGGGCGCGGGGCCAACGACGTGATGGGTTATCCGCAGGGCTCCGACCTATTCGTAGCCACCCTCAGCCCCGACGGCACCCGGCTGGTGGCCTCCACTTACCTGGGCGGCACCGGCAACGACGGACTCAACCTGTTGCTGACCAACAACTACGGCGACCCGTGGCGGGGGGATGTGCTGACCGATGGCGACAACAACGTGTACCTGGCTTCCGTCACGCAGAGCAGCAACTTTCCCGTGGCCCAGGCGCTGCAAAGCCGCCTGCAAGGCCCCTCCGATGCCGTGGTGTGCAAGCTGCCGCGCCTGCTCAATGCCCTCACCTGGAGTACCTTCCTGGGCGGGGCGCAGAACGATGCCGCCTTCTCCCTGCAACTCACCCCCGACCGCCACTTGTACGTGGCCGGCGGAACCACCGGCCCCGATTTCCCGGCCGCCGCTACGGCCGCACAACCCCAGTGGAATGGCGGACGCGATGGGTTCGTGGTCTGCTTCACGCCGGCCGGTACTGCTTTGCGCTACAGTACTTACCTGGGTACGTCCTCCGATGACCTGGCCTTCTTCCTCCAGCTTGATAACAGCGGCGACGTGTACGTGCTGGGCCAGACCAGCTCGGCCAATTACCCCATCACGCCCGGCCTGTATGGCACTAAGGGCGCGCACCAGTTTATCCACAAGCTCACCGCTGACCTGAGCACCACGGCGTACAGCACCGTGTTTGGGACCACCGTGGGCACCCACGACATCTCGCCCACCGCGTTTCTGGTGGATGACTGCGAGCGGGTCTACGTCAGCGGCTGGGGCGGCTCCGGTAACGATGGGTACGGGGGCGGGTCTACTGCCGGCCTTCAGGTTACCCCCGATGCGGTGCAGGCCAGTACCGATGGCAACGACTTTTACCTGGCGCAGTTTAAAGCCGGCCTCACGGGCCTGGAGTACGCTACATTTTTTGGGGAACTCGGGGGCAAGGGTGAGCACGTGGACGGGGGCACCTCGCGCTTCGATAAGAAGGGCGTTGTGTACCAGTCCGTGTGCGGGGGGTGCGGCGGCACGCAGGGTTTTCCGCAGCCGGCCGGCGCGGGCTACTACACTACCAGAAACGCCAGCACCAACTGCAACAACGCGGCCTTCGCCATCAGCTTCGGCGTGGTGGTGGCCGAGCCGGGGCCAACCCGTTACGTGTGCGCCACCGACGGGCCGGTAGTGCTGGGCGGCCAGCCCGGCGGCGGTACCTGGAGCGGGGCCGGTGTCAGCCGGCGCCCCGATGGCAGCTACCTGTTTACGCCCGGCCCGGCCCTGGTGGGCCGCAACGTGCTCCAGTATTCGGTCAAAACCACCGGCATCTGCGTCAGTACCCGCCCGCTGCGCATTATCGTGCTGCCGGTGCTGCCCGTGGATATTGCGCCCGTACCGGCATTCTGCGCCAACGATGCCGCTTTTCCGCTGAAAGCCACGCCGGCGGGCGGCACCTGGACAGGCCCCCGGGGCCTGTCGGGCAACGTCTTCGACCCGCGCCAGTCGGGTCCCGGCACGTTCACGCTCACCTACTCGCTCACCGACTCGCTGGGCTGCGGCCAGGCCACGCGCACGGTGGTCGTGAACCCGCTGCCCACGCCCCAGGCCGGCCCCAACCTCACGTTCTGCGCCTACCAAACCCAGGCCGTTCAGCTAACCGGGGCCAGCCCGGCGGGCGGCACCTGGAGCGGGGCCGGCGTCACGCCCGGCGGCCTGTTCACCCCGCCCGATACGAAGCTGCGGGGCGGCATCTTCACGCTCACGTATACCGTGACTGAAAAGGGCTGCCCGGCCGCCGCCACCCGGCAGGTACTGCTGGCACCCTCGCCCAGCCTCAACTTCCCGCTCAGCGTGCCCGAGTGCACTGCTTTCCCCCAGTACACGGGTCTGGCCCCATTCACCTGCGCCTTCGAGCCGGTGCTGGCCGGCGGCACCTACGAGTGGGATTTCGGCGACGGCAGCGCCCCCTCCACCGAGGAGCGGCCCCGCCACCTGTACGAAACTCCCGGCTCCTACCAGGTAAAGCTCACGGCCCGCTACGCCAACTGCACCGTCGAAACCAGCTTTGTGCCGGTGGTGGTCGGGCGCACCTTCGTGCCCAACATCATCACCCCCAACCACGACGGCCTGAACGAAACCTTTATTCCCTACTTCAGCTGCCAGCCCGCCACCCTGCGCCTGTTCTCGCGCTGGGGCAGCAAGGTGTACGAAACCACCAACTACCGCAACGACTGGCGGGCCGACAACCTGCCCGACGGCTTGTACTACTACCACCTGCGGGATGCCGGGGGGCGCTCGGCCAAGGGCTGGCTCACGGTACAGCGCTGAGGTCCGGCAACTTGCTTTCTGGCGTTGCTTGTTGTATATTTGCACCACAAAACCAAGCACGAACAGAGGGGACGGATAGTCCCCTCTTTCTTTTTACCCGGCCTGCCCGGTTCCTTCGCTTATGAATCTTGACCGTAACCTGCTCGCCGAAATGCTCCAGGACAGCCTGCCCCTCGAAGGCAGCCTGTTCGTGGTGGACTTAGCCGTTTCAGATTCCATTCGGCCCAAAGTCACCGTCACCCTCGACGGGGAGCAGGGTCTCGGCATTGATGAGTGCGCCCAGGTCAGCCGCCGGCTGGCCCGCCGCGTAGAAGAGCACTACGGCGACGAGCTCAGCTACACGCTGGAAGTGACTTCGCCCGGGGCCGACCAGCCCCTGACCAACCCGCGCCAGTACAGCCGGCACGTGGGCCGCACGCTCAGCCTCAAGCTGAGCGACGGCACCGAGAAAACCGGGGTGCTCGAAGCCGTGGAAGCCGAAGGCTTGCAGGTGGCCGAAACCATCAAGGACAAGCATAAAACCAAAACCCTGCCCACCGCCTATCTGGCCTTCGCCGATATTGCCGAAGCCCGGGTTGTTATTTCCTTTAAATAGCCCTCTGGAGCCGTTCGCTGATAGCTGTCAGCGCAATGGCCCTGTTTCTGAGTTATTCACCTAGTAGCACCCGCTGGCCGCTCTTCGCTAGAAGACTGACAGCTAACCGCTGATAGCTAAAAGCTTAAAAAATGAACAGCACCGTCCTGATTGAATCGTTTGCCGAATTCGCCCGGTCGAAGAACATCGACCGGCCCACCATGATGAGCATCCTGGAGGAGGTTTTTCGCACGATGATCCGCAAGAAGTACGACGACGACTCCAACTTCGACGTGATTCTGAACGTGGACCAGGGCGACCTGGAAATCTGGCGCAACCGCGAAATCGTGGACGACAACTCGGAGGACATCTGGGATTTCGATAAGATTCCGCTGGCCGAAGCCCAGAAAATTGAGCCCGATTTTGAAGTGGGGGAGGAAGTAGCCGAGGAAGTGAAACTCGAAGACTTCGGCCGCCGCGCTGTGCTCATGGCCCGCCAGACGCTGATTCAGCGCGTGAAAGACCTGGAGCGTGACAACCTCTACCAGGCCTATAAGGACCAGGTGGGCGAAATCGTGGTGGGCGAAGTGTACCAGGTGTGGGGCCGCGAAGCCCTGATTCTCGACAAGGACGAGAACGAGCTGGTACTGCCCAAGGGCGAGCAGATTCCCAAGGACCGCTACCGTAAGGGCGACACCATCCGCACCGTGGTGCACCGGGTGGACGTGATCAACGGCACGCCCAAAATCATCCTTTCCCGCGCCGCCCCAGCCTTCCTGGAGCGCCTCATGGAGCAGGAAGTTCCCGAAATCTTCGACGGCCTGATCACCATCAAGAACATCGTGCGCGAACCCGGCGAGCGGGCCAAAGTAGCCGTAGAAAGCTACGATGAGCGCATTGACCCGGTAGGGGCCTGCGTAGGCATGAAGGGCTCCCGGATTCACGCCGTGGTGCGGGAGCTGGAAAACGAAAACATCGACATCATCAACTACACCGATAACCTGGAGCTCTACATCGCCCGGGCCCTGTCGCCGGCCAAGCTTACGTCGATGAAAATCAACGAGCAGACCGGCCGCGTATCGGTGTTTCTCAAGCCCGATCAGGTGAGCCTGGCCATTGGCCGGGGCGGGGCCAATATCAAGCTGGCCTCGCGGCTGGTGGGCATGGAAATCGACGTCTTCCGCGACGCCGGCGACTTTGAGGAAGATATTGCTCTGGACGAATTCAGCGACGAAATCGAAGGCTGGATTCTGCAGGAGCTGAAGAAAATCGGCCTCGACACCGGCCGCTCCGTACTAGCCGTCAGCAAAGACGACATCGTGCGCCGCACCGAGCTGGAAGAAGAAACGGTGGAAGAACTCTTCCGCGTGATTCGCCAGGAGTTTGAGGAAGGGGAAGAAACGGATTCGGATGTGGCTCCCCAGGCAGCGGCCCAGGCCGAAGTGCCCGCAGAACCAGCCCCGGAAGCAACTCTTGAAGCCTCAGCCGAGGTAACGGAAGAAGCCACCGCGCCGGAAATCACCCCCGAGGCTTCGGCCGAAGTAGTGGAGGAAGCAACGGCTCCGGAGCCCACCCCAGGGGCTCCGGCCGATGGGCAGCAAGCGCCCGTTGCCGAGCCCGAAAAGAACGAGGAAGCACCAAATTCCGGCGCCGCGCAATGAGTGCGCGGCGGCCGGTACGGCAAGGACGTTAAAATTAGGCCGGACGGCTTGATTTCAACGTCGCCCGGCAAGATTTAATGTAGTACCTTTGCAACTGAATAAGAGTATCGTTCGCGAGCATAGAATGGCGGAAGCAGCAACCAAACGGCTGAACCAGGCAGCCAAAGACCTGAACGTTGGCTTGTCCACAATTGTGGATTATCTGACGGAAAAAGGACATTCCATTGAAAACAAGCCGACGACCAAGCTAACGGCCGAGCAGGTAGCCCTGCTCAGCAAAGCGTTTGCTTCGTCGGCCCAGGATAAGATGGAGGCCGACAAAGTAAGTCAGGCTAAACGACAAGGCGAGCTGGAAACAGCGGCGGCCCAGGCCCGTGCGGCCGAGGCGGCCGCGGCCAAACCGGTCCCGGCTCCCGTTGCTGCCCCCGCCCCGCCGCCTGCTCCTGCCCCAGTGGCCGAAGCCCCTAAACCAACTCCCGCCCCGGCTCCTGCGCCCGCTCCCGCCCCAACTCCTGCTCCGGCAGAAGCCCCCCGGGTTCCCGGGCTGAAGGTGTTGGGCAAAATCGAGCTCGACGCCAAAGGTCGGCCGGTGCCGCCCAAGCCCGCCGCTGCCCCTAAAGCAGCGGAGCCCGTGGCCCCCAAAGCGGCTCCGGTAGCAGCGGCGCCTGTCCCACCCCGGGAAAAGCCCGCCACTCCTGTAGCCGCCGAGCCGGTGTCAGCTCCTGAAGCTAAGGCCCCGGAGGTTAAAGCGCCAGAGGCAAAGGCTCCCGAAGCCCAGGCCCCGCCGGCAAAAGCACCAGAGGCCAAAGCAACGCCTGCGGCCCAACCGGTCGCGCCGGCGAAACCAGCCGAAGCGCCAAAAGCCGCCTCTCCGGAGGCTGCTCCGCCCGCCGCAACTCCCGAGGCACCAGCCGACGATACGACCATCGTAGCCAAAGCCGATCAGCTGAAAGGCCTCACGGTCCTTGGCAAGATTGAGCTGCCCGTTGATTCTTCGCGGCGTGGTGGCCGGGGTGCTCGTCCCGTGGCGTCGTCCGACGTTCGCAAGAGCGGCCTCAGCCCTGATAAGAAGAAGCGCCAGCGCATTCCTATGAACGGCCCCGGCCAGCAGACCAGCGCCCCCCGCACGGGCGGTCCCGGTCAGCAGGGCGGGGGTCGGGGTCCGGGTGGCCCCGGCGGACCTGGTCGCGGGCCGGGCGGTGGTAACCGCGCCGGGGGCAATGCCCCCCGTCAGCCCGCCGTACCGCTCACGCCAGAGCAGAACGACAAGCAGATTCAGGAGCAGATCAAGGCCACGCTGGCCAAGCTCAGCGGGGGCCGCGGTCAGTCGCAGAACCGCGCCAAGTACCGGCGCGACAAGCGCAGCAACGCCGCCGAAGACCGCGAGGCGATGCGTGCCCAGAACGAGCTGGACGCCAAGACGCTGAAGGTAACCGAGTTCATCTCGGCCAACGACCTGGCTTCGCTCATGGACGTGTCGGTGAACGAGATTATCAAGGTCTGCCTGAACATGGGCATGTTCGTGTCCATCAACCAGCGCCTCGACGCGGAAGCCATCACCGTTATTGCCGATGAATTCGGCTACGACGTGGAGTTCCTGACGGCGGAGGAAGAGGATACGGTAGTCGAAATTGAGGATAACGAAGAGGACCTGCAACCGCGGGCACCTATCGTGACCATCATGGGCCACGTCGACCACGGCAAAACGTCGCTGCTCGACTACATCCGCAGCGCGACGGTCGCCAAAGGCGAAGCCGGTGGTATCACCCAGCACATCGGGGCCTACGACGTAATGACCAAATCGGGCAAGCGCGTTACCTTCCTCGATACACCGGGTCACGAAGCCTTTACCGCCATGCGGGCCCGGGGTGCCAAGGTCACCGACATTGCCATCATCGTGGTGGCAGCCGACGACTCGGTCATGCCTCAGACGAAGGAAGCCATCAACCACGCGCAAGCGGCGGGGGTGCCCATCGTAATTGCCCTCAACAAGATTGACAAGCCCGGCGCTAATGCCGACAAGGTCCGCGAGGAACTGTCGGTGATCAACGTGCTGGTAGAGGAATGGGGCGGCAAGTACCAGAGCCAGGAAGTATCGGCCAAAACCGGTACCGGCATCGACGACCTGCTGGAGAAAGTCCTGCTCGAAGCCGAAATTCTGGAACTGAAGGCCAACCCCGACCGCAAAGCCGTGGGTACGGTGATCGAAGCCTCCCTCGACAAGGGCCGGGGTTACGTAACCACTATCCTGGTGCAAACGGGTACCATGGAAGTCGGCGACATTGTGCTGGCAGGTCCGCACTTCGGCCGCGTGAAGGCCATGACGGACCATCGCGGCAAGAAGATGAAGAAAGCCGGTCCGGCCACGCCGGTGCAGGTTCTTGGTCTGACGGGCGCCCCCCAGGCCGGCGACAAAATCCAGGTGATGGAGACGGAGCGCGAAGCCCGCGAACTGGCCACCCAGCGTCAGCAGCTGGCCCGCGAGCAGAGCATGCGCACTAAGAAGCACATCACCCTCGACGAGATTGGTCGCCGTCTGGCTATCGGCTCGTTCAAGGAGCTGAACGTGATTGTAAAAGGCGACGTGGACGGCTCGGTGGAAGCTTTGGCCGACTCCCTGCTCAAGTTGAGCACGCCGGAAATTGCCGTCAACATCCTCAGCAAAGGGGTGGGTGCCATTTCGGAATCCGACGTGTTGCTGGCTTCGGCCTCCGATGCCATCATTATCGGCTTCCAGGTGCGGCCTTCTATCAGTGCCCGCAAGCTGGCCGAGCAGGAGCAGATCGATATCCGCCTCTACTCGATTATCTACAACGCTATCAATGAGGTGAAGGATGCCATGGAAGGTATGCTGGCCCCAACGGTGAAGGAAGTAGTGGTAGCCAACGCCGAGGTACGGCAGGTATTCAACATTACCAAGGTGGGCACCATTGCCGGCTGTATGGTAACGGACGGTACGTTCACCCGCAAGACCAAAGTCCGCCTCGTGCGCAACGGTATTGTGGTGTACTCGGGCGAAATCAAGGACCTCAAGCGCTACAAAGACGATGTGTCGGAGGTGCGCCAGGGCTACGAATGCGGTATTTCCCTCAAGAACTTCGACGACCTCCAGGAGGGCGACAACATCGAAGGCTTTGAAGAGCAGGAAATCAAGCGGACGCTGTAAGGCGGTTGTTTCCTCAGAATTAGTTTTGACGCGGGTTGCAGCCTTTCCAGGCAGCAACCCGCGTTTTTTTGGCCCTTCGATGCGCGCGGAAAGTATTCGGCGGTCAAGTATTCATAGTTTATTATATTTAACTATTCTCCGCCTCCCGAGGGCGGCGGATTTGTGGGCGCGGCCACTGACCACCCCAGCTTAGCCGGCACGGGCCGGCACCCAAAGGCCGGGAGCGGGCGGGTGCGGAACTGGCAATGACTATTTGTCAGCCAGCAATTTGCCTTGGCTGTTATGATGCCCCTTCATTGCTCATCATCACCTCGTAATTGAAACGCTTGCCTTTTAGTATGTGCTTATGACGAGTTGGGGCCATCGGTTCGGGATAGGCTTGTTATTGGGGGCCCTGGGTGGGTGCACGCACGTGGCCGATTATGGCCGCCGCGCGCCCATTCTCGGGCAGCACCGGCCACGCTTGCCCGGCTACAGTTCAGGCCCCCAGGATACGCTACGTCCGGACACGCTGCACTTGGACCCATCGGAAACGGGCGTGAACGGGACGCCGCGCGGGGTCCGTTCCTTGCTCCTGCGACCCCGGCATTGATTTGCCCGATTACTTTCTTCGGCTCCCGAGGACGAACGGTGGCCTCGTAGCAGCCGGAGAAACGAAAAGCCCCGAAGCTTTGCTTCGGGGCTTTTTATACGGGTACTGTTCAGCAGATCAACGGCCTGCCAGGGAACCCGAAGCGGAGAGGGAAAGTAGCCACGCAAGCAGCGCGCAACCCCGCACAACTCAGAAAAACAGAAAATGCTTTTTCTTCTTGTGGCTGAGCGGCTTGCCCTTGGGGTCGATGAAACCGGCCGGACGCGTCTGGCCCCGCTTCTGGCGGGCAGTACCGATCCGGTTGTCTTTGAACTTGCGAACCGCGAACCCGCCATCACCCTTCTCGTATTGCCGGGCCGGGCCGGAAGCCCGCCCGAAACTGGTGTTGGCCGTGCCGGAGCGGGCTTCCAGGATTTCCATCTGCTGGTCGCGCTTTACCTCCCCGGCATTCATGCTCATACGCTGCTGCATGCGGGCAATATCGGTGTCCGACGCCTTGCGCTTCTTGCGGGGGCTTTCCGGCCGCGAGCGGGGCTGCGTCAGCGCATCGGGCCGCCCATCCAGCACGGGACTTTGAGCCCGCCCTTCCGGGGCCACCCACAAGCCGGCTGCCACAACTACCAGAACAGCAAACAATTTCTTCATACGATTAAATGACTAATCAGCGAGCAAAGTACGGGTACGGCAACAGGCAGCAATCCAACTAGTGGTCAGCAAAGTTAGTTCGGCCGGGATTAAAACTTGTAATTCAGGCCGATACCCAGCGTTTCCTTGAACTGAATCCGGCGGCCGCGGCCGTCGGAAATGCCATCGTTATTGCGGTCGACGGGAACGAGCACGTCGTCATCGTAAACCAATAGGGTGGTAACGCTGGCACTGAAGAACTTGTTCACTTTGAAGTCGACCAGGTTCTCCCAGTTCACGTCGATATTCTGGGGATTGTGAAAGTAGTTGCTGAATAGCTCCAGCTTGGTGGTGTAGGTGATGTTGGTGGCCAGCGTGTGCCGGTAGCGGGCGTTGAGGTAGGCCCCGATTTCGGCCCGTAGCTGTTGTCCGGTCCCGGGTAGCGGGCGGCCGTCGGCCGCCAGGCGGGCCGGGCGCACCCCAAATGCCCCCGCATCGGCCAGCCCCTGGTCGGCGACGACGGTAAACTTTCCGGTGGCGGGCGAGAGCAGCAGGGAAAAATCGGTGTTGGGCCGGTACTCTACGCCCAACGAGGCCAGCAGGTAGGCCGGCGCGAAAAAGCGGGACAGCAGCGAATCGGGGTTCTCCAGGGAGGTAGTGGGCGTGAGCTGGGTTTTGAGGTTGAGCTGGGCCGCGTACGACAGCGTTTGGGTGAACTGGCGGGCGTAGCGGCCGTTCAGCTCCAGGCGGTCATCGTTCTTGCGCAGCCGGCCTTTGCCCGCCTTCAGCACCCCGTACACCAGGTTGGCGGCCAGGTCGAAGGTGTGCTCCGGCCCCCGGTAGTGCATATACGTATTGCCGGTAGCCAGCAGGGAGAGGGAGCTTTGGCCGCCGGGAGCCCAATTGTAGAGGCCCACCTGGCTGAAGTTGAGCGTCCCGGCCCCGCCCCGTTGCCAGCCCTGCACGGTATCCACGGCCGCCGACAGTTTGAAGGTGGGCAGCGGCATCGGGGCACGGTTGGGGGTGGTTTGGGCCAGTACCGGGCCGGCCAGCAGCACCAGCACAAACAGGAACGAGTTTCTCAGAGCACGGGCAGCGGCAAGCAACATGGGGAGCGGAGCATCAGATTGTAAAACAGACCGGCCCGGGCTCAGCGTGCTGAACCCGGGCCGGTCGAAATTACCACATAATAGCGCTAACCCCGGGTGCGCAGCGCGTCCCGGATTTCGGTCAGCAGCATTTCCTCCCGCGTCGGGGCAGGGTCGGGTACGGCTACCACCACCTGCGGCTTCTTGAAGCGGTTGGCCAGCTTCACAATCCAGAAAATGGCGAAGGCCATGAGCAGGAACGTGATGATGGCGTTCAGAAACTGTCCGTAGTTGATGGTTGCAGCCTTGGCTTCTTTGGCCGCTTCCAGCGAGGCATAGGTTTTCCCGTCCAGCGCCAGGTACCACTGCTTGAAGTCCAGCCCGCCGGTGAGCAGCGTCAGGATGGGCATCAGGATGTCGTCGGTCAGCGACTTGACGATGCCGTTGAACGCTCCGCCGATGATAACGCCGACGGCCAGATCGAGCACGTTGCCTTTTGAGATGAACTCCTTGAATTCGGAAACAAAGCCCATAAGCTGGAAGTAATTGAGGGTGAAGGACAAGGGAGAGAAGCGGCAAATATATACATTTCCCAATCTGGCGCTAGTCTGGTCCTAGGGGGTCGGAGTGGGAGAGGTGAAATTACGCACAAGCGGCCGGTTGGCGGCTACTCTTTCGCCCAACCGGGCCGGATACGCCGCCAACTGAGCCGGCGGCGAGTTCAGCGGCCGGTGGCCCCGGTGGCAATTCGTTCTATCTTTGCCACCGTTCCCACCCATCTTCCGCCATGACTACTTTCGCCACCCTATTGTATGAGCTGGAAGCCGAAACCGGCATCCTGACCATTACCCTCAACCGTCCCGACAAGCTCAATGCCCTGAACGCGGCGACCATCGAGGACATCCGCACGGCCATCCAGCGCGCCCAGGACGATCCGCAGGTGCGCGGCGTTATCCTGACGGGCAGCGGGGCCAAGGCCTTCGTGGCCGGGGCCGATATTGCCGAGCTGACCCAGCTGGACGAAATTTCGGCCCGCCGGGCTTCGGAGCGCGGGCAGGAGGCATTCTGCTCCATCGAGGAGAGCTCCAAACCCATTATTGCGGCCGTGAACGGGTTTGCCTTGGGCGGCGGCTGCGAGCTGGCCATGGCCTGCCACCTGCGCGTGGCCGCCGAAAACGCCCGCTTCGGCCAGCCCGAAGTGAACCTGGGCCTGATTCCGGGCTACGGCGGTACCCAGCGCCTGGCCCAGCTCGTGGGCAAGGGCAAAGCCATCGAGCTGCTGCTCACGGCCGACATGGTGAAGGCCGACGAAGCCCTGCGCCTGGGCCTGGTGAACCACGTGGTGCCCCAGGCCGAGCTGCTCAGCTTCACGCGGGCGCTGCTGCTGCGCATCCTTACCAAAGCCCCCCTGGCCCTGGGCCTCTGCCTCGACTGCGTGAATGCCTACTACGACCAGCAGCGCCAGGGCTACCAGACGGAAGCCAACGGGTTTGCCCGCTGCTTCGGCTCCGAGGACTTCCGCGAAGGCACCGCCGCGTTTTTGGAGAAGCGCCCGGCGGCCTTTACAGGCAATTAAGAATTAAGAATTAAGAATTAAGAATTTTCAGCTGCCTCGTTTCATCTTCACTTAGGTGATACCAGAGCAGGACTGCCTTTCTTACTTCCTACTTCCTAATTCTTAATTCTTAATTGAATTAAGATGAGCGTAGCGAAAAAGCTGGCCTCGCAGACGGCAATTTACGGGGTGAGCAGCATTGTGGGCCGGGTGGTCAACTTCCTGCTCGTGCCCGTGTACACCGGTCGGTTTGCGGCGGCGCAGTACGGCATTGTTACGGGGTTGTTTGCCTACGTGTCGTTTTTGAACGTGGTGTTCACCTACGGGATGGAAACCACGTTTTTTCGCTTCGCCAACCGCCCCGGCACCGACCGGCAGGAGCTCTACGACCGGGTGATGACGCTGCTGCTGCTCACGACCGGGGGGCTGACGCTGGGCCTGATGCTGCTGGCCCAGCCCCTGACGCGGCTGCTGGAGCTGCCGCCGGGCAATGAGCGCTACGCCCTCTGGATTGCCGTTATTCTGGGCCTCGATGCGCTGGCGGCCATTCCGTTTGCCCGGCTCCGGCTCGAAAACAAGGCCCGTAAATTTGCTGCCATCCGGCTGGCCAACATCGGGCTCAATGTGGGCCTGAACCTGTTTTTCATCGTCTTCTGCCCCGATGTGCTGGCCGGCGACTACCTGCCCGGCCTCGCCCCGCTGGTGCGGGCCGTGTACGACCCGACGATGGGCGTGGGCTACGTGTTTCTGGCCAACCTGGCAGCCAGCGCCTTTACGCTACTGCTGCTGGGCCGGGAACTGCTCGATTTCCGGTTCCGGCTGAGTCTGGAGCCGCTGCGGCCCTTGCTCAAGTATGCCTACCCGATTATGTTTATGGGGCTGGCCGGCATGGTAAATGAAACCCTCGACCGGATTCTGCTGCCCCGCTGGCTGCCCCAGGGCTTCTACCCGGGCCAGAGCAGCCTGGCTGCCGTGGGCGTGTACGGGGCCTGCTACAAGCTCAGCATCCTGATGAGCCTCGTGATTCAGGCCTTCAAGTACGCCGCCGAGCCGTTTTTCTTCGCTCAGGGCACCGACAAGAACTCGCCCCGCACGTTTGCCCTGATTCTGAAGTGGTTTACCCTGAGCTGCGCCATGCTGTTTGTGGGTGTGAGCGTAAACCTGGATCTGGTGGCCCGCCTGTTTCTGCACGGCGATGAATACTTGCAAGGCCTGGCCGTAGTGCCGGTGCTGCTGCTGGCCAACCTGTTTCTGGGCGTGTACTGGAACCTGTCGGTGTGGTTCAAGCTCACCGACAAAACCTACTACGGCACCTACCTGGGCTTCGCGGGCGCGGTGCTCACCATTGCCCTCAACTTCCTGCTGATTCCGGTGCTGGGCTACATGGGCTCGGCCCTGGCTACACTGGCCTGCTACTCCATGATGGCCGCTTTGTGCTGGTGGCTGGGCGAAAAGCACTTCCCGGTGCCCTACCCGATGGCCCGGCTGCTGCTCTGGCTGACGCTGGCCGTGGGCGTGGTGGGCCTGAGCTGGTACGCGCCCGTTGGGCCGGGCTGGGGCCGCTACGGTTTCCACGCCCTGCTCACGCTGGGCTTTGTAGGGGCCATTGCCGCCGTGGAAGGCCGGCGGCTGCGCAGTATCTGAGGGTTTTGAGCGGCGAGCTGTAAAACGTGCTTGCGGCTTGAAGCTTGTGGCTTATAGCCCAAAACGTACCTTTGCCCCATGCAGATTCCCGTTATCAACCGCTCCCGGCACGCGCTGCCCGAATACCAGACGGCCCACGCGGCCGGCCTCGACGTGCGGGCCAACCTCGACGCGCCGGTTACGTTAGGGCCTTTGCAGCGCGCCCTCATCCCGACGGGCCTGTTCCTGGAAATTCCGGTGGGCTACGAAATGCAGGTGCGGCCCCGGAGCGGGCTGGCCTACAAGCACGGTATCGGCCTCGTCAACAGCCCCGGCACCATCGACGCCGACTACCGGGGGGAGCTGCAAGTGCTGCTCGTGAATCTGTCGGACCAGGCGTTCGTAGTACAGGATGGGGAGCGGATTGCGCAGCTCGTGGTAGCCCGCCACGAAGTTATTGCCTGGCAACCGGCCGAGGCCCTTTCCGAAACCCAGCGCGGCACCGGCGGCTACGGCAGCACGGGCTCCGCTTAATTTTTTTAATTAAAAATTAAAAGTGAAAAATTAAAAATTGACATTTGAAATAGCTGTTTCATTCATGGATGCAGAAGTCCGCGTAACGTCATTTTCTCCTTTTTTCATTTGCGATTTTTAATTTTTCACTTTTAACTTTTAATTAATTTTCAGCATGAAAATTATCGTTCCGATGGCTGGCATGGGCAAGCGCATGCGCCCCCACACACTTACTGTTCCCAAGCCCCTGATCCCGATTGCCGGTAAGCCCATTGTGCACCGGCTGGTGGAGGATATTGCTAAAGTGTGTGGCGAGCCGGTTGAGGAAGTAGCCTTCATCATCGGGCGCGGCTTCGGCAGCGCGGTAGAGAAGGACTTGGTTAAGATTGCCGAATCGGTGGGCGGCAAAGGCACGATTCATTATCAGGATGAGGCCCTGGGCACCGCCCACGCCATCCTGTGCGCGCAGTCGGCGCTGAATGGGCACGTGGTGGTGGCTTTCGCCGACACGCTCTTCAAAGCCGATTTCATCCTCGATTCGTCGGTAGACGGCACCATCTGGGTGCAGCGCGTGGACGACCCCAAGCCCTTCGGCGTTGTGAAGCTCAACGACCAGGGCCAGATTACCGACTTCGTGGAAAAGCCCCAGACGTTCGTTTCCGACCTGGCCATCATCGGCATCTATTACTTTAAGGATGGTGAATACCTGCGCCAGGAGCTGCAATACCTGCTCGATAACAACATCACCGACAAGGGCGAGTACCAGCTCACCAATGCCCTGGAAAACATGCGCAACAAGGGTACCCAGTTCGTGCCCGGTCGCGTAACGGAGTGGCTCGACTGTGGCAACAAGGACGCCACCGTGTACACCAACCAGCGCTATCTGGAGTTTTTGCAGGAGCGCGGCGAGGACCTGGTGGCCCAATCGGCTACCATCACCAACTCCGTAATCATTCCGCCGGTGTATATTGGCGAAGGTGTGGTTATCACCGACTCAGTTGTGGGGCCGCATGTATCGTTGGGTGCGGATACCAAAGTGAGCCGCTCAGTTGTTGCCAATGCCATTGTGCAGCAGTCGGCCACTCTGGAGCACGCCAACGTGGCGGGCTCCATGATCGGCAGCCACGCCACCGTAGCCGGCCGCCCGCACGATTTGAGCGTGGGCGACTTTAATACGTTGCGCCTGTGATGCTTTTGCGTCTCCTGACGTTTCAGTAGCGCGGCCCCCATCGCAGGGGCACGGCGTGTTGGGTTAGGTTTTACTTGTTTCCAATCGGCGGCCCCCTGCGGGCCGCGCTACTGCGTTCATGAGTCGATTCAGTACGTTTTTCATCTTACTGCTGAGCCTGTTGCTGGCCGGACCGGGCTATGCGCAGCAAGTTCCGGCTCCTGCTGGCAAGCCCTCCAAAGCCAAGCCCCACCGCCTCACGCGCAAGGAGCGCAAAGAGCTGGCCCACCGCGCGGCTCTGGAAGAAGTGACGCGCCAGCGCGTGAACCTGTCGCCCAAAGACCGGGAGTTAAGCGAGTCTTATTTCGTGGACGGCATCCGGTTTCTGCTCCTCGAAGACTACAACAAGGCCCTGGAGCGGCTACTGAAAGCGTACGCCATCAACCCCACCAATGCGGCCATCAACTACAAGATTGCCGAAACCAACCTGCTGAGCGGCAACCTCCAGGATGCCACCAACTTTGCCCGCGTGGCCGTAAAGCTGGACGCCCAGAACCCCTACTACTACCTGCTGCTGGCCCAGATTTATGCCTCCCAGAAGCAGTACGACGAGGCGGCCCAGATTTACACTACGCTGGTCAGGACGGTACCCAACTCCGGCTATTACCTGTTCAACCTGGCCGATTTATACATGGCCCAGGGCAAGTTCGAGGAGGCCCTGACCACCTTTGAGCAGGCGGAGCAGAAGTTTGGCCCCCTAGACGAAATTTCGTTTAAGAAGCAGCAGATTTACCTGCGCCAGAACAAGCCCGACAAGGCCTTGCAGGAGGGCGAGTCGCTGATGAAGACCAACCCCGATGAGGTGCGCTACGTGTTGGCCCAGGCCCAGCTCTACGCCACCAACCGCCGGTTTGCGGAGGCTATCCGGGTGGCCGAGCAGGCCCTCCGGCAGGACCCCGACAACCCCCGGGCCCGCATGATTCTGGCCGACGTTTACCGTCTTCAGAACAATCAGCCGGAGTCGGAGAAGCAAATCAAGCTCGCCTTTGCCAGCCCCGGCCTGGACATCGACGACAAGGTGCGCATCCTGATCGATTACGTGAAGCAGCTGCCCAACCCGGCCCTCAACGAAACGGCCCGCGAGCTGGCCGCCATTACCACCCGGGTGCACCCGCGCGAGGCCAAGGCCTTTTCCATTGCCGGCGACATCGAAACCGTTACCGGCAACCGCACGGCCGCCCGCGCTAATTACCTGAAGGCCATCCGGCTCGACAACTCCCGCTACCAGATCTGGCAGCAGGTGGTGCTCATTGATGCCGAGCTGAGCCAGGTGGATTCCCTGCTCACCCACACCGGGCAGGCCCTGGAGCTATTCCCGAACCAGGCCCCGCTCTGGTTTTACAATGGCGTGGGCTACCAGTTGCAGAAGCAGCCGGCCAAGGCCGTAAAATCGTTGGAGTACGGCCGCAAGCTGGCCACCGACAACCCCGAGCTGCTGGCCCAGTTCGATACCCAGCTCGGCGACACTTACCATGAGCTGAAGGACTACCCCAAATCGGACGCGGCCTACGAGGCGGCACTGGTGTTCGATGCCAACAATGCCCAGGCCCTCAACAACTACAGCTACTTCCTGTCGTTGCGAGGCGAGAAGCTGGACCGGGCCAAGGAAATGGCGGGCAAGCTGGTGAAAAACCACCCCGACAACCCCACCTACCTCGATACTTACGCCTGGGTGCTGTACCGTCTCAAGGATTACGACGGGGCCCGGCTCCAGCTCGAAAAAGCGTTGCGCAACACGTCCGATGCCACCGTGGTAGAGCACTACGGCGACGCACTCTTTCAGCTGGGCGAAGTAGACAAGGCCCTTGCCGAATGGCAGCGGGCCCGCAAGCTGGGCGGCGCGTCGTCGCTCATCAACCGCAAGATCAAAGACAAGAAGCTATATGAGTAACCGCCTCGTGCTGGTGCTGCTGAGCGCCCTGGTGCTGTTGGGCAGCTGCAACCGCAAACTGCTCCCGGCCCGCACCAAAACCAGCTCCTCGGCCTCCATGCCGGAGGCCGTGCGGGCCGCCAACGTAGACTTCCGGTTTATGACGGCCAAGGGCAAGGCCCAGTTCGGCGACCAG
The DNA here is from genome assembly GCF_003583925.1 of Hymenobacter rubripertinctus. Lineage (GTDB taxonomy): Bacteria > Bacteroidota > Bacteroidia > Cytophagales > Hymenobacteraceae > Hymenobacter > Hymenobacter rubripertinctus. The sequence continues at coordinate 57,110 of NZ_QYCN01000019.1, read as the reverse complement.
GCCGGCAACATCAACCTGCGCATCCGCAAAGACAGCGTCATCTGGATTTCGGCTTCGCTGATCGGCATTGAGGGCGGCCGCATCTACATCACCCGCGACTCGGTGCAGGTGCTCGACAAGCTCCACCGCGAATACTACGCCGGCGACTTTGCCTACCTGAGCCAGCGACTGAACGTGCCTATTACCTTTGACATGTTGCAGGCCCTGCTGCTGGGCAACTACCTGGCCCCCATCAGCCCAGCCACCCAGCCCGTCATCACGACCGAAGGCCCCGTGCAGCGCATTCGCTACGAGCAGGCCGGTCTGCTCATCATGCAGCTGGTGGATCTGGCCCAGGGTCGGCCCCAGCAGCTGCAGGTGCAGTCACCGGCCACCGAAAACCAGCTGCTGGTGGAATACTCCGATTTTCAGCCCCTGGAAAACAACCCGCAACCGTTTGCCTTCACGACTGCCGTGCAGATCAAGCAGGGCAAATCGGCTCCCACGATGCTCACGCTGACCTATCGCGCCGTGGATGTGGACAAGGAGCGGCTACAGTTCCCGTTCTCGGTTCCGAAAGGCTATGCGCGTAAAAAGTAACTCTTGGCTGCTGACGGTGCTGTTGCTGGCCGGGCTGGCGGGTGCCACTGCGCCCGCCTGGGCGCAGCGTACCCGGAGCAAATCGAAGGCCCAGCTGGAGCGTGAGCGGCGCACCACGCTCCAGCGCATCCAAGAAACCAGTCGTATTCTGGCCCAGACGCAGGAAAAGAAGCAGGCTTCGGTGGGTCAGCTAAACGCTATTCAGGAGAAGCTCACCGTTCAGCAGGGGGTTATCAAAAACATCAGCTCGGAGCTGCACTACATCGAAACCGACGTGCAGCAGACCGAAAGCCAGGTGCAGCGCACGCGCCAGAGCCTGGAGCAGCTCAAGGCCGAATACGCCCGCCTGATTTACGCGGGCTCCAAAACGGCCAACGGCTACAACCGGCTCATGTTCCTGTTCGCCGCCGAGTCGTTCAACCAGTTCATGCTCCGCCTGCGCTACATCCGTCAGTATACGGAGGTGCGCCAGGCCCAGGCCGCCCAGATCGTGAGCACCCAGCAACGCCTGAGCACCCAGTTGCTGGGCCTGAAGGCGAAAAAAGAAGAGAAGGGCTCCTTACTGAACACCCAGCTGTCGGAGAAGCGCACGCTCACCACGCTCAAAACCCAGCAGGATCAGGTCATTACCAAGCTCACGCAGCAGGAGCAAGGGTTGCGCAAGGAGCTGGCCGCCCGGCAGCAGGCCGTGGGCCGGCTCGACAACCTGATTGCCCAGCGCGTACGCGAGGAAATTGCCCGCGCCGCCCGCGAGGCCGCCCGCAAAGCCGCCGCCGCCAGGGCCCGGGCCGCCGCCGCCGCCGCTGGTCGCAGCCCGGGCACAACCTCCCGTACGCCCGCTACTGCCGCTGCCGAAGCCGCCGCCGCCGAAAGCGCCGAGCGCGTCGACCGCGTGACGCTGACGCCCGAAACGGCCAAGCTGGCGGCCTCCTTCCATGAAAACCGGGGCAGCCTGCCCTGGCCGGTGGGCAAGGGCTTTATCAGTCAGCGCTTCGGACGCCACAACCACCCGGTGCTCAAAAACGTGGTGGTGGAAAACCGGGGTGTCGATATTCAGACCAATGCCGGCGAGCCAGTGCGGGCCGTGTTCAGCGGCACGGTGCTCACGGTGGCCAGCGTACCCGGCATGGGCACCATCATCATGGTTCAGCACGGCGACTACTTCACGGTGTATGCCAAGCTGCGCAGCGTGAGCGTGAGCGAGGGCCAGACGGTATCGGCCCGCCAGCCCCTGGGCACCGTGGCTACCAACGCCGAGGGCACCTCCGAAGTGCAGTTCCAGGTCTGGCACAACAGTGCTAATCTCAACCCCGAAAACTGGCTGGGCCGCAAGTAGTACTGGTTGATGGTGGGTGGATTACGGTTTTGGGCGGGTTATCGGAAAGCTAAAAACCCTAAACCACCACCCACCAAAAGGCCAAAAAAAACACCGTACAGAGTACGGTGTCTTTCCGAGCTATGAAAACAAACTTAGCTATCAGAATCCCTCCCCTGCCGCCGCCGGGGGCCAAAACCCGCGGCAACCAACAGGGATAATCCCCGATAACCAGTCGAAAGATACGGGGGGGGATGGCGGCTGGTACGTCAAATTCGCTGAATGATGCTGTTCGCTCGGTGAAGCCGAGAAATTGAGGTGCGGCGCGGGGCTAGATAAGATTCAGCCGGCTCAGCAGGGCTGCTTTGAAGGAGCTGCCGATGGGCACGGGCAGCAGGCTCGCCGCGCCTTCCACGCTGCGGCCGGCTTCCACAATTACCGCGTCGCTCTCAATGGCAATTATCCGGTCCAGGCGCACGATGTACTTGCGGTGGACGCGGGCGAACTCGCGGGTGGGCAGTTTGACCTCCAACTCCTTCATGGTGCTGTACACGGTATACCGCTCCCGGCCCGAGTAGATGTTCACGTAGTCGCCCAGGGCTTCTACGTAGCGGATATCAGTGGTTTTCACCCGGATCAGCTTGTGGTCCTGTTTGATGAAAATTTCGTTTTGCCCCCCGTTCAGGTAGAGCGACTCGGCGGTATCGTTGGCCATGCGGAGGAGCCCTTCCAGCTTGCTGCGTTCTTCTTCGAGTAAAATGCGGGCCCGGCGCAGTTCTAGGTGGGCCACTACTTCCCGGGCCAGAATGCAGAGTGCTTCGCGCTGGGCTTCGGTGAGCTGACGCGGCACCGTGTCGATGGCACAGATGGTGCCCAGCGCCAGGCCTTCGGGCGTGATGAGTGGGTAGCCCGCGTAGAACCGGATGTGCGGTTCGCCGGTCACCAGGTCGTTGTTTTCGAACAGCGGATTCCGGCGGGCATCTTCCACCTCGAACAAGGTATCCGACTCGATAGTGTACTGGCAGAAGGCCATTTCGCGCGGGGTGCTGTGGAGCCACGGCAGGCCGGTGCGGGCCTTAAACCACTGTCGCTCCTCATCGAGTAACGATACCAGGGAAATGGGGGTATCGCAGATAAAGGCGGCCAGCTTCACCAGATCATCAAACGACGACTCGGGCGGCGTATCCATTATCTGATAGGTGCGTAGCGCCTCCAGCCGCCGGGCCTCATCGGCGCGCGAGGCCGATTTGCGCTTGCGGGAAGAGGGAAGCTGTTTGGTAGGCATTAAAAGAGGTGTCGGACGTGAAAAAGAATGCGAGCGGCAATGCGTCTTTTCTTCAAATAAGCCCACAAAATCCCGCACTTGCCCCGTTAAACCGTTGAATAAGCGGATTTGCCTGATTAATGAATTTCTTTTCTGGTTGGACCCGATTGGGGTGGATGAAGAGAAAATAAACCCGCCCGCTGCCCCGGCCCGGCCCGCAGAAATGGGGCCGCCGGCGGAACTGTTTTTCAAATTATGCGGTACCTTTACCAATCCCCCAGCGTACAAGGCTGCGTATACTCAGCTTTGACACCCTAAACCTGGCCGCACGGCCTGTTGCTATGAACTTTGCCACCCTTTTGCTTGGAATCGGTAATTTTGGCGGTACCGAAATCCTGCTTATTGCCGTTGTCCTGATCCTGTTGTTCGGGGCCAAGCGCATTCCGGAGCTGTTCCGGGGCATGGGCCAGGGCATCCGCGAATTCAAGGACGCCTCCAAGGAGGAAAAGCCCGAATTCCGCGACCGTCCGGTGAACCCGAACGACCCTACGGCTCCTCGTCAATAATCCCCCGCACTCATGCACACGCCTCTTTTTCTTTTCTTAGGTGACCTCGGTGGCGGTGAGCTGATGCTCATCATGGTGGTTATCCTCATTTTCTTCGGGGCCAACAAAATTCCCGAGCTGGCCCGGGGACTGGGCAAGGGCATCCGCGAATTCAAGGATGCTTCCCGCGAAATCCGCAGCGAAGTGGAGAATTACGGCCAACCCCAGCAGCAGCCCTACCAGCAGCAGTTCAACCAGCCCCCTTACCAGCCCGAAGCGGCTCCGGCCCCGCCCGTAGCGGAGGTGCCGGCCCCTACCCTGGCCCCGCCCATGGATGGGGGGAGTATTCCGCCTGTGGCACCCGCTGCCCCGGCTGAAGAGCGCCCCCGCCTCGATCAGCTGAGCTAATAAAAACAGAACCGCCGGTAGCGAAACCTACCGGCGGTTCTGTTTTTTGCCCGCCGGAGTCGTATTTTCGCGGCACTGCTCCTTACTTCAGGCTTCGTACTTAATCTTTTCGTCTTGAGACGCTTCAACTCCCTCACGGAAGTTCGCCACGAGCTGGCGGCAGGCACCACGTCCTGCCGCCAGCTCGTGGAGTATTATCTGGATAACATCCGCCGCAAACAGCACCTCAACGCCTTCCTGGAAGTGTGGCCCGAGGAAGCCCAGGCCCAGGCCGCCGCCGTAGATGCCAAGCTGGCCGCCGGTACGGCCGGCCGGCTGGCGGGCATGGTCATCGGCCTGAAGGACGTGCTGGCCTACGAGGGCCATGCCCTGCAAAGCAGCAGCCGCATCCTCGACGGCTTCAGGTCCTTGTTCACGGGCACGGCTGTGCAGCGGTTACTCGACGAAGACGCCATTGTCATCGGCCGTCAGAACTGCGACGAGTTTGCCATGGGCGCCTCCAACGAAACGTCCTACTTCGGGCCGGCCCGCAACGAGCTGGACCCCGACCGGGTGCCCGGCGGCTCCTCGGGCGGCTCGGCGGTGGCCGTGCAGGCCGATCTGTGCCTGGCTTCCATCGGCTCCGACACGGGTGGCTCGGTGCGGCAGCCGGCGGCTTTCTGCGGCATCGTGGGCTTCAAGCCCACCTACTCGCGCATTTCCCGCTACGGCCTGATTGCCTACGCCTCGTCGTTCGACCAGATTGGCACGCTCACGCGTTCGGTGGAAGACGCGGCCCTGCTGCTGGAAGTGATGGCCGGCCCCGACCAGTTCGACAGCACCGTGAGTCAGCGCGCGGTACCGGCCTATAGCCAGCAGCTCGCGCCTGCGCCCCACTACCGCATCGGCTACATCCAGGACTGCCTGGAGCGGCCGGGCCTGAACCCCGAAATAAAGGCGGCCACCGAACGGGCGCTGGATCAGTTGCGCGGCCAGGGCCATCTGGTGGAGGGAGTGGAGTTCCCTTACCTGGACTTTATCGTGCCCACGTACTACATCCTGACCACCGCCGAAGCCAGCTCCAACCTGAGCCGCTACGACGGGGTGAAGTTCGGCTACCGCGCCCCCGACGTGACGGACCTGGAGTCGCTGTATAAAAAAACCCGCGCCCAGGGCTTCGGTCCCGAGGTGCAGCGCCGCATCCTGCTCGGCACCTTCGTGCTCTCGGCCAGCTACTACGACGCCTACTACACCAAGGCTCAGCGGGTGCGCCGCCTTATCAAGGAGAAAACCGATGAGCTGCTGCGCGACTACGACTTTCTGGTGCTGCCCACCACGCCCACCACGGCCTTCCGCATCGGCGACGTGAACAAGGATACGCTGGCCATGTACCTGGCCGATATTTTCACGGTGCAGGCTTCGTTGGCGGGCGTACCGGCCATTTCGGTGCCCAACGGCCAGGATTCCGAAGGCCTGCCCATCGGCCTCCAGATTCTGAGTGGGGCCTTCCGCGAGGAGCACCTGCTGGCCTTTGCCAGTTCGTTTACCCAGGCGTCGGCTCCGCAGGTAGCGTAGCCGGCAGGGCCGATAAGTCCGTTGCGGCATGGGCGGAGCGAGTGGCCGGCGGTAGCTGATTCTGCTGACGGGGGTTGCGCACTCTGCCCATGCCGCAACCGACTTCTGCGCTGTTTCGCCCGCCCGGTTGGCTGGCCGGGAGTACCGGCGCTGGCTTTTCTGATAATCCGTGCTATTTTTGGTAAACACGCTGGGCTCAGGCTCAGCGTTTTGCGTCTTTGGCTTACCGGCCTTCTTTCCTAAGCAAGTAAGATGAAGAAGAAGCTGATGCGGGCCGCAGTTCCCGTTTTACTGGCCGCCCTGCTGGCCCGCTCCGCCGAGGCTCAAGTGCGCCCCAACCTGCCCCCGCAAGCCCCCGGCTCCGCTGACTCGCTCCGTGTGAGCCTGGAGTTGCTGCCCGATTCGCTGGCTGCCGTACCCGCTGCTCCTGACTCGGCGCGGCTGGCCTGGCTACGCACCGCGCCCGAGCTGCGCGACCTGGTGGGCGACCGGATTGGCTGCCTGGAAACCGATGTACCCCACGTGTTCAACAACCACGTGCTGTCCTTTGTACGCCTCTTTACCGAGCGCCAGCGGGCCTATACCCAGCGGGTGCTGGAGCGGGAGAACCTCTACTTCCCCCTCTTCGAGAAGTACCTCACCAAGTACAACCTGCCCACCGACCTCAAGTACCTGGCCGTGGTGGAGTCGGCCCTGGTTCCGACCGCCAAATCGCGGGTGGGAGCTACGGGGCTCTGGCAGTTCATGGGGCCTACCGCCAACGACCTGCGCCTGCGCCGCGACGACTGGGTAGATGAGCGCATGGACCCCGAAAAGGCCACTGAGGCCGCCTGCAAGCACCTGCGCTACCTCTACGGCGTGTTCCACGACTGGGAAATGGTGCTGGCCGCCTACAACTGGGGCGCGGGCAACATGCAGCGGGTAATGCGCAAGACGGGCAAAAGCACCTACTGGGAAGTGCATTCGAGTTTGCCGGCCGAAACCCGCAACTACGTGCCCACCTTCACGGCCCTGCTGTACACCATGAAGTACGCCCAGGCCCACCAGCTGCACGCTCCCACGCTCAAGTACCAGTATGCGCAGGTGATGGATACGCTCCAGCTCGGCGGCCGGGCCTTCGACCTCACCCGGCTGGCCCGGGCCTGCGGCTACGACGATTCGCTGGCACTCCTGCGCCTGAATCCGGAGCTGCGCAAGCCCTACCTGCCGGCCGGCTACCGGAATTACACCCTGCTCCTGCCCGCCGCCGCCCGTCCGGCCCTGGCCGTTGCCGACCGCCACACGCTGTTTGCTTACTGCCAGCCGGTGGCCGATTTGCCCCGGCCACTGGCTCCGCGCGCCGTGGCCCTGAACGGAGTCAGGGCTTTCCCGGGCCGCAGCCTGGTGGCCGACGCGGCCCCGCGCGAGCCGGTGCACGACGCGTCGCCGCGCTTCCGCCGCGTGCGCCACACGGTGAAACAGGGCGAAACCGTAGCCTCCGTGGCGGCGCGCTACGATGTGAGTAGTGCCCAAGTGCGCCGCTGGAACGAGTTGGGTAAAAGCGCCTCCCTGGCGGGCCGTCGGCAGCTCGTGGTGTTCGTAGCACTGCCGCCGGAGCCTGCCGCCGCTACGGGCAGCGTAGCCGCCGCGCCCGCGCTGCCCCGGCCCGTTGTGGCCCCGGAGCGCGTAGCCGCCAGCAAACCGGCCCCACCGGCCGAGGTGCCCGCCACTGCCCCGGAAACTGTGGCGGTGGCCCCGCCTCGCCCGCAACCCCGGTCGTCGGCCCGGAATGGTAGCCGGGTAGCGCCCGCAGAGACACTGGCTGCCGCCGATGACTCGGTACCGGCAACCTACGTGGTGCTGCCGGGAGACTTCCTGGAGAAAATCGCCACGGCCAACGGACTGACCATTGCGCAGCTGAAAGCCTGGAACCAGCTCACTAGCTATGTGCTCCAGCCCGGCCAGACGCTCAGCCTGCGCGCCGCTACCGAAGCCGCCGAAGATTTGGCCGAAGCCACCCGCGAAGTGGCTGCGGCCGCCCAGGCTCCGGTACGCCGCGCCGCCCGCCCGGTTCCGGCACCAACTGCTTTGGTGGTGCCGCCCGCGCCCCAGCTCCATCTGGTGCAGCCCGGTGATACGCTCTATAACATCTCGCGCCGCTATCAGGGCCTGACAGTGGAAAAGCTCCGGGAACTCAACCACCTGCAATCCGACGCCGTGAAGCCCGGCCAGAAGCTGATTGTGAAGAGCTAACCGCATTATGTGCTTATCCGGGACGTAATGACCCTATAATTCTGAAGTGCCCCTACTGGGGCACTTTTAATTTCAGGAGCATGCAACCCCCTAATGGCTGGGCTGGTCAGCCCGTTACCCACTAACCCTTCATTCTGTCACGTTATGAAAACGCACATCCGCCTTCCCTTTCTTGCTTACTTAGTCACTAGCTGCGGTCTGTTGGTGGGTACCACCGGCTGTCAGAAGGAAACTGCCATCCCGGTGATTCAGGAGGCAGAGCCCCAGCCCGCCCTGTTCGATTTCAGCCGCCAGTTCACCACTGCCGCTGGTGACACCGGTATCAGCCAAACGTATCCCGCTTCCGGCGTCAGCTATCAGGCACAACGCCTGCCTGCGGGCCTGACCGTTCTGCTCTCGCCGAAACCCGACTTGCTGGTGGCCGGCCCAGGAGCAGACCCTGGCGCGAAGGATTTTGAAACGCTTTCGTTTAGTATTCCAACGGCTCAACTCACTACGGCCGGCACGGGAGTTTACCCCCTGGTTCCGGCCGGAGCCTCTTTCGAATACCGCTACGGACGGCGCTACGGCACCGATCCTGGCACAACTTCGATGAGCTATCGAAGCAGCAATACCACCTACTCGGGCACCATTACGGTTACCAAATACAGCCAGCAACATAAGGCAATCAGCGGCAACTACGAACTCAGGCTCACCAGCATCCCTCATCCAGTGTACCAGCTTGGCAGCTTGCCCGCTCCCGACCGGGTGAATGCCACCATCAAAGGCACTTTCACCGATTTGCTTCTCACCCGCTAACACCACAAAAAAGGGGCATAGCTTTCTTTTCGCTTAGTTTTGCTTCAACTTAACAAACGACCACGTAAACGAAGTGCCCTTAGCCCAGACGCGTCAGGCCGCCTGCGAGCGATTGATTCCGCTCGCAATGGCTTAAAACCAATTCGCCAACAGTATCCCCTACGATAAGAACCCTGTTATTTGATTTGTAAATATAAAACCAGTTAAACGGAACTTTTTTTGCTCGTTTTGGCACGGTTGTTACGAACCGCCTGTTATCCCCTAATCTCAACTTCCCCGCTTATGTCACCCCGTATCCTACTATTCGCTTCTATGCTCACGACTTCGCTGCTGGGCACTTCCTGCAGCAAAGACTGCGACCCTACTCCAGAACCCGTTGCGGCGACGCACATTCAGGCCGCCACCCTGAATGTGTTCTTTGAATACGCCGGCTCTGCCGACGGGCGCTCGGTAAGCTACTTGGCTGATAAGCCAACCGGACAACTAGCTTCCGACCGGCTTACCCTGACGCTCAACAATACATTTCCTGCTGTCGGGCCTTCCGATAAAGTGGTATTCGTGCTGGCTAAAAGCCAGCAAAAGCCTGGCCTGGTTGGCACTTACTCGTTGGCTTCCCAGCCCGATGCCAGCAAGGGCGACGTGCAGACTACCTTCTTTCGCTACAGTTCCATCAAGGAAAACACGGACAATTACGTAGCCAGCAACCTAAACCAGCTGAGCGGCTCCTTCATCATCACGGCCTACGACGCTGCCCGGCAACTTATCAGCGGTACTTACGAAATCAAGGCGGCCGGCATCCGCGACGTCTTCACGTTCCGGCCCAATTTCGACTCCAACCCCGATTCGCGTCGCTTGGGCGACTTGCGGGTGCACGGCAGCTTCCAGGAAATTCCACTGCTCCCGTAGCGTCCGCTGCTCCTATTCCCCGGAACCGAAAAGCCCCAAACCCTGCCCGGTTCGGGGCTTTTCGGTTCCGGGTGGGGCGTGTACCTTTGAAGCTGGCTCATTTTGCCGCATCTTGCTTCCTTGACCTTTTTTCGGAAGCTCAACCATTGCCCCGCCTCATGCTCAAGATAAATAAACAGGACGCCCTCGATTACCACTCCCGCACGCCCGCCGGCAAAATTGAAGTGGTACCCACCAAGCCCGTCAGTACCCAGCTCGATCTGGCCCTGGCCTACTCGCCGGGTGTGGCCGAGCCCTGCAAGGAAATTGCCGCCGACAAGGATGCCGTGTACAAGTACACGGCCAAGGGCAACCTGGTGGGCGTTATCAGCAACGGTACGGCCGTGCTGGGCCTGGGCAACATCGGGCCCGACGCCTCCAAGCCGGTGATGGAGGGCAAGGGCGTGCTGTTCAAGAAATTCGCAGGCATCGACTGCTTCGATATTGAGATTGACGCCACCGACCCCGACGAGTTCATCCGCATCGTGAAGTCGCTGGAGCCCACGTTCGGTGGCATCAACCTCGAAGACATCAAGGCCCCCGAGTGCTTCCGGATTGAAACGGCCCTGCGCGAGCAGATGAACATCCCGCTCATGCACGACGACCAGCACGGGACGGCCATCATCTCGTCGGCCGCCCTGCTGAACGCGTTGGAAGTGGTGGGCAAGAAGATTGAGGAGATTCAGCTGGTGGTGAGTGGGGCCGGCGCGGCCGCCATTTCCTGCCTGCGCCTGTACTTGGCTCTGGGCCTGAAGCGCGAGAATGTGGTGGTCTTCGACAAGGACGGCCTCATCACGCCCCGGCGCACCGACCTGGCCGACATGCAACTGTTCTTCGCCACCGAGCGGCCGATTTCCACGATGGCCGAAGCCCTTGATGGGGCCGATATGTTCCTGGGCCTCTCGGCCGGCAACGTGCTGGTTCCCGAGTGGCTGCTGAAAATGGCCCAGGACCCCATCGTATTTGCCCTGGCCAACCCCGATCCGGAAATTCCCTACGAGCTGGCCATGGCCACCCGCGCCGACCTGATTATGGCCACCGGCCGCACCGACCACCCCAACCAGGTGAACAACGTGCTGGGCTTCCCCTACATTTTCCGGGGCGCACTGGACGTGCGGGCCACCGAAATCAACGAGGAGATGAAGCTAGCCGCCGTGAAGGCCCTTTCGGACCTGGCCAAGGAGGCCGTGCCCGAGATGGTGAACCGGGCCTACGGCGACAACACGCTCAGCTTCGGCCGCACCTACCTCATTCCTAAGCCCCTCGACCCGCGCCTGATTACCACCGTGAGCCCGGCCGTGGCCCGGGCGGCCATGGAAAGCGGCGTGGCTCGGGTCCACATTACGGACTGGGCCGGCTACGAGGACGATATCCGGGCGCGGCTGGGCGTGAACCAGAAGCTGATGAACCGCATCACGTCGGCGGCCCGCAGCAACCCCAAGCGGGTGGTGTTTGCCGAGGGCGACAACTACAAAACGCTCAAGGCGGCCCAGATTCTGCGCGAGGAGGGTATTGCTTTCCCCATTTTGCTGGGCAACCGCAACAAGATCGAGCGCATTGCGGCCGAAACGTCGCTGGACCTAGAGGGCTGCGAGATTATCGACATTATCCGGGAAGAGGCCAAGCGCGAGGAGTATGCCGAGCTGTTCTACCAAAAGCGGCAGCGCCGGGGCATCACGCTGTATGAGGGCCGCCGGTTGCTGCGTGAGCGGAATTACTTCGGCTCCATGATGCTGGAAACCGGCGCGGCCGACGCCTTTATCACCGGTCTGAGCAAGGACTACGGCAAGTCCATCATGCCCTCGTTGCAGGTGATTGGCGTGGCCGAGGGCACCAAGCGGGTGGCCTCCATGTACATCATTCAGCACAAAAAGGGGCCGTTCTTCTTCGCCGATACCACCGTTAATATCGACCCGTCGGCCGAGGATATGGTGGGCATTATCGGCCTGACGGCCAACGCCGTGAAGTTCTTCGACACCGAGCCCCGGGTGGCCGTCATCAGCTACTCCAACTTCGGCTCCAACCCCGGCGAGCTGCCCGACAAGGCCCGCCGCGCCACCGAGCTGGCCAAGCAGCGCTACCCCGACCTGGTACTGGACGGCGAAATGCAGGCCAACACGGCCCTCAACGCCGAGCTGCTGCGCGAGCAGTACCCCTTTTCGGAGCTGGCGGCCAAGGGCGGGGCCAACACCCTCATTTTCCCGAACGTTATCAGCGGCAACATTGCCTACAAGGTGCTCCAGGAAATCGGGGGGGCGGAAGCCATCGGGCCGGTGCTGATGGGCATGCGCAAACCGGTACACATCCTGCAACTTGGCGCTTCCATCCGCGAAATTGTGCACATGGCCGCTATTGCCGTGGTAGATGCCCAGCAACCCGGCGGCAAAGGGTTGTAGTTAGCGCCTAGGAGAAACGTCATTCCGAGCGGAGCGAGGAATCTGGCGTGCTGTCGTTGTATGAACATTTCAACGACAGCACGCCAGATTCCTCGCTCCGCTCGGAATGACGTTCTTTTTTTGGGATCTTTCCTGCATTGGCCGCCACGCTGCTTGCTACCCGTTCAGAATCTGTCCCTTCATCCGTTCATCATCTAGGTCGAAAGGAGTGTGTAACTTGGCACAAAACCCGTGGCTCCGGCGTTGCGCTGGTTTCTCCGCTACTTTCCCAACTCCCCCCCCACGCATGATTGCTTACGTTGACGGCAAACTCGCTTATAAAGACCCGGCTCAGGCTATACTGGATGTAAACGGCATCGGCTACGAAATCCGGATTTCGCTGGCTACGTATTCCAAGCTGCCGGCCGAAGAGGAAAAAATCAAGCTCTACACCTACCAGCACATCAAGGAGGACGGGCAGACGCTGTATGGCTTTCTCGACCCCAACGAAAAGGCCCTGTTCATGCAGCTGATTTCGGTGTCGGGTATCGGGCCGGGCACGGGCATCGTGATGGTGTCGTCGATGTCGGTGGGCGAAATCCGCCAGGCTATTGTGAGCGAAGATGTGCGCGCCATTCAAAGCATCAAGGGCGTTGGTCCCAAAACGGCCCAGCGCGTGATTCTGGAGCTTAAAGACAAGCTGCGCAAGGACGAATTGCTGGCCAAAGCGGGCATTGATACCGTGCCGCTGGCCAAGGCACACAATACCAGCCGCGCGGAAGCGTTAGCAGCCTTAGTGATGCTGGGCTTCGCCCGGGCCGCCGCCGAGAAATCACTCGACCAGGCCCAGCGCAAGCACGGCAACGACCTGACGGCAGAGGAATTGATTAAATTCGCTCTTAAGTCTAATTAGGCGTTTTTGGCTTTTCGTTGCTCGTTTTTCGCTCCTCGTTTAGGTTGTCGCCTTATTGTTGTTCCGTGGGCGAAAAACGAAAAACGAGCAACGAAAAACGTCTCCATTCTCCTTTCGACCGATCCTGACGCTTGACTACCGGTAAGAAATTCTCTGTTATCTGCCTCGTAGCCGTGGCGTCGTTGGTGGCCTGGTGGGCCCAGGCGCTGCCGCTGGTCAGCGGGGCCACGCCGTTCGCCATGCGCCAGCTGTGGGCAGCTTGGCTGCCGGGCGCTACCCGCCCCGCCCTGCGCGTGCTGGCCGCCGATACGCCCCGCACCGATACCACCCGCTACCGGCCCGGTACCCGCCCCCGGGTAGCCCCCGAGGACCGGCGCGGCTCCCGGTTCTCCACCCAGCGCCGCCGCTCCCCGCTGGTGCTGCCCCTGCCCGCCAACGTGCAGCTCGACGTGCAGGCCGACGACAGCCTCCAGAACTTCGACATCCGGGAAGGCATCGGCTCCGACCTCAACTACCGCGACCCGAGCCGCATGACGTTCGAGGAATATTCGCGCTGGCAGCAGCAGAAAGCCGTGCGCGACTACTTTCGGGAACGCTCGAACGGGGGCGTGGCCGGCGACCAGAACCAGCCCGACAACCGCCGCCTGATTCCTAAAATCTACCTCGGCCCCATGGCCGACCGTATTTTCGGGGGCAGTTACGTGGATATCCGGCCCCAGGGGGCCGTGACGCTGCGCATGGGCTACCGGGGCAACCGCAACGAAAACCCCACCCTGACGCTGCGCCAGCAGAAGGTGGGCGACTTCCAGTTCGACCAGAACATGAACCTCAACCTGAGTGGTCAGATTGGGGAAAAGCTGCGCCTCACGTTCAACTACGACACCCGCGCGGCCTTCGACTTCGAGAACAACATGAAGCTCGACTACACGGGCTTCGACACCGATATTATCCGCAAAGTAGAGCTGGGCAACGTGAGCCTGCCGCTCAACAACTCCCTCATCACGGGGGGCCAGAACCTGTTCGGGGTAAAAGCCCAGTTCCAGTTCGGGCGCCTGGGCGTAACCACCATTGCCAGCACCCTGCGGGGCCAGGCCGACGAGGTGCGCATCCAGAACGGGGGCCAGAGCCGGGCCTTCGAAATCAAGGCCAGCCAGTACGAGAAGGACCGGCACTTTTTCCTGAGCCAGGCCTTCCGCGACCGGTACAACTCGTCGTTGCGCAACCTGCCCACCATCCAGAGCGGGGTCAACATCACCTACCTCGAAGTCTGGATTACCAACGACAACCGCCAGAGCGACAACCTGCGCAACGTGGTCACGCTCATGGACGTGGCCGAGCCCCGGCGCGTGTACCGCCAGCAGTTCCTGAAATCATCCGGCGCTAACGCCCAGGCCGATAACCAGGCCAACCTGGAGTTTGACCGCATCCGGGGCCTGACCGGCTTCCGCGACGAGCTGGTGATTGACAACGCCCTGGCCGGCACGCTGAACCTGGAGAAGAACAAGGACTTTGAGCACGTGCGGGCCCGCAAACTCGACCCGCGCGAGTACACCTACAACCCCCAGCTGGGCTACCTCTCGCTCAATACCCAGCTACTGCCCGAGCAGGTGCTGGGCGTATCCTACCAGTACATCTACAACGGCAAAACCTACACCGTCGGCGAAATTCAGAGCGACTACGCGCAGGTGGGTTCCAACCAGGTTATCTTCCTGAAGATGCTCAAGGCCACCAACCCCGGCGTGGGCCTGGTCGACTTCAACGACCCGAGCGTTAACCTGCCGCAGTTCAACCCCAACAAAGCCACCAACAACGCCAACCTGCTCACCGGCAACCTGCCCACCTGGGATCTGATGATGAAAAACATCTATCCCCTGAACGCCAACCAGCTCAACCGCGACAATTTCCAGCTCCAGATTATTTACAAGGACGACATCACGGGCGTCGACCTGATTTCGCTGAAAGAAGGGCAGAAAATTCAGAACAAGCCGCTGATTGAAGTCTTCAACCTCGACAACGTAAATCCCAACAACGACCGGAACCCCGACGGCAACTTCGACTTCTTCCCGGGCATTACGGTGGATACCGAGCTGGGTAAAATCATCTTCCCCGAAGTAGAGCCTTTCGGCAACTTTCTGGCTACCAAGTTCGACAGCCTGGCTGAGCCCGCGCTGTTGGACAAATACGTGTACCGGGAGCTCTACAACCAGGTGCAGAGCGACGCCCAGCAGCGCCAGGAGAAAGACAAGTTTTACCTGCGCGGCCGGTTCCAGGCCACCAGCACCGACGAAATCAACCTGCCCGGCATTGGCATTGCCGAGGGCTCGGTGCGGGTGCGCGCCGGCAGCACCCTGCTCCAGGAGGGCGTCGATTACCAGGTGTTCTACGACCAGGCCAAGGTAAAAATCCTCAACCCGGCCTACCTCAACTCGGCCAACGAGCTGCGGGTGGAGTTCGAGAAAAACGCCTTGGTGCAGGTGCAACCCCGGCGGCTGCTGGGCGCCCGGTTCGATTACCGGCTGTCGCCGGACATGAACTTCGGGGCCACGGTGCTCCATTTGCGCGAAAACCAGGCCCCCGGCATCAACCGCGTGAATATCGGCGACGAGCCCAACAACAACACCATCTACGGCTTCGATGTGAACATGCGCCGCGAGTCGCGGGCGCTGACCAAGTACCTCGACGCGCTGCCGTTCATCTCGACCAAGGAAATTTCCACGGTATCGTTCAGCGGCGAATTTGCGCAGCTGCTGCCCAGCCAGAGCAAGCTGGGCAACCCCGGCGAAGAAAACGGGGTGTCCTACCTCGACGATTTCGAGAATGCCCGCACGCCTTATACCCTGGGCGGCACCAACTCGGCCGTTACGTGGCGGCTGGGCTCCACGCCGCTGCCGTTGCGCGTCACCTCCCCCACCGACCCGCTGGCCGTGGCCTACAACCGCGCCAAGCTGGCCTGGTACACCATCGACCAGACCTACTACACCAACGGCCAGAGCAAGCCGGGCAACATCGGACCCGGCGACCTGAAAAACCACTACGTGCGCGGCATCAAGCGTACGGAGGTATTCCCCAACCGCGATGTGGGTACCACCGGCAACTCCTTCGAAACCAGCTTCGACCTGGCCTACTTCCCCGACCAGCGCGGCCAGTACAACTACACGCCCGACTTCGACCCGACCCGCCCGAGCTTCTTTGCCCAGACCGGACCCGCTGCCAACGCGGCCCGGCAGGCGGCTATTGCGCGCGAAATCACCTTCGATACCGATTTCGACAATGCCAACGTGGAGTACCTGGAGTTCTGGCTCATGGACCCCTTCCTGGCCGGCAAAAACGGGCAGGTCATTGACAGCGACGGCCACAGCGTCAACAACGACACGGGTGGGGAGCTGTTCATCAACCTAGGGTCGGTTTCGGAGGATGTGCTTTCCGACAACAACCAGTACGAGTTTGAGAACGGCATTCCGGCCGACCCCAACGACCTGGCCCTCGAAACGACGCCCACGCCCTGGGGCCTGGCCTCGCGCCGGCCGTTTCTGACTGATGCCTTCAGCGCCGCCCCCGGGGCCCGAGTCCGTCAGGACGTGGGCCTGGACGGCCTCAACGACGGCGGCGAGCAGGCCAAGTTCGCCGGCTACCAAGCCGTGCCCGACCCCGCCGCCGACAACTTCCGCCACCACCTCGACCCGAGCTACGACCAGGCCAACGCCAAAATTCTGGCCCGCTACAAGAATTTCAACGGCATGGAGGGCAACTCGCCCGAGGGCAGCCAGCTCAGCTCCACGGCCTTCCCCGACAAGGAGGACCTGAACCGCGACAACGTGCTCTCCGATGCCGAGCGCTACTACGAGTACCGGATGCGCCTGCGCCCCGGCTCCCTGGAAATAGGCCAGAACTTCATCGTGGACAAGGTAACGTCCATCATCACCGACAGCGACAAGGACCCGGTGACCTGGTACCAGTTCCGCATTCCGGTCCGCTCCCCCACCGGCGTGGTGGGCGTGCCGGCCGGCCAGGACTTCGGCTTCAAATCCATCCGCTTTCTGCGCATGTACCTCACGGGCTGGCAGCAGCCGGTGGTGCTGCGCATGGTGCAGCCCCAGTTCGTGGCCAACCAGTGGCGGCGCTACCTGAATAAGATTGCCGAGCCCGGCACCATCGTCAACCCCGACACCGACGCCGACGAGTTCAGCATTTCGACGGTGGGCCTGGAAGAAAACGGGCTGGCCAACGTGGCCGGCACCAGCGCCATTCCCTACGTGCTGCCGCCCAACATCCGCCGCGACCGGGAGTTCGGCTCCAGCACCGTGAACCGCCAGCAGAACGAGCAGAGCCTGCGCCTGGTGGTGAGCGGCCTGCGCGACGGTTTCTCGAAGGCCGCCTACAAGAACCTGAGCCTGAACATGCTGCGCTACAAGAAGCTGCGCCTGTTCCTGCACGCCGAAACCCAGGACCGCAACATTCCGGACGGCGACGTGCGCGGGGGCGTCCGGGCCTTCGTGCGCCTCGGCACCGATTACATCCAGAACTACTACGAATACTCGCTGCCGCTCACCATCACTAAGGCCGGCCAGAAGTCGGTGGATGAAGTGTGGCCGGTGGAAAACCGTATTGATTTGAAGTTGCAGCAGTTCATTGATGCCAAGGCCGCCCGCAACGCCCAGGCCACCTCGGGCATCGACTACGGCCGGCCCTTCGTGGTGAGCTTCCCCGATGGCTCCTCGATTACGGTTGTCGGCAACCCCGATTTGTCGTCGGTGCAAGGGGCCATGATCGGCATTCTGAACCCCAAGGACGACGGGGCCAACAAGTCGCTCACGCTGTGGGCCGATGAGCTGCGGGTGCTCGACTTCGACAACGAAAGCGGCTGGGCGGCTACTGCCCGCTTCAACACCAAGCTGGCCGACGTGGCCAACATCACGGCCACCGGCAGCTACCTCACCACCGGTTTCGGTGGCCTCCAGGACAAGCCCCAGCAGCGCTCCACCGACAACATCACCCGGGGCGATGTGAATGCCACCGTGGCGGCCGAGAAATTCTTCCCCGAGAAGCTGGGCCTGCGGGTGCCGGTGCTGCTGCAAGCGGGCATCGAAACCCGCGCCCCCAAGTACGACCCCCTCGACCCCGACACCAAGCTGAGCCAGAGCCTGGAGAAGTTCGAGACGGCCGGTGAGAAGGCCGCTTACAGCAAGGAAGTGGTGGACCAAACCAGCCAGCGCAGTATTTCCCTGCTCAACGTGCGCAAGGAGCGCACCAACGCCGAGCGCAAAATCCGGCCCTACGACATCGAGAACTTCGCCCTGAGCTACTCGCTGACTGAGCGCCTGCACACCGACATCCGGACCGACCGCGACTACACCCGCACCTACACCGGGGCGCTGGCTTACGTGTACCAGGCCACGCCCAAAAACTACACGCCCCTGGCCCAGGTGAAGGCCTTCGACTCGCCTTATCTGGCCCTGTTCAAGGAAGTCAACTTCACGCCTTTGCCCTCGCGCTTCTCCTTCCGGGCCGACCTGGACCGCCGCTACAACGAGCGGTTCCTGCAACGCACCCTGGAGCCCGGCCAGGTACCCGTGACGGACGGTATTCCGGGCGTGTTCCAGAAGTCGTTCTACTTCAACCGCATCTACGACCTGCGCTGGGACTTGACCAAGGCCCTGGCCCTGGACTACACGGCCACCAACCGCGCCGTGGTGGACGAAGGCGTCGGCCGCAGCATCGGCAACTCCGATGAGGCCCAGCGCAACCGCCAGCAGCTGCGCGACAACCTGTTCAAGCGCGGGGGCCGCACCACCAACTTCAACCAGACGGTGGCCCTCACTTACCGCCTGCCCCTCGACAAGTTTCCGCTCACCGACTGGCTCTCGGCCGATGCCCGCTACGCGGCCAACTACAGCTGGCAGGCGGCCTCCACGGCATTGCGGGCTCCGCTCAACCCGGCCAACCTCACCGACACCACGACGGTACCGCTGCAACTGGGCAACACCATCCAGAACAACCAGGAGCGCAGCCTGAACGGCAAGATTGACCTGGTGAAGCTCTACAACAAAGTGCGCTTCCTCAACATCATCAACAACGCCCCGCCGCCCCAGCCCCGCGTTAAGCTCGACCCCAAGACCACCAAGCCCGGTCAGGTGGGCGTGGCCGATGCGGCTCCCGCCGACTCGGTGAAGGTGCCGGAGTTGCGGGTGCTCAAGGCCATTCTGCGCTCCTTGATGACGGCCCGCTCCCTCAACTTCACCTACACGAATTCGGCGGGGACCCTGCTGCCGGGCTACCTGCCCAACACCCGCTTCTTCGGCTTCAACGATGGATTCGAGGCCCCGGGCCTGCCCTTCATCCTGGGCCAGCAGCCGGGCCTGGACAACCTGTTCAACAAGGCCTACAACAACGGCTGGTACACCAACAGCAGCCAGTACCTGAACACCCCGCTCAGCTCCCTCGAAACGGAAGCCCTCACCCTGCGCACCACCCTGGAGCCCTTCCGCGACTTTAACATTCAGCTCGATGCCCGCAAGAACTCCGTGCGCAACCGGGCTGTGTTCTACCGAAACATCATCAACGACACCACTTTCATTCCCATCACCAATATTCCCACGGCCAGCAACAACCTCGGCACCGGTACATTCACCATCTCCTTTATCTCCGTTCAGACGCTGTTCGGGGACCTGAGCAACAAGGGAGTGACGTCGAAGGCGTTCAACCGCTTCGTGGATAACCGTCAGTTCGTGCAGGCCAAGTTGCAGGCGGCCCAGGATGACAGCAACGTGGGGGGCAGGTACGGTTTCAACTCCCAGGATGTGCTGCTCCAGGCCTTCCGCGACGCCTACCAGGGCCGGTCGTCGGATGGCTACACGGCCCAGGCTTTCCAGCCCCGCATCCGGATTCCGGTGCCCAACTGGAACATTGCCTACAACGGCCTCTCCCAGCTGCCTTTCGTGCAGCGCTACTTCCGCTCGTTCACGCTCAACCACGTGTACTCCTCCACCTACAACATCGCGGGTTACACTACCTCAGCCAACTACCCCACCGAGCCCCAGGGCCTGCCTGACTTGTCCAACCAGTCCAACCAGGTCATTCCCTACTACCTCGTCGGGCAGGTGTCCATTGCCGAGCGGCTGGCCCCGCTCATCGGGGCGCGGTTCCAGACCACCGGCCGCCTGACCGGCAACCTGGAATACCGCATCGACCGCACCGTGGGCCTGAACACCTCCAACGCCCAGATAACCGAGTTGCGCCGCACCGATATGGTAATTGGCGTCGGGTTTGCTACCAACCGGCTCAAGCTGCCCTTCCGCATCGGGGGCGAGCAGCGCATCCTGCGCAACGAGCTCAACGCCCGCCTCGACCTGAGCATCAGCGACAACTACGCCGTGCAGCGGGCCATTCAGGACGTGGTAGACCCAACTTCCACTACCCCGGGCGATGTCGGCCGGCCGGTGGGCACCGTTACCAACGGCACCCGCCAGATTCAGCTGCGCCCCACCGTGGACTACGTGCTCAACCAGCGTCTGAACCTGCAATTCTTCTTCACCCAGAACATCACCGCGCCCCGGGTGAACGGCTTCCGTAATACCGCCACCGAAGCCGGCATTCAGCTCCGCTACAGCCTCTCGCAGTAAATGAGTGCGGTAGTGAAATAGTGAGTTTGACGTTCCGAGGGCCTTATTGCACCGCTTGCGCAAATAGGTTCGAGAAACAGCAACCTCACCATTTCACTATTTCACCCTCTCCCCCTGAACCATCTCACCTTTACCTTGTACTTTTGGCGCGGTGCCTAACGGCCCTGCATCCTCACCCTCACTACTTAGCACCACCCCATGAATCTGCCCGCCACCCTCAAGTACACCAAAGAGCACGAATGGATCCGCATCGAAGGCGACGTGGCCTTCATCGGCGTCACCGACCATGCCCAGAAGGAACTCGGCGACATCGTGTATGTGGACATTGACACGCTTGACAAAGAGGTTGCCCAGAACGATATTTTCGGCACCGTGGAAGCGGTAAAAACGGTTTCCGACCTGTTCAGCCCCATCAGCGGCACCGTACTCGAAATCAACGACAAGCTCGACGGCAGCCCGGAGCTGGTCAACTCCGACCCCTACGGCGACGGTTGGATGATCAAGATGTCCATCAGCACGCCCGCCGAGCTAGAGGGTTTGCTGTCGGCCGAAACCTACGGCGAGTTGGTGGGCGCTTAGGCTGCCTGCTCCGCTCCGTTGGCTATGTCAGCCTCCGCGCCGCCCACGCCACCCCGGCGGGCCTTTGTGGTCCTGCCGCTGGCCTGGGCGGCGTTTATTTTGGTGAGCACGCTCACTCCCGCCAACTCCATGCCGCCCACGCCCCACTGGGAGCTGCTGGCTTTCGATACGGCCGCCCACGCGTTTGTTTTCGGGGTGCTGGCAGTGCTGGCCACCTTCTCGGCCCGGCGGCAGCGGTGGTGGCCGGGGCTGCGGGCGCGGGCTTTCGGCACGGTGCTGGTAGCAGCCATCGGCATGGGGGCCGCCATCGAGCTGCTACAAATGGGCATGGATTTGGGCCGCAACGGCGAGTGGTCGGATATTTTGAGCGACGCCCTGGGTGTGGTGGCCGGCTCGGCGCTCATGTGGTTCACCCGACGTTTCTGGCAATGAACCGATATGCTGCCCGTTTTCGTGCACTGGCTGTTGCAGGGCTTCTGGCCACCTGCCTGCTGCTCGCCCCGGCCGCCGGGGCTCAGAATATGGTCCGCGCCCGCCAGACTGTTGCCTACCTATCGGCCCCGGCCCGGCACGGCCGGGGCTACGTGAACCACGGCGAGCAACGGGCCGCCCGGTACCTGCAACACCGCTATAAGGCGCTTGGTCTGCTCCCGCTCAGCCCCGGCTACCGCCAGCCGTTCTCGCTTCCCATCAATACCTTTCCCGGGCGGGCCGAGCTGCAAGTGGACGGACAGGTGCTGCGCCCCGGCCTCGATTTCATTGCCGCCCCCACCAGTGGCCCCGGCCACCTGCGCGGCCCCGCTCACCGGCTCGACACCCTGGTTTTTTCTCAACTCACGGCCCAGACTGCCCTGCTGGCTACCCGGCTCACCGGCGCGGTTCTGGTGCTCACCCAAGCGGAAGAGCGCCGCCTCGCCAGTCTGCCGGCGGCCGTGCAGGCACACCTGGCGTCGGCCGCCGCCCGCGTCACGCTGGTTTCTGTCAAGCTCACCGCCAGTCTGGCCGGCGAGCAGGCTGCGCGGCCCCACCTGGAAGTGCTGGCCAGCCGCTGGCCCGCCCGGGCCGGCACCGTTGCGGTGCGGCTTGATGCCCGGCGGTATGCTGCCTACCCCACCCAGAACGTGGTCGGCTACCTGCCCGGCACCGCCCGGCCAGATTCCTTCCTAGTCGTATCGGCTCATTACGACCACCTTGGTCAGTTGGGCCGCAGCACCTATTTCCCGGGGGCCAACGACAACGCCAGCGGAGTGGCCATGCTGCTGGAGCTGGCCGCCCACTACGCCCGGCCCAAAAACCGGCCGGCGTACTCAGTGGCCTTCCTGGCCTTCGGGGCGGAAGAGGCCGGGCTGATTGGCTCCCGCTACTTCGTGGAACACCCCCTGATTCCGCTGTCTCAGATCCGGTTTCTGGCCAACCTCGACCTGCTGGGCACCGGCGACGAAGGCCTCACGGTCGTGAACGGCCGGGTGTTGGAACCCCAGTTTGACCAGCTCCGGCAACTGAATGCCCGACACCAGTACGTAGCCTCCCTTGCCGCCCGGGGCCGCGCCGCCAACTCCGACCACTTCTTCTTCTCCGAGCACGGGGTGCCGGCCTTTTTCTTTTACACCCGCGGCGGCAGCACGGCCTACCACGATGTGCTGGACCGTTTTGAAACCCTACCGCTTACTGGCTTCGCGTCGGTCTTCCAGCTCCTGCGGGACTTTCTGAATCTGCAAGGCGCCTCCCCGAAGCGGCCCTAGGCACTACCCGCCGACAGCCGGCCCGGGTTGCCATGCGGGTTCGTCCGGCCTTGGCAGCCCGCTCTTGCCCCCCTCATTATTCTGGGCTGACTCCCGAAGTACTGTTCATTTGAGCGGCACAGCAACGCGCGGCACCTTACACATTTATTGGTTGGCCTACCATCCCAACGACAGCCCTACAGCGGATTTCAAGTTCGTGTACCAGCAGTAGTCGTCTGGCTCCTTCTCTCCTTTTTCATTCCGCGCATCAAGCGGCGTAAGGGGTCGGGGGGAGGCACCACGCGGGAACAGGGCGGCACGCCATCCTGACAGCAGGCCTGGCCGCGGCCTGCGGCTGAGGGTGCTGGATAGTGGGGTCTTAGGGTGCAATAGCCGAAAAGCAAGTATCCCGGAATCATCAACGGGAGGTTGACAATTCCGGGATACTTGCTTTTCGGCGGGAAAGCAGCTTGGACTTAGCCGTTTGCTTTGAACGAACCCATGATCTGCTTGGCAACGTTCTCCCACTCTGGCTTCTGCCGGTCGGCGCAGGTGAAGGTGCACATGAGCAGCTTGCCCTCCACGTCGGTGAAGAAAATCAGCTGGTAAACTTCGTGACCAAGCTCAGGCTTCATCAGCTCCAGGTATCCCACCTGGCGGCCGTTTATCTCTTTCACCCCGTGGTTGAACCACTTGGCTTCTTTGAACTGCTTGGCGTAAATCTTGTAAAAGTTGTCCTGGTACATTCCGATCATGTCCTGATCGGCCGTGTTATCGGTGTACGAGAAAGAGATGCTGGCCTCGTTGCTGTTGGTGTAGATAACGCTCGGGCGGCTCTGGGACTTCGCGTAGTTGAAGTCCATCTGCTGCTCGCTCATCACCTCAAACCCTTTCGGAATCAGGATTTCGACACGCTCACTCAGAACGCGTTTCTTCACTAGCTCTACTTCGGCAAAAGGGCGGGCTGCCATCAGCAGAAGCATCAGGCAGATTACGGGGGCGGTAAGTAAGGCTTTTTTCATAGTAGTAGGCTGAAAAAAGATGGAAATCAAAAATGTGAAGGTTATCCAACGGAGAATAAACTACCTCTGTTTGGATAACACAATTTACGTACAAAAATCTAAAAGGCAAGTTATTTACAAAAAAATAACCTGGATTTCTCCTCGCCTAACACTCGTTTGGAACGATAAAACCCGCCAAAAGAACCCTAAAGGGCATTTTACGGCTTTTCACACCTCCGCATCCGAAAACAGCCAACCCTGAAAAATCCCAAAACTATATCAAGAATAGCCTATGCAGAATGATAACCGCAAAGTTCAATTTGACAGGTGTGGGTACATGCAAGGCAGGCGATGGTATTTACAGGATGTTGTTGATCTGTTCCTTGATTTTTTCGAGTTCCTCTTTCATACTCACCACCAGATGCTGGATGGTAGAGTCGTTGGCTTTGGAACCGATGGTATTGATCTCCCGACCAATTTCCTGCGAAATAAACGCTAATTTCTTTCCCGTGGGTTCGGGCAGGCCGGCCGTTTCGGTGAAGTAGTGCAAATGGTTGACCAACCGCACCTTTTCCTCGGCAATATCCAGCTTCTCAATGTAGTGCAACACCTCCTGCTCGAAGCGGACGCCGTTGAAGTGTTCGTTGGCCGAGATGTCGGCCAGGTGGGTTTGCAGCCGTTGCCGGACCTGCTCGATGCGGGTGGGGTCGTGGCGCTCCACGTCGGCCAGCAGGATGCGGATGCGGTCTATGTAGCCCAGGATCTCGGAAGTAAGGGCCTGCCCCTCGTCGCGGCGAAACTGGTTGACGCGGTCCAGGGCCTGCTGGAGCAGGGGCAGCAGCTCCTCCCAGGGCGTTTCCTCCTCCTGCTCGGTGGCTACCGGTCCATCGGCCGGGATGCGCAGCGCCCCGGGCAGGGCGTGGGCCACGGCCGTTACTTGCTCCAGCGAAAACCCGGTGCGCAGGCTCAGGGCCTGCAACTCCTGGCAGACGGCCACCAGGGCTTCGTGGTTGACCATGGAAGAACCCTGCGCGCCCGTTGCCCGCGGGCGCGTGAAGTCCAGATTAAGGTTCACCTTGCCCCGAATCAGGCTCTTAGCCACCAGATTGCGGATTTCTAGTTCCCGGTCCTGTAGAAAGCGGGGCAGCCGCAGGCTCAGGTCCAGCGTTTTGGAGTTGAGCGACTTGATTTCGACGGTGACGGCGTAGTGATCGGTTTCGCGGGTGGCGATTCCGTAGCCGGTCATGGACTGGAGCATGGGTGGAGGGGCAAAGTGGCCGCAAAAGTAGCGGGTTAGAACAGAAAGTGAAGGGGTTAGGCCGGCAGTAACACAAGCATAACACGGGCGCAATATTAGCATAACAGCGTGGGTATAGCTTTGTGAAACTTTTCCCGACCCCCGTATGCGGCGCTCTTTTCTACTACTTTTTTTCCTCACTATCAGCCACTTGCTCTGGGCCCAACAGGGTACGCTGGTGGGAAAAATCCTCGATAAGAAAACCGGGGAAGGAGCCATTGGGGCCACGGTTATCGTGACGGGCACGACCACGGCCGCCCCCGTTGACCTGGATGGCACCTACACGCTGGGCATCGCGCCCGGCACCTACACCATCAGCGTGCAGTCCATCGGCTACAAGCCCCTCACCTTCCCGGGTATCGTGCTTCGGGAGGGTCAGAAAACGACGCTCAACGGCTCCTTGGAAGAAAGCGCCCAGACCCTGGGCGAAGTGGTGGTAACGGGCCAGAAGCAGACGGGCACCGAAGTAGCCATGCT
Source organism: Hymenobacter rubripertinctus (assembly GCF_003583925.1). Classification (GTDB taxonomy): domain Bacteria; phylum Bacteroidota; class Bacteroidia; order Cytophagales; family Hymenobacteraceae; genus Hymenobacter; species Hymenobacter rubripertinctus. The sequence goes on along the minus strand of NZ_QYCN01000019.1, from coordinate 31,488 downwards.
CCAGGACCTGAAAAAATCGGAAGTGGTGGTGAGTGGCATGAGTAACGACCAGATTGTGAAAACCCTGGACCGCGACGCGGCCGAAGTGGTGAAGCGCATTCCGGGCGTAACCATTCAGAATAACAACTTCATCGTTATCCGGGGGCTGGCCGAGCGCTATAACACGGTGATGCTCAACGATGCCCTCACGCCCTCGGCGGAAGTAGATACGCGCTCCTTCTCGTTTGACGTACTGCCCTCGTCGGTAATTGACCGGATTCTAATTTTTAAGGGTGGTTCACCGGAGTTGCCCGGCGAATTCGGGGGCGGCATCGTGAAGGTGTACACCAAGAACTCGGTCCTCGAAAACAAAACCAGCCTGAGCGTTTCGGGCTGGGGCCGTAGCGGCACTACGTTTATCGACAACTACCAGGTAAGCCCCGGGCGCGGCAACGACTGGCTGGGCTACGACGGCGGCAACCGCCAGCTGCCTGGGAGCACGCCCGCTGAGCTCACCAAAACCAACCAACCGACGTTCCGCAATGAGTGGCTGCCGCAGCGTATTACTGCCCGGCCCGACCTGCGGGTTTCGTTGGGCCTAAGCCGACGTTTTGAGGTGGGCCAGGCCTACGTGAGCAACGTAACGTCGGTGTCCTACTCCAACACGCACGAGCAGAACAACATCACCCGCAGCCGCTATTTGGTGGAAGTGGATCCGGCGACCAACCTGCCCCGCCAGCAATATCTCTACAATGATGAACGCGCGATTACCGGCACCCGCCTGGGCATAATCCATAACTGGCAGGTGCGCCTCAACGACCGCAACCGGCTGGAACTGCGCAACTTTCTCAACCAGTATGGTACCGACGAAGTAACCCACCGCACCGGCCAGATTCTAGACCAGGGCCTCGACCGCGAGGGCAACGCCCTGCACTACCAGAGCCGCACGGTGTACTCGGGCCAGTTGCAGGGCTCCCACGATTTGGGGGCTACGCAGCATACCAACGTAACGTGGGCGGCCGGTTACAACTACGTGTTCCGCGAGGAGCCCGATTACAGCCGCTACAACACCCAGCGCATTACGCCCGCGCCCGGCGATACGCCCAAGTCGTTTCTGGTGGTGGTGCCACCCGATGGCAACCCCTACGACGCCAGCCGCTTCTTTTCCAACCTGAACGAAAATACTTACATGGCCAGTGGCCAGTGGGAACGGCGCTTCCGGGGCCGCGACACGACCAAAGCCAACGAATTCAAGCTGCGGGTCGGCTTCTACGCTGAACAGAAAAAGCGTGACTTCGAGAACCGTTTCTTCTCCTACGTTATTGGCAACGGCAGCACTTTCTACCGCGACCAAGCTCGGTCCAACCGCCTGCTGACACTGCCGATTGAGCAAATCTTCGCCCCCGAGAATCTGGACCCAAGAACCGGTTTCGTGCTCGATGAAGGCACATCGCTCAAAGACCGCTATTCGGCGGAGAACACGCTGGCCGCCGGCTACATTGGGGCCGTTGCTCCGATTTCGGATAAATTCAGCCTTTCCGGCGGAGTGCGGGTGGAATACAACCGCAAGTATCTCAAAAACGGTGACCCGCAGGATACGGCTTACCTAGAGCGCCGCGTAATTCCGATGCCCTCGCTGAACGCGACCTACAATTTCAATTTGCGGTCCTTATTGCGCTTCGGTACCAGTGTATCGGTGAACCGGCCCGAGTTCCGCGAAGTTGCCAACTACCCCTACTTCGACTACGCCAACAACGCCATTATTACGGGTAACAAGGATCTGAAAACGGCCACGATTTACAACGCCGACCTGCGCTACGAGTTCTACCCGACCCGCGCCGAAATGCTCTCGGTGGGCGTATTCTACAAGTACTTTAAGGATGCCATTGAGCAAACCACTCAGTCGGTAGCCACCGAGCAAACCTACCTCACCTTCCAGAATGCCGACAATGCTTACGATATAGGCGTGGAAGTAGAGGCCCGCAAATCATTGGCCGAACTCACCGAGAATCGTTTTCTGCAACACTTCTCCCTGATTCTGAATGCCTCGGTTATTAAAAGCAACGTGCAGTTGAAGGACAACGCTACCAACAACGAATTCGCCCTATCGAACCGGCCGTTACAGGGCCAGTCGCCCTACGTGGTGAACACGGGCATATTCTATCAGGATGACGAGGCCCAGTGGCAGGTTTCGGCCCAGTACAACGTCATCGGCCAGCGCATCAAGTTCGTGGGCGACCAAACCTCCAACTATACCGTCATTGAGATGCCCCGCCACGTCATCGACCTGGCCGTTACGAAAGGGTTTGGACCGCACTTGCAGGTGAAAGCCGGCATTCAGGACATTCTCAACCAGAAAGTGCGGCAGTATTACGACTTCAACCGCAACGGTAACATTGGCGGCAACGAGCGGGGGCCATTCGCCGAGTACCGCCGGGGCAGCTACTCCACGCTGGGCCTGACCTACAACTTCTAAACAATAAAGTAACACGTCGGCAACGAAAGCATAACGCCCATTCCTACGGATGGGCGTTATGCTTTTGGACCTTTGCCTCAGCAAATCTGCCTTTCATACTTCTACCCTCATACCCATGAAAAAGCTTTTACTCCCTGCTCTGCTAGCCTGTGCCGTAGCCGCCGCCGCTCCTGTTGCGCGGGTGCAAGCCCAAACAATTTCGCCCTGCCCCGTGGCCCCCACCGCCACCGTAATTTCGGCGGATATTACGACGGACACCAAATGGACGAGCAACAACATCTACCTGCTCTCCAAGTTTATCTACGTACGGGCCGGCGCTACGCTCACCATTGAGCCCGGCACCATCATTAAGGGCGACAAAGCCGGTAAAGGCACACTCATTGTTGAGCCCGGAGCCAAGATTATGGCCGAAGGCACCGTCGATAAGCCCATCGTTTTCACATCGAACGAACCCGCTGGCTCCCGCAACCGGGGCGACTGGGGCGGCATTATCCTGCTGGGCAAGGCCCCCACGAACTTGGCGGGCACACCCGTTATTGAGGGTGGCGTGGGCTCGACCTACGGCGGCACCGACCCGAACGATAATTCGGGTGTACTCAAGTACGTGCGGATCGAGTTCCCCGGCATCGCGTTTCAGCCGAACTCCGAAATCAATGGCCTGACAATGGGCGGCGTAGGAGCCGGCACTACCATTGACTACGTGCAGGTATATGCTTCCGGCGACGACTCGTTTGAGTGGTTCGGGGGTACGGTGAATGCCAAGCACTTGGTAGCCGTGGCTGCCACCGACGACGATTTTGATACTGACAACGGCTTCCAGGGCAAAATCCAGTACGGCCTGATCATCCGCGAGTCGAACACGGCCGACGTATCCGGCTCCACTGCTTTTGAGTCGGATAACGACAAGGATGGGTCTAGCAGAACCCCCAAAACCGCCCCGGTTTTCTCGAACGTAACGGCCTTGTTGCGGACGCCTATTGGAGCTGCGGCCAACTTTACGCGGTCCATGCACCTGCGTCGCGACACCGAAATTTCCATTTTTAATTCGGTGATTGCGGGCTGGCCTAAAGGGTTGACGTTAGATGGCGCTCCGACCCAGCAGAACGCTACCGCTGGTAAGCTGGTGCTGAAGAACAATGTGATGGCTAACATGACTACCAACTTCGAAGCGGCCGGCGTTACCACCTACGACGTGGCCGGTTTCTGGAACGCGGCGGCTAACGCCAACACCACGTACTCCGGCGTGGGTGAGTTGGGCCTGCGGGCCGGCAATGATGCTCCGGATGCCGATGTAATCCAGGACTTCACGCTGCCCGCCGCTTCGGTACTGAACACGGGCGCTGCTTACACCGATGCCAAGCTCACGGACAGCTTTTTCAACAAAACCGGCACATTCCGCGGAGCCTTCGGAGCTACTAACTGGGTGGCCGGCTGGACCAACTTCAACCCCCAAACTACCTGCTATAACCGTCCCGGCCTGACGCTGGCCTCCAAATCGGTCTCCGACCAGCTCCAGCAGCTGGCCGTAGCCCCGAACCCCACCGCTGGCACCGCCCAACTGAGCTTCAATCTGAAGCGTAGCGGTACCGCCACGGTGCGCGTACTGGACATGACCGGCCGCCAGGTGGCTACCCTGCTCACCAACGGCAAACTGAACGCTGGTACGCAGTCGGTAACGCTGCCCGCGAACCTGAAATCGGGGGTGTACATGGCTGTGGTCACGACCAACGAAACCAGCCAGTCGGTACGTTTCGTGGTGGCTAAGTAGGTTCAACTAATTTATCGTAATTCTAGCGCTTTATCCGAGCCGGCTACCCTGGGGTGGCCGGTTCTTTTATGGTTCGCCGACTGCCAGCCTGCGCCCCGAGGCCGCTGACTGGTGAGGCTCCGGGGGTTCGTTGTACTTTTGACGCCCGGCCTTCCTTCCCTTCCGCTGCCCCCGATTCCGCTCATGCGCGTGTTGCACCTGCCCAAATGGTACCCGAACCGCTACGACGACCAGGATGGCGACTTCGTGGCCCGGCACGTAGCCGCCATTGCCGGGTCCGCCCCACTGGAGCAGCCGTTACAAAGTGCCGTAGTTTTCGCGGCCGTGGCCCGGGGGCCGTTGAAGAAGCTGATTGAGGAAGAAGTTGACCTGGGCGGACCAGTCCCGGTCTGGCGCTATTACTACCGCGCCCAGCCCACCGGCTTTGCCCCGCTGGATAAGCTGCTCAAGCTGGCCCTGTACTTCTGGAGTCAGCACCGGGGCTACCGGCGCGTCTGCCAACACTGGGGCCAGCGGCCCGACCTGGTGCACGTGCACGTGCTGCTACGCACCGGCCTGTGGGCGCTCTGGTTACGGCAGCGCCACCGGATTCCGTATCTCGTCACCGAACACTGGACGCGGTATTTGCCGGGCCGGGGCGGCCGTATCAGTGGGGTGAGGCGGTATCTTTCCCGGTTGGTAGTGCGGCGGGCAGCAGCGGTGCATACCGTGTCGGAAAACCTGCGGCAGGCTCTGGGGGCCTTGGATATTGCCCACCGGCGCACCTTCATCATTCCCAACGTAGTGGACACGGACCTCTTCCGACTGCCCGCCGAGCCCGCGCAACGGCGGGGGCTGCTCAACGTGGCCGCCTTCAATGAACAAGCCAAGAACCTGAGCGGCACCCTGCGCACCGTAGCCCGGCTCCGGACCGAACACCCGGCATTGGGCCTCCACCTGCGAATTGCCGGCTACGGCCCCGCCGAAGCTGCTATGCACCAGTTGGCAGCCGAGTTAGGTCTACTGGCTGATGGTACGGTGGAGTTCCTGGGCAAGCTAACCTCGGAGCAGGTAGCGGAGGAAATGCGCCAGGCCCAGGCCTTCGTCCTGTTTTCCAACTACGAAAACCTGCCCTGCGTGCTGATTGAAGCCCAAGCCAGTGGCCTGCCCGCCGTGGCCACCCGCGTCAACGGCGTGCCGGAACTGCTGCCCCCCGATGGCTCGGCCGGCTTGCTGGTGGAGCCCGGCAACGAGGCGGCCCTCTACGACGCGCTGCTGGCGGTGCTCCGGGCTCCGGCAGGCCGCTTCGATGAGCACCTTCTGCGCGAGGGAGCCGTAGCCCGGTTCAGCTACCCGGCCGTGGGCGCGGCCTTCCGGCACGTGTACCGGCAGATGCTGGGGGCCTAGCCGTTTCTTCGTTTCTTCGCCCCCTATGCTACGTCGCGTCGTTCAGAATTTTGCCACCCGCCTGGTCACGGCCCTGCTCAGCTTTGGCATAGTCTGGCTGACAGCCCGCTACCTGGGGGCGACGGGCCGGGGCGCGGTGAGCCTGTTCGTGACGGACTGCGCGGCTATTCTGCTGTTCATCGGGCTGCTGGGGGGCTCTTCGCTCATTTACCTGGCCCCGCGCCGCAACCTCTGGCACCTGCTGCTGCCGGCCTACGGCTGGGCGGCCCTGATGTGCGGGCTGGGCACGGCCGTGGTGGCACTACTCCGGCAGCCCGAGCCCACTTACCTGCTGCACCTGGGGCTACTGAGTTTGTTGCAGGCCTTCTTTTCCATCAATACTGCCCTGCTGCTGGGTCGCCGCCGCGAGGGCACCTATAATCTGCTCACGCTGGCCCAGATAGTGCTGCTGGCCGGGGCGCTGCTGGGCGCTTTCACGGCAGGAGCCTCTTGGCTCACCGTGGAAACCTACTATTACGCGGCCTACCTGGCGTTCGGGCTACCGCTGCTGCTGAGCCTGGTGCCCCTGCTGCGCCTGCCCGACCCCCGCCGACGCCTGGGCCGGCGCCTGCGGGCTACCACCCGGGAACTGGCCCGCCACAGCCGGGGGGCGCATTTTTCCAACATCCTGGCCTTCGCCAACTACCGCCTCGGCTACTACTTCGTGGCCTACTTCGTGGATACCCGGGCGGTGGGCATTCTGTCGGTGGGCGTGGCCCTGATGGAGGCCATCTGGCTGATTCCGCGCAGCGCCGCGCTGGTGCAGTACGTGGACTTAGTGAATGCCCGGCCGGGCGAGCCGCTGCCCGAATCGGCGCTGCGAGTGGGCCGGCTGGCCGTGCTGGCCACGGCGGCGGCCGTGCTGGTGCTGGTGGCCGTGCCCCCGGCCCTGCTCACGGCCATTTTCGGGCGCGAATTCGGTCCGGCCCAGGCCGTGATGCAGTTGCTGGCCCCCGGCGCGGTGGTGATGGCCGTGCAGATGCTGGTGAGCAGCTTTTTTGCCGGGCGGGCCGACTACCGCATCAACAATGCCGCCGCCGTGGTGGGCCTGGCAGTAACGCTGCTGGGCGGCGGGCTGCTGATTCCGCGCCTGGGTATCCGGGGCGCGGCCTTGTCAGCCACCCTCTCCTACTACGCGTCCACGGCGTTTCTGGTCTGGCATTTCCGCCGCGCCACCGGCCTCGGTCCCACCGCCTTCCTGCCCGGCCCCGCCGACCTCACCCACGCATGGCGGCTGGTGCGGCGGCGGTAGGGGCCAACAAACCCGCTGTTTTTAACCTACCCGCACCGTCACCTCGAAAACCGGGTGGGGGTCGGCCAGCGGGTCGGGAGCCTGGGTGGGCTGCGGCTGGGGCGAGTAGAGGGCGCAGAGCGTGTTGCCGACCTGCGTGAGCTGGCCGGTAGCCGTAGCGGGCAGGCCGTCGAGGATGCCCGCCAGCACTTCCCAGCGGGGCTGGCCGGGCTGGCGGCTGGCATCGTGCCACACCACTACCGTATCGGGGCCGACCAAATGCTCGAAAACCCGCCGGGTATCGGTGCGCACGGCCTCGTAGCGGTGGTCGCCGTCGATGAAGATCAGGTCGAAGTGGCCCAGCGCGGCCAGATCGAAGGTGGCCGAGTTGCCGTGCAGGTGGCGCACATTGGGCAGGGGCCGCGAGAAAAAGCCGTGCAGTTCGATATAACGTTCCGACAAACCCAACGCGCGTAGCTCATCAGCCGCAAGGTTCAGCGTCTGAACTTCGGCCGCCACGGCCGCCACATTGGCCGCGCTTTCGCCCCGCCACGTCCCGATTTCAAAATACCGACACCCCGGCCGCTGCCGGGCCAGCGTCCGCAGCAGGGCCAGGTCGGTGGGCAGCGAGCCCCCGTCGCGGAAGGCAAACGGGCGCACAATTTCGCCAGCGGTGGGCAGCAGCGTGTTCAACGCCACAACCGGCAGTCCGGCCGCCGTTGCGCCCCACCGGGCCGCATGGGTCAGCCCCCGCGCCTGCCAGCCCGATTCGTCGGCGGCCAGCACGTGGTTCAGCAGCCAAGGGTTGCGGACCAGACCCGCCAGCCCGCGCAGGGTTTTGGTCAGCTTTGACATGAATTATGAATTATGAATTATGAATTATGAATTATGAATTATGAATTAAAGGTATAATCGAGGCGACCTGCCAGGGTTGCGCTGGAGCAGCTTTTTATTCTGATTTTTCGTATTCATTCTATCATTTAGAAAGTTCTAATTCATAATTCATAATTCATAATTCATAATTCATAATTCATAATTCATTAACTGATCGGAACTTTGCGGAGGATGGCTTCGATCATGTCCTGGGTGCGGATGCCGTCAGCTTCGGCTTCGTAGTTGAGCAGGATACGGTGGTTGAGCACATCGGCGGCCACTTCCTTGATGTCTTCGGGCAGCACGTAGTCGCGCTCATCGAAGTAGGCCACGGCCTTGGCGGCGCGGTGCAGGGCAATGCTGGCCCGCGGGCTCACCCCAAATTGCAGGTACTGCTGAAACTCGGCCAGGTCGTACTCAGCGGGCTTGCGGGTGGCAAACACCAACTCGATGATGTACTTCTCCAGCGTTTCCGAAATCTGTACCTGGTTGATCTGGTGGCGGATTCCGAAGATATCCTCCCGGGTCAGGACTGGGTTTACCGCGCCCACGTAGCTCATGTTGGCCATACGGCGCATCACCTCCAGCTCATCGGCCTTCTTGAGGTAGTCCACGTGCACCTTCAGCATGAAGCGGTCGACCTGGGCCTCGGGCAGCGGATAAGTACCTTCCTGCTCCACGGGGTTTTGGGTGGCCAGCACCAGAAAGGGCAAGTCCAGCGGATACGTGGTTTCCCCGATGGTTACCTGCTTTTCCTGCATGGCTTCGAGCAGGGCGCTCTGCACCTTGGCCGGGGAACGATTCACCTCGTCGGCCAGCACTAAGTTGGCGAAAATCGGCCCCTTCTTTACCTCAAATTCCGAGCGACTCTGGTTGTAAATCATGGTGCCCACCAAATCGGAAGGCAGCAGGTCGGGGGTGAACTGCACCCGCTGGAAGTGCAGGTGCAGCACTTTGGCCAGCGTGCTAATTGTCAGGGTTTTGGCCAATCCCGGCACCCCTTCCAGCAGCACGTGTCCGCCGGTGAAGAGGCCGATGAGCAAGCGGTTCACCATGTACTGCTGGCCCACCACCACTTTCCCCACCTCGGCGAAGGCCTGCTTGATCTTCTGTTGATAATCGACGGGGGAAGGTGAGGCAGCAGACATTGAAACGGGAAAAAGCACGGGCAATGGCCTTAAAGGTAGAAAAACAGGGCCGTTTGCCCCTCATGGCTTGATAGCAACTTGCGGCGGTAAACATGCTTCCAGCTTTAGGAAGAATCCGGCAGTTATTTTATTGTAAATAATCCATTATTTTTTATAATTAAATTTCGCCAATAGTGTATCTTCGTAGTTCCGGAACTACTCTGGTGTTGTGCGGCAGGATACGTGAGAAGGGGTGCTGCGCGGCGGTTGCCCGAAAGAGAATTGCGGATTATCCGGCAGCCGGTACGGGGGATAGGTCTGGCAGAAAGCCCGTTACGGTCTCTTTTTTCTACCCTTTTCCGCTATCCGCATGAAACCATTCTTCCTCTGTCTGCTGCTGCTCAGCAGCGCCGGTGCCTTCGGGCAGGCCGGTTATTTCTGGGTCAACCAGCTTGCCAGCTCCGCTAACTCAGCCTCGGCCAACGCAGTAGCCACCGATGCGGCGGGCAACAGCTACGTTACCGGCTCGTTCAGTGGTACGGCGCAGTGGGGCAGCCTCAGCCTCACCAGTCGCGGCCGCACCGACCTCTACGTAGTTAAGTACAGCTCCGCCGGCAAAGCCCAGTGGGTAGCCCGGCTCGGCAACGACCTTTCCGCCCCCGATCCCTACTCGGCCAACTATGCCCGCTACACGGCCAACGGCACCGCCATTTCGCTCGACGGCCAGGGCAACGTGTACATCGCCGGGGGCTTCACCGGCAAGGTAAGCGGCGACTCGGGCGGTCAGCTCCGCAGTTTCAGCGAGGACAGCTTCACCACGGGTTTGATTGCCAAGCTCAACGGCCGCGGCATTTTCCAGTGGGCACAGCGGTTTGGGGGACAACAATATGCCTGCCACGCCTACGACATTGCGACGGACGCGGCAGGCAACAGCTACCTCACGGGGCAGTCGGACGACGGCCGGATGGAGTTTGGCGGCGCTGTGGTGGGCAACAACAGCCGGCGGGTGCTGTTCGTGGCCCGTTACACCACAACTGGGGCCGTCAGCTGGTCCCAGGTGTCGGGCAATGCCATCGGCTACGGGGCCAGCGGTTCCGCCGTGCTGCTCGATAAGCAGGGCAACTGCCTGGTCGGGGGCTTCTTCAACCACGATATGGTTCTGGCAGGCACTTCGCTCACTACCCCTTCGGCCGACTCCTACCTGGCCAGCTTTGAGCCTCGCACGGGTAAGCTGCGCTGGATTCAGCAGGGCGGCGGTACCGGCGACAAAACCATCAGCCGGCTGGCGCTGGACCGTCAGGGCAACATCTACGCGGCTGGTCACTACGGGGCCAATACAACGCTCAACGGCCAGGCCCTACCGGCTTTCGGCGGCAACACGGATATTTTTCTGGCCCGCTACTCGCCGGGTGGCACGTTGCAGTGGGTGCTCCCCCTGGGCACCAGCGCCGATGAATACCCCGTAGGCCTGGCCACGGAGGCGGATGGCACCAGCACCCTGCTCAGCACCTTCTACCCGCCCAGTGCCTCCTCCCAGCCCCAGCAAACCCTCCTTCAAACCTTTAGGCCCGATGGCAGCCTTTACCACACCGAAACGCTGGGCACCAGTGGTTCCTGCGTGGTGCGGCACGTAACGACCCTAAGTCAATCGGGCCGGCTCGTGCTGGCAGGAAACCTGAGCGGCGCAGCTCAGTTTGGGTCCGTTACCCTGCAAGTGCCCACCGGCACGGCCGGATTCGTCGCCAGCCGCCGCCTGCACGTGACACCAGCCAGCCCCAGCCATTACAATCAGCCCGCTCTGGACGTGTCGCCTAACCCGGCCCACGGCTACCTGATGGCTCGCCTGTCGTGGGCGAATCCAGCACTGGTTTTAGCAGGTCAGGCCACGTTGCTCACTTTCATGGGCAAGGTGGTTGCTACGCAGTCTTTAGTTACCAATGGTACTGCCCAGGTTCAGGCTTACTTCGATTGCACCAGCCTCCCCCCGGGCCTTTACGTGCTTCAACTGCGTACCACCGATGGGCTTACCCACTCCCAGGGAGTCGCCATTCAGTAACAGCCGTCAGCAACAGTTCCCAAAACACAACCGGGCTCCCGAACAATGTTCGGGAGCCCGGTTGTAAGCGTTTGTACCAGAGACGGGACTCGAACCCGTACGTCCGTAAAGACAAGGGATTTTAAGTCCCTCGTGGCTACCGATTACACCACTCTGGCAGAGCACTTTAGCTTGTTTTTACCCCGATAATTATTTATCTGGGCGTGACAGTTGGGACAAAGTAACTGCAAATTTTCCAGACGGTGGTCATTATTGATACCATTGCAGTGGTGAAGTTCGAGCGGTATAGGATCACCCTGCCATTCGTGAAGCCTACACCGCTCACAGTGATGCTTTTTCCACCCTTCTTTTAATAGTCTCCCACGAAGCCCATGCGTGAAGGCATAAGGAGAATTTTCCACCAGTATTTCTTCCAAGGAAGCTTTCAGGCCAAATGCCCGAAATCGTGCTCCCTGGTTCCAGGCGGCTTCCGTCCAGTGGCCCGTATCCAACCCCAGGCTAGCCACGCGGGCGTGCACGGTCTTGTAGTTGCCGCCGGCTGGCACCACAAGCCGATGCGGCTTAGCACTTGGCGCACCGACAGGCATTCGGCCACGGCTTGGCGGAATTCATCGTCGGTACATTGGCATTTACGGGTGTTGGCCATGCCGGCAAGAAACGAAAAAACCTGCCGGTTGGGGCAGGTTTCTTACTTGGAGCGGGAGACGAGGTTCGAACTCGCGACCTCGACCTTGGCAAGGTCGCGCTCTACCAGCTGAGCTACTCTCGCTTGAGATTCAAACGCCCTGGAGCGTTTTGGTGTGACAAAGGTAGTACAGGAATCGATGAAGTCAAGACTACGTTCTAAAAAAAGCACCCTAAAACCCTCCTTAGCGGGCTTGGCGCCTGATTTTCAGGCAGAAAAACTTCCTTCCCGAAGCCCGCCGCTTCGCTAAAGTGCTGCACCCTTGCCGGCTGCCCGGCCGCAGCGAACCCGATTCTACGGGCTTCGCCACGGCCGGGCAGCCGTTACTTCGCGCCGCCAACTGCCAGCTTCAGCTCATTCAGCTTCAGCAGGGCCTCAATGGGCGTGAGCGTGTTCACGTCGAGTTTTTCCAGCAGCTCGCGCAGGCGTTCTAGGGCGGGGTCGGCGGGCTCAAACATGCTCAGCTGCAAACTGGGGCGCGGGGCCGAATGCACGGCAGCGGCTGGCTGGGCCTTCGGGCCGGAACGGGCCGGCGCGGCCGCAGCCGTCGGGGCCGGGGTTTCAGCACGGCCGTTCAGGGGTACCACTTTGCCGCCGGTGGCGTCGGCGGCAGTATCATCCAGCCTCATCAGCAGGTCGTCGAACTCAGTGGACTGATCGGGCTCAACGCCGGTAGACGCCCGCTCCTGCTCCAGGTGGTGCATGATTTCGTTGGCCCGCAGCACTACCGCCGTGGGCATACCGGCCATGCGGGCCACGTGGATGCCGAAGCTGTGCTCGGAGCCACCTTCGCGCAACTTGCGCAGGAACAGGATGCGGTTGTCGGCTTCCTTCACGGCTACGTGGTAGTTGCGCACGCGGGGGCAGTCGTCGGCGAGCTGGTTGAGCTCGTGGTAGTGGGTAGCGAACAGGGTTTTGGCCCGCGCCCGGGGCGAGTTATGCAGGTGCTCCACAATGGCCCAGGCAATGCTGATACCGTCGTAGGTACTCGTGCCGCGCCCGATTTCGTCCATCAGCACCAGGCTACGGTCTGATAGGTTATTCAGAATAGACGCCGTTTCGGTCATCTCCACCATAAAGGTGCTCTCGCCCTTGCTCAGGTTGTCGGAAGCGCCTACGCGGGTAAAAATTTTGTCGATAACGCCGATGTGGGCCGCGTCGGCGGGCACGAAGGAGCCGATCTGGGCCAGCAGCACAATCAGGGCCGTTTGGCGCAGAAGGGCCGATTTGCCGGCCATGTTGGGACCGGTAATAACTACAATCTGCTGGTCGTCCTGGTCGAGGCGCAGGTTGTTGGGGATGTACTGCTCGCCGGGGGGCAGCTGGCGCTCAATGACGGGGTGGCGGCCGGCGGTGATGTCGAGCGTGGTGCTGTCGTCGACTACCGGCTTCACGTAACGGTGCTGGCGGGCGGTGGCGGCGAACGAGGCCAGGCAGTCGGCCACGCCGATGGCGCGGGCGTTTTGCTGCACCTGGGGCACATATTCGGCGGCCGTGAGTACCAGCTCATTATAGATGCGCTGCTCGATGATGAACAGGCGCTCTTCGGCGGTCAGAATTTTCTCCTCGTACACCTTCAGCTCCTCGGTGATGTAGCGCTCGGCATTCACCAGCGTCTGCTTGCGAATCCAGGTGGCCGGCACCTTGTCTTTGTGGGAGTTCGTGACTTCGAGGTAGTAGCCGAACACCTTATTGTAGGCTACTTTGAGGGAGGAAATGCCGGTTTCCTGAATGGCTTTCTGCTGGAGCTCGAACAGGTATTGCTTGCCCGAGCCGGCCATGCGGCGCAGCTCGTCCAGCTCGGCGTCAATGTTATCGAGCAGCACGCCGCCCTGGTTGGTGAGGATGGGCGCGTCTTCCCGGATTTTGGTCTGGATTTCCGCCCGCAGCGTGGCGCAGGGGTTGAGCTGGTCGGCCAACTTTTGCAGGGCCTTCACGCCCGAGGCGGCCAGTTCGTCGCGGATGGGGCCGATGGCTTCCAGCGCGCGGGCCAGTTGCAGCAGCTCGCGGGGGTTGATGCGGCGCACGGCCACCTTGGAAATCAGCCGCTCCAAATCGTTGATCTGGCGCAGGTGGGTCAGCAGGTTTTCGAGCAGCTCGGGCGTTTGCAGCAGGGCATCCACGGTATCGAGGCGGCGCTGAATCTGGGCGGGCTCCTTGAGGGGCAGCACCACCCATTTGCGCAGCAAGCGCGCACCCATCGGCGTCACGGTCTGGTCGAGGATGTCGATGAGCGGCACGCCACCGGGGTGCTGGGCCTGCACCAGCTCCAGGTTGCGCACCGTGAACCGGTCGAGCCAAACGTACTTATCCTCCTCCAGCCGCCCGATGCTGCCAATGTGGCCCACGTTGGTGTGCTTGGTTTCGGCCAGATAATGCAGCACGCAGCCGGCGGCCGTAATGCCCTCGTGCAGCCCATCAATGCCAAAGCCCTTGAGCGAGGTGGTGTTGAAGTGGCGGGTGAGCAATTCGTGGCCGTAGTCGTGGCCGAACACCCATTCTTCGAGCGCAAAATGGCAGTAGTCGGGTCCGAAATGCTCCTCGAACTCGCGGCGGCTTTTCTTACAGAACAGCACCTCGGCCGGCTGAAAGTTCTGGAGCAGCTTGCCCAGGTACTCGATGGTGCCCTGGGCCACCAGAAACTCGCCGGTACTGATATCGAGAAAGCTGATGCCGGCCTCCTGCTTGCCGAAATGCACGGCGCAGAGGTAGTTGTTGCTGCGGCGCTCCAGCACGTTGTCGTGCAAACTCACGCCCGGCGTAACCAGCTCGGTTACGCCGCGCTTGACGAGGCCCTTGGCCTGCTTGGGGTCTTCGAGCTGGTCGCAGATGGCCACGCGCTGCCCGGCGCGCACCAGCTTGGGCAGGTAGGTATCGAGCGAGTGGTGGGGGAAGCCGGCCAGTGGGGTTTCCGAAGCCGTGCCCGCTCCGCGCTTCGTCAGCGTGATATCGAGGATGCGCGAGGCTGTTACGGCGTCCTCGCCGAATGTTTCGTAGAAGTCGCCCACCCGAAACAGCAGCACGGCCCCGGGGTAGGTTTGCTTGAGCTGCTGGTACTGCTTCATCAGCGGCGTATCGGCCACGGCGGGCGGCCCCAGCGTGCCGTGGGTGCGCACGGGCTTCTTTTCTTTCTTGACTTTCAAAATCAGTTGCTCTTGTATAGTTGCCGATGTAGGGGCGGGGCTTGTCCCCGCCCGCCGTTCGCGCCGTTTCAACGATTCCGTTCGACCCTGCACGCGGCCCGACCGGCGGGCGGGGGCMAGCCCCGCCCCTACGCCGCTTCATCCGCCAAACACCCCGCGGCCCGGCGGGCGTTCCTACCTTTGCCGGATGCGCAAACTCTCGATGGATGAACTGAACCGGCTGACGGTGGCCGACTTCAAAAATACGCGAAAATTCCCCCTCACCCTCGTGCTCGACAACGTGCGCAGCCTGCACAACGTGGGGGCAGCCTTCCGCACGGCCGACGCCTTCGCGGTCGAGAAAATCTGGCTCTGCGGCATCACCGGCCGGCCGCCCCACCGCGACATCACCAAAACGGCCCTCGGCTCCACCGATTCCGTGGCCTGGGAGTACGCCCCAACTACGCTCGAAGCCCTGCACCAGCTGAAAGCGGCCGGTTACCAGTTGATAGCCGTGGAGCAAACTACCGGTAGCGTGTCGTTGGCCGATTTTGTAGTCGAGCCCGGGCAGCCCTACGCCCTTGTTATGGGCAACGAGGTGTTCGGGGTGGAAGATGACGTGCTGGCCCTCTGCGACGCAGCGGTGGAAATTCCGCAGTTCGGCACCAAGCACAGCCTGAATGTGAGCGTGGCGGCGGGGGTGGTGCTTTGGGATTTTATTGGCCAGATCGGGGACGCTAAAAACGGGTAAAATCGCTACTCAGTTGAAAAACTGGTAAAAACCCGGCATTTAGCTGGCAAGAGTAGCAAAAAGTCCGGCGTTTGTTATGTAGATTTGAAACTGAATTCTACCCTCGCAGGTTGATTTCGCAATCCATTCGCCTACCACATCTACCTCACTTTTTGATGAAATTAACCTCTACTCCTTCTGCGGCGCGCGCGTTGGCTCTGGCAGCCTTGCTGGCCATCCCGGGCCTGGCGGCCGCCCAAAGCGCGCCGGCCACCCAGGCGCTGAGCGCCCTCAAAAGCCGGCAGGCCAGCCTGGGCCTCGCGGCCGAAGACCTGGCCGATGCGGCCGTCACCAGCCAGTACACCGACAGCCACAACGGCATTACCCACGTGTATCTGCGCCAGCGGGTGCGGGGCATTGAGGTGTACGGGGCCGTGGCCGACGTGCATTTCGGCCAGGGCGGCAAAGTAGCCAGCCTGCACAGCAGCTTCCGCTCCAACGTAACGGCCCAGGCGCGGCCGGCAGCCCCCGGCCTCTCGCCGGAGCAGGCCGTAGCCGCCGCTGCCCGCGCCCTGAACATGCCGGCTCCCCGCAGCCTGGCAATTCGCAAAGCCGGCTCCGGTGCCGAAGGCATGGAGTTCAACGATGGAGGCATTTCGCTGGAGAACATTCCGGTGAAGCTCATGTACCTGCCCATGCCCGACGGTTCGCTGCGCCTGGTGTGGGACGTAACCCTGGCCCCGACCAACGCCGAGCACTACTGGAACGCCCGCGTAGATGCTTCGACCGGGGCACTGCTTGATAAGAGCGACTACACGGTTTCCGACAACTTCAGCCTGCTGAACCTGACCCGGCCCGTTACCCAGGCATCGGTAGCGGCGGCTACTCCGGCTCCGGCCCCAACCACCACGGCCAACCGCACGGCAGTACCCAACAGCTACAATGTGTGGCCTATCACCATTGAAAGCCCTTCGCACGGTGCCCGTAAGCTGGTGTCTAATCCTGCCGACGCGTTTGCTTCGCCCTTCGGCTGGCATGACACCGATGGTAAGGCCGGGGCCGAGTACACCATCACGCGCGGCAACAACGTGCATGCCTACGACGACCGCAACGACGTGAACACGTATACGGCGGGCGTTAACGTAAGCCCCGATGGCGGAGCCAACCTCGAGTTTGACTTCCCCTTCGACGCCTCCAAGCCGGCTCCGGCCCTGGCCAACCTCAACACGGCCGTGGTGAACCTGTTCTACTGGAACAACATCATGCACGACATCATGCTCCGCAAGGGCTTCGATGAGGTGAGCGGCAACTTCCAGACCACCAACTACACCGGTCAGGGCCGAGGCGGCGACTACGTGCAGGCCGAAGCCCAGGACAAATCGGGGCTAGCCGCGCCAACCTACAACAACGCCAACTTCTCTACTCCCGGCGACGGTACCCGCCCCCGGATGCAGATGTACCTGTGGGACCAGTCGCTGGCCGATGCCATCATCACGGAACCCGCCAGCCTG
The DNA here is from genome assembly GCF_003583925.1 of Hymenobacter rubripertinctus. GTDB lineage: Bacteria > Bacteroidota > Bacteroidia > Cytophagales > Hymenobacteraceae > Hymenobacter > Hymenobacter rubripertinctus. The sequence goes on along the minus strand of NZ_QYCN01000019.1, from coordinate 14,505 downwards.
GCTGGTTCTATCGATGCCACGGAAGGCGCCTTCACCGTACCGGTAAAGAAAGCAGGTCCGATTAGCGGTAGCCTGGTACTGGCCTCCGATGGCACGACCACTGCGACGGCTACCTTGGGCTGCACACCCTACGCCAATGCCGCTGCGGTTAAGGGCAACATTGCCGTAGTTGACCGCGGCAGCTGCACCTTCCTCGTTAAAGTGCAGCAGGCTCAGGCCGCCGGCGCTAAAATGGTGATTATCGTCAATAACAACCCCGATCAGGCTCCCTTCGGCTTCGTGGGTGACACGACCGGCATCCGGATTCCGGGTGTAATGATCGGCACCAACGACGGTGCCCGCATCAAGCAGGCCCTGGCAGCAGGTACTCCCGTCAAGATGACCTTCTCGGGTAACACCGTTGTTTCTTACCGCGACGGTGACTTCGACAACGGTATTATTGCCCACGAGTACGGTCATGGTATTTCTACCCGCCTCACCGGCGGCCCGGCTACTTCCTGCCTCAACAGCCAGGAGCAGATGGGAGAAGGCTGGAGCGACTTCTTCGCCCTCTGGATGACCACCAAGCCCGGTGACATCGGCGCAACCGGCCGCGGCATCGGTACCTATGCCTCCTTCCAGAACACGGACGGCATCGGCATCCGCCCCACCCGCTATAGCACCGATTTCAAGATCAATCCGACCACTTACGCGGTAATCGGCACCGGCAACTACGCCGTTAATGGCACCACGGTACCCGTTCACGCGGTTGGTTACGTATGGTGCACTGCCCTCTGGGATATGAACTGGGCGCTGATTGAGGCCGAAGGCTACAATGCCGACCTGCGCGGCAGCACCGGCGGCAACAATGTGGCCCTGCAACTCGTGCTCGATGGCTGCAAGCTTCAGCCCTGCGCCCCCGGCTTCATCGATGGCCGCAACGCCATCCTCAAGGCCGACTCCATCAACTACAAAGGAGCCCACGCCGGCATTATCTGGCGCGCGTTTGCCCGCCGTGGCATGGGCTTCAGCGCCAGCCAGGGCAGCAGCGGCAGCCTCACCGACCAGAAGGTAGCCTTCGACGTACCCGCCATCCTGAGCAGCGCCAAGCAGCTCAACGAGAAAATGATGGAAGTGTACCCGAACCCGGCCACCAACCAGATTACGGTTCGTACCCAGGTAAGCAGCGCCGCCCCGGTACGGGTAGAACTGGTATCCTTGCTGGGCCAGCGGGTAAGCGTGCAGATCATTGCCGCCGCCCGTTTGCAGCAGGAAGGCCTCACCATCAACACCTCGGCCCTGGCCGGGGGCGTGTACGTGGTACGCCTGACGACCTCGGAAGGCTCCATCACCAAGAAGGTAGTGGTGCAGCACTAAGTTGCCCCAACCGCCACACGGCACCCGTTTGAAACCCGCCCGGCACTGCGCCGGGCGGGTTTTTGTTTACGTACTTTGGCTTTATGGCTGACTTCCCCCGCCCCGACGACTCCCTGCATGCCCTGCGCCCGACAATTGCTTCCGCAGCCCTGCTGCCCGCCGAAGCCCCCGCAACGGTAGCCGATTTTCTACACGCCGTATTGCGCCCGATCCTGAAGCTCCAGAACCCGATGCTGCTGGCCGTAGTGGCCGATTTTGTGCATGACCACCACGTGCCTCTGGTCCGGGTCGCGCCCCTCGACCAGCAACGGCTGCTGGGTGAGCTGCTGGCCCGCAACACCAAGCTGCGTTACACGGTGGTCGGGTTGGTGACGGGCCTGTTCACCACGGCGGAATTTACCTTCTACCGCCAGCACCGTTCCGAGCTGAACCGCCGCCTGCTGGAGCTATCCACCCGCCGCGTGCAGGATCAGGCCGCCGCCGTAGCGGAACTGAGTAGCCAGCCGTGAGCACCCACTACGCCACGCTGGGCCTGCCTGCCAACGCGCCACCCGCCGCCATCCGGCAGGCTTACCGGCGGCTGGTGCTGCTCACCCACCCCGACCGCACGCCCGATCCGGCCGCGCACCAGCGCTTTCTGGCCGTGAACGACGCCTACGATGTGCTGCGCGACCCCGCCCGCCGCGCCGCCTACGACGCCACCCTGCGGCGGGCGGCGGCTCCGGCTTTCCGGCCGCCGTCGCCCGGTTCGGCCCCACGCAATTCGCCGCCGCGTCATGCCCGGCCTGGCCCTCAGGCTCAACCCCGTCGCCAATCGAAGACGGTCAGCTTCGATCTGCGCCCTTACGCGCGGCCGATCCGGTGGCTGGGGCGGCTTCTGCTGGCTTTCGGGTTGCTGCTCCTGCTGGACTATGGCTGCCTGGATTACACTGCTCCGGCCCGTTGCCTGGCCCTCAAGGTCGCGTCGCCGGACTCCATGACGACCCTTGTGACCACCCGGGGGCGCGCAGACGTTTACGGTCCCTTGCCGGCCGATATACTGGCGGTGCCGCTGCAAGTGCGGAGTTCCCTGATTTTTCGGTTTGTGCGGGAAGTTTTGCTACCCGATGGCCGGGCGTTGCCAGTGCAGCGCCGGGGTACCAGCTTGCCCGGCTTCGTCTGCTTTATGCTCCCGCTGGCGTTGCTCAGCCAATGGTCGTGGTTGAGCCTGGCCATGCGCCTGAACGCACTGATGCTGGCCGGCATCACCACAGTGCTTATTTTACTGCTGCTGCTACGGTAGTCAGGAAGCGCCCCTTTCAGGCACCAAAAAGGCCCGCAGCAGTTGCCACGGGCCTTTTTGGTGCCTGAAAGGGGCGCCTCTCAGCGAGCCAACCGTTAGTCGTACTGGGAGTCGCGCAGCTGCACGGGCTCGGTTTTCTTGCGCAGACGCATGTTGAGCATTTCCACGACCAGCGAGAAGAACATGGCGAAGTACACGTAGCCTTTCTCGATTTCCTGGTGGAAGGCCTCCATCACCAGCATCACGCCAATCATAATCAGGAAGGAGAGGGCCAGCATTTTGATGGTGGGGTTGCGGTTGACGAAATCGGCCACCACGCCCGAGAAGACAATCATCACGGCCATCGACAGAATGACGGCCAGAATCATAATCAGCACGTTGTCCACGAGGCCCACGGCCGTCAGGATGGAGTCGAAGCTGAAGACGATATCGATGAGGATGATCTGAAAGATGACGCTGCCCATCGACACGCTGCCCTTGCCGGCGGCCATTTCCTCCTCTTCCGCGCCTTGGAGCTTGGTGTGGATTTCGGTGGTGCTTTTACCAATCAGGAACAGGCCCCCGGCCAATAGGATCAGGTCGCGGCCCGATACGCCGAAGGACCCGGTTATCCAGGGCAGGTCGAGCGTGAACAGGGCCGCCTTCAGGCCCACAATCCAACTGATGCTCAGCAGCAGCCCGATGCGGAAAAGCAGCGCCAGCAGCAGCCCGATGGTACGCCCGCGCTGCTGCGAGGCCCGCGGCAGCCGGTTGACGATAATCGAGATGAAAATGATGTTGTCGATGCCCAGCACGATTTCCATGAACGTGAGCGTGAGCAGACTCACCCAGGTATGGGCCTGGGAGAAAACCGAAAAATCGAAATGCATCGTAACTGACTGTGGAAAATGGGAGGAAATGCGGAGAAGGTGCGGAATCTGGCAAGCAACACTGCCCTGGGCTTCAATAAACGGTTGGCCAGTGGAGCATCGCGGCCCGCCACGTTTTCCGGCTACCCCCACTCCGCACACGGACAAGTCCCTTACTTCATGTTCACGAATTGGAGGGGCTGGCCGACATCAGTGCGGCGCAGCACGGCAATGGCGGCCTGCAACTCATCGATTTTCTTGGCCGAAACCCGCACCTGATCGTCCTGCATCTGGGCTTCCACTTTCACCTTGGCATCCTTGATGGCCTTAATGATTTTGCGGCCCGCGTCCTTATCGATGCCGGCGCGCACTTTCACCACTTTCTTCATCATAGTGCCGCTGGCCTGGGCCTGGGCCGTGAAATCGAGGGCCGTGCCATCGATGCCCTGTTTAACGAGGCGGGTGAGCACAATGTCTTCGAGGGCCCGCACGCGCATGTCGTTTTCCGAGGTGAGGGTGATGAGGTTGGCTTTCTTGTCGAGGTCGATGCCGCCCTTGGTGTCGCGCAGGTCGTAGCGGGTCTGGAGCTCTTTTTTGGCCGTGTTCACCGCGTTTTCGAGCGTTTGCGGGTCCACTTTGCTCACAATATCGAAAGAAGGCATAGGAAGGAGAGGTAAAAGAAAGAAGAGAAAACACTGCTTTAACGCAGAACAGCCCGCCAAAGATAAGGCCCCGCCGAAATGCCGCCGCGCCAGCTCGCTACAAGCGGACAATAGTGCGTTATTTAGCGCCCATCTGAGCCCGTTGCCCCTGCCCATGTCCGCCAGTTTACCCATCAGCTGCCCCCAAACGCCCGCCGAGTGGGCCGCCTACTACCGCCTGCGCTACGCGGTACTGCGCCAGCCCTGGCAGCAGCCCCCGGGCTCGGAGCGCGCCCCCGACGACGACGCACCCACTACCACCCACGCCCTGCTGTTGGCTCCCGGGGGCTACGCGGCCGGGGTGGGCCGCCTGCACCCCTGCGGGCCGGGCCAGGGGCAGGTCCGGTTTATGGCCGTGCAGCCGGCCTGCCAGGGCCGTGGGGTGGGCCGGCGGGTGCTGCACCACCTGGAGCAGGCCGCCAGCCAGCAGGGGCTCACTGAAATCGTACTGCACGCCCGGGCGCAGGCCGTGCCGTTCTATCAGCGGCTGGGCTACGCGGTAGTGGCCCCCTCACACACCCTGTTCGGCTGCCTGCCGCATTTTTTAATGCGCCGGTTGATTTGAGCCAGTAGCCAGCGGCCGGCTGAAGCCGTATGGCGATGCAGGGAAAAGGAGGTACCTTCTGCCCCTCCTTTTTCTGATTTCCGCCCATGGAACCGTTGCCCGATATTGCTTCCCTCATTGCCATCTACAACCAAATCAATGCCTACGGCCGCGCCAACGGCATGGAGCTGCTCGTGACCGCGCCCGGCGACGTGCGCTACACCATGAGCATCCGCGAAGAGCATCTGTCTTCTCCCGGTACCTGCCACGGCGGCGTGGTGGCCGGCCTGATGGACGCGGCCCTGGGCGCGGCCGCCCTTTCGCTGGCCTTTACGGCGGGCGAGCTGGTTTCAACCGTCGAGTTCAAAATCAACTACCTCCATCCCGTCCGGCTGCACGACCATCTGGTGGCCCACGGCACGGTGGAGCACAGCGGCAAAACCCTCGTCGTGAGCAGTGCCCTCATCACCTGCCCCACCCGCGACAACCTGGTGGTAGCCCGGGGCCTGGGAACCTTCAACCGCTACCCCGCCACCAAGCGCGACTTCCACGACCTGTTGTTCCCGCCTGCGTGAGTGGTTGGTTATTGGTTGTCAGGGAATGACGTTCCTTTTCCCTGACAACTACCGCCCGACAACTCATCAACCACCGCACATAAGCAAGCCGCCGGACTACCCGTAGCTTCTCTACGGGTAATCCGGCGGCTGAAAAATCAGGCTGCTTTTGAGGCGCGGCCTTCCAGGAGCGGCTTACAGGCGCTCGGGGGAGTTGGCCGACTCGTGCTCCTGCTCGTCGCCGTAGTCATCTTCGCCCTCTTCATCACTTTCTTCGCCCTCTTCCATTTCGGGGGCTTCCACTTTGCGCACGTTGCGGGCGCAGTCTTCGTCGCGGTGGTTGCGGCCGACGGTGAATTCCACCCAGTCGCCTTCCTGCAACTCGTTGAAGTCGCCCTCCGCCATGTCGGCATAGCTGAAGAACAGATTGTTGGGCGGCATCACGACGAAGCCGAAGCCATTTTTCAGGTTTTTGATGGTGCTGATGCCCACCGTGCCAACCGGGCCGGCAGCCGTAGGGCCGGTGGGCCGTACGGGCTTGGTGCTGGGGTAAGCAGCCGGCTCGGGCGTGTTCACGAACAGGGCATCCACCAGCTCATCGCCGTCGACCAGGCCCTGATCGATAATTTCGTGCATCTGCACCGGGTATGTAGCCTGGTCGAGCAACTGCTGCGAGGCGCGGGTAACGCGGTTTTCACCCTTGAAATCGGTGTATTTGAAGTCCCAGTTGAGCAGCATCACGCGGGTACCCACGGTGTTGAGCTTCTTGATCAGGGGCGCGTAATCGGAGTCGCCGGCGATAAGCACGACTACGTCCAGGCTCTTGTGAATAGCCAGTTCGAGGGCCTCCAACGACAACCACACGTCGATGCCTTTCTCCTGCAAGCGGCCGTCGCGCGTTTTCAGGGGCATGTAGTGGGTGCTAATACCCATGTTCATGAGGATATCGTCAAGCAGACGGTCGTGGAACAGACGGTCTTTGTCGCGGGCTTCGGTAGCGGAGAGGCGGCCGCGGAAGAAGTGGGAGTTGATAATCTGGCTGAGCCGGACATCGACATCCTCTTCCTCGGCTACCTGGTGCCGAATAAATTCGTGCAGCCCTTCCAGGCTGATGCGAGCTTTACGGTCGTGCTGAAAGTAGTAGTAATCACTAATTTTCAGGAAATAATTACCGTCGTAGAAAACGCCGATCCGGATCAGCGGGCTATTCATCTGGTTCATACGAAATTGATTTGAGCGCAAAAAAAGGTGTGTGTGATTAAGTAAGAGCGGGTAATCGGGGCAGAAAAGCTGATGACGGGCACCAGCCAGGGCAAAGATACGAGTTGTCGGAGTTTTGGTATTGCAATAATCCACAGTCTCTGGCGGGGAGCAGCCCAACGGGTCAGGCAGCTCAGCCCACTGAAAACACTCGGAGTCCGTGGCAAGCAGTTCGGGCTGGTTGGCCCGGCTGGACGTGCGGCCCGGGAACGGGCGGGCCGCTCACCCCCAGCGCTCTATCCGCATAGCGAGCGGAACAGGGGGTGTCGGATGTCTCACAATATTAAATCATAGCTATCTAGTAAACCAAATATAAGAAATACAATTACCATTAGATTCGTCTAACCTGGTTTACCCACCCGATTGCTTCCCGGGGCATCTGGCCGAGGGGGAGTTCGTTTTTAAATCCAAGTTTCCGCCAAGGCAGCCAAAGCAGGAGTTGAAGGTAAGTGTCCGCCAGGTTTCCGGACGGGAAACTCGGCCGATAGTCCTTTTCCGCAGCCCAATTCGGGTTAAATGCAGACCAAAGAGACACCATATCGTCCGGCAGATTGCTTCCATTCCCCGGAATTGGCTTTTTTTTTACCAACCACCGCCCGGTAGCAGTCCTCCTTTAGAACTCCAGCCGGCTGAGCACCAGCGCCAGTACCAGCAGCCCGTAGCCGGTGCAGATAGCCACTTCGAGCAGGTTGCCGCTGCGCGAACCAGTCCGAATAAGCGGAATTTTAAAGCTGATATCAACCAGCGGCATCAGCCACTTCACGCCGGCCTTGGTGAGCGAGTCGGCCAGCAGGTGCGACACGTAGCCGCCTCCCGCAAACAGGGCCACCCCGTGCCAGCCCAGGCTCTGGTTGGCCAGATGGCCGATGTAGGTCCAGGCGGCGGCGGCCCAGAGCGTGTGGGTGTAGGTGCGGTGGCTGCTGAACGGGGCCAGGCACACGAAGCTACCCAGCATGCTCAGCCACACAAACCCGGTATAAAGGCCCGCTACCACCGTGCACAGGCCCGTAAAGAGCAGCGCCAGCCGCCGGGTGGCCTCGCCTTGCATGGCCCCCCCGATCAGCCCAAAGGCCAAAGCCACCGTAAAGGCCAGCCGCCGGTCGGCGCCCGGCAGCAGCTGCCAGTAGGCGTAGGCGGCCATGCCGGCCGCCACCGCCACGAAGGCCCAGCGCACGTAGTGCTGGGCAAAACCCAGGCGCTTGCTGAGCCGGGAGCTGGGGTGGTCAAGGTCGGGGGCCAGGGCCGAGAAGCCCGCCAGAGCAATGCCGGCCGGCGAAAACGGCACGCCCGGCACGAGGCCGGCCACGGCCACGCCGGTAATCAGGCCGATGGCCAGGTGAGAAGAACCGCGCAAAAGGATACTGAGTTGCTAGTTGTTGGTTGTCAGTTGTTGGTAAAATTACTGTCATCCTGAGCGGAGCGAAGAACCTTGTACCATCTGAACTACTGGTGGTACAAGGTCCTTCGCTCCGCTCAGGATGACAAACATTTCCCCCATTACCGCCTTCTACCAGCCGCCGCTGCTGCCTTTGAGGCCGCCGCGCAGGCCCTGCACTTCGTTTTCGAGGTGGGCCAGGCCCTGGCGGAAGGCCACTTCGGCGGCGGCCCGCTCCGGCTCGGGCAGGGGGCCATCCTGGCGCACGTGCTCACTGAGCTGGCGCAGCTGCCGCACAATGTCGTCCCACTCGTCGCCGCCGGGGGCGGGCTGCTTGTCTGCCATAGCCATGCGTCCGGGTTCGGACTCTGTGCCGCGTGAAGCCGGAAGATACGGCGGGAGCGGCAGAAAGTGGCGGAAACTTTCGGGGGCCGGCCGGGGTATTGAGGTGCGCGCCGCCCGCGCCGTCTGCTTGCCCTGCCCGACCGGATTCGCCCCCGGCCGGGCTTCTACCTTTGCCTTCTCTCCTAGCCGCTTCGCGTTTTGCAGGTTTCCGACTTCCTCAAGCTCTACTTCCTCGACCCCACCGTGCTGACCGTGGGCGCCCGCCTCAACCCGGCCACCCGCCACTCACTGCGGCCCGCCGGCCCGCCCGTGGGCGCCGTTGAGCCGGCCGTACGCCTGCACCTGCGCGGACTGGTGGGCTCCCAGGATGCCGTGCTGGCCGCCGCCCTTCACCACGAGCACCCCGACCAGCACCACCTGTTCGTGCTCCATGACCGCGACGAGGCCGCCTACTTCCTGGCCGACCTCCAGCACCTGCTGCCCGACGAAGACCCGCTCCTGTTCCCGAGCTCCTACAAGCGCCCTTATTCCTTCGATGAGACGGAAAACGCCAACGTGCTTATGCGGGCCGAGGTGCTGAACCGATTGAATACGCATCGGGGCACGAGTGCCTCATCTCCCCAGCCCCCTTCTCCTTCAGAGAAGGGGGAGCCTGCCGTAAAAAATACAGGAGAGTCGTCAGGCTCCCCCTCTCTGAAGGAGAGGGGGCCGGGGGATGAGGCCACGGAGGTGGGCACCCTCATCGTCACCTACCCCGAGGCGCTGTTCGAGAAGGTCATCAACAAGAAAAGCCTGGTGGCCAACACCTTTGTCATTAAGGTGGGCGACAAGCTGGATGTGAACTTCATTAGCGAGATGCTGGCTGAGTACGACTTCGAGCGGAGCGACTTCGTGTACGAGGCGGGCCAGTTTGCCGTGCGCGGGGGCATCGTGGACATTTTCAGCTACGCCAACGAGCTGCCCTACCGCATCGAGCTGTTCGGGGATGAAGTGGAAACCATCCGCACCTTCGACCCCGAAAGCCAGCTTTCCGTGGACAAGAAGGCCCAGGTGAGCATCATCCCGAACGTGCAGACCAAGCTGCTCCAGGAAACCCGCGAAGCCTTCCTCGACTTCATTCCGAAGAATACGGTGGTCTGGGCCAAGGACCTGCGCCAGGCCCTGGACGTGGTGACCGAGTCGTTTGAGCGGGCCGAGGCGGGGTTTCAGGAGCTGCTGGCCGTGGCCGGCGGCACCCAGGTGGTGAGCAAGCCCGAGGGCCTCTTTGAAACCGGCAAGAGCTTCAAGAAGCTGCTGGAGCCGTTTCCCATTGTGGAGTTCGGCAAGCGGTTTTACTTCAAAACCGGCGAGGATTTCACCTTCACGGCCAAGCCCCAGCCCAGCTTCAACAAAGACTTTGCGCGGCTGGTGAAGAACCTGCACGACAACCAGCTCAAGGGCTACACCAACATTATTGCCGCCGAACAGGTGCGCCAGGCCGACCGGCTGCGCACCATTTTCGATGAGCTCGACAACAACGTGCAGTTCCAGCACCTGCTGATGGGGTTGCGGGAGGGCTACATTGACGAAACCCTGAAACTGGTGGTGTACACCGACCACCAGCTGTTCGAGCGGTTCTACCGGGCTCAGGAAACCCGCAAATTCTCCAAGAAAAAGGCCCTTACCCTCAAGGAGCTGCGCACGCTGGTACCCGGCGACTACGTGGTGCACCAGGACTACGGCATTGCCCGCTTCGCCGGCCTCACCCAGGTCGAAATCAACGACCGGCTCCAGGAAGCCATCCGGCTGATTTACCGCGACGACGACGTGCTCACCGTCAGCATTCATGCCCTGCACAAGATTGCCAAGTACAGCGGGGCCGAGGGGTCGCCGCCGAGCATGAGCAAGCTGGGCTCGCCGGAGTGGGAGAACAAGAAGAAGTCGGTGAAGAAGAAGGTAAAGGACATTGCCGCCGAGCTCATCCGGCTGTATGCCAAGCGTAAAACCGCGCCCGGCCACGCCTTCGCCCACGACTCATTCATGCAGGCCGAGCTGGAATCGAGCTTTATTTACGAGGACACCCCCGACCAGGCCAAAGCCACCGAAGACGTGAAGCGCGACATGGAGGTACCCCACCCCATGGACCGCCTCGTGTGCGGCGATGTGGGTTTCGGTAAGACCGAAGTGGCCATCCGGGCCGCCTTTAAGGCCGTGGCCGATGGCAAACAGGTGGCCATGCTGGTGCCCACCACCATTCTGGCCATGCAGCACTACAAAACGTTCCGCGAGCGGCTCGGCAACCTACCCGTGACGGTGGAATACGTGAACCGCTTCAAAACCAGCAAGCAGATCAAGGAGACGCTGGGCCGGGTGGCGGAGGGCAAAACCGACATCCTCATCGGCACCCACCGCCTCACCAACAAGGACGTCAAGTTCAAGGACCTGGGCCTGCTCGTGATTGATGAGGAGCAGAAGTTCGGGGTGAAAACCAAGGACAAGCTCAAGGAAATCAAGGTGAACGTGGACACGCTCACGCTGTCGGCCACGCCCATTCCGCGCACCCTGCACTTCTCGCTCATGGGCGCCCGCGACCTGAGCGTGATTGCCACGCCCCCGCCCAACCGCCAGCCCGTGCAAACGGAGCTGCACGTGTACGACGAGCTACTTATTCGGGACGCTATTTCGCGCGAAATCAAGCGGGGTGGACAGGTGTTTTTCGTGCATAACCGCATCAAGGATATCGAGGAGCAGGCCAGCATGATCCTGCGCCTCGTGCCCGATGCCCGCGTGTCGTACGTGCACGGGCAGCTGGACGGCAACGTGCTGGAAAAGCGCATGATGAAGTTCGTGGACGGCGACTACGACGTGCTGGTGAGCACCACGCTCATCGAGAGCGGCCTCGACATTGCCAACGCCAACACCATCATCATCAACCGCGCCCACATGCACGGCCTGAGCGACTTGCACCAGATGCGGGGCCGCGTGGGCCGCTCCAACAAAAAGGCCTACTGCTACCTGCTCACGCCCCCGGTGGCCGGCCTGCCGAGCGACGCTCGCAAGCGCCTGAGCACCCTGGAGGAATTCTCCGACCTGGGCGCGGGCTTCAACGTGGCCATGCGCGACCTCGACATCCGGGGGGCGGGCAACCTGCTGGGCGGCGAGCAGTCGGGCTTCATCAACGATTTGGGCTTTGAGACCTACCACCAGATTCTGGACGAGGCCGTGCAGGAGCTCAAGGAAACCGAGTTCCGCGACCTGTTTCTCGGCGACCCCACCCAGCGCCTCCAGCAGGCCGCCGGGGCGGCCGGACCCAAGGAGTGCAACATCGAAACCGACCTCCAGGTGCTCATCCCCGACCGCTACGTGAGCAGCGTTTCGGAGCGCCTGCAACTCTACAGCAAGCTCGACCGGGCCAAAAACCCCGAGGACCTGCGCAAGCTGCTCACCGGCATCGTGGACCGCTTCGGGCCGCTGCCCGAGGAAGTGGAGCAGCTCGCCGACATCGTGCGCCTGCGCTGGCAGGGCCGCCACGCGGGCTTCGAGCGCCTCACCTACAAAAAGAACGTGCTCAAGGGCTTTGTGCCGGCCACCAACAACGAGGCCTACTTCCAGGGCCCCACCTTCGGCAACATCCTCAGCTACGTGCAGACTCACCCGAACTCGGCCAGCATGAAGGAGCGCAAAGAACAGCTCATCATCTCCTTCGAGGACGTGAAAAGCGTGCAAGCCGCCAAACGGATCCTGAGCGAACTGGGGAGTGAGGAAGCGGTGGGGATGTAGGGAGCGAATACGCCATTACCAGAATGTCAGGCTTCGGCTGCGCTCAATATGACGTTCTGATGGCGTGGGAATCAAACGCTGCTTCCAGCTTGTTACTCCGTAGAGTATGTTCTAACTTGCTCTACCTACATTCAATAAGACCGTGGCAAAACTGAAATATCGGGGTACGCGGCAAGGCCCAAACGGTAAAGTAATGGAAGTAGGCTTGTCCCTACTAGCCTACCGCGACGAAGACCTACACGTCATTTTTTCGCCCGCGCTGGACATGTTTGGCTATGGTCATACCGACAAAGAAGCCCGGACGTCATTCGATGAAACGCTAGAAGAATTCCTGCGCTACACGGGCAACAAGGGCTCCTTGCAAAATGAGTTAGCGCGCTTGGGCTGGAAAACGGCTGGCCGAGCCAGCAACCGCACCTATAAAGCACCTGAATTCAGTCGGCTGCTTCGCCAGAACGACCAGCTTCAGGATATCGTCAACCACAAGGAATTCCGGAAGTACGACCGGAAGGTAGAGCTTCCCGCCTTGGCCTAATGACCATCAAGACGCTCCGCAATGTGACCATCCGGGAGTATCGCACGTTTCTGGAGCGGGTGGGTTGCCAGTGTACGCGCACGAAAGGCGGCCACGAACACTGGACTCGCAAGGATTTGAGCCGCCCCATCACGTTTCAAACCCATATCGAACCAGTGCCGGAGTTCATCCTCAAAAACGGCCTGCGGATTCTGGGAATGAGCAAAGAAGAATTCTGGACCGTGCTCGAGCAGTAGCTCACCTTCAAGAAAAACCTACTCAAGGGCTTCGTGCCGGCCCCTACTTCCAGGGCCCCACCTTCGGCAACATCCTCAGCTACGTGCAGACTCACCCCAACTCGGCCACCCTCAAGGAGCGCAAGAAGCAGCTCATCCTCAGCCTCGAAAACGTGACCAGCGTGGCCGTCGCCAAGCGCCTGCTCAGCGAGCTAGGCAGCGAGAAGCCGGTGGGAGTATGACAACTTATAGTTTAAAAAAAGATGCAACCATATAGACTGTACGCCTTTTTAAATCTGTAAGAGTGAGAGCAATTGCTTAGTACACATTGAATATGGCTTATTTGGCTGTACTTCTTTAATAATTTCATCTTTTAATATATTTTTTAATAAGTCGTTTTTTTGTCTTACATAAAGCTCTATAAGACGTCTTATTTCATTTATTCTTTCTAATCTCTTTTCAATCAAATCCACTCTATTCAATTGTATAGTTTGTTCAGTTATAAATCCTCTATCATTTCCAGGCATAGGATATATCCATGGCCCTAATGAAAACAATGACAATTCGGGATCTTCGCTATATGGATTTATGAATGGCAAATTATCATCATAATTATCACTCTTATTAATATTACATTTTGGACATGCCAAACCAAGGTTATTCCATTCAAAGGTTAGGTCTGGGTATTTATCTTTCGCTTTAGGCTTTATATGTTCAATGTGTTCATATGCAACATGTGACACATTGCTTTCGCAGTACATGCATTTTCCTCTCGACTCCTCTTTTAAGATACTCTTAACTTCTGTCTGATTATAGTTTGATGATAAGCTACTAGGCACAACTTCCCCTCGGGCAATATGACCCATAAGTAAAGTAGTCCAATGGTTTTTATTATTAGCCAATACTATAGGCTCTGGCTTTTTATCAATTTTTACCATTACCTAAGACTTATTGTTCATGTCAATAACTTTATACATTGCCATGGGCATGAACTCTTCTAAACCTACTTCTTTTAACTCTCTCCTCATATTTATAAATGAATTTTCATCTATATCACTCTGTATATATTTATCTACGATATCATTTAACTCTTTTTCAACCCAGATGGGCATAGTAAAGGGAACACCTAAGACTTCATCTAATATCTCATTGGCTGTTCTTGCTTTTTCAAGTAGATCTAGTTTTTGACTAAAAATTCTCTTACTATCATTATATCTTAATGCATATACATTAGAATCTTTAACAGAGCCTATTATAAGCGGACTATGAGTTGAGACTATGAACTGAACATTGGGGAAAGCAATTATTAAGTCAGGCAATAGTGATCTTTGCATGGTAGCATGCAAATGATTTTCTATTTCGTCAATTACAACAGTAATATAATCGTCATTAAGTTGGGCCACATTGTATATCTGCCAGCTTAAATCTATGATTGCACTTATACCACCAGATGCACCGTCTAATATAAAATTACCTGTATCAGTTACTAACAATATTTCATAATTGACGATAGAAAATTCAATAAATCCCAAACTTTTTGGTAAAACTTTTTTTAAAACATCTTGGAATCCCAAGTAATATCTTTTTGGCGGTGGTATAATGCGGGGTGAGTAGTATCTTACTCCCATGCTTCAGACCACGTTGACGTGTGGCAAGTGCAGCAGTGCTGACTTGCGCAAGAACGGCAGCCGCCACGGCCAGCCCAAATACCAGTGCAAAGCCTGCCGCCAC
>NZ_QYCN01000018.1 GCF_003583925.1 Hymenobacter rubripertinctus | reverse complement strand
GCAGGACGATAAGCAAAATGTCGCTCAGGGCGTGGGAGCAGCGACCCGCTACGCGAAAGTCCTGGACGTCGGCAAAATGGTGGTGCAAGTTCATCTGACGAAGGTACCATCCCAGCCAAAATCACCCTATTTGGTGCGGTAGCCCTAAAAAAAGGTAGATTATTTTTTTAGCTCAGAAAAATAACCTACCTTTTTTGAAGGGCAAACACATCCACAAACAGCCGAATGCTTTTGCCGCCTCTGCGGGCACTTTGATGAGCGTGCAGCTTCGGAAACGCCCACCGCTACAGTAGCCCTGGATGCTAAAAATGACGGGGCTTACCGTGCATGCGTTTGTTGTGCCTTTTTTAAAGGACGACAGACCACATGTGGCGCGTTTACTCCCGAGGTTCGTTTTAATGCCATTCCCGTTTCGTGACCGAGGCATCCGGTTGCAGTAGCGCCGCCTGGTTGAGGCTCGTCGTTCGCGCCTAGCGGTTTGTCGATCGGTGTACCGCATTGTAGAGACGCATCCTGGCGTCTGCTTGTGGAACGAAGCTAGCCGAAGGGCACGGACGACGAGACGCCAGGATGCGCCTCTACAACCGACTGGGGGCACCGCTCACGAAACTGCTATAGAACTACCGCTGACTAGCAAAAGCGTTTTTGAACCAGCAGCAGGAGTTCCAGGAAGCCAGATCGTCCTCAGCACGTACCAGCCGTATCAGCGACTACAAGCAGAAAGCCCCTGACTGTCCTCATGGGAGTCAGGGGCTTTTCCGGCTTGGTTGCACACGCCACCGATCGGGCGGTTGCTTCTGGAAGCCAAAGGCGGTTAGAGCCGTTGTTCCGGTTTGGCTGCTGGCAACGGTTTGCGGGGCAATTTTTGGTCGCGCATAGCCGCCTGATACACGAAGGAAGCGACTACTACGGCCGCCTGCTTCAGGTCGTCGGCGGGCAGGCGCTCATAGGTATCCATATTAGTATGATGGGTGCGGGTGCCATAGTCCAACGGGTCCTGAATGAACTGGAAACCGGGCAGCCCCACAGCATCAAATGAGAGGTGGTCGGTACCGCCGGTGGTGCGTAGTGTCACGGTGGTTGCCCCCATGTCGGTGAACGGTTGCAACCACTCCTCAAACACGGGCATTACCGCTTCATTCCCCTGAGCATAAATGCCCCGGATTTTGCCAGCGCCGTTGTCCAGGTTGAAATAGGCCGTCAGCTTTTCGTGGTCGGGCAGCAACTGCATAGTAGCCGGATCGGCAAAGTGGTTTTTTACATACCCGCGCGACCCGAACAAGCCCTGCTCCTCCTCACCCCAGAGCGCAATCCGGATGGTTCGGCGCGGCTGCACCCCGGTCGCTTTCAGAATGCGGACCGCTTCCATCATCACGGCGCAACCCGCCGCGTTGTCGGTAGCGCCGGTAGCAGCATGCCAGGAATCGAGGTGGCCACCCAGCATTACTACCTCCTTTTTAAGCTTGCGGTCACTCCCCTGGATTTCCGCTACCACGTTGTAGCCCTTCAAATCCTGACTCTGGAAGCGGGTACTGACTTCTACCTCAAGTTCCACCGCAATGCCGGCCTCCGCCAACCGGATCAGGCGCAGCTGATCTTCAGGGGCCATTTCCAGCTCCGGCAACACCGGTTTGGCATCGGTAGCGTAGGGCGCACCGTTAGAAGTAAAAAACGTGCCGTCGGAGCCCCCCCGGCTGCTCAGGACCGCCACAGCACCTTCGCTCACGACCATGTCGGCCAGTTTCGTGCGCAACGCCAGCAGCGTCCGGCGGGTTGCCATGCGCTCCTCCGCGTCAGCGGGTTGGCCTACCGAAGCTTCCGGCCGGTACTGCGCCATCTTGCTCAGTTCCTCTTCCGAGTAGCGCCGCGCATCTGGCTCAAAAGAGGTTTTGGGCGGGTTGAGCATGTCCAGCAACACGATTTTATCGCGCAGCTGCCCCTGATACTTATCCAGCTCCGCTGCCGTGGCTGCTTTCACCACAACCACCCGCTTCTTCAACGCCCCGTTGGTGCCCGGGGTCCAGGCTTTAGGAGTTCCGATGAGCGCGTGATAGTAAGGGGCCGTCATGGCGACATACGACTTTTCAACTTCCCAACCCCGCCCGAAAGTGCCCCAAGGCTCTACGGCGGCGTTGGTAAGTCCCCAATCGGTGAGCTGCTTTCTGGTCCATTCGTTGGCCCGGGCCAGCCCCGCAGAATTAGCCAGCCGGGGGCCACAGACATCCGTGAGGTAGAAAGCCGTTTCCATCACCCTGGACCGGTTCAGGCCTTCGTCTTTTATTTTGGCCAGCATGGCCGGGTCGGCTTTGGTAGCCTGTTGGGCCCAGGCAGAACCGGCAACCATCAGGCTACCAGCCACTACAAGAAGTTGAAGCGTACGCATAAAACAGTGAGTTGGCAGGTAGGTAAATCGAATGGAGAGAACCCAAAACTATCCGCAAGTTGCTTGTCTCTGCCGGAAGTAGTAGATTGCTAGGGGAGTGCAGGGAGGCGAGCGGAGAGTGGCGGCGGAATTTCCAGCGGCTCACAAACTACTTTTCAGGCTACTATCCGCCGTAAGTATTCAGTGATTTCTGCGCTTTTTCTTTCCAATTATTTCGCGCAATTGTTTTACCCTGACGGTTTTGCAGCCATTACTATGGCAACTTTTGCTCTCTATCTGTAGAATCAATTCTGGAGTACACTCTCCATATCCCAGATTGTCAATCTCTTTTTTTTTATATCCTGGACCTCTAGGAGCACGGCCAAGTTCCCATCACGTTCAGCTATAATCCTACTATAGGCCTACTTTCTTTGATGGCATGGGTCCTACAGGTTTATCAGCTCACTAGCTCAGATTTATGACCATTACCGACAGATTATCGGAAGCCGTTTAGGCTACCAATTAAAACCTCTTTATTTTAGCATCCTCAGAATGGATGCCACGTCCTAGGATGTAGTTCGTTTCTCCACCTTTTTCTCTTTTCCATGAAAAAAGATTTACTTATTGCAATACCACTTGTTGCCCTCTCGGTGACCCAGGTTATTGCACAAACGCGCGAAGTTTCGGGGCGCATTACTGACCGCGCGACTGGGCAGGGTCTGCCCGGGGTTACTGTTTTAGTGAAAGGGACTACCACGGGTGTTTCTACTAACAGTGATGGTAGCTATACTATTGCCGTACCTGCCTCAGCTACCACATTAGCCTTCAGCTCCATTGGCTTTGTAAACGTGGAACGGGCCATTGGTACCGACAACGTAATCAATATCGGTTTAGCCAGCGACTCCAAGCAACTGGGCGAAGTGGTGGTTTCTGCCCTCGGCGTGCGTCAGGCGCGTGATGAGCAAGGCGTTGCCGTTTCGCAGGTGCAGGGTTCGGCAGTTGCCCGTTCGGGCGAAACCAGCGCTATTACCGGTCTGTCCGGCAAATCGTCGGGCTTGCAGGTAACCCGTACGGGTGGCGACCCCGGGGCTGGTGCCTATATCCAGATTCGCGGCCAGAACTCCGTGACGGGTAGCAACCAGCCCTTGATTATCGTAGACGGGGTACCGATCAGCAATAGCACGCTGGGAAGCGATATAGGCGGCGTAGTTCAACAGTCGCGCCTCAACGACATCAACCCTAACGACATTGAGTCGATTCAGATTTTGAAGGGTGCGGCGGCCAGTGCCCAGTGGGGCTCCCGGGCGGCCAACGGGGTAATTTATATTACTACCAAGCGCGGCGGCTCGGATTCGGGCAAACTGAGCATCACGTACGGCACTACGTACTCAGCCGACCGGGTCTCTTACAAGCACGACCTGCAGGACACCTACGGCCGGGGCAGCCAGGGAGTAGCCGCTCTGACTTCCAACACCACGGGCAACAGTTGGGGCGATAAGATCAGCACCCGCAGTGGTGCCCCGGACGTGGTAAACAGCACCGGTAGCGGTGGGTTCTACACGGCCCAGAATGGACAGGTGTACTACCCTATCACCAAAAAGAACAGCCAGGAAACGTTCCTCGACAAAAACTTCGATGGCGTTTTTCAGACGGGTCATTTCCTGGAGAACAACCTGAGCCTGAGTGCCGGCAACAAGGATGGCAACATCTTCCTCAGCGTATCCGACCTGAACCAGAAGGGCATTGTTCGCAACAACTCGGATTACCGTCGTACCACCGGCCGCGTCAACGCCTTCCGCAACTTCAACGACATCGTGAAGATTGCCGGTAACATGACCTACAGCCGCGTAGAGTCCAACCGTATTCAGCAGGGATCCAACACCAGCGGTCTGTACCTGGGCTTGCTGCGCCAGTCGCCCGATTTTGATCAGGGCGGCTACATTGGCTCTTATACCGCCCCGAACGGCGACGTGTTCCTGAACCGGCAGCGTTCTTACCGTCGCCAGATCGGCAACAGCCCCAGCCCCGCCTACAACAACCCGCTCTGGACCATCAACGAGCAGTCTAACCCCAACGAAGTAGACCGCTTCCTGGGTAATGTGGAACTGAACGTGACCCCCCGCCCCTGGCTGACCTTTACGGTTCGTCCGGGCGTGGATACTTACACGGATAGCCGCCGCACCATCTTCCCGATCAACTCCGCCGAAAATGGCGGTGGGGGTTCGGCCACTGAGGAGATTATAACGGAAACGCAGTTCAACGCCGACGCTTTCGTCCGGGCGACGCATACCTTCAATAATTTCCTGAGTGGCAACCTGTTGGTTGGCACCAACTTCAACCAGCGGCAGGCGCGCAACATCGGAGCCAGCTACCTGAACTTCATTCTGGACGTACGCGACCAAAGCTTCTTTGCCAACGCGACGAAAGCAAACGTCACTGCCTTCGACCTGGAATCCAAGCAGCGCACCTCGGCCGGTTACGCTACGGCTGGCTTGGTCATTGGCGAGCAGGTATTCCTGAATGCCACCGGCCGTTTGGAAAATGCGTCCACTTTCGGTCCTCAGACCAAGAGCCGCTTCTTCTATCCGTCTGTCGATGTAGCCTGGCAGTTCTCCAAGCTGGGGGCACTGGCCGACAATAAGATCCTGAGCTTCGGTAAACTGCGGGCCGCATACGGCCAGGTAGGCTTGCAGCCTGGTTCGGCCAGCTCGTTCGCCATCTACCTGACGCGCGATGTGTATCGCAACGCCGACAACACCGAAAGCTACGGTCCCTTCCTGGATCCGGCGGCCTACTCCGGTTCTTTTGCGCGTAACTTCCTCAGGGGCAACCCACTCCTAAAGCCGGAGAGAAAGAGTGAAATCGAAGTAGGTACCGACCTGCGCTTCCTGCAGGACCGGATCAGCTTGAGCGCCACCTACTACCAGAACGAGATTACGGATGCCATCCTGCCCGTACCCGTTGCGGCGTCTTCCGGCTACACGTCTGAGTATGCCAACGCGGCCAAACTGGAAAACAAGGGCATCGAATTGGACCTCAATGCGATGATCCTCAAGAAAGAGGACTTCACCTGGTCGGTAGGCGGTAACTGGACGCGTAACCGCAACAAGGTGACGGACCTGGCCGGCGCTGAATCGGTTTTCCTGAACGGTTTCACCGGCGTATCGTCCCGGGCCGTGAAAGGCGAGCCGCTCGGTACCCTGTGGGGTGGTCGTTGGGACCGTGACGACGCCGGCAAATTCGTTTTGGATGCCGACGGATTCCCCCAGCAGGCGGCTACCGAAGGTGTAATTGGTAACCCCAATCCCAAATGGCGCTCGGGCATCAACACGAACCTGACGTATAAAGGCGTCCGCCTGTTTGCCCTCTGGGAAACTTCCTTCGGCGGTGATATCTGGGCTGGTACCGAAGGCGTACTGCGCAACTTTGGCACCTCCACTTACACCGACGTAGAGACCACGCTGTCGGCGGCAGATGCACAGCGCGTAAAAACGTACGACGGTATCACCGTAGCGCAGAAGTACTCGGCTAACGCGGATGGCTCCTACACGTTCCGTGGACGTCTGCAGGATTTTGGGGCTGGCAATGTAGCCCTGGACCAAACCTGGTTTACTACCCAGGGCGGCGGCTTCGGCGCAGTGGGCGAGCAGTTCATCCAGGATGCAAGCTGGACCCGTCTGCGGGAGCTAACGATGGGCTACACGCTCCAGTCGGAAGCATTCCGCAACCTGACCCGTTTGCAAAACGTGGAGCTGACCCTCACCGGCCGCAATTTGTTGCTGTTTACGAAGGAGTTCAAAGGCGTTGACCCCGAGACGAACCTGACGGGCGCTTCCAATGGCCGTGGCCTGGAATACTTCAACAACCCCGGCACCCGCTCCTTCCTCGTAGGCCTGCGCATCACTTACTAACGCTGACTTTCCACGTTCTCATGACACGTTTCTCTCGATATTCTTTTCTTCTTGGGTTAGGACTCACATTCGGCTCCTGCCAGTCGTTTGTGTCTGACCTCAACGTCGACCCCAATAGGCCCGCAACCGTTAATGCGCCCAACACCATACAGGGCGTAATGGTAGCCGATGCCTTGGTACATGAGGCAGAAGCAGCCCGGGTTTCGGCCGTCTGGACCAACCAGTTCACGGGTGCTGACCGTCAGTATCTGAGCATAGAGCAGTACAACGTTACCTCCGGCAACTTCGATGACGTTTGGGACCTTTCTTACTACGCCGTAGTTACTCAGGCCCGCCTGACTGCCGCTAACGCTGCCAGCACCGGAGCATTCCGGCTGCAAGGAGTTGCCCAGGTGCTGGAAGCCCATGCGATAGGCACGCTAACTGCCCTCTTCGGTGATGTTCCGTATCGGCAGGTCGGCAATCGTGCTGAGATTCCTAACCCCGCCTTTGATCCACAGGCTCAGGTGTACGAAGACTTACAAAAAGAGCTTTCGGATGCCATTACCAACCTGGGAAGACCGGGTACCATTCCCGGCCCTCAGGACATTTACTTCAGTGGTAACGCGGGCAAGTGGATCGCAGTGGCCAATACGCTGAAGGCGCGTTACTATCTCCAGACTAAAAATTACGCGGCTGCCCGCACTGCGGCTGCCGCTGGCATTTCCTCCTCGGAAAACGATATGGCGATGCCCCATCAGGATGCCAGTGGTGCCCAGAATGTGTACTACCAGTTCCTGGTGAACGAGCGTCCCGGTTATTTGTCCGCCGAGGGCTCTTACGCCGCCCAAATGCTTGACCCAAGCCTAAAAGGTAGCGCCATCAACCGCAATTCGGCCTCGACCGATGAAGCAGCTCGCTTCAACTATTACTTCACCAAAGCAGCTGCCGGTACCACCGATTACGGGATTCGTGAGGGCGAGGGATTCAGCGGCCCCGATACTGCGTTCCCGTTGGTGACGTACGCGGAGAACCAGCTGATCATCGCGGAAGCAGCGGCCCGGGCCAATACTGCGGCTGACAACACGGCGGCCCTTACAGCACTGAACAACTACCGCACTGCGTTGCAGAAGCAGTTTCCGACTGGCCGTTACGCGCCGCTCACTTTGGCTATTTTGCCCGGCACCGGTACCGATAACGCGAAGTTGCTGCGTGAGGTATTGACCGAGCGCTACTTGCTATTCATCGGGCAGGTAGGCGCATTCAATGATGCGCGCCGTACCAACAATGCGTTGAACATTCCGCTCAAGCGTATCGGCTCACCTTCTTTGCCACAGCGCTTCCTGTACCCGCAAAGCGAAATCAACACCAACCCGAACGTGCCGAGTCCTCTGCCAGGCCTGTTCGACAAAACACCGATCAACCGCTAAGTTGCTGGATAAGGTAGTTCAACAAACTAACTACCTGAGTCCTGAACAACAAAGCTGATCAGAGCACCGAAAAAGCGTCGACCATCAGGTCGACGCTTTTTTTGTTTCCGCTGCATCACCTACCTCACCCAGACGCACTCGGATGAACCGGATAGCCCCGCTTTCATTCACAACAGCGGTCTGGTCAGCAGGCAGGTATCCGCAGAAATGATCATCTTCTGTTTTAGCTTGCTTCTCCTTCCCTTTCGCATTCTGCATATCAAGCGGCACCCAGGGCTGCAGAAGGTGTCAGGGCAGAACAGGGCGCGTTTGCTTCTGTGCAGGATGTTCATAATCATACCGGCAGAAATCATCGGGTAACCCAAGAAGCAACTGCATCCAAGGCAGCATGTGGCCCTGGTCGTAGCATTGATATTGTACACTACGGTTGCCAGGCAGCTGAGAGGTTTTTTTTGGGGCTAAAGTCACTTTCTGGAGCCAGAGCGCAATCAAGGCATATTATCCGCTCTGTCATTTCACCTTGCCTACTCTTTTCTGTTGGTCCCTGCCTGGAAGGAAGCGGGACAACTAAGGCTACACAAGTACGGCCAGGGCGAGTTATCAGGCGTGGCAAAGGCTAACGCCCTTTCTGTAACGAAGGACTCAGCGGTAGTCAACGGTATCTGAGCTTCGTTAAACGGGCGCCTTTGCCGACTTTAACCTGCTGCAGGCTCCTTGGTTTCTATGGCCTTTCGCGATAACGCCATTGGCAGCGACGCCTCCATGCATCGTATGTTTCGCATCTTTGGTCTGGTGGCATTCAGGGAGCAGTCGCGAAGAATTGCCTGCCCATACACGCCGTTTGCAAAACCGCCACAGCCATTGAGGGTAACCAACTGCGGCAGCAGTAGCTGAAGCTTAACGACGCATACGGTTCTTCCAGCCAACCGCCCGCATAAACTAGTGCTTGTTATTGCGTAGCAGGAAGGGCTGGTTAATAACCTTCCTGTCCCAACTTTATTCACTAAAAATCACGTGTTCTCATTCAGTATTCCATATATCAATATAATTATATTTTATATACAAGATAGATTATGAAAATAGGGTTACAGCACAGCACACCTGATTTTATTGCTCCTTAGCACTTATTTTTTTACTCCGAGTACATTAAAATCACCTTTTTCATAACTACTTTAGCATTGTCATAAACTGTAGAGTCGATGAACACACCTTTTTTCCAATTCTGCTTCCTCTCATGAAAAAAATTCTATTTTCTGTCATACCGCTGGTTGCCTTTTCTGCGACTCAGGTAGCAGCACAGACAAGAACTGTTTCTGGTCGGCTTACTGACCGGTCTACTGGTGAAGGCCTGCCAGGCGTTACAGTGCTCTTGAAAGGAACCAACAACGGCGTTTCTACCAACTCCGATGGTTCCTATACGCTCAACGTTCCTGCCACAGGCGGAACGCTGGTATTCAGTTCGATTGGTTTTGTAACCGTAGAACAAGCTATTGGGGCCAGCGACCAGCTGAGCACTTCGTTGGCTGCTGATTCCAAGCAGCTGAGTGAAGTAGTCGTAACGGGTTACGGCATCCGTCAGGAAATTAAGGATCTGACGGGCTCGGTGGCGCAAGTACAGGAGAAAGCCTTGCTTACGCAGCCGGTTCAGAGCTTCGAGCAGTCTTTGGCTGGCCGCATGACCGGTGTTCAGGTGACCAACACCGGAGGAGCCCTGGGTGATGGTACTTCGGTCCGGATTCGCGGTGCCAACTCCATTTCGGGTAGTTCCCAGCCCCTGTACGTGATTGATGGGGTTCCCGTCAATACGCGGGAGAATGCCAACGTTTTCAACGGTGGTAACGGTACCCGGTACAATCCTCTGGCCGACATCAACCCCAACGATATTGAGTCGGTACAGGTGTTGAAGGATGCTTCTGCCTCGGCTATCTACGGTTCGCGGGCTGCCAACGGGGTAATTCTGATCAACACCAAGCGGGGTAAGAACGGTCAGAACCTGCTCTCCATTAACTCCTTCGTTGGTTACTATGAAGCTACCCGGCTGCCAAAGCTGCTGAACGGAGACGACTTCACTACCATTCAGAACGAGAAAGGCACCAATTCCGGCCGTACCACTCCGCTCGTAGCGGATATTGATCTGGACAAGGACGGCAAGGCCGACCGCACCGACTGGCTCAAAGAGGTTTTCCGTTCCGGATTCTCGCAGAACTATCAGGCGGCCCTCTCCGGTGGCAACGATAAAGCCAGCTACTACGGTTCGGCTGATTACAGCGACCAGAAAGGCATTATCGACCGCAACCGTCTTCGCCGGGCTTCTGCTCGCCTGAACCTGGATGTTACGCCTAAAACCTGGCTGAAAGGCGGAATTAGCCTGGGCTATTCCCAGTCCCGCAACCAAGGCGTACTGACGGAGCGTTATCTGGCTGGTGCCACCGTTTCTGGCTACAGCGCGCCACCTAACGTACCAGTATACAACCCCGATGGATCGTACTACCTGAACCCACTCGGTAACCTGGGAGATGGCAATAACGCTGGCACCGGTTACGTGTTTGCCTTCTCCAACCCCCGCGCTATTCTTGATCTGCAGCGCAACGATAACACCTCCCGCCGCCTGTTGGGCAACGGTTATCTGACCGTTACCCCTGTCAAAGGGCTTAGCCTGACGACCAAGTACGGTATTGACTATCTCGATAACTTCGAAGATCAGTACAGCGACATTCGTCTATCAGGCTTAGGACGCGCTTACGAAGGCCTGATCCAGAACAACCGCCTGGACCGCTACCAGTACAACTGGCAGAACTACGCCAACTACAATACCCTTCTGGGTGGTAAGCACGAAGTAGGCCTTACGGGTGGTATAGAGTACCAGAACCTGAGTGAGCGGCAGTTGTACGTAGGGGCCAGCAAGTTGGCAGACACCAAGTTCAACACCATCCTGGATGGCTTGTCCTCCGGTGATCCCTTCAACGGTGGTACTGCATTTGGCAGCGGTTTCCGCTCCTTCTATGGCAATGCCTCCTACTCGTTCGATAACCGTTACTACGCCACGTTCTCTGTTCGTGCTGACGCGGACAGCCGTTTCGGCAAAGACAACCAGACGGGTTATTTCCCAGGTGGTTCGATTGGCTGGCGTATTTCGGAGGAATCCTTCATGGAGGGCCTGAAGCCCGTTCTGGGGGATTTGAAACTGCGAGCCAGCTACGGTAAAGTAGGTAACTCCAACGGTATTGGTGTTTACGCCTCGCGCACTCTTGCCGGCGGAGCCCGCTACGTTGATCTGAACGGCTTCGGCATTACTCAGCTTGGCAACGATGCCCTCAAGTGGGAGTCCTCCAAGAAGCTCGATATCGGTCTGGATGCCACTGTTTTCACGGACCGTATCACGGCTACCCTCGACTACTTCAACAACGACATTGACGGTCTGCTGCTGGACGCGCCAACGCCTCTCACGCTGGGCGTACCCGGCGTACCTTTCGGTTCAGTTGCCCGCAACATCGGCCGGATGGTAAACCAGGGGTTTGAAGCCAGCCTGAACACGATCAACGTGAACACGGCAAGCGGCTTTCGCTGGACGTCTAACTTCAACTTCACCACGCTCAAAAACGAGGTTAAAGAACTCGTTACCACCGCTGATATCTCCAGCGGCAGCAACCGGGCAAGCATAGACAAGCGTTTGGGCGTTTACCAACTCATTCGTTGGGCCGGCGTAAACCCTGCCAATGGCAACTCCCAGTTTTTGGATAAAGACGGAAACGTGAAGCAGTATGATGCTGTTGCTTCCAAGTGGTACACCGCCAATGGTGATGTAACGACTGGCGTTACTCAGGCAGACGCGGTTTACTCGGAAAAGAGCGGCTACCCTACTTACTACGGTGGCTTCGACAACACCTTCTCCTGGAAGGGAATTGAGTTGGGGGTATTCATGCAGTACAGCGGTGGCAACTTGGTTTATAATGGAACCCGCGCCGGTTTGCTGACTAACTCCGTCTCCAACAACCTGGAGGAAATCAAGGACCGCTGGACCACTCCTGGCCAGAACACTGACATTCCGAAGCTCGTCTTCCGTGATGCAGTTTCCACTCAGGCATCTACCCGGTGGTTGGAGAAAGGCGATTTCCTGCGCTTCCGTCAGATCAACCTGGGCTATAACCTGCCTTCTACCATGACGCAGCGCTACGGATTCAGCCGGGCTCGTATCTACGCTCAGGTTCAGAACGCTTTCGTGATTACCAAGTACACTGTAGGTGACCCTGAAGTGAACTTCAACCGGAACAACGCGTTGTCCAGCATTGCTTACGGTGTTGATAACCGTTCCGTACCTCAGACCCGGGCATACACGCTTGGCCTTAACCTCAGCTTCTAGTCTTTAATCTGTCAACCATGCTTCGCTCATCTTTCCATAAGTTTGCAATGGGCCTTGTCTTCACGGCAATGGCTTCAGGTTGCGACGTGCTCACCCAGGATCCCCCAACTGCCTTTACAGTTGATGAAACCTACGCGGATGCGGACCGCATTCAAAAGTCGCTGTTCGGTGTGTACGACGGTCTGCAGGACTCCGAATTCCTGGGTGGCCGTGCGCTGATCTATTCTGACATCCGTTCGGATGATACCAACCAGAATAGCACGTTTTTCGGCAACGTTCCCCGTTACCAGCAGCTTTCGACTGACGGTACTGCCCTGAATGCCTGGGCCGGAGGATACCGTACCATTTTTGCGGCTAACTCGTTCATCCAGAATCTAGCCATCAACCAAAGCAAAGTATCAGCGGCCGTTGCAGCCCAGTATACTGCGGAGGCGAAGTACGTGCGGGCACTTTCGCTGTTCACCCTGGTTAATCTCTTTGCTCAGCCGTATAACTTTACGGCTGATGCATCCCACTTGGGCGTGGTTATCCAGCTAACCGCCCCCAAGAGCGGCGCGGAAGCTTTTGACGATGCGTCTTTGTTGCCGCGTTCGTCTGTGAAAGAGGTGTACGATCAGATTATCAAGGATCTGATTGATATTACGCCCGCTTTGCCAGCTACGGACAGCGACCCATTCTCTCGCGTGGCCCGGGCCAGCAAAGGTGCCGCTCAAGGTCTGCTCGCCCGCGTTTACCTCTACAAAGGGGATTTCGCGAATGCTGCGGCCACCGAAAAGCTGATCATCGATTCGGGGCTTTATAAGCTCAATGCAAGTCCGGCTACGGCCTTCACCTCCTACACCACTGCCGAGTCTATCTTTTCGGTAGCGATGAACTTGCAGGACAACCCTAATACCAACAATGCAATCGGTCAGCATTATGGCATCGGGGCACGGGGTGATATCGGGATTACGGGCTATACCAACATTCCGGTATCCGTTTTCGCTGCCGATGACAAGCGTCGTTCGGCCGACCTCATTGTGAAGAACGCTAAAGGGGTTCCGTTCACGAACAAATTCACCACAGTTGCCAACTGGGTACCAATCGTGCGTTACCCTGAAGTGCTGCTGACGCGTGCTGAAGGATTGGCTCAAACGACCGGTGTAACTGCTGAAGCCGTGAGCCTGCTGAACCAGGTGCGTGACCGTTCCAAGGGTGCAGCCGTGGCTTCTTACACGGTTGCCGGCTTTGCTAACAAGCAGGCTCTTGTGGACGCTATCCTGCTGGAGCGTCGTTTGGAATTGGCATTCGAGGGATTCCGCCTCTATGATCTCCTGCGCTACAAGCAAGGCGTAGCAGCCCATGATGGGTTACCTGCCATTGCATACGGTGATTCTAAGCTGATCTTCCCGATTCCGAACCGGGACATTCTGAACAATCCCAAGCTGGTTCAGAATAAAGACTACTAATTTTGCCCATCCAGCCCTCTGCTGGAAAGAGTAACCAAAAGCCCCACCCGGATTTTCCGGTGGGGCTTTTTTTATTGCTACCACGTTTCACTTTATGCCGAGGAGGCCCTTTAACTAATCTAGGCTTCAGCAACACTTCCGAGTCCGTTCTCTACCGCCTGGGTCGTGGTGCTGCTTTAGCTGATCCATGTTTCAGCAATACCCCTGCATAAGCTAGCGAGGCGGATAGTGGGTAACAGGGGTAAACTACTACGTGCTGCTCAACACCAACCTGCACTTACCCACTGTGGGTTGTTGAGGCTGATGCTGAACAGCACGCTTTGTTGTATTGGTGCTCTATTCTACCTCACAGAATATACTGGCTCAAGTCGCGGTTGCGAACCATGTCGCTGAGGCGCTCTTCTACCAGAACACGGTCGATGAGGATGTGCGCATTGGGGCCAATTCGGTCTGGTACGTCGAAGAGGATGTCGTTGAGCAGGCGGCTCATAACGGTGTGCAGGCGGCGGGCCCCGATATTCTCCACTTCGTTGTTTACGTCGAAGGCAATTTCCGCTAGGCGCTCCAGGGCGTCGTCATCGAAGGTCAGCTCCACTTCCTCGGCGCGCAACAAGGCCTCATACTGTTTGGTCAACGCATTTTTGGGGTCTTTCAGGATCTTGAAGAAGTCATCCTTGGTCAGGCTTTGCAGCTCTACCCGGATGGGGAAGCGACCCTGCAACTCGGGAATCAGGTCGGACGGTTTGGCCACGTGGAAGGCCCCGGCGGCAATGAAGAGGATGTGGTCGGTGTGGACGATCCCATACTTGGTGTTCACGGCCGAGCCTTCGACGATGGGCAGCAGGTCGCGCTGCACGCCTTCGCGGCTCACATCGGGGCCACCACCGCCCTTGCCGTTGCGGCTGGCTACTTTGTCGATTTCGTCGATGAAGATGATGCCCGCGTTTTCGGCGTGGCGAACGGCTTCGTCCTTCACTTCGTCCATGTCGATGAGCTTGGCCGCTTCCTCGTCGAGCAGAATTTTGCGGGCTTCGGCCACGGTCACCTTCCGCTTGCGCGTTTTCTTGGGCATCATCGAGCCCAGCATATCCTGAATACCGGCCATGCTGGCCTCATCCATGCCGCCGGGGCCGCCCCCGATAACACCGATACCGGAGCCGCCACCCTGCTGAACCTGGATTTCAATTTTGCGCTCATCCATTTCGCCATTGCGAATTTTCTCCCGGAACCGCTCCCGGGTGCGCTCGTTCAACTCCTGGTCGGAGTCGGGCATTTCGCCGGCGGTCGTGGTAGGGAAACCCAGGGCGGGTTGGGCCGGCTTGCCGGGGGCAGCCGTGACGGGTGGAATCAGGATATCGAGGATGAGCTCTTCCACGACCTGGGCCGCCTGCACCTTCACTTCCTCCTTGCGGCGCTGCTTTACCATATTCACCGACTGCTCCACCAGGTCGCGAACCATGCTTTCCACGTCGCGGCCTACGTAGCCGACTTCCGTAAACTTGGAGGCTTCGACCTTGGTGAACGGGGCTCCGGAAATACTGGCGAGGCGGCGGGCAATTTCCGTTTTACCTACGCCCGTGGAGCCAATCATGAGGATGTTGTTGGGCACGATTTCGTCGCGCATTTCGGGCGAGGAACGCAGGCGACGCCAGCGGTTGCGCAGGGCAATGGCCACGTGGCGCTTGGCTTCGTGCTGGCCAATGATATACTTATCGAGTTCGGCCACAATCTGGGCCGGAGTGAGAAATTCTGCGGAATCGAGCATACGAAAGAAGCTGGGGAATGAAGCAGTGTGGCAGGTGCACAAATGGGCATTGGCTCAACAGGTTTGCGAACCGCCTGTTTTTTTGCAGGGCCGCAATACCCCATTCACCACCTGCTGCACACGAAAAAATTCAGGGCTGTTTTTTAAACAACGAATCGAGGTTGCGGGCGATAGTGAAGTAGTTGGCCCCGCCTGAGGCATGGTAGCCGGCGTGGGTGTAGTCGAGCTGGAACTGGCTCACGCGCAGCATCACGCCGAAGGAAAAACCCGCTCCGCCCGCCGTATTATCGAGGCGCAGCTCCCGGCGCTGGAGGTGATTGTAGCCTAGGCGCAGGTGGAGGTTCTGGCTGAGCAGCAGCTCCCCTCCTATCACAAAATGACGCGCAATTTTATCGCCCAAGCTCTTTTTGGCTTTTATTTCAACACCATTTTCGTCCACCTGCCCGCGCTGGTTAGGGTCGAGGTACACGATATCGAGCTGCTGGAGGTGGTGGGCCGTGAAGGAGAAGCGGAACGGCAGGTGCTCGGGCTTGAAACTGGTGCCCAGCTGCACATCCAAGGGCATCGGCTCCCGGCTCAGGCCATCATAGGCCTTGAGTTGAACACCGGCATTGCGCACGACCAAGCCCACCGTGAAATCCTGCTCGGGATGCTTGAACAGGCCGCCCACATCGGCCAGGGCGGCATAGGAGTGGTTGCCGGCAATGCCCGAGCCGGCCAACTTGAGCGTGCCGCCCAGTGTGAACACGCCCGTGGTGTAGGAATCCGACAGGCTCAGGGTGTACTCGTTCACCGAGAACTGGCCCAGCGAGTTACCGGCCGGATCAAACTGTTCAAAGTCGCCGTAGTTGAGGTAGGTCAGCCCCACCCCTAGGCGGCCCGCTTTGGCCGTATTGAACACATAAACGGCAGTACTCTGCCTGATATCGGCCAGATAATTGACGAACGCCAGGGCCAGGCGGCCGTCCATGTCGGCATTGAGCAAGGCCGGATTGCCATAGAGCATGGTGGCGTCGGCGTCGCGGGCGGAGGTGTTCAAGCCGCCCAACCCGGCCAGCTTGGCACTGGTAGGTAAGTTGAGGAACGAGAAAGCCTGCTGCCCCCCAATCTGGGCCTGCGCCGCGCCCGGCCCCAGGACCGAAACGGCAAAAACAGCAGCACTGCGGCGTAGGAATCGGGTCATAATCAATCAGAAACGAGGCAGGCTGAATAATGCATTGCGCGGCAGGAACCAGGGGCTGCCCCACCAATTCTCTCCTTTTCGGGAGAAGCGGCCGGCACGTGCTGGCAAGTTAACCCGCCCCGGTCATCCTAACGCACAACCCCGGCACTTCCGCATACCTCCACGCGCAATTCTTCCTTTAGCTCACCTCCACGCTCGGCCCCAAAGGAGCCGGTGCTTCGTCGCGGACGATCAGGTTCATGGGACGCGCTACTTTCTCATCCAGCAAAGCCACGCGCAACACGTCATCCACGCGGTCGGCGTAGTGAATGGTGAGGCCCTTGAGGTAGTCGGCCGAAATTTCGTCGATGTCCTTGCGGTTTTTGGGGCAGAGGATGATATCCTTGATGCCGGCCCGGCGGGCCGCCAGAATTTTCTCCTTGATGCCGCCCACCGGCAGCACTTTGCCGCGCAGGGTGATTTCGCCCGTCATGGCCAGATGGCTGCGGATTTTGCGCTGTGTGAACACCGAGGCAATGCTGGTGAAGATGGCAATACCGGCGCTGGGACCATCCTTGGGCACGGCTCCTTCGGGGAAGTGGATGTGCAGGTCGTACTGGTCGAACAAGCGGTAGTCGATGCCCAGCTCGTCGGCCCGGCTGCGCAGGTAGCTCAGCGCCGTCACGGCCGATTCCTTCATCACGTCGCCGAGCTGGCCCGAGAGCGTGAGCTTGCCCCGGCCCCGGCTCAACAGGCTCTCAATAAACAGAATGTCGCCACCTACGCTCGTCCAGGCCAGGCCCGTCACCACGCCGGCCGTTTCATTGTCCTGGTACTGGTCGCGGTCGAAGATGGGCGCGCCCAGGATGCGCTGCACATCGGCCGGGGCCAGGATGGCGGGGAAGCTTTCGTCCATCGCCTTGCTCTTGGCCACGTTGCGCACCAGCCCGCCGAGCTTGCGCTCCAGACTGCGCACGCCGCTTTCGCGGGTGTAATCGTCAATCACGCGCTGGAGGGCGGCCGTACTCACGCCGACATCCTTGGGGCCGAGGCCGTGGTCTTCGAGCAGCTTGGGCCAGAGGTGCTTTTTGGCAATCTGGGTTTTCTCTTCCAGGGTATAGCCCGTCAGGTCAATGATTTCCATCCGGTCGCGCAACGCGGGCTGGATGGTTTCGAGCGAGTTGGCGGTGGCAATGAAGAGCACCCGCGAGAGGTCGTACTCCACCTCCAGGTAGTTGTCGGTGAAGGTCGAGTTCTGCTCCGGGTCCAGCACTTCGAGCAAGGCCGAGCTGGGGTCGCCCCGGAAGTCGGAGGCCAGCTTGTCGATTTCGTCGAGCACGATGACCGGGTTGGAGGCCCCGGCCTTCTTGATCTGGGCAATAATGCGGCCGGGCATGGCCCCCACGTAGGTTTTGCGGTGACCCCGGATTTCGGCCTCGTCGCGCACGCCGCCCAGGCTCATGCGCACGTACTGGCGGCCCAGAGCCTTGGCAATGGAGCGGCCGAGGCTGGTTTTGCCCACGCCGGGTGGGCCGTACAGGCACAGAATCGGCGCTTTCAGATCGTTCTTGAGCTTGAGCACGGCCAGGTACTCGATGATGCGCGCCTTCACCTTTTCCATGCCGTAATGGTCCTGGTCGAGGATGCGCTGGGTGCGCTTGAGGTTGAAGTTGTCCTTGGTATACTCGCCCCAGGGCAGATCGAGCAGATACTCCACGTAGTTGACGCTGATGGGGTATTCGGCAGCCTGGGGGTTGAGTCGGCTGAGCTTATCGAGCTCCTTGTCGAAGTGTTTGGCTACGGCGGCGGGCCACTTCTTGGTTTTGGCCCGCAGGCGCAGCTTGTCGGCGTCCTGCTCGGGGCCGTCGAAGCCCAGCTCGTCCTGGAGCACCTTAATCTGCTGGCGCAGGAAGTAGTCGCGCTGCTGCTGGTCGATGTCGGTGTGGACCTTGGTGTGGATTTCGCGCTTGATTTCGAGCAGCTGAATTTCCTTCAGCATGAGCTGCAACAGCTGGGTTCCGCGCTCCACACCGTCGTTGGTTTCGAGCAGCTGCTGCTTCACGCTCACTTCCACGTTGATGTTCGAGGACAAAAAATGCGTCAGAAATGCGGGCGACTCGATATTATCGAGGGCCACCTGGGCTTCCTGCGGAATTTCGGGGTTGAGCTTGAGCATCCGGGCCGCCGCTTCCTTGAGCGACGACACCAGGGCTTTGAGGTTCTTGGAGCTCTTGGCCGGGAAGGCCTCCGGCGCGTAGCTCACCCGGGCCGTGAGGTAGGGAGTGCTCTGCACTTCGGCCTCAATCTGGAAGCGCGACTGGCCCTGAATAATGATAGTCGTGTTGCCGTCGGGCAGCACCAGCATTTTCAGGATTTTAGCCATCGTCCCCACCTGGTACATATCGGCCAGCTGGGGGTCGTCGCTCTGACCGTTCTTCTGGGCCACCACGCCCACCAGCTTATTGCCCCGATAAGCCTTGCGAACCAGCCGGATACTTTTTTTGCGGGTGACCGTAACCGGCAGCACCACCCCGGGAAACAGCACTGTATTGCGCACGGGCAGCAGCGGCAGCACCGCCGGCTGTTCGCCGGGCAGCATGGGCTGATCGGGGTCGGCGGCCACAATGGATACCATTTCAGTAGAGTCGTCGGTCATCAGCAGGTAAGAGGATAAGTCGGGGGTCGGCGGATTGTAAGAACTCATGCGGCAGAAAACAGGCGAAGCGGCAGCCAGGTGCCACAATGGCAGCTACCAGCCCGGACCACCCCCCGCCAGCGGGAGGCGCTTCCGAAGGTACGGATTCGGCAAGCGCCGTGCCACGGCCGGGCTTTGCCACAACGGCAGAATCGGGGCCAGTGGGCAAAGGTAGGCCGACCCGATAAAAAAAGGAGGTCTGGTTGAGCTCGAAGCAGTGTTTGCATATCCAAATTTTCCTATTTTTGATGCTTGCCGGTTCCCCACCGCCCTAGTGCCCTATTGTCGTTATGCCCCGTTTTTTTCGTCTATTGCTCTTCTGCGGGCTCCTGCTGACCCTGGGTCTGCCAGCCACCGTGCGCGCCCAGCAGAAAACTACCCTCCCCAATTCCCAGCGCAAGCTCTCGGCCAAGGTAATCCGGCAAATGCGCACCCGCCTTGATGCCACGCCCCTGTTTCCGAACGTGAACCGGGTGGCGTATTTCCGGGATAAAAAGGCGTTGCGGGCTATTCAAAAGGCTGAAAAGCGCAAGAACTGGCCCGCCGCCCGCAACCTGCTGGAACTCTACGTGGGCCAGTTCGGCATCGAAAATTTCTACCGCGACACGCCCATGCTCTGGCACCTGGGCCAGCTCTGGGACAAAACCGGCAACCCCGAGCGGGCCAAGGCCTACTACCGCCTCGCCCTTAAGCACCGCCGCCAGGGCTTGAGCAAGGTACAGCAGTACTACGACTCGCTCGAACACCGCGACACGGTGCTCTACGTGCCCCTGAAAACGTACTACGACCTGGTGGAATACCGGAAGAACATTGCCACGTTCCGCCCACCCAAAGGCGTGTACACCAGCATGGGCGACGCCATCAATTCCAAACGGGAGGACTACGGCCCCACTCTGAACGCCGACGCCGACCTGCTCATCTTCTCCTCGAAGCGCAAAACCCGCGGCCTCAACAACGTGACCGACGAGGACTTGTACCAGTCGCGCCGCGAAAACGGCCTCTGGACCGAGGCGGAACCCCTACCCAAGCCCATCAACTCGCCCTACAACGAGGGCTCGGCCTGCATCAGCAAGGATGGCACCACGCTCTACTTCACCCGCTGCGAGTGCCCCACCTGCCACGGCAACTGCGACCTGTACGTGTCCAACTTCAAGGACGGCAAGTGGACCATGCCTAAGACCCTGGGCCCCAACGTCAACTCCGGGGCCTGGGACTCGCAGCCCACCCTGTCGCCGGGCGAGGATACGCTGTATTTCGCCTCCGACCGGCTCGGCGGCTTCGGACTGTCGGATATCTGGTTTACGGTGAAGCAGAAGAACGGCGAGTGGAGCCGCGCCCAGAATATGGGGCCGGTCGTGAACACCCGCGAGAGTGAGGTGAGCCCCTTCTACCACCCGCTCTACCACGTGCTCTACTTCAGCTCCCGGGGTCAGCTACTCAATTTCGGCGACTTCGACATCTACAAAACGTACCGGGTGCGGGGCCGCTGGCAGGAACCCATCAACATTGGGCCGCTCGTCAACGGCAAGGGTTCGGAGTACTACTTCACCATTGATGCCGACTCCAAAAACCTGTACTACGCCCGCTCCGAGCAGAAGGACCTGAAGAACCTGGACCTCTACTCCTTTCCGCTGCCGATGGAGGCTCAGCCTACGGCCACCACCCACGTCGAGGGCTCCCTCATCGACTCGGTAAGCCGTCGGCCGCTCAACGGCATCGTGAGCATCATTGATACCGACAACGGCATTGAGGTGGCCAGCAAGTACCTACGCGACGACGGGTCGTTTGATTTCGACCTGATGGAGGGTTCCCACTACGTGATGCTGATTCAGAGCCCCGACTTTTTCAGCGTGGAAAAGAGCTTCGCCCTCCAGGGCGACACCGTGCTGAAGCTCATGACCAACGCCATCGACTACAAGCTGCCGCTGGTGTTCAAAAACATTGAGTTCGACCAGGACAAGGCCACCATCCGGGCCAGCATGCACCCGATTCTGGACCGCATTGCCGTGTTCATGGTCGACCACCCTACCTTCCGGCTCAACATTTCGGGGCATACCGACAGCAAGGGCGACCCCGATTTCAACCTGACCCTTTCCCAGGACCGGGCCGAGGCCATCCGGCGCTACATTGAGCAGAAGGGCAAGCTACCGCCCAACCGCATCGAAAGCATGGGCTACGGCAGCGAAAAGCCGCTCCGGGAAGATGAGCGGACCAAGGAAGATGCCCGCACCAACCGCCGGGTAGAGTTCCGCTTGCTCAAGCCCGACGGCGGCGACAACGACGAACCGTTCAAAGCCGACCCCTTCCCCGGCACCAAGCCCGCCGCCCCCGGCAAGCCCGAACCCCAACCCACCGGCGGCGACGGATGGTAGCGGTGAATGCGGGAATGGATAGGTGAAAAGAACGGTCATCCATTCACCCGTTCACCGCTACCACTTCAACTGCTGCGTTTCCTCGCCGTTGCGGAACAGAAAGCTTTGTTTCTGGCCGTTGGCGGTGAGGTTGACGATGTTCATCTGGTCGGGGAAGAGGGCCAGCAGGAGCTGGTGGCGCAGCGTGACGCCGGTGGTGGCGGCGGGCAGCGGGGCGGTGAAGTAGAGCCAGTAGGCCTCGGACTCCTTTTGCAGGCCGACCAGCGTAAGCGGCAGCGCCGCCGCACCCGGCCGGATGCTGAATTGCACTTCGCGCCGCAGCAGGTTCAGCAGCAGCGGGTCGAGCTGGGCGCGGGTTAGTTGGTCGGTGCGTATGGGGGCGGGCTGGTTTTGGGAAAGGTCCTTTTCCAGGTCGTCGGTAAATACTTTGAGGGCCATTTCCAGCCGTTGCTTTCCGGGGTTGAAGCGCATCTCCAGGATGCTGGCGTGGTAGGTGTGAGCCCAGGCCGCAAGGCTGAGCAGCAGCAATACGGTCAGCGGAGGCAGAATTCGTCGGATAGACATGAAGGCCAGGCAATTAAGGCGAGTACTGCGCGCGGTGTCTCGCAGCAGGTGAAACTACTACCGAAAAAGCCGTGCCACCCCAAACGGATAGCACGGCTTTTTAGATCAATCACCCAAGATAAGGTAGCCTAATTGGCGAAGTGCTTGAGCAGCGGATTGATGATGAGCGTGAAGGCCATCAGGCCCAGAATCAGCATCATGCCTACTTTCTGGGCATTTTCCATGAACGCATCCGACGGTTTGCGGCCGGCAATCATTTCGTAGAGCAGGAAAATAACGTGGCCGCCGTCGAGGGCCGGAATGGGCAGCAGGTTCATGAAGGCCAGCACCATCGAGAGCATCCCGGTAAGCGTCCAGAACCGCAGCCAGTCCCACTTGCCGCCGTACTGCTGGGCAATTTCGATGGGACCACCCAACGACTTGCTCAACTTGGCCTCGCCCCGGAAAATCTTCCCGAAGGCCTTCATCTGGGTCGTGACTACCCCGAACGCCTGCCTGGTGCCCACGGGCACCGCTTCAAGCAGGTTGTAGTTGCGTGTCTCGTATTTGAGCAAGGACTTGGGCAGGAAGCCGATTTTGCCGTCGTCGTCCACTTTTACCTGGAGTGTAACGGGCTGGCTGCTGCGCTCTACCTGCACGGCCACGGGCTTACCCGCGTGGTCCTTGAGGGCCTTTTGCAGCTCGGGGAAGAACTGAATCGGCTGGCTGCCCACGGTCAGAATCCGGTCGTTGGGCTGGAGGCCGGCTTTGGAAGCCGGGCTGCCCGACACCACTTGGTCGACCACGAAGGGGTCGAGGGGCTGCACGAAACGCTGCTCACCTTCGTCGGCGAGGCGGTCCATGAAGTTGTTGGGCACGGGCACATCCACGAGTTGACCGGCCCGGTCGACGGTGTAGTAGGCGTTGGAGCCCAGAATCACGTCGGGGCTGTACACGTCGCTGAAATCGTCGAAGGGGCGGCCGTTGATTTTCACGATTTTGTCGCCCTGGCGGAAGCCCATTTCCTTGCCCAGCTCGTTGGGCACCACGCCGAAGCGCACTTCCGAAGAGGGCAGAAAGCTTTGACCGTAGCTGAACGTGAGCAGGGAGAAAATGACGATGCCGGTAATGACATTCATGATGATACCGCCCAGCATCACAATCAGGCGCTGCCAGGCCGGCTTCGACCGGAACTCGTCGGGAGCGGGCTCGGAGGCCAGGCTATCAGCGTCCTGGGTTTCGTCGATCATGCCGTGAATGGCCACGTAGCCGCCCAGTGGGAACCAGCCCAGGCCATATTCCGTGTCGCCGATTTTCTTTTTGAACAGGGCGAAGTTCATCACCCCGGGCAGCGGAAATAAGAAGTCGAAGAAGATGTAAAACTTATCGACCCGGATTTTGAAGTATTTGGCGGCCGCGAAGTGTCCGAACTCGTGCAGGCCAACCAGGAGCGAAAGGCCCAGCAACAGGTTGCCGGCCATGATTAGTCCTTCCAAAGGTAGTAGGGTGAAGGGGTGATAAAGGGGGAATCGACTGTCATGCTGAGCGGAGAGAAAGAACTCCTCCCGCCCGTACGTGCATCGTTGTTACGCTTCGTATCAACGGAATAAGATTTTTCGCTCCGCTCAGGATGACAGTTCTATAGACAGTGCCCAATCAAACAACGCGCCGGGGCCGGGGGTTCGCCCGAATCCGGCCAGCGTGTCAGGCGCGGGCGCCGATGAGGTCGGCGGCCACGCGGCGCGTCTCCTGGTCGGTCAGCACGTAGTCGTTCAGACTTGGGGTGGCAAGGTACGAAACCCGCGCGAGGCTGGTTTCTACCACGTCCGACATTTCCAGGAACCCGATTTCGTCGCGCAGGAAGGCAGCCACGGCTATTTCGTTGGCCGCGTTGAGGACGCAGGGCGCGTTGCCACCCCGGCGCATGGCCTCGAAGGCCAGGGCCAGGTTGCGGAAGGTGTCGGTATCGGCCGGCTCGAAGGTGAGCTGGGGGTAATTGAGGAAGCTGAAGCGCGGAAACGAATTGGCCAGGCGTTGCGGGTAGCCCAGCGCGTACTGAATGGGCAGCTTCATATCGGGCAGCCCGAGCTGGGCCTTCAGGGAACCGTCTTCGAACTGGACCAGGGAGTGAACGATGCTTTGGGGGTGCACCACCACGTCAATCTGGTCGTTGCCGAGGCCGAAGAGCCACTTGGCTTCCATCACCTCCAGGCCCTTGTTCATGAGCGAAGCGGAGTCGATGGTGATTTTGGCGCCCATGTCCCAGTTGGGGTGCTTGAGGGCCTGGGCGCGGGTCACCTGCGCCAGCTGCGCGCGGTTGCGCCCCCGAAACGGCCCACCCGAGGCCGTCAGGATGATTTTCTCCACCGGGTTCTGCTCCTCCCCCACCAGGCACTGGAAAATAGCCGAGTGCTCCGAATCGACGGGCAGCAGGCGCACGCCATACTCCCGCACCAAATCGGTGATGAGCTGGCCGGCCACCACCAGGGTTTCCTTGTTGGCCAGCGCAATATCCTTCCCGGCCCGGATGGCGGCTACCGTGGGCAGCAGGCCGGCGTAGCCCATCATGGCCGTGAGCACCACGTCGGTAGCGGGGCGGCCGGCTACTTCGGTGAGGGCTTCGGCACCCGCCAGCACTTCGGTTTCGGGCTGACCGGCCAGGGCCGCGCGCACCTGGGCGTACTTGCTTTCGTCGCCGATAACCACGGCAGCGGGCCGGAACTCGCGGGCCTGGGCCACCAGCAGTTCGGCATTCGACTGGGCCGAGAGGGCCGTGAGCGTGAACCGGCCGGGCTGGGACCGGATAACGTCGAGGGCCTGGGTGCCAATGGAGCCCGTGGAGCCGAGCAGGGTAACGCGTTTTGGGAGTTCGGAGGGCATAGGGGAGAATTAGAAAACTATCATTCCGACATTGCGCGCATCGTGCGGAGGGCGGAATGACAGAGCCGTACGTAAAAGTACGGCTTCCTGCCACTTCCCTTTTCCTTTGCCCCCAAAGCACCAAAACCCCGTACTTTGGGGTTCACTGCCCTTCCCCGCCCCGTGACTCAGCCCGACCCCGCCGCTTCCGCCGCTTCCGCCGCCTTCGACAAAGCCCGCGCCGGCCTCTGGACCAGCCTGCAAAAGCACTTGCAGACCGTGTACGCCGCCGAAACCGACTTTCGGGCCGCCACCCGCTTTACCGAAACGTTTCCGTTTCCTACTTCCGCCGCCACGCCCCAGCAGCTGCTCGACTACCAGCACCAGCGGGCCGTGTTGCGCGACCTGTTCGTGGATGAAACCAGCCAGCTCGATACGCTGGTGAAGGCCATCCGCACCAAAGGCTACGCCGAAGCCGACAAGAAACTGCTGCTGCTCATGATTCTGGGCTACCTGGACCTCGCCGAAACCGTGTTCAGTCTCCTTAACACCCACCGCCCCAGCCAGCCGGAACCCGACGAGGAACTGGACGAAGCCCGCAGCCGCTTCGAGCGCGTCCGCAACTTCGTGCGCCTCAACATCCGGGGCGTAGCGGGCCTCAAAATTTAGCTGTTAGCTGTTAGCTGTTAGCTGTTAGCTGTTAGCTGAAAAAACGAAAAGAGTTCTGCCCTCAATCGAGTGCGGAACCCTTTTTTGCTTGATTCGGATGGCTTTCTGAACGGAAAGCTACCCGCTAATGGCGTTCAGCTGACCGATAGAACCCGCACTGCTTTTCCGTTGAACGTTGCCGTTTCGCCCGCCTGCTTGCCCGCCAGGGCCGCAGCTACCGGCGCGGCGGCCGATACGGCGAAGTAGTCGGTACCGTCTAACGGGAGCTGGCCGGCACTGATGCTGATGAAGAAATGGCCCATACTGGTACTCACGAGCGCGCCGGGCCGCACCGCGTTGCAGGGCAACGCGGGGTTGATGCGCTGGAGCTCGGCCAGTAGCAGCCGGGCCTGCTGGAGCTGCACCAGGTTCCGGTCCCGCTCGTTCTGGGCCATGGCGCGGCCGGTTTCGTACTTGTCGCCGGCGCTGCTCTTGGTTTCGGAGTTGGCCGATTCCTGGGCCGCGTTGATGGCGGCCTGGATGGCAGCCAGGCGCTCCTGCACATAGGCGAGGCAGGCGGCGTGGAGTTGTTGTTTAATCATTTTCAGTATCTGGTGGAAGCCAACCACTGTTGATAAGAGCTATCAGCTGATTTATGCGAGCTGGGTGCGTACCGGTCAAATCTAAACAGAAGATTGTCTTGACGGGCTCGACAGCCATGTTGGGAGCCAGAGTTACCGCGTACCAAAAGCCTTCGTCCAAGTCGGGGTGAGCTGTAGTTACGGGCGCAAACTCGTAGTCGTATGGCTGCTGGTGCTCGTCGTCCCAAGCCAGAGCAACGGTTAATTTCATCATCAAACCAGCCTTCCGGCAAGGATGCCGCCAAACCGGCGCCACAAATACTGAGCGGCTGCTGCCGCATGCACTCCGCCCTCACTTCGGAAAACAGCTCCCGGCCAGCTTCCCCAACAATAGCGAAAAGCATCCAGTTACTCTGCGGCAGGGAGCTTTTCCAGCCGCCGTTGGCCAGGCCATCCGCATAGGTAACCCCATAGCCTCCAACCTGTCCGATTTTTATGGTGTACTGCCTGAATGAGTTCTGCTTGGCCCGCCTGCACTCACCGTACCAGGGATAAGGCAACCGAACACAGCCGCCCCGATACAAAGGGTAAACAATTTTGGCCTAAACAATTTGAAATTGTTTAGGCCAAAATTGTTTACCCCTTCTATCCCTCATAAGCCGGCCGGTTTTTTAACTCAAAAGCCCACGCCCTTACGCTTTTCGGCAAGGCCGGAAATTGCCCGCCAAAAACACATACTCACTTTTGGCGGCCATCTCGGTGATGGTTTTCAGGTACCGGAAGAAGCGCAGATTGTCGTCGCCTTTCATCAGCTCCGCCGCATTTTTGAGGATACGGACGGTAGCCCCGGCAATCCGGTACCCGGCCCTTCCTCCAGGCAGCTCTTCAGGCTGGTCTTGCCGCTGAGCAACTTCATCCCGAAGCCAGTGAAGCGAATCGCACCCCGCTGACGGGCGGTTGCACCAGGCACGAACGGGTGGCGGCCGGGGCAGGACAACCGATTAGGAACCAGATCTGAATAGCACGAAAATGCTGTTCCAAGCGTACTCGTCACCAGCAGGACCGGACTACCAGGGCACTAGAACGGAACGGCTGGCTTCTTTTTCGAAGGACTAAAACGGTGCTGGCGGTCGGTCAGCGCTACATCCGCCTCATTATCTCATTCTGACACTGCATCCTGTTTTGAATAATATTTTTTATATTATTTATACTTTATTAACTACCACAAGCCGATCCTTTTCTTTTCACTCATGACCTACATCAGAAAGCGCCACGACGTGCACGTACTGGGCTCCGGCAGCCGTACGCTGCTGTTCGTCAATGGGTTTGGCTGCGACCAGACCATCTGGCACTACCTCACGCCGGCCCTGTCGGGGCAGTTCCGCCTCGTACTCTTCGACCATGTGGGCGCGGGCATGTCGGATGTTACGGCCTACGAGCCGGCCAAATACAGTTCGCTGGAAGGCTACGCCCAGGATGTAGTCGACATCTGCCGGGAGCTGGACTTGAGCAACGTTACGCTGGTGGGCCATTCGGTGGGCGCCATGATCGGGATGCTGGCCGCCATTGCGGAGCCGGCTTTATTTGAGCAGCTTCTCTTCCTGTGTCCTTCGCCCTGCTACGTGAACGAGGGCAGCTACCATGGTGGCTTCGAGCGCCAGGATATTCAGGATATGCTGGCCTTCATGGACCAGGACTTCGTGGGCTGGGCCGATGAGTTCGCGCCCTTCGTCATGGGCAACCCCGATCAGCCCGCGCTGGCGGCGGGGCTGCTGCACAGCTTCTGCCGCAACGACCCGACCATTGCCAAGCGCTTCGCCCGCGTCACGTTCCTCTCCGACAACCGGGCCGATGTGGGTCGCTGCCACACGCCCTGCCTGCTGGTGCAGTGCGCCCGCGACCTGATAGCACCGCTGGAAGTAGGCAGCTTTCTGGCAGCCCGGCTCCCAACGGCCCGCTTGATCACGCTGCCCGTGAGCGGCCATTGCCCCCACGTGAGCGCCCCTACCGAAACCCTGGAAGCCCTGGAAGCCTACATGGCCGCCTAGCGCAGTCTGGCCTCTGACCAGGGGGACGTTTGCGGTAGACAGAGCGAACCGGCAGGGTGGTTATGGACCAGGTTATTTTCTGCATCTCCGCTCACCCTGCGGCCTGGTGCGGCGGATGGTTTCACTCCTGGGGCGGGTTACTGGCCCAGGAGTACGCCGCCAGATACCTGGACCACCTGCGTGGTCTGATCATTTCAAACATGGGCCACAGCGCGCCCGTGTACAACGCGTACCGCTGCGGCCTCTACGCCGACATCCTCCGCGATCAGGCCGCCGCCAACGGCGGGCGCGCGCCCGCCGCTGACGGTTAGCGCGACGAGCGGCTGCTCTATCCGCTCATTACGAAGCCGGTGTGGGATGAATTCTTTCACCGCCACATGCTGCGCCTGCCCCAACAACCGGAACCCTACCAGCGCAACTGCGCCCACATCAACTGCGCCCACATCAACTGCGCCCACATCAACTGCGCCCACATCAACTGCGCCCACATCAACTGCGCCGACTGCACCCCGCTGTTCCGGTACCTGACCAGTTGGGATTTCACTGCCCGGTTGTCGGGCATCCGCACGCCCACGCTGCTGCTCGGCGCCCGGTACGACTTTATTCCAGCCTTCACCTACGACACCATGCACCAGCAGCTGCCCAACAGCCGGGTTTACATCTGCCCCGCAGGTTCCCACTTTGCCATGTGGGACGACCCGCAGCATTATTTCCCCGCCCTTATTTCGTTTCTAAAGAAACCGGCGCGGCGCGGCCAGCTTCCCACTCCTGAGCACCTGCCGCTATAACTGCCGAATACATCCGCTCCCATCTTGCCGTCCGGATGATGCTCACCGTCCATTCTTGGCTGGAAGCGGTGGGGTTGACGGCCGGTTTTGCCCGGGCACTGGCTCAGGGCGGCATTAGCTACAACGTGGTAGCGGCCTGTTATCACGACCCTATCTTTGTGGCGGCTACCGGTGCGGATGAGTTCCTGCGCCTGCTTCGGGAACTGGCCGCCGCGCAGCAGGGCCGTTTTTTCTTTCGCTCATGACGTTATCTGCTACTTCCAAACCACTCCCTCCTCCCCCCAAGGATACCCCGGCCCTGATTGATTACCTGCTGGACTTTGTGCGGGTCACCGGACTGGTCGTCGTCGAGGCAGCGCTGCCGACCAATACGTTTCTGCCCGGGTTGCTGCTGCGGGCGGGCCAGCTGGTAGTGGACCGCCAACAACTGCTTTATCCCGGCGACATTCTGCACGAAGCCGGCCACCTGGCCGTGAGCACTGCCGCCGAGCGGCCCGCCGTGGGCGGCAACATAACGGAGCACGACCCCGGCAAGGAAGGCGAGGAAATGGCCGTGCATTGCTGGTGCTACGCGGCTTGCGTGGCCCTGAACCTGCCGGCCGAAGTAGTATTTCACCCGGCGGGCTACCGGGGCGCTTCTGCCTGGTTCATCGAGAACTTCCAGCAGGGCCGCTACATCGGGCTGCCCTTGCTGGTCTGGATGGAGCTGACGACCACCCAGGAGTACCCGCGCATGACGCGGTGGCTGCGGCCCTGATACACGCGGAGCCTACTAATCCCGGCACCCGGTAGAGCCGCACGATGATTCTCCGTTCCCATGTTGCCCAAAAGACGACGGCAGGAGCCAGGAAC
Source organism: Hymenobacter rubripertinctus (assembly GCF_003583925.1). Lineage (GTDB taxonomy): Bacteria > Bacteroidota > Bacteroidia > Cytophagales > Hymenobacteraceae > Hymenobacter > Hymenobacter rubripertinctus. Next base: position 56,093 of record NZ_QYCN01000018.1, on the reverse strand, counting down.
TGTTTTGGGTTTTTCGTGCGCGTTTGGCGGCCGGGGCCGTACACGGAACCGGCCCCGCACTCGGCGGCAGCCCCACTCCCTAGCCTTTGCTCATGCTGAAGTTCACCGTAGAACGCCTCACCTTTGATTCCCTTTCCGAGCTGCCCAACTCCTGGCAGCCGGCCGACTATAAAGCCCTGCTGGCTAAAACCGGTTACGATAATCCCGACGAAATAGCCCCCGACGAGCTCAAAACCATGGCCCACATGGGCCTCACCGACCTGGAGCCCACTGAGGCCGCCCAATTGGTGCTGGAGTATCTGTTTGGGGAGGAGCTGACCGAAGGCCAGATCGAAAACCTGGCCCACCAGATGCTCACCGAAAAGCTGTGGGAAGAAAACCCCGAGCTAAGCCAGCACGAAGGCTTTTTCAAAGCTACTCAACTACTCTACACCGCCTACAACGGCAAATTCCCCCGCGCCGAAGCCGTGCAGTTTCAGGTGAAGCTGACGGCCGCCGACCCCGCCTCGCTGGCCGTCTTCGATACCCAGCCCGAAGCTCCGCTGCTGCGCCTGCTGGCCCAGGGCATGCCCGAAAACACCTTGCTCAAGCGCCTTTTCTCCGAGCAGCTCGACGGGGCCAGCTTCCCTTCCGCCCCCCACATCATCTGGCAGCTCACGCCTTCCCAGCGCACGGCTGATTCCCTGGTTTTCGACGTGGTCAGTTCCGCTTACTGGCTCGACGATTTCAAGTACGCCGACACCTACGAAGCCACCACCCAGGCCGAGGAAGTAGCTGAAGAAACGGCAGATTAGGACCACTCGCCAAAAACTCCCCCATCCCCGCTGTCAGATTACGCGTATTTCCCGCGACTCCGGTGCGCCCGTTCTGCCCCATCGGGGGCGGGGTGGGCGCACTGCTTAGTAGCGCGGCAGCCAGCGCGGCGGGTGGCAGGTAGTACGCTGCGGGGTGTTTTGGCAGACTGTGTTTTGCGTTTCCACCTGCTCATGCCTTCCTCCCTCACCCATTTTTTTCAGCAGCACGCCACCAGCCCGCCCAGCTCGTACCTGTTGTCCTACCACCTCCCGGTTTGGATTCGCTTCGATTTGCAGGGCGCGCTTTCGCCCGATGATGCGGGCTACTTCCTCCAGGTTGAGCATCGGGCCATTGCCCTGTTCGAGGCAGCCTTCGCGCCTACCGATGAGGTGCTGCTGGTGTACCAGGAGCCCCGTTACAAACGAAGCCGCATCCGCACCCGCAACTACCTGTTCCGGCAGCTGGGCATTGGCAAGTCCGACCTTACGTTCCGGAAAAGCTGGGTTCCCAACAACGCTGCCACCTACCACGAGGGACATTGGATACAAGCCTTCTTCTCCACAACTGCGGCCCGCATACCGCACCGGGCGTTACTGGCCGCCATCAGCCGCCTTGACTTCCCGGCCCCGGGCAGGCCCACCATCCGCGGCCCGCTCTACTTCTTCAACCAAACCCGGGGGCTGATTTTCTACATGTACGACGACCGGGGCCTCGTCATCAGCAGCACCTCGCCCGAAACGGTTTGGCCTTTCTACCAGAACTATAACGACTGGATTCTCGACTACGACCGGAGGAAGATAGATGAGCTTTTTATTAATTCATAGCTACCCAAAAACGCTACAACGCCCAGCCAAACCGGCCGGGCGTTGTGGTTTACCTGAAAAGCAGAATGGGTTACTGATTGGCTTTCGACATCAGTTCCACGATTTCCTCCGAGATGCCGGTGGTGCTGAAGCCACCGTCGTGCATCAGGTTCTGCATGGTTACGTAGCGGGTCAGGTCCGAGAACAGGCTCACCACGTAATCGGCGCAGGCTTCGGCCGGGGCGTTGCCCAGGGGCGAGAGGCGGTTAGCGTACTCGAAAAACGCATCGAAGCCGCTGATGCCGGTGCCGGCCGTGGTTTTGGTGGGCGACTGCGAGATGGTGTTCACGCGCACTTTTTTGAGCTTGCCCAGGCGCTGGCCGTAGCTGCGGGCAATGCTTTCGAGCATGGCCTTGGCCTGCGACATGTCGGTGTAGTCGAGGAAGGCACGCTGGGCGGCAATGTAGCTCAGGGCCACGGCCGAACCCCACTCGTTGAAAGCGTCCTGCTTCTCGGCCACGGCCAGCATCCGGTGGAACGAGAGGGCCGACACGTCGAGCGTCTTCTGGTACCACTCGTAGTTCAGTTCGCCGTAGTGCTTGCCCTTACGGATGTTGGCGCTCATGCCAATGCTGTGCAGCACGAAGTCGAGCTTGCCACCGAGGTGCTCCTGAGCGCCGCTGAACAGCTTCTCCAGGTCCTCCATCGAGGTAGCGTCGGCCGGGATAATCAGGGCGTCGCACTGCTCAGCGAGCTTGTTGATTTCGCCCATCCGCATGGCCAGCGGGGCGTTGGTGAGCACGAAGCGCGCGCCTTCGGCGTGGGCTTTGAGGGCCACTTTCCAGGCAATGGATTCTTCATTGAGCGCACCGGAAATGATACCGACTTTGCCCGCGAGTAGGTTAGGCATTGGTTTTTGGTTTATCGTTGTTGGTTGTTGGTTCGTTCTGGCATCTTATAGAACAAGCTGCCGGAGGGCGTCTGAGCCGCCTTTGAGAACTCAAGTTTACAATATTACCATCAACCAAAAACGAAAAACGAAAAACCATCCTCTCCTACCCCGCCATTTCCACCCCGCGCAACGCCAGCAGCTCGCGGGCACTCTGGGTGGCGTGCAGGGTGGGGTTGGCCCCGGAAATCATCTGGGCAATTTCGTGGATGCGCTCCTCCTGGCTCAGCAACCGGATGCGGCTCACGGTGCGGTCGGCGCGGTCTTCCTTGTACACGAAGTAGTGGGCGTCGCCGGCGGCGGCCATCTGGGGCAGGTGACTGATGGCAATGAGCTGGTGCTTTTGGGCCATCTGCTGCATCATACGGCCCACTTTCAGAGCAATTTCCCCGCTGATACCGGTGTCAATTTCATCGAACACGATGGTCGGCAGGGCTGTTTTGTCGGCTAGCATGTACTTGATGCAGAGCATGAGGCGGGAGAATTCCCCGCCCGAGGCGGCCTTGCTCAGCGTCTGGGGCTGGGCACCCTTGTTGGCCGTGAACAGGATGCTGACTTCATCGATACCACTGACGGCGGGGGCGCTTTCCTGGTGCTGCACTACGATGCGGGCATGCGGCATGCCCAGGTCCATGAGCAGGGCAGCCAGTTCCTTCTCGAACTTGGGAAACACCTTGCGGCGGGCTTCGGAGAGGCGCAACGCCTGCTTCTGCACCGTGGCGAGGGTGGCGTCGGCGTCGCGGCGCAGGCGGCTGATCTGCTTGTCAAGGTTGAACACGGAGCCCACTTTGTCGCGCAGGTCGGCGCGCACGGCCAGCAGGTCCACCACGTCGCGCACGTGGTGCTTGCGCTGGAGGCTGTAGAGCACGTTGAGGCGGCTTTGCAACTCGTCGATGCGGGCCGGGTCCCCCTCGGTGCGGCGTTCCACCTGCTCAATTTCGTCGGTGATGTCGCGCAGCTCAATCAGGCAGCTGTCGAGGCGGTGGCGCAGGTCCTTCACGGGCTCGGAGTAGGGCGCAATCTGGCCCAGCAGCACGGCCGCGTCCTTGAGAGCTCCGGTGGCGCAGTATTCGCCCTCGCTCAGGCTTTGCAGGGCGTGGGTGAGCTTGTACTTGATTTCCTCGGCGTGCTCCAGCTCCTTCACCTCCTGCTCCAGCTCGTCCTGGCGCTCATTGTCGAGGCTGGCTTCTTCCAGCTCGCTGAGCAGAAAGCTGTGGTAATCGAGTTCCTTGTTGGCCTGGGCTACCTGGCTTTCCAGGGTTTTGAGGTCGGTTTCGAGCTTGCGGTACTGGCGGTAGGCGTTGCTGTACTGGGCGCGGGTGGGCACCAGGTTGGCGTACAAATCCAGCAGGTTGAGCTGAAACACGGCATCCCCGAGCAGCAGCGTATCGTGCTGGGAGTGAATGTCCATGAGGTTGGCCCCGATGTGGCGCAGGGTTTCCAGCGTCACGGGCGTATCGTTCACGAAAGCCCGGCTCTTGCCGGCCGGACTCAGCTCCCGGCGCAGGATGCACTGCTGGTCATAGTCCAGGTCTTCAGATTCGAAGATATCCTGGAGCTGGTAGCTGCGGATGTCGAAATGGCCCTCAATCACGCACTTTTTGGCGGTGTCGAAGAGCATGCGCGAGTCGGCGCGGTTGCCCAGCAGCAGGCCGATGGCCCCGAGCATAATGGATTTGCCGGCTCCCGTTTCACCGGTAATGATGTTGAGCAGAGCCGAAGGCTTCAGCTCCAGTTTTTCAATCAGGGCGTAATTGTGAATTCGCAGGTCAACCAGCATAGCGCATCAGGTTAGGAAGCATTAGGCCCCGAGTTGGCAGAACCGGCGCAGCCTGGAACGGCTTCCGCACTTGCCCGCGCTAACCAAAGGCGTTTCGACTAATAAAATTAGCGGTTCACAACAACAAAGCAAGCACCACCAATCATTTTAGCAAAAACAAGCGCTGGGCCAGCCCTATATAGTGGGTGGGCAGATTAAGCCCCAACTCCCCTCCTCCTCCACTAGCAAAAAAAAATCCCTCCGGCCATTCGACCAGAGGGACTCGTATTTGCGGCCACTAATGGGCCGCCCGGCTTCAGGCCCGACGGCGGGCGCGCAGTTTTTTTAGGCCGTAGGCCGCGCCGGCCGCCAGCAGCAGGGAGGCGCCGCCGTCAATCGGGACGGCCGTGGGGTCGGTAGGATCCGGAATCGGTCCGCCCGAGCCGGGGCCCTGGGCCAGGGCGACGAAAGAAACCGTGGTCAGCAGCAGTAGCAATACAAGAAAGACTTTGGTCATGGGTTGAATCACGTAAGAAGTTTAGTTGAAATCCGGTGGGCGGCGGACCCCTCCCGGTTGGAAGGCCCCCGCCGCCGGTCAGCTTATTCCACCACCAGGCGCTTGGTCACGGCTTCGCCGTTGACGACCACGCGCACCAGGTAGAGGCCCGCGGGCAAATCGGCCACGTCGAGCGTGGTCTGGGCCGTGGGCAGGGCCACGGTGCGCACCACCTGGCCCACCGCGTTGAGCAGCGTGGCCGAAGCCGTACCGCCGGCGGGACGCACGATGGTCAGCTGGCTGTGGGCCGGGTTGGGGTAGGCCTGCACCCGGGCCGCCAGCGCCCCGGCAGTAGTGGCCAGCGGCCCCAGCGGCCCGAAGCTGAGCGAGAAGCGGCCGCTGATGAGCGCCGCGTTGCTGGCCGTGAAGCTGTAGCGGGGCTGCTGGTGCAGGTTCACCCGCTGGCCCGTTTCGGCGTCGTGCAGGTACACGGCCGTGCTGGCCAGGTTGGCCAGCACGGCCGCCTCCAGCACGTAAGTGCCGGTGGTGGGCACGCCCACGGCCAGCGCCACGCTCACGGGGCCGGCCGTCAGTACGGGCAGCCCATTGACGGCCAGCTGCTGGCCGGCCGCCTCACTGCTCAGGTTCAGGCCCGTGGAGTTGGCCAGCTTGCCGGCGTCGAAGTGGCTGTCGAAGTCGGCCGTAGCCCCGGCCTCGAAGTAGACAAACGTGGGCTCGTGGGTGCCGCGCGCATCCACCAGGTCCAGCTGCACCAGCGGCCGGGCGTCGGCCGTGGCGCGGTTGAAGGTCGGGTTCTGGTAGCTGGTGGCGCGCCAGGCGTTCTGGAAGCTGAAGCTGGGCACGTTCTGGCTCACGCGCAGAAAGAAGCCCTGCATGGCCGGAATCAGCCCGCCGGGCAGCGTGCCCACGCCGTTCACGTAGGACTGGTAGGAGCCGTTGTACTGGTCGGCCGACTTGTAGACGTAGATGGCGTCCTGCACGCCGGTGGGCAGGCCCGTGCGGGCCGCGTTCCAGTCGAGCGGAGCGGGGTAGGGGTTGCCCAGCAGCTGCCAGCCGGCGTTGGCCTGGGAGCCTCGCGAGAGCGCACCCACCGGCACGGTGCCGTTGTTGAGCGTGCCCATCAGGGCGACCTTCTCGCTGGCGGCGATGTTGACGGTGTAGCCCCGGCCGGGGTTGAGGGCGTTGGAGAGGGCGGCGGGGGAGAAGTAGCCGAACTCGAAGGCCTGGGTCAGGGCGCTGGCGCTGGTCAGGCGGGCCTCATCGTAGCCGTAGACGGTGGGGAAGGGCCGGGTAGCGCCGGGGTTGGGGGCCGTGTTGTAGTCGGGGTTGACGACGGGCGTGAAGCCGCTGGTGGCCAGGTCGGCCACGGTGGTGCCCTGCACGGGGGAGCTGTAGTGGCGGTAGCCCAGGCCCGCGTTCAGGCTCGGGTCGATGTAGCGCTGCATGGCGGCCGTGCCCACTACAATGCCGCCGCTGTTGACGACCATGGCGGTGAGGGCGGGGCCGGAGAGCAGCATGAAGGGCTGGCTGCTGGTGGTCAGGTTGCCGTTGAGCGTGAGCAGGCGCTGCACGCTGGCCGGGCCGCTGAGGCTGGTGCCGCTGGCCCCCACGCTCAGGTTCCACAGGCTGGTGGTGCTGCTGCCGCCCAGCGTCTGGCTGGCACTGCCCGTGAGGGCCAGGGTGCCGCCGGTGGCCGTGAAGGTGCCGGCGTTGCTGAAGTTGCCCGTCAGCGAGAGGGTGCCGCCGCTCTGGGTGAGGGCGCCGCCGCTGGCCAGGGTGAGGGCCCCAGCCGTGTAGGTACCGGTGGTCAGCACCGGGTAGCGGGGCCGGCCGGCGGGGATGGTGACGGCCGTGGTAGTCGTGGGCACGTCGTTGCTCCAGTTGTCGGCATCACTCCAGTCCGTCGATATGGCTCCCGTCCAGGAAGTGGCGGTAACCTCAGCCGTTACGCCGGACTGATAAACGACTGACTGAGCGGAACCGTTACCAGTGCCCGCTACCACGAATAGGGCCGTCCCGCTGCTCACTGCTTTGGTTTCCCCCAGAGTCGTGGGCAGGTTGGTGTCCGTGCTCCAGGTATTGGTCGCCAGATCGTAGACATAGGTGGTGTTGAAGGAGCCCGAAAGATTGCCTCCATCACTTTTCCCGCCCATCACGTAAATCTTGTTGTTGGCACCCAGCACGCCGGCGGCCTGGGCGCGCGCGGCCGGTAAAGCCGCCGCCGTGGTCCAGGTGTTGGTCGTCGGGTTATAAACGTAGTGCGTGTTTACAGCCGAATAGTTCCTGTTAAACCCCGCTATCACGTGCAGCAGGTTATTGGCATCCCGGACGGCGACGCTGCCCAGAGCATCGCCCGGCATGGAAGCCCCGGTGGTCCAGGTGTCGGTCGTCGGGTTGTAGATCTGCGTAATCGTCGGCGAGCCTTCGCCGCCGAACACGTAGATGCGCCCATCGGTACCTGTAACCGCCCGGGACTCCCAAACCGGCGTGGGAATGGGGGCAATAGCGGTCCAGACGCTGGTGGCCGGATTGAAGCTGTAGCAGTTGTTGGGTACTACTGCCCCGTTGGAGCCGGAAAAGCTGTAAAGCAGGCCGTTGTTGCCCACGGCGTGGGCATGGCCGCGCACGGCAAAAGGATACGGCGTACCCACGCTCCAGACATTGGTGGCAATATCGTACACCTGCGAACCGCTCATCGCCACCGAGCCATCATAGCCGGCCCACAGGTAGATTTTACCGTTCAGCACCTCTACGGCGTGCTGAGCCCGGGGCGCCAGCAGGGAAGCCGCACTGGACCACGCCAGGGCACTCGTACGGGCTACGGGGCCCGCCTGCTGCGGCATGGGGCGAGCAAGCGGGGCGGTGCCGGAGATAATGCGCCCCGCCTGGACGCGCAAAGGCTGCACCTGAGCATCTGCTGACCACGAAATGGAAAGCAGAGAGGATGCTAACAGGGGGTAGAGTTTTCTCATTATGAGTTAAGATGGAGGTGAAAAAAAGAAAAAAGCCAGTACGTGATGGAAGAACTACCGCAGGATATAAAGATGGACACCTTTTATAGAGCACAGGTAACACCTTAACCTTCAAGCCGTTCCTACCTGCGCTGATATCAGGAAAGGGTTCGCCGTGGCAAGTAGCCGCCGTCGTACCGGAACTTCGCTCGGTCATTGAATTCAACAACTGAGAATAAGGGACATGATAACTGCTTGATATAGGCCAGGGTGAGCTTACTACGCTCCTTGCATTCAGCCCTTCTCACTGCTTGGCTAAAGCCTTCGGCATTCTTACTCTGTACTGGGGCGGCGCTCAGCAGGTCCAATACCAACTCAGAACAGGGGGCAAACAAAAAGCCAGGTATCAGGCTGGCCGGCAACGCAATTTTGGATTTATAGCACGTGCATGTACTCACGCGAATAAACACAAATAACGCTAAACTTTTCCGGTATTACACTACTTCGGCAGGACGATTGTAATAATCGTATGGTTGGCTCAACTGACCATCAAGCCCGGTAACGAACCTTCATGCTCAGCACCTGAGATACGTTGTCAAAGACACTTCAACCCTTTAATGGCATTTATTTCAGTCCCTGCGTAACGTTCTCCATTCGCTCCTATAAATCCGCAAAAGCTTTTCTACCAAAAATGACAATGCCCGGCAACAGAGAGCTGCGCCGGGCACGGTATAACGGGTACTTTTCCTGAAGCCGTTTTCTAATTGGTATCCGCCACGCAATTACCGTGGTTGGTACCGGGTCCATTCAGGGCTGCTTCATAATCGTCTGGTACTTGGCCGAGTTAGTGGGGTCGGCTTCGGTGAGCAGGGTCACCAGGTCGGTTTTGAGCTGCTGGTCGGTGCTGGTACGGAAGACGTTAGCAATTTCATCGGCCTTGGTGGTGAAGAAGGCCCGGGCCAGCAAGGTGCCGGGGCGGCGCTGCACGGCCTTTTGCACGCCCTGCAACGCGGTGTACATATTGGTGCGGGCCTCGTCGGGCTTCGTGATGAAAATGTCCATGCCCTGACGGTAGTAGGCGTAGATGCCGCTGCGGAAGGCTTCGAGCTGGGGGTCCTGGAGGTTGTTGAGCAGCCAGTATCGGTTGGCATTCTGGGTATCCTTCCAGCCGCCGTCGGCCTCGTTGGTCACGTTCTGGGAGGCCGCGTTGGTGAGCACGGTACGGGCGCGGTCGTAGTAGGGGCCGCCGCTCAGGGGCGCGAAGCTGTCCTGGTCCATGCCAATAATGAGGTAGGCGTAGAAGGAGAGCAGCGACGAGAGGTTGCCGACAAACGTGTTTTCGGAGTAGTCAATCGGGTTCTGGGGCGAGTAGTTGAACACCCAGCTCTTGTCGGCGAAGTTGAGCACGTTGGTTTCGTAACCGGTGCCGTACACCGGGCGGGTGCTGAGCAGGCGCACCGTAGCCTCGTAGGTGCCGTTCTGGGGCACTTTTGTAATGCCCACAAACACCTTGCAGCGGATTTTTTCCTCCGGCCGCAACGTGCGGTTCGTGAATGGCCGGCTGTTGAGGAAGGTCTGCATATCGTTCTGCATCTGCTTGATCAGTTGCTGATCCGAAATAGTGACGTTCTGGGTCGTCACGTTCACTTCGGCCAGCAGCTCCTGGCCCCGGGCGGGGCGGCAGAGCAAAGCCAGCGGCAACAGGAGCAGAACGGATAGGAGCTTACGCATGGGAATGGGGCAAACGGGCCAGCACGGCACCCACAATATCGTGGGCCACCGCAGATTTCAGTTTGAGCTCGAAGCGGGTCACGCTGCCATCAGCGGCCAGCAGGGTAATCTGGTTGGTATCATGCCCAAAACCGGCCCCCGCATCACGCAGGGAGTTGAGTACCACCAGGTCGAAGTTCTTGCGGTGCAGCTTACTCAGGGCGTGGGCCTGCTCGTTCTCGGTTTCCAACGCAAAACCCACCGAAAATTGTTCGGGCCGCTTGGTTTTCCCCAGCTCGAAGGCAATATCCACGTTTTTTACCAGCTCCAAAGTAAGCGTGTCGCCGCTTTTCTTGATTTTCTGCTCGGCCACTTCCGCCGGGCGGTAGTCGGCCACAGCGGCGGCAAACACCCACACGTCGGCCCTGGCAGCTTCAGCTTCGGCGGCCCGGTACATTTCGGCCGCCGTCTGCACCCGCGTGGTCCGGATGGCCGGGTGGGCCGGGTCGGGCAGCTTGGTAGGGCCGCTGATGAGGCTGACGGTAGCCCCGGCCGCAGCGAAGGTTTCGGCCAGCGCGTACCCCATTTTGCCGGTACTGTGGTTGCCGATGAACCGCACCGGGTCCAGGGGCTCATACGTCGGGCCGGCCGTGAGAAGAACGTGCATGCTTTGGGAATTATGAATTATGAATTATGAATTATGAATTGGGCCGTTCATACAGCGCAGCGGCTCATTCAAATTCATAGCTCACAATCCGTTAGGAGAAGCTTTTAGAGAAGTGCATTCATAATTCATAATTCATAATTCATAATTCATAATTCATAATTCTCTACTCAGTTCCCGCACAATATCCTCGGGTTCGAGCATCCGGCCCGGGCCGCTCAGGCCGCTGGCCAGCTCCCCGGCCGGGGACTCCCAGACGGTGTTGCCATACTCACGCAGGCGGCGCAGGTTGGCCTGGGTAGCAGGGTGCTGGTACATGTCCAGGTCCATGGCCGGGGCCACGAACACGGGGCAGCGGGCCGAGAGGTAAACCGCATCGAGCAGGGTGTCGCAGAGGCCGCCGGCGAGGTGGGCCAGGGTGTTGGCCGAGGCCGGAGCCACCACCAGCGCGTCGGCCCAGAGGCCCAGGTGCACGTGGTTGTGCCACTCGCCCGCTTGCTCATCCTTCAGAAAACCCTGCAAAACCGGGTTTTTGGAGAGCGTGGCCAGCGTGAGTGGCGTAACGAAGGCAGCGGCGGCGGGCGTCAGAATTACCTGTACCTCGGCCCCGGACTTCACCAGCAGACGCACCAGCAGCGCGGCTTTGTAGGCAGCAATACTGCCGCACACTCCCAACAAAATTTTTCGGCCTCCCAGAGTTTCCAGCATGCGGCAAAGATGCGGGTTTTTACGGAGTCGGGCGGGCAGTAACCGCCAAAGCCCCCGCGCTGCCGGCCCACCCCGGAGGGCACGGCAGGCAGCGCGGGGGCTTTGGGCCGGTCAGGTACCGGACGCGCATCCGCAGGCTAACGCTTACGCGCCTTTCACGTCCTCTTCCGCCGGCATCCGGTAGTGAATTTTGCCTTCCAGGAACTCCTCCACCGCCAGGTTGGTGGGCTTGGGCAAACGCTCGTAATGCTTCGAAATCTCGATCTGCTCGCGGTTCTCGAATACCTCCTCCAGGTTGTCCACGGTGGTAGCAAACTCGGCCAGCTTGCCGTTGAGCTCTTCCTTGAGCTTGATGGAAATCTGGTTGGCACGCTTCGAGATGATGGCGAGGCTCTCGTACAGGTTGCCGGTTTCGTGGGTGAAATCCGACATGTTACGGGTAACGATGGAAGCGGGGACGCTATTCGGAGTCTTCATATGATTGGGTTGCTGATTGTTGAGAGGTTGATCCGCTGCTGCCCGCCGGACCGGCGAACGGAAAACGAACATACGGCGGGCCGCGAAGCGCCGCCGCGTACTAGTTGGCCGCTGTACCGGCCGTTTTCATTTTATCGACCGCAGTGCGAGCCAGATCGTACATGCGCTCGGCCTCCTTCAGGCTTTTGCTCTGGGGGAAGGCATCAATGAAGCTCTGGTAGAAGGCAATAGCCTCCAGGTAGCGCTCCTGCTGCTTGTTCTCCACGCTTTCGTGGGCCAGGTCGTACTGGGCGCTGAGCTTCAGAAAAGCAGCCTGCTCCCCGTAAGGCGAGGCTGGGTAGCCCTGCTGGAAGCCCGTAAACGCCGTTACGGCCGACTGGTAATAGCGCAGGTCGTAGTAGAGCCGGGCACCGGTAAAGGCCTTGGTTTCCAGCTTTTTCTGCAACTCCTGCGACATTCCCTCCACTTCAGCCCGGAAGCGGCTCTCGGGGTAGCGGTTCAGAAATTCCTGAATCACCTCAATGGCCGTGTAAGTGTTGGTCTGGTCGAGCTGGTACTCCGGCGAATCCTTGAACAACGACTTGGCCTGCATGAAGTAGGCCTCCTGGGCATACTCCGAGTTGGGGTACGTGTCGTGGAAATTTTTGAAGTAAAACGCACTGAGCGTGTAGTTACGCTGCCGGTAGTTGGTATTGGCGAAGTAGAACTGGGCCTTCTCGGCTTCGGGGCGGCCTTTGAGCAGCGGAATCAGCTCTTCGAGCAAGGTGCCGGCCTTGAAAAAGTCGCCTTTGTCGTAATACTGGATGGCGGCTTCGTACTTCTTGTTCACGTCGGTGCTCTTGAGCAGCTTCTGGTAGCCAGAGCAGGACCCGAGCAGCAAGGTGCTCAACAGTAAAAGAAAGAAGGCAGGACGGAAAGACAGCATAAGGGGCGCAAAGGTACAAATAATCAGTTGGTGGTGGAAAATTGTTAGTTGACCACTCCTGGCAGCGTGAGAGAACGTCATTCCGGGCTTGCCGAGGAATCTCGTTTCGCTAAAGTCTTACTTCTTGCTGGGTTTAGTGACGGGCTTTTTAGCAGGCGTTTTCCTGGCAGATGCGGCCTTCTTTTTAGGAGTTGGCTTTTTTCTGGGTTTGGCGGGCGCGGCAAAGTGCTTGCCCAGCACCTGCCGGCGGGTGGGCCTATCGGTGGGGCGCCAGCGAAAATCCTTGAGCCGCGAATCTTCGGCTTTCAGCTCGCTGGGCGGAATGAACCGGGCTTCGGGGTTGGTGAGAAAACTGATGGTCTGGAGCTTGCTCTCGGCGAAGCGCAAAGCCATGGTCGCTGAGAGCGACTTGTTGATACCCGACACGGCCGTGTCGCCCTCAAGAGCATAGTAGAGGCTCTCGGCGTTGCCAAGCACGTCGATTTTTTTTATCGCCTTCTCCCCGAAGTAGGCCACCATGTTGCGGCCCTTCACCTGGTTGTAGTTCTTGAGCGTGTCTTCCCCGATGCTGAACGCGTGCCCGTAGAGGCGCATCTGGTCGATTTTGCCCCGGCGCTGCCGGATTTCCATCGAGTCGGCCGTGAGCTGGTTGCTCAGGTTCCACAGCACTGGGTCGTGGCTGAGGTAGATGATGGAATCCTGCCGGTCGTAGGTCAGCGAATCGGCCCGGCCCTGCAAATCGGCGCGGAAAATCTGGACTTTGCGGTAGGCGTAAATCACGCCGGCCTTGTTCAGGGGCGGGCGGCCTTCGAGGCTCACCAGCGTATCGGCGGCCAGGTAAAGCGTGTCCTTGTCGGAGATGTTGCGCATCACGGCCCGGCTGCCGTACACCTTGGCGCGGCCCTGCCCCCGCCAGTAGCGCCCCACGTCGCCCCGGATTTCGAGGTTGTCCTTCTTGGACGTCATCGAGACGTGGCCGGTAGCCAGCCCGTACTGCCGGGCCTCGTCATAATAGAGCTTGTCGCCGCCGAGCAGGTAGTTGGGCGTTTCGATTTTGGCGTTGCGGGCGAAGTTGGAAATCTTGGTGGCGGTGTTGTAGTTGCCGTTTTCAGCGTAGAGGTTGCCCTGCTTGCCCTTGATGCGCGTCGGGCCGTAGAAGTAGGCAATCTTGCTGATGGTGTTGTACTGGAGCGTATCGGTGTCGATGGTATTTTCGGGCGTCACGAGCTTCACGTTGCGTTTGAAGCTGAACACCTTACTCACCGTGTTATAGTAGCCCAACTGGCTGTCGAGCGTATTCTCGGGGTCCTGGAGGTGGCCGCCGGTACTGTAGTAGGCCAGGCTGGTGGTCAGGTCGTAGTCGAGCACCTGGGTGGTGAGCGTCATGCGCGGGTCGCGCAGCGTCACGTTGCCCACCATGCGGGCTTTGCGGGTGTCGCCGTCGTAGGTGCCCCGGTCGCCGGTAATGGTGATGGTGTCGTTCTGAACGATGCGCACGTTGCTGAACGCCTCAATGGCATTGCGCCCGATGTACTGGTACATCGAGTCGGCGTAGAGCAGCGTGGTGCCCTGGCGCATGCTCACGTTGCCCAGGAGCTTCCGGATTTCCACGCCGTTGAAGGTGCCGCCAATCAGCTCCCGGGTGCCGGGCAGCAGCTCAATCGGCTGGCCCTTGGCAAGCGTGGGGGCCGGGCGCTTCTGGGCCTGGCCCAGGAGTGGCACGAGCAGCAGGCACAGGAGAAAAATATACTTGGAAGGCGACATTTCGGCACAAAGGTACGGAAGGGGCGTTGCTAACGCGTTTCTTTGCGGAATAGTACGAATGGCCGTGGCTGGAATTGCTGGACTGGCGCTAGAAAGCTGGTTCCCTTCCTCGGAAAGCAGGGGGTAGGGATGGTTGATTCGTCGGAACAGCTATCCACGCACAGCCCTGCCAAATCGTTCTGCCATCAGCAGCTTCCCCCAACCCCTTTCCAGGGAGAGGAACCAGCTTTCTAGTTACGCTCACCCCTGCCATGCTCGACCAGATTCAACAGTTTATTCAGGAAAACGCCCTCTTCTCCCCCACCGACACCGTGCTGGTGGCCGTCAGCGGCGGCCTCGACTCGGTGGTGCTGGCCGATGTGCTGCACCGGCTCGGGCAGCCGTTTGCCGTGGCCCACTGCCACTTCGGGTTGCGGGCCGAAGAAGCCGACGCCGACGAGGAGTTCGTGCGCAAGCTGGCCCAGCAGTACCAGGTACCCTACTTCGGGGAGTTCTTTCAGACCAGGAAGTTTGCCGAACAGGAAGGCATTTCGACCCAGATGGCGGCCCGCGTCCTGCGCTACGAGTGGTTTGAGCGCATCCGGGCCGGCCAGAGCTACGCCTGTATCGCCACGGCCCACCACCAGCGCGACACGGCCGAAACCATGCTGCTCAACCTCACCCACGGTACCGGCCTGGCCGGGCTGCACGGCATCCGGCCCAAAACCGGCCACCTCGTGCGCCCCCTGCTGGGCGTGAGCAAGCCCGATCTGTTCGATTACGTGGTGGAAAACCGCCTCATCTGGCGTGAGGATGCCAGCAACGACTCGCCCGTGTACCAGCGCAACCGCCTGCGCCTGGAGGTGCTGCCCGTGCTGCGCGACATGAATCCCAACCTCGACCAGACCATGAGCATCACGGCCGAGCGGGTGGGCGGGGCCGAGGAAATCGTGCGCCGCTACGTGGCCGACACCGCCGCCCAGGCCCAGCGCACCGAACCCGAAGCCACCTACCTCGACATCCGGCTGCTGCAAAAAACGGCTGCCACTACCCTGGTGCTCCACGAGCTGCTGCGGCCCTTCGGCTTCTCCTACATAGTCACCAAGGACATCGTGCAGAGCTTCGGGGCCGAGCCGGGCCGCCGCTTCGAGTCGGCCACCCACCTGCTGGTCAAGGACCGGGAGCAGCTCGTCATCACCCCGCGCCGGCTCACACACTTTGGCACCCACCAGCTCCAGGCCGGCCAGGAAGCCCTCAAAATAGATGGTTTGCACCTGCGCACCGAGCTGCTGGAAATCCCCGAAGGCTACGAAGTACCGAAAGGTAAAGCCGTGGCCGCCCTGGATGCCGACGCGCTCAAGTTCCCGCTCACCGTGCGCCCCTGGCAGGAAGGCGACTGGTTCATGCCCATCGGCATGAAGGGCAAAAAGAAGCTCAGTGACTTCCTCATCGACCAGAAAGTGCCCCTCAACCTCAAAGACAACGTGCAGGTACTGGTATCGGCCGACGGTAAAATCGTCTGGGTCATCGGCCTGCGCCCCGACGACCGGTTCAAGGTAACCGAGGAAACGGAGCGGGTGCTGGTGGTGCGGCGGATGTAGGGTGGAGGTAGTTTGGTGGATGTCACAAATGGAGCAATTAGGTCCTTGGCACACACGTTCCCAAGGCAGACATTAGGCTCATTCATACACCAAACCAATCTATCATGAAAAAGCTCACCTTATTGGCCGCACTGATGTGCGGCGCGTCGTTTAGTAGCCTGGCTGCTGGTAACGTTATTAACGACTGGTATTGAAAAAAATACCAATGCTAGCAATGCAAACAAGTTGAAATCAGGGAGCTGTAGATGGATTAGTTATAGCGTAAGCTGGGGTGAGCATTTTTATGGCCATTCATATGTTTGTAGCGTGGCAGATCCTCTTGAAGCTCTAATATAATTTTCAATGAAACTAATATATTTCATCTTTTTTGCAATTTTTCTGTTTCTAATTTTTACAGGTAACAAAGTAATTGCACAGTCCTCTCGCGCCAAGGTTATTTGCCTCTATCGCCTGACCAGCAGGCCGGATTCTACTTCCAAGACAACGTGGGAGGAACTTACCCAACTGGCTATTTCAGATAGTTCATCAGAGTTCAGAAGCTTTGTTCGCTATAAAGCAGATTCACTCATCCTGAAATATCAGTATGCCGATTTAAATTCCCCCGCTATGTATGCGGGTATGACTGAAGCAACGAACCTACCTAAGTACAAATTTGACGGCGTTATTATAAAAAATTCAAAAACAACTACTTGCCTTTATTATGGAATTATCAACAAAATTTTATATTCTTACCAAGACAATGACTATTCTTTAAACTGGAAATTATCAACTGACACTGCCCGCATAAATGGCTATACATGCCAAAAAGCTTTCACAAAGCTAGGAGGCAGGAAATATACGGCTTGGTTTACTCGTCAGATTCCCATCAGCAACGGCCCCTACAAGTTCGGAGGTTTGCCAGGATTGATAGTTTCTATCAGTGACTCAACGGGCAGCTACAAGTTTGAACTGACCCGCATATATCAACCTGCCAAAGAGTATCGAATACTTCTTCCTAGCCAACTGATGCGTACCAAACTACCGGCTATTGTTGTTCCTAAGCGCCACTACTACAGCAGCTATTTCACTGCCCGCGACAACTTTATTGATAATGCTATAGCGAATGGAACAATTAAATCCGGTGATTTGGAAAATGTTCGTAAAACGTATCGGGATAAAATAAAACACCTGAATAATCCCATCGAGCTTGATTACAAAAAACAGTAGTCGGTTTAGCCCCTGTCGCTATCTATTTCTATTGCTGGCACTACTTGGCAGCAGCACATCATACGCCCAAACCATCCTCACCGGCACAGTGCGCAATGCTGCCGGCCAGCCCCTGCAAGGTATTCTGATGGAGGCCGAAACCAGGGCGCAGCCGCCGGCTTCGGATTTCGTGATTTCGGGGGCCGATGGGCGCTTTACGCTCACCCTCCCCCCTACCCCGGCCAGCGACTCTTTGCGCCTCTCGGCCCGGGCCCTGGGTTACGCCGAGCAGCTCCTACAGCTGGCTAACCGCAGCCAGAATGTACAGCTGACACTGGCCGTGAGTCTGACCCCGCTCAAGGAAGTGCTCATCAAAGCCCCGCCCATCCGGCGGGAGGGCGACACGCTCAGCTACCGCGTGTCGGCCTTTACCGATAAAAAGGACCGCGTAATTGCCGATGTGCTGCGCAAGCTGCCCGGCGTGGAGGTGGAGGCCGACGGGCGCATTCTCTACGAGGGCCGGCCCATCCAGAAGTTTTACATCAACGGGGCCGACCTGCTGGAAAACCGCTACAACCTGGCCAGCAGCAACCTGCCCGCCGACGCCGTGCAGGATGTGCAGGTGCTCAAGCGCCACCAGCCCGTGAAGGCCCTGCGGGGCGTGCAGCCCACCGAGCAGGCTTCCCTCAACCTGGAGCTCAAGAAGAAGGTAACGGCCACCGGGCAGGCCCGACTGGGCGCGGGCGCCACGCCGGCGCTGTGGAATGCCAACCTCTCGCCCATGCTCTTCACGCCCCGCCAGCAGCTCCTCGACACCTACCAGACCAACAACACCGGCCAGGACGTGGCCGCCGAGCTGAAACCCCTGGGCCTGGGCGACTTCCAGCAGCTCCTGGAGCCCGGCAGCCAGAAACCCGACCTGACCGGTACCCAGCCCCTGAACGCGCCGCCGCTGGCTCCCGGTCGCTACCTGTTCAACCGGGCCCACCTGCTGAGCGCCAACCACCTGCTGCCCTTCAGCAAGGAGGCGCAGCTGCGCATCAACGCCTCTTATTTGCACGACCGGCAAACCCAGACCGGCAGCACCCGCACCCGCTACACCCTCCCCGATGGCCGGGCCGTTACGCTCCGGGAAGAAAAGCAAAACCGGCTGTATAGCAACCAGTTTACCACCGACCTGGCTTACGTGCGCAACGTGCAGCGCTACTACCTGAAAAACACGCTCAGCGTGGCCGGCAGCTGGGAGGCCCAGGATGGGCTGGTGCAGCTGGCCGGGCAGGAGCAGGCGGTAACGCAGCGGGCCACCAACCCGGCCTACTCGCTCAGCAACCGGCTGGGGCTGGTGCGGCCGGTGGGCGGGCAGCGGGTGGTGCAGGTGAATTCGGTGCTCACGCTGGCCGCCACGCCCCAGCAGCTCACCGTTAGGCCGGGGCCGCTGCCGGCGGTGCTGACGGGCGGCACTGCCTACGCCGGGGCGCAGCAGCAGGCGCGGGCCGAAACGTTTTACACGGCCAACTCGGTGGCCTTTATTACCGGCCGCCAGCACTGGCACTACACCTATTCGGCGGGTTTCACCCAGGAAATCGAGCGTCTCACCTCTACCCTAGCCCGCCGGCCGGCCCCGGCACCCGTTCCCGACTCGCTGCGTAACCGCCTGCGCGCTTACCAGGGCCGCTACTATGCCCAGATAGCCATTGCCCATAAAACCGAACGGTGGCAGCTGGAGCTGGAAGCGCCGCTGAATTACCGCACGTTTCGCGCCACCGACGCCGGGCTGGACGGGCACCAACAGCGGCGCTATTTAGCATTGGAGCCCCGGCTTTCGGGGCGCTACGAGCTGAGCGGCCTCTGGCACGCCTCGGGCGGGGCCGGGTTCAGCAACCAGTTCGGTAGCGTACAACAGCTTTCCTACGGCTATTTGCTGCGCGACTACCGCACCTTGCAGCGCAACGCCGCCCCGCTCACCCAGACCCGCAGCTGGAATTTCAATGGCGGCCTCTTCTACGAGAACCCGCTCACCTCGTGGTTCTACCGGGCCACGTACAGCTTCAGCGTCGCCACCCGCAACCAGTTGGCCCGGAGCCTGGTGCGGCCCGATGGCACGCTGACCACCGTGGCCGTGGCCCAGCTCAACCAGAGCCAGAACCAGACGGTGGCGGGTAGCGTGAGCAAGTTTCTGAGCGAGTGGAAGATGAGCCTGGCCCTGCAACTCAACGCCAGCTTCAGCCGCCAGCCCCTGCTGCTCAACGACCAGCTCACCACTGCCCGCAACCAGCGTGGCACCACCCGCTTCAAAGCCAGCCTGAACGCCTTCGACTGGGGTAGCCTGGAGTACTCGGCCTCCCTGACCGCCTTGCGCAACCAGCTCGGAACCGGTGATTTTGGCACGGCTACCACGTGTCAGGAGCAGCGGCTGGGCCTCTCGTGGTACCCGGCCGAGCGGCATTCGGTGCTGGTGACGGCCGAATACTACCAGAGCAACGGCCTGGGCCGCGCAGTGCGCACTACGTTTCTGGACGCTACCTACCGCTACACGCTGCCAACTGCCCGCAAAGTAGACGTGGAGCTGAAAGCCAGCAACCTGCTCGATACCCGCCTCTACCAGACGACCTACACCAGCGGCTTTGCCCTGGTTCAGAACGAGTACCAGCTGCGGCCCCGGCAGGCGCTGGCGTCGGTACGGGTTTCGTTTTGATTGAAAGCAGGGAGCAGGGAGCAAAAGACCGTCATTCTTCATCTGGCATCCGTGAAGGCGGAGGCGTAGTCGAAGAATGACGGTCTGCTTTGCATGACGTTCTGTTAACTTCTGCCCCATCCTTTCTCACATCTAAACTCTAAGCCGTAGCTTTACGCATCCCAATAGTTCACACCCAATTCCACCACTCAATGAAAGTTACCGTAGTTGGAGCCGGCAATGTAGGCGCAACCTGCGCCGATGTACTGGCCACCCGCGAAATTGCCAACGAGATTGTTCTGGTTGACATCAAGGAAGGTTTCGCTGAAGGCAAAGCCCTCGACATCTGGCAGAAAGCCCCCGTTATTGGCTACGATTCCCGCACCATCGGCGTAACCGGCGACTACAGCCGCACGGCTGGCTCGGACGTGGTGGTGATTACCTCGGGCCTGCCCCGCAAGCCCGGCATGAGCCGCGACGACCTGATTTCGACCAACGCCGGCATCGTGAAATCGGTGACCGAGCAGGTGGTCAAATACTCGCCTGACGCCATCATCATCATCGTCAGCAACCCGCTCGACGTGATGACTTACCAGGCCCACCTCACCTCCGGCCTCTCCCGCACCAAGGTATTCGGCATGGCCGGCATCCTCGACACGGCCCGCTACCGCGCCTTCCTGGCCGAGGCCCTCAACGTGAGCCCCAAAGACATTCAGGCCGTGCTCATGGGTGGCCACGGCGACACCATGGTACCCCTGCCCCGCTACACCACCGTGGGCGGTATCCCCGTTACCGAACTCATCGGCAAAGAGGAGCTGGACGCCATCGTACACCGCACGGCCGTTGGTGGCGGTGAGTTGGTGAAACTGATGGGCACTTCGGCCTGGTACGCGCCCGGCGCGGCCGCCGCGCAAATGGTAGAAGCCATCGTGCGCGACCAGCGCCGCGTGTTCCCCGTGTGCGTGAAGCTCGAAGGCGAGTACGGCATGGACGGCGTTTACCTCGGCGCACCCGTTATCCTGGGCAAAAACGGCATCGAGAAAGTGATTGAGCTCCAGCTCAACGACGAGGAGAAAGCTCTGCTCGAAACCTCCCGCGGCCACGTGCAGGAAGTAATGGATGCCCTCGACAAGATGAACCAAGCCAACGCCTAGTTTTAGATTTTAGAAGATACCGGATTGCTGATTTCCGGTTGAGCCACACGGCCGCCCTGCTTCTGCGGGGCGGCCGTGTGCGTTGCCGACGAATGGAGCGGCAGACCATACCCTATTGGGATGTGCCCGCCAGATGCGCCTGACCCGAAAAGACGCGCACCGGCAGAAGTACGTCATCGTGGCCGGCTGGGAGGAAACAGGCGGCCTCTACGCCTACTCCCACAACACCTTCGACATCAAGTACGGCCTTCCGTAGCCGCATAAAGGCCCCGATGATGCTCTTTCAACTTGCCCAACAGCTTCACCGGCAGCAACGCGGTCCGCATCCTCCTGCCACTTCTGTAGCGTTGCGCAGTTTTTTTTTAACCAACGCTACAAACCCTGTAGCGTCGCGCAGTTTTTTTTTAACCAACGCTACCAGGTAGGGCGAAGCAATGCAGCGGTTTAACACTCCGCGACTTGGGCTTGCTAAACGGTTTTGATAGAAAAGACCCGCTATTCGAAAATAACGGGCCTTCTGATGGGTATTACCAATTAGTGTAGAGCAGTTACCACACAAGTTTTTCATCATGCGTCATGGCCGTATTCAGGGCAGTGATAAGCGCCTCGATTTGCTCGTTCACGTATTCGGCCCGGTTGGCGGAGTAGCGCTGTTGGTTCACTGAGGCCATATTTTCGAGTGGGAAGGTGTGCGGGCCGCGCACTACCTCTTTGGCAATGTTCAGTATGCTGTACGTCCACTGGAACTGGTTGAACGCGTACCGGTACTTGGCATCCTTCATTTGCACCGTGCAGACGAACGTGTAGGAGTTGAGGTCCTTGAACATGCCCAGGGGCGGCTGCTCCAGCCGGCCACGCAGCACCAGCGTTGTGGCGTCGGTTGCTCCGGCGGTCTGGGTGGTATCGGGCGTTAGCAGCGCCTGGTGCGCGCGGACCCATTGGGCAGCCCGGCTGGCCAGCTCGCTGCGCGACGTACCGCAGGCGGGCAGCAGGGCTTCGTAAACCACCTTGCCATTAACCAAGGGAAGTTCGCGGGATAATCTGGCAGCAGCGGTAGTGCTTTGCGCTAAACACCGGCCGCTCAGCGCCGATAGCACGAGCAGGAAAATAAGTTTTTTCATATCGGGCACGAAACTACCCGTTTTGCGGCCACCAACAGCTTTGCTGTCATCCGCCGGCAACTTCTTTCGCCAACCGAAACCGTATCACTCCCCAAACTCCGATTACTCCGCGCCAATCCGTGATCCTATTTCTGGCTGGCCCTGAACAGTTTTTGCTTCTCCTCTTTGGAAAGGCTTTCGTAGCCGGAGTGGGAAATCTTGTCCAGGATCAGGTCGATTTCGTCTTCGCCGGGCTTGGCAGGGGTGGCTTTGCGGGCCGGGGCGGGAGCGGCGGCCGGGGCTCCGCCCCGGGTGGCGCGCAGGTTGGGGCGGCCCGAGAACAGCCGGCCCACCCAGTCGCCGACGGCCTGCACGGGGCGGCCCAGGTCGCGGCCGGCCTGGAGCTGGCGGATGAACACGAAGCCCAGTACGGCTCCGCCGATGTGGGCCAGTCCGCCCCCGGGGTTGCCCTGGTTGATGGCCAGCACGGAAAGCAGAATAACCACGGCGGCAATGTATTTGATGCGCACCGGCCCCAGCAGAATCAGGCTGAACTGGTACTCAGGCATGAGCGTGGCGGCGGCCATAATAACGGCCGTAACGCCCGCCGACGCCCCGATCAGGGGCACGCCGAGGCTGGGCCGCAGGGCCGGAATCAGGTTGAAAGCCAGCAGGAACGCCACGGCGCCCACCAACGCGCCCAGCACGTACACGCTCACTAGGCGCCGGTCGCCGAGGTATTCCCGGATCAGGGCCCCGAACCAGTACAGGTTCAGCAGGTTGAAGAGGATGTGCAGGAAGCCCTCGTGGGTGAAGGCGTAGGTGAGGATCGTCCAGGGGTGGCGCAGCAGCGAGGGCAGGTCGGAGGGCAGCTGAAACTGCCGGATGACGTTGGGATAGTACTGCCCGTAAGTGCCCGTGAGCTTCATCAGGGCCTCGGTGAGCACCAGAAACACGAACACCAGCACATTGAGCAGCAGCAGCTGGTTGAGGGCATTGTCGCGGCGGCTGAAAGCCGTCCGGATATCGTTGAAAACACTCATCGATGTTTCGTTTTTTCGTTTTTCGTTGCTCGTTTTTCGCTGTTCAAACCAATTACCCGTCGTTCAGTAGCACCCAACCTCGAACGAGCAACGAACGACAAATAACGGACTAATAGAATCGGGCGCGGTTCCGTTCCCAGAGCATCACCAGCACGAAGCCCACCAGTAACCCCGCCAAATGGGCAAAGTGGGCAATGTTATCGCCGGGAGCCTGGTGAATGCCGCCGTAGAGCTCGTACAACCCGTAAACCGGCACCAGGTACTTGGCCTTAACGGGCACGGGCAGCGGAAACACAATCAGCGTGGTATTGGGGAACAGGTACGCGAAGGCAAACAGCAACCCGAACAGCGCCCCGGAGGCTCCGACCATCGGCCCGTTGAGGCTGCGTTGATACTGGTTTTCAAACTCCGTCAGCACCCCCTGAATGAGGTGTTGGTCGTCGGGGGTAGCGTGCAATTGCCGGATGGCGGGGTCGAAGGCGGGGGCGTTGTTCTTTATATTGTTCTCCACTACATCCTGCAAGTGCACGTCGGTGGGGTCCTGGCGGAACACCTCCATGTCGTGGCGCATCTTGTTCAGCTCGTAGTAGCGCACGCCCGAGTAGAGCACGCCCGCCCCGATGCCGCAGATCAGCCAGAAGGTGAGAAACCGCTGCCCGCCCCAGCGCTGCTCCAGCAGCGGCCCGAACACCATCAGGCCAAACATATTGGAGAAGATGTGCCCGATACCGGCGTGCATAAACATATGCGTCAGGTACTGCCAGGGTTGGAAATAGGGTGAGCCAACGGGAAACAGCGCCAGAAAGCCCAGATGATTCGGTACTTGCTGGGCGATGAGAAAGACCACCACATTGGCAATAAGCAGGTTGCGAACGGTGGGCGTAAGTTGAAACATGAACTGCGGAGTTAGGAGCTGGAGGCGAGTATCAGAGAGCAAGAATACAAAGGAACGTCATGCTGAGCGAAGGCGGAGCATCTCTCTCGCTTCGTTGTGGGTGTCAGGAGCAGTATGGCCGTAGAGATGCTTCGACTACGGCTCCGCCTTCGCTCAGCATGACCATTCCGCCCCACTACCGCTACCGCCCGAACAGCTCCTGGAGCTGGCTGAGCTCCAGCATGACAATGGTGCGGCGGCCGTCGGGGGTGTAGTTGGGCACGGCGCAGGCAAAGAGCTTGTCAACGATGGCCGTCATTTCGCGCTCCGAGAGGCGGGCGCCGGCGGCGCTGGTGGCTACCCGGCGGGCCAGGGCCCGGGCCATCTGTTCGCGGCGGTCCAGCTTCACGGGGCCGCCGCCGGTGCGGAACTGCTCAATGAGGCCCTCGATCAGTTCCTTCTCGTCGCGGGCCGGCACATCGGCCGGAATGCCTTCCACGGCAATGGTGTACTTGCCAAAATCGGTGAACCGGAAGCCCAGGGCCCGCAGCGCGTCCTCCACTTCGCGCAGAATGGCAAAATCCTGGGGCGTGAAGGTGATGGTGCGCGGAAACAGCAGCGTCTGGGAGGCACTCACGTCGCGCTCCAGGGCCTGGGCGTACTGCTCGAACAGGATCCGCTCCCGGGCCGCCACCTGATCAATGAGCATCATGCCCGACTTCACGGGTACCAGCAAGTACTGCTGGTGCAGTTGCAACACCTTGTTGCCCGGCCCCGTGCTCGACTCGCGCAGCGGCAGCTCGGGCGAGGCCGTGGCGGCCGTGCCGGGCAGCACCAGCGGCGCGACTACCGGCTCCGCTTCGGCGGTGGGCAGTTGCGGAGCAGGTTCCGGGACGGGCGGGGCCAGCAGCTCGCCCGTTTCGGGGTCCAGGTTGGCGGGCAGGCTTTCCAGCAGGGGCACCTTGGGCACCGATACGCCGGCGGCGGTGGCCTCGTGCTCCACATCGGGCAGGTTCACGCGGCTCAAGCTCTTGTAGAAATCCTCCAGCTCGCGCTTGGCCTGCTCGGTGGGCCGGGGCGTGAGGGGGCGCTCGAAATCGGCGTTGCCCGCGCGGGCCGAGCGGGGATTCGCCAGGTTGTTGGCGGCGCGGGCAGCGGCGGCCAGCGCGTCGGGCCGGTAGGTGTCGTCGAAGGGGTTTTTCTCGTTGCCCGACAGCCGCAGCGGCTGAATGGCCCCGAAGTTCACGTCGCCCGCAAAATCGAGGGAGGGGGCCATATTGTGCAGGCCCAGGCTCTGCTTCACGGCCGAGCGCACAATGGCGTACACCGTTTTCTCGTCCTCGAACTTGATTTCGGTTTTGGTGGGGTGCACGTTGATGTCGATGCTCTTGGGGTCGAGCTCCAGGAACAGCACGTAGAACGGGTGGGTGTCTTTGGGCAGCAGGCCCTCGTAGGCCGTGAGCACGGCGTGGTTGAGGTAGGCCGAGCGGATGAAGCGGTTGTTGACGAAGAAAAACTGGTCGCCCCGGCTTTTCTTGGCCGATTCGGGCTTGCCGATGTAGCCCCGCACCGTCAGGAAGGGCGTTTCCTCCTCCACCTGGGCCAGCTGCTCCTTGTAGCCGTTGCCGAGCACGGACACGATGCGCTGGCCGAGCTTACCGGCCGGCAGGTTGAATACCTCCAGATCGTTCTGGAACAGCGAGAAGCCGATCTGCGGATTAGCCAGGGCCACGTGCTGAAACTCGTCGAGGATGTGGCGCATTTCCACCGCGTTGCTCTTGAGGAAGTTGCGGCGGGCGGGCACGTTGAAAAACAGGTTTTTCACGCTGATGCTGGTGCCGTCGGCGCAGGCCACCGGCTCCTGGCTCGTCACGCGGGAGCCTTCGATGAGCAGCAGCGTGCCCGTGTCCTGGTCGCGGGGCTTGGTGCGCAACTCCACCTGGGCCACGGCTGCAATGGAAGCCAGCGCCTCGCCCCGGAAACCCAGCGTGCGGATGCGGAACAGGTCGTCGGTGGTCCGGATTTTACTGGTGGCGTGGCGCTCCAGGCTCATGCGGGCGTCGGTGGGACTCATGCCGGCCCCGTTGTCTACTACCTGCACGAGCTGCTTGCCGGCCTCCTTCACGATGAGCTGGACCTGGGTCGCGCCGGCGTCCACGGCGTTTTCGAGCAGCTCCTTCACGGCCGAGGCCGGGCGCTGCACCACCTCGCCGGCGGCAATCTGGTTGGCCAGGTATTCGGGCAGCAATTGAATGATATCGGCCATAGAAAAGCTAAAATCGAAAGAAAAATCAGGGTCCGGACGGGCAGCAATTTCAGTTCCTATTCGCCTGATAACAACCAGCGTCGGGAATTTCTGCGTAAGTTTGCGGCCAACTTTTGGGGGTGCCGACGGCGACTATTCCGTCCGCTTCCACGTTGGGGGGAGCGGCAGACAGGGATTCAGAAGCCAGTAACGGCGGCCGGCCCGGTTGCCAAACTCCGCCCGGCACCTTTTTTGAAAGGGCAAAAGTAGAGTTTTTCGGCTCGCCATTTTTACCACTTCCTCAGCCAGAACCACCGGGGCCGATGCTCAAAGAATTTCGAATTGGCCTTTTTCTGCTCGTTGTGGCCCTTAGCGGCCTGCTCGTTTCTTCGTCGGCTCCCCGCAAAGACACCGGGCGGCCCATGTCGGTAGCCGAGCAGAACTGGGTCGATAGTGTGTTTACTTCCCTCACTCCCGAGCAGCGCCTGGGCCAGCTTTTCATGGTGGCCGCCTACTCCAACAAGGACCGTAAGCACGTTCAGTACACCGAGTTTCTGATCAAGAACTATGGCATTGGGGGCCTGATGTTTTTGCAGGGCGGCCCGCGCCGCCAGGCCAACCTGACCAACCGCTACCAGGCCGCTTCCAAAGTACCCCTGCTGATTGCCATGGATGCCGAGTGGGGCCTGGATATGCGCCTGGATTCGAGCATGCACTTTGCCAAGGGCATGACCCTGGGGGCCATGGACGACCCCGAGTACGTGTACCAGATGGGCCGCGAAATTGCGCTCAACCTCAAAACGCTGGGTGTGCACGTGAGCTTTTCGCCCGTTATCGACGTCAACTCCAACCCCAGCAACCCGGTTATCGGCAACCGCTCGTTCGGGGAGAACAAGGAGCAGGTGGCCACCCGGGGCATCAGCTATATCCGGGGCCTCCAGGACCACGGCGTGATGGCCGTAGTCAAGCACTTCCCCGGCCACGGCGACACCGACGTGGACTCGCACGTGGCCCTGCCGGTTATCAACTCCGACATGGCCCGGCTCACCAACGTAGACCTCTACCCCTTCCAGAAAGCCTTCGACCAGGGCGTGATGGGCGTGATGGTGGGCCACCTCTACATGCCCCTGCTCGACACCGTCCGGACGCTGTCGGCTACCATTTCGCGCAACCTGGTAACCGGTCTGCTCAAGGAGAAAATGGGCTACCGGGGCCTCGTGTTCACGGACGCGCTCAACATGAAGAGCGTGTCCAACCTCTACAAAGCCGGGGAGCTGGATGCCCTGGCCCTGGCCGCCGGCAACGACGTGCTGCTGTTTTCGGAGGACGTGCCGATGGCGGTTCAGAAAATCAAGGAGGCCATTGCGGGCGGCAAAATCGACCAGAACGACGTGGACCAGCGGGTGCGCAAAATTCTGCGGGCCAAGTTCTGGGCCGGCCTCAACAAGCTGCGCCCCGTGGATGTGCCCCGGCTGATGCAGAACCTGAACCGGCCCCTGAGCCGCATGGTGCAGCAGCAGATTTACGAGCACGCCATTACCGTAGTCAAGAACGAAGACGACCTGCTGCCCTTCCAGCACCTGGATACGCTGCGCATCGCGGCCGTCACCATCGGCTCGGAGGCCGACACCTACGAGGAAATCATGGGTAAGTACCAGAGCGGACCGGTGTACGCGGTGCCCAACCGCTACGCCCCCGACTCCACCTTTGCCCGCATCAGCAGCCGCCTGACGCCCTACAACGTGGTGGTGGTGAGCCTGCACAACATGAACAACACGCCGGTGCACAACTACGGCATCGGGGATGGGGCGCTTAAGTTTCTGAAGGAGCTGCGGGCTAACCCACGCCTGAAAACGGTGGTCGTGGCCTTTGGCAATGCCTACGCGCTCAAGTTTCTGGAAGAAAACCGCAACCTGGTGTGCAGCTACGAGGACAACTACGCCTCCCAGCTCGTTACGCCCCAGGTGCTGTTCGGGGCGCTGCCAGCCAAGGGCCGCCTGCCCGTTACGGTGTCCGAAAACCTGAAAGCCGGCCTTGGCCTGCCCACGCCCGACTTCCGCCGCCTCCGCTACGGCACGCCCGAGGAAGTAGGCCTGGACTCGCGCATCCTCACCCAGATTGATAATGTGGCCCTGGAGGCCGTGGCCTACGCCGCCGCCCCCGGCTGTCAGGTGCTGGTGGCCAAAGACGGCATGGTGGTCTTCGACAAGAGCTACGGCTACTGCACCTACGACAAGAACCAGCCCGTCAACAAGAGTACCCTCTACGATCTGGCCTCGGTGACGAAAGTGGCCGGCACGCTCCAGGCCATTATGTACCTCAAGGACGAGGGCAAAATCAACCTCGACGATAAAGTGTCGGCCTATCTGCCGGAGCTGAAGACCAGCAACAAAAAGGACATGACGGTGCGCGAGGTGCTCATGCACCAGGCGGGTCTGAAGGCGGGCATCCCGACCTGGGAACGGACCATCACCAAGGCCGGCCCTAAGCCCACGTTCTACGCCAGCACCGAGTCGCCCCGGTTCTCGCGCGAAGTAACCCCCGACCTTTACAGCCTGCGCACCTCCGACGACTCCGTCTGGACCTGGGTGCAGCAATCGGGCCTGCTGCCCAAGGCCCGGGGCAAGTACCCGGTGGAGTATTCCGACCTGAGCTTTATCGTGATGAAGCGCCTGGCCGAAAAGCTGCTTCAGCAGCCCATAGAGGAGTTTCTGGCCCAGAAATTCTACCGGCCCCTGGGGCTGGCCTCCATGACCTATAACCCACTCGACAAGTTTCCGAAGTCGTGCATCGCCCCTACTGAAAACGACACGTTCTACCGCCACACCCTGCTGCAAGGCAGCGTGCACGACCAGACGGCGGCCCTGGTAGGCGGCGTGGGCGGCCACGCCGGCCTGTTCTCCAACGCCAACGATTTGGCCGTGCTCATGCAGATGAACCTGCAAAACGGGCGCTACGGCGGCCAGCGGTACTTCCAAACGCCGGTAGTCACGGAGTTTGCCCGCAGCGTGGAGGCCGGCAGCCGCCGCGGCCTGGGCTGGGACCGGGGCGACCCGAGCAAGCCCGAAGGCCCCACCAGCAATCTGTCGCCGGCCAGCACCTTCGGCCACACCGGTTTCACGGGCACCTGCGTCTGGATGGACCCGGAAAACAAAATCCTTTACATCTTTCTTTCTAACCGCGTATACCCTGACGCCGGCAACAAAAAACTGGTGCAGTACAACATCCGCACCCGCATCCACGACGTGATTTACAAGGCCCTTCAGAAAACATGACCTGTTGCCCGGCTTTTCCGTTTCTTTGATTCCGCAACCGGCGGTGAGACGTTCCTGAAGGAGCAACTCGCCGCCGGTTTTTTTGTCCTTCGATCCCACGGCTGCGCTGGCAAACCGTTCTTTTCTGCTCCCTGGCCCACTTCGGGTCACTCATTAAGGGTCCAGCCCTTCTTCTCCCCCGCTCCCATGAATATTGGCATCGTCTGTTATCCCACCTTTGGCGGCTCCGGCGTGGTGGCCACCGAACTCGGCAAGGCCCTGGCCCAGCGCGGGCACCGCGTGCACTTCATCACCTACAGTCAGCCGGTGCGCCTGGATTTCTTCAACGAGAACCTGTTCTACCACGAGGTCTACATTCCGCCCTACCCGCTGTTCCAGTTTCCGCCCTACGAGCTGGCCCTGGCCTCCAAGATGGTAGACATTGCCCAGAACGAAAAGCTCGACGTGCTGCACGTGCACTACGCCATTCCCCACGCCTCGGCCGCCTTCATGGCCAAGCAGATCCTGCTTACCCGCGGCATCCGGATTCCGGTCGTCACCACCCTGCACGGCACCGATATTACCCTGGTGGGCAAGGATGCCAGCTACGAGCCGGTGGTCACGTTCAGCATCAACCAGAGCGACGGCGTCACGGCCGTATCGGCCGATTTGCGCAAGGAAACCTACGAGTACTTCGCCATCGAGAAGGAGATTGAAGTCATTCCCAACTTCATCAACCTGGCCCGTTTCCAGAAGCAGGAAAAGGGCCACTTCAAGTCGGCCATTGCCCCCGAGGGTGAAAAGCTGCTGGTGCACACCAGTAATTTCCGCTCGGTGAAGCGGGTCGATGACGTAGTAAACATCTTTGCCGGGGTCCGCAAGCAGATTCCGGCCAAGCTGCTGCTGGTGGGCGACGGCCCCGACCGGCCCCGTATCGAGAAGCTCTGCCGCGACATCGGCCTCTGCCAGGACATCCGGTTTCTGGGCAAGCTCGAAGCCGTGGAGGAGGTGCTCAGCATTGCCGACCTGTTCCTGATGCCTTCCGAAAAGGAAAGCTTCGGTTTGGCTGCCCTCGAAGCCATGGCCTGCGAAGTGCCGGTAGTGAGCACCAACGCGGGTGGCATCCCCGAACTCAACGAGCACAACGTAACCGGCATGGTGAGCGAAGTGGGCGACGTAGCCGACATGGTGAAAAACGCCCTCTACGTGCTCGAAGACGATAATCTACCCCGCTTCAAGGCGGCCGCCCGCGCCCACGCCGAAACTTTTGCGCTGGAAAACATTGTGCCTTTGTACGAGGCCTGCTACCAGCGGGCTATCGATTCGGTAGCCGTAGGGGTATAAGAACCTGACGTTGAGGGCCTGTTAAGCATCCGAGGAATAGCATCTAAACGATAACAGGCAAAATGGATGGTTAGATGTCGCTTCAAGAATTATCCCTTAACATGGGATAAGAGCAGTTATCAGACCCACCTTGGAATAAGTGTGATTTTTTTCCTTCTGTTAGGATGCTGTCGGCGTGGTACTTTGCCGAGGACTAGGCTCCCGTTTGGACGTTTACGAAACTCATCTCCTTTGGGCATTTCGTAAACTTTGAATCGTAGACGAGTTTCTTAGACTCGCCCTGCCCCATTGAGGACAACTGGCCGCCAGGTGCTGAGCAGTTGCGAGGTGTTCACGGAATGGAGCGTTAAGTTTGATTGTGATTGAAAAACCGACTGTAAATGAAGCCTTATCCTGACCCGGAGCCAAGAAGTTTCGCGCAATGGTGCAGTGATTTGGGCATAAGCAGTGAAGGCAGGGCGTGGCCGCCTAACCTGGTTATGACTTACCTAGAATTTTGCTTTCTGCCCGAAACAATACTTAGAAAGACTAGCGAAGGAGCTTTATATGGATTTTGGCGCCAATACGGGGATATATACGGTGAATCAAGAATCGTTAAAGAGTGGCTGGATGACATAGGTTGGCATCTTGTAGAGCCGACCGAAGACGATTCAAAAGACTTGAATTTATTCCTGGGCCATGACGAATTCTGGACATGGAGCGGGGGCAAAGTCGAGCAAGACCTTTCTGCTTCGGAAGGAATCAGTCTATTCGAAAAACTAAGAAAGCTCTTTGCCAAGAAGTAGTGCTACCAGAGGTGCAGCAGTTCAGTTAAACGGTGATTTAAACAGACCGCATGGCCTCCATAACGTTTTACAAACGGTCGTTCAAAAAACGTTATAGTTCGCCTCACTGTAGAATATCGTTTGATGCGCGGAATATCGTACCTCCTCGCAATAACAGCTCAATCTCTCCTAAAACATGGCCACGGCTTCGCGCTTTACGGCCAGGATAGCGGCGGCGGTGGGGTCGGTTTGCTCGTCGCTCATCATCGTTTCGAGGATGCGGCGGGCCAGTTCGGGGCCGCGGGCCTCCGTTGGGTTAGGCATTCCGCGAAACTGGGCGTTGATGAGTCCGCTTACGCTTTCCTGCGCCTGCCTGACGGCGGCCCAGGTTTCGGGCTGCATGTAGAGCTGCTGGCTGAGGTTGTGCTCCACCTCGGCCCTGATTTCCTGGAGCAGTTGGCGGTGGTAGTCGGGGGCCGAGAGGCCGGCGCTGCTCACGCGTACCAGCAGATTCGGCGGACTCAAGCGCTCCAGCAGCAGCGTGACGCGCTCCAGGGCCTGGAGGCGCAGCGGCAGCGTGGTTTTGCTGGCTTCCAGGCGCATCTCGATCAGGCGGCGCTGTTGCTCCTGCTCCAGAAACCGCTGAAACAGGAAATAGATGGCCCCGGCCACAATCAGGGCCGGCAGAATGATTTTGAGCAGATCGAAAATATAGG
Organism: Hymenobacter rubripertinctus; assembly: GCF_003583925.1. Taxonomy (GTDB): domain Bacteria; phylum Bacteroidota; class Bacteroidia; order Cytophagales; family Hymenobacteraceae; genus Hymenobacter; species Hymenobacter rubripertinctus. The sequence continues at coordinate 24,138 of NZ_QYCN01000018.1, read as the reverse complement.
CGGTAGAATCCATGCGGCAGGAAAAGTGACGAAGGTAATAAGTGCCCGTTGCTGGTTGAGGGCGGAAGAGCTGAACGGCAACCGTGCGCCGGCAGCACATTCAGGCCCGCAAAGATAGCCGGTGAACCGCAGGCCCCAAGCCGGTGTTATAGGGCCAAACGATGCGTGCGCTCGGCGTAGTATGGCGGGAGCTTTCCTGCCAATTCGCGCCGACTCCCGCCCGCTTCGTATCTTTGTCGTCTTACTTTCCTAAAACCGAACGCACTATGGCAACGGCCGTTTCCACGAAACTTGCTCCCATCAGCCTCACTTCCCGTGCCCTGGAAGAGGTTCGCACTATTCTCACCGAGAAAAACGTGCCCGGCGAATATGGCCTGCGCGTGGGCGTGCAGGGCGGTGGCTGCTCCGGCATGAGCTACCTGCTGGGCTTCGACAAACCCAAAGACCAGGACGAAACCTTCGACCTCGACGGTGTGCTGCTCATCATGGATAAGAAGCACGCCATGTACGTGCTGGGCATGGAGGTTGACTTCCAGGACGGCCTCAACGCCCGGGGCTTCGTCTTCAACAACCCCCAGGCCAAGAGCACCTGCGGCTGCGGCTCCTCGTTCTCGTCCTAGCCTTCCGTTACCGTCAGCTCTCTGGCTGACCACGAAAGAGCCCGTTCCATCCGATAATGCGGACGGAACGGGCTCTTTCGTGGTTCTGAACTAGACCTCCATCATCTCGCGTAACACCAGGCAGCGCTCCAGAATCCGCTGCTTCTCGTAATCGGTTTCGAGGGTGCGGTTGGCTTGCTCGCGCACCAGCTCGGTGTGCTGGTGAAGCAGGGCGCGGTCGGCGCGGTCGGTTACGCGGCGGGCGGTGGTTTCGATGGCCGTGAGCAGACGGAGCAAAACGGCCACGTTACCCGCGCCGCTCACCCGAATCTGGTCGAGGGCCAGCGTGAGGTAGGTAGCGAAAGAAGTACTGATGGCTGCTACGCGCACCCGGCCTTCGTCCATGCGCAGGGGCTCATCGAACTGCCGGCCCACCAGCTGGCTCAGCAGCGCGCCCAGTTGGTCCACGCACATTACGGCCGTGGTGGTGTCGTTGATACCGGGTGAGAGGGCCTTGAGGGCAATATCGACGAGTTGGCGGAAGCCGAAGCCCAGATCCTGATCGAGGGTGCGCTGGTCGCCGAGGCTGTAGGTGTCGTTGAGCCGGTCCCGGATTTCGGCCGGCTCCCCGGTCAGGGGCTCGCCATTGTAGCGGGCCACCGACACCAGGGGCGCGCCGCGGGCCACAAAGCTGCCGATGCCGCGCTCCATGCGCACAATACTATCGGTTTCGCGGGCGAAATCGAGGAGCGCTTCGTTGTTGATATTCTGCACGTAGCCGCTGCGCCGGGCCGGAATGGGCGCCCAGGTGTGCTGCGTAGCCTGCCAGTGAGCCGTGGCCGCCGCGCCGGCCTGCTCGCCCAGCCGCTCAGGGAACAGCTTCTCCATCGACTCGTAGGTTTCGTTGGCGATGCGGGCAATAATATTGGCCGCCTGAATGGAGGTGGCAATGTGGTGGATGAAGAAAATCAGCACCCCGATGCTTACCAGGGCCAGCAGCAGCCCGAAAGCTACGGCCAGCGACGGAATGAAGCGCCCCTCGTCGCCGCCCCGGATGGTGCGCAGAATGATGAGGCAGTACACGAAAATGCTCACGAAGAAGCCCATCACGACCTGATTGGCCCGGTCGCGCATGAAATTGCGCAGCAGCCGCGACGTGTACTGGCTCGATACAGTGGCCAGGGTGGCCAGGGTAAGCGAGAAAATCAGACCCGCCACCGTAATCATGGAGCCGGCAATGGCCGTGAGCATCCCCCGGGCCCCATCGGCCCCCGCCCCGAAGAGCAGGGAGTAGTCCTGGGTCCACTCGTTGCCCACGCTCACGTCCAGCAACACCAGAAAATACGCGGCCAGCATGGCGGCCACCACCATCAGGGCGGGCACGAACCAGAGGCTGGAATTGATGTTGGACCAGATTTGGCGAAGTCGGTTCATTCAGGTGCGAAAAAGGCCGGGGACGCTACCGCGCTACGGGCGGGGCACGTTACGCAGGGCGGAGTTAGCATTATCCGATGTTTGCTGGAGGGCATTAAGGGTGCCGTCGTTTTCCAGCACCACGGCGGCGGCTTCGGTCAGGGAGGCAATGCCCCGCTCACGCAGACTCGCCAGGATTTCGCCCTCGGTGATCCGCTCAGCCCGCATTACCTCGTGCAAAAAACGGCCCTGGTACACCAGTAGTGTGGGCTCGGCCTTCACCAGCCGGCTTACCGCCGTAGAGCGCACCGACAGCCAGGTGATGCCATACTGGAGCCCGATGAGCAGGCCGAAAGCCAGCAGCCCATCGATCAGGGCCACACTTTTGCTCAGCAGCACCGTGGCCAGCGTAGAGCCCAGGGCCACCGTCACGATGAGGTCGAAGGCGTTCATTTTAGAGAGGGTACGCTTGCCCGATACGCGCAGCATGGCAATGAGGCTGGCGTAGGCCAGCACCCCGATAATAAGCGTGCGAATGAGACTGGCCCAGCTGGTAAAAAAAACTTGCTCCATCACGAATAAAAGGGAAATACGCGTTTAGCTCGGCCCCAAACTGGCACCGGGGCTGGCAGTTGGATTGATTCCGGGCTTCTTGGGGTCCTCGGGCGGGTCGGCGAGGGTGCCGGGCTGGGCCACGGCTACCTGGATAGGAATAGCCGGCATTTTGTTGGGCAGGCGCAGCTCCAGGATATCGGGCGGCAGGGCGTAGCCGCCTTCCATGAGGGCTTTTTTCACCCGGTTCATCACCCGGCTCCGCAGCTCCAGCGTGGCCCGCCGGTAGTCTTCGGTATCGGTCCAGAAAAACACCTTCAGGTTTACGGTACTGGCCGCCAGCTCATCAATCACGGCGAAGGGCTCCCGGTCGGTGAGCACCTCGGGCTCCTGGCGTACCTGCTCCAGAATCAGGGCAATGGCGGCCGCTACGTCGTCGTCGTAATCTACGCCCACCACAAAATCCTGGCGGATGAAGCCGTCGCGCGTGTAGTTGACGAGGGGTTCTTTGAGCACGATGGCATTGGGAATGGAGATGTCGCGCCCGTCGAAAGTGCCCATTTCGGTGGTACGCAGGTTAAGCTTGGTAATCTGCCCGAACATATCCTGGATTTTCACCGTGTCGTTGATGCCGAAGGGGCGGTTGAAGGCCAGGATGATGCCGGCCAGAAAGTTCTCGGCAATGTCTTTGAACGCGAAGCCCACCACGAAAGCCGACAGGCCCGCCGCCCCCAGAATGCCGCTTACGACGCCGGTGAAGCCCATGATGTTGAGGGCAATAGCAATGCCGATCAGCACCAGCACCCAACGGCCCACCTGGGTCAGGAAGTCCGTTAGTAGCGGGTCGTCGGAGTGGGTGCTTAGCTTGGCGGCCAGCCAGCTGCGCAGGCGGCCCGCCCCCACCCAGACCCCGCCCATCACCACGGCAGCCAGCAGCAGGCGGGGCAGCATGTAGAGCAGCTGACTCCAGTAGCCATGCAGCACGGCAGTAAAATCCTGTAGCATATTGTGTGGGGCTGAACAGTGGGTGGGCCGTGTACGGGTGTTGCCGTACGTACACGTAGTCTGGAAGAGCGAAAGTTATCGGTTTCCCCCACAATTCGTTCAGCCAGCAACTTCTTATCCCGAACCATGCACCGGCCGTCCTATGCCCTTACCGCCCGCTTCCAACCCTTTCCGCCGCGAAACCCTGCTCCACCAGCTCACCAGCCCGCCCGACTGGGATTTGGTGATAATCGGGGGCGGGGCCACCGGATTGGGCGTGGCCCTGGACGGCCTCAGCCGGGGCTACCGGACGCTGCTACTGGAGCGTGACGACTTTGCCAAGGGCACCAGCAGCCGCAGCACCAAGCTGGTGCACGGGGGCGTGCGCTACCTGGCCCAGGGCGATGTGGCCCTGGTGCGCGAGGCCCTGCACGAACGGGGCCTGCTGCTCGAAAATGCGCCCCACCTCGTCAAAGACCAGGAGTTCATCATTCCCAGCTATAGCTGGTGGGGCGGCCCTTTCTACACCATCGGGCTGAAGCTCTACGATTTGCTGGCGGGTCGGCTCAGCCTGGGCCCGTCGCGGCACCTGGGCCGCCGGGAAACGCTGGGCCGCCTGGGCAACCTGCGGCCCGAAGGCCTGCGCGGGGGTGTAGTCTACCACGACGGGCAGTTCGATGATGCCCGCCTGGCCGTGAACCTGGCCCAGACTGCCATTGAAGCCGGCGGCACTCTACTCAATCACTGCGGCGTGACGGGCTTGCTCAAGGATGACGCCGGCCGGATTGCGGGCGTGCGGGCCACCGACCATGAAACCGGCCGACCGTATGAGCTGCGCGCCCGGTGCGTGGTAAATGCCACCGGGGTATTCGTGGATGAGATTCTGCGCCTCGATGAGCCCACGGCCCGCCCGCTGGTGCGCCCCAGCCAGGGCGTGCATCTGGTGGTGGACCGCTCATTTCTGCCCGGCAACGAGGCGCTGATGATTCCGAAGACCGACGACGGGCGCGTACTGTTTGCCGTGCCCTGGCACGGGCGCGTAGTGCTGGGCACCACCGACACCCCCCTCGACCACGCTACGCCCGAACCCCGGGCCCAGGAAATGGAAATCGACTTCATTCTGCGCACCGCCGGCCGCTACCTCGCCCGCGCGCCCCGGCGGGCCGATGTACTCAGCGTTTTCGCGGGCCTGCGCCCCCTGGCAGCCCCGCAGGATGGCTCGTCGGCGACCAAGGAAATTTCGCGCAGCCACAAAATCCTGGTGTCCGGGGCCGGCCTCATCACCATCACGGGCGGCAAATGGACCACCTACCGCCGCATGGGCCAGGATACCGTGGACCGCGCCGTGGCCCTGGGCCGGTTGCCCGCCGCCGCCAGCGGCACCGCCCACCAACCCATCCACGGTGCCCACCCCACCCCCGACCACTCGGACCACCTCAGCGTGTACGGGTCCGACTTACCGGGCCTGCGTTTGCTGATGGCGGAGCACCCCACCCTGGCCGAAAAGCTGGACGAGAAGCTGGAATTCTACCGGGCCGAAGTGGTGTGGGCCGCCCGCTACGAAATGGCGCGCACCGTGGAAGACGTGCTGGCCCGGCGCGTGCGGGTGCTCTTCCTGGATGCCCGCGCCGCGTTACGCCTCGCCCCGGAAGTAGCCGCACTGCTGGCCGCCGAGCTCGGCCGCGACGCCGCCTGGCAGCAGCAGCAAGTAGCCGCTTTCACGGCGTTGGCCCATCAATACGTGCTGGGCCAGCGCCGTGAAAGCGGCTTTGCTGCCTAATGGGGGCGCGCTTTATTCCTCCGCTTGCCACCCGCCACCGCAGAGTACGTTCGCGCGCCCGGCCAATACGCTACCAGCTCCCGGGGCAGTCTGCTGAACCAGCACCGAACGGCAACCCGGAACCGTCAGGAGCCCCACTGTCGCCTGCTTGGCGGGCGGCAATGGGGCTCCTGACGGGCAGTTATTCGGCAACAAGGCCGGCGGCTTATTTTGCGCCCAGGGCCGGCAGCATCACCTTCAGCTCGACCGAATACAGGCGGCCGATAAAGGGCGAGGCCACGAATTCGCGCATCTTGGTGCCGAACAGGTTTACAACCTGGGCCGAGGCCGTGAGGTAGGAGTTCAGATGGTAGCCGGCGCTTACATCGACGGTGGTGAAGCCACCCAGGGGGCCGTAGTTCCAGGTGCGGCCGTAGCGGGCGTTTTCGCGCACGCCAAGGGTGCTGTTGGCCGATGCGGCCACATTGATGCCGGAGTAGAAATCGTAGGCCTGCACGTAGCGGGTGAACACGGAGCCGAATACCTTTTTGCCGCTGTAGTTGAGGGCTAGGCTGCCTTTGTGGGTGGGCGTGTTGATGGGCAGGTCGACTTCCTTCTGCACTTTGCCGTCTTTGTTACCGTCGTTTTTCAGGTCGGAGTAGTCGAGGTTGAAGCCAAACCAGGAGTAATTAAGGGCTAGGCTCAGCGTAGGCGTGAGGTAGTAGCTCAGGCCCAGATCGGCCCCGTAGGTGTCTACCTGGCCGAAATTGACGTAGGTGAGCAGCACCGCCGCGCCGGCCTCGGGCGTGCCGGGCACCACCTCCGACATCGGCGTGTCGCCGCGCTTCACCACTTTGCGGCCCAGCGTGGCAATATTAATGGCCGGGCTCAGGAAGTGCTGCGAACGGTTATAGTAAGCGTTGGCATCGACGAGAAACTTGGGCGTTACCTTGCCTTTGTAGCCGATTTCCAGGGTCTTGATGGTTTCGACTTGCAGCTTGTCAATCACGGTGCCGTCGCTCAGGGTGTAGCCCTGGCCGTTGCCCACCAGCAGGCCCCCGAACAGGTAGCCGTCGAGGTTGAGGATGGTGGGGGCGGCAATGCCCTGGCCGTAGGTCAGGCGCAGGTTCTGGTCGTTGAGCGACCATACCAGCCCGGCCTTCGGGATGAAGTTGAAGCCGTAACGGTCGTGCTGGTCGGCGCGGGCGGCGGCGATGAGCTTGAAGTGGCTGGGCAGCGTCAGCTCGCCCTGGGTATAGAGGCCGATCTGGTTGATGACGATGTCGCCGTCGCGGTCGAGCAAATAGGTATTCTTGCTGAAGGCCATGTCGCGCTGGTACTGGGTGCCCACCACGAAGTTGAAAATGCCGAACGTGTTGTTGTACTGCACTTCGCCGTTGAGGCGGCGCGAGGCATCCTTGAACACGGCCCCGCGCGGCAGGGCCACGCCGGCGGTGGGCGTTTTGCCAAACCACTGCTCGGTGTAGGAGCGGCGGCGGGCCTCCTCTTCGCTGAAACCGGCATCCTTGAAGCTCAGGTAATTTTGGGTGCGCTGGTTGATGGCATAGGTATCGTCGGTCTTGCTCCAGGTGTTGTACACCTGCCCAAACCAGCGCGGCGACACGTAGCGGGCGTGCAAATACTGCACGCTCCAGTCCTTGATCTGGTTGCGGCCGGCGTTGGTCTGGGCCAGAAAGCTCGACTGATTCCCGCCGTACGAGAGGATGATGTCGGCCTTGTCGGTGAGGCTGTAGTAGAGCGCCGCCTCGCCATGCAGGCTCTTGAAGGTGCGGTCGAGGTCGATTTCCTTCTCGGCGTGGAAAATACCCGGGCTGGTGGCGGTTTTGAAGGCGGTATTCGTGTAGTACACGGTATCGGTGTAGGCAAAATCCTCGCCCCGGGTGTATTCGCCCGTCACCTTAAAGGCCAGCTTGGAATTGATGACCTGCGCGTGGCGGAAGCGGCCCGAAAACACGCTCTGGTTGCCCACACCCAGCGCCACCGTAGTGCCGGCCGAGCGGCGCGGGTCTTTGCTGATGGTGTTTACCAGCCCGTTGTGCGCGTTGGGGCCATACAGCGCCGCCGATGGCCCGAGCACTACTTCGATGCGCTCAATGTCCTCCTTCACTACACTCGTTAAAGGGCCCAGCGGCAGGCCGGTGGCGATGAGCGTGGACAGGCGCGCATCGTTCATTTGCAGGTTTTTGGGGTTGAAGGCGCTGTTGAAGCCGCGCACGTTGATGCCCGTGCCCAGCACGCCGGTCCGGATGTAGTCGACGCCCTTCTGGCGGGCCAGCAGCTCGCCCACGTTAAAGGAAGGCAGCTCGGCAATCTGCCGGGCCGTAATCAGGTCGATGGTGGCCGGAGCTTCGGTCAGCTTCTCGGGCCGGCGCGAGGCCGACACCACCACTTCGCCGGCCATCACGCTGGTCTGGCCCAGGCCGATTATGCCCAAATCCACTACGGCCGTGCCCACTTCGACGGTGCGGGCCGCTGCGGCCTCGTAGCCGATAGACGACAGCACCACCTTGTAGGTGCCCGGCTGAAGCCCGGTGATGGAAAACTCGCCGCCGTTGCCGCTCGACGTGCCCGTGGTGGTGCCCGAAATCAGCACGCTCACGCCCGGCAACGCCTCTTTGGTGGCCGTATCGATGACGCGGCCGCGCACGCCGCCGCCCTGGGCCGCGGCCCCCAATGCCTGCGTAAGCAGCAGCAATAAAAGTAAAAGTCGAGCGGCCATATAGGGTGGGGTTGAAAGGGTTGGGGGATTGGGAGTTGGCAGGTAGTAGTGAGACTAATCTACTGACCGGCTTACCCCAGCGCCCTCCCAGGCCTCAAATAAGCACGGTGGACTTAACCGCTTCTCAGCATATCAATAATTTATATGTTACTGATAATCATCAATTTTAACCCAATTGTAACAGCCTGGACTCTATGCGCCCGCACAAGTGCGGAATGCAGGATTTTACCTCGTTTAATTGGTCTTCGAGCAGGCGGCGCTTGTGCGGATTGCTGAAATGGGGCTGACCGGAACCGCCAATCAGGTCCACCAGCTGGTCGTCGTCGATTTCGTTTTCGACGTAGCGGCTCAGGTGGTAGTACCACTCCAGGGTGGGCACGTAGTTGGGGCGGGTGCGGTAGTCGGCCTCCTTTTGCAGCAGGTGGTGGCGGTGGCAGGTGTGCAGCAGCTTGTCGTACTTCTCCTGCAACACCAGCGCCTGGAAGTAGGCCACGAAGAAAATATGCCAGCGGTGGGCCAGAATCTCCTTGGCGTGGTCGCGCAGAAAGCTGTCGGCCAGCTTTTCGCCGTCGGCGGGCTGGCCGTTCAGGTTCAGGCACTTGATGTAGAAAGCCATGAAGCCGATTTTGTTGCGCACGTTATTCGTGTGCCGCACCGACGGAAACGACTGCTTCATAAGGGCCAGCGCCTCGTGGATTTTGCCCTGCCGCAGCAGAATCGCGCTGTAATTGTTGAGGTAGTGCAGGTGGTCGTTGTTCTTCTGCTTGATGCTGAGGTAGCCGAACTCCTCAGCCTGCTGCAACACATCGAACTTGGAGTGCAGCAACACGCTGTTGGCGTAGTAGTTAAACAGGATGCGGCGCGAGTAGAACATGCCCCGGCGCAGCATGGTATCCAGGGCCTCGTACACGGCCTTGAGCTTATCAAACTCCGAGTAGTTGAAGTAGAGAAACGTGAGCCGCACCACCGCGAAGTAGCGGTTCAGGCCGTCGAGGGTATCGTCGTAGAAGGTGGCCAGCAGCCAGGGCTCCCACTGCCGGCTCTCGGTGGGCGTGCGGGTGTACTGGCTCGTGATGTCGAGCGTGGCCTGGTGCAGCTGGGCAAACGTGGCCTTGCTCTGCTCGTAGGCCGCCCGTTGCTGCTCCACAAACTGGGCCACCAGCGCGTGCTCCTTAAAGCGCATCCGCACCAGCAGAAACTGCTGGTAGCTGAGCGTGAGCTCGTAGAATTTCACGAAGTAGAAGGCCGGCTTGTCGTAGCGCACAATGGCCTGGAGCAGCGCCTTTTCCTCGGCCGGGCCGATGGAATCGGTCATAATCTGCTGGTCGAGGGCGTTGAGGTGCACCAGGTGCTTGTCCACGTCGATGCTGGCCAGGCGCTGCTGCACCCACTGCATCAGGTTGGAATACTTGCGCTTGTCGATGCCGGGCCGGAAGGCCACCGGCGTGCGCGGGTGGTGGCAGTTGTAGGCCAGCGTTTCGAGAATTTCGCGGTTGTCGGCATCCTGAAACTGCTGCACCTGCTGCAGCCAGGCCACTTCGTGCGGCAGCACATCGGCGGCAAACTCGGCGAACTTCTCTAGTTTTCTCTTCACAGCATAGCGGCGTGGGKGGGCGGGGCGTCCAATGTACCGGAAATATTCAGGTTGGCCGATGCTGGGGCGCAGGCATAAAAAAAAGCGCGGGGTTAGCGCGCTTTTTTTGGGAGAAGAATGAACGTCATGCAGAGCGCAGCGAAGCATCTTGCTCGCATCGTTGAGCAATTGAATTAGTATGTAGCACCATCAATGTGCTCAGAAATCTAATTTCAAATCTTCCATACTGAGATATCCTTCCCGTTCCAGAAGCAGCTTTAATTCAAGGCTGGAATAAGGCTCAAAATTCTCATTCGTCTTTATTTCATTTGCAATGACCTGTTTAGAGTGCAAGCGCAAAACAGTCGGAACCGCATACTGAAGAATAGCTGCTGTTACAACACTGAACCTGTCAGTTGTGGAGATGCTGCTCTCCAAATCAAGAGCTTCCTTTAGTCCCTCGGGATTAGGCACAATAAATTGGCCAGCTTGCCTGAAGTGGCACAAATGAAAAGGTGGATAGGGCAGTAAGCTTGGGCTTAATTCTTTCAACAAGAATGCAATTGAAATACTAAACTGACCACCATACAAAGATTTATCAATTCCAATAACCGATACGCATTCTTGGTTATCACAATACCAGTCGTCTTTTACGCGGATAAAAGCGCGTGGAATCAGAAGTGAATCCAGTAGATTTATTAATTCACGCTTACTGCTCAAATTAAGATTCATCAGAAAAGTATCAGCATGTTCCGCGCTTTATTGCATCGGTATGAAGGTACACAAATCGAAAGTTTACTAACCCCAAGCGAGATGCTTCGCTGCGCTCTGCATGACGTTCGTTATTTCACAAACGCCGCCACCAGCTTGTTAAACTCCGCCGCCTGCTCATAATGCGCGAAGTGGCCGGCTTCGGGCAGCAGCACTTGTTGGGCGTGGGGCAGGCGGGCCACTCCTGCTGCCGCCACCTGGGCGGTGGTGAGCTGCGGGTGCAGCGCCCGGTTGGGAATCAGGAAATCTTCGGCCCCGAACACGACCAGCGTGGGCTGCTGCACCTGCGGCAGGCGCTCGAAAATGGGGCCGTCGAGCATGCCGGCCATGCTCCTGACCACGGTGAGGGCGTAGAGGCCGAAGTCGTCGCACTGCATCATGCGCAGGCGCTCGGTTATCCAGAGGTCTACGGCCGGGGGCATGCGGAAGAAGTTGTACTTGTGGTTGGCGCGCACCTGCGCCTCGGGCGTGTGCTCGATGGACGCCACCGTGTAGAAGGCGCGCAGCTGCTCCCGCTCGGGCGCGGTGAAGGTTTCGAAGCCGGCCGGCGAGGTGAGGACCAGCTTCTGGGCATCGTCGGGGTACTTCAGGGCCAGGGTCACGGCAATCTGGCCGCCCATGCTGTGGCCCACCAGCGTCACGTTGCGCAGGTGCAGGCGCTGGATAAACAGGTGGATGACCTCGGCGTAGAACTCCATGGTGCCGGGGTAGTGGCCCTTCGACGATTTGCCGTAGCCCGGCAGGTCGAGGGCCAGGCAGCGGCTGCTGCGGCTCAGTTCCGGCAGGGTGCGCTCCCAGGCCCGCACGTAGCTGCTCAGGCCGTGGATGAAAATAAGAGTGCTGCTGCCCTTGCCGGCATCGACGTAGGCGATTTCCAGCGAATCAGCCAGCGCCACGCGGTGCTCGGGGAAGCCGTAGGGGCCAATTACCTGGCGGATAGGCTCGGTTTGCGTCGGAAGTGACATCGCCGGGAAGCTTGCAGTGAGAAGAAGGAGAATTAGGGCGGGCAGGAGGTGCAGGGTCGGATGTTTCATTGGGAAGGGGAAAAAGAACGTCATGCTGAGCGGAGCATCTCTGCCGCTTCGTTCGGGCGGGTCACCTCACCCCCTGACGCCCACTGTCGTTGCCCTCCCCGAGCGCCTCATCCCCCGGCCCCTTCTCCGAAAAGGAGAAGGGGAGCCACGGCGGCGCGCTCAAAAAGAGGTTTGCGAGGTCGTTGAACGCACCCCTTCTCCTTTTCGGAGAAGGGGCCGGGGGATGAGGCACTCGGGGAGGGCGACAACAGTAGAACTTAACGGCTCGGGCGGGCAGGCGAAACAGCAAAACACTCACCCCGCCGCCTGCAGGGCCTTTTTATTGATTTTCCCTGTGTCATTCTTCGGCAGTTCCGCCACCAGCTCCAGGTACTTGGGCACCTTGAAGCGGGCCAGGTTGCCGGCGCAGTAGGCCCGCAACGCCTCGCAGGAAATGTCGAGGCCGCGGGTTACGATGAAGGCTTTGCCGACTTCGCCCCAGCGGGCATCGGGCACGCCGATTACCGCCACTTCCGACACGCCGGGGAAGGTGAGCAGGAAGCGCTCAATCTCGGCCGGGTACACGTTTTCGCCGCCCGAGATGTACATGTTTTTGATGCGGTCCATCACGAAGAAGTAGCCTTCCTCGTCGCGCCGGAGCAGGTCGCCGGTGCGGAACCAGCCGTCGGGCAGGGCTTTGGCGGTGGCTTCGGGGTCGCGCCAGTAGCCGGGGGTGGTCATGGGGCCGCGCAGGCAGAGCTCGCCCACTTCGTTGGGGCCCACTTCCTGGCCCTGCTCGTCAAGCAGGCGGGTTTCGACGTAGAAATTGGGTCGCCCGATGGAGCCGATTTTGCGCACGGCATCGTCCTGGTGCAGCGAAAACAGGTTGGGGCCCACTTCCGTGAGGCCGAAGCCCTGGCGGATTTTAATGCCCTTCCGGTCCCAGGCCCGGATAACTTCCAGCGGCAGCGCCTCGCCGCCCACGATGAAGTAGCGCAGGCTGCCCAGGTCGGCAGTGGCGAAGGCGGGGCTTTCCATCATCATCTTGAGCATGGTGGGCACGCCCATGAAGATGTCGGCCCGCTCCTGGTCGAGCAGCGCGAGGATGCGCTCGGGCTGGAATTTCTTGAGCAGCCCCACCGTGGCCCCACGGTGCAGAAACGGCGTGAGCAGCACGTTCCAGCCGCCGGTGTGGAAGGGCGGCATGCAGTTAATCGTGACGTCGGAGGGTGTGATTTCGAGGCTCAGGCTGGTGTTGAGGCTGTTCCAGAGCAGCATCCGGTGCGTGTAGAGGGCGCCCTTGGGGAAGCCGGTGGTGCCGGAGGTGTAGAGGATGAACACGGGGTCGTCCTCGTCGGGCTCGGGGCCATCCCAGGCGGGCGCGGGCACGGCCAGGCCGCGCTGGCACAGGTCGCAGAGGCCCTGCAGGGCCCATACCTGCGGCACGGCGGCCAGGCCGCTTAGGGCCAATAGCTTCTCCTGAAACTGCTCTTCGTAGATGAGCAGCGCGGGCTCGCAGTTGCGCACCAGGTAGTCGATTTCGCCACTGGCCAGCCGGTAGTTGATGGGCACGAGGACGAGGCCGGTTTTCTGGGCCGCCACGAACAGGGCCACGTACTCCAGGCAATGCTCGGCCAGCACCATCACCCGGTCGCCTTTTTGCAGCTTGTGGCGCTGGGTGAGCTCGGCGGCGAGGTGGTTGGCAGCGTGGTTGAGCTGGGCGTAGGTGTAGGCGCGGTCGGTGTCGAGCTCTTTCAGCGCCGTTTGGTGCGGGGAGTAGAGGGCCCACTTGGCGACCCAGTCTTTGGTGTACATCGTGCGGTGGGGTTTTGAGGGTTTAAAGTCACGGCGGCGCGGCCGAGGGAACCTCACCCCCGGCCCCTCTCCAAAAGAGAGGGGAGCCTGACGGTTGGCCAGGGGGAGATTGACAAGATTAAAAGAACGTCATGCTGAGCTGGCCGAAGCATCTCTACCGCTTCGTTGCATTCAGCATTGATTACTACTGCGGTAGAGATGCTTCGGCAAGCTCAGCATGACGTTCAGTAGTTGGTTTCATCAGCGTTTGGGGTGTTCCCGCAGCCACTTCAGCCGCTTCAGAATCTTCCGCTCCCCTAGCCCGCCGCCGCGCCAGATACCACGCGCCGCCCACCGCCACCGAGGCCATAATGCCCAGCGCGGCCGACACGCCGGGGTTGCGCACCGGGGCCTGCATGTAGGGCGTGAGCCGCCCGAAATACACCGCAAAATGCACCAGCAGCGCCGTAACCGAGGCCACCGTGACGGCCGAGCGCGGGGCGTCGCGCAGGAAAATCCCGAAGCTCACCGGCACGAAAGCCGCCGCGAAGTAGGCGTACACGCCGGTCTGGGCGAAGATGGCCACGCTCAGCTTGGCGTTCACAAACTGGTCGTAGGACAGCCAGATGGCCACGCCGCCCAGCGCCGCGATAACCACCCGGTTGAGCAGGATTTCGCGGCCGAAACCGCCGGTGCCCGCAAAGGCTGTGGCCGGCAGCAGCGGCCGGATGATGTCGGCCGTGATGGTGCTGGAGAGCGACTGAATCAGGCTTTCGAGGGTGGAAATGCCGGCCGAAATCAGCCCCAGGATAACCAGCAGGCCCAGGTACACGGGAAACTCGCGCACCACGTAGGCCGACATAATCTTGTCCATCCGCAGCTCCTGCCCGTTCAGCAGCAGGCCGGGGAAAGACAGCCGCGCATACAGCCCCACGAACACCACCGAGAAAAACACCGTGAGCACCGCCACCGCCGTGAGCAGGTAGCGGTTCACGTCCTTCTCGCTGTCGAGCAGCAACGATTTGGTGATGAGGTGGGGCTGGCACACAATGGCCACGCCAATCACAATCTGGCAGACAATGATTTCAAAGTAATCGCGGAACAGGTAGCTGCCGGGGTTGGTGGCGTGCGTCAGGGCCGGGTCGATGGCGGCCAGCTTGGCAATGAAACCGTGCACGCCCTGGCTGAAATGCTCGTAGCCCGAGGTGAGCAGCACGATGGCCACCAGCAGCTTCAGCGAGGCCTGAATGGTGTTGGTGTACACCATCGAATTGGCCCCGCCGAACATCATGTAGCCGAAAATAAACACCACCACGCCCACCAGCACCGGCAGCGGCGGCGCATTCAGGGCGTTGCTGAGCACCTGCGTGAGCCCCACGCAAATGAGCACGATAAACGTGATGAGCAGTAGCGACAGCCACCCGAAGTAGCGCGTCAGCCCCGCGCTCTGGAACCGCGAGCCAATCCACTGGGCCAGCGTGTGCGCCTTCACCGTCTGCCCGTGTTTGCGGAAACCCTTCGTGAACACCACCAGCGACACCATCGAGGCCAGCGGCATCACCACCCCGAAGGAAAGCATGGCGCTCAGCCCATTGATGGCCACGAAGCCGGGATTGATGATGAACGTAGCCGCGCTGGTCATGGAAGCCGCCAGCGACAGGCCCACAGCCACCGGCGAAAACCGCACCGAGCCCACGGCATAGTCCGACATGCTCTTGATTTTCAGCGCCCCGCGCACCACAAAAAAGAGGATAACCGCCGCGTAGCAGGCCAGCAGGACGGCCGTAGCGGTTACCAATTGGGGAGTAGCGTTGCTGTTCATGGGTAGGAAGGGTTAGACAAGCAAGGTGAGAATTTGGACCGTCATGCTGCGCGCAGAAAGGGCATTTGGAACGTCATGCTGAGCGCAGTCGAAGCATCTCTACCGCTTCGTTCAACTGTTCGCCTCACCCCCGGCCCCTCTCCAAAAAAGAGGGGGCACCGGAAATGCTTAGTTTGAAATCGTTAGGCTCCCCTCTCTTTTGGAGAGGGGCCGGGGGTGAGGTGCCGGCGTCAGGCGAAGCAGTAGAGATGCTTCGACTGCGCTCAGCATGACGGTCTACTATCACGTTCAATCAAAAGCAACTACATCCGAAACGCCGCGCCGGCAAAGGCCAGTCCGCCGCCCGAGCCAATCAAAAACACCAGGTCGTTTTCCTTGATATCGCCGGCCGTCACGGCCTTATCCAGCGCCATGGGGATGGCGGCCGAGCCGGTGTAGCCGAAGTGCTGCATGATGAGCGGAGCCCGTTCGCGGGGCACGCCCAGCCGGTCCAGCGTTTCGTGGATGGCGTGGATGTTGAGCTGCGTCATCACATAATGATTTACCTCACAGGGGCACACGTCGATATCAGCGGCCATTTCTTTAGCCAAACGGGTCCATATTTCGGGGTTGATTTCCTTGGGAAAGCGGTGCACAAACTTCAGCTTGTGGTCGTTGCGGGCCAGCACGTCGGCCGTGAGGGGCTGGTGGGTGGCCCCGGCATAGATGCCCATCCAGCCGGTGTACTGGCCCTCGGTGTGGAGGCGGCTGGTGAGAAAGCCCCGGTCGGTGTTTTCGGCTGAGGTGAGAAGCACCGCCCCGGCCCCGTCGGCGAAGAGCGTCACGGTTTTCTTGTCGGTGAGGTCGAGGTACTTGCTCATGGCGTAGCCGCCGATGACCAGCACGCGGTTGTAGCGCGTGTCGGACGCAATGTATTTGGCCGCCACGTCCAGGGCCGTCACGAAGCCGGCGCAGGCGGCGTTGAGGTCGAAAGTCCCTGCTCCCGTGGCCCCCAGCCGGTGTTGCAGCACGGCGGCGGTGGAGGGCGACACGTACTCGGGCGTGTCGGTGGCCACGATGAGCAGGTCCAGATCATCGGGCCGCACGCCGGCCCGGTCCAGGGCCTGGCGAGCTGCTTTTTCGCACAAGTCAGCCACCGATTCATCGTCGGCGCACCAGCGGCGCGACTCAATGTTCACGTTCTGGCGCAGCCAGGTGTCCACGTCCTCGCCCAGCAGCTCGTTGAAATAGCTGTTGGGCAGTTCCCGCGCTGGCGCGTAGGAGCCAGTGGCAGTGATGAGCGCGCGGCGGCCAGTAGCAGTCTGCATAGCGTTAAATGGTTACGGCTCCGTCCACGCTCAGCACCGTGCCCGAGATGAAGCCGGCCTCGTCGGAGGCCAGGAAGAGGTAGGCGCTGGCAATGTCGTCGGGGGTGCCCAGGCGGCGCAACGGGGTGCGGCCTTTTATCATTTCCACCACCTTTTCGGGGATGGTATCAATCATATCAGTCGCGATGAAGCCGGGGGCCACGGCGTTTACCGTGATGTTGAACTTGCCCAGCTCACGGGCCAGCGTTTTGGTGAAGCCAATAAGGCCGGCCTTGGTGGCCGCGTAGTTGGCCTGCCCGAAGTTGCCATACAGCCCCACCACCGACGAGGTGTTGATGATGCGCCCACTCTGCTGCGCTTCCATAAACGGGGCCACGGCCTGGGTGCAGACAAATACGCCGGTCAGGTTCACGTCGAGCACCTGCTGCCACTGGGCCAGCGTCATCTTGCGCAGCGTGGCGTCGCGGGTGATGCCGGCGTTGTTTATCAGCACATCGAGGCGGCCGAACTGGGCGTGCGCGGCCTGGGCGGCGGCGGCCACCTGCTCGGGCTGAGTGGTGTTCACGATGGCCATCACGGCATGGCCGCCGGCGGCTTCAATCTCGGCGAGCGTGGCCTCGGCCTTCGCCTTATCAATGTCCCAGATAACCACTTTCGCGCCCTCGGCCGCAAAGCGCAGCGCCGATACCCGGCCAATGCCGCTGGCCCCGCCCGTGATGATGACTACTTTGTCCTGTGCTCGTTTCATGCTGATTGTTTAGACAGCCTGAAAGTAACGGGGGGCTCTACCGGCCAGCAGCAGGCCACGAAGAAAACCGGGGTGGACTTAAAGCCATTTTCATCAACGCAAATACTATAATCATTTCATTATCAAAGTTTTGAATTTTTATAACCGATAACGGACCCTGCACCTGCCAATCAGCTAGCCAGAACCGGGGCCGCGCAGCTGCATCACAGGGCAAACACACGGGTATAAGCGCTCCGCATTGCGGCGGTAACGCGAACCGCAGAACAGAAGCGGAGCTTCCACGGCACGTATTGTTGCTGCCAGCCGGACAACGTTCCAGGATTTGCGAAGGGCTTCACGGCCTCGCCACCCCCACCCTGGCCGTTTCGCCAACGGTGGACCAGGGAGGCAGAACAGCCCCTGCGCGCCTCGTCATCGGGGCGGTAGCGGGCCTCGTTCACTGGTGAGGCGCAGGTAGGCACGGCTACATGACGCGAGGCCCACCGCCGGGAATCCGCCGCCACAGAGTGTTCAAGGGCCGCAGCTGCACCTGGCAGTTTCCTGCAATGCGTCTGCCCGGCCTGCCAATCGCACCTGCGCCCACTCACCCAGGACCTACGCACAAGCTTACGGCCCGCTTGTGCGTAGGTCCTGGGTGAATGGGCGCAGGTTCTGTCACCGAAGCCGATGGCATGGTCATCCGCCTTGACTTCCTTGCCTTAGCCGGCATTCTGTTCATGCCCTGGGAGATGGTGGGGAGCGGCGGAATCTATTTGAAATACACGGCCTGAAACACGGCCAGCGGGGAGCGGCGGCCCACGTTCAGCAGCAGCGTATCGCCGCGCAACGTGTAGTTGTCGGTCTGGTTGAGCACGTCCAGCAAGCCGCGCTCGGTATCGGGGCCGGGGCAGGCTTTGAGGGTTGTGAGCAGGTTGGTAAAGCGCAGGCGCTGCTGCTGCTCATTGAGCTCGTAGCCGCCATTGAGCGCGTTGCAGCCACCGAAACCCGTTACGCGGCTGCTGTCGCGGAGCACGAAGTAGGCTTCCCGCTCCTGGTCAGGAGCCATGGTCACGGGCTGGCCCTCCAGCGTCATCAACTTCCAGTACTTGTTGAGAATGCCATCCGGTTGCCGGCTCGTACCGGCCGATGCGGTGGCGTCGGGCGTGGTTGGTTTGGTTGGTTCGCAGCCCGATAACAGGGCCGGGGCGAGAAGCAGGGCAAGCAGGGTATTCTTCATGAGTGATGCATTGAATAGTAGACGTAGGCGGCGCCGTTTCAGCTGCCCCGGTAGGTGGTGTAGCCGAAGGCCGACAGCGTGATGGGAACGTGGTAATGCGCGCCATCTTTCAACTCAAACACGACCTCGATATAGGGGTAAAACGAGGCCTGCTGCTGAGCCGCAAAATAGGGCTGGGTCAGAAAGGTGAGCTTGTACATGCCGGTTTGGGGCGTTTTTTGACCGGCGGTGGGCAGGAAGTCGCCGATGCGGCCGGCCGCGTCGGTTTTCTGTTCCGCCACCGCGTGCCAGCTCTTCTGGGCGGCATCATACTTCTCCAGGCGCACCGTTACGCCCGGGGCCGGGATGCCCCGGCTAATGTCGAGAACATGGGTGCTGAGCTGGTAGGCGGGCGGGGTTTGCTGGGCCAGACCCCACAGGGGCAGCAGGCTAAACAAGCAAAAAAGGAGGATTTTCAAGGAATTATGCGGGAAAGTGAAAAAAGAAATGCCCGGCCCCGGCCTAAGGCCGGGGCGGTTGAGAGGCATGTTAAGGCGTGGTGATACCGGCCTCCGGCAGCGCGGTGTAGGCGTTGCGGCGGGCGGCCTCGGTATTGTGCGGCCCTACTCCGTCGCCCCGGGTCAGCAGAATGGTCTGGCTGCCGGCATCCACCACGGCCACCGACACCTGCTTGTTGAACGTGGCGGCTTTGGCGCGCACCTGCCCGGCCATGGCCAGCGCCGCCCGCAGCGTGAGCTGCTCGGCCGGGGCCAGGTAGGGCGTCGTTGGCCTGCCCCCCGCCGGCTAAACAGGTTGGGGCCGGGTTTGGGCGGTAGCCAGGCCGGGGGCTAGCAGCAGGCAGAATCCAATCAGGTAACGGGTCATCGTTTCGTTATGCATCAGCTACTTCGCCAATTCGAACCGGGCCAGCGGGGCCATGCGGGCCTTGTTGAGCGACAGGCTGATGGCACTCACGCTCAGGTTATCGGCCTCGGCCAGGGCGCGGCTCAGCTCCTGCTCCAGGTTGCCGGGGCAGGCCATGCGCGTGGAAATGCCGGGCTTGATCTGGAGCTGGTAGGTATTGCGGATGGTGTAGTCGCTGAGCAGCACGTTGCAATCGGCTTTGGCCTCCAGCCGGCCCTCTTTCGAGTGGAAGATGAGGTAGTGCGTATCGGCACGGCCGGCTACGGGCTGGCCGTACAGCTCGATGAGCTGCCAGCGTTTGTCCTCGGCGGCCGGGTTGCCTTTTTCGGCGCGGCCGTTGGCTGCCGTTGGTTCGGTGGTGGGCATTTCAGGCGCGGGTTTGGTCGGGTTGCAGGCGGCCAGGGCCAGGGCGAGCAGGGCGGTAGTTGAAAGCAGGCGGTAGTTCACGGTGGTAGTTGGTAATGGCAGTTGGTAGTGGTTGCCGGGGCCGACAGTGGTCGTGGCCGTTAGTTCGGAAGTAGCTCATCTACTCTGCCCGGCCCGGTAGCTGCTTCGGGCTGATGAAGCAGGGCTTCGATCTGGTAGGTGGCCAGGCCCTTTGGCAAAGGCCACGTGACGTTGTCGCCTACCCGGCGGCCGAGCACGGCGGTAGCCACGGGGGCCAGAATAGAGATTTTACGGCGGGCCACGTCTGCCTCCTTCGGATAAACCAGCGTGATTTCCAGCGCCATCTGGCTGGTCAGCTCCCGCAGGCGCACCACCGAATTCATCGTGATAACATCGGCCGGAACAGCGGCCGAATCGACCAGCGTGGCCCGGTGCAGCTCGCTACTCAGCCGGCCGATAACCCGGGTGCCGCTGAGTTGGCGCTCGGCGGCCACCAGCTCCAGGAGCCGGACGTGGTCTGCTTTGGTTACCAGAATGGCTTTCATCATGTAGCTGCTTAAAGAAGAAGAAGGAGGAGAACAAACGTGCTGAGGGCCGCCTGCGGGCTTAGTCGAAGCGCGGGTTGCGCAGCTCTAAGGGCGGGGCTTTTTTACGCAGGCGCATGTTGAGCAGTTCTACCAGCAGCGAAAAGCCCATTGCAAAGTAGAGGTAGCCCTTCTCAATTTCCTGGTGGGCGGCCTCCATCACCAGCAGCAGGCCAATCATGATAAGAAACGAGAGGGCCAGCATTTTGATCGTAGGATTCTTGTTCACGAAGTCGGCCACCACCCGGCTGAAGGCCAGCATAAGGCCCATGGCGCCCATCACGGCCAGAATCATCACCAGCACATTATCGACGAGGCCCACGGCCGGCCTTTTTGCACCACCCCCGGGGCCAGGGGGGCCGGSCCGGCCGGGCTGCCGCCCGGTTCCTCTTCGCCCTGGAGCTTGGTATGGATTTCGGTGGTGCTCTTGTACATCAGAAACAGGCCCCCAGCCAGCAGAATCAGGTCGCGCCCGCTCACCGGCCACGGCTCACTCAGCCAGGGCAGCGGCAGCGTGAGCAGCGCCGCCCGCAGCCCAATCACCCACGAAATACTCAGTAGCAGCAGCACCCGGAACACCAGCGCCAACGCCAGCCCAATGGTGCGGCCCCGCGCCTGCTGGCTGGCCGGTAGGCGGGCCACCAGAATGGAGATAAAAATGATGTTGTCGATGCCCAGCACGATTTCCATCAGCGTCAGGGTCAGCAGGCTTACCCACGTGGCGGGCTGGGCAAAGGCAGCAAAATCGTACAAGGAAACAGGCAGGTAAAATGAGGAAGAAAAACGTGTACCTAAACGACTAACTCACCCAGTCGCCGGCGGCCTCGGGCTGGTGCAGAATGTCCTCGACCCAGTAGGTGGCCGCCCCGGTGCCGTGGGACAGGCGCAGCTGGTCGCCCAGCCGGCAACCCAGCACGGCAATGCCCACGGGTTCCAGCACCGACACCCGGTGGCGGGCCTGGTCCGCGTCGGGCGGGTACACCAGCGTGAAGTGCAGCTCCTCGGCGCTGTGCAGGGCCCGCAGCTTGAGGCGGGAGTTCATGGTCACCACGTCGGGCAAAATATCGTGGGAATCAACCAGCTGGGCGCGGGTCAGCTCTTGCATCAGGGCAGCCACCTGCCGGGCGGTGCGCCCCACCGGATGCTCCTCGCGCCCCAGGTGCGTCAGGCGGTGGTAGTCGAGCTTGGTTACGTAAATACTACTGGACGAAAGAGGCGTTTTCATGGCTACCGGGCGGTTGTAGTGAACGGTTCGGCGGCAGTGGGCAATGGGGCCGGTTGCCGGAGGGTAGTACAAAGAACTACCCCCGACATAAGAATGAGATGAGAAGCGAATGAGAAAGGATGAGAGCCCGCCCCGGCTGCGGCGCAGCTGAAGCGGGCTCCCGGGAGCTACTAGGTGGCCGCTTAGCCAGCTACACTGGCACCGGCGTAGCCGGCAGCCAGACCGTGGCCGTGGTGCCCTGGCCGGGCGCAGAAGTCAGCTCCAGCCGGCCGCCGTGGCGCTGAATAATGCGCTGGGTCAGGGGCAGGCCCAGGCCGTAGCCGGGGCGGCTCAGGGCATTGGCCGCGCGGTAGAGTGGCTCGTAGATGCGCGCCAACTCGGCGGGCGTGAGGCCCGGCCCTTCATCGATGATGCGCAGGCGCAGGGTGTGGGCGTCGGCGTACCCGAGTTCGGTACGCACCGGCCCGTCGGAGTGCTTGCCGGCGTTGTCGAGCAGGTTGAGCAGGGCCGTGGTCAGCAGCTCGGCGCTGCCCGGGAGCATAAAGGGGTCGGCCTCGGTATCGGTGGGCAGGTTATAGAAGGCCAGCCGCCATTCGCGGCCGGGGTAGCTGGCCCGCACCAGGCGCAGGGCTTGGTGCAGGCATTCATCGAGGCGCACCGGCCCGAAGGCGGGCAGCGCCCCATCCACCTTCGCCAGGTTGAGCAGGCCGTTGGTGAGGGCGCTCAGGCGGCGGGCGGCTTCCAGGCTCTGGGCCATGCTTTGGCGGGCCTCGGGCAGGGTAGCGTCGTATGCGAGGCCCGTTTCGAGGGTGCCGACCAGGCCGGTGAGGGGCGTGCGTAATTCGTGCGAGGCGTGGGCCAGAAAGGTTTTCTGCGCCTCAAAGGCCTGTTCCAGCCCGGCCAGCATGAGGTTGAAAACCCGGGCCAGCTGGGCCAGCTCGTCGCGCCCATTGCCTTCCGACAGCCGCTGCCCCAGGCTGGCGGCCGAAATGCGCCCCGCCTGCCGGCTGATGCGGGCCACAGGCCGCAGCACCACGCCGGCAAAAAACCACCCGGCGGCCACCGTCAGCAGCAGCCCGCCCACGTTGGCCAGCACCAGCAGCAGGCCCAGCCGCCGCTGCTGCGCCCGCCCCGCCCGGTCTTCGGCCGCCACGAAAATGCGGTAGTAGCCCGTAGTGGCCCCCCGCGGATACGCCAGGCCGATGATTTCCTGCACTCCCCGGGCGGGGTAGCGCAACTGCTGGCCCGCGCCCAGGCCCGCCAGCCGCGCCCGGTTAGTAGCCTCGTCGATGTGGTCGGCGCTGCTGTAGCGCAGCAAGCCATCGGGACCGTAAATACTTATTTCCTCCCGGGGCAGCGTGAGCAGGTCGTCCCGGCGCAGGCGGCCCCTGTTGCCGGCTTCCCCCTTCAGCAACGGTAACAGCAGCCGGCCGGCCAGCGTGGCGCTGTTGGTCAGGCGCAGCTCGAAGCGTTGGGCCCGGGTAATGGCCGCGAAGTAATATACGAAGGCCGAAAATCCCAGCTGAAGGCCCAGTACCAGCAGGGTAAACCAGAGCAGCAGCTTGTGGCGAATCAGCATAAAACAGAAAGGTTGTCGGGGCGGCCGGCCGGGCTTATTCCGCCCGCATCACGTAGCCCATGCCCACCACGGTATGAATGAGTTTGGGCGTAAAATCGCGGTCGATTTTCTTGCGTAAGTAGCCAATATACACGTCGATGATGTTGGTGGAGGTATCGAAATCCACCTCCCACACTCGCTCGGCAATATCGACCCGCGACACGATGCGGTCCTGGTTCAGCAGCAAATGTTCCAGCAGCGAGTACTCGCGGCTGGTCAGGTCGATGCGCTGCCCGGCGCGGGTCACAATTTTAGAGTCCAGGTTCAGCTCCAGGTCGGCCAGGCAAAGCCGTTGCGGGGTGCTGGTTTCGGCGTAGCGCTTGGTGAGGGCCCGCACCCGCAGCAACAGCTCCCGAAACGCGAAGGGCTTCACCAGGTAATCGTCGGCCCCGGCCGCGAAGCCGGCTTCCTTGTCGGCCAGACTGTCGAGGGCTGTGAGCAGCAGAATGGGCACCCGCTCGCGCCCTCCGCGCAGTAGCCGGCACAGCTCCACGCCGTTCAGGTAGGGCAGGTTCACGTCCAGAATCACCATGTCGTAGGGCTGCTGCTGATAAAGCGACCAGCCCGAGCGCCCGTCGTAGGCCACCATCAGCTCGTAGCCTTCGTGTTCAAACCCTTTCCTGATAAACGACGCCACCTGCGGGTCGTCTTCCACGAGCAATACTTTCATAAGGCAAAGGTGCTCAATCCTGACTGCCGGCGGCGGCAACCTCGCTGGAGTGGCGAAAACAGGTCTTTGTGGGCAGAAATGGTCCTGAGTAGAGTCTGGAATCACGCAAAACGGCGGGAGCGCGGACCGCCGGAGCCGGACCGCACTGGCTCCTCATGGATTCAACCAGCGTTAAAGGTCCTGTGCGGGGTGGCAGAAAAGTTACGGGCGGTTTTGCAAACAGTATACCCGGCCGGCGCTACCGCCGGGCTTGTGGTTCGCGAAACCGCTACGTTTATACAGCCATTTCGTGAACGATGCACCCGGTCGTTGTCGAGCCGCCTGGTTGCGGTCCGGCGCTGAACGACACAATTGAACCACGGCGTAACCACGGCGTAACCACGGCGTAACCACGGCGTAACCACGGCGTAACCACGGCGTAACCACGGCGTAACCACGGCGTAACCACGGCGTAACCACG
>NZ_QYCN01000017.1 GCF_003583925.1 Hymenobacter rubripertinctus | reverse complement strand
CCTGCGCGCGGCGCACCGCCCGCACGGGCCGGCGACCGGTACGCGTGAACTTTTCGAGGGCAGACTGATCAGCAGCCGGCAGGATAAAGGGAGTCAGGGGACGGGCCATATCATCTCAACTCCGACTCCCTTATTTTGTTGGCTAACTTGCCTGACTAAGCACTAGTGTCTAGCTAAAGGGTCCATTCGCCATTGCGGTACGAGTCGCAATACTGGCCCAGACGCGAGAATTCGCTCACCAATACTTTCTGAACAACTCCCCGGGCAACCCATTTCGCTCCGTCAGCATCTGACCGTCTTAACTGGGGGCAATAGCTTTATCGCGGACCGTTTACGCCAAGGCACGCTTTGCGTTATCCTTGAATAGGAGACAGTTGCATCAAGACAGTAACGCATTGCACCCAGGAGAAGAAAGTTAAACACCTTACCCAAAACAACATGAAAACTGTTTGCCTGAAGCTGCTTTTTGCCGTGACACTCTGCCACTCGCCACTACTCTCACCCCTCGCCTTTGCCCAAAAGGTAACAACGGAGCCGGCGGTCAGCCGCCAGATAGACGCCGTTTTTCGTGAATTTTTCCCCGCTGACCAACCCGGAGGCGCCGTGCTGGTGGTCAGAAACGGGAAGACCATCTTACGAAAAGGATACGGGCTGGCGGATGTTGCTAAAAAGACGCCCACCTCGCCGGACAACATTTACAAAATCGGCTCCATCACCAAGCAGTTTACGGCCACCGCCATCCTGCTGCTGGAAGAGGAAGGCAAGCTGAAGGTGACCGACGCGGTAGACAAATACCTGCCCGGCTACCCCAAGGGGGATAAAATAACGATTGAACAGCTGCTCACCCACACCTCGGGCATCAAAAACTACACCGCCATCGGTGCCTGGCACCAAGGAATGCACGCCCCCATGACGCTCGCAAAGATGATGGATGTATTCAAAGACGAGCCGATGGATTTTGAGCCCGGCACCGGGCACGGGTACTCCAACTCCGGCTATGTTTTATTAGGCGCCATCATCGAAAAGGCCTCCGGGATGAAATACGGGGACTTTATCGAGAAAAGGGTCTTTGCCAAAGCGGGCTTGCGAAACAGTTTTTACGGCCGGGACAATGTCGCCCTCAAAAACGCCGTGACCGGTTATCGGATAGATGGCAAAAACTATGTCCCTGCCCTGCCGATAAGCATGACGCAGCCTTATGCGGCCGGTGCCCTGCTCTCGAGTGTGGATGACCTGTACAAATGGAGCCAGGCGGTGCTTTCCGGCAAGGTCCTCAGCCAGAAATCCAGGGACAAGGCATTCGCCAACCACCGGTTGGCTTCGGGCGCGCCGGTTAACTATGGGTATGGCTGGGTACCGGATTCGTTGATGGGCATGAAAACCATCGGCCATGGGGGTGGAATCAACGGGTTCCGGTCCATGGCCATCATGGCACCGGATAAAAACACCTTTGTGGTGGTGCTAACCAATAACGAAACCCTCACCCCGGAGTTTGAGGCAACCAAGGCCTTGGCCTTGGCCACGGGCGCCTACCAGGAAGAACCGGCCATTCTGCTTTCTGCTTCGGAGCTGGAAAAATATGTGGGCGTTTATCCCGTGAATGAAAGCGCGGGGCGCACCGTTTACGTGGACGCCGGGAAACTCTATTCCCGGCGGACGAACAGCCCGCCGTTGGAGTTGGTGAACGTGGCCAAAGACCAATTCGTGTACAAGGGCTCTTTCTCCAAGGCCACTTTCAAGGTAGAAGGCGGCAAAGCCGTCGGGATGCATTTTGGCAAAATAGGGGCCCGAACCGCCTACTTTGCCAAATCGGACAAACCCGTGCCCGCGGCGAAGAAAGCCATTGCCCTTACCGAGGCACAGCTAAAACGGCTGGAAGGGAAATATGCGGTGGCGCCCAATTTTGATATGCACATCAAGCTGGTGGACGGGAAGATGCAGGCACAGGCCACCGGGCAGCAGGCAGTCGAGATTTTCCCATCGAGTGCGCACCGGTTCTTTTTGAAAGTGGCCGATGCCGAGATTGAGTTCCAGAGCGGGACAGACGGCAACGTGACCGGCCTGGTGCTGTATCAGGACGGGGAAAAAATGCCAGGGAAAAAGGTTGCTGATTAAGACAGGTACCGTTCATTGAAAGGGTGGTTTTGGTAAGCAGTGGCTTGCGGTTACGTCTGCAAAAGGCTGGGAAGGCTTAGAGTAATTTTATCTCCCCGCTGCTATAAGAAGGCCAGCTGGCCCGGCGTCGGCTGGTGGTGGGGCCTTCAGGCCAGCAACCCGGGGCCGGCCGCCGCGGCCGCGGCGGGGGTGAGCCAGCGGTAGTCGGGGTCGCGGCGAAGCCAGGTGAGCTGGCGCTTGGCGTAGCGGCGGGAGTTGCGCTTGAGCAGGCGCACGGCCTCGGCGTAGTCGTAGTGGCCCTCGAAGTAGCCGAACAACTCCTGGTAGCCCACCGTCTGGAGGGCGTTGTGGTGGCGGTGCGGGTAGAGGGCGCGGGCTTCGGCTTCCAGGCCCTGGGCCAGCATCTGATCCATGCGCTGGTCGATGCGCTGGTAGAGTTCGTCCCGCTCCCGGGTGAGGGCAATTTTGACGATGCGGAAGGGCCGCGCCCCCGTTTTGGCCCCATGAAAGGAGCTGAACGGCTGCCCCGTGGCCCGGCAGATTTCCAGGGCCCGCAGCACCCGCTGCGGATTCTGCCGGTCGAGGCGGTTGTGGGCCACGGGGTCGCGGCGGAACAGCTCGGCTACCAGCGGCTCCAGGCCGTGGGCCTCCAGCTCGGCCCGTAGGCCGGTCCGCACCTCGGGCGGTACGGCGGGCAGCTCGTCCAGCCCTTCGGTCAGGGCCTGCAAATACAGGCCCGAGCCGCCGGTCAGGATAACCGTTGGGTGACGCTGGAACAGGTCGGCCAGCAGGGCCAGCGCGTCCTGCTCGAAACGGCCGGCGTTGTAGTCCTCCGCAATGCCGTGGGAATCGATGAAGTGGTGGGGCACGCCCTGCATTTCGGCCGCCGTGGGCTTGGCCGTGCCAATGGTCAGCTCCCGGAAAAACTGCCGCGAATCAGCCGACACGATTTCGGTGCCCAGCTGGTGGGCCAGCTGCACGCACAGGGCCGTTTTGCCCACGGCCGTGGGGCCGGTAATCACGAGCAGGGTATTCATTTGTGAGAAGGGAGAAGGGAGAAGGGAGAAGGGAGAAAGGAACGTCATTCTGAGCATGTGGCGCATCAAGCCAGTGTGCGGAGCCGTAGTCGAAGAATCTCGCGGGCAGTGGTAAATCATGCGTCAGAGTTCCCATTGCCCGCGAGATTCTTCGCCTTCGCTCAGAATGACGTTCTCGTTAGCTCTTTATAAATCCGCAGCAGTTGCTGTTCCTCGTGTTGCCAGCTGAGCAGGGGGCGGGCGCGGCGGGCGTTGGCGGCCAGCTGGTGGTAGCGGGCCGCGTTGCCGCCGGGCAGCAGGCGGTTGAGGGCGGCGGCCAGCGTGGCGGGGGCCAGGTCGGCCACGAGGTCGGCCACGTCGTACTGCTCATTCAGGGCGCGGTACTCGGGGAAGTCGGTCACGATCTGGGGCACGCCGGCGTGCAGGTAGTCGAAGAACTTGTTGGCCAGCGAGTAGTAGTAGCTCAGGCCCAGGTTGCGCAGCAGGTTCACGCCCACCGTGGCCTGGCGGGTGAGTTCGGCTAGCTCCTGAGGCAGCACGAAGCCCCGGAACTCGACCTGCCCCGAGGCCAGCAGCCCCAGCGCCCCGGCCTGTTCGCGCAGGCTTTCCGACAGGTCGCCTTCGCCGCAGAGCACCAACCGACCGTTGACCTGGGGCATGGCCGCCAGTAACTCCTCCAGGCCCCGGCCCGCGTTCAGAGCCCCCTGGTAGAGAATAAAGCCGCCCGCCGGAGCCGCCGCCGGGGCCGGGGGCAACTCCTGTTCAGTTAGCCGGCTGATGTTGCGCACCACCGCGAAAGGGCGGCCGTGGCGCTGCTCGAACAGCCGGGCCAGGGCCGGCCCCACGGTGTAGGCCAGCGCGGCCCGGGGCACAATAAAGTTTTCGATGCGCCGCCACAACCGTTGCACCCGGGGGCGGGCCACTACTTCGGGCACCTCCGTAAACAGCTCGTGGGCGTCGTAGATGAAGGGCTGCCCCCCCAGCCTGGCCCGCAGCCACACCGGCAGGGCCGTGTCGAGGTCGATGGCGCACCAGGCGGTGGCGCGGCGGGCCAGCAGAAACAGCAGCAGGCGCAGGTTGAATTCGAGGTAGAACAGCTTGCCCCGGTGGCAGCGGCACCGCAGCCGGTGCTGGCGGTAGGGCCGGGCCGTGAGCGGGCGCGAGCCGGCCCACTCGCGCCCCACCAGCAGCACATCGTAGCCGGCGGCGGCCAGCGAGCCGCAGATGCGCTGCATCCGCTGGTCGTAGTTGAGGTCGGTGGTGACGGTAAAAATCAGGCGGGGCGGCACGGGGGGCGGAGAATTTCCCGGAGCGGGAAAAGACGGTAAATTCAGGAATTGTCGCCAATTTAAGCACTTCATTCCGGGTCTGGCCCTGCCTGGCCCGTTCCGCTCCCCCCCTGCCTGCCTTCCATGCCCAGCTCCGTCAGCTCCTCCGCCCCCGCTTCTTCCCCCGGCTCCAGCCTCACCCCGGAGCTGTACCGGGCGCTGTTTGAGGAGTCATTCGATGGCCTGCTGCTCTACGACGCGGCCGGTACGCTGCTCGACTGCAACCAGCGCGTAGTGCACTACCTGGGCACCACCCGCCCCATGCTGCTGGGTACCGGCCTGATGGCTTTTTCGCTGATTCCGGAGCCGGCCTCCCCCATTCAGCTCACGTCCGAGCTGCAGCTGCGGGAGCAGGTGCTCGACTGTGTGCAGACCGGCACCGCCCGCTCGTTCCGGTGGAGCGGCCACGGCACCGATGGCCTGAGCCTGGAAGCCTGGGCTACGCTGAGCCGCATCCGGAGCGATGAAAGCCCGCTGGCAGTGCTCACCCTGCGCGACATTGGGCAGTACGTGCATCCGATAGCGCCCAAAGCTGCCGACAACCTGCTGCGGCCGGAACCGCTGCTCAATAACTTCTCGCGCGGCCAGTTTCGCGACGTGCTCAGCCGGGCCGGCATGTGCTACCTGCTGCTGAGCCGGGAGGCCCGCATTCAGGACGTGAACGAGTACTTCTGCGAGGTTACCGGCCGCCAGGCCCATACGCTTATCAACCAGGAGTACTTCGGCCTGTTCGCGCCCGAAGAGGAGCGCGAGCCCCGGCGGTTTGCCTTCCAGCGGGCCATCGAGCGCGAGGAGCTCCAGGACTTCTTCGAGCGCTCCCTGCTGACGGTATCGGGCCAGGGCCGCACGTTTTTCTGGCATTCGGAGTTCGAGCGCGACGAGGCGGGGGAAATCAACGGCATCCTGTTCGTGGGCCGCGACATCACCGACAAGCAGGTGGCCGTGCGCGCGCTCACCGACAACCGCAACCGCCTCCAGGACTTCCTCGACAATGCCCACGACCTGATTCAGAACCTGAGCATCGACAACCGCTTTTTGTTCGTCAACAAGTCGTGGAAGGAGAAGCTGGGCTACGACGACGAGGACCTGGCCCAGCTCACGCTCTCCAGCGTGGTGCACCCCTACTACAAGGCCAAGCTGCTCTACCAGCTGCGCAACCTCTACAAGGGCGAAAAGGTGAACAAGCTCGAAACCGTGTTTCTCACCAAGGCAGGCAAGCCCGTTCACCTGATCGGGTCCATTTCCTGCTCCTGGCAGGACAACGAGCCGGTGAGCACCCGCGCCATTCTGCACGACATCACGGACCGCATCAAGGCCGAGCGCTTGCAGAAAGTGTACTACAGCATCGCCAACCTGGCCATCAGCTCCAAGGATTTGCACTCCCTCTACGGGGCCATTCACCGGGAGCTGAGCAAGATCATCGAAACCAACAACTTCTACATCGCCCTCTGCGACGAGGCCCGCACCCAGCTCCAGTTCGCGTATTTCGTGGATCAGAACGCCCAGGGCGACCAGAGCATGATGGCGCGACCGTTCTCGTCGGGCGTTTCCGAGTACATCATCCGCACGGGGCGGCCCCAGTACCTGCTGCGCGAGGAGTTGCAGGCGCTCATCGAGAGCGGCACCATCACGGCCTACGGGCTCATGCCCGAGGTGATGCTCTGCTCCCCGCTCAGCATCGGGGAGCGCATCATCGGCGTGATTGCCGTGCAGGACTACCAGAAGGCCAACGCCTACGCGCCCACCGACATCGAAATCCTGCACTTCATCTCCAACCAGGTGGCCCTGGCCATTGAGCGCAAGCGCAACGAGGTGCAGATTCAGAAGCAGAACGCCCGGCTGAACGCCATTTTTGAGAGCGGCTCCCACCTGATGTGGTCGGTGGATATGCACTCGCGCCTGTCGTCGTTCAACCGCAACTACGCGGCCTACTTCCTGCGCCGCAACGGCGTGTACCCCTCGCTGAACGTGAACCTCTGGCAGGCCGACGTAGCCATGATGGAGCAGGACGCGCGCCGCTCGTTCATTGAGAACTACCGCCGCGCCTTCCAGGGCCATCCGCAGCGCTTTGAGGTGCGCCTGCGCGACGCCCGGGGCCAGGATACCTGGCGCGAAATCTACCTCAACCCCATCTACCTCGACGACGGCTCGTTCGAGGAAATTTCGGGCATCGCCCACGACATCACCGACAAGAAGCGCAGCCAGCTGGAGCTGGCCGCCCAGGAAGAGAAGTTCCGGGCCATTTTCGAGTCGTTCCAGGATGTATACTACCGCACCGACGGCCAGGGCAACATCACCTTGCTCAGCCCCTCGGTGTACGATATGCTGGGCTACGAGCCCGAGCAGGTGCTGGGCCACTACATTGGCAACTACTACGTGAACCCTCAAGAGCGGGCTACGCTGCTGGAGCACGTGCGCCAGCACGGCGAGGCCCGCAACTTCGAAATTGCCATGCGCCACAAGGAGGGCCACGGCGTGAGTGTGCTGGTGAATGCCCGCCAGGTGAAGGTGGACGGCGAAAACGGCACCGAAGGCATTGCCCGCGACATTACCGGTCTCAAGCAGATGCAAACCGAGCTGCGCCGGGCTAAGGAAGAAGCCGAGCTGGCCCTGGAAGCCAAAACCCTGTTTCTGGCCAACATGAGCCACGAGCTGCGCACGCCCATGAACGGCATCATCGGCATGATTGATCTGCTGCACCAGACGGTGAGCAGCGAGGAGCAGGAGGAGTACGTGGACACGCTGCGCAAGTCGTCGGACGCGCTGCTGGCCATTCTCAACGACATCCTGGACCTGTCCAAGATCCAGGCCGGCAAGCTCCAGCTCAGCGAGTCCGGCATCGACCTGCACTACACCCTGGATAAAATTCACTCCCTGTTTGCCAACCGCGCCAACCAGAAGCGGCTCAAGTTCACCTACCACGTTACCACCCACACGCCGCGCTTCATCGTTACGGACGAAACGCGCCTGCTCCAGATTCTGAGCAACCTGACCTCCAACGCCATCAAGTTTACCTCCCAGGGCACGGTGAGCATCGTGGTGTCGTCGGTGGTGACGGATGGCGACGAACACCTGCTGCGCTTCGCAGTCCAGGACTCCGGCATCGGCATTTCTGAAGACAACGAGAAGCTGCTGTTCACCAACTTCACCCAGCTCGATACCACACCCACCAAGGCGTTTGGCGGCACCGGCCTGGGCCTGGCCATCAGCAAGCAGCTGGCCGACCTGCTGGGGGGCGAAATCGGGGTGTATTCCAACATCGGGGAGGGCTCCACGTTCTGGTTCACCATCCGCTGCCGGGTGGCGCAAAACGAGGCCGAAATTGTGCAGGAGCGCCTTACGGCCCGGGAACGGCCCCAGGAAGTGGTCCGTTTTGAGTCGGCCCCGCAGGTACTGCTCGTCGATGATAACCCCATCAACCAGAAGGTAGCCACCCGCCTGCTCGACAAGCTGGGCTGCGAAATCGTGGTGGCCTCCGATGGGTTCGAAGCCATCAGCCGGGCCATTGCCCCCAACGCCCAGTACGACCTGATTTTCATGGATATCCAGATGCCGGAAATGGACGGCATCATGGCCATGCGCGAAATTCGCCAGCGCCTGGGCAGCCTCTGCCCGCCCATTGTGGCCATGACGGCCTACTCGATGAAGGAAGACGCCGAGCGGTTCGTGCAGGAAGGCATGGACGACTACGTGTCGAAGCCCGTGAAAAGCCAGGACCTGTACGCCGTACTGCGCCGCTGGACCGATGGCCCGCCCCTGACGGCGGCCCTGAAAGCGGCCTCTACCGAGCCACTACCCGCCGCCGCCACGGCGAATACTACTGCGGATACTGCTGCGGATTCCGCAGAGGCCCCGGCTGCTGATTGCATCGACCTCAACATTGTGGAGCAGCTCCGCCAGCTGGGCGGCGGCGAGTTCGCGGCCCAGCTCTACGCCGACTTCGAGGTGGAAGCCGAACAAGTGCTGGCGGAAGCTGCTGCT
This sequence comes from Hymenobacter rubripertinctus, assembly GCF_003583925.1. GTDB lineage: Bacteria > Bacteroidota > Bacteroidia > Cytophagales > Hymenobacteraceae > Hymenobacter > Hymenobacter rubripertinctus. The sequence continues at coordinate 119,557 of NZ_QYCN01000017.1, read as the reverse complement.
TTGGTAACCGAAGGCCAATACGAACAGATTTTACCACATTTGCACCAGTTAAAGGGCACTGGGTTCACGCTGGGCATTCGGGAGGTGGCAGAAAGTGCCAAGGCACTGGAACATGCGTTGAAGAATGGACGTACGAAAAATACGGTGGAAGATTTTCAACATTTGCTTGGTTTCTTTGCACAATTCAAGGCCGCTTATCCTGCTGTTACTCAGGCCCCCTAACCTTTTACCGCCCGCCGCCAACCGGCTGACGGGCACGTATCATCCTCCACAACCACCTCTCGCCTTTTTACTCTCTCCCCCATGTCCGACTCTAAAACCATCCTGATTGCCGAGGACAGTTCCGTTATTCTGAACTTGACCAAGAAGATTCTGGAGCTCCAGAAATACCGCATCGTGTCGGCCAAAAATGGCGGCGAAGTCATCAAGCAGATCGAAAGCCAGCCCATCGACTGCGTGCTGATGGACATCAATATTCCGGTGAAAGACGGTATGGAGTGCACCCGCGAAATCCGCCGCAACCCCGACCCGCGCATCGCCAAGATTCCCGTTATTGCCATCACCGGCAATGCTAACAACTACTCCATGGAGCAGTTTCGCGAGGCCGGCGTAACGGACTACCTGCCCAAACCACTCGACTTTGATGCCCTGGTGCGCGTGGTGAAACAGTACGTAGGGTAAGAAAAGAAGCTAGGAGTTAGGAGCTAGGAGTTGGAATACTCGCCGGCCCTCTTCTGGCTGCTAACTCCTGGCTCCTAACTCCTAGCTTCTGTTGATGCAAGTTACTTTTCTGGGGACGGGCACCTCGCAGGGGGTCCCCGTGATTGGGTGCGCCTGCGCCGTGTGCCGCTCCGTTGACTACCGCGACAAGCGGCTGCGCGTATCGGTGCACTTGCAGGTGCGGGGCAAGAGCATCGTTATCGACTCGGGACCCGATTTTCGCCAGCAGGCCCTGCGCGAGCAGATCAACCACCTCGATGCCCTCGTGTTCACCCACGAGCACAAGGACCACACCGGGGGCCTCGACGACATCCGGGCCTACAACTTCCGCCAGCAGCAGGACATGCCCCTGCACGCCGAACCCCGGGTGCTGGCCCAGCTGAAGCAGGAGTACGCCTACATTTTTGCCGAGCATAAATACCCGGGCATTCCGCAGGTAAAGCTCCACCCGATTCTCAACGACCAGGATGTTTTTCAGGTGGAAGGCGTCGGGTTTCAACCCATCCGGGCCCTGCACTACAAGCTGCCGGTGCTGGGCTTCCGGGTGGGCAACTTCACCTACCTGACTGATGCCAACCACCTCGGCCCCGAGGCCCTGGAGCAGATGCGCGGCTCGGAGGTGATTGTGCTCAATGCCCTGCGCCACGAAAAGCACATTTCCCACTTCACCCTGCGGGAAGCCGTGGATATTCTGGAGGACCTGGCCCCCACCCGCGCCTACCTCACCCACATCAGCCACCAGCTGGGCCGCCACCGCGAAGTGGAAGCCCAGCTGCCCGACTTCATCCGCCTCGCCTACGACGGCCTGCGGATCAGCTGTTAGCTGTTAGCTGTTAGCTGTTAGCTGTTAGCTGAGTAAACGACCCTGGTCCGAGTCTGAAGCGCATTTCGAAAATACAATACCAATAAGGCCCTGAAAACATGAACGTTATCCGGCTCGAAGACAAGTTTGCGCAGTTCACCGACCAGTGGAACCCGCGCATTATAGGGGAACTCAACGACCAGCACATCAAAATCGCCCGCGTGCAGGGCGAGTTTATCTGGCACAACCACGCCCGCGAAGACGAGCTGTTCATGGTAGTGAAGGGCCGGCTGCTGATTGATTTCCGCGACGGCACAACGGCCGAAATCAACCCCGGCGAGCTGCTGGTGGTGCCCCGCGGCACCGACCACCGCCCCCACAGCGTGGGCGAAACCTGGATTATGATGATTGAGCCCCGCACCACCGTGAATACCGGGGACGTGCAGAGCGAGCGAACCCGCTCCAACCTGGAGCAAATTTAGTCCCGCACCAGGGCCTTGCTAGGGCCTTTCTACCCGCAGGCTGATGGTAAAGTCCTGCTTTTGCGGATTGTCCTGCTTGGCGGCATCGAAACTCCAGTTCCGGTAATACACTACGTAGCGGCGGCCGTTGGCCCGCACGCCGGCCGTATCAATCCAGGCAGGACGCATATCCCGGGAAAAATCCCGGGGCAGCTTGAGTTGTTGGGTACTACCGTCGGCGGCGGTAATGGCTAGGGTGGGGGCGGCAAAATCCGGGAGAAGGCAGTTGGTATTTTTCGGGCAGATGCTGAATTGCAGGTCTTCCACCAGCACCGTCAGCTCCGGTGCCTGGGCCGTGGGCAGGGTGGCCTGCTGGCGGTAGTGCAGGGCAAAATCCTGGCTGAAGCCGGCGGCAATGGCGGCCGGAGCAGCGTCGTCCTTGTCGGAGTTGTGGCAGGCGGCCAGGGCCGGGAGCAGCGCGGCGGCCAGTAGGTAATGCTTCATAAAGGGTAAAAGGATAACGGAGATGAAAAGGTGAGCTGGTGGCAGCCAGCTTCTGCCTTCCTGGAGTCCGGCAGCGGCGCGAAGGTTGCACGCGCTGCCGCCTATCCGCCCGGTTCCTGCGTTCTTTGTGGCTTCGCCCCGAATAGACGTTCCGTTTCTCCCACCGCTTTTCCGCCCGCCCATGCCCGCCAACTACTACTTCCTGCGTCAGCTGGCCCCCGCCCTCACCCGCCAGCTGGCCGGCTACCGGGTGGCCAGCTGCTTCACCCAGGATAAGGACGAGTTGGTGATCGGGCTGACCAACGAAGCGGCCGAAGAGTTCTGGCTGAAAGTTACGCTGGCGGCGGCCGGTACGCTGCTGGCTTTGCCCGAAACCTTCCACCGCGCCCGCCAGAATTCGGTGGACCTGCTGGTCGGGCTGCTGGGCCAGGAAGTGACGCTGGTGAAGGCCTGGCCCCAGGACCGGGTGCTGCACTTCTGCTTCCGCAGCGGGGCCTCGCTGGTGTTCAAACTCTACAGCACCCGCCCCAACGCCATTTTCCGGCCCTGGCCCACGGCGGCGGCCGAGCTGTTCCATCAGCGCTACCTCGCCGATGCCGACCTGCAACCCACCCCGCCCCCCGATCCGGCCCCCACCCCCGCAACGGCCCCCGCAACGGCCCCCACCAAAGCCTACCCCGGCCTCGGCGACCTGGGCCTGGCCTACCTGCGTGCCCAGGGCTACGAGGCGGCCCCAGCGGCCGCGCAGCAACAACTGGTTAACCGGGTGGTAGCGGAGCTGGAGCAGCCGGCCGCCTTTTACATCACCCGGCTGGCCGGCCGCACCCGCCTAAGCCTGCTGCCGGTGGGCGAAATGGAGCAAACCCTGCCCGCCGACGACCCCATTGGGGCGCTGCGCCGCTACAGCCCGCTGCTGCTCAACCGCCAGGCCTACGAAACCGAGCTGCGGCAGGTGCGCCAGCAGCTGGAAAAACGGGCCGACGAAGCCGCTACCGCCGCCCAGCACGTGCGCCGCCGCCTGCACACGCTGGAAAACACGGCCGGCTACCGCCAGACCGCCGACCTTATCATGGCCCACCTGACCCAGATTGCGCCCGGCGCGACGGAGGTGGAAGTCGTGGATTTTTACCAGGACAGCCAACCGCGCCTCATCAAGCTCAAGCCCACCGAAACGCCCCAGCGCACGGCTCAGAACCTGTACCGCAAGGCCAAAAACCAGCAGCGCGAAACCCAGGAGCTGGCCGCCCGCGCCGACCGCCGCGAAGCCGACGCCTTCCGGGCCCTGGAGCAGCTGGAGGAGCTGGCCGCCCTGCCCCCCGACGAGCTGCGCCCCCTGCGCCAGTGGCGCAGGCAGCACGGCCTCGATGCGGCCACGGCCGCCAAAGCCGCTGCCACGGAGCTGCCCTTCAAGGTGTTTGAAGACAGCGGCTTCACGATTCTGGTGGGCCGCAATGCCCAGAACAACGATTTGCTCACCCAACGCTACGCCCACAAAGACGACCTCTGGCTCCACGCCAAGGACGTGACGGGCTCGCACGTGGTTATCCGCCAGCGGCCGGGGCACACGGTGCCCGCGCCGGTACTGGAGCGCGCCGCCCAGCTGGCCGCCTGGTACTCGCGCCGCAAAAACGATTCGCTCTGCCCCGTTACCTACACGCCCAAAAAATTCGTGCGCAAGCCCCGGGGCGCTAAACCCGGCCAGGTGGCCGTGGAGCGCGAAAACGTGCTGCTGGTCGTGCCGGCCAACCCGTTCGAGCGAGAGTAGGTGGCGTACAACCAGCAGCCCGGCAACGCCTGGCTTATCTATAGTTATAGTACAATTTCAGTCAGTCAATGAATGTGCTTTGGCATATTTCCCGGCTCGTATAGTCCCTCCTGGCGCAGGATTTTTCTTGCCCTTCCCGCGCAGTTCCTTACCAATTTATCACTAACAATCAACCGATTAACGTCCAACGTTTCTGTTCTTGTTTGCTTAAGGTACAGTATCCGTCCTAAGCTTATACTATTCAAATATAATGTTTGACTTATAGGACAAGTATTCAATAAATCCCAAATAACCAATATCATTGCAGGGCCGATCCTCCTTTTTGAGTGAGGATTAGCCAGCCGCTCCACTTCCTTACCTCTTTATATGAAAACAACTTTTTATTCCCTCCGGGGACGGGCAGCGCGTACCCGTCCCATCTGGCACCTGGTTTTGGCTTTGAGTGCCGTTCTCACTTTCTCTACCGCCGTTCGGGCGCAGTTTCCCCGGGTCGAGTCGTTCAAGAACTCCACGACCGCCGGTGTGGGGTTCCGCCTGGGGGGCAACCCCAACCCGGCCGTGCTGACGGCAACCACCGGCACGGATGCCAACGGCTCCGGCTACCTGCGTCTGACGGATAATACCACCAACCAGGCCGGGTTTGCCATCGACAACGCCTCCTTCCCGGCTCCTTCCGGTTTCAGCATTTCGTTTGAGTTCTTCTCCTACGGCGGCACCGGGGCCGACGGGTTCTCCGTTTTCCTGATTGACGCCGACAGAACGTCGGCGGCCACCTTTACCAGCGGGGCCTCCGGGGGGTCGTTGGGGTATGCCCAGAAGACCATTGCTCCCCTCAGCAACGGGGTGCCCAACGGCTATATCGGCATTGGCATTGATGAGTTTGGCAACTACGCGGCCCCCACCGAGGGCCGCGTGGGGGGGCCGGGCGTGCGGCCGGATGCCGTTTCGCTGCGCGGCCCCGGCAACGGCAACAGCACCACCGACTATCCGTTTGTGGCCGGCGGCACCACATTGCCCTTCAGCCTGGATGTGGCCACCGCCCGCGCCCAGGCAGGAACGCCCGATTTCCGGCGGGCCTACATCTACGTGATTCCGCAGCCTGATGGTACCTACCAGATTACGGTTCGCATCCAGAGCGGCAACTCGGTTACTACCACCATCGAGCGGGTGCGCGTGGCTACGCCGCCCCAGAATCTGCGCATCGGCTTTGCCGGTTCCAGCGGGGGCAGCACCAACTTCCACGAAATCCGCAACCTGGCCATCATTCAGGCCCCCGTGGCCAACGACGACGTGGCGGGCACGGTGTACGGGGTGCCGGTTTCGCTCAACATCCTCAGCAACGACGTAGCCCAAGGCAGCAACCTCAACCCGGCCGCCATCGACCTGGACCCCACCAGCACGGCCCTCGACAACTCGCTCACCGTGGCCGGCAAGGGTACGTTTACGCGCGACGCCAACGGGGTGGTCACGTTTACGCCCCTGGCAACTTTCGCCGGCGTGGTCACCATTCCCTACACCGTGGCCTCGGTGCTCGGCGACCTGTCGAACCCGGCTAACATCACCATCATTGTGAAGGGAGCCGACGTGGCCACGAGCGTGAGCGGACCGACAGCGGCCAGCCCGGGCTCGGCGGTTACCTACACCGTTACGACCAGCAACCTGGGCACGGAAACGGGCAACAACCTCGTACCCAGCATTCAACTGCCCGCCAACCTGACGGGCGTAGTCGTGTCCGGCGGCAGCTATGCGCCCGGCTCCGGCCTGGTCACGTTTGCTACCGTCGCCAGCCTGGCCCCCGGTGCGCCGGCCATCGTGAACACGGTGAAATTTACGGCCCCGGCCGCTGGCTCCGTAACGGGCACGGCGGGCGTTTCGCTCAGCACCCCCGACCCGGTGCTGAACAACAACACGGCCGCCATTACGACGGTAGTGCAGGGCAATGCCAACGTGGCCACCTCGTGTGCTACGCCCGGCAAGGATGGGCCGAAAGCCCTGACCAGCACTTCCGCAGCGCCCAACACCTATTTCCCGGGCGGGGCCACCACGGCCATGAGCACGACCAGCATTGCGGTGGGCGCGGCCCTGGGTTCCACGGCCATCGAAGCCGGCGACCTGGTCATGCTTATCCAGATGCAGGGGGCCGACCTCAATATTACCAACTCAACCAGCTACGGGGCCGGCACTGCCACCAGCAGCGGCAACCTCGCGGGTGCCACGTTCACGGCCGGCTACTACGAGTACGCCATTGCCACCAACAGCGTGCCCCTCAGCGGGGGCACGCTCACGGTAGCCAAGCCCCTGAGCCGCATCTATGAGCGCGTTGGCTTCGCTGATGCCACCAACCCCACCGGCCAGCGCCGCTTCCAGGTGGTGCGGGTGCCCCAGTACGCGTCGCTGACGGTGACGGGCACGGTAACCGGAACCGCCTGGAACGGCGAAACCGGCGGCATCCTGGCCCTCGACGTGGCGGGCCAGACCACCTTCGCCGGCAATGGCCGCCTGGACATGAGCGGCAAAGGCTTCCGCGGCGGCGGCGCCCGGCAGTACATGGGCGGTGGTTCGGGCTACGGCACCAACGATTTCCGCAACGTGGCCAGCACTACCACCGCAGGCATGCACGGCGCGAAAGGCGAAGGCTGGGCCGGCACGCCCCGCTTCGTCTGGAACGGCACCAGCGTAACGGATACCGGCGTGGAAGGCTACCGCAATGGCAGCGTGGGCCTGGGCGCGCCCGGCAACGCCGGCGGCGGGGCCACGGATAACCAGACGACCAGCAACACCGGCAACGCCGGGGGCGGCGGTGGCGGCAACGCGGCGGCCGGCGGCCGGGGCGGCTACAACCGCAACGCCAACTCGGGCACCCAGGCGGCGGGCGGGGCCAGTATTGCCGGCGGCATCAGCCGCTGGTTTATGGGCGGCGGCGGCGGCGCGGGCTCTACCGAGCAACCCGGCAGCCAGAGCAGCGGCGGCGTGGGTGGCGGCATTGTGGTGCTGCGCACGGGCCTGCTCAGCGGCTCCGGCCAGCTGCGCGCCGATGGTAGCGGGGCTCCTACGGCCGGCTTAGCCACTGCCTATACCAATGGGGGCGGCGGCGGCGGCGCGGGCGGCACGGTGGTGCTGCTGGCCAGCAACACGTCGGGCTTCGCGGGCATAACGCTGAGCGCGGCCGGCGGCGACGGCGGCAACGCGCGCACGGGCAGCAACGGTGATGATTGTGGCCCCGGCGGCGGGGGCGGCGGGGGCTTCGTTTTCGCCAGCAGCGGCAGCGGCACCGAGGGGGTTGCCGGCGGCTCCAACGGCGTTACGGAACGGGGCCGCGCCGCCGACACCAACTCCGCTACGGCGGGCACCAGCGGCACCAGCGTAGTCAACGCCACCGATCCGAGTGTGCTGATCAGTGGGGCCAGCGGCTGCCTGCCCTCCCTGTCGGTGGCGCTGGCTACCTCCACGCCCAACGTGCAGCGCACCGGCGGCCCCGGCAGCAGCGTGAACCCGGCCACCTTCACGCTCACCGTTTCCAATACCGGCGGCCGGGCCGATAACGTCTCCATCCTCACGGCCCTGGCCAACAACATTATCGGGTACGACGACACGTTCACGCCCGTGATGGTGCTGCAAAGAGCCGACGGCAGTACCAGCTCCCTCACAACCACCCGGCCCGGCCGGGGGGTTAGTCAGCCGCAGTTCGGTGATGCCAACCTGAGCATTCCCGCCGGGGCCACGCTCTCCATCACGTTCCGGGCCACTATTGAAGCCTCGGCCCAGGACAACTTCGCTTACCAGGCCAACGCCACGGTAAGCTACAGCGACCCGTTCCGGACTACCGGCAACGGTACGGTTTCGCCGGGGGCCAACTACGCCAACGATGCGGCCATGGGCACGGCCGGCGGCAGCAACTACTCCGCCTCTTCTTCAACCAGCGAAGACGTGACCATCACCCGGCCCCTGCCCGTGACGCTCACCGCCTTCCAGGTGAAGGCCGCCGGCCAGGACGCGGTGCTTGGCTGGACGACCGCCGCCGAACTCCACAACGACCGGTTCGAGGTGGAACGCAGCCTGAACGGCGTCGATTTTGAGGTGATTGGCTCCCAGCGGGGCCAGGGCACCAGCAGCAGCGCCGCTACCTACCGCTTCGTGGATGCCGGCGCAGCCCGCCTGAGCTCGCGCCTGCTCTACTACCGCCTGCACCAGATCGACCACGACGGCACCGGCACCTACACCAGCGTCCGGACGGTGCAGTTCGAGCGCGCCCGGGCGGCGGGGCTCTACCCCAACCCCCAGCAGGGCCGCTTCACGCTGGATCTGCTGGCCCTGCCCGCCGGTTCGTATCAGGTAGACATCCTGGACCTGGCCGGCCGCCGCGTACTGCGCACCCAACTCAACGGCGGTCAGGAACACACCCTACTGGTGTCCGATCTGCCGATGGGCTCCTACCTCGTGCGCATCAGCGGCCAGTCGGTGAGCATCGCCCTCCCGATGACGCGCAACTAAGCCGCGCCCCCAGGCAACTCGAACAGCCGCTGCACCGGGTGCAGCGGCTGTTTTTTTTGCGCGGCCAGCCCATGTAGTCCCCGCCCTGCCCCGCCGCCCTACGCCCGGGTTGCGCCACCACCACATACAGCCGCCGGGCAGTCCCCTCCCCCAACAACCCACTGCCGACGGTACCCAGGTACTGAAGCTGTTTAGAAATCCGGTGGCAGACACGTAAGTTGCACCAGGTAGGCACACCAAGCCAAAGACGGGAGTCTGCCTACCAATCTGGTAGGCAAATGAAACAAATGACAGAAATCCGCCTACCTAATTGGTAGGCAGGCTAAGCAAAAGGTGGGAGTCTGCCTACCTACTTTCCTACTTCGGGCTACGAGCCCGGAGCTACCCTTTATTTTAGACTGAATTCAGTGGCTACTACTCCTTCCCCTTCCGGCTTCACGACGGCCATACGGGCCTATTTCGGTCTGTCGCAGCGCCAGCTGGCCCGCTACCTGCGGGTGTCGTACGGGTTTGTGACCCACCTGGAGGCCGGGCGCAAGGAGCTGCCCCTGGCCCTGGTCACGCGGCTGCTTTACCTGCTTCAGCAGTTGCCGCCCCTGCTGGGCCAGGGGGTGCCCGCACCCGCCGCGCCCGGGTTCTACGATCCGCTGGCTCCCCTGCCCCCGCCCGAACCGGGGCTGGCCGGGGCGGAGCAGCCCGGCCCCGTGCCTCCCGACCCCGACCCGCTCCGCCGCCGCCTGCGCGACACGCGCCTGCGGCTGCTGGTGCAGGGCCAGCAGCTGGCCCTGTTCCAGCGCCGGGCGGCGGCCCTGGCCCACCGGCACCAGGCCCTGGCCCGGCTGCAAGCCGCTGCCCCGCCCCCCGACCCTACCGAAGCCGCCCACTATGCCCACTGGCTGGCCGGCCTGGCCGCCGACCTGACCTGCGACGAGCCCAACCCCGCCGCCACGGCCGCCGCCCGCCTGCTGCTGGTAGCCCGGATAGCGGGCCTCCGCGCCGAAGTAGCCACCCTGACGGCCGCAGCATCTGCCTGAGCCGGACAGTGGCTTTTATGTACAGGTCTTACGCACCGGCTGTTTTTCTTAGCCCCGGCGGGGCGACACCGTAGCAGAACGGCCCGCTGGGATGTCGCCCCGCCGGGGCTTTACCCGACCATAGGCGTGCGTAAGCCCTGATCTATTTACCTGCTCCTGCCCCACGCGCAACGGCCCCGGCAGCAAGTGCTACCGGGGCCGCCAAGTGTTCGGAGCGTGCACAAAATCCGTGCAATCCGGGCTAATCCGTGCTAATCCGTGCGCTAGCGCAGGGGGCCTTTCATGCCCATCATGCGGGCCATTTGCTGCATACCGCCCTTGGTGCTGCTCATCTTGTTCATGGTGCGCATCACTTTACGCATGTCTTCGAACTGCTTCATCAGCGCGTTTACCTGCTGGATGTCGGTGCCGGAGCCCAGGGCCAGGCGGCGGCGGCGGGAGCCGTTGAGCAGCTCGGGCTGGGCCCGCTCCTGGGGCGTCATGCTCTTGATGATGGCCTCGATGGGCTTGAAGGCATTGTCGTCGATTTCCACGTCTTTCATGGCCTTGCCCATGCCCGGAATCATGCCCACCAGGTCCTTCAGGTTGCCCATCTTCTTGATCTGGTCGAGCTGGGAGAGGAAGTCGTCGAAGTTGAACTGGTTCTTGCGGATCTTCTGGTTGATGCGCTTGGCCTCCTCCTCGTCGAACTGCATCTGCGCCCGCTCAACCAGCGAAATAACGTCGCCCATGCCCAGGATGCGCTGGGCCATGCGGTCGGGATAGAACAGGTCGAGGGCTTCCATCTTCTCGCCCGTCGAGATGAACTTGATGGGCTTTTCCACCACAGCCCGGATGCTCAGGGCCGCGCCACCGCGCGAATCGCCGTCGAGCTTGGTAAGCACCACGCCGTCGAAGTTGAGGCGGTCGTTGAAGGTTTTGGCCGTGTTCACCGCGTCCTGGCCCGTCATGGAGTCCACCACGAACAGGGTTTCGCTCGGGTTGACGGCCCGCTTCACCTGCTCAATTTCGGCCATCATCTGCTCATCCACGGCCAGGCGGCCGGCGGTATCGATGATGACGACCTTCTTGTTGTTTTTGCGGGCAAACTCCACGGCGTTGCGCGAAATGTCCACCGGGTTCTTGTTCTCCGGCTCCGAGTACACGTCTACGCCCACCTGCTCGGCCAGCACCTTGAGCTGGTCGATGGCGGCGGGGCGGTACACGTCGCAGGCCACCAGCAGCACCTGGCGGCCCTGCTTTTTGAGGTGGGCGGCCAGCTTGCCGGCGAAGGTGGTTTTGCCCGAACCCTGGAGGCCGGAGAGCAGAATCACGGCCGGCTCGCCCTTCACCTGAATGTCCTGCTTTTCGCCGCCCATGAGCTGGGTGAGCTCATCGTAAACGATTTTGGTCATCAGCTGGCCCGGCGACACGGCCACCAGCACGTCGCGGCCCATGGCCTCGTCCTTGATTTTGTCGGTGACTTCCTTGGCCACCTTGTAGTTCACGTCGGCGTCCACCAGGGCGCGGCGGATTTCCTTCACCGTAGCGGCGACGTTGATTTCGGTGATGCTGCCCTGGCCTTTAAGGGTTTTAAAGGCTTTGTCGAGCTTGGTGGAGAGGTTATCGAACATGAATCGCTGATTGGCGCTGATTTACTTGGTTTCGCTGATTTCGGGCCGCTTGAACGGGCTACGAAGCTTTTTTCAGCACGATGGCTTCCAGCACTTCGAGCCGGCGAAGCACGTCGGCCCGGGAGTTGGGTATGGGGGCTGCCGCATCCTGCCCACTTACCCGAATTTGCTGACCGGCTCCGGCCAACACCTGCGGCGGGCGCTGGTTGGCGGCAGCTGATGATTGCAACGGAGCAGAGGAGTCAGGAAGCATGGGGAGTTATCGAAAGCAGAATCCGATTCAGCCTCCAAAAGTAACCAGAAAAGACCAAAAGCCCGAAAGGCTGCCAGCGCGTACCTTCGCCGCTCTGTTATTTCCCCGTTCCGTGCCCGAACCTACTGCCCGTCCGCTCCGCCTGCTCGTTATTACCTACTACTGGCCGCCTTCGGGCGGGGCGGGAGTGCAGCGCAGCCTCAAGTTCGTGAAGTACCTGCCCCAGTGCGGGGTGGAGCCCACCGTGATTACCGTGGACCCGGGCCGGGCCGCTTACCCGGTCCTGGATGAGAGCCTGGCCGCCGACGTGCCAGCGGGCGTGCGCGTTATCCGCACCGATACGTTCGAGCCCTTTGACAGCTATAAGAAGCTCACGGGCCGCCGGCAGGTGCCCTACGGCGGGTTTGTGGGTGAGAGTAAAACGAGCAGGGTGCAGCAGCTGTTCAAGTTCGTGCGCGGCAACCTGTTCATTCCCGATGCCCGCCGGGGCTGGAACCGCTACGTGCTGGAAGCCGTGGCCGAACTGCTGGCGGCCGGCGAGCAGTTCGATGCCGTGCTTACCAGCTCGCCCCCCCACTCCAGCCAGCTCATCGGCCTGGAGCTCAAAAAACGGTTCGGCCTGCGCTGGCTGGCCGATCTGCGCGACCCCTGGACCGATATTTACTACTACCCCGAGCTCAACCACACGCCCCCGGCCCGCTGGCTTGATGCCCGCTACGAGCGCCAGGTGCTGGAGCAGGCCGACGCCGTGCTGGTGACCAGCGCCCACACCAAGCGCCTGTTCCTGGAGAAATCGGCCCGCATCAACCCCAAAAACATCCACGTGCTGCCCAACGGCTACGACGAGGACGATTTCCGGGAGCTGAGCCAGCCCCCGCAGCATGAGCTGCTCATCACCCACGCCGGCACCATTTCCGAAACCTACCGCATCGACCAGCTGCTGAGGGCCGCCGCCGAGTGCGCCCGCCGCCATCCCGACGTGCCGCTGCGCCTGCGCTTCGTGGGCAAGGTATCGGAGGGCATCCGGCGGCAGGTGCGGGAGGCGGGCCTGGAGGAGCGCACCGAGTTCGTGCCCTTCGTGCCCCACGACGAGTCGGTGGGCTACCTGCTGCAAAGCACGGCCCTGCTGCTGGCCCTGCCCGACGTGGCCAACAACCGGGGTATCCTGCCGGGCAAGGTGTTCGAGTACCTGGCCGCCAGCAAGCCCATCCTCTGCGTAGGCCCCATCGGCTCGGATGCCGACCTGCTGCTGCGCGAAACCGGGGCCGGCCGCACCCTGCCCCCCGACGCCTACGCCGACCTGCTCGACGCCTTCGAGGGCCTGGTGGGCCGCTGGCGCATCAACCCCAACCTGGACCTGCCCGGCCCCCGCCCCGCCCGCTACTCCCGCCGCGCCCTAACCGAACGGCTGGCGGAGTTGGTGGAGGTGAGTGAGTAGTGAGTAGTGAGTAGTGAGTAGTGAGTAAGGTATCCTGTCATTCCGACGCAGGAGGAATCTGACTCACGCCGTTGAGCAAGCATGTGCAACGGGTCGCGCCAGATTCCTCCTGCGTCGGAATGACAGTTCTTGTTTTACCGGCCCAACAGCCCACGCAGCTTGGCGGGCACGAGGCTCACGGCGCGGGCTTTTAGATCCGTCCAGGGGGAGTGGGCCAGCTGCTGGCCCTGCCACTGGCTGATGGCCTGGGCCAGGCGCTGGGCCAGGGTGCGGTAGTGCGGGCGGTGGTAGTGGCGCAGGTTATTGGTCACGTCGGCGGGAGTTCGCACGAAGTCGCGCACGTCGACCAGGAAACAGTTTTCGGTGGCAGCTACAAATTCGGCCAGGGCCTGGTTCATCGTTTCGTGGCGCTGCCGGGCTCCGGTTTCGCCGGAGCCCGGCACCTCGATTTCGGCCCCGTTGAGCAGGAAAATGGGCACGGCAGCCGGCACTTGAGCGCGAAGCCAGATCAGATTTCCCTTGAACTCGGCTGCCGAAATCGGGCCTTCGTGCGCAAAATCGACTGCGAACCGGCGCAGAAAATCTTCATCTAGCCCTTGAAAACGGCGCTTGGCGTAGCTGGCGGCCAGGGCGGCGGGCTCCTGGGCGGTCAGGTCCTGGTAGGCCCCGAAGGGCACGCGGCGGCCGGTGGCGCGCTCCCGGTACAGGGGCTGGGTGTAGTCCATGAGGGGGCTGTACACCAGCACGTCGTAATCGGGCTGCCAGAGGCGGGTGTCGAAGGCTTCGCGGCCCAGGAAAGGCAGGTCGGCGGCCAGGCGCTGCTGCTCGGCGGCCGGCCACTCGCGGGTGGCGCGCAGCAGCCCGGTGTGCTCCAAATGTACCGGAATCTGGTGCTCGTTGTTGAAGTTGAACTCCTCGGTTACCGCCAAATCGAAGGCCTCCAGAAAGGGCGTGAGCTGGCCCAGGTCGCAGCCGCCTTTCAGCAGCACCCGCCGCCGGGAGCCGGCCGCTGGAGCGGCGGTGGGCGGCGGCGCGGCCGGAGTCGTTTGCACGGTAATCCAGGCGGGTTTTTCGGTGGCGTTGAGCTCGGTGGCGACTTCGCCCTGCACTTCCAGCGCCGGGAAACCCAGGTGGGCGTAGGTGAACTGCTCAATGCCCAGGTGCAGGATGCGGCAGGAAAACACGAGCTGCTCCAGGCGGTTTTCGGCTTCGTTCAGGCAGTAGATGCCCACCAGGCCGTAGTCGCCGAACCGGTCCCGGACGCGCACGGTGCCCCAGCGGCGGGCGGCGGCGCGCAGGCTGGCTTCCAGTTCGGGCTTACTCACGCGGCGCTTGGTGAAGTTGAGCTGGTTGGAGCGGTTGATGAGTTCTTCCAGCCGGTCGAGGTCGGGCAGCACGGCTGCTCCTTCCCGGAACTCAATCTGCACCCGGGCGTCGCGCAGGAAGGCCAGGTTGTCGTTGTAGCCGGTGCGGGCCTGCTGCTGGCGCTCCAGCAGCTTGTACTGCTCCAGGCGCGAAAACGTGGGGTCGGGCTTGCCGCCGGCCCGCAGCAGCGGGGCCAGGTGGGGCAACTCCTGGGGGTCGGCCGCTTGCAGCCCGGGGTTGTAGAACAGGGCCTCGGCGCGGTTGATGGGGTTGTCGTCGAGGAACAGGGCGTTGGGCGCGCGCAGTTGCATTTGGGCCAGCAGCTGCCGGATAATCGGCCCCTTGGGCTGCCAGCTGATTTGGGGGAACACGAACAGCTCCCAGATACCCAGCTCCCGCAGCTTGGCTTCGGCCGGGGCGAAGTCGTTCTTGCTGACGATGGTGTGCACGAGGCCCCGGGCGGCCGTATCGCGCACGAGTTGCAGGTTTTCGGGTACCGCCGCCACCGCGCCCTCCGAGAGTGTGCCGCGCCAGAACGTGTCGTCGAGGTCCCAGATGACGAGTTTGACGGGGGAATCAGTTGCTAAGGTCATCTGGTGAGTTGTCAGTTGCTAGTTGTCAGTTGTCAGTTGTCAGCTATCTGATTCGTCAAAGTTACGACGAAGCATTCACCGCACTCTTTCCTAAACAACCGGCAACTGAACACTGACAACTGACAACTGAACACTGAACACTGACAACTGGCAACTGACAACTGAACACTGGCAACTGAACACTGGCAACTGAACACTGGCAACTGACAACTGAACACTGGCAACTGATTCCAGAATGCCTACTTTTGCCCTCCCTGCCCGCGTGCCACTATTTTGGTCACCGCATTACCTCACTTCCACACATGGCCCTCGACCTCAATCATAAATCCATCCTGGTAACCGGCGGCACGGGCTCGTTCGGCAAAAAGTTCGTCGAAACGGTTTTTAAGCTCTATCCGCAGGTGAAACGCCTGGTGGTGTACTCCCGCGACGAGCTCAAGCAGTTCGAAATGTCGCAGACATTTCCCGCCAGCGAGTACCCGGCCATCCGCTACTTTATTGGCGATGTGCGCGACGGCGACCGGCTGAAACGGGCCTGCGAGGGCATCGACATCATCGTGCACGCCGCCGCTCTCAAGCAGGTGCCCGCCGCCGAGTACAACCCGATGGAGTGCATCAAAACCAACATTTTCGGGGCCGAAAACGTGATTAACGCCGCCCTCGACTGCGGGGTGAAGGACGTGGTGGCCCTGAGCACCGACAAGGCCGCCGCCCCCATCAACCTGTACGGGGCCACCAAGCTCTGCTCCGATAAGCTGTTTGTGGCCGCCAACAACATGAAGGGCTCCCGCGATTTGCGCTTTTCGGTGGTGCGCTACGGCAACGTCATCGGCTCGCGGGGCTCCGTGGTGCCGTTTTTCATGCAGCGCCGCCAGTCGGGCGTGCTGCCCATCACCCACCCCGATATGACGCGCTTCCACATTTCCCTCGATGAGGGCGTGGATCTGGTGCTGTATGCGCTGGAAAACAGCTGGGGCGGCGAAATCTTCGTACCCAAAATTCCGAGCTACAAAATTACGGAAGTGGCCCGCGCCATCGGCCCCGACTGCCGCCAGGAAATTGTGGGCATCCGGCCGGGCGAGAAGTTGCACGAGGAAATGATAACCGAAACCGACGCTCTGAGCACCGTGGAGCTGGCTAAGTACTACGTTATTCTGCCCTTCACGCCCCGCTGGGACGTGGACGAGTTCATCCGCCACTTTGGGGGCCGCCGCGTGGAAGCCGGCTTTCACTACGACTCCAGCAACAACACCGACTGGCTTTCCGCCGAGCAGATTCAGGAGGAAATCCGCCAGCACGTGGATGCTCAGTTCGAGGTCTGAATCAGGCTGATTTGCCAAAGCAAAGGCCGTTGCCCCGAACCGGGCAACGGCCTTTGCTTTGACGAGCCGGGCGGCGCTATTGCGGGCTGCTGGCGTTGTTCGGCAGGCCCACCTGGCAGAGCCGGCCGTTGAGGGGCAGCACGTCCAGCTGAAACCCGCAGGCGGCCCCCAGCGCGTTGGGCGCGGCAATAACGCTGAGGTAGGCCCGGTTGTACTGGGCGACGTAGATCCTGCCGTCGGGGCCTCGTTGCAGAGCCCCGGCGTAGCCGGAGGTAATGCCGACTTCGACCCGGCTGGCCGCAATAGCGGCGGCCGAGCCCGCTTGCAGATTGAACTGGTACACCCGGAAGCCGTCCAGGTCGGTGCCGTAGAGGCGGGAGCCATCGGGCGAGAACTCCACCCCGTAGCTGCGGTAGATGCTGGGCAGCAGCACGCAGTTGCTCAGCCGGCCGGTGGCGTTATCAAAATCGAAGAGCTCAAAATCCTCATCCCGAATGCCCAGGGCTATTTTCCGGCCATCGGCCGAAGCCTTCATATAGCCCACGGCGTTGGCATTGTGCAGGGCTCCGCCGCCCCCGGCATGCACTGAGCCCACGGCGGACATAACGGGCACGGACGCAAGGCCGGCGGCCGTCACGAGGTAGGCGTAAAACCGGTCCGATTTCCAGCCATGTACCAGCACCCAACTGTCGCGGCCGTTGGCGTGGGGCACCACGGTGAGCTTTTCCGTTACCCGGCCGGTGTCCACCGGCTGCGCCCGGCGGCTCACCGCGCCCAGGCCGCCTTCGGCCCGCATGTCCACGCTGGAATACCGCAGTCCGCCGGCCAGCTGCGCGTCGCAGGCATCCACCGTGAACACGTAGTACTGGCGCAGGCGGCCCGGCTGGCGCAGGATAACGGCTCCCTGGGTACCCGTTGAATGCCCCCCCAGCAAGGTGCCGTTGGGCATGAGCTGGTGCTGGCGGTTCCACACCGCTTCGCTGTTGGTATAGAAGAGCAGGTTGCCCAGGCTATCGGAAACGGCGGCGCAGGCCTCATAGGTATTCATGGCGCTATTGGTCAGCACCGTGGGCTGGCCCCCGGCAAAGGAAAGGCCCGCATTGTTGCCAAAGTACCAGTTCTGCGCCTCGGGCTGGGCCGTTGCCCCTACCGCGTGCAGCAACAGCACAAGCAGCAACAGGATTCGGTAGGGCATGAATTCAGGGCGAACTGGGAGACGGACGAGGCAGCGGCCCGCGCGGAGGCAGGGCAGCCATACCCGATGAGGAGGTAAAATAACACTAAACCCGGCAGACTTACCAAACATCCGCCAGTCAAACGAAACGCTACCGGCCCCGGTTTACCAGCCAAAGCAACCAGAAATGCGTCCCGTATCTTTACGTCCCGTAAACCCGCTCCTCCCGATGTCCTTTCCCCATCCCATTCCCTACGGCCGCCAGCAGATTACGGCCGCCGATATAGCCGCCGTTACGGAGGCCCTCCAGGCCGACTACCTCACCCAGGGTCCCAAGGTGGCCGAGTTTGAGCAGAAGTTTGCCGAGTATGTGGGCGCGCAGTACGCCGTGGCCGTGAGCAACGGCACGGCGGCCCTGCACCTGTGCACGCTGGCCCTGCACGTGCAGCCGGGCCAGCGGGTTATCACCACGCCCATCACCTTCGTGGCCTCGGCCAACTGCGTGCGCTACTGCGGGGGCGAAGTGCATTTTGCCGACATCGACCCGGATACGGCCCTCATCGACCTGCACGCCGTGCGCCGCCTGCTGGAAACCCACCCCGCCGGCTACTTCCACGGCCTGATTCCGGTGGATTTTGGCGGGCTGGCCGTGGATATGGAGGCGGCCCGCCAGCTCTGCGACGAGTTCGGACTCTGGCTGATTGAGGACAGCTGCCACGCGCCCGGGGGCTCGTTTATGGATAGCGCGGGCCGGGAGCAGCGCTGCGGCAGCGGGCAGTTTGCCGATCTGGCCATCTTCAGCTTCCACCCCGTGAAACACATTGCCACCGGCGAGGGCGGCATGATTACCACCAACCGCGCCGACCTCTACCAGGCGCTGCTGCTGCTGCGCACCCACGGCATCAGCCGCGACCCGGACCTGCTGGAGCGCCACGACGGCGGCTGGTACATGGAAATGCAGGAGCTGGGCTACAATTACCGGATGCCCGACATTCTCTGCGCCCTCGGCATCAGTCAGCTCACGCAGGCCCCCGCCGGCCTGCTACGCCGCCGCGCCCTGGCCGCCCGCTACGATGCGGCCTTTGCCGGGCTGCCCGCCGTGCGGCCCCTGGCCGGCGCGCCCGGCCACGCCTACCACCTCTACGTGGTGCGCGTACCCGACCGCAAGGGCCTCTACGATTTCCTGCGCAGCCGCCAGATTTTCGCCCAGGTCCACTACATTCCGGTGCACACCATGCCCTACTACCAGAACCTGGGTTGGAAACCGGGGGATTTTCCGCAGGCCGAAGCTTACTACGCCGAGTGCCTGAGCCTGCCCCTGTTCCCGGGCCTGACCGATGCCGAGCAGGACTACGTGCTGGCCAGCGTGCGGGAGTTTGTAACGGGCAACCTGGCGTGAGCAGCGGCATCATCACCCAGGCGCGCATGGGCAGCACCCGCCTGCCGGGCAAAGTGCTGCTGACGGCCGGCGGCACTACTATGCTCGATTACCACCTGCGCCGCCTGCGCGCCAGCGGGCTGCCGGTGTACCTGGCTACCACCACTTTGCCCGAGGACGATGTACTGGCCGACTACGCCCGCCAGCGCGGGCTGCCCTGCTTCCGGGGCAGCTCCGACGACGTGCTGAGCCGCTACGCCGCCACGGCCCGGCAGTTCGGCCTGACCACCATCGTGCGCGTCACCTCCGACTGCCCCCTGCTTGACGGGGAGCTCATTGGCCGGGCCGTGGCCGATTACGAGCAGGCCGCCAACCCCCGCCTCTACCTCTCCAACGGCCTGGTGCGCACCTACCCGCGGGGCCTCGATTTCGAGGTGTTTTCGGCCGAGCTGCTGGCCGAGGCCCACGCCCACGCCACCAGCGCCTCGGACCGCGAGCACGTGACGCCCTACCTCCACCAGAACCGCTCGGGCCGGGTGGAGTTCGGCCACGTAACCCGCCCCCGCGACGCCAGCCGCTTCCGCCTGACGCTGGATACGCCCCCCGACCTGGCGCTGCTGCGGGTGCTACTGGAGCAGCACCGGGCAGCCGACTTATCGGCCGAGCAGCTGATTGCCCTACTGGAGGCCCACCCCGAGCTGGTGGCCATCAATGCCGAAATTGAGCAGCAGAAGTACGATTTCACCCACTAAATCCGCCGTGAACTCCGCCGTGCGCATCCTCTTCCGGGCCGATGGCAACACCACTATCGGACTGGGCCACATGGTCCGCTCCCTGGCTTTGGCCGATATGGTGCGGGCGGTAGCGCCCGGCCTGGTGCTGGCCCGCACGCCCCCCGCCGTGGTGCGCGAACTGGTGGCGCAGGCCGGCCTGCCCCTGCTGGAGCTGCCCGAACTTGCCCCAGCGGAGGAAGCCGATTACCTCCTGGCCCGGGTACTGCGCCCCACCGATGTGCTGGTACTCGACGGCTACGGCTTCGATTCCGACTACCGCCGCCGGGTGCGGGCCAGCGGCTGCCGGCTGGTGTGCCTGGATGATTTGCACGCGGGCTTCTTTCCGGCCGACCTGATTATCAACCACTCCCCGGGCGTTACGGCGGCCGACTATCAGGCGGAGCCGACTACCCGGTTCTGCCTCGGGCCGGCCTTTTCGTTGCTGCGGCCGCCGTTTCTGCGCCACGCGGCCTTGCCCCGGCCCGCCGGCCCGGTGGCCTCGGTGCTGGTCTGCTTCGGCGGGGCCGACCCCTTGCAGCTCACGGCCCGGATGCTGGCGGCCCTGCTGGCCCTGGGCAGTCTGGCGCGCATCGGGCTGCTGCTGGGCGGGGCGGCGGCAGCTCCCACGGCCATTCAGGCGCTGCTGGCGGCCCACCCGCAGCAGCAGGTAACGCTGTACCGCAGCTTGTTGGCCGAGGAAATGGTGCCGGTGCTGCTGGGCTACGACGCCGTTATCTGCCCGGCCAGCACCATCCTGATTGAGTCCCTGGTGCTGGGCCGCCCGGTTATTACGGGCTACTACGCCGATAACCAGCGCGCCCTGGCCGCCTACGTGCACGCCCACCAGCAGGCCCATTCGGTGGGCGACTTCGCGGCCTACTCCGACCCGCCGCTGGCCGCCGCCCTGCGTGCCGGGCTCAGCCGCCTGGCAACCCAGCCCCGGCAGCCCTACGCCCAGCAGCTGGCACCCGACGAGCTGCGGGCCCGGTTCCGGGCGCTGCTGCCGGGCGCGTAACCGTACCCGTTGCGCAACGAGCACAGCGCGTATCCCGGGCGTGTGTTCAACGGGGGTACTGGGTCCGCTCGTTGCGCAACGGACTTTCGCGGTACTTCTGCGTTACTTTGCGTTTCCATTGCTGACCCTACTGCTACTCCTATGCTTCCTGCCCCCGACCTGCTGCGCCCCCTGGTAGCCGACGACCTTGAGATGGTGCGGGCATGGCGCAGCTCCGAGGCCGTGGCCCAGTACATGTACAGCGCGGAGCCGATTTCGGCCGAGCAGCAACAGGCCTGGTTTGCGCGCTTGCAGCAGGACCCCACCAAGCAGTACTGGATTATTCTGCACCAGGGCCGGCCGGTGGGCGTGGCCAATCTGTACGCCATTCATACGGCCTTCCGGACCTGCTATTGGGCCTTTTACCTGGCCGAGCAGCAGACCCGGGGCAGCGGCCTGGGGGCCAAAGTGGAGCTGGCCGTGCTGGAACACGTGTTCGGGGAGCTCAAGCTCAACAAGCTATTGTGCGAGGTATTCGTCGACAACGCCAAGGTTATTGCCCTGCACGAGAAGTTTGGGTTCCGGCGCGAATCCTACTTCCGGGAGCACATCTACAAGGACGGCAGCTACCGCGACGTAGTGGGCCTGGCCCTGCTCCGGCGCGAGTGGCTGCCGTTGCAGCCGGGCCTGCGCGCCAAGCTCTACCGCACCCCGGCCGCGTAGCCCCTGCCAACCACTTGCCGGCCCCCGTACTTTTGCTATTGACTCCCGCTCCATGACGATTTCCTTCGGCTCCCGCCTCGTTGGCCCCGAGCAGCCCCCGTTCATCATTGCCGAGCTCAGCGGCAACCACAACCAGGACCTGAGCCGAGGCCTGGCCATCGTGGATGCCGTGGCCGCCGCCGGGGCCCATGCCATCAAGCTCCAGACCTACACCGCCGATACCATGACCCTGCCCGGGGCCCACCGCATCGAGGATGCCAACTCGCTCTGGTATGGCCGGGAGCTGCACGAGCTCTATCAGGAGGCCCACACGCCCTGGGAGTGGCACCAGCCTTTGTTTGCGCGGGCCCGGGAGCACGGCATGCTGGCTTTCAGCTCGCCGTTTGATGAAACCGCCGTCGATTTCCTGGAAACCCTCGACGTGCCGGCCTACAAAATTGCTTCCTTCGAGAATACCGACTGGCCCCTGTTGCGCAAGGTGGCCGCCACCGGCAAACCCGTGATTATGAGCACCGGGGCCAGCACCCTGGCCGAGGTGGCCGAAGCCGTAGAGGTGCTGCGCGAAGCCGGCTGCCGGGAGCTGGTGCTGCTCAAATGCACCAGCACCTACCCCGCCACGCCCCAGAACACCAACCTGCGCACCCTGCCCCACTTCCAGCAGCTCTTCCCCGACACGCTGGTGGGCCTCTCCGACCATACCATGGGCGTGGGCGCGGCCGTGGCCGCCGTGGCCCTGGGTGCCTGCGTAATTGAGAAGCACGTGACCCTGCGTCGCGCCGACGGGGGCGTGGACTCGGCCTTCTCCCTGGAGCCCGAGGAAGTGGCCCTGCTGGTGACGGAAACCGAGCGCGCCTGGCAGGCCCTGGGCCAGGTGCAGTACGGCGTGCAGCGCGCCGAGGAGAAAAGCCGCCTCTACAAACGCAGCCTCTACGTGGCCCGGAACGTGAAAGCCGGCGAAATCTTCACGAAAGAAAATCTGCGCGTAGTACGTCCCGGCGACGGCCTCCCCCCCCGCTACTACGACCAGGTGCTGGGCAAGCCCAGCCGCCAGGATTTATCAGCCGGCACTCCACTCACCTGGGAAGCGCTGTAAAGAATACGGGAAGCAGGTGGAACGTGGACAAGGAAACGTCATTCTGAGCTGGCCGAAGAATCTGGCGTGCTGATGCCTGGATAGTATTGCAACCTCAGCACGCGAGATTCTTCGGCCAGCTCAGAATGACGTTCTCACTGCGCACGCTCCCCGCACGCTTTCTCATTCCGCCTATTCGCAAATGTCCCAACCCGCCGCTAAACACACTTTTCAGGCCGCCCGCCTGCGCGACATCCTGCAACTGCGCTTCACCGACCTGTTTGCCGGCCTGCCCGCCCACACGCTGGAGCCCATTTCGCCGGCCAGCCCCTGGAAAAGGCTGCTGAAAGTGCTGGGCTACGCGGGGCTGCGGCTGGTGGGCAACGTGCTGCGGAAGGTGCGCAACCCCGAGCAGCTGCGCGGCAAGGTGTGGCTCTACGTGGTGAGCCAGAATAACTACGACTCCCTGCACTTTCTGCGCGAAGCCCTGCCCGATTCCGTGCTGGTGGCCGGGCAGAGCAAGCAGATCGGACGCTACAACGGGCAGGTAAACCGCCTCTCCCTGCGCCGCAAGCTGCTCTACTACGGCCAGCTGCCGGCCGTGTACCGGGCGCTGCGGCGCACCGAAGGCAAGCGGGCCGGGCGGTTTTTCGATTTGATTTTCAACGCCCTCGGCTACTACGAGGTGTACCGGCGGGCGTTGCGCCACTACCGGCCCCGGGCCGTGGTACTGGCCAACGACCACAACGACGACGCCCGGGCCCTGCTGCTGGCCTGCCAAACCGAGGGCGTGCCCACGGCCTACGTGCAGCACGCCAGCGTGAGCACCAACTTCCCGCCTTTGGGCTTCGATCTGAGCCTGCTCGAAGGTCAGGACGCCCTGGATAAGTACCGGCAGTGCGGCCCCGTGGCGGGCCGGGTGGCGCTGGTGGGCATGCCCAAGGCCGATGCCTTCCTGGCCCGCCGCAACACCGCGCCCGCCGTGCGCCGCGTGGCCCTGGCCTGCAACACCCTCGACGACACGGCCGCCCTCACTGCCACCCTCGACTACCTGCTACCCGAATTCCCCGCCCTCACCTTCACCTTCCGCCCCCACCCCGGCGACGCCCGCGACTTTTCCTTCCTGGCCGCCCGCCACCCCACGCTGCAATTTTCCGATGCCCGCTGCGAAACCGTGTTCGAGTTCCTGACCGGCCAGGATGCGCTGCTGGCCGCCGACACCAGCACCCACCTCGAAGCCACCCTGCTCAACGTGGCCAGCCTCTACTACCGCTTCGGCACCCACACCGGCCCCGATGACTACTACGGCTACGTAGCCCACAGCTTGGTGGAACGCGCCGATTCGCTGCCGGAGCTGGGCGCGTGGCTACGGCGCTATGAGGCTTGTAAACCGCTCGATTTGTACCAGCGGGCCACGTATTACAACGCTACCCTGGGCACGCCCGAGGAGGGCCACAGCCGGGAGCGGGCGGCGCGGGTGCTGCGGGAGTGGCTGGCGGACCCGGACAGCGCGGCGCGGGCCTAGTTTCCCGCCGAGGCGCGCAGAGGGAGGCGCGGAGGCTCGCTGAGCCGTTCTGCGTTACTTTGCGGCATGCTTCCTCCGCTGCCCGTTACTGCGCCCGTTACTGCGCCCGTTACCGCCGAAGTTCGCCTGGCCTACGTGCTGCGGCATTTCCGGGAGGCGTATGAGGCGGTGCCGCCCGTCAGCATCGGCTATGCCCCGGCCCAGCCCCAGGTAGTAATCCGGGCGGTTGACCACGACTTTTTTGCCACGACCAACCCCTACCCCACCGAACCAAACTGGCGCGAATGGAGCGGGCAACATCTGCCGTTTTTCTTCGATGCGGACCCAGCCTTGCCCTTGCTGGAACTGCTGCCGGGTGGCGGAGCACGCATTAACGCCGATGTGGTTTCGGCGGCTTTTTACCTGCTCAGCGGCTGGCAGGAATTCTTTTCGGATGAGCGCGACCAGCACGGACGTTTTCCGTATTCGGCCAGTGTGCAGCATCGCTACGGCTTCGTAGCGGTGCCGGTGGTAAACTACTACTTCGACGTGCTGAAAACGGCCGTGGAGCACGCAGCCGGCCAGCTTCTGCCCCCGCGCCGCTGGGCCGGCGGGGCCACCTGGGCCGCCTGCATCACCCACGACATCGACAACCTCTACAGCGCCTGGAAAGAGCCCGCCAAAACCGCCCTGCGCAAGGGCCGGCTGCTTAGTTTCGGCCGGCAACTCTGGCAGCACTTCACCCAGAAAGACGCCTGGGACAACCTGGAGCTGGTGCAGCAAACCGTGGCCGAATACGGCGCCAAAAGCACGTTCTTCTTCCTGCCCGAACACCGGAAGGCGGCGAATGGCACCCCGAACGCCGATTATACTTTTGCGTCCGTGCGGCCGCAGATCCGTATCATTCAGAATGCCCAAACGGAGGTCGGCTTACATGGTAGCATTGGCACAGCTTGGGATGGCGGCCAGTTGCGCGAAGAATTCCGACAGCTGCAAGCGGTGGCCCGCGCGGGAGGACTGCGCTTTCACTACCTGAGCTGGGAACCGCGCACCACCCCGGCGCTGCTGGATGAGTTACTATTTGCCTACGATTCTACCCTGGGCTTCGCGGAGCACTACGGCTTCCGCAACTCCTACTGCCTGCCGTTTCAGCCCTTCCACTTTCAGCACGGGGCGGCGGCGGATTTCCTCGAAATTCCGCTCAACGTGATGGATGCCACGCTCCACCACCCCCGGTATCTGCAACTGGCGTCCGAAGAAATCCTGCCGGCCCTGTTGCCCATGTTTCGGGAAATCGAGCGGTTCGGGGGCGTGTGCACGGTGCTCTGGCACAACGAGAACTTCGCCCCCGCCAACCAGCGCAACGGCCCCCGGGAGTTGCGCGTCCTCCTGGAGTATCTTCGCGAGCGTAACGTGGCCTTCGGCACCTGCCAGGATATCTGGACGCAGACGAATAATCTGTTATCCTGAGCGGAGCGAAGGATCTTATCACGTCTGAGCTGTATTGATCAGCTTCGTTCTGACGTGATAAGATCCTTCGCTCCACTCAGGATGACAGGTGGGTTTGTCATCACTCATTCACCACTTCACCACTTCACCGTTTGGGTATCGTTCGGCGGCAGGGGCTGCGCAACACCGTTATTTCTTACCTGGGGCTGGCGCTGGGGTTTGTGAGTACCACGCTGGTGCTGCCCCGGTTTTTCGCGCCGTCGCAGCTGGGGCTTACGCTCACGCTGTCGGCCATTGCCACCCTGTTTGCCCAGCTGGCCGCCTTCGGGTTTGCCAGCGTGGGCATCCGGTTCTTCCCCTACTTCCGCAACCGCGAAAACGGCCACCACGGCTTCCTGCCCCTGCTACTGGGCGTGCCGTTGCTGGGCTTCGGGGTGATGACGGCCCTCTACCTCTGGGGGCGGCCGGTGGTGCTGGGGCTCTACGCGCACGATGCCGCCCTGCTGGGGCCGTACTACGTCTGGGGCGTGGTTTTCGCGTTTTTTACGCTCCTGTATTCGCTGCTTGATGCCTACCTGAAGGCGTTATACCACACCGCCTTTTCGTCGTTTTTGCAGGACATTCTGCTGCGGCTGCTCATTCTGGGCGGGGCCGTGCTGTTTGCCCAGGGCTGGCTGTCGTTTCACGGCTACGTGCTCTGGTACATTGGCGCCAACGGGCTGCTGGTGCTGGTGCTCACGGGCTACCTGCGGCGCATCGGGGAGCTGCACTGGCGGCCCCGGCGGGCGGTGCTGGCGGTGCGGCCGGTGCGCGAATTGCTGAGCGTGGGGGGCTTCACTCTGCTTAGCTCCCTGGCCGGCTCTATTATCATGTACATCGATAATCTGATGGTGGGCTCCCAGGTGAGCCTGGCGGCGGCCGGCATCTACGGCATTGCCTTCAACATCAGCACGGCCCTGGCCATTCCGGCCCGCTCGCTCAACAAAATTGCTTTCCCCCTGCTGGCCGACTATTGGAAGCAGCAGAATCTGGCCGGCATGGCCGATTTCTACCGGCGCACCACCCGCCTCAACACCCTTATCGGGTGTTTCCTGGCCCTGGGCATCGGCCTGAACCTGGACTTCATCTACTCCCTCATGCGGACCGAATTTGCCGAGGGTACCCTCGTGGTGCTACTGCTGCTGGGCAGCCGCCTCTTCGACGGCATTACGGGCGTCAACGGCCTCATCCTGGTCACGTCCCCCCGCTACCGTTTTGATCTAGTGTTCAACGTGTCGCTGTCGGTGCTCATCGTGGTGCTCAACCTGCTCCTGATTCCGCGCCTGGGTATGGTGGGGGCGGCCGTGGCGGCGGTGGTGGCCCAGGTCAGCATCAACCTGGCCCGCACCTGGTTTGTGTGGCACGCTTTCCGGATGCAACCCTTTACCTGGCGCATTCCGCTGGTGGTTTTGCTGGCAGCGGTGGCGGGCACGGCCGGCTGGCTGGTGCCGGCCATCGGCTCCCCTTTCCTCACCATGCTGGCGCGCTCTACGGTGCTCACGGCCGTGTACGGGGGCCTCGTGCTGGTTACCGGCACCGCCCCGGAAGCCACAGCCCTGTTGCGCAGGCTACGGCGGTAAGGCTGCGGAGATTACCTGATTTCTATATCGGATAAATTTGTCCTATATAGAAATCCCCCGTACCTTTGCCCCATCATGGCAATGTTCTCCAAAGCGTGCGAGTACGGAATCCGGGCCGCTATCTACATCGGGCAGCAGTCGGCGGAACTGGGCCGCCGGGTGGGGCTGCGCGATGTGGCCGCCGAAATCGACTCGCCTGAGGCTTTCACAGCCAAGGTACTCCAGCAACTGGTTCGGGCTGGGCTGCTTACCTCGGTGAAAGGCCCCACGGGCGGTTTCGAGCTGACGGCGCAACAGCTGGCCACCGTTACGCTCCGGCAGATTGTGGTTGCCATTGATGGCGGCGACATGCTGCAAGGCTGCGCCCTGGGCCTGCCGCAGTGCTCGGCGCAGCAGCCTTGCCCGCTCCACTACCAATTCCTGCCCATCCGCGACCAGCTCAACGAGGTGCTGCGCACCCACACCATCGGCGAGCTGGCCGGCAAAGTGCACGACGGTCTGGGCTTTTTGAAGCAATTCACCTAACCCTTTTTTTACCTGAATACCGGATAAAATTGTCCGGTAAAAACCGTTCCTTTTTTTCTTATGACCCCTGACCAGAAAACCCTCGTTACCGCCACCGTGAGCACGTTGCGGGAGCACGGCGTAGCCCTGACCACGCACTTCTACCGCCGCATGTTCGACCACAACCCCGAGCTGAAGAACGTCTTCAACATGGGCAACCAGCAAAACGGCAAGCAGCAAACGGCCCTGGCGCTGGCCGTACTGGCCTATGCCGAAAACATCGAAGACCCCTCGGTGCTGGTCCACGCCGTCACCAAAATCGGCCACAAGCACGTCAGCCTCGACATCCGGCCCGAGCACTACGCCATCGTGGGTCGCCACCTGATTGCCTCCATCGGGGAGGTGCTGGGCGCGGCCGCCACGCCCGCGTTGCTCGATGCCTGGGCCACCGCCTACCACGAGCTGGCCGCCCTGATGAGCGGCCTCGAAAGCGGCCTCTACCAGCAAGCGGCCAACCAGGCAGGCGGCTGGACCGGCTGGCGCCCCTTCACAGTGAAGCAGAAAATAGCCGAATCGGACGAAATCACCTCTTTCTACCTCTACCCGACCGATGGCGGCCGGGTGGCCGGTTTCCAGCCTGGCCAGTACGTGAGCCTGAAGCTGTTTCTGCCCGAGTTGAACCTGTTCCAGCCCCGCCAGTATAGCCTCTCCAGCGCGCCCAACGGCGAGTACTACCGCATTTCGGTGAAGAAGGAAGCCGGCAACCCCCAACACCCCAACGGGATGATCAGCAACCGCCTGCACGATTTCGTGGCGGAGGGTGGCCTCGTGGAACTGGCCGCCCCGGCCGGCGACTTCACGCTAGATACCGCCAAGCCGACGCCGGTGGTATTGGTGAGCGGCGGCGTGGGCCAGACGCCCCTGCTGAGCATGCTCGAACACCTGATTTCCACCAACAGCCCCCGCGAAGTGGTGTGGGTGCACGGCAGCCGCAATCCGCAGGTGCACGCCTTCCGCGAGCCGGTAGCGGCGCTGGCGGCCCGCCACGAGCAGGTGCGGCAGCACATTTTCTACGACCAGCCGGCCCCCGGCCCCGGGCAGGAGGGCCACTACGAGGGCATCGTGGATTTGAACAGCCTGAACGGTGGCACCCGGCTGCCTGCCGAAGCCGATTACTACATCTGCGGCCCCGCGCCCTTCATCCGCAAGCAGGTGCAGGACCTGGCCGCGCTGGGCGTTCCGCGCGAGGCCATTCACTTCGAGGAGTTCGGACCGGCCACGCTGAGTGTGTAACGGCCGGCCAACGCAAACCGGGAGTAGCTTCCGGTCTTCAAGGCCCCACGCCCCGGCTGGGAGGTTCGCCCTCCCMGCCGGGGCGTGGTAGTTTGCGGGGTAAAACGCTTCCCTGCAGAACATTTTTAGTCTAAATTTTATATGACTTTTTTTATCAGGATCGATTATCTTGTTTTTACAAACAGTGTCTTTCAGCTCGATAAATCAGCATACTTTATTCTTTAATGCTCTTTTTATCAATATCTTATATATATCCCAACAAGAAATACGATAATAGAGAGGCAACAGCAACCACGGCAGATAGAAACTCATGATTTTATACTTTTCCACCATGGCCTACCTTATCAAAAGAAGCCACTATTTGGAAGTGTAAAATTTCGCCCCTTACCTTTGGGGCACCAATTCTTTACCCCACAAAGGATTGTTTTTATAAAGAGGCGCGGAGAGACAGGCTCGACGAAACGCCGGCAACCAGCGGAAAATCCGCAACGGTGCCAAGTCCTGACCATATAAAAACAACAACCGTGCACCGCTCCCCCAACTTCGCCGCCGTTTCTGCTACCCTCTGTGCTGTACAGCATGGCTGTTGTGGTATGCCGGGCATGGGCTGTTGTTGCAAGTAGGCACGAACCTTTTTGTTCCTGGTTCGGGTGTTGCTACCAGCTGACTGACGCCTGACGGGCGGATAGTCGGGTAGGTACCCCCGAGTTTTCTCGTCCCGCCGCGCGGGTCCGGGGGTTGCCTTAGGCACTCCGGCTCCTCCCCCGGGACCATCCCCTGGCCGGAATGCCTGGCCCCCGCGTGGGGTCCGCTTCCTCCTCCCCCTTCCTGTTATGTCCGTAGCTGACGCTGCGCCGGCCGTTCATGCTTTGCTGGACGAGCTGCGCCCCCGCCTGGTGGCCGCCCCGGCCCTGGAACGCCTGCGCCTGGTAGCCGAAACCTTCCCTGGCCAGGCCGTTTTTTCCACCTCCTTCGGGCTGGAAGACCAGATCATCAGTCACCTGATTTTTGCCCACGACCTGCCCATTGAAGTATTCACCCTCGATACGGGCCGCAACTTCCAGGAAACCTATGCTACCTGGAACAAGACCCTGCTCCGGTACGGCAAGCCCATTGCGGTGTACGCTCCCCAGCGCGAAACCCTCGAAAACCTGCTCCTGCACAAAGGCCCTAACTCCTTCTACGAGAGTGTGGAGAACCGCCAGGAGTGCTGCCGCATTCGCAAGGTAGAGCCCCTGAACCGGGCTCTGGCCGGGCGCGGGGCCTGGGTGACCGGCATCCGGGCCGAACAATCCCAGAACCGCCAGACCATGGACCCGCTGGAGTGGGATGCGGCCCACAACCTGGTGAAGGTGCACCCGCTCTTCGACTGGACCTGGGAGCAGGCCCTGGCTTTTGTGCAGGCCGGGGGAATTCCGGTTAACCCACTGCACCAGCAGGGTTTTGTGAGCATTGGGTGCGCCCCCTGCACCCGCGCCATTAAGCCCGGCGAGGATTTCCGGGCCGGCCGCTGGTGGTGGGAAGACCTCTCGGCCAAGGAGTGCGGCCTGCACGCCACCGCCCCGCACCACGATGGGCCCGACCCGGTAGTGGAGTCAATAACAAACCTGTCATCCTGAGCATGTCGCGCATCAAGCGAGGACGAAGGGCCTTCTCACGCCCCAACGGACTTTGCGAACCTCAGCGCATTCCTCTGCGAACCTCTGCGGAAAATATCGTCGCCCGGTTGTCGTGCAAACCTGATAGGATCCTTCGTCCTCGCTTGATGCGCGACATGCTCAGGATGACAGTCAAACCTGAACTGAAATCCAGAACCCATATGAGTATCCCTTTCGATTACCTCGACCGGCTGGAAGCCGAAGCCATCCACATCCTGCGGGAGGTAGCGGGGCAGTTTGAGCGGCCGGCCCTGCTGTTTTCGGGCGGCAAGGATTCCATTGTGCTCACGCGCCTGGCCGAAAAGGCTTTCCGCCCCGGCCGCTTCCCCTTCCCGCTGGTGCACGTGGATACCGGCCACAACTTCCCCGAAGTACTGGCCTACCGCGACCTGCTGGCCGCCCAACTGGGCGAGAAGCTCATCGTGCGCAAAGTGGAGGACACCATTAAGCGGCAGAGTTTGCGCGAGCCGGGCGGCAAGTTCCCGAGCCGGAATCCGCTGCAAACCTACACGTTGCTGGAGGTGATTGAGGAGTTCGAGTTCGATGCCTGTATTGGGGGCGCGCGCCGCGACGAGGAGAAGGCCCGGGCCAAGGAGCGCATCTTCTCGGTGCGCGACGAGTTTGGCCAGTGGGACCCCAAGCGCCAGCGGCCCGAGCTGTGGAACATCTACAACGGCCGCATTCAGAAGGGCGAAAACGTGCGCGTGTTCCCCATTTCTAACTGGACGGAGCTGGACGTGTGGCGCTACATTCAGCGCGAAAATATTGCCCTGCCCGACATCTACTTCGGCCACGAGCGCACCTGCGTGGTGCTGCCCTCGGGCCAGCTGCTGGGCCTCTCCGAACACCTCCAGCTCGGTGCCGAGGACGAAATCGTGACCCGGCAGGTGCGCTTCCGCACCGTGGGCGACTCCACCTGCACCGCCGCCGTGGAAAGCGACGCCCGCACCGTGGAAGACATCATCCAGGACCTGCTGCTGGCCAAAGTAAGCGAGCGGGGCGCCACCCGCCTCGACGACAACATCTCGGAAGCCGGCATGGAAGACCGGAAGCGGAACGGGTACTTCTGATGGCAGTTGTCAGTTGCTGGTTGTCAGTTGTTAGACGCGACATGCCTTTATCGACCATACAACCCGACAACTACCCTCCTCAAAAAACTGACAACTGACAACCAACAACTGACAACTACATCAATGGACTTACTTCGATTTATTACCTGCGGCAGCGTGGACGACGGCAAGAGCACCCTGATCGGGCGGCTGCTGTATGATTCGGAATCCGTGTCGCTGGATGTGCTGGCGGCCCTGGAGAAGCGGCAGGCGGCGGGCGGCGTGGTGGATCTGGCTTTGCTCACCGACGGGCTGCGGGCCGAGCGCGAGCAGGGCATTACCATCGACGTGGCCTACAAGTACTTCACCACGCCCCGCCGCAAGTTCATCATCACCGATGCGCCCGGCCACGTGCAGTATACCCGCAACATGGTAACGGGCGCCAGCAACGCCGACCTGGCCATTGTGCTGGTGGATGCGCGTCAGGGCGTAATTGAGCAAACCCGCCGCCACACCCTGATTGCGGCGCTGCTGGGCATCCGGCACTTTGTGCTGGCCGTGAACAAGATGGACCTGGTAGACTACGACGAGGCCATTTTTGCCCGCATCGCCACCGACTACGCCGAGCTGACCAACCACTTCAATTTGCCCGCCGCCACCGCCATTCCGCTCAGCGCCCTCCAGGGGGATAACGTGGTGAAGCCGTCCCAGCAC
The DNA here is from genome assembly GCF_003583925.1 of Hymenobacter rubripertinctus. Lineage (GTDB taxonomy): Bacteria > Bacteroidota > Bacteroidia > Cytophagales > Hymenobacteraceae > Hymenobacter > Hymenobacter rubripertinctus. The sequence goes on along the minus strand of NZ_QYCN01000017.1, from coordinate 87,292 downwards.
CTGCCCTGGTACACCGGACCCAGCCTGCTGGCACACCTGGAAAGCGTGCCCGGCGCGGTGGAAACCGCGTTTGCCCCGCGCTTCCAGGTGCAGTACGTGATTCGGCCCCAGACGCCCGAGCTGCCCGATTACCGGGGCTACGCCGGCCAGATTCTGAGCGGCGAGTACCGCCGGGGCCAGCGGGTACGGGTGCTGCCGTCGGGCCTGGAATCGGAAATTGAGGCCATCGAAGTCAACCAGCAGCAGGTGGAAGTGGCCCGGGCACCCCAGCCCGTGGTCATCCGGCTGCGCGACGATGTGGACGTGAGCCGGGGCGACGCCCTGGTGCCGGCCGGCCCTGAGGCCCCCACCCTTACCCGGGAGCTGGAAGCCACCCTGTGCTGGATGAGCGAGCAGCCCCTCTGGCCCGGCCGCAAGCTGCTGGTCCAGCACCATTCCACCCTCACGAAAGCGGCCGTGTCGGCCATCCTTTACAAGGTGAACGTGCACACCTTCGCCAAAGCCGCCGCCGAGCAGGCCCAGCTCAACGACATCGTGCGCATCCGCCTTAAAACGGCCCTGCCCCTGGCCCTCGACCTCTACCAGGACAACCGCGCCACCGGCTCCTTCATTCTGGTAGACGAGCTGACCGGCGACACGCTGGCCGCCGGCCTCGTGGAAGCCGCCAACTCTGACTACTTCACCGTTCCGGTAGCCCCACCGGTGGCGTTTTCCATTTAGCGCCCCTGTCATCCTGAGCATGTCGCGCATCAAGCGAGGACGAAGGACCTTCTCACGTCAGAATGATACTCGTTCAGGCGTTTTTAGCCCGCAGAGGACGCGAAGGTTTTCGCAGAGGATGCTGAGTCGTTCCGGCGGGATAAGGTCCTTCGCAGGCTCAGGATGACACAACGGTTCACTCATTCACCCACTCACTCATTCACCCATGCAAACGCCCCGCCTTACGGTACTCGGTGCCGGCCCCGGCGACCCGGAGCTGCTCACGCTCAAAGGGGCGCGGGTATTATCGGAAGCCGATGTAGTTCTTTATGATGCGCTGGCCAACCGCGCCCTGCTCCGGCACGCCCGCCCCGAGGCCGTGCTGGTGCCGGTGGGCAAACGGCGCGGCATGCGCAGCCACGGCCAGGACGACATCAACGCCCTGATTGTGGACTATGCCCGCCGCTACGGCCACGTGGTGCGCCTCAAGGGCGGCGACCCGTTCGTATTCGGGCGAGGCCGGGAGGAAATGCTCTACGCCGAGGCCCACGGGCTGCTCACGGACTACGTACCGGGCATCAGCAGCGCGGTGGCCGCGGCTGGCGCGGCGGGCATCCCGGTCACGCACCGGGGCCTGAGCGAAGGGTTCCGGGTGATTACGGCCACCACCGCCACCGGCGAGCTGGCCGGCAGCATCCGCGAGGCCGCCCGCGACGCCCGGGGTACCACCATCATTCTGATGGGCCTGGGCGAGCTGCCGCGTATCGTGCGCGAGTTCTGCCAGCAGGGCCACGCCGATACGCCGGCCGCCATTATTCAGAACGGGACCCTGCCCCACGCCCGCCTGGTCACTGGCCCGGTGGCCGAGCTGCCGGAACGCGCCGCCGCCGCCGAAATCGGGGCCCCGGCCATCATCATCATCGGCGAAGTAACGCGCCTGGCCACCCCCGAGAAGCTGGCGCTGCTGCCGGCCCTGTACGCGGCGTAGCCGCCGCGCCTTCCAGTTGCCCCAGCCCCAACCACTACGTCCTATGTCACTCCTTTCAACTTCCCCCACGCTGCCCGCCGGCCTCAACGACCAGGCCCTGCAGCAACTCACAACGGGCCTCACCGACCAGCAGCTGATCTGGCTGAGCGGCTACCTCTACGGCCGGGCCGGCGTCTCGGGCAGCGCCCCCGCCCCGCTGGCTGCTCCGGCCGCCGCCGTAGCGGCGGCGGAGACCGGCCGGCTCACCATCCTGTTCGGCTCCCAGACTGGCAACAGCCAGAAAGCGGCCGGCATCGTTGCCGAGGCCGCCCGCCGCCGGGGCCTCGCGCCCACCGTGCGCGACATGAACGACTACCCCCCCCGGGACCTCAAAACCGAACAGCTGCTGCTGGTGGTGGTGAGCACCCAGGGTGAGGGCGACCCGCCCATTGCGGCCGAGGAGCTGCACCAGTTTCTGCTCAGCACCCGCGCCCCCAAGCTGCCGGAGCTACAGTACGCGGTGCTGGCTTTGGGCGATAAAAGCTACCTGCAATACTGCCAGACCGGCTTCGAGTTCGACCAGCGCCTGGCCGAGCTGGGCGGCCGCCGCCTGGCCGAGCGCCTCGACTGCGACGTGGCCTTCGCGGACGAGACCCGCCAGTGGGCCGAGCAGGTACTCAGCCGAATTGCCGAGTGGCAGCCCGCTCCCGCGCCGGTAGCAACCGGGGCGGCGGTGATGGCCAGCGTGGGCGGAAGCTACGCCCCGGAACCGGCCGCGCTGCCCGCCGCCGTGGAGTACAACGCCCGCCACCCCTTCGCGGCCGAGCTGCTGGAGAAAATTCAGCTCAACGGCCGGGGCTCGACCAGGGAAACCTACCACCTGGAGTTTTCCCTCGCCGATTCGGGCCTGACCTACGAGCCCGGCGACGCCCTGCTGGTGCAGCCCCGCAACCGCCCGACCCTGGTGCAGGAGGTGCTGGAAGCCGCCCGCCTGACGGCCGCCGCCCCAGTGCGCCTCGATGCCGAAGAGCTGGACCTGACCACCGCCCTCACCGAGCGTCTGGAGCTCTCGGTGCTCACCCGCGACGTGCTGGAGCGCTACGCCGCCGTGGCCCCGCAGCACGCGGAACTCCAGGAAATTCTGGCCGACAAACCGAACCTGGGCACCTTCCTCTACGGCCGCGACGTGGCCGATTTGCTGACCGAATTCCCGGTGGACCTCTCGGGCCAGCAGCTGGCGGCGGTGCTGCGGCCGTTGCCGGCCCGGGCCTACTCCATTGCGTCGTCACTGGCCGCCCACCCCGAGGAAGTGCACCTGACGGTGGGTGCGGTGCGCTACGCCACCAACGGCCGCGCCAAGCACGGCACCTGCTCCGGCTACCAGGCCGACCACCTGGCCGTGGGGGAGCACGCCCGGGTGTGGGTTGACCGCAACGAGTACTTCAAGCTGCCCCCGGACGCGGCTACCGACCTCATTATGGTGGGGCCCGGCACCGGGGTGGCGCCCTTCCGGGCGTTTGTGGAGGAGCGGGCCGAAACCGGCGCGGCGGGCCGGAACTGGCTGCTGTTCGGCAACCCCCACTTCACCACCGACTTCCTCTACCAGACCGAGTGGCAGCAGCACCTCAAGCGCGGCACCCTCAACCGGCTCGACCTGGCTTTCTCCCGCGACCAGGCCGCGAAAATATACGTGCAGCAGCGCTTGCTGGAGCAAAGCCGCCGCGTGTACGACCAACTCGAAAACGGGGCCTACTTCTACGTCTGCGGCGACAAAACCCGCATGGCCCACGATGTGCAACAGGCCCTGCTCCGGATCATTCAGCAGGAAAGCGGCCACGATGCCGACTACGCCGCCGAGTACCTGCGCCAGCTCAAAAAGGCCCGCCGGTTCCTTGAGGACGTGTACTAAGGTTTAGGAGCAACGACGAAGACGCGAAGTACCGCGTCTCTACCCCCGCCCAAACCACGTCAACCATACAACCACAACCACCCAGCTCGTCAGGCTCCCCCTCTCCCCGAGGAGAGGGGGCCGGGGGTGAGGTTGCCCCCAGAACGCCATTCCATGCCCCGAACCCGGCTTTTTCTCCTGCTCCTGCTCCTGCCGCTGGCCCACCTGGCGGGCGGTCAGACCCTGCACCAGCCGGGCTACTGGCTGCGGGCCTACCTGCGGGTGAAGCTGACGGACCGCTGGACCTGGCACAGTGAGCTGGACGAGCGCCGCCTGCTGCGCCCCGGCCGGCAATGGCAGCTCATCACCCACCAGCACCTGCACTACCGCCTGGCCACGCCGCTTGCTGTGGGCCTGGGCCTGAGCTACTCCCGCCAGCCCCCCGTTTCGGGTGGGCCGGCCTTGCAGGAAGGACGCGGCTTTGCCGAAGCCACCCTCACCACTCCGCTCAGCCAACGGGTGCACCTGCTCAGCCGCCTGCGCCTGGAGCAACGCTGGCTGGAACCCGCCGCCACCGAGCTGCCGGCTCCCTGGACCACCCGAGCCCGCCTGCGCTACCGCCTCCAGACCGACTGGCAGCTGGCCGACCGCTGGAAGCTCCGGGCCTCCGATGAACTGCTGCTTAACCCCAACAGCTTCGACCAGAACCGCCTCTACGCCGGCACCGAGCACCAGCTGGGCGCGGGTTTCGCCGCCGAACTGGGCTACCTCTGGCTCTACCAGCGCCGCTACCACCGCCCCGACTACCTCGACCGCCACGTGCTACGCCTCACCCTTTCCAAAGACCTGCTCCTCCACCGCCCGCCCCAAAGCTAAGGCCCCAAGCTACGCAGCGCCCAACAGTCACAATGTGCATCGCCTCCATCGTCTGGCTCCCCCGCTCCCCGAGGAGAAGGGGCCGGGGGGTGAGGCCCACTCCAGAACTACCCTCATGGCCGATACCCCCAAACTTTCCGAAGTCGAACACGTCAAGGATGCCAGCAACTACCTGCGCGGCACCCTGGCCGAGAGCCTGCTCAACCCCCTCACCGGCGCCCTCTACCCCGACGATACCCACCTCATCAAATTCCACGGCTCCTACCAGCAAACGGACCGCGACCTGGACTCGGAGCGCAAGCGCCAGAAGCTGGAGCCGCTGTATTCGCTCATGATCCGGGTGCGGGTGCCGGGCGGCATTGCCTCGCCCGCGCAGTGGCTGCGCATGGATGAGCTGGCCGACGAATACGGCAACCAGACCCTCAAGCTCACCACCCGCCAGGCCTTCCAACTCCACGGCGTGCGCAAGCGCGACCTGAAACAAACCATTCAGGGCTTCAACGCGGCTCTGCTCGACAGCATTGCGGGCTGCGGCGACGTGAACCGCAACGTGATGTGCAACCCCAACCCCCACGAGAGCCCGGTTCACGCCCAGGTGTACGAGGTGTCGAAGCAGATCAGCGCCCACCTCACGCCCCGCACCTCGGCCTACTGGGAGCTCTGGCTCGATGGGGAGTCGCAGTTCAGCAGCGCGCCCAACGAGGGCGAGGAGGACGCCGAGCCCATCTACGGCAAAACCTACCTGCCCCGCAAGTTCAAAATTGCCCTGGCCCTGCCGCCCCACAACGACACCGACATCTTCGCCAACGACCTGGGCCTGATTGCCATTGTGGAAAAAGGGCAGCTGCTGGGCTTCAACGTGGCTGTGGGCGGTGGCATGGGCATGACCTTCGGGATGGCCGAAACCTACCCCCGCCTGGCCGACCTGATCGGCTTCGTGCCCACCGAAAACGTGGTGGACGTGTGCGAGAAAATCGTGACGATTCAGCGCGACTGGGGCAACCGTGAAAACCGCAAGTTCAGCCGCCTCAAGTACACCCTGGACCGGGTGGGGCTGGAGGTGTTCCGGCAGGAGCTCAACCAGCGCCTGGGTTACGCCCTGGAGCCGGCCCGCCCCTACGCGTTCCGCAGCTCCGGCGACGCCTTCGGGTGGAGCGAGGCCGCCGACGGGCGCGCCCACCTGACCCTGTTCGTGGAAGGCGGCCGGGTCCTCGACCGGGAGGGCTACCGCCTCAAAACCGCCCTGCGCGAAATTGCCCGTTTCCACTCCGGCGACTTCCGCCTCACCGGCAACCAGAACCTCATCATTGCCAACGTTACCCCCGAGGACCGCCTCGCGGTGCAGGCCCTGTTGCAGGAACACGGCGTGCCCGTGGAAACCGGCGGCCCCGCCACCGGGCTGCGGCGCGGGGCCCTGGCCTGCGTGGCCCTGCCCACCTGTTCGCTGGCCTTCGCGGAGGCCGAGCGGTATCTTCCGGAATTATTGGATAGATTGGAACAAGTTATTATCCAGCAAGGTCTTGCCCAGGAGGATATTCTACTCCGAATGACGGGCTGCCCCAACGGCTGCGCCCGCCCCTACCTCGGCGAAATCGGGTTGGTGGGCCGGGCCGTGGGCCGCTACAACCTCTACCTCGGCGCCGCTTTCAACGGGGAGCGGATGAACAAGCTCTACAAGGAAATGCTCGACGAAGACGGCATTGTGGCGGAGCTCACCCCCCTGCTGGCCGACTACGCCCAAAACCGCCAGCCCGCCGAGCGGTTTGGTGATTTCTCCATCCGTCGCGGTTACGTGCAGCCTACCACCAGCGGGCTCACGTTTCACGAGTAACCCCATCCTTCCTGTCATCCTGAGCCGCGCGAAGGACCTTATCACCAGAGCAATTTGAACGGCTCAGCGTGCCTCTGCGCATCCCTCTGCGACCCTCTGCGGGAACCGACGTAATAACGATCCTACCGTGCTAAGGTCCTTTCGCGCTGCTCAGGATGACAGAACCATCAACCCAACCACCGCCACCCATGCCCCTTTCCTCCTCTTTCTTACTGCCGCCGCCCGAGCCGCCCCCGCTAGCGGCCACGGCCGGCAACCGCCTGTTTCCGGTGTTTCTGAAGCTGGAGCAGCTGCACGTGCTGCTGGTGGGCGGCGGGGCCGTGGGCTTCGAGAAGCTCTCGGCCATGCTGGCCAACAGCCCCAACGCCGCCATTACGGTGGTGGCTACCTGGTTCGGCCCCGAACTACGGGTGCTGGCCGGCCAGCATCCCGCCGTGCAGCTCCGCGAGCACCCCTACGACCCTACCCACCTCGTGGGCCACGACCTGGTTATCGTCGCCACCGACGACAAGGCCCTCAACCTGCAAATCAAGGCCGACGCCACCCGCCAGCGCCTGCTCTGCAACGTGGCCGACACGCCCGCCGCCTGCGACTTCTACCTCGGCTCCATTGTGCAGAAGGGCGACCTCAAAATTGCCATCAGCACCAACGGCAAGTCGCCCACGGTGGCCAAGCGCCTGCGCGAAATGCTCACCCACACCCTGCCCGATGAACTCCACGACGTGCTCCAGCGCATGGGCATCATCCGGGAGAAAGTCGGCGGCGACTTCGCCCACAAGGTCCGGTCCCTGAACGCCGTAACGGCCGAGCTGACCGGCGGCCGGGCCTACGAGTCGCCGCCGACGCGGCGGTGGCGGCGGCTGGCTCTGCTGACGCTGACGGTGCTGGCCGCGCTGGTACTTTACACGGTGCTGGCTCACTATTTCACCTGGCAGGAGGCCGTTACGCTGGCTACTTCTTCGCGCACATTCTACGTGTTCGTGGCCATCGGCTTCGGGGCCCAGCTCATCGACGGGATGCTGGGCATGGGCTACGGGGTGGTCACGGCCATCAGCCTGATGAGCCTCAACATCACCCCGGCGGCCGTGAGTGCGAGCATCCACTCGGCCGAAATGTTTTCCAGCGGGGCCTCGGGCTACCACCATTACCGCCTCGGCAATGTGAACCGCAAGCTGTTCAAGGTCATGCTGATTCCGGGCGTGCTCGGGGCCGTGACGGGGGCTTTGCTGCTGACGTATTTCGGTGAGGCCTACGCCAGCTTCGTGAAGCCCATTCTGGCCCTATACCTGCTGCTGCTGGGCCTGCGCATCATTTCCAAAGCCTTTGCCAAACCCGGCCCGCGCAAAAAACACAAGAAGCTGGGGCTGCTGGCCGCCGCCGGGGGCTTCCTCGATTCGTTTGGCGGGGGCGGCTGGGGGCCGCTGGTCACCAGCACCCTCATTGCCGGGGGCCGCACGCCCCAGTACGTGATTGGCACGGTCAGCATCACGGAGTTCTTCGTCACGTTTGCCAGCGCCGCCACGTTTTTCGCGGCCCTGGGCGTTACGCACTGGCAAATTGTACTGGGCCTGATTGTGGGCGGCGTGGCCGCCGCGCCCCTGGCCGCCCGCCTCGCCGGCCGCCTGCCCATCCGCTGGATGTTCCTGGGCGTGGGCCTGATGGTCATCGTCTGGAGCCTGTGGGCATTGCGGAAGGTGTTTATGTAAAGTGTACTCTCTGATGCCATAGAAATGCCCCGCCAGACGACCGGCGGGGCATTTCTATGGATGGGCCGGCAGGTCAGGCAGCCAGCTCCCCAACCATGCGACCGATATGCCCAATGTCGGCTCCAGCCTTGATCCAGCCCCCCAACTCACCACAACAACCCACCCGTCAAAACACAACCTGCCGGCCCTAAACGAGCCGGTAAACGAGCCGGCAGGTTGTGTTTTGTGAAGACCCGAATCACTACGCCACCCGCCGCGCTGCTTCAGCACGGGCCTGCTGGCCCAGTTTGCTGTGCTTGCGGCCGTAGCCGAAATAAATGGCCAGTCCAATGGCCAGCCACACGGCCAGCCGCAGCCACGTTTCCCAGGGCAAGGACACCATCATGACCATGCAGGTCAGGATGCCCAGCATAGGTACTACCGGCACCCAGGGCGTGCGGAAACCACGCGGGGCGTCGGGCTCGCGCTTGCGCATGATGAGCACACCCACGCACACCATCACAAAAGCCAGCAGCGTACCGATGCTCGTCATTTCGCCCACTACCGAGATGGGCACGAAGCCCGCGAACAGGGCAATGAACCCGCCCAGCAGCAGGTTGGATTGCAGCGGCGTGCGGAACCGCTCATGAATGCGGGCGAATACCGGGGGCAGCAGCCCATCCTTGGCCATGCTGAAAAACACCCGGCTCTGGCCCAGCAGATCCACCAGAATAACGGAGGTGTAGCCGATAATAATGGCCAGGATAACGGCGCCCGACAGCCAGGCGTAGGGCGTTTTCTCGATGGCAATAGCCACCGGCGCGGCACTGTCCTTGAACTCGGTGTAGTTGGCCAGCCCCGTCATTACGTAGCTGAAGAGCACGAACAGCACCGTGCACACCACCAGCGAGCCGATGATGCCAATGGGCATATTACGCTGCGGATTCTTGGTTTCCTGGGCCATGGTGGCCACAATATCGAAGCCGATGAACACGAAGAATACCACGCCCGCCCCGCGCAGCACCCCGCTCCAGCCAAACTCCCCGAACGTGCCGGTATTGGTCGGGATGTAGGGGTGGTAGTTGGCGGGGTCGATGTACTGCCAGCCCAAAGCAATGAACACCAGCACCACCGCCACTTTCAGCGTGACCACCAGCGCATTAAACCACGCCGAGCCCGACATGCCGCGAATAATGATGAGTGTGATAGCCAACACGATGAGCATGGCCGGCACATTTACCAGCCCGTGCACCTCGCCGCCCCCGCCGGCCAGCGTGGCCGTTTCAAACGGCGACATCACCAGCTGGGGCGGCAGGTGAATGCCGTACTTGCCCAGAAACTTGAGCAGGTACTGCGACCAGCTGATGGCCACCGTGGCCGCGCCCACCGAGTATTCCAGAATCAAATCCCAGCCGATGATCCAGGCGAAAAGCTCGCCCATGGTAGCGTAAGCGTAGGTGTAGGCGGAGCCGGCCACCGGCACCAAAGAGGCAAACTCGGCGTAGCAGAGCGCCGAGAAGGCGCAGCCCACGGCCGCCACCACGAAGGAGAGCGTAACGGCCGGCCCGGCGTTGTTGGCGGCCGCAATGCCGGTGAGCGAGAACAGGCCCGCCCCGATGATGACGCCGATGCCAATAGTAATGAGGTTGAAGCCGTTCAGGCTTCGCTTGAGGGTATTCGCCCCCGTTTCGGCCGCTTCGAGCCGGAGCAGCGCCAATGATTTTTTGAGCATAACAGCAAACGCCGCCAAGCCTGTGGCTTGGTGCAATGGGAAGAAAATGGAGTAGTCGCCTCGCAACCCGGCTCAGCCGGCGGCGGGACTACGGAAAAAGGAAAATGGGCAAGAATGACCGGGACATCCCGCCCCGCCGGCTACTCAGTCCCAACAACCCGCGCAACAACAACGCATAACCCGGCCCAACGAGCCTGGCAAAACGAGGGCAACAACAGCAACGGGGGCAGTAAAAGGGGGTGAAAAGCGCACGGCAACTTGTTTTTATATGGTCAGGAATTGGCACCGTTCCGGCTGGCGGATGGTTGCCGACGCTTCTTCGAGCCTGTCTCTCAGCGCCTCTTTATAAAAACAATCCTTTGTGGGGTAAAGAATTGGTGCCGCAAAGGTAAATCCGGATCGTTGCCCCGGCAACCCTATTGCCCAACCGGGCCATTGCGTGGCCTTTGCGGGCACGTTCAAAGCCTGTGATCCACCCTTTTTTTTAAGGGCAATAGAGCCCTTACCTCCACCCCGGACATTCACAGAAACCTTGTTTACAACCACTTACAAAACCTGATTATCAGGAGGAGCTAAGGTTTAATCCAAAAATTTAAATTTTTCAAGTACGCTGATTTGTGGCTTGGGCGGCAAAACTGGCACCGGAGTTGCAAATACCCAGTCAGAAGCTCAAACGCCAGTCCGGATGGCCAGCGAGCTTTTTTCCTTCGAATATAAACTTTCCCATAAAGCACCATGAAAAAGTTCCTCGTTATCCTCGCCGCCTTTTCGTTCTCCGCCGCTTCGGCCCAGTCGGTTCCCGCCAAAGCCGCCCACGGCCAGCACCACAGGGGCGAGCACGCCAACCTCACCCCCGAACAGCGCGCCGACCGTTCGGCTCAGCGCCTGACCCAGAAGCTCAACCTCTCGGCCACCCAGACCCAGCAGGTTCGTCAGCTGCACCTGAGCCGCGCCCAGGCCATGCAAACCCACAAAGCCCAGGCCGGCACTGCCGTTGCCAAAGCCGATAAGAAGCAGCACCACGCGGCCATGAAGGCCGGCAAAGCCCAGTACGACGCCCAACTCAAGCAGATCCTGAGCGCCGACCAGTACGCCAAGTACACCCAGCTGCAGGCCGATAAGATGGCCAAGCGCAAGAACCACCAGGGTCAGGGTCGGCAGGAAGTGAAGCAGGGCAAAAGCTAAGCTTCCGCTCACCTGATTGACTCAACGAAAAAGAGCCCCGGTACCAGCTGCCGGGGCTCTTTCGCGTGGAGATACCTGCCACATCACCTTGCAGAACTACCGATGGCTGGCCGGCAATTCAGCTGTTGTTGCTGCGCCGAACCAGCGGAGGCGGTAGCACATGATGGCCGTTTCGCCGAGCTGTTCGAGCAAACGGTAGTTGGCTACCGCCCCCACCGCCGCGCCCACCACGGGCAGCAGCTGGGCCATTTTAGCTAGGTCGATGTAGTCGCGGTACTCCTGCTGAAACGTGCGCCAGTCGAAGGCGTCGACCGTCACGGTGGCTTCGGTGGTCGGCCAGTCGGCTAGCTGGCGGTAGGTTTCGCGGCGGGTGTGGTGGCTGCTGAAGGCCAGCTGGAAGATATACAGCAGGTAGAGCCGCTCCGGGAACGTGCGCACCTCGTGGCCGTAGAGGGCGGCAATATCGAAGAGCAGCTTGAGCTTGATGCCCAGTAGCAGCGGGAAATCGGCCAGGCCCAACAAAAAGCCCCCGGCTCCGGTGACGCCCCCCTCCAGGGCCGCCGTGTTGCGGTAGGCCCGGATGCGTTTGCGCACCCGCGCTTCGCGCTCGGCCAGCGTGCCTTCCGGAAGCGGCTGGCGGGTGGTATGCATGGAGCCAAACAACACGCCCTGCACCATTTTCTGGATGGCGGTGGTAATGGCGCGGTGCAGCTTTTCAGGCAGCAGCGCGTTCAGGCGGGCCTGCACGAGCCGCGCGAAGCGGTTGAGCAGCGTGGGCGGGCGCTGCATCCGCTGCTGCCAGGCGCGGAGGTCGGTTAGGGCTTGCTGGTCGGTCATAGGTCAACATACGGCCCAACGCGGCGCGGCGCTGCCCCGGCTTACGGCCTGGCTTTGATGTAGAGCACTTCCCGCACCATAAACACGGTATCGGGGCCGGGGTAGCGGCCGTTGAAATCCACGGCCACCTGGTACACCCATTCGTGCGTCTTCACCTCGCCGGGCCGGAAGGCTCCAACCTGCGGGGTAAAGCGCACAATGCCCGTATCGCCCACCAGCACCGCCGTATCGAACCGGGCCTGTTGCAGGGCCGGGTTATAGGTGATGAGGAATTGCGGGCGCTTGGTTTTGGCGGCCATAATGCCGGCTTGCCGCGCCTGGTTCAGGTACACGCGGGTAACAAACTCCTCCCCGGCCGCAATGGTGTCGCGCCCCCGGGAGCTGACCGCGTTGCTCAGTTTCGCCGCTTCCGATTCTGCGGGCAATTCCGCGACCCCGGGAGATTTCTGCTCCGTGTCGGCAGAGCAGGCGGCCAGGGCCAGCGCACTCCCCAGCACAACAACGATATGTTTCATGGTTTTCGGGTTCCTTATTTGAGGCTGTAAATCCGCTCAATCATCTCCACCACTTTCAGGCCTTCCAGCGCGTTGGTGCTGGCGAAACCGCGCTTTTGGATGGTGGCTACCACGTTATTGATGACGTGGACGTGGTTGGCGGCCGAGCCCTGGTAGGGGCCGTACTGGTTGGCGGGGTTGGTGGGCGCGAGTTCGGGCATTTGGTAGTCGCGCAGGTGGCAGTAGTCTACTTTATCCATGTACTGGCCGCCCAGGCGCAGGCTGCCGTGTTCGGCCACCACCGTCAGGGAGCTTTCCAGGTTCTGGTCCCAGACGGCAGTGCTGTACTGGAGCGTGCCGCTGCCGCCACGCAACAGATCAAACGTGACCAGGCCGCTGTCCTCGAACTCGGTGAGCTGCTCGTGGGTGAAGTCGCGGAAGCGGGCCGTGATGTTGCTGATGTCGCCGAACACCCAGTAGAGCAAATCCACGAAATGGCTGAACTGGGTGAAGAGCGTGCCGCCGTCGTCGGCGCGGGTGCCGTGCCAGCTGCCGGGCGTGTAATAACGCTCGTCGCGGTTCCAGAAGCAGTTGAGCTGCACCAGAAACACTTGGCCCAGGCGGCCCTCGTCCACCACCTGCTTGAGCCAGGCGGCGGGCGGCGAGTAGCGGTTCTGCATCACCCCGAACACGAAGCGGCCGGTTTGCAAAGCGGTGTGCACAATATCCTCGGCGTCGGATTTGCGCAGGGCCAGCGGCTTTTCCACTACCACGTGCAAACCCGCCCGCAGGCCCCGAATGGCCTGGGTTGCGTGCTGGCCGTTGGGCGTGGCCACCGTCAGCACATCGGCGGCGGGGCCGTGGGCGAGGTAGTCGTCGAGGGAAGCAAAGAACGGCACGCCGGGAAATTCGGTGGCCAGCCCGGCGGCCAGTTCCGGCCGGCTATCAACCAGCGCCACCAATCCGGCCCCGGCGTGGCGGGCCACCAGCGCGGCATGGCGGCGGCCAATGTGGCCCACCCCGCAGATAACAAAACGAACGGCTGATTCCATTGGGATCTTCAAGCAACAAGCCGCAAGTTTCGAGCTGCAAGCTTCAAGCCGCAAGCTACAAGCTTATTTTAGCTCCACACGGCAAGCTCCAAACGGTAGGCTGACGACTGAACATACGCTGGCCGCTTGTAGCTTGCCGCTTGAAGCTCAAAACATGAAAATTGCCGGCCTTGAAATTGACCTCGTGCGCCAGCAGATGCGCAGTCTGCGCCTGACGGTGTATGCCGGGGGCCGCATCCGGGTATCGGTGCCGCTGCAAACGCCTGCGTCGGTTATTGAGGAGTTCGTGCAAGCCCGCCGAAGCTGGATTGAGAAGCATCAGCAGCGTTTCGCTACCCGCGAGCCGGCCCCGCAGCCGCGCTACGAGGCGGGCGAAACGGTGCCGTATCTGGGTCAGGCGTACGAGTTGTTGGTAACTCCGGTAGCGGGGCGGCCCGGCGTGGTGTTGCTGCCCGAAAGCGGCCAGCTACGCCTGAGTGTGCCCGAGGGCAGCACCGCCACCCAGCGCGAAGCCGTGCTCACGGTCTGGTACCGGCAGCAGATGAAGCAGGTGCTGCCGGCGCTTTTTGCCCAGTGGGAGCCGGTGGTGGGCCGGGCGGCGGCAGACTGGGGCATAAAGCAGATGCGCACCCGCTGGGGCACCTGCAACATCGGGGCCCGGCGCGTCTGGCTGAACCTGGAGCTCATTAAGCGCCCCCTGCCCTGCCTCGAATACGTACTGGTCCACGAGCTGACCCACCTGCACGAGCGCCTGCACAACGCCCGGTTCTGGGGCCTCATGGACCAGTTTATGCCCGACTGGCGCACCCACCGCGCCGAGTTGAACCGGGTGTTGCTGGCCCCCGGCGCCGCCCCCGACGCCGATTAGCCGCCCCCCTACCCCCCGGCTCAGGCGTGCTTGCCCGGGCTCCAGCCGCGGCCGGCGAGGTGCTGCTCGCCAGCGGCCACCGCCCCTTCTTCCAGGTGCGTACCCATCGAGTCGTTCCAGCGGTTGAGGTAGCCAAACAGGCTGATGACACCCAGAATTTCCACGATTTCGCCTTCCGTCCAGTGCTGGCGCAACGCCTGGCTGATGGTCTCGTTCACGGCATTGGGCACGGCCGAAGCGGCCACGGCGAAGGCCAGGGCCGCCCGCTCGGCGGCCGAAAAAGCCGGGTGCGTGGGGTACTCCCAAATGTGGTCGAGCTGCTGCTGCTCGGCGCCGTAGCGCTCGGCAGCCAGAATGGTGTGCGCCTGGCAGTACTGGCAACCGGCGGCATGGCTGCTGATGTAGCCGATCAGCCGCTTCAGGGCGCTGGTAACGCGGCCCTGGTTGGCCATTACGGCCTTGTTGAGCTGGATAAAAGCCGTGGCAATGGCCGGTCGGTGCTGCATGGTAAGCACGCTGTTGGGGCAGAAACCCAGCGTTTCGTTGAAAAAAGCAGCCAGTTCCGCCACTTCGGGGTTGGCATCGGGAGCGAGCGGGGTTACGAGCGGAGTAGCCATAAACGAGGGCATGAAGAAGGAATAAGACCCCGGCAAGGTACGCGTTTGGCCCGCCCCTTTCCCTCCCCTCTGCTGAAACATGCGCTACATCCTTTCACCTCAATTCCCCGGCAGCCCAACTCATCCCTTTGGCAGTACTCGCGTATCAAGGGCACACCTGTTGGCTTGCTGCTGGTTGCGGCACCGGCCGCTGCTGCCCTTTCCACTATATACCTCTTCTGATTATGAGCAACCGCACCGTAGAGCAAGTTATTACGGCCCACGAGGCTTCCGGCCGCTATTTCGATGTGGCGGGCGTCCGCACTTTTGCCCTCGATTATGGCCAGGGCGACGCCGTTTTCTGTCTTCATGGCGTGCCCACGTCGTCGTACCTGTTTCGCAAAATGCTGCGCAGCCTGGAAGCCCAGGGCCTGCGCGGCATTTCGGTGGATATGCCGGGGCTGGGGCTGTCGGACCGGCCCGAGGACTTCGACTACACGTTCCGGGGCTTTGCCCGGTTTCTGCACCAGGCTACCGAGGCGCTGGGCCTGGAGCGCTACCATCTGGTGGTCCACGACATCGGCGGGGCCATCGGGTTGGCCCTGGCCGCCGAACACCCCGAGCGCGTTCAGTCGCTCACCATTCTCAATATGTTCTATGATGTGGTCAACTTCCAGAAGCCCCTGCCCATGCGCCCCTTCGAGATGCCAATACTGGGCGAGGCCGAACTGCTGACCATTCAGCACCCGACCTGGTACCTGCTGTTCAAGGCCATGGGCGTCAGCAACATCAGCGAGCTACCCAAGGAGGAAGTGTACGCCTACGTCGACCTGCTCAAGCGCGACGACGGCGGCAAGGCCTTCCTCAAAATCATGCGCCAGTTCGATCATTCCCAGGAGCTGCAGGACCTGCTCAAGCGGGCCGTTGACCAGCCGCCTTACCCGGTGCAGGCCATCTGGGGAGCCGAGGACCCGGCCCTCGACTTCGAGCATTTCGGCAACCTGGTGAAAGAGGCCGCGCACCTGCCGATGGTGCATAAGCTGCCCTCCAAGCACTTCTTCGCGGAAGAAAAAGGGCCGGAAATTGCCCGGCTAATCACCCATTTCATTCGCCAGCAGCCCACTTAGAGCCAACGTACCTGTAGCGCGAAGCTCCGGCCTCGCGTATCGTTGCTGCCCCTGAGCGGGTTCGTTCAACGATACGCGAGGCCGGAGCTTCGCGCTACAGGCAGCCTGGGTTCTGCCAGGCAAAACCGGGCAACCGGCTAGAGAATCCGCTTCAGCTCCTCGAAATTTTTGTTGCTCACGGCCTTGCCGGTGCAACCCAGCTGCTGGGCGCTGCGCTGAATGTTCTGGACGCGGGAGCCGGGGTTGGGGTGGGTGCTCATGAATTCCGGGGTGCCCGCGCCGCCCTCTTTTTCAGCCTTAATGAAGAAGCCGGCGGCCCCGTCGCAGGAATAATAGCGGGTGCCGTTGAGGTAGATGGTCGAGTACTTGTCGGCCTCGGTTTCGTAGGTGCGGCTGAACTTGAGCTGGCCCAGGCCGGCGGCAATCTGCACGAGCTGGCTGTTGGAGCGGTTGCCCAGCAGCAGCCCCAGCAGCATGCTCGTGCCATACTGCTTCTGCATGGTTTGGGTGCTGTGGCGGCGGTCGGCATGGGCAATTTCGTGGCCCAGCACCCCGGCCAGTTCGTTCTCGTTGTCGAGGTATTTTATCAGGCCCGAAAACACGTAGATGTGGCCGCCGGGCGTGGCAAAGGCGTTCTGCGTCTTGTCGTCTTTGATGATCTGGACGTCCCACGGGAACTGGGTGCGGTACTTGAGCTGGCCGTTGTCGAGCACGCGCTTCACCACGCCGTCGAGCAGCTGGTAGGCGCGGGCGTTGCCGCTGCGGCTCAGCAGCTGGCCCTTGGCCCGGTAAAGCGAGTCGGTCTGCTGGGCCACCTGGGCCCCCAGCTCAATATCCTGCTGCACCGAGAAAATGTTGAAACCCTGGGCGGGCTTGTTGATGGCGGCGGTGGTGAGGGCGGCCACCCCGGCCAGGGGCAACGCGAGGGTCAGAAAAGAAAAGCGCATAAGCGAAAAAATCAGGAGAGTATAAACTGCAATTGCTGGGGCCGAAAGAAAAAACCGGGCCAACCCACGCCCTCAGGCCAGCCCCGCCCGCACCTGGGCCGCCACGTAGGCCACCTGCTCGGCGGTGAGCGTGGGGTGGATGGGCAACGAGAGGACGGTGCGGCCCAGGCGCTCGGCCACCGGAAACTGCCCGGCCCGGTAGCCCAGGTAGGCGTAGGCGGGCTGCAAGTGGTTGGGCAGCGGGTAGTACACGGCCGTGGGCACACCCCGCGCCGCCAGAAACGCCTGCAGTGCGTCGCGGCGGCCGGGCTCATCGGCTACGGTAAGGGTGTACTGGTGGAAAACGTGGGTGCTGCGCGGGTCGCGGGCCGGCACCGATACGCCCGGCAGGCCCGCCAGCAGCGCGTCGTAGCGGGCGGCCACGCGCTGGCGGGCGGCGGTCCAGGCGGGCAGGTGGGGCAGCTTCACGCGCAGCAGGGCCGCCTGCAGGGTATCGAGGCGGGAGTTGAGGCCCACGTGCTGGTGGTGGTACTTGCGGCTCTGGCCGTGGTTGGCGAGCTGGCGCAGGTACTCGGCCCGGGCAGCGTCGCGGGTGAACAGTGCGCCCCCGTCGCCAAAACCGCCCAGGTTCTTGCTCGGAAAGAACGACGTGGTGCCCACCTCCCCCACCGTGCCGGCCATCCAGGCGGGGCCGGTTTTGGGCTGAAAAGTGGCTCCCAGGGCCTGGGCATTGTCCTCGATCAGGGCCACGCCGTGCTGGTCGGCCAGCTGGCGCAACGCCTGCAAATCGGCGCACTGCCCGAACAGGTGCACGGCCACGATGGCGCCGGTGCGGGACGTGAGGGCGGCGGCCACGGCCTGCGGGTCGAGGTTGAGGGTACCCGCCAGCACATCGGCCGGCACGGGGCGCAAACCCAGCACGGCGGCGGCCTCCAGCGTGGCCACGTAGGTGAAGGCCGGCACGATGACCTCGGCCCCGGCGGGCAGCTTCAGGCTCATCAGGGCCAGTTGCAGCGCGTCGGTGCCGTTGGCGCAGGGCACCACGTGCGGGCCGCCCAGATACGCGCTCAGCTCCTGGGCAAAATGCCCCACGGCCGGCCCCTGGATAAAGGCCGCCTCGTGCAGGCAGGCGGCCGCGGCGGCCGCCAGTTCCGCCTGAATCGGGGCGTGCTGGGCGGGCAAGTCGAGCAACTGAATAGGCGCGGGTGGCGCGGTGGCAAGGGGCGAAACGGGCACGGCAGGAAAGCTGAAAAGGGAGGGAAGCGGCAAAGGTAACTGGGCCGGAGCGCCGGCCAATACCAGCCCCCGGCGTAACCAGCGGCGCGCTGCCTGCGTTAACCCCAGAAGGCTTCAGCCTGGGCTCTCTCCCGGCCATTCTCCCTTTCCTAATTTAAAATTCACTTACCATGTTCCGTAAAACCCTCACCATAAACGCCCTATCGGCTGCCCTTCTGCTTAGCGGGGCCGCTTTCACTACCAGCTGCACCAACGCGCAGCAGAACGAAATGGGAGCCGAAAGCGACCAGGCGTATAACGATTTCAAAACTTTTGTTTCGGATACCGAAATGAAAGCCGACGCCGTAGCCAACGAGGCAGAGGCTGACTACGACCGCGAAACCGCGCAGCTCAAGTCCGACTTCGATGCCAAAGTGGCTTCCGTCGATAAGTACGGCGACCAGTACGACGATGCCCGCCGCCAGGAAATCGAGCAGCTCCGCACCCGCTACACAACCGCCTACGACAAGCGTGAAATGGCCTGGAATAACCGTCCCGGCTCGACTGCCGCCATGTCGTCGGGGACTATGGCGATGGGCAAGTATTACAAGCCCACCTCGCCGGCCAGCCGCGTAACGGCCGCCAACGCCCGGCAGACCTATGAGGCCTTCGTCAACGACATCAAGCGCAACGAAGACCAGTACGACATCAACGATTGGCGCAACATCAATGCCGAGTGGCGCGCGCTGGATGAAGCCTACGACAAAGTAAAGGGCGACATCCCGGCTAAGGACCTAGCCGAAATTCAGAAGGAGAAGCTCAAGTATGCCGCCTTCAAATCCTACGACAAAGCCGAGGCCCGCGTAGCCCAGGGCGCTGATGCTGTGAGCGGTACTGCCAACAAGGTCGCCAACGAAACTCAGGACGAACGTTCCGCCGTGGGCCGCGCTGTCAGCAACACCGCTTCCGATGTAAAGGAAGTAGGCAAGGATGTGGGCCAGGGTGCCGCCAAAGTGGGCAGCAAGGTGGGCAGCGCCGTAAAAGGAGCCTATAAAGAAGTGAAATCGGAAGTCAAAAACACCGATAACGACTAATCTGCCTTTGATTGCCAGCAGGCCAACCGCGCCGGTTCTTCTTCGGAAGGGCCGGCGCTTTGGCGTTGCGCCCCCGGCCCGGTGCTACTGCCTTCTCCCGGGCGCGCAGTAGGGCACGCGGCTTCAGCGCAACTCGTCGAGCAGCCAGTACAGTTTCAGGGCATCGAGTTGGCGGAGGCTGGGGCGGCCGGAGAGCAGGTTGCGCTGCACCTGTTCCCGCCGCAACCCGAAAGCAGTCCGGACGGCCTCGCTCAGGCCCCAGCGCTGGAGGCGCAGGGCGGCCTGCAGCAAGCGGGTATCGGCTCCCAGTCCCTCGGCCCGGTAGAGCTGCACGAGGTTGCGCACCGCGTCGTGGGTTTTCTGGAGAAAGACCGGGGCAGCTTCCAGCCCATCGTGGAGCACGGGGTTGTCGAGGTGATGGACGCCGGTGCCGGTGCGGCGCAGCAGCCACCCGAATTTTGTATCCTCGTGGCCGTAGCGGGTCAGGCTTTCATCGAGGCCCAACTGCCGGAATACCTTGGTTTGCACGAGCAGATTATTGAGCGTCAGCTGGCCGTGGGGTGCGCGTTGGCGCACGGCGGCGGGGCGGGCCTCCCGGTGCAGGCCATAGAGCCAGCGTAGGCGCAACGCGGCTTCGGGCGGCGGGGCGGCTTCGTAGGTTGTGCCACCCGATAGCACCGGCGCGCGGTGGCGGGCGGCGGCATAACGGGCCAGAAACTGCCCGTCGGGCAGGCTGCTGTCGTTGTCGAGCAGCAGCAGCCAGGCGTAACGGGCCGACGCGGCCAGCTGATTGCGAATGGCGGCCCGCCCTACGTTGTGGTCCAGCTCCCGGTAGTGCACTCCGGGCAACAAGGCCAGCTCGCGGTTTTGCAGTCGGTGGAGTTCCTGTGACCCATCATCGAGGCAGTGAATCTCGACGGGACCCTGCCAGTCTGCTACCTGCGCCAACAGCGTGCGTACCAACGGCCGCACATCGTAGTTGAACACCGGAATCAGTACGGAAAGCCCAATCATTCTCTGGTAAATAGCGCGGACGAATGCAAAAAGTCCCGGCAGTCGGACTACCTACGAAGAGTACGCCGGAAGCCGATTGGTTGTCAGCCCATCTTATTTTTTATTCCGCAGACTTTGCCCGCTCCGGCTTCCATCGGCGCAGAGAAAACCCCGCTAGCCGACCTCAAAAGGCGTCACGGCCGAGTCCAGGAGTTGCCCCTGCTCGCACTTGAGCACCCGGCGCGGGTACTGCTGAATAATCTGGTAGTTGTGCGTGGCCATGAGCACGGCCGTGCCGGCGTTGTTGATTTCCACGAACAGCTGCATAATGCTGTCGGCCACGTCGGGGTCGAGGTTGCCGGTGGGCTCGTCGGCCAGTAGCAGCAACGGTTCGTTGAGCAGGGCGCGGGCAATGACGACGCGCTGCTGCTCGCCGCCGGAAAGCTGATGAGGCATTTTGCCGGCCACGCTGGCCAGCCCCACCCGCATCAGCACCTCGGAAATACGCTGTTGCTTGCGGGCCTTCCCCTTCCAGCCCGTGGCATTGAGCACAAACAGCAGGTTATCGGCCACCGAGCGGTCGAAGAGCAGCTGAAAATCCTGGAAGATGATGCCCAGCTTACGGCGCAGGTAAGGCACCTTATCGGTGCTGCCACTGCGGGGCAGCGTGAAGCCTACCACCGAGCCCGTGCCGGCGGGCAGGGGCAGATCAGCGTACAGGGTTTTGAGCAGGGAGCTTTTGCCCGAACCGGTACGGCCTACCAGATAGGCGAATTCGCCTTTGCCCAACGTGAACGACACCTTTTGCAGCACCGTATTCACGTCCTGCATAATGTAAGCGTCGTGCAGCTCAATTACGGTCATGGTTGGGAGTTAGTTGAAAAGGCTGAAATGGTTGGTTAGCAAGAGTCCGGGAGATTGGTTTGGCAAGCCTGCCAGGCCCGGCTTCATACCTCCACCTTTTGCAGCTTCCCGAATTCCAGACCCGCAATAACGGCGGCCAGCTCGGTTTCCTTGCCGGCCAGCCCGTAGCGGTGCAAATCCTTGAGGGGGCGGTCGGCGCGGAAGTAGGCAATGAGCACAAATTCCTCGTCCCGCAACTGAATGTAGTCCGGAATCTTGGCCTTCCCCTTTACTTTGATGATGTACATTTTTTGAATGTAAAAATTAAAAGTGAAAAATTAAAAATTGCCTTTCAGCTAAGACTGTCTGGACAACTTCCCTGACGCAGCATTTTTAATTTTTCACTTTTAATTTTTGATTTCTAATTAGCCATTCACCTTCTTATGGTCGGCCAGGAAAGTAGCCAGGCCCTTGTCGGTGAGGGGGTGGTTGAGCAGGCCGGTGATGACGTTGAGCGGGCAGGTAACCACATCGGCCCCCAACTCGGCGCACTGGAGCAGGTGCGGTACGTGGCGCACGGAGGCGGCCAGCACCTGCGTAGGGTAGCCGTAGTTGCTGAAGATGTCCACAATCTGCTGCACCAGTTGCAGGCCGTCGTGGCCGATATCATCCAGGCGGCCCACGAAAGGCGACACGTAAGTAGCACCGGCTTTGGCGGCCAGCAGGGCCTGGCCGGCCGAGAAAATGAGCGTGCAGTTCGTTTTGATGCCCTTGTCGGAGAAGTAGCGAATGGCTTTCACGCCGTCGCGGATCATGGGTATCTTCACCACAATGTTGGGGTGCAACTCGGCCAGGGCTTCGCCCTCGCGAACCATGCCTTCGTAGTCGGTGGCAATCACTTCGGCCGACACGTCGCCGTCCACGATTTCGCAGATCTGCTTGTAGTGGCGCATCACGGCATCCGTGCCGCTGATGCCTTCCTTGGCCATCAGCGAAGGGTTGGTGGTTACACCGTCGAGCACACCGAGCTCCACGGCTTCCTGAATTTCCTTCAGGTTGGCAGTATCAATGAAGAATTTCATGCGGGTAGGTTGGGAAACAACAATTCCCCAAAGCTACTCACTGATTGCGCGGATTCGGCGGATTGACCGGATTTTGTGTGTCACAAACCCATTATCACCGGACTTACGGAGCCTGAAAACAGGAAAAGCGCCCGGTTAAGGGCGCTTTTCACTAAGGTCAGATGATTTCGGCGAAAGAGGTCGGCCGGAAAAAACCTGTGATAAAAAAGCGAGCCAAAATCGCACCGCTCAACCACCTACCCTTGCTACCTTCCGGTCCTGGGGGAATTCAGCAGGAGCTGGTCGTTCTGACTCGCCGGGACAAAGGTAAGCACCAATCCGGCGGATTCGGTACCGGGGTCGGCTTTTTTTTCCGACCGGGGCGGTATCATCAAGTAAATCAGCTGGTTTTTTTTTGAATCCTTCGCCGCCGCTAGTTTTTCCAGGCCTTGTTAGCGGCCTTGTACTGCTTTTTCAGCTTACGCTTGTAGCGGTCGATGGGGCGCAACTGGACTTCGATGGAAGTGTTGAGCGTGGTGACGGCCACCAGCGTATCGTAATAGCCGGCCGAGCTGATGCGCAACTGCGGCTGCCGCTGCGGGCTAACGAGCAGAAACTTGCCCACCGAGTTCGTAATAACGGACGACTTGCGGTCCTCTTCCACGGCCACCGTGGCTCCGGCCAGGGGCGCACCAGTGAAGTCCGTGACGTGGCCGAACAATTCCCGTGCTACCCCTTGCTGAACGGGCGCCCCCGAAACGCGGGGCAACGGGCCGGCAGCGGGGTAGAACGCCGAAGCAACAACGTGCGACAGCCAGAAGGCAAACGTGGACAAAACCATAGGGAGGACTCAGAAGGAAAAGAGGGAAGGCGAAAACCGCTGTCCAGCAATAACCGGACCTCAGCAGCTTTTTAACCCTCCATCATTCGTCTTGTTTTCTCCGGTCCCGCTTTCGCCTCGCGCGCCCTTTGTGCAGGCGCCGCTGCGGTTACTACTTCCAGGCTTTGGCGGCGGCCTTGGTGCGCTTTTTCAGATCCCGCTTGTAGTCCTGCACGGGGTCGAGTTTGAAAAGCAGATCGGCGGGGCCACGGGCAATGCGCTCGGCATCCTGGTAGCCGGCAAAACTCACCCGGATAACCGGGGCTGCCCCGGGGGCAGGTAACAGATAGTCGCCGGTCGAGTTGGTGCTCACCGAATGCAGCTGGTCGCCGAGTACCATCACCGTCGCACCCCTCAGCGGATTACCCCACTCATCGACCACATTGCCGGCCAGCATTTTTACGGCCAGCAGGCCGGCCGCAACCGGCCGGGAAGTTGGGGGCAGGACCTCAGCCACCAGTTCGGAATGGGGGGGCGCCAGGCTGGCCGAATCGGGGGGAGCCGTTTCGGAAACGGCCTGCTGGGCAACCGCAACGCCTGGCAGCGTCAGGGCTCCCAACAGCGTGAGGGCCAGAAGAGGGAGGGATGAATGCATAGCGCGAACGTGAGAGCCAGTGGATAACTGCTGTTACGCAGGTCGCTTCCGGTAGCTGCGGTGGCAGGTCGTTTTTCGGTGCTCGTTGCTCGTTTTTCGGGGCTGATTCACCTTCATTAACCAATCAGCCCCGAAAAACGAGCAACGAGCACCGAAAAACGAATGCTGCAACGGCTACTGCGTAACAGCAGTGGATAAGGGCCAATGACTATTGGCGCACTCAAAGGTCCGGCTTCGGGACGCCTGGAGAAAGGCTGCGTGCCGGGCGGATGTGACCAGCATTTACGTCGGATCCTGCTAGGATACCAGTGCCTGAATTGCCACTGGCGCATCATCAGGGCACGGATAGTACTCGCTCATGCTCCTGGCAAACGCCGGTTTGTGACCTTATGGCGATGCGCGAAAACGCGCTGACAGCCCGCCCATGCCAACGGCCGCCGCAGAAAAAACGGCCGTCGTGCTTCAGGTCTGAAATCTGCGCGCTAATTTTGCCTATGCCCCAACAGATTCTGATTCTCGACTTTGGCTCGCAGTACACCCAACTCATTGCCCGGCGCATCCGGGAACTGAATGTTTACTGCGAAATTCACCCGTATACGCACGCCCCGGACCTCACTGAGGATATCCGGGGCGTGGTGCTTTCGGGCTCCCCGTGTTCCGTGCGCGACAGCAACTCGCCCGACCCCGACCTGAGCCGCTACCTGGGCCGGGTGCCGGTGCTGGGCGTGTGCTACGGAGCCCAACTGCTGGCTCACCAGCAGGGCGGCGAAGTACTGCCGGCCAGCATCCGCGAGTACGGCCGCGCCCGCCTCACCCACCTCAACCAGCACCACCCGCTGCTGCGCGGCCTGGAGCCCGGCTCCCAGGTCTGGATGTCGCACGGCGACACCATTCAGGAGCTGCCCGCCGGCTTTTTGGCCATTGCCGGCACCCCCGACGTGGCCGTAGCCGCCTACGAAATCGAGGGTCAGCCGACCTACGGTATCCAGTTTCACCCCGAAGTAACCCACTCCACCGACGGCAAGCAGCTCATGCGCAACTTCGTGGTGGACGTGTGCGGCTGCCTCCAGGACTGGACGCCCGAGCACTTCGTGGATGGTATGGTGGCGAGCCTGCAAGCCACCATCGGCGAGCAGGACCAGGTGATTCTGGGCCTCTCGGGGGGCGTCGATTCGAGCGTGGCGGCGTTGTTGCTGCACCGGGCCATTGGCAAGCGGCTGCACGGTATCTTCGTGAATAACGGACTGCTGCGCCAGAATGAGTTTGACCAGGTACTCCACTCCTACCGCGACCTGGGCCTGAACGTGCGCGGCGTAGACGCCAGCGCCGACTTCTACCAGGCCCTCGCGGGCCTCACCGACCCCGAACTGAAGCGCAAGGCCATCGGGCGCACCTTTATCGAGGTATTCGACCGCGAAGCCCAGAAGGTGGACGGTGCCCGCTGGCTGGCCCAGGGCACCATCTACCCCGACGTAATCGAGTCGGTGTCGGTGAACGGACCGGCCGTGACCATCAAGAGCCACCACAACGTGGGCGGCCTGCCCGAGAAGATGAATCTGAAGATTGTGGAGCCGTTGCGCACCCTGTTCAAGGACGAGGTGCGGGAAGTGGGGCGTGCCCTGGAGTTGCCGGTCAACATTCTGCACCGCCACCCCTTCCCCGGCCCCGGCCTGGGCATCCGCATCCTGGGCGACGTGACGCCCCACAAAGTAGACCTGCTCCAGCGGGCCGACGCCATCTTCATCAATAGCCTCCACGAGCACGGCCTCTACGACCAGGTGTGGCAGGCCGGGGTGATGCTGCTGCCCATCCAGAGCGTGGGCGTGATGGGCGATGAGCGCACCTACGAGCAGGTAGTAGCCCTGCGCGCCGTGACCAGCGTAGACGGCATGACCGCCGACTGGGCTCACCTGCCCTACGATTTCCTGGCTGAAGTCAGCAACCGCATCATCAACCAGGTGCGTGGCATCAACCGCGTGGTGTACGACATCAGCTCCAAACCACCCGCTACCATTGAATGGGAATAGAGCAGTGCAAGGGTGAGGTGGTGAAATAGTGAGTTTGCTGTTCCAGCGCCCAGGCTGCGCCACTTGCGCAAACAGGGCGCTTGAACAGCAAACTCACCATTTCACCACCTCACCATTTTGACCAGCAAAAATCCCGCTCCGGCGCAAGCCGAAGCGGGATTTTTGCTTAAGAGTGCGCGCGGGGAGATTCGAACTCCCACACCCGAAGGCACCACCCCCTCAAGATGGCGTGTCTACCAGTTTCACCACGTGCGCTGATGACGGCTAGCACTCCTTTTACTAGGCGAAGGCCGAAGCTTTCGGATTCACTGAGGCGGCGAATCGATGACAAAAGTAGCGGGTTGCTGGCAAGGGTGCAAGTATGGCGCTGCTTTTTCCGCGTTTATCGACTGTATAATTCGGTTTCGCACTCATTGTCAGCGGGAAAAATTTCACCTTTCATTCACCTAACCGGCCGGAATTTGCCGGCAAGTGTGCTTTCAACTCCTTCCCCTCCTTCCTTACGGCCCCATACCTGCTCTTGCTCCTACCCCGCTGCCCGTGAAGCCGGCCAACTTCATTGCCCGCTTTGCCAGCGTAGTCACCAGCTGGTCGGGCTCCACAGCCGCCTTTTGCTCGGCGGCGGGCCTTGTGCTGGTCTGGACCCTTACCGGGCCGCTGTTCCGGTATTCCGAAATCTGGTAGCTGGTCATTAATACCGGCACCACCATCGTTACGTTTCTGATGGTATTCCTGATTCAGCGGGTCCAGAACAAGGACTTATTGGTGCTGCACCTGAAGCTCAACGAGCTGATTGCGGCTCGTCAAGGGGCCAGCAACCGGATCATCAATGCCCAGGATTTCCCGGAGGAGGAAATCAGCCTGCTCCACGGCTCCTTCTGCCTGCTGGCCGAAAAGGCGCGCCAGGGGCATGAGCTGGGGCGCTCCCACTCGGTGGAGGAGGCCGAGGAAAACCACCAGGGAAAACGCAGAAGTTACCGCCGGTAGACTCCGGCCCGACAACCCGTCGGTTGCGGGGCACAGGGTCCGGCACCCGTACACCCGCCTCCTGCTGAGCGCTGACGCGAAAGAGGCTTCCTCCCGTTCGGGGAAGAAGCCTCTTCAGCTCAATGACTGAGCAAACGGGTTGCAAGCGGCAGTTACTGCGCCCGAACCAACGGGGTATTTACCACGTGCTCCGATACAAACCAGACCTGTAGCTCGTTGGTGCGCATCACGTCGCTCACCACCACATCGTTGGTGCCGTCGTCGCCCGCCTCATCGGCAGCTTTGGCATACTCGTGGCACTCTTTGAGAATGATCTGGTGGGCTTCCAGCAGGCGCGACACCTGCACCGTCGCCTCCTCCCGGTCGCGGGGGGGGCGGGGGATGCTGGTCATTTCGGCCACGTCGGCCGCCATGGCTACGGCCACGCCGCCCAGAATCTGAATGCGCTCGGCCAGGGTATCTACCAGGGCGCTCTGCTCCTCGTAGTGCTTGTCGTAGAGCAGGTGCAACTGGTAGAACGTGGGGCCTACTACCTGCCAATGGTGTTTCTTGTAGAGGTCACGCAGGGTCATGGTATCGGCCAGCAGCTGGTTGAGATGGTCCACGCTCTGCTGGCGGGTTTTCTCGTCGAGGCCGATGGGTAGCCGCTGCGACACGGTTCCGAACTTTTGCAGCGGCGCGGGCGCGTTGAACTGCTGGTTCATGACGGGCTGCACACTGGGGGCGGCGTGGCCGTTGGAGGAAGTATCTTTTTTAGAGGCGGGCTTGCTGGCTGCCGGAGCAGCTTTGGTGGTGGCTTTAGCCATGATACGAGAGGAATATAAATTGCTGAAAAGGAAAGATGGCCCAAAGCCACCTGCTGGTGCTACCATACGCAAAAAAGGTACGTAGGTTAGCGGAGCGCGCCATATTGCGGCCCGCTCTTCCCTCCACAATCATGCAGCACGTTCATCCGCACCCCGAAAACCACCTGACCAGCTCCGCCATGCTCCAGGACATTGTGATTGGCCTGGCCGATGGCCTGACGGTGCCCTTTGCGCTGGCCGCCGGCCTGAGCGGGGCCGTGGCCTCTTCGGGCCTCATCATCACGGCCGGACTGGCCGAAATAGTGGCCGGCTCCATTGCCATGGGCCTGGGTGGCTACCTGGCCGGCCGCACCGAAGTGGAGCACTACGAGGCCGAGCTCCGGCGCGAGTACCAGGAAGTGCAGGACGTACCCCACGTAGAACGGGCCGAAGTAGACGATTTGCTGGCCGAAATGGGCCTCTCGGCCGACACCCGCGCCCAGGCCGTACGGGAACTCACCGCCGATACTGATCAGTGGGTGCGCTTTATGATGAAGTACGAGCTGGGCCTGGAAAAGCCCGACGCGCGCCAGGCACCCAAAAGTG
Organism: Hymenobacter rubripertinctus; assembly: GCF_003583925.1. Taxonomy (GTDB): domain Bacteria; phylum Bacteroidota; class Bacteroidia; order Cytophagales; family Hymenobacteraceae; genus Hymenobacter; species Hymenobacter rubripertinctus. Next base: position 59,422 of record NZ_QYCN01000017.1, on the reverse strand, counting down.
CCCTTACCATCAGCACCGCTTATGCCGTGGGGGGCCTGATTCCGCTCAGCGCCTATTTCATCACCGATACCCCCACCGAAGGGCTGGCCCTGTCGGCCCTGATTACGCTGGTGTGCCTGTTCGTGTTTGGCTACCTGAAAAGCCGCCTGACCGGGCAGCCGCCCGCGCTGGGAGGCCTCAAAATGGCCGGAACCGGCGCCCTGGCCGCCGGAGCCGCGTTCCTGGTTGCCCGCCAGTTTACGCACGAGTAAAATGCCCGGGCAACGTTTTCGCCGGGCCTGTTCGCTGGTTACTATTCGCTGATTTATGACTGAACTTCACCTGCACCTGCTACTCAACCACGTGCCCATTCTGGGCAGCCTGTTCGGGCTGCTGGTACTGGGGGCCGGCGTAGCCAAATCCAGCAGTCCGGTCAGCCGCACCGGCCTGGTTATGCTACTCGGTGCCGCTTTGGTTGGCCTGCCTACCCAACTCACCGGCGAAGGAGCCAGGGAAGCCCTAGAAAAGCTGCCCGGCATTTCCCACCACCTCATTCAGGCCCACGAAGCCGCCGCCGAGCTGGGGTTCTGGGCCTTGGAACTAACGGGGGTATTGGCCCTGCTGGCGCTGCTGCGAACTGGCCGGGAGCGACTATTTATTCGGCTGACGCTGGCGACGGCAATTCTCAGCTTTGGGCTGCTGGTCCGCGCCGGCAACCTGGGCGGCCAGATCCGTCACCCGGAAATCAGGGAGTAAGCGCCTGGTTTCCGCCGTCTGCGGCCGGCTGCACCAGGCGGCGCCCCTTTTCACTTACTTACTTACTTACTTACTTACTTACTTACTTACTTACTTACTCACTCACTCACTCACTCACTCACTCACTCACTTACTGCGTATGTCCTTTTCTTTTTTCGGTAATGATAAGCCTACTGTGGCCCAGCTTCTTGCCAGCCTGCCTCAGCAGGGGCGGGTAGAGTGGCTGGGGCTGCGGCCGGCCCGCCGGGAGCCCATGCGGGTGGTGGCGCAGGCGCAGGCCGAAACCGACCGCCATCTGCTGGGCGACCATGCCCGCCCCCAACCCGGCGGCAAACGCCAACTGACTCTGATTCAGCACGAGCACCTGACGGCCGTTGCGGGCTTCCTGGGCCTGGCCGCGCCCCTGGACCCGGGCCGCCTGCGCCGCAATCTGGTAGTGAGTGGCCTGAACCTGCTGGCGCTGAAAAACCGGCAGATCAGCCTGGGGGAAGAGGTGGTGCTGGAAATCACCGGTGAGTGCCACCCCTGCTCCCGGATGGAAGAAGAGCTGGGTGCGGGAGGCTACAACGCCATGCGCGGCCACGGGGGCCTCACGGCCCGTATCGTGCGGGGTGGCCTGATCCGGCTCGGCGACGTAGTGCGGGTAGTGCCTCCGGCAGCCTGAACGCTTCCGCACTTGGCGAAAATTTCCGGCTGCGGATGAGCGTTGCCAGGTTTGCCGGAGAATACTCCTCAAGCCATCCGGAACACAAAGCACGGCCGATGAATCCGATTGGGCCGCTGCGGCCGTATGTACCCGCACTTGCTCGTGTCAGCCTTCTATTCCCCGGGCCTGCTCGAGCTACCGCCCCCATTACCCTTTATTACCACTTGCCCACGCACCGGCCAGCGGTTACTGCTTTGTTTTTATCGATGTTAACCACTACCTGGCATGGAAACTTCCACTGCTTCCTCCAACCTGGCTGCCACTGCACTGGCGCTGCTGATTTTAACTGAGCTGCTGCCAGCCGCCGGCCCTGCACCCGGCTACTGCCCGGCTTATCCCGAATCGGAAAATCCGGAAGCGGCTGCTTCGTGGCGACACCGTCGGCACCGTCCCTGACGCTGGTTTTTGCTTTCTGCCTCTCTGGTTTGCCGGCGCGTATGCCCTGCTTGCAGAACTTCCGCCGGAAGGCATACGCGCCAGCCGGAGCAGAGTGAAACCAGAAGTCAGTGCTGCTTCGGTTCGCGCTGCAAGTGTGCGTCTTCTTTTTGTACAAGTTCTGCTGAACCCAGACTGGTTCCTGAGTGCGAAGCCCGGCTTCCCTTGTTTTCATAGACAGGGAACCCGGGCTTCCCTGTTGGTTTTTAGTCCTTCTCAGCCTGAGCTAACACCCCCAAGGCCACCTGTTTTGCATTTATTCACAGGCATATACCTGCCCAGATGACGATATAGCAATTATTCAAGTGATTTGGTGATTTTTTCATTGAATATCTCAATCTGATCTGGCATTTACCCCGTAAGCAATCCTGTCATCTGTTGGTCATTGCGGCCAATGGCTCTGTTGGTTCATTTATCCAGCCCAATCATCCACATGAACACAGCTTTACCTTTCCATTTAACAGCCGGTTTTTGGCGGCGCACCTGCGGGGTGCTGGCCACCGGCGCACTTCTGCTGGGCGTAGTTGGCACGGCCCAGGCTCAGACCATTTTCGGCCTCTCGGGCACTGAGCTGACTTCGCTTAATGCCACATCGCTATCGACTGCCCCAACCCGCCAGCTTATTGTGGGCGTCACGGCGGGGCAGGTACTGGTGGGCCTCGATTTCCGCCCCGCCACTGGTGAGCTGTTTGCCCTCGGCTACGATGCCACCACGACCGGCGACAATGCCCGGCTGTACGTACTGAGTCAGAACATCAGCTCCCCGACCGCTACCGCTACTCCTGTAGGCAGTGCGGCCGTGCGCCTGGAGCTGGGGGGGCCGGGCGAACGGATTGTATTTGACTTCAACCCCACCGTGGACCGCCTGCGGGTGGAAGGCACCAACGACAACAACTACCGCCTTAACCCCAACAACGGGGCACTGGCTTTCACGGATGGCCGGTTGAAATTTGCGACTACCGATACCAACGCCGGGCAGGATCCGTTCGTGGGGGCCGGGGCATATACCAACTCCTATATCGGGACGACCAGCACCACGCTGTACACCATTGACGAACAGCGGTCGTTGCTGCTACGCCAGGATCCACCCAACGACGGGACGCTCAATACGGTCGGAACGCTATCGGTGCCGACCAATGGCCCCGGCGTCAGTACCGACCTGGACATTGTGACCACCGGGCCGAATGCCAACCAGGCTTTTCTGATTATCAATACGCCGGTTGGGGCTACGTTCAGCGCCACGCTCTACCAGGTAAACCTGCTTACCGGGGCCCTGGTGCCGGTAGGCAACCAGATGGGTGCGGGCGTGGGCATCACGGACATTGCCATCAGTATCGACCGCACGGCTCCGGCCGCGAGCGGGCAACTGCTGTACGCGGTGAGCACCACCAACAACCTGCTCAGCTTCTACTCGGGCACTCCCAACTACATCAACTCGGCCACGCCCATCACGGGCATCGCGGCGGGCCAGACGCTGGTGGGCACCGACTTTCGCCCGGCCACCGGCCAGCTCATCGGGCTGGGCTACAACCCGGCAACAACCGCTACGCAGGTGTACAGCATCGACCGCAGTTCGGCCGTAGCCACCGCCGTAGGGCCGGCCATTGCGCTGAACCTGGGCGGTAGCACCGATAATATTGGCTTCGACTTCAACCCTACCGTGGACCGCCTGCGCGTGGTCAGCACGACCGGGGCCGACTTCCGCCTGAACCCGAACGACGGCGCGCTGGCCGCCACCGATGGCACGCTGGCCTACGCTGCCACCGATATAAATGCCGGGGCCACGCCGCGGGTGGGCTCCGCGGCCTACACCAACAGCTTCGCCGGCACTACCACCACCACGCTCTACGACATCGATGAGGCCCTGAGCAACCTGGTGATCCAGAACCCGCCCAATGCCGGCGTGCTCAATACGGTTGGCAGCACGGGCCTCAACCTGAGCACCAGCAACGCGCTGGTGGACCTGGACATCTTCTTCGACCAGACGGCCTCCACCAATACCGCTTACCTGGCGGCCAACCCCAACGGCCAGAACTTCAACAACCTGTACACCCTTAACCTGGGCAGTGGCGCGCCCACGCTGGTGGGCGCCATCGGACTGGGTATTACGGTGCGTGACGTAGCCGCATTCATCGCGGCCCCGAACGGCACCATCACCTGGACCGGAGCCGTAAGCACCGCCTGGGCTCTGGCCGGCAACTGGTCGCCGATGCAGATTCCGACCTCCTCCGACGACGTGCTGATTCCGGACACTGCCAACGACCCGGTTGTGAGCGACCCGCGCCAGGTGAACAGCCTGACGCTGGGCAGCGGTGCGACGCTGACGACGGCCAACATGAGCCTGCTTACGCTGAACGGCAACTTTGTGAACAGCGGCGGCACGGTGCTCGGCGCGGGCAACGGCGAGGTGCGCTTCGCCGGCCCCGCCCTGCAAACCATCAGCGGCACGGCTACTCAGTTTCAGAACCTGACGGCCGGCCCGGCCGGCGTTACGCTGAATGCCCCCGCCAGCGTGCAGCGGGTACTCACGCTGAACATCGGTACGCTCACGACCAACGGCAACCTGACGCTGCTCTCCAACGCTTCCGGCTCGGCCGAGGTAGTTAACAGCGGTACCGGCACCACGAGTGGTACTACCACCGTGCAGCGCTACATCGACCCCAGTCGCAACGGCGGCGTTGGGTACCGCCACTATGCCGCTCCGGTGAGTGGCAGCACCGTAGCCGACCTGGCTACTACCAACTTCACGCCCACGGTGAACCCGGCTTACAACACGGCGGCCAACCCGGGGGCCGTCCTGCCCTTCCCCACGGTGTTTGGCTACGATGAAAGCCGCGTGAACACCAGCGGCAACCCGGCTCCCCAGGATTTCGACAAGGGCTTTTTCTCACCCAGCTCGACTGCTGATCCGCTGGTGGTTACCCGTGGCTACACGGTTAACCTGCCGGCTTCGGAAACCGTGGACTTCGTGGGTGCGCTCAACAACGGTTCGTACGCCACGGGCAGTCTGAGCCGCGGCAGCCAGACCGAATCCGGCTTCCACCTGCGGGGCAACCCCTACCCTTCCGCCATCGACTGGAACTTCGTGGTGCGGGACAACGTGGATGCCACCGTGTACGTGTACCGCTCGACGGGCCAGTACGCCGGCACGTACTCTACCTACACCGTGAACGGCACGGGCACCAACGGCGGAACCCGCGAAATTGCCACTTCGCAGGGCTTTTTCGTCCGGGCCAGCACCAGCGGGGCGTCCCTCACGTTCAACAACGCGGCCCGGATTACGGCCTACACCAACCCCGTATTCCAGCGGAGCGCGGCAACGGCCCCACTCGTGCGCCTCGACCTGCGCAACGCCGCCGGGGCCGCCGACGAAGCCGTGCTGTATTTCGACGACGCGGCCACCGCCGGCTTCGACCCGGCCCTGGATGCCTACAAGCTCCTGGGCGGTTCGCCCCTGGCACTGGCCAGCACCAACGGCTCCGGCCCCCTGCTGGCCGTGAACGCGCTGCCCGCCCTAACGGCCGCCGGTGTAACCGTGCCACTGCGGCTGCAAGCGGCGGCCGGCACCTACACGCTACGGGCGACGGAGCTGCTGCGCCTGCCCGCCGGCACCTATGCCTACCTCCAGGACGCACTCACCGGCACTACCACCGACCTGAGCCAGCCCACCGGCTACGCTTTCGCGGTGACGAATGCAGCCTCCCTCACGGGCCGCTTCTCCGTGCTGATTACCGCCCAGCGCGTGCTGGCCAATGCCCCGGCCGCGCTGGTGCGTCAGGTAAACGTGTATCCGAACCCGGCGCGTGGTCAGGTGTCCATCGTGCTGCCCGCCCAACTGCGTCAGCAGCCCGTGCAGGTGTCGCTCATCAACACCATCGGCCAGCAGGTGCTCCGCCGTACGCTCAACGTTTCCAATTCGGTAGCAGCCACGGAACTCTCGCTTTCGGGCGTGGCTCCGGGCGTGTACACGGTGCGTCTTCAGACGGCCGGGGGCACGGTCAGCAAGCGCCTCATGGTTGAATAAAACGGCATTCCGGGTGGTCGGCCGCGCCTCGCGGCTGCCTGCCCGGAACTCCGCATCTCAGGCCCTACACCCTTTCACACGAATGAATCACTTCTCTCCTGCTTTCCGTCATTTCCTGGGAGCCGCCGTTGTTGGCCTCCTGCTTACGTCCATTCAACCCGCAGCCGCCCAAGGCCCGGGTTCGGGTGGCCCCGTTCCCGACCCCACCGACCCCACGGCGGTACCCATCGACGGGGGGGCTTCGCTGCTGCTGGCCGCCGGAGCAGCCTACGGCCTTAAAAAACTACGCCAGCGTCGCACGGTCAGGCAGTCCTGACGGAGCGCTTGGCGTTGCTGAAACCCCAACGCCCGCCCACCGGATTTCCGGTGGGCGGGCGTTGGGGTTTGTGGGTTCGGCTCCCACCAACACGATTGGCCGGCAGTCTTCTCATAGGAAACCTGTTTAGAAAGTCTGCTGAAGCGTCCCTTCTGCTTTTGCGGCTACCGGGTGGCTATGCCGCCCCTTCCATGCGCACGATACGCAGGGTGAAGTAACCGAGCACGTCTACCAGTTCCGGCTGGCTCTGCATCACCTGCCGGCTGTCCTTGTAGACCTGGAGGGCTTCGTCGGGGCCGCCGCCAAGCAGCTCCCCCTGGTGCTGGCGCAGGTAGCGGCGCAGGTCGGCTTTGCCCAACTCGGCCTTGGCCCGGGTACGCAACATGGCCCGGCCCGCGCCGTGGCGGCGGGCCAGCTTCACGGCCAGCACCCGGGGCACCGACCGCAGGTGCAGCTTTTCGCGGACCTACACCGCCAGCCGGGGGGGGTACCAGCGCAGGGTCGGTCTGGGCCACCAGCGGGCGTAGGCGGACCAGCCACCGGACCGGGGCAAACGGTGCCAGGGACCCACAACTCCCTAGAGCCGGCCTGAACCTACAGCCGGCTAAACAATTTTGGGGTAAACAATTTGAAATTGTTTACCCCAAAATTGTTTAGCCACCCACCGAGGCCGCCAGCGGCCGATAACATCCCGGACTGGGGGCGGGCCGAGGGCATAGGGGGTTGGCAGCTGTTTTTTGTGAGCCGGCGGCTCGCCTGCTAGGTTTGGGCAACAGTTGGCACTGGCCCGACTGCGTTTCATTTCCCCTGCTCCATGAAAAAGCTACTGGCTGCTTCCCTCCTGCTTGGCCTGCTGGCCGGCGCGGCTGCTCCTGCCGCCCATGCCCAGACGGCCTCAACCAAAGTCAACGTCAAAAAAGACAGGCTCAACACCAGAACCGACGAGGCCGAAAAGCCTGGACCCGGGCGCGGTGGCCGGGGCAACCAGCTGGCTGAAATGACCAAAGACCTCCACCTGACGGCCGAGCAGCAGCCCCAGGTGGCCGCCATTGAGCAGCAGCAGATGCAGCAGCAGATGCAGCACCGGCTCCACCGACCGGGACGCCCTGATGCAGCAGATGCGCACCCTCGACGAGGCCACGGACGGCAAAAGGAAGGCCGTGCTGACGGCCGGGCAGTTCCAGCAGTACCAGGCCAAAAAGAAGAACCAGCCGCGCCCGATGGGGCCGCGCCCGGACGAGACCCGGCCATAAAAAAAGCCCGTTTGCAGTTTGCAAACGGGCTTTTATGTAGAGAGGATGGGATTCGAACCCACGATGAGCTTGCACCCATACACACTTTCCAGGCGTGCTCCTTCAACCACTCGGACACCTCTCTGGGTGTGCAGCCGGGCTGCGGTTAGGTGGCGCAAAATAACACCCGATTTTCGGGATACGCAAGCCCGGGCGGCCCTAAACCTCAGATTGGCGTGATTTCGCCGCGCAGATCCTGGCCGAGCAGGCGGCGGGCCTGGGCGGGGTTCTCGCTGATTCCCAGCACGAACATGAGCTTGGTGATGGCCGCTTCCACCGTTATATCGTCGCCGCCCACAATCCCGATTTCGGAGAGGTAGGCGCTGGTTTCGTAGCGGCCTTGCAGCACCCGGCCCTCCTCGCACTGGCTCACGTTGAGCAGCAGCACGCCCCGGTCGGTGGCCTCGCGCAGGCAGTTCAGGAACCAGGGCGTGGTGGGCGCGTTGCCTGAGCCGTAGGTTTCGAGCACGCAGCCGCGCAGGTCAGCCACTTCCAGCTGGGCGCGCACCATGCGCTCGGTCAGGCCCGGGAACAGGCGCAGCACGCTCACCCGCTCGTCCAGCCGCTCGTGCACCCGCAGGCGGGCGGCGGGCAGCAGCCGGATCTGCTTGTCGTTGAAGGCGAGTTCGATGCCGGCCCGGGCCAGGGGCGGGTAGTTTTCGCTGCGGAAGGCGTCGTACTGCTGGCTTTCCACCTTCTTGGCCCGGTTGCCCCGGATGAGCAGGTCGTTGAAGAACAGGCATACCTCGGGCACGCGCACGGTTTTGGCCATTGGGTGGCGGGCGGCGGCCATTTCCAGGGCCGTGACCAGGTTGCGGCGGGCATCGGTGCGGATACGGCCCACGGGCACCTGGGCCCCGGTAAAGACCACCGTTTTGCCCAGGTTCTCCAGCAGAAAGCTGAGCGCCGCCGCCGAGTAAGCCATGGTATCGGTACCGTGGAGCACCACGAAACCGTCGTAGCGGGCGTAATTTTCGGCAATGAGGGCGGCCATCCGGAGCCAGTCGGCCGTGGTTACGTTACTCGAATCAATGGGCTCGCCCAGGTTGGTCACGTCCACCTGCATGTTGAGCTGCCGGAGCTCGGGCATTTTGCGCCGGATCTGCTCGAAATTCATCGGCACCAGCTCGCCGCGCTTGTTGTAGGCCATGCCGGCGGTGCCGCCGGTGTAAATCACGAGGATGGAGGTCTGGGGCGCTTCGGAAATAGCAGGCACGGGCGGCAAGGGGTTCGGGTGGAGCTGCTAAGGTAGTAGTTGGTTTTTGGTAGGTGGTGGCTGGGCAGAGGGGTGAGATGAAGAAGCCTGTCATTCCGACGCAGGAGGAATCTGGGTCAAACCATTGAACATAATCGTTTCAACGGTTTGACTCAGATTCCTCCTGCGTCGGAATGACAGTTCTTTCTGCCCCGTTCTCACTCCCGCTACTTCCCCGCCTCCCCAAACAGCGCCAGCGTGTTGCGGTTGGTGGCGGCGGCTACTTCCTCTAGCGGGCAACCCAGCAGCTCGGCTACCCGACGGGCCACCAGGGGCACGTAGGCGGGCTCGTTGCGCTTGCCACGGTGGGGTATGGGGGCCAGGTAGGGGCAATCGGTTTCCAGCAGCAGATGCTCCAAACCGAGGCCCGGCAGCACCTTATCGAGGCCGCCGTTCTTGAACGTAGCCACGCCCCCGATGCCCAGCTGGAAGCCTAACCGGATTACCTCCTCGGCTTCGGCCGGGGTGCCCGAGAAGCAGTGGAACACGCCCCGTAGGGTGCCGTCCTGGGCTTCGGTAATGATGTCGGCGGTTTCGCGGAAGGCCTCGCGGGTGTGGAGCACCAGGGGCAGGTTGTACTTTTTGGCCAGGGCCACCTGCACCCGCAGGGCCTCCTGCTGCTCGGCAAGCAGGGTTTTATCCCAGTACAGATCAATGCCGCACTCCCCCACCGCCGCGAACGGGCGGCGGCCCAGCCACTCCTCCACCTCGTAGAGCTCCCGCTCCAGGTTGCGCGTTACGTGGCAGGGGTGCAGGCCCATCATGGCAAAGCACTGGCTGGGGTAGCGCGCTTCCACATCCAGCATGGCCTCAATGCTTTCGTGGTCGATGTTGGGCATGAAGATGGTTTCGATGCCGTTTTCGTAGGCCCGGAGCAGCATCTCGTCCTGGTCGGGCTGGAACTGGGGTGAGTAGACGTGGGCGTGGGAATCGGAAAAGGTCATTGTGGGAGGTCTGGGGAACTGGGGGACTGGGGAACTGGGGTATGGGGATAGGCCACAAAGATACTGTCATCCTGAGCGGAGCGAAGGACCTTATCCCGCCAAAACGAGTAGTCTTGACTATTTCGGTGGGATAAGGTCCTTCGCTCCGCTCAGGATGACAGTTTACTAGTTCAGCCCCCCCAGGTTCTACAACTCCACCGTGCCCTGCTGGCGGATGTCGCGGGAGGAGGAGCCGGCGAGCAAGGTGAAGCGGCCGGGTTCCAGGGTCCACTGCTTCCGGGCTTCGTCGTAGAAGCGGAAGGCGTCGGGGCTGAGCGTGAGGGTGACGGTTTTGCTTTCGCCGGGCTGCAGGAACACTTTCTGGAAGGCCTTGAGCTCCTTTTCGGGGCGCTTCACGCTGGCCTGGTCGTCGTGCACGTAGAGTTGGACCACTTCGGCCCCGGCCACTTTGCCGGTGTTGCGCACCGAGAGCGTGACGGTGGCGTTGCGCGAGCCGGGCTTCACGTCCATTTTGCCATACTCGAAGCTCGTGTAGCTCAGGCCGTGGCCGAAGGCAAACTGGGGCGCCACCTTATACGTGTCGAAGTAGCGGTAGCCCACGTAGATATCGTCCTTGTAGGTCTGCTTGAGCGGGTTGCCGGGGGTGCTGGGGTACTCGCCGAGCTTGTGGGCGGGCGAATCTTCGAGCTTGACGGGGAAGGTGAAGGGCAGCTTGCCCGAGGGGTTCACGTCGCCCAGCAGCACGTGGGCCAGGGCGTTGCCACCTTCCATGCCCGGGTACCAGGCCTCCACGATGCCCCGCGCCTTGCCGGCCCAGGCCGACACGTCGATGGCCCCTCCGCCCATGAGCACCACCACGGTGTTGGGCTGGGCCGCCAGCACGGCATTCACCAGCTCATCCTGGCCAAAGGGCATCTTCATATCGGGCTTGTCGTAGCCCTCGGCGTCGTAGGCGTTGTCGCTCCACACCTTGTAGTCGTAGCCGTGGGTCGAGCCGCCCACGAAGATGGTGACGTCGGCAGCCTTGGCGGCGGCTACGGCCTGGGCAATCAGCTTCGGGTCGGCCTTTTGGCCGCGGGCGATGGTGTAGCCGGGTACGTAGTTGATTTGAGCGTTGGGGCCGAGAGCCTTTTGCAGGCCCTGGAGGGGCGTAATTTCATACTTGGCCTTCACCTGGGAGCTGCCCCCGCCCATGGAGTTGGGCCGGGTGGCGTTGGCCCCGATAACGGCAAAGGTCTTGGCAGTTTTGCTCAGGGGCAGCAGGTTGCCCTCGTTTTTGAGCAGCACAATGCCTTCCTCGGCCACCTGGAGGGCCGTGGCCTGGTGGGCGGCCGAGTTATAGACGCCAGCCTTGCGCTTGGCCCCGTCCAGCATGTTGGTGGCGTACATCACGCGCAGAATGCGGCGGACTTTGTCGTCGACTAACGGCTCCAGGCTCTTGTCTTTTTTCACGGCTTCCAGGGCGGCGGTGCCGAAGAAGAACCGGTCGTAGAGGGCCGGGGTGAGGGCCGGCATGCCGGCGCTGGCCGTCTGGTCGACGGTGTTATACATCAGCGAGAGGTCGGTGCCCATTTCCAGGTCGGTGCCGTTGCGCAGGGCCTCCTGGGTGTCGTGCACCGAGCCCCAGTCGCTTATCACCAGCCCCTTAAAGCCCCATTCGCCCTTCAGAATGTCGTTCATCAGGTAGGCGTTGTGGGTGGCGTAGGTGCCCCGAAACTTGTTGTAGGAGCCCATGAGCGTGTTCACACCCCCCTCCTGCACGGCAGCCTGGAAGCCCGGCAGGTAGATTTCGCGCAGGGCCCGCTCGCTCATGTCCACGTCGATGTCGTTGCGGTGCTCCTCCTGGTTGTTGGCCGCGTAGTGCTTCACGCAGGCCGAAACGCCCTGGTCCTGCACCCCGCGGATATAGCCGACCACCATTTTCGACACCAGGTAGGGGTCCTCGCTCAGGTACTCGAAATTGCGGCCGTTGAGGGGCGTGCGGATGATGTTGATGCCGGGGCCCAGAATTACGTCTTTGCCCCGGAAGGCGGCCTCGCTGCCCAGCACCGTGCCGAAGGCGTAGCCCAGCTCAGGGTTCCAGGTAGAAGCCAGCGTGTTGCCGGTGGGCAGGTAGGTACCGGCATCGTTCACGTCCTTGTCCACTTCCCAGTCGCGGCCGTGCTCCACGCGTACGCCGTGGGGGCCGTCGGAAGTCACCAGCTCCGGAATGCCCAGCCGGGGCACACCGCCCGAGGTAAAGGACGAGTTGGCATGGATCATGGCAATTTTCTCCTCCAGTGTCAGCTTTTGCAGCAGCGCGTCAATCTTGGTTTCGTTGGCCAGCAGCTCTTGTTGGCGGTTGACCGCTGCAGCTGAAGGAGAGTCGGCGGCGGCAGTTTCGGAGGTGGACGTGGAAGCCTGGCAGGAAGCGCAGAACAGAGCGGCCGCCAGAATTGCAGCCCGGGAGTGGAATAGGAACATAGCGAAACGTAGAACGTGGTGGGATTTCAGTGGAAGGAATAGCACAGCTACATCTGGTCGGCCGAAACCAACGGGCCAGGTTATCCAAATGTAAGCCTCTCAACCAGCAAAATCCACCCACAGGCAGCCCAAACAGCGTTTCATGCCTAGCTACTTGTTTCCCCCCATACGCTTAGGGCACACGCACTCCGGCCTCATACGAACTCCTCCGGCATCCAAAAGCAGAACCCGAAACGGTTAAAAAACAACCAAATATTTACCGGTACCGGCGCCCCTTCCACTCGAAGTGCAGGGGCAACAGCCGGAACAGCACCAAACTGCCGGAAAGGGCCAGGGTGTAGAGTTCGAACAGGGGCAGCAACTCCAGGGGCGGGCGCCGGCCTACCCGCCGGAAGCACACCCCGGCCAACGCGCCCTGCACCACCAGTTTAGCAGCCCAAACGGCCAGCGCCACTCCCGGCCCCACCACGACGGCCAGTGCCAGCAGCACCAGGTAAAACGAGCCATATACTACCAGGCACGCCTGCAACCAACCGGGCAGCTGCTCCACCCCGCGCAGCCACCGCCGCCGCTGGTGCAGCAGCCCCTGCCAGCTATACTGGGGCAGCGACTCGGCCAGCACGTCGGGCCGGTACAGGTTGCGGCTGCCGAACCCTAGGGCCGTCAGGGCCTTGAACAGCTCGAAATCTTCGGTTACGGAAAATGGCAGAGCCTCGTAGCCGCCGGTGGCCTCGTAGGCAGCCCGGGGCACGAGCATGTTGTTGCCCATGGCCGTTACAGGCTGGCCCAGGTCGGTTACCACCTGCACCAGCCCCAGGGAAAGCAGCCAGTCGAGCCCCTGAAGGCGGTGGAACAGCGCCGGACCGGTTACCAGCGTGAGGCCCGTAACGCTGCCCACGCCCGAACCCAGGTGGGCCAGCAAGCCGGTGAGCCAAGTGGCGGGCACGGCAATATCGGCGTCGGTGATGAAGAAAAAGTCGGCGGTAGCGGCCCGCGTGAGGTGGGCCAGTACGTTGGCCTTGCCCCGGGTCAAGCCCAGGTTTTCCCGGATTTCCAGCACCCGAAACGTGCCCGCATACCCTTGCATGGCCGCTGCCGCCATGGCCGAAGTCTGGTCAGTCGAGCCGTCGTTGCCGAGCAGCACTTCCACCAGCTCCGCTGGGTAATCCAGTGCCCGGATGGCCCGCAGGCAGCGGCCGATGGTGGCGGCTTCGTCGCGGGCGGCAATCAGGATGCTTACCCGCGGCAGCGGCTCCGGTACTGGCCCCGGCTGGCTCCCCTCCCACCGGGCCAGCACCAACGCGGCCACCACCAGCAAGGTGAACCAACCCGAGAAATAGAGCGCGAACAGAAGCATATTGCTGGTTTGTGGTGGGTGGTTTTAGGGAAGAACGTCATTCCGAGATTCCTCGGCAAGCTCGGAATGACGTTCTTTTTGGCCTGCGCCAAGCATTACCCCCCCCCCCTACAAAGCCGCGAACCGGTAGCCCAGCGCGGCGAAGTGGGCGAGGTAGCGGGGTAGCACATAGCGCAGGTTGGGGCTGGCCTTGAGGCTGTCGTGAAACACGACGACCGAGCCGGGGCGGGTGAGGCGGATGGCGGTGGCCAGGCACTGGGCGGGAGCGTAGTCCGGGTCGTAGTCGCAGGTGAGCAGGTTCCACATCACTACTTGATGGCTGGCGTGCAACTGCCGGGCCAGACCGGGCGTGATACGGCCGTAGGGCGGGCGCAGCAGGGGCCGCGCCTCGGGCTGGAGGGCCTGCAACACCGCCTGGCAGCGGGCCACGTCGGCCAGGTAGGCTGGGCGGGCATGGCTCCAGCCGCTGATATGGTGATAAGTATGGTTAGCCAGCCGGTGCCCCTCGGCCAGCACCTGCCGGGCCACTTCCGGGTGGCGCTCCAGGTTCTCGCCCACGCAGAAAAACGTACCCCGCGCCTCGTAGCGGGCTAATTGCTCCAGCACGAAAGGCGTTTCCCGCGGAATCGGGCCGTCGTCGAAGGTCAGGTAGAGCGTGGGCGGGTCGGTGGCGGGCATGGTCCAGAGGCAGTCCGGGAACAGCCCCCGCACCAGCGCCGGCAGGTGGTGTAAGTGCAAGCTGTGAGTGAGTAAGTGAGTAAGTGAGTAAGTGAGTAAGTGAGTAAAAGTACGACTGTCATCCTGAGCGGAGCGAAGGACCTTGCCCCGCCTGAATAATCGAAACTACTCGTTTTAGCGGGATAAGGTCCTTCGCTCCGCTCAGGATGACAGTCATACTTTTACTCACCGAGTCACTCATTCACCGCTGCCGCCAGTTCAATTTCCCGCCACAACCGGCGGGCGCTTTCGGCCCAACTGAAACGCATTACGTTGCGGTAACCCCGCGTTACCAACTCCTCCCGGTAAGCGGCCGACTGGTAGACCTGGGTGAGGCCGGCAGTAATGGATTGGACCGAAAACGGGTCGACGAGGCAGGCCGCGTCGCCGGCTACTTCGGGCAGGGAGCTGACGTTGGAGGTGAGGACGGGCGAGCCGCAGGCCTGGGCTTCGATGACGGGAATGCCGAAACCCTCGAAATAGGGCACGTAGCAGGTAGCCAGGGCGGCGGCGTAGAGCTCTACCAGCTCGGCGTCCGTCACGCGGCCGGTCAGGTGCACGTCGGGGCGGTGCGCCAGCTGCTGGTACACGTCGAAGATGGGGCCGGCTTTCCAGGCAGTGCGGCCGACTACCAGCAGCTTTACCGGGGCGTTGGTGGCCGTTTTGAACGCGTCGAAGGCCCGGAGCAGGTTTACCAGGTTTTTGCGCGGCTGCAAGGCCCCCACGAACAGGAAGTAGGGTTTGCCGGCCGCGTACCGCTCCCGGGTAGCTAGTTGCTGCGCCGGCAGCTGGGGCCGGAAGTGCGCATCCACGGCGTTATACACCACGCTAATCTTGGTCGGATCGGTAGCATAGCGGGCCGTAATATCCTGCTTGGTGGCTTCCGACACGGCCACCAGTCGCGCCGAGGCCCGGGCAAAACGGGGCGTGAAGTAGCGGTAGTAGGCCAGCACCAGCCGCCCCACATCCTGCGGGAAGTGCTCGAAGGCCAGGTCGTGGAGCACCGTCACGCGGGGCACTTGGGTACGGAGCGTGGTGAAACCGTCCGGGCTCAGGAATACGGCCGGGTGGTGGCGGCTGAGCCAGCGGGCCACCGCGCCCTCAAACCAGGCCACCCACAGCAGCGGGTGCCGGGCGGGCGGACTCAGCACGTGGGCCACCACGTTCGGCCCCAGCCGGTACCGCTCATCAAAGGGCCGATCAAAGAGGAAGTGAAACGTGTGCGTTGGCTGCTGCCGCACCAGCTCCCGCAGCGTTTCGAGCGTGAAGCGCCCGATACCCTCCAGCTTATCGCCTGGCAGCAAAAAGCGGACATTGACGGCGATGTGCAAGGTGGTGAGGTGGTGAGGTGGTGAGGTGGTGAGTTTGACGTTCGGGCAACCTGGCGCAATCCGGCGGCGGAATCTACGCCTCCTCGCCGGGTTTCGCCGGGCCGGGGGCGCGTTGCAGCGCGGCCTTTATTTCTGCTACCCGCACCACGCCCAGCGCGAATACCAGGGCCAGCAGCCAGCACGCGGCCAGGGCCGTTTCGAGCCACCAGGGCAGGCCGGCGTAGGTACGCAGCGCATACCAGCCGCCACAAAGGCCCGCGAAGGTGAGGGCCAGCCGGGCCAGCATCCGCAGCGGCAGGGCCACGCCGGTGCGGCGCGGCACCAGCCACACGTAGCCCACCGACACGAACACGGCGCACAGCAGCGTGTTGGCCGCCCCGGCCAGGGCTCCGTAGCGGGGCATGAGCAGGAAGTTGAGCCCCGTATTGAGCACAATACTGCCCGTGACGAGCCAGGAAACCGGCTTTTCGTGGTCGGTGCTGGTGAGCAGGGTGCTGTAGATGGCGAAGAACGCGTGGACCAGCACGTTGAGAAACAGGATATGCAGGCACTGGGTCATGCGCAGAATTTCGGCCGGGGAGCTGTGCTGAAACTGAAAGAAGAACAACTCCCCCCGGAACAGCCCGAACCCGACCACCAGCAGCAAGGGCACCGTAACCACGCGCTGGCCGAACCAGAGCAGTTGCTGCTGCTCGGCGGGCCGGCCGGTGGCGCGGGCAAACTTGGCAAAAAACAGCGGCAGCACCGTCCAGAGGTACATCATCACGGCATCAACCCAGCGGTAAGCCGCCGCGTAGTAGCCCGCCTCCTGGGGCGACACGAGGCGCTCCAGCATGAGCATGTCGATTCGCTCGTTGAGACCGTAGACCAGCGTGATGAAGGCCAGCGGCAGGCTTTCGAGCAGCACCTGCCGGGCCTGCCGCCAGCGCGGGCGCAGCCCCACCCGTCCGTAGAGGCGACGGATCAGGCCCGCCAGCAGCAGCAGCGTGAACAGGCCCGCCACGGTGCGCACGCCCACGAACCGATCCAGGGTGAGGCCCAGCGGGAGCAGCGCCAGCACCAGGGCCACCAGCAGCACCCGCTCCAGCACCGAGAGCACGGCATCGGTAGTGAAGCGCTGATGGGCCTGGAGCACGCCCCGCAGAAATTGCGTGTACTGGGTGAACAGCAGGCCCGCCGCCGTCACGGCCAGCACTACCAGCCAATGGCCCTCGTAGCCCAGCAGCCAGCCCAGCCCTATCGTGAGGGCCAGAAAGCCCACGCCCAGCCCGGCCCGCAGCGGGAGCAGCGTCGGAAAAAAATCGGTGAAGTAGCTGGCCGAGGCTGCCAGCCGCTTGGTGGTGAGCTGGGTGGTGCCCAGATCGGATACGGCCGCCACGATGGTGGCCAGCGTGAGCAGGGCCGTGAACGTGCCGAACAGCGCGTGGCCCACCCGGTCCTGCACGACGTTCTCCAGCACCACCCAGCCGGGTTTTACCAGCAGGTTGAGCAGCACGACGAAGCCGATATTTCCGAAGAGGCGTTTGATGCGCGGAAGGACTAAAAAGGTAGTTTTGCGCCCGGTCCTCCGGTTCCGGCCCGGGCCGGAACCGGAGGACCGGGCGCAAAACTACGCAAAACGGCGTGGGGTTCATGCCACAAAAGCTGACCGGGAGCGGGCATTTTTCCTCTATATTTGCCTGCCGCCACCGCCCGCACTATTCATTTTTTGGTTGCGCGGCTTAGTTCGTAGTATGTCGGAGCCATCTTATTCCCTTCTGGGCCTGTGGCCTATTGTTAATCGTTGGAAGAAACTGGTAGGAGCGGCCCTGGTGCTGGCGGCCGTAGTCAGCATTATAGTCGTGCTGCTGCTGCCCAATATCTATAAGTCCACCGCCGTCTTCTTCCCCACCAACCCCCAAACCACCGACCCCGACCGCATATCCACCGAGGGCTCCCGCCTGGAGCTCAACGGCCGGACCGAGGACCTGGACCGGGTTATCACGATTGGGGAGTCGCAGCCCGTGGCCGACGAAATCATCCAGCGGTTTCAGCTCCATAAGCACTACAAAACGGGCACGCCCGGCAACGACCTGGCCGACGACGCCACGCTCCGCGAGTTCAGCGCCAACCTGGGCATCGTGCACACGGAGCGCGACGCTATTGAGCTTACGTTTTTCGACCGCGACAAGCACCTGGCGGCCCGCATTGCCAACGCCCTGGTGCAAATCATCGACTCGGTGAATCAGCAGCTCACGCTCGACAACCGCCGCGACGTGCTGGGCATTTACCGGCAGCGGTATCAGTTTCTGGATCAGGAGTTTGAGCGCTCCCGCCAGCAGCTGCTGCAGGCCCGCCGCCGGTACGGCATTTATGGCCTGGAACAGCAGTCGCGCTACCTGGCCCGGGAAATCATCGAGGTCGAAAGCAAGCTCCACCAGGCCGAGGGCGAGGGCAACGGCGGCAAGGCGGCCGGTTTGCGCCGGGCCTTGCGCGGCCTCACCCGCTCGGAGGCCGGCAACGTGCTCAACCTGGAAGACTATACCCGCGGCGTAGACTCGCTCAACCTGTTTACGGCCCGCATGACGGACCTGCAAGGGCGTTTGGTGCGGGCCAGGGGCGACTACGAAACGGCTGACGTGTCGTTGAAAGGCAAGATTTCCTCCCTTTACATCGTGCAGAAAGCCTACCCGGCCACCAAAAAGAGCAAGCCCATTCGCTGGCTGATTGTGGTGGGTTCGGTGTTCCTGACGCTGGCCCTCTCCCTTGTGGTGATCACGCTGCTGGAGCTGTGGCGGCGCACCCCCAGTCCGCTTCGTAACCCGGCGTAGTGAACCACCCTTTAGCCTTCCTGCTGCCCCGCGACCCGGCCCAGCGTATTTTCGTGGGGTTCGTGGTGCTGCTGCTGGGCGGGGGCGCGGCCGCTTTGCTGAGTTCGCCCCTGGCGTTGCTGCCCGTGGCCGGGGCCCTGGGCCTGCTGGTGGTGCTCACCGAATGGCGGCTGCTGTACTACCTGCTGTTCCTGACGCTGGCCTTTTCCCGCGAAATCAGCCTGCCGGGCGGCCTGAGCCTCGACGTGCCGTCTGAGCCCCTGCTGCTGGTGCTCACGGGCTGCATCCTGGCCACCCTGCTCATGCGCCGGGCCAGTATTCCGGGCCGCGAGCTGCGGCATCCGCTGGTGCTGATCATCGGGCTGATGCTGCTCTGGTCAGCCGTATCCGCCGCTTTTTCGGTGGATACCACCAAGTCCATCAAGTACCTGCTGGCCAAGGTGTGGTACCTGGTGCCGTTCGGTCTGGGCACGCTCCTGCTAGTGCGCCGGCCGGCCGACGTGTGGCGGCTGGCCGGCCTGTATGCCATTGGGGCCGCGGTGAGCGTACTGTTCGTGGCCGTAAAGCACGCGGGCCACGGGTTCAGCTTCGAGTCCGTCAACGAATCGGTGCAGCCTCTGTACCGCAACCACGTTATCTATGCCACGGTGCTGGCGCTGCTGCTGCCGTTCATCGTGTACCGCCTCCGGAGCGTGCGGGGGCCGCAAAAACTGGCCTGGTGGCTGGGGCTGGCAGTTTTGCTGCTGGGCTTGCTCACGTCCTACACCCGGGCCTCGGTGTTGTCGGTGCCGGTAGCCGGGCTGTTTTACCTCGTTGTCCGGCTGCGCCAGACGCGGCTGGTGCTGGCGGCGGTGCTGGTAGCGGTGCTGAGTGGGGCCACCTACTTTCTGAGCCAGAACAACTACATGCTCTACGCCCCTAACTTCGAGACGACCGTTTTCAACGGCCAGAACTTCGGCAAGCACCTGGAGGCGACCTACAAGCTGAAAGACGTATCGGGCATGGAGCGGGTGTACCGCTGGGTGGCGGCCAGCCGCATGGCCGCCGATAAGCCCCTGGTGGGCAGCGGACCCAGCACTTTCTACCCCGAGTACAAGCGCTACACGGTGCGCAGCTTCCGCACCTACGTGAGCGAAAACCCCGAAAAATCAACCACCCACAACTACTTCCTGCTGCTGCTGGCCGAGCAGGGCTTTCCGGGCGTGCTGCTGTTCGCCATTTTGGTAGGCGCGGCCCTGATTACCATCGAAACGCTCTATCACCGCACCCGGCCGGGTACCCCAGTGCGCCATGTGCTGCTGGCCTGCGGGATGAGCTTTGTTATCATTGTGTTCCACCTGCTGCTCAACGAGCTGGTGGAAGTCGACAAAATCGGCTCCTTTTTCTTTATCAACCTGGCCCTGCTCATCCGCGTGGGCACCTGGGTGCGGGAGGAGAATATGGTGAATGAGTGAGGTGGTGAACTGGTGAGTTGATGTTCGATATTCCTATTTGCGCAACTGGCGCAGTCAGGACCTACCGAACATCAACTCACCAGTTCACCACCTCACTCATTCATTTAAACCGGCAGCTCAGAATCGTTACGTCGTCGGCGAAGCCGGAGCCGGAGCGGTCGAAGGCAGTGATTTCGCGCAGCAGCTCACTGTGCACGGTGCGCAGGGGGGCGTAGCGGGTGTGCTGCAACACGTCCAGCACGCCTTCTTCCCCGAACTCGTTCTGGTCGGCATCAAATACCTCCGTCAGGCCGTCGGTGTAGGCCAGCAGCAGGCTGCGCGGGGGCACCGTGAGGCGACCAACTTTGAGCATGGGCAGCTCGTCCATCACCCCAAGCATAATGGTACCCTCCTTGAGGGGCAGTATCGGCCCCGAATCGGGGATGAGCAAAGGGTCGTTGTGGCCGGCGTTGACGTAGGTGAGCTCCCGGGTCCGGCGGTCGTAGAGACCGAAGAACACGGTGATGAACTTGTCGCCGCCGGCATTGCGGAAGATGAGGTTGTTGAGCTCCTGGGCCACGGTGGCCAGGTCTACCTTCTGGCGCATGAGCGTGCGCAGCCCGGCCTGGAAGTTGGACATCAGCAGGGAGGCGGCCACGCCCTTGCCCGACACGTCGGCCACGCAGAACAGGAAGCGGTCGGCGTCGAGCTCCACCACGTCGTAGTAGTCGCCGCCGACGGCCGTGTGGGGCACGTAGCTGGCGTGCACGGCCACGTGGGCGTCGTTGGGCAGGGTGCGCGGGAAGAGCATAGTCTGCACCTCGCGGGCAATTTCGATTTCCTTGCGCATAGCCGCCGACGCCACCCGCTGCCGGCCCAGGCGGCGGTTTTCAATGGCGCCCACCAGAATGTTGCTCAGCGTCTGCAAAAACTTGGTGGCTTCCTCGCCGGCATAGTCCTCGTACACGTTGCCGATGATGACCTGGGCCAGCACCACGCCGTTGCGTACCACCGGAATCACGATTTCCAGGTTTTCCCAGGCGGTGCCCAGGCCGGGCAGGTCCCGCAGCAGGCAGGGCGCGGCAGTGCTGCGGTCGGCAATAGCCGGGGGCAGGGGCACCTTGCGGAAATCCGGCAGGCCGGCCCCGAACGATACGGTGCACTCCCACTCCCCTTCCTCCTTCACGTAGAGCACCAGCCGCCGGATGTTGAGCTGGCCGAGCAGGGTGAACTGGAAGATCTTATACAACGCGGCTTCCGTGTGGTCCTGGTTGATGGCCTGCGTGATTTCCAGCAGCGCACCCAGCTCCCGCTCTTTCAAAAAGAGCTTCTTTTCGGCGGTGATAGTCGGCATAGCGGAGGTGAGATGGTGAAATGGTGAGTTGGTGAGTTGCTGTTCGGGGGGCCTGACGGCGCGAGGGGGAAGTACGAAGGGGGAGTTCAACGGTTCAATTGACGGGGCTTATAGCCCAATTAGCGCCGCCAGGCCACAGAAACGTCAACTCACCATCTCACTATTTCACCATCTCACCTCTAAAGGGGCGTTTTGGGGTCGTAGGCGTCGCGCAGGCCGTTGCCGAGCAGGTTGAAGCTGAGCACCAGCAGGCTGATGGCCAGGCCGGGCAGCAGCGTGAGCCAGAGGCCGGCCCGGGTGCCGAGCAGCTGGAAGCCCTCGTTCACCATCAGGCCCCAGGACGGGGCCGGCGGTTGCACCCCCAAACCTAAGAAACTCAGGCCGGCTTCCAGCAGAATAGCCGCCGCGAAGTTACTCGTGGCCAGTACAATCAGCGGGCCGGTCATGTTGGGCAGCAGGTGGCGGGCAATCAGGCGGCTCTGGGGCAGGCCCAGCACCCGGCCGGCCTCCACGAAGGTGGCCGAGCGCAAGCTCAGCATCTGCCCCCGCACCACCCGGGCCACATCCACCCACATGGTCAGGCCCACGGCCACAAACGAGGTCCAGACGCCCTTGCTGTCGAGGGCCAGCGAAATGGCAATTACGAGCATGATGCCCGGAATGCTCCACACCACCGTCATCAGGCCCAGCAGCAGCGAATCGACCCAGCCACCCACGTAGCCGGCTACGGCCCCCACCAGCATGCCCAGCAGCACCGAAATGAGCACCGCCACCAGCCCGATTCCCAGGCTGATGCGGGTGCCCAGCAGCAGCCGGCTCAGCTCGTCGCGCCCCGCCTTGTCGGTGCCCAGCCAGTAGGTGCGCCTGATGATGTTCTGGCGGGCCAGCGGGGCCAGTTCGGCCGCCGAACCCGGCTGGCCCGCCACGGCGCTCAAAGCGTAGGCCTGCCGCCGGTCGGCCAGGGCCGAGTGATTTTGGTAGGGGGTTGTGATGAGCGAGTCGCCCCGGATCCGGTAACCGGCAACGGGCACTTCGCGGAAGCGCGGGCTGCGGCCCTGCCACCAGGTCAGGAGCGGGTTATCGGCCCCACGCACGGCGGCGGGGCGGGGCAGGCGCAGGATGGTAGCCCGAAAGCCGGGCGCTTCCTTTTGCAGCTGCACCAGGCCGTTGTTGGCGTAGGGCGAGTTGTCGGGCAGCACCCAGTAGCCCAGCACCGCCACCAGCGTGCAGAGCACGATGAAGCCCAGGCCCAGCATGGCCGGCGTATTGCGCAGCAGGCGCTGGCGCACGTAGTAGCCCGGCGGCCGGGCGGGCGGCAGCGCGGCGGCTACGGGCGCGGCAGGGGCAGCGGGCGCGGCAACGGCCATTTAGCGGGTGTTATGCTGGAGCAGTCCTTCCTTGGAGGCCAGAAACTGGCAGTCGCCCACCAGGGCCCCAAAGGAGCTTTCCTCGTAGGCCAGCTCGGTATCGGGGTCGGGCCAGAAGCTGCGCACGTAGCCCACGTCCATGAGGCGGCGCAGGGTTTCGACGAGCTCGGGGCGGGGCAGGCCGGTTTTTTTCAGCAGCTCGGCGAAGGGGGTGACGAAATACAGTTCGTCGAGGACATCAAATTCGGCGTCGTTCACGGAGTGGGGAGCGGGTTGGGAGGTAAAGGTAGATGTTCGGACGGGGTTTATCGCCGAGGGCCCAAGTTGCCGGCCCTTCCACTCGTAGCCGCCGCGCAGGCCGGCCAGGCCCGTGAGCAGGGCGTAGGGCGCGTAAGTCAGCTGGAGCACCGGCACCCAACGCAGCCAGCCGGGGCGGCCCAGAAACCGTAGCACCGGCCGCAGCAGCAGCGCGTCGCCGAGCAGTTTGGCGGCCCAGGCCAGCCCGACCACCGGGGCCGGCACCAGCCCAGTGGCCCACAGGCCAGCCCCGGCCGGGAACGTGAGGTTGGCGGCCAGCACCAGCACGGCCAGTTGTTGGGGGGCGCGGGTTTGGTAGTGCTGCCACTTGCTGGCCCAGCGCACCCGCTGCCGCAGCAGCTGCCTCAGCGTGGGCTGGGCGGCCGTGCGCACAATGGCAGCTTCCTCGGCCAGAAACCGAATGCTGCCCGGGAAGGCCGCGTGCAGCTTGTGGAGCAGAAACTCGTCGTCGCCGCTGGCTACGGTTTCGTTGCCGGCAAAACCGCCCACGGCGAAGAAGTCGGCGCGGCGGTAGGCCAGGTTGGCCCCGTTGCACATGGTGGGCTGCCCGAGCCCGATACCGGCCGCCCCCMCCCCGACCAACCCCGCCAACTCCAGGCCCTGCAAGGTGGCCAAAGCACCCGCACCCGTGAGCAGCACCGGGCCGCTGATAAAACGGGCCGCCGGGTCGCGGACCACGGCCCCGGCGTAGGCCCGCACCCAGCCAGCCGACAGCCGGCAGTCGGCATCAGTAAACAACAGCCAGGGCGTGCGGGCGGCTTCCACGGCGGCCCGGATGGCGGCTTTCTTGCCGGTGGGGCTGCCGGGCTGGTCGGCCAGCGTGAGCAGGCGCACCGGCAGCGTGGTAGCGGCCTCTAGCACCAGCCGGGCCGTGTTGTCGGTTGAGTGGTCGTCCACAATCAACACCTCAAACCCGCCCGGCACCGGCTGCTGGGCCGCTAAGTCACGCAGCAGGTGCGGCAGGTTTTCGGCCTCGTTGCGGGCAGCTATCAGGACGGAGAAGGCGGGGTTATCACTTGCCAGTGGCGAGTTGCCACTGGCAAGTTGCCAGTTGCCGGTTGTCAGGCTGTTCTTATTGGACGCTTCCCCTGGCCACTGGCCCCTGGCCACTGGCAACTCACCACTGGCAAGTGATTTCCACGCCCGCCGAAACCGCCCCATTTGTCCCAGATACAGCGCAGCGGGTGCCAGCAACGCGGCGGCGCTGAGCCAAGTGGCGGCCCTCACGCGGCGGGGGCCGCGTCCGGCTTTTTACGGCGCAGCACTTTCAGCCGCAACACGAACACCAGGCCCAAGGCGCTGGGCACGGCGATGTTGAGCACCCACAAACTCAGGCTGGCGCTGAGCACCGGCAGCACCGGCTGGCCCAGCAGCCCGAACAGATGGGTGGCCGAAAGCTCCCGCACGCCCACATCGGCCAGGGCGTTGAGCGAGGGCACCAGCGACTTGAGCAGAAACGTGCCCGCCACGGCCGCCGCCGCCGGCCCCAGCGGCGCGTGCACTCCATAGGCCAGCAGCAGCAGCCCGAACTGAGCGGCGAACACCAGGTAGCGCAGGCCCGAAATCAGCAGTACGTGCGTGAGCAGCCGGGCCGGGTAGGTGGGCATCACGGCCAGGTAGGGCGTAAACCGGCGCAGCGGCTGCACGGCCCGCACGGCGGCCACCAGCAGCTCGGAGTGGTAGAGCGGCAGCAGCACCAGCAGGTTAATCACTACCGTAAGCACCACCAGCCCCAGCTGGGCGGCCGGGTAGCCGGGCAGGTAGAAGCGCAGCAGAAAGTAGAGCAGCCCCAGCGTACCGGCCGCCACCGTAGCCACCAGCTGGCAGTAGCGCCCCAGAAACACGGCCCCCAGCGCATCGAGGCGGCGGCTTTTGAGCTCCATGATGCGCCCGGCATAGTCGCCCACCCGGTTGGGGGTTACGAAGCCCAGCGTGAGGCCCACCAGCACCGCCCGGAAGCTGCGCCGGAACGAGACGGGCTCCAGATGCCGGGCCAAGCGCCACCACTTCCAGGCTTCCAGGCCCCAGTTGACGGGCATTAGCAGCAACGCCACCAGCACGGGGGCGCGGCCCTGGCCGCCCAGGCTACGGGCCAGCAGCCCCCGCCACGCGGCGGCCGTGGCGTCGTTATCGACCACCGAGTGCCAGAGCAAACCCAGCGTGAGCAGCGTAATGCCCAGCTTGCCCGCCACCACCCAGCCGCGCCGCCGCGCCGGGGCCGGGCGCGGTTCGGGGGTTTGGACGTAGCTTTGGGGTGGCAACATAGTTGAGCTGATAGCCATTCATTCAGCTATTAGCTGTTAGCTTTATTTCAGGCGAAGCTAACGAGTAAACGCTCATTCTAAAAAACTGTCGGCTCAAATACCGGCTGATATAGGGTAGTCTATTCGCTGGACAGACCGGTGCCAGAACCAAAAAAGCTAACAGCTGTCAGCTAATAGCCATCAGCTCAAAAACATGATTCTTCCCCTTGCCTCTTCCTCCGAACTGCTGCCCAAAGTAATTATGGGCGTCGACCCCGGCACGTCCGTTATGGGCTACGCCGTGATTGAGGTGCGGGGCCAGAAGGTGACGGTGCTCTGCTACGACGTTATCGACATGCAGAAGCTGGGCACCAACCACGCCCTCAAGCTCAAGCGCATTTTCGAGCGGATGCTGGAGCTGATTGACGAGTACCTGCCCGACGAGCTGGCTATTGAAGCACCGTTTTTCGGCGTGAACGTGCAGAGTATGCTCAAGCTGGGCCGGGCCCAGGGCATGGCCATTGCCGCCTGCCTCTCCCGCCAGATTCCGTACGTGGAGTACGCGCCCACCAAGGTGAAACAGGCCGTGACGGGCTCGGGCAGCGCCACCAAGGAGCAGGTGGCCCACATGCTGCGCCAGACGCTCACGCTGCCCCCCATTGAGGAAGCCAGCAAGTTCCTCGACGCCACCGATGCGCTGGGCGTGGCCCTCTGCCACCACTACCAGAAGGGCAACAACGTGAAGGCCGGCGGCAAAAGCTGGGGCAAGTTTCTGGCCGACAACCCCGGCAAACTCGCCGCCCAGGTGGCGGGGAAGAAGGTGGCCGCCAAAAAGAAGCCGACGGCGTAGGCAAGGTTATTTTAGGTTCACTTTAGTCCTTCAGGAAATAGATGAAATAAGCATGAAAAATCCGACATAAAATATAGGCCACATCATTAGTACAGTAATCATTATAAATGAAAACACACGGTCATAGAAAGTAAAATGGGGGTTATGCTTTTTAAATCCCAAGCCTACTACATCTTTTGCACCTCTGGCAAACAAGTAAAAGGTTCTTTTATTCTTTCTTAAAGACATACAGTCAAATAACTCATATAAAACACCCGCAACAATAGGCCACGAAAACGCGCCGTATATTATATGATCAAATCCTATATTTCTTTCAAAGAAAACTAAGTAACATAGAGCAAGAGCAGAAATCAGGCATATTACATGCCGCATTCTTCTTCTCAATCCGTATGTTCTGGAATATACGATAAGCAAAGTCATCATTAGCGGAACCAACGCAGACGACCAGAATAGCATCTCTGATTTATTGAACATCCCTGTGTTATTTTTAATCTTTAAAGACGTTTAATGCAATTTTAAATAACATTAATTAACTAATTTTCACTAATATATCTGTAACTATAACTATAATTTTTTAATTAAAAATCTATGCTCCGCCGCCCTATCCGTTCTACTTCCCTTAAAGCCGTGGGCTACGACCCGGCCACCCAAACCCTGGAAATTGAGTACCGCCACGGCGGGCTGGTGCGCTATACCGGCGTGCCGGCCGAGTTGCATCAGGCGCTGCTGCGGGTGCCGGGCAAGGCCTTGTTCGTGGAACAGGTAGTGGAGCGTGGCGGCTTCGGGCGCGAGCAGCTACGGGGGTAGCCGCCGCCGCTACTTCGGCCAGGCGTAAGCGTCCGACCACTGCCGGAACTCGGCCAGCGTGGCCGTGTGGGCCGCCAGCCACTGCTGCACCTCGGGCGTGGCGGCAGCGCGGGAAGCCTGCACCGAATAGGCCAGCGCGGGCAAGTAGCCCTGCTTTTTCAGCGCCACGAAGTAGGGCACGAAGTACTGCCAGGCAAAGCCCGGCTGCTTTTCCGGGTGCAGCTCATCGAGCACGCCAACCAAAGATTCGAGCTTGCGGATGAGCTGCTCGGTGGGCGTTTTGTTCTTGTTTTCCTCGCTGTAATCCAGGGCCCCGCTCATGCTGAGCAGCATATCGGCGGGACCGAAATTGTCGGGGCGGCCCTTCTTACCGGCGTTCTTCAACGATTCGGCCGACACGTTGATGGTGACGGCCTGCTCGCCGGTTTTTTCTACCCCCTGGCCTACTAGCTCATCGAAGCGGGCCAGGGTGGTGGTGGCCCGCTCACCGGTGGGTTCCAGTTGCAACTGGCGCAACATTTCGAGCAGGGCCGGCACGCGGTTGCCCTGCTTGAGGGTGAGTTGCAGGAGCGTGTTGAGCGAGTTGAGGTGGGTGGGCCGGCAGCGCACAGCTTGCTGCATACTCGCCAGCGACTCCTCCAACTGCCCCAGACTGGCGGCCTGGGTTACGCCCAGGTTATAGTAGAGCGAGCCTTCATTGGGGTAGTGGTGCAGGCCCTGCTGGTACACTTTCACGGCTTCCTTGGCCTTGTGCAAGCCATCAAGGGCGTTGCCCCAGGTGTCGTAGAGGCTGGGACCGGGCTCGGGGTCGTCCTTGGCCAGTTTGCGGCACAGGTCCACGGCTTCCTCATTCCGGCCCAGGGCATTATAGGTCATGGCCAGCTCGTAGCGGGCCGTGTGGTGGGCCGGGTCCTGCTTGAGGGCCTGTTTGTAGCGGAGCACGGCCTCGTCGTATTTACCCTGGTCGTAGAGGGCTACGCCCTGCTTCACGAGCTGCGCGGGAGTATCGGTTTGCTGGGCGTAAATGGGCAGCGCGCTCAGGCTGAGGCCGAGCAGCAGCGCGGAGGATAGGCGGATAAAGAACATAAGCAGGGAGCTGACGAGGTGAAAGCGCGGGGCAAGATTGACAAAAAGCACCGGTTTCGGCCGGCGGGTCCACGACGTCCTTCGTGCTAAGCCCGCCCCGACCAATAAACCGCCAGAAAAACCACCGTTAGGTAAGCCCAGAACAGCGAAAACACTACGTGAACGGTCGTCTCGAAACGCTTGCCCCGCCACAGAGTTGCCGAGTAGCCGAAAAACTGCACCAGCAGCCGCAACAGCCAGAAAACGCCCAGGCCCAGGCACACGACCCGGCCCAGGGGCGTGTGCACCAGATCGGGGGCATAGCCCAGGCACAGCAGGCCCATGAGCAGCACGAGCAGGGCAATGAACAGGGTGTGCACGTACATCATCTGGCGGTTAATCAGGCTCAGCGGCGCAAATTCGGCCGCCCAGTTGAAGTAGCGCGGGAACCCGGCGTGCAGCAGCGCAAGCCCCGTGAGCAGGCCGCCGATAAGGTTGAGTTGCGTTTCCATTCCGGAGGTAAAAAAACAGCCGGCCCTTGGCCCGGATAAGTACTGAATTGCTGCTTAACACCGCTGCTTGACTGAGGGTCAGTGTTAAGCAAATTGTAAAACCCGCCAGCTATTTCATCATCGCCGACTCATTTTCCAGCACAAAAACCGAAATGAAGGGAGTTATTTTCTGTTCCGTACGCAGCCTCAGCCCCGCCTGGTGAAAGGCCGACAGCCAGGTGGCGCGGGAATAGAAGTGCAGAAACCCGATGGTGTAGGCCAGAAAGTTGACCGGGTCGCGCAGGTGTTCCACCACCACGGCGCGGCCGCCCGGGGCCAGCACCCGCCCGAGTTCCCGCAGAAACGCCACCCGCTGGGCCGGCCGGCGGATTTCGTGGGCGGCCAGCAGCACCACCACCAGATTGGTGGCGGCAGCGGGCAGGGGCAGCGCGGGGGGGCGCACCGCTTCGGTGCCCGGGTAGGGCGGGCAGGCGGCCCGGGCCCGGCGGATGGATACTTCGGTGTGTTCGGTGGGGTCGTAGAAATCCAGAACCCGCAGCTGGGCGGCCGGGAACCGCTGACACAGCCGGGCGCTGCTCTCGTCGAAGCCGGCGTGGATGTTGACCAGCTGCCGGGGGGGGGCATCCCCCGTGTCCAGCCACTCAAAGGAATACAGCCCGGCCAAATCGTACACGTACCAGGATACCAGCAGCGAAACCACCGTGGGCACCAGCACCGCCGCCAGCGCCAGCCCCAACCCCAGCCGCCACGCGGCGCTGTCGGCCCGCAGGACCAGGCCGGCCGTTAGCGCCAGCGCCACCCCGGCGGCCCCGGCGTAGAAGTGCCAGTTGAAGCGGATGATGTTTCCGACGCCCTCCCCCGCCCTTCTCATGGCTGCCACCGCTCGGTGCGGCCTTTTTTCCAGCGGTACGGAATATCGGTCATGGTAAAGGCACTGGCCAGCCGCACGTCGCTCAGGCCCAAACTCTCAATAAAAGGCACTACCGCCGCCTGCACCCGCACCGGCCGGGGCCGCCACTGCTCCCGCTCGCCTTCCACTATCACCACCTCGCGCCGCGCGGGCTGGTAGGAAAAGGTGAAGGGCAGCGGCCCCGCAAACCGCCGGGCCTGCTGCCAGCTCCCGAACGGCGACCCGGCCGGCAGCCCCGGCTCGCCCGCCGCCGCTGCTACGGTTGCCACCGCAATGTGCAGTCCCGCCCGCTCCGAATGAAACTCCAGGCTGGTTTCGGTAGCGGCGTGCCGGATGTCAATGGTGCGGTAGTGGTAGCCGGTGAACAGGTTGCCCAGCCACTGCATCCGGCGCTTATCGGTGGCCGATTGCAGAATGTAGAGCCCGCGCAGGCGCTTGCCGGCGGCCGTGGTATAGCGCACGAATACCCGGTAGCCAATCAGGAAGAAATCCTGGCCCAGCCAGGCGGGCAGGCCTTGGGGCCGCAGCTGCCGGGTTTGCACCAGGGCCACCGCCACGAAGCCCCACTGGTCGTCGAGGGTGTCCAGGGTCAGGCACTCGGGCAGCAGGCAGCGCAGCTCGGCGGCGGGCGCGGCGTAGGTGAGCACGGTGGTCCGGCTCAGCAGGGCCTCCACGCCGAAAGGATGATGGGTAAGCGACACGCGGGATATCATTCAGGAACAACCAGCTAGCTCGGTTAGGCGACGACCACCCTCACTGGGCCGCTGGTTGCGGAGCAGTTAACCTGAAGCCGTAGTAATACACCAGCAGCGCAAACAGGGCCGCGAAAACCAGGTTCAGCCGGCCCCAGAGCAGCAGGTCGGGGGCCAGCCAGAACTCCAGGGCGTTCATCAGCAGCACCAGCCCTACCTGGGCCGCCGCGCTCAGCCGCACCCACCGCCCGCTCAGCACCCAGAGCGCCATTCCGATTTCGGCCAGGCCGATGAGCCGGGTGAGGGGGGCGGCGTACTGCGGACCCAGAATGCGCGCCACAATGGCTTCGTGGCGGGGCACCAGGTGCAGCACCTTGCACAGCAGCCCGTTCCCGAGCCAGACCGCCGCCAGCAGGTAGTGCAGCCCCGCCGCCGCCGCCGTCATGCGCGCTGGCCCAGCTCGATTTCGCCCTTGAGGTAGGTGACGGCGTGGCCGCTCATCAGCACGCGGTCCTGGCGCAGCTCGCACCACAGGTCGCCGCCCCGGGCCGATACCTGGCGGGCGTGCAGATGGGTTTTGCCCAGGCGCGCGGCCCAGTAAGGCACCAGCGTAGTGTGGGCCGAGCCGGTTACCGGGTCTTCGGGCACGCCCACCCGGGGGCCGAAGAAGCGCGAGACGAAATCCACCCCGTCGGAGCCGGGGGCAGTGGCAATAATGCCCCGGTATTCGACCTCGGCCAGCCGGCTTTGGTTGGGGTGCAGGGCGCGTACTTCGGCTTCGGACTTGAACACGCAGACCAGATCGGGGCCGGCCAGCAGGTGCAGGGGCGTAGCCCGCAGCCCGTCGAGCAGGCCGGTGGGGTGCTGCTGGATGGGGTGGGGTGGCCGGGCCGGGAAGTCGAGGGTGAGCATCCCGCCTTCGCCCCTGCTCACGCGCAGGGGGCCGCTTTTGGAGTGAAACACGATTTGCGCGCCCTGAAAGTTGAGGTGGCGGTAGAGCACATGGGCCGAGGCCAGGGTGGCATGGCCGCACAGCTCCACTTCCACGGCCGGCGTAAACCAGCGGATTTCATACTCCCCTTCGCTCCCGGCTCTGGGCACAAAGAAGGCGGTTTCGGCCAGGTTGTTCTCGGCCGCAATGGCCTGCATGGTGGCCTCGGGCAGCCACTCGGTGAGGGGGCACACGGCGGCGGGGTTGCCGGCGAAGGGCCGGTCGGTGAAGGCGTCGATCTGGTAGAGGGGCAGCAGCATAGCGGAAGGCGAAGAAGCGGGAAGAAAAACGCGGCCGGGCAGCCACCGGGCGAAGCTACGGTTTCGGGGGCTATTGCGCGCCGGGCGGGCTTTTTAATCACTGCTGTTACGCAGTAGCCGTTGCAGCATTCGTTTTTCGTTGCTCGTTTTTCGTTTTTCGGGGCTGATTGGTTCCTGAAAGTGAATCAGCCCCGAAAAACGAAAAACGAGCAACGAAAAACGAGCAACGACCTGCCACCGCAGCTACCGGAAGCGACCTGCGTAACAGCAGGTCATCAGCGCCCGAAAAATACTTTACCTCCCACGCAACCCCGGAGCAACCCCGCCCGGTCATGGGGGCAGAACGCTAGCGTACGACATGTTTATGAGCTTATTCCTGCCCGCCTATGACCGAATCGATTGATACCCTGCTAGAGGGCTGCCGGCGTGGCCGGCCGGCGGCCCAGCGGGGCTTGTACGAGCGGCTGGGCTCCCAACTCATGGGCGTGTGCCTGCGCTATTGCCCCTCGCGGGAGGAAGCCGAAGATGCCTTGCAGCTCACGTTCGTCAAGATTTTTACCCGCCTCGACCAGTTCCGCCACCAGGGGCCGTTTGAGGCCTGGGCCCGGCGCATTGCCGTTACCACCTCCCTCAACCTCTGGCACCAGCACCAGCAGCGCGGCCTTCACCTGGATGCCGACCAGGCCCACGACGTGCCCGCACCCGGCGGCACGCCCTTCGACCAGCTTTCGGCCGAAGACCTGATCCGCCAGCTCAACGCCCTACCCCCGGGCTACCGCACCGTGCTGAACCTGTACGCCATTGAGGGCTACTCGCACGCCGAAATCGGGGAGCTGCTGGGTATCTCGGAAGGCACCAGCAAGTCGCAACTTTCCCGGGCCCGGCGCCTGCTCGAAGGACGCCTGCACCAGCAGGCCCACATCTCCCATTGTCATGACTGAGAACGACTCCGACCCCTTCTACCAGGACCTGCGCCGCAAGCTGGAGAACTATGGCAGCCCGCCGCCCGAATCGGTGTGGGCGGGCATTCAGCAGCAAGTGCCGCCGCCGCCGCCCCGCTGGCGGCGGCTGGCCCCGGTGCTGCTGCTGGCGCTGCTGCTGATTGGCATCACGGCCACGACCTCCTACTGGCGGCCCTTCTTCCGGGGCGGCCGGACTGAACGCGCCGCGCCCACGCAAGCCGCAACTGCCACCACTGCCCCTGCTGCCACCGTTGCCGCGCACCACGGCCCGCAGCCGCAGCCGGATGCGCTTACGGCCCGGGCTGGTCGGCCCAGCAACAGCAACACCACGCGGGCTACGGCTGCCAGCCCCGATTCTGATGCATCCACGAACAGCGCTGCTGCGTCCAACGCTGCCGCCACTGAGTCCGGGGCATCTTTGCCGGCGGCCGGCCAGAGTTTCCGCCAACCAACTACGCGACCCAGCGGCCGGTTCGGCGTAGTGCCCAACCGCCGCCGCACCCGTACCTTGGCCAACCGGGAGGCTTCAGCAGCTGATCAATCGGCCCTGAGCCCAGGCGCGGCGAACCGCCGGAACCGGCGACCACGGACGGCGGAAGAACGGCGGACGGCTGCTTTGGCGGCGGCCCGCCGCCTGGTGGTGGCCGGCAACCGGAACGGCAGCCAGTCCCGGCGGCGCACGGGCCAGGGCGACCCGGAAGCCCGCGCCGGTAGCCGCTTCGCCAGCCGCCGGCACCGGAGGACGGACCAGGCCACCCAACCTGCCCAACCTGAACCAGCGACCTCGCTCACGAACGAAGCGCTGGCCCTGCGCCCGTTGCTGACGCCGCCACCACTGGCAGCCGCGCCCGCCGAGGTGAACCGCCAGCGCCAGCCCCGCACCAAGCGCCCCACCCGCCAGGAGCTGCGCCTGCGCGACTGGAGCGTGCAGCTCACCGGCGGCCCGGGCCTGACCTACCGGCTGCTGGGCGGCTCACCCACCCAACTCGAAGGCCTGGAACGGCCGACCGTAAGCGGCAGCGGGCAACTGCTGGGCGCCTATGCCTTCTCGCGCCAGCTGACGGTGGCCGGGGGCCTGGGCTTCGCGCAGTACGCCAACTCGCTGCGCTACACGCTCAAAAAAACCGCTTCGGACCAGACCCGGCAGATTGATTTCCGCGACGTGTACAACTTCGTGACCCTCCCGGTGCAGGCCCAGCTTACGCTGGGGGGCAACCACCGCTGGCGCTACGGCGTGCTGGGCGGCGGTACGGCGGCCCTGCTCACCGGCGCGCGCACCACCGAGGGCTCGGCCTGCAACTGCGGCCAGCGGCGCTGGATTCCCGGTAGCGCTGATTCCACCTTCCAGCGCCTGAACCTGGCCCTGACCGTTGGGGCATTTGCCAACTACCAGTTTGCGCCGGGCCAGTGGCTCACCATCCGCCCCCAGGGCCAGCTTTTCCTCAACTCCCTTACCCAACCACCCGGCACCCCGCGCCGGCCCTGGAGCGGGGGCGTGCAGGTCGGCTACAGCTGGGACCTCGACCCGCACCACTAATCCCTCATTCAACTATCCTCCGCTAGCCCCCACTGCCTTATGAAACGTCTTCTGTCTGCCGCCCTGCTGCTGCTGCCGCTGCTATCCGCCTGCCGATTCGATGCCGGCACCGTTTTCTGTGAGGACGGCACCACGCCCGGCCCCCAGCTGCCGGTGCCGGCCACCATCCGCGAGCTGCAAACCCAGCTCGGGGCCGCCCGCCAGACGTTTACCTACACGCCCGGCCAAACTAATGTGTTCACCGGCGCGAAAGGCACCATCGTCACGATTCCGGGCAACGCCTTCGTGCGCAACAGCCAGCCCCTGACGGTCCCGATCCAGCTCACGCTACGCGAAATTTATAGCCGGACCGATATGGTGCTCAGCAATATGCCCACCGTTTCCAACGGCGCACTGCTGGAGTCGGCGGGGGAAGTGTTCCTGCGCGCCCTCGATCAGGACTCCACCGTGCGCATGGCTCCTGGGGCCGTCATTCAACTCCAGACCCAGAACCCACCTAACCTGACCAGCCGTGACTCCATGCGCCTGTTTGTGGCTCCGTCGGGCATGGTCCCCAACAACTGCTTCAACTGGAACCTGAACATTGATCCGGGCTCCACCCTCACGCCCACTGCCACGGGCAATACCATCACCGTCAGCAGCGTGCTCTACAACAACGGCATTGGCTGGTTCAACTGCGACCGGTTCTACAACACGCCCAACCCGCTGCCCCTTGTGGTAAATGTGCCCGCTACCAATGTGAGCCTCCTGAACACCATGGTCTTTGCCATCTTCCGGGACTTTAACGGCACGCTTTCGGTCTGCGATTTCACCGCCCCCAATGCGTTCCAGGCCCCCAACGTGCCCCAGGGAGCCCGCGTGAGCATTGTGGTCATCCGCACGGCAAACGATACGCTTTACTACGGTCGGCAGGATGGCACGGTGCAGGCCGGCACACCTTTCGCGCCCGTGCTCCAGGAAACCACCGCCGCTGCCCTGCTCACGGCCCTGAACACGTTATGATCTGAGCGCAAACGCAGGTCAAGAGACATTCCCCCGGAGCCCGGTTGCCAACACGGCGGCCGGGCTCTTTTATGCGTTTTCCCAGCCGTTATCATCCGCCATCAACTCGCCGCCGATGATGACGTGGCGGACCGGGTTTTCGCCCAGCCAGTAGGGGATTTCCTCCGCCGTAGCCACGTCCAGCACCAGTAGGTCGGCGCGCTTGCCGGGTTCCAGCGAGCCGCACTGCTGCTGCTGCCCGATGGCCCAGGCGGCGTTGATGGTGACGGCGGCCAGAGCCTCGCGGGGCGTGAGGCCCATTTTCAGGCAGGCCATGCTCAGGGCCAGCCACAGATTTTTGCTGGGGCAGGAACCGGGGTTGAAATCGGTACTCAGCGCCACCGGCAGGCCCGCGTCGATGAATTTGCGGCCCGGCGCGTAGCGCTCCTGGCGCAGAAACAGCGGCACCAGCGGCAGCAGCACCGCCACCGTGCGCCCCCCCGTAGCCCGGGCAATGCGGGCAGCCCCGGCCGCCGACAGGTAGTCGGCGTGATCGATGCTGATGGCCCCCAGCGCGGCGGCCATTTCGCAGCCGCCCAGCTCGTGGAGCTGCTCGGCATGGATTTTCAGGCCAAAGCCCAGCTCCCGGGCCCGCGTGAGGTAGTCCCGTGCCTGGGCCACGCTGAACGCGCCTTCTTCGCAGAAAATATCCACGAACGGTACTTCGGCCGGATCGAGCTGGGGCAGCACGTCGCGCGCCAGCATAGTCAGGTAGTCGGCGGGGCGGCCCGGGTACTCGGGGCCGGGCACGTGGGCTCCCAGGAAGGTGGAAACCACCCGGATGGGCTGGCGGCGGCCCGCTTCGCGGGCCACGCGCAGCAGGCGCAGCTCCGTTTCGGCATCCAGGCCGTAGCCGCTCTTGGCTTCGAGCGTGGTGATGCCGTAGCGGCGAAACCCGGCCAGGTGGCGCAGGGCGGCGGCCAGCAGCTCCGCGTCGGGGGCGGCCCGGGTGGCGCGCACGGTACTGAGGATGCCGCCGCCGCCGGCCAGAATATCCAGGTAGGACTCGCCCCGGAGCTTGCGCTGAAACTCCGCCGCCCGGTTGCCGCCGAACACCAGGTGGGTATGGCACTCCACCAGCCCCGGCAACACCACCCGCCCGGCGGCATGCACGACGCGGGTAGCGGCCGTTACCTGGGCTTCGTCCAGCTCCGCCATCGGCCCCAGGGCCACAATCCGGTCGTGGACGCAGGCGACGTAGCCATCGGTAATGATGGGCCAGTCGGCCTGGTCGGGGCCAGCCAGGGGGCCGGTGGCGGAGGTGGGGGCCAGCGTCAGGAGCTGGCCGCAGTTGCGCAGGAGCAGGGTATAGGACATGTACCAAAGATGCCCAGAACCCTCCGGATTACCGGCACTACGGGGCGCGTGCAAGCCAAGGAATGACGGCTACTTATTGTTTTTCAGCTATATAACCTAATAAAAATACACTGATCAAAATGCATCTAAATTCGGGAAAGAGGAGTTAACAGACCTACGGTGCGCACGTTACTCTACCGATAAAAAGGTAACTATAAAGTCATTAGCGCCCTATTTACCGCGCTCCTTCCTTTCTCAAAATGAAAAACTTTTTCCTTATCTGCCTTTTACTGGGAATTGCCCCCCAGGTGCGGGCCCAGTTCCCGACCAATAGTTTTGCCGTGCGCTCCGAGTGCCCGGGTAGCGCCAATAACCCATCGGTGCTGGAAATTATCAATACCGATGGATCCCTGACGCTGATTGACACCATTCGCGACGGGAGCGCCCGGCCGGTGCTCAATGCGCTGGGCAACGACGCCCAGGACCGGGACAACCTGTACGCCCTCAGCGTGGTGCAGCCCGTTACGCTGGCCAACTTCAACACACCCCCCAACCTCTACCGCGTGAGCCTGACGAGCGCCCAGGCCACCAACCTGGGGCAGGTGCTGCCGCCGCCGGCCTCCCCGGGAGGAGGCTTTGGCATCGTTCAGTACCGGCAAACCCTCAATTTTATTGGCGACGGGGATAATACGTCGAGCTACTTCGTGGGGGGGGTATCATTCAACTACAGTCTTTTTACCGGTCTTATTTCGGATTTCCGCTTCTACGTGGGGCAGGTGCAGCTGAATCCTTTCACCAGCGCCGCGCCCACCTGGCGGCTGCTCGACGTGAGTGACCCGGCCACGGCGGCCCTCATCGCGCAGTTCGCCCTCCAGACCCAGGCGTACATCAGTAGCGGCTTCAATGGCCCGGCCCCGGAAGGCGGCATCCAGGACTGGGTGTTCGATCCGGGCTCCGATCAGCTGCTGAGCTACGCCGGGCAGGATGACAAGTTCATTGCCATCAGCGGTATCCGCAGCAGCCCGGTGGCCGTCACGACTACGCCCACCACGCCCATTCCGGCCACCCAGGACATCGGCTCGATGTTTACGGACCGCTTTGGGGGCGTGTACGCCGTGAACGCGCAGGACGGCACGATTTACAAGATTGACCGCCTGACCGGCAACTGGACCGGCCAGACCTTCGGCTCGGCCCTGGGCTGCAACCGGGGCGACGCGGTGAGTTTTCCCGACGCCCTGCCCCTGCCCGTGACCCTGGTGCGGTTTGAGGTGAAGCTGAGCGGCCCAGCCGTGCGCCTGAGCTGGGCCACCGCCAGCGAGCAGGAGGCGGCCTATTTTGAGGTGGAGCGCAGCGCCACCGGCCGCAGCTGGCAGCCGGTAGCCCGGGTGGCCGCTGGCAACCAGCCCCACGGTCAGCAGTACACCGCCACCGACGCCCGCCCCCTGGCCGGCCTGGCCTACTACCGCCTGGCCATGCACGACCGGGATGGCAAAGTAGCCTACTCCTCGGTGCAGACTCTGGCCCAGGCCACCACGCTGGTAGTGTACCCCAACCCCGCCCGCGATAAGGTTGAGGTGATACTGGCCAATAGTGAGCAAGCGGCGACTCTGGACCTGCTCACGGCCCAGGGCCGGGTAGTGCGCCACCTGCAAACGCCCGGCGGCTCCACCCACGCCAGCCTGCGCACGGCCGGCCTGCCCGGCGGCGTATACCTGCTGCGGGTACAGCAGGCAGGCACCAGCTTTACTTCCCGCTTAGTGGTAGTGGGCCAGTAACAACCCCGGCCGACTACACCAGCGGACCCTTCAGTGGTTGGAACCAGTTGGTAGAACGACTGCCATTCTGAGCCCCGAAGGGTCCGCTGTATTTTTCCGTTTTCCCAGTTGCTGCTTGTGTCCGTTCTCCCTGATGCCCCGCTGATTGTTACGCTGCTGCTCGATGAAGCCACCCAGCACCGCTTCAACGCCCTGCGGCAGGCGCACTTTCCGGCGGCGCGCAACTACCTTCAGGCCCACGTTACGCTGTTTCACCACTTGCCCGGCTCCGGGTACGCGGCCGTGGCAGCCGAACTCCGGAATCTGGCCGCAACCACTGCCCCGCTTCCCGTGCAGGTAACGGGCCTGCGGTTTCTGGGCCAGGGCGTGGCCTATTCGCTCGAAAATGCCGCACTCCAGCAGCTGCACCGCCACCTGCAAACCACCTGGGCAAACTGGCTCACGCCCCAGGACCGGCAGCCGCTGCGGCCCCACGTAACGGTGCAGAACAAAGTGCTGCCCGCCGTGGCCCGGGAGCTGCACGCGCAGCTGGCCCTTACCTTTCAGCCCGGCCTGGCAACGGGCGTGGGGCTGGGGCTGTGGGCCTACCGGGGCGGCCCCTGGGAGGCGCTGGACCAGTTTGCGTTTGCGGGGAAGTAAGGCTGCGCCGGCCGCCTACCGGGGCCTGATGGTATGGGTCAGGCACTGGAACTGAGCTGGGGCACTGTCGAAGTCCTGGTGAGCCAGGCCGTGCAGCACCACCGCCGTGCTCCCGATAACCGTTACCTGCTGGTACACCAGCACCCGCCGCCCCTGCCACTGCGCGAAGCCTTCGGTTTCGTAAGTCACCAGGTCGTTGACTTTGCCCGAGGTCATTTTGCGGGCCGTATACCCCGTCAGGCCGCTCTGGCGGCTCAGGGCCTGGCGGCTGATGTCGGCGGCCGTAACCGAGGGGTTGTAGGCGCAGGTAGTCACCGTAACCAGCGGCTCCGTGCCGTAATCGGGCTTTTGCTGGCCGCCCAGCGTGTACGTGTACTGTCCCTGGCTGGCGCGGGCCAGCGCGAAGGCCGACTTCTGCTCTTCCAGCACGAACACGGTGTTGCCCAGCAGGGGGCTTGCGGCCCGGTCAGGCTTCTGGTAGGTGGCCGACAGCAGGCTGCGCCGCAGCGCGCTGCCGGTGGCCGTGTCGGCGGCGGGGTAGCGGGCATCGAGCAGCACGGCAAACGTGGAGTCGCCGAACAGCAGCTGGGCCGATTCCTGGGTGGGCGTGAGGCGCACGCGCACCAGCCGGGCCGGGTAGTCGCCGGCCGTTAGCTGCCGGTACTCCATCACCTTGCCGCCTTTGGCCTCAAACCGGGCCGGACTGAAACCCGCCGCCTGCCGGAAGTAGTTGCTGCCCTTCAGATCCAGCACCTGCAAGGCGGCTCCGCCGTGGCGCACCCCCGTGAAGCCGGCCGCAGCCCCGAAGCCAGCCGGCGGCACCAGCCACACCTGAGTACCGGCAATGGCCTGGGTAGCCAGGGCCTGGGTCCAGGCCGATTCAGGTATCAGCCACAAGCCGACTCCTACACTCACAGCTGCCACAACACGACTTCTCATTGCTACTCTACCTGAATCAGTAAGGGATGCCGGCGCCAGGGCCGCCCAGCTGCAAGGTAGGCAGGAATTGGCCTCCACGGGCATTCAGGAGCCGAAGAAGCCGGCCGGGGCCGCTAGCTCAGGTGAGCCGCAGTGCTGAGGGCAGTGCGCTGGAAATCGTTCAGCAACAGCCGCAGCTCCTCGTCCCCGACGGCCGGCAACGACGAACCGGGGTCCGGGCAGCCATTCGCCGAAGGCTGGGCCGGGCCGTTGACGATGGCCGTCAGCCAGGTATCGAACTGCCGGTGCCTGATGGGGCCGTTGGCCAGCACTTGCAGGCGGGCATGGCGGCAGTCGGTCCGGATGCGGGCGAACAGACAGTCCAGAATGGGGGCCGGGCCTTCCATAACTTGCAGGAAGCGGCGGCCATCGTACCAGAGCATCCCCGTAATACCGGCCGCCTGGTTGCGCTGGCGGGTGTGGTGCATGAGCTGCCCCAGCTGCCCTTCGGAGAAAACTATCAGGGCCGTACTCTGGTAAATGAGGTGGTGTAGCATCTGCGTATAGTTTGTGCTGGCTCCTGTTGACAAAAGCGTTGGTAGAACTTACGCAACTCACCCCCTCAGAAACAGCGCGCTTTCGTTCTGTTTTGAGCCGCAAACCGTCCCATTCTGAGGAATTCATCCCGAATTCGCACTTTCCTCCTACCCCCTACCGATGAACGCTCTTTTGCTGATCGACATTCAGAACGATTTCATGCCCGGCGGGACCCTGGCCGTACCCGAGGGCGACGCCATTCTGCCCTTGGTTAACCGGCTGCAACCGCAGTTCGAGCTGGTGGTGGCCACCCAGGACTGGCACCCGGCCGGCCACGGCAGCTTTGCCAGCCAGCACCCGGGATGCCGGCCCTTCGAGCAGGGCGAGCTGCACGGCCTGCCCCAAACCCTCTGGCCCGACCACTGCGTGCAGGGCAGCACCGGAGCCGAACTGCACCCGGCCCTCAGCCAGCACCGCCTGGAGGCCATCTTCCGCAAGGGTACCGACCCGGCCATCGACTCCTACAGCGCCTTCTTCGACAACGGCCACCGCAAAAGCACCGGCCTGGCCGATTACCTGCGTGGCCGGGGCGTGAGGCGGGTATACCTGGCGGGCCTCGCGGCCGATTACTGCGTGTATTTCTCCGCCAAGGATGCTCTCGGGAAGGGCTTCGGGGTCTTCTTCGTGGAAGATGCCACCCGCGCTATTTCCGCCGAAGGCTACCAGCAGGCCCGCCACGACCTGGCGCAGCGGGGGGCGCGGTTCATTACGGCGGCGCAGGTGCCCTAGCCAGGCTGGCGGGCCACCAGGGAGTACACCAGCGGCAGCTTGCCGGGCAGGTGGGCGAACTGGTAGCGCCGCTCCCCCACCGCCACCAGCCCCGCGAAGCAGTTGTAGGGCGAGTAGTCGTACTCGTCGAAGTGCTCTATTGCCAGGCCCAGCCGCAGCAACGCCCCCAACACCTCGCTCAGACTGTGGTTCCAGCAAACCGACGTTTCCTGCAACGGCGCGTTCCGGTCGGTGTAGGTGCCGGTTTCCTGCTCCACGATGGTTTCGCGGTTGAAGTAGGCGTACTCAATACGGTTCAGCCCATTATCGAACATCCACACGAATGGGTGGAACTCCACCAGCACCAGCCGGCCGCCCGGGCGCAGGAACCGGGCCACTACGGCCGCCCACCGGTCCAGATCGGGCAGCCAGCCCAGCACGCCGTAGG
The DNA here is from genome assembly GCF_003583925.1 of Hymenobacter rubripertinctus. Taxonomy (GTDB): domain Bacteria; phylum Bacteroidota; class Bacteroidia; order Cytophagales; family Hymenobacteraceae; genus Hymenobacter; species Hymenobacter rubripertinctus. The sequence goes on along the minus strand of NZ_QYCN01000017.1, from coordinate 18,314 downwards.
TGGTGAATACCACATCGAACGACTGGTGCAGTAAGGCAGGCAGGTCGTACACGTCGGCGCAGATAAACTCGGCCCCGAGGCCCAGCTGCTCGTTGAGGCGGCGGGCGTGGGCAATGGCTTCATCGGCCAGGTCCACGCCCGTTGCGTGGGCCCCGAGGCGGGCCAGGGCCAGCGTATCCTGTCCGAAATGACATTGCAGGTGCAGTACCCGCTGCCCGCTCACGTCGCCCAGCAGAGTCAGCTCGATGTCGTTCAACGAGGTTTTACCGGCCACGAACCCGGACACATCGTAGAACGCCGACTGCACGTGGTACGCCGTTTTGGCATTCCAGAGGCGGCGGTTCAACTCGGCGTAGTTGGCGGGGTAGTCGGGCATGCGGAGCGGGGAAACAAAGGGAGCCGTGTATAACCGACAACTCCTGGAAGGGCATTTCGCGGGTTTGGGCAAACTCGCGGAGCAGGGCCAGCACGGCCGGGCTCAGGTGACGGCTGCGGGCGGCCGGGAAATCGGCGTGGGCCGGGTTGCAGTAGCCCGCCAGCCGGGCAAACGCCTCGGCGTTGGCCACCACAAAGCCCATCGACCAATCGGGGAATTCGCGGTGGGCGGAGGGGCCGTCGGCCAGCTTGACAACGGCCGTGTGCCGATAATCGTGCTCAATATGCGCGCAAAGGCTTTCCACGGCTTGCTGCTCGCCTTCCAGCACCTGCAAAATGGGGCCTTCGCTGTAGAGCAGCACGCCCGTAATGGCGCATTGCTCATTGCGCAGACGCCACGGCAACAGCAGCTCTTGCAACATGGCCTCATTCAACTATTCAACTATCCAACAACTGTACTCAGGTATACGATATGATGCATGACCGGGCGATTGACGAACCGGGGATGCGGCGGCGGTGGCCAGGCGGTCTGCCAGCGCTCAGGGGGCAATCTGCTCCGGGGAAGTTGCGGAAAATTTGCTGCTTCCCCACTACCCGTTGGCGGCGGCCGATAATTTTTGCCGGTTCTTGCGGGTAGTTAACTCCGCTTGCCCCGGGCTTTTTTTCATTTACTACGCTGCTGCCGCATGTCCATTGCCTTTCCCGACTTCGTGCCCGCGCAACTTCCGCAGGTGCTTTCCACTGTTGCCATCGTGGCGGGCAGTGTGGTAGCGGGCTGGTTGCTGAAGCTGGCGGTGTTTGGCCTGCTCACGGCCTACGTGCGCCGCGAGCCGGCCCCGTTGCTGGCCAGTTCCGTGTTGCGCCACCTGCGCCAGCCCAGCGCCTGGTTTTTTCCGGTGCTGGTGCTCTCCTTCCTGCTGCCCCTCACCCCACTCACGGCCCGCACTCTGGAAGTAGCCCGCCGCCTCGTCGAAACGGCCCTGCTCACCACCTTCGCCTGGGGCCTGGTGAAAACCGTGGACGTAATCCAGGACCTGGTCCAGCAGCACTACCGCATCGCCCACGCCACCGACAACGGGGACAACCTGCGGGTACGCAAGCTCTTCACCCAGCTGCAATTCGTAAAAAAACTGGTAGTCTCGCTTATCATCTTCGTGGCCGTGGCCCTGGTGCTGATGAGCTTCGCCACGGTGCGCAAAATCGGGACGGGCCTGCTCACGTCGGCCGGCATTGCCAGCGTCATCATCGGTTTCGCGGCCCAGAAATCCATCGGCAACCTGCTGGCCGGCTTTCAGATTGCCTTCACCCAACCCATCCGCCTCGACGATGTGCTGGTAGTGGAGGGCGAGTGGGGCCGGGTCGAGGAAATCACGTTCACCTACGTGGTGCTCTGCATCTGGGACGAGCGGCGGCTGGTGCTGCCGCTCAACTACTTCATCGAGAAGCCCTTCCAGAACTGGACCCGCAGCACGGCCCACCTGCTGGGCACCGTGTTTCTGTACACCGATTACTCGATTCCGGTGGAGGCCGTGCGGGCCGAATTGCAGCGCCTGGTGGCCCAACACCCGCTCTGGGACCAGCGCGTGTGCGTGCTCCAGGTCACGGATTCCAAGGAGCGCACCCTGGAGCTGCGCTGCCTGATGAGCGCCCGCAACTCCGGCGACGCCTTCGATCTGCGCTGCGACATCCGCGAGCAGCTGGTGGCTTTCATTCAGCAGCACCACCCCGAAAGCCTGCCCAAAACCCGCGCCCTCACCGAGCCCACCGACCAGCCCTTTTCGCCGGCACCGATTGGGGCGGTTGGCTAGCGTAGCACTGCCGCGCCGGGGCAAATAAAATCCGGCCGGCGGGCGGGCGGGTCAGCGTCAAACTGCCCTCGGCGGCCTTACCTTTGCCAAGTCCGGCCGTGCCGCCGGAAACTGCCATTTGCCGCATGATTCGCCTCGAATACTTCACCCCCGCCGATTTTCCGCAACTCATTTCCTGGATTACCGATTCCCGCCTGCTCATGAACTGGTCGGGCGCGCTGTTCAGCTTCCCGCTCACCGAGGAGAAGCTGGCCTGGTACCTGGAAGATACCAACGACCCGCTTACCTCCGACGCCCTGATTTACAAGGCCATTGAGAGCAACACCGGCGAGGTAGTAGGCCACATTTCCCTGGGTGGCATCAGCCGCAAAAACAGCGCGGCCCGCATCAGCCGGGTGCTGGTGGGCCACAACACGGCCCGCCGCCGGGGCATCTGCCAGGGCATGATGAAGGCCCTGCTGCGCATCGGCTTCGAAGACCTGGGCCTGCACCGCATTGATTTGGGCGTGTACGACTTCAACCACGCTGCCATTGGCTGCTACCAGAAAGCCGGTATGCACCAGGAAGGGCTTTCCCGCGACATTCTGCGCTACGAGAACGAATACTGGAGCCTCATCGAGATGAGCATGCTCGACCACGAGTGGCATGCCCGGCAAACCCCGCTTCAGCCCGCCGCTCAGCAAGTGCCTACTCCGCTGCTTGCTCCGCTGCCCGCGCAGCTACCCATGGTGGCGGAAAGCCAGGCCGCCTAGCCCACTGCCCTTACAGGCCGTGCTGATTGGGGCGCGCCGTTACTCCGGGTGTGCGCCGGGAGCGGCGGCGCGCGTTTCGTTGGGCCGGTGAGCGTTGGATTTCGGCGCGGAAGCAGCGGCAAAGTGAGGGCCGGCCGTTACCTTTTCCCCTTGCGGCCGTACTTCCTACATCCTATTCCGACTTGCCCTATGAGCACCACCAGCCTACCTTCTCCCCTCACCACCGACGTAGTCCTGATCGGGGCCGGCATCATGAGTGCCACCCTGGGCCTCATGCTCAAGGAGTTAGACCCCACCCTGAGCATTACCATTTTTGAGCGCCTGGATGTGGCCGCCGCCGAAAGCTCCGATGCCTGGAACAACGCCGGCACCGGCCACTCGGCCTTCTGCGAGCTGAACTACACGCCCGAAAAGCCCGACGGCTCCATCGACATCAGCAAGGCGCTCAAAATTGCCGAGCAGTTTGAGGAGAGTAAGCAGTTCTGGGCCTACCTCACGGAGCAGTACGACGTGCAGGAAATTCAGCGCTTCATCAACCACATCCCGCACATGAGCTTCGTGTGGGGCCACGAGAACGTAGAATTCCTGCGTAAGCGCTACGCGGCCCTCACCCAGTCGGCCCTGTTCAAGGGGATGCTGTTCAGCGAGGACCGCACCGAGTTGCAGGACTGGATTCCGCTGGTGATGGACGGCCGCGACCCGGCCCAGCCCGTGGCCGCCACCCGCATGGACCTGGGCACCGACGTGAATTTCGGCTCCCTGACCCGGGGCATGTTCGCGCTGCTCCAACAGAAACCCGGCGTCACGTTTCACTTCCACCATGAGGTGGAAAAGCTGCGCCACAAGTTTGACGGCACCTGGGGGGTGCAGGCCGAAAACCGCCACACCGGCGAAGAGCTAAAGGTGCGGGCCAGGTTCGTGTTCATCGGGGCGGGGGGTGGCTCGTTGCCGCTGCTCGAAAAATCGGATATTCCGGAGGCCGAGGGGTTCGGGGGCTTCCCGGTGAGCGGCCAGTGGCTGCGCTGCACCAACCCCGCCATCATTGCCCGCCACGAGGCCAAGGTGTACGGCAAAGCGTCGGTCGGCTCACCGCCCATGTCGGTCCCCCACCTCGATACGCGCGTAATCGACGGCGAAAAACAGCTGCTGTTCGGCCCTTACGCCGGTTTCAGCACCAAGTTCCTCAAAACCGGCTCCTACTTCGATTTGCCGGCCTCCATCCAGTTGGGCAACGTACGGCCCATGATTATGGCCGGCCTCAAAAACCTCTCGCTCACCAAATACCTCATCCAGCAGGTGCGCCAGTCGCCCCAGGACCGGGTGGCGGCCCTGCGCGAATACATGCCCGAGGCCCAGGCCCAGGATTGGGAGCTGGCCATTGCCGGCCAGCGCGTGCAGGTCATCAAAAAGGATAAAAAAGAAGGCGGCGTGCTCGAATTCGGAACCGAAGTGGTAACGGCCGCCGACGGATCCATTGCCGCGTTGCTGGGCGCTTCGCCCGGGGCTTCCACGGCCGTGAGCATCATGCTGAATCTGGTGCAGCAGTGCTTCCCGCAACAGGCCGCCTCGCCCGAGTGGCAGGCCAAATTCCGCACCATGATTCCTTCCTTCGGCCACCACCTCGCCGCTGAGCCCGAACTGGTGGCCCAAATCCGGCAGCGCACCAGCGCCGTGCTGGGCCTGGTGGAACCGTCCTCGGAACAGGTTAGCAGTTAGGACTTAGAAAGCACGTCATTCCGAGCTGGCCGAGGAATCACGTGCTGGTTTAGGAGGATACCACCCAACAGCCCGTCAGATTTCCGGCAGGAACACTTCTGCCAGCATGCACCGCACGCTGCCTCCTCCGATGGTTTCGATGGTAGGAATGGCGAGGGGCAGCAGCGTGGCGTGGCGGCTTAGCCGGGTCCGCTGCTCCGGGGTGAGGGCATCGTGGGCGCTTTGCGAGAGGGCCAGCAGCACGGGGCCGGGGGTGGGTTGCAGGGCCAGCATGTTGCCGGCAAAGCGCGCCACCTGGGCCAGGGAAATGTCCACGATTTCGTGGCCGGTTTCGGTCAGCGAGTCCGTAACAAGGGCGCGCTCGGGGAGGTCCGGAATGCTTTCCAGGCACACCACTGCGAAGCCCGGCCCGATGCTGAGCATCACGTTGGTGTGGTAAATTTCCTGGCCCCGGGCATCCACGGACCGAAACGGCACCGGCCGGTAGCCCAGCCGGGCGCAGACTTCGGCCAGCAAACCGGGTTCGGTACGGGGCGAAAGGCCGGCGTAGGCCCGGCGGTTTTCATGGTCGAAAATGATGCTGCCGGTGCCTTCCAGAAACCGACCCGCGTCTTCGGTTCCCGACCAGTCCAGCACCTCCCCCACCCGAAACTCGCGGGCCAGGGCCGCAATAATATCGGGCCGGCGCTCGGGGCGGCGGTTGGGCGCGCACATCGGGTAGAGGCCCACCCGGCCATCGGCGTGCAGGCTGAGCCAGTTATTAGGGAACACGGCATCGGGCTTGGCAGGCGCCGCCGTGTCGTCGAAGACGAGTACCCGCACGCGGTGGTTGCGCAGGGTAGCGACCAGAGCCTCGAACTCGGCGGCGGCCCGGGCTTCGGTCTGCACGGCGCTCAGGTGGCCCGGCAGTTGTTGGAAATGGTTGGAAGCGGCCGTTTCGGCATTGAAGCCGAAGCTAGCAGGCCGAACGACGAATACGGTGGAAGCAGCTTGTTTCATGCGCCCAAGCTACGGCAAAGGCCTTGGAATTCCGACCCGCAGCCAAGCTACCGGGCCAACTGTTGCATAATAAAAAAGCACGCTTCCGGGTGGAAACGTGCTTTTTAAGCTAACGAAAGCGGGCTGTACTAAGCGCGACGCACTTTAACAGCGTTCAGGCCCTTGCGGCCCTGCTCCACTTCGAATTCTACCTTGTCATTGTCGCGGATTTCGTCAATGAGACCGGTTACGTGTACGAAGATGTCTTCGCCGGTTTCGGCGTTGTTGATGAAACCAAACCCTTTGGTCTCATTGAAAAATTTTACGGTTCCCGTCTGCATGATGCTTTGTAGGAGGTGATGGATGATGAAGCAAGCAGCAGCGGAACCCTATTACTAATTCAACACTCTGAATTATGATAGCGACTCGTTGGCGATTTGCCTTTTAACAGTGTAAAGGTATACTTTATTTCGACAACCGGGCAGCAAGCTCCTCAGATAGGGCAGGAAATATCTCCTGACGATGGCAGCGCGGGCCGATTTCGTTGTTCTGGGGCGCATCTTCCCCCTTGCAGAATGCCGCCGCCTTGCAGGAGCCTCCGCTGAAATGCGCTGACGGGCATCGCCAATCCGCCGGGCCGGGCCGGCGCAGCCCGGCCGCTGCCCGGCGCGGGGCGCTCCTGACTTCTGGGGTGCCGGTGGTCAGCGGGCGCGAAATAAGCCGGCTGGCCGCGTCGAGCGCCGTTACATCTGGATTCCTTCATTGACGCAGAATGACCTGAGCAATTCGTTCAGTGCCTCATCGGCTTCGGGGGCACGGGTGCTGGGCAAGCCAAGCCGGTCGGGGTTCAGATAGCCCATCAGGCGCGTGAAATTCTCCTCTGACAGCTCCTGAAACCTCATCGACCACCCGGCAAAGGTGCGGCGCGGCATCGGGCCGTCCGAGAGCTTGATGACATTTCTGTGGCGGGAGTCCGACTCGATAACGCCGAACATTTTGCGGATCGTGGCAGCTTCTCCCTCCAGCACCTGGAGGTAGTTGCCATTGCCGTACAGCAGCAGGCCCGTAATACTGAGGCGGTTATTGTTGGCGCGCGACTGCTGGAGCAGGTAGCGCAAATCGGCGGTAGTGGGCTGCCCTATCGCCAGACTGTGGTACACGATATGGTACATAGTGCGGGGGCTTTGCTTGGGTTGTTGCCGGCGGCCGGCCGGGCTCCTTACCTACCGGCCGCAAGCAATAGTAATAATACAAATAATTCACCCTCTCATTTATAATCCTGCGCCATAACCCCTAAGCCCATCAGGGTGAGCAGGAGACCCGCCGGGCGACTAACGCCCGTACCGGCCTGCGGCGGTGGTGCAGGCGCCAACGGCCCGGCTTCGGTAGTGCCCCGCAACTCGGCTTGCAGCCGGCCGTTGAATACGCGTGGCGCTGCTGCCAACGGGAAAAACTCAGGGGGACTTTTTTTCGACAGTGTAGCCTCCTTTGCGGCGGCTCCTTTCTTCTTTACTCATGACCACACCTACTTTACCACCAACTGCCCAACGGGCGGCGCAAGTGCCCAGCGTTGTGCTGGCCGGGGCCACCGGCGCCCTGGGCCTGCTCATTGCCCACCACCTGCGACGACGCGGAGCCACCGTGCGGGCTCTGGTGCGGGCGCAAAGCAATACCGGGGCGGAGGCAGAATCGTTGCGCCTCCAGGGGGCAGAGGTGGTGGTGGTGAATTACGACAGCGTGGCCGACCTCACCCGGGCCTGCCAGGGAGCCGGCTGCGTGGTTTCGGCTTTGAACGGGCTGCGCCCCATCATCGTGGACGCCCAGACGCGGCTGCTGGCGGCGGCCGTAGCTGCCGGGGTGCCGCGCTTCATCCCCTCCGATTTTTCGGCCGACTTTTCCCGCCTGCCCGAAGGCAGCAACCGCAACTTCGATTTACGCCGCGAGTTTCAGCGCCACCTCGATCAGGCTCCTATCCAGGCCACGTCCATTCTCAACGGCATGTTCATGGACCTGCTCACCGGCCAGGCTCCGGTGGTGCTGACGGGGCCGCGCCGGGTGCTGTACTGGGGCTCGGCCGATCAGCCCCTGGATTTCACGACGCTGGTGAACACGGCCGATTTCACGGCCGCCGCCGCTCTCGATGCCACCACGCCCCGCTACCTACGCGTGGCCGGCGAGGTAGCCAGCATCCGGGACCTGCGCGAGGCCGCCACGGCGGCTACGGGCCACCGGTTCCGGCTACTGCGGGCCGGCAGCCTGGGCCTGCTCGGCACGCTCATCAAAGTCAGCAAAGCCCTGGCACCCGCCCCCGATGAGGTATTTCCGCCCTGGCAGGGCATGCAGTACCTGCACAACATGCTCAGCGGCCAGGCCAAGCTGGCCGGCCCCCTCGACAACGCCCGCTACCCCGACATCCGCTGGACGCCGGTGCGGGAGGTGCTGGCGCGCGGCCAGTAGCAGCTACCCGCCTTCTTGCCCGCACCAGCTGCGCGGGTCCGGGGGGGCACTGATCCGGCTTCCGAAGCTCGCCGTCCGGCATTAGTACCTGCTGTTACGCAGTAGCCGTTGAAGCATTCGTTTTTCGTTGCTCGTTTTTCGGGGCTGATTGGTTACTGAAGGTAAATCAGCCCCAAAAAACGAGCACCGAGCACCGAAAAACGACCTGCCACCGCAGATACCGGAAGCAACTTGCGTAACAGCAGTTAGTACTATAAACAGGCCCCGGTTGTCCGGTGCGCAGGAACTGCTCCTGCGTACCGGACAACCGGGGCCTGTTTTATGCCGGGTGAGTTGGCGTTACTCCTTCGCCACCAAGTCCATTTTGCACTTGGGGCACTGGCCGGGCTGGGCGCTGGTGACCTCCGGGTGCATGGGGCAGGTGTAAACGGTGGCCATTCCCTCGGCGGGCAGGGCAGTAGAGTCGGCGGCCGGAGTGGCAGGCGTGTCGGTGGTGGCTTCGGTGGCGGGCTGGTTTTCGGAGCAGGCGACGGTGCCAAAGGTGAGGGCTACCAGGGCCAGGGCCGCGAGAAAGAACTTTTGCATGAGCTTGAAAAAAAAGAGTGAAAGAAAAAAAGTGCCAAAAGATGAGGACTGAACCGCAGTCCTCCACGGAAAACAGATGAGGCGGCCGGCACCGGGCGCACTCAGAGCGGGACGCCGTTCATGGTTTCGGCGCTGCCCTGGCGGAGCGTCCATTCGCTTTGCAGCAGGTAGGCCCCGGTGGTAACCACCCGCGCCCCGGGCTCCAGACCGGCCAGGATGGGCACTGCGGCGGCCGTGGCCGCGCCGGTACGCACCCGCACCCGGCGGAACTGCCGCTCGCCGGTTTGCGCCCATACGTAGCTGGCCGCGCCTTCGTGCAGCACTGCCGCCGGGGGCACCACCAGTCCGGCCGGGGCACCCGGGGCGGTTGGCGCAGCCGGGGCCAGCAGCACGTTGGCCTGGCTCCCGGGCTGCAAGCGCCCGTCCGGATTGGCCAGCTCAATGCGCGCCAGCGTTATCTGACTGGTGCCACTCAGCTCGGGGCTCAGGAAGATCACCTTACCACGCCGGGGTTGGGCCTCGCCGGCGACCTGCACGGCTACGGGGCGGCCCACCGGCAACCGGGTCGCGTCGGCCGGGTAAAGCTGGGCTTCCACCCACACCGTGCCCAGGTCGGTGAGCGTGAGCAAGGGGCTGCCTTCGGCCACGTACTGGCCCTGCACCACGCGCAGGGTTTGCACGGTGCCGGTGCCGGGACTGTAGTAGGTGACCAGCGGCGGGGCCGTGCCGCGGGCGGCCAGCCGGCGCAGCTGCGCGGCCGTAACGCCGAGCAGGCGCAGTTTCTGGGCGGTGGCTTCGGCAAACTGCTGGTAGGTGCCGCCCGCCGCCCGGCTCTGGGCCAGGGCCAGCACGTACTGCTGCTGCAACATCTGCAACTGCTCACTATAAACCGAAAACAGTGGGGTTCCCTGGCGCAGCACCTGCCCGGTCTGGCGCACGAACAGCTTTTCCACCCGTCCCGCTACCCGGCTGCTCACGGTAGTCGTGCGGCGGGCATCGGCCACCACGGTGCCGGTGAGTACGGACGGGGCCGCCGGGGCCGTTGGGGAAGCCGGGGCCGGGCCAATGGTCTGGGTCCGGATGTTGGCCAGCTGCACCTGCTGGGCCGTCAGCGTCAGCTCACCGGCCCCCGCGCCGGCCGGGGCGGCGGACTTGGGCACCAGGTCCATGTGGCAGATGGGGCAGCTGCCGGGCGTGGCCGACAGCACCTGCGGGTGCATGGGACAGGTGTACTGGGTGGCCGTGGCCGCCGGAATGGGCGCGGCTTTTACGGCAATCAAATCCATGTGGCAGATGGGACAGCTGCCGGGGCTGTCCTGGTGTATCTGCGGATGCATGGAGCAGGTGTAGTAGGTAGCGGCGGCGGCCGTTTCGGTAGCGGGCGCGGCCTTGCGGCAGGCGGCGGCCCCAAGCAGCAGCAGCAGCAGCAAAGTCAGCAGCGCCCACCCGCGCCGGGGCGCGGCGCGCGTCAGCCGGCGCGGGGCAACGGGCGGCGGATCAGCGAGGGGTCGGAGCTGTTGCATCGGGAGCAGTAGTTTGAACAAAACCTTCACTATCTATCAGGTACTGGCCGTTGGCGGCTACGTCTTCCGTACCCGCCAGACCGCTGAGCACCTGCACCTGGGTGGCAGTGCGCTGGCCCACCCCCACGGGTACCGCCACAAAGGTGGTCCCGCGCCGTACGAAGACTACCTGCCGGGTGCCCAGGTCGAGCACGGCGGTGCGGGGCAGCCAGAAGGAGCCGGCAGCAACCGGGGCAACTTCCGGTATCAGCTGGCCGCGCAGGCGCTGGCCCTGGCGCAACCTACCGGCCGGGTTGGGCAGGTACACGCGTACACTGGCCACGCTGGCCCCGGCCCGGTACTCGGGTTCCACCAGCTCCAGGCGGGCCGTGCGGGGCGGCAGGCTGGTTCCCTCGGCCCGCACGCGCAGTTGCTGGCCGGGCCGCAGCCGGGCCAGCTCGGCGAGCGTGGGCTGGAAGATACCCCACACCTGAGCGGTGTTCACCACCTGAAACAGGGTTTGGCCGGTGGCTACGTAGGTGCCCTCCGTCAGGCTAAGCTGGGCAGATGATGCGGGAACGGCGGCCGGGGCCGGTGCGGGGGCCGGGGCTCCTCCCCCACTCATGCCGCCGCCCATGCCGCCGCCGCCGGCCAAAGCGGCCGACGCGGCGGGGTTGGGGGCAGCCGGCGCGGCGGGTGTTTCCACTACGTAGCCGTCGTAGGGGCTGAACAGGGCTACCCGGTACCCGGGCCGACGGGTGCGGGCCAGCTCGCGCAGCTGCCCGTCGGTGAGGCCCAGCAGGCGCAGCTTCTGGCGGGCTCCGCTCACGAGCACCGTGTTGGCGGCATCGTTGGTGAGCAGGAAAATATACTCCTGCTCGGCCGTCACCAGCTCGGGACTATAAAGCTCGAGCAGCTTCTGGCCCCGGCGCACGGGCTGGTAGTTGTAGCGCACCAGCAGCCGCTCGATGCGCCCCCCGAAGCGGGCGGCCACGGCCCGGCTGCGGCGCGGGTCGTACTCTACCACCCCGGGCAGCACGAGTGTATCGGCAGTACCCAGGGCGGCGGCGGCGGGGCGCACGGTAGCCAGGGCGGCCAGCACGGCCTGGTCGGGCGAACTCAGCACGTTGCTCAGGCCGGGTTCGGCAACGGCGGCGGCGTTATCGAGCACTTTGGGCACCAGGTCCATCCGGCAGATGGGGCATTGGCCGGGGGCGGCGCGCACAATCTGGGGGTGCATGGGGCAGGTGTAGCGGGCCGCCGCCGAAGCCGCCACCGGCKGGGCCGGGGCCGCCGACTCGGGGCCGTGGGCCTGGCCCTGGCAGCCGGCCAGGGCCAGGCCCAGCACGAGTACCACGGCAACTCCGCGCAGCCGGCGGCGGCTTCGGCCGTTATTGTTCAAGTTCCTGATCATAGCGGACGCGGAGTATCAGCAGTTGCTGCTGGGTATCGAGGTAGGTGAGGCGCATTTGCAGCCAGGTTTCCAGCGCTTCCACCACGGCCGGCAGCTGGGCCGTGTTCTGCTCGTAGGCCAGCAACGTAACCTGGTAATTCTTGCGCAACGCGGGCAGAACTGCCTTCTCGAAGCTGGCCACCTGCTCGCGGCGGGTTTGCAGATCCGATTGCAAGGCGCGGATGCGGCCGGTGGCCTCGTTGAGCAGACTGGCGCGCTGCTGCTGCACGGCCCGGGCCTCGTAGCCCAGGGCGGCCGTGTTGGCGCGGTACTCGCGGGCCGCCCAGGGCGCAATCGGCAGCGTAACCATGCCCATGAGCGAAAACTGGTCGGGCCGGGGGCCGATGCCGTTCATGTGGTCGTAGCGGATGCCAAAATCGGGGCGGCGGCGGTTGGCTTCCACGTCCTGGCGCAGGCGCAGCACTTGCAGGCGCTCATCGAGGCCGCGCACGTCGCTGCGGCGGGCGGCCAGGGCCGTCGTGTCGGGATCCGGCCCGGCGGCGGCTTCGGGCAGCAGGGTGTCTACGGCCAGGGCGGCGGCGGCGTCGCGGGCCATCAGGGTGTTGAGGGCAATGGTGTTGCCGCGCAGCTGGCCGTAGAGCCGGGCGTGGTCGTTGTCGTGCATCGCCACCCGGGCCTGGGCCTGGTAGATGCTGCCGAGCGTGCTCTGGTTGTAGGGGTAGCGGGCCTGGGCAATTTTGAGCAGAAACTCCAGCAGCTTCTGGCTCTCGTCGAGCACGCGCAGCTGGCGGGTGAGGATGACCTGGGTGAAGTATCGTTCCCGGGCCTGGGCGCGCAGCTGGTTGTAGAGGCTGCGCTGGTCGGCCTGCTCCACGGCGGCCTGGCCCGTCAGGTAGGCGCGGCGGCTGCGCTGCTTGGCCGGGTTCGGAATCATCTGCTCCACCGACACCATACGCATACCCCGCTCGCCGGCCATTTCGGCGCCGCCGGGCGCGCGGTAGGGCTTCATGAAGTAGCCGGCGCTGAGCTTGGGCGCTTCCCAGCTGCTGGCCCCCGCCACGGCCGCTTCCCGGGCCTGGCTGCGGTAGTCGTACTCGCGCAGGGCCGGGTTGGCGCGGGCCACCGCGCGCAGCACCGAATCCAGGGGCAGCACCTGCTGGGCGCGGGCCAGCGGAGTACTGGTCAGCAGCAGTAAGAGGAAGAGAAGTATCCGGTTCATGGTCGTCGTGCTGGTGTGGACCTCACCCCCCGGCCCCCTCTCTTCGGGGAGAGGGGGAGCCACGGCGGCGCGGTTGCTTTTATCAGGTATCGAGGCGGTTCTTCAATTCAATGCTGAACGAATTCGGGTTCGGGTTGATACAAAAATCTGCTGGCTCCCCCTCTCCTTTTTCGGAGAGGGGGCCGGGGGGTGAGGCGCACCGTCAGAACGGACTGCCTCTGCCCCTTGAAGGGTCCCGTGAGGTCAATGCGTCACGTCCAGCACGTCCAGCTTGCCGAATTTGCGCAGCTCGTACTCCTTGGTCATCAGGAAAATCAGGGGCGTAACGAGCAGAATGTGGGTCGACGACGTGAACACGCCGCCAATCATAGGCAGCACGATGGGCAGCATCACATCGGAGCCCGTACCGCTGGCCCAGAGCACCGGCACCAGCCCGAACAGGGCCACCGACACGGTCATCAGCTTGGGGCGCAGGCGCTTGGCAGCCCCGTTGAACACGGCCTCGCGCAAATCCTGCCGGGTAATTGTCTCGCTCGAATTGCCCTTACGGGCCACCAGCTGCTGCATGGCATCGTTGAGGTAAATAACCATGATGACGCCCGTTTCCACGGCCAGCCCGAACAGGGCAATGAAGCCCACGGCCACGGCCACCGACAAATGCACCCCGTAGAAATACACCATGTAGGCCCCGCCAATGAGGGCAAACGGGATGGTAACCAGGCTCAGCAGGGCCTCGCGCACCGAGTGAAAGGCGAAGTACAGGCACCCGAAAATCACGAGCAGCACGAGGGGCAGAATCAGCAGCAGGGTGCGCTGGGAGCTGATCAGGTTCTCGTACTGCCCGCTCCACTCCAGGTAGTAGCCGGCGGGCAGGCGGCCATTAAGCTGCTGCACCCGCTCCATGGCCTCCTGCACCGTGCTGCCCAGGTCGCGGCCCCGCACGTTGAAGAGCACGGCCCCGCGCAGCTGGGCATTTTCGGAGTTGATCATGGGCGGGCCGTTCTCAAAGCGCAGCGTGGCTACGGCCGACAGCGGCACCGGTCCGTAGGCGGTCGTCTGGATAGGAATGCGCTCCAGGGCGGCCAGGCTGTTGCGGAAATCCTCCGCCAGCCGCACATTGATGCTGAAGCGGCGGCGGCCCTCCACGGTGCTGGCCACCGGCGCGCCCCCGATGGCCGTTTCCACTACCTCGTTCACCTGGTCTACGCTTAGGCCGTAGCGGGCCAGCTGGGGCCGGTTGAGGTCGACTTGCAGGTATTTGCCGCCCGTGATGGGGTCCACGTACAGGTCCTGCACGCCCGGCACCCCATTCAGGGCCGCCCGCACCTGCTGCGACACCCGGTAAATGGTATCGAGCTGCTGGCCGTACACTTTCACGCCCACATCGGTCCGGATACCGGTTGAGAGCATGTTGATGCGGTTGATGATGGGCTGGGTCCAGCCGTTGACGACGCCCGGAATCTGGAGCTTCTGGTTGAGCTCCTCGATGAGCTTGGCCTTGGTCAGGCCGGCCCGCCACTCACTGCGGGGCTTGAGCTGGATGATGGTTTCAATCATGCTCAGCGGGGCGTTGTCGGTGGCGGTGCTGGCCCGGCCGGCCTTGCCCAGCACGCCCTTCACCTCCGGCACCTGCATAATAATCTTGTCCTGGACCTGCAAAATGCGCTTCACCTCGGTGTTCGACACGTCGGGCTGGGTGATGGGCATGAACAGAATCGAGCCCTCATCGAGCGGGGGCATGAACTCGGTGCCCAAACTCAGCAGCAACGGAATGCTGATGGCCAGCAGTGCCAGGTTGATGCCGATGGTGGTTTTGCGCCAGGTCAGGCACCAGTTAATCAGGGGCGCGTACACCCGCTCCAGGCCCCGGTTGAGGGGGTTTTGCTCCTCGGTCTTGAACTTGCCTTTCATAAAAAAAGACAGCAGCACCGGGGCCAGCGTCACGGCCAGCACGGCATCAATGAGCAGGATAAACGTTTTGGTGTAGGCCAGCGGATGAAACAGCTTGCCCTCCTGCCCGGTGAGCAGAAAAACCGGCAGAAACGACGCCACAATGATAATCGTGGAGAAGAAAATGCCCCGCGACACCTGCTTGCTGGATTTCTCGATGATGGCGAGACGCTCGTCGTTGGTCATTTGGTGGAGTCTTGAATGATGTTCAACGATTCGCCTCACCCCCCGGCCCCCTCTCCTCAACAGGAGAGGGGGTGCCAAGCGTTAGAAGCGAAACCGGTGTCCCCTCTCCTGTTGAGGAGAGGGGGTCAGGGGGTGAGGCGCGACGCCTGCTTAAGGCTCCCCGCTCCCACTCGCAGCGGCTTCCTCCGCCGCCTGGTGCAGGGCCAGGTTGCGGTAGGCATTTTCGGCCATCACGATGCCGTTGTCCACAATCACGCCGATGGCCAGGGCAATGCCGGTGAGCGACATGATGTTGGAGGAGATATCGAAGGCGTTGAGCAGGATGAAGCTGGCGGCAATGGTTATCGGAATCTGGAGCAGGATGCTCAGGGCGCTGCGCCAGTGGAACAGGAACACCAGCACCACCACCGATACCACCGCCATTTCCTCGAGCAGCGTGTGCCGGATGTTGGTCACCGATTCCTCAATCAGTCCGCTGCGGTCGTACACGATGTTGAACGACACGCCCGCCGGCAGGCCCTTGGCCACGTCCTGCATCTTGGCCTTCACGCGCCGGATTACCTCGTCGGCGTTTTCGCCGTAGCGCATCACCACAATACCGCCCACGGCCTCGCCCTGGCCGTTATAGTCGAAAATACCGAGGCGGCTTTCGCCCGTCATCTGCACCGTGCCCAGGTCTTTGAGGCGCAGGGGCACGCCGCCGGGGCGGGTGAGCACCGGCACGTTTTCCAGGGTGGCCACGTCCTGGATGTAGCCATTGGTTTTGATGATGTAGCCCACGCCGGCCTGCTCGAATTTGCGGCCGCCGGCCTCGTTGTTGTTGCTGCGCACGGCGGCCAGCACTTGGGGCAGGCTCACGTTGTAGTAGGTAAGCTTGGTGGGGTCCACGGTTACCTGGTACTCGGGCTGGAAGCCGCCGAAGCTGGCTACCTCACTCACCCCGGGCACCGTTTGCAGCCCGAATTTCACGTACCAGTCCTGGAGGGCGCGCTGCTCGCCCAGGTCCAGCTTGGGGGCCGTGAGGGTGTACCAGAGCACGTGGCCCACGCCCGTACCATCGGGGCCGAGGGTGGGCGTGATGCCGGCCGGCAGCAGGCGCTGGGCGTAGTTGAGGCGCTCCAGCACCCGCTCCCGGGCCCAGTAAATGTCGGTGTTGTCGTTGAAAATGACGTACACGAAGCTCATGCCGAACATGGAGGCAGCCCGCACGGCCTTCACCTCGGCCAGCCCCTGCAAGTTGGTCACCAGCGGGTAGGTCACCTGGTCCTCAATAATCTGGGGACCGCGGCCCATCCACTCCGTAAACACGATAACCTGGTTTTCGGACAGGTCGGGGATGGCGTCGATCTTGCTGGCCCGCACCGCCAGCGAGCCCCACACCAGCAGCACGCCCGCTAGCAGCAGCACCAGCACGCGGTTGCGCAGGGAAAAGGAAATAAGCCGTTCAATCACGCTTTTTGGCTTTTAGCTGACAGCTGTTAGCCGTTAGCTTTTTTCGACCGAATTCAGGATGGGTCGAAATCCTGGCTGGCGGCGTTTCTGAACCTAAGAGCCAACAGCTTACCGCTATCAGCTAACAGCTCAAACACAAGCCACAAAAGCCCACGGCCGAGGGGCCGGGGGCAAGGCAGAAAACCAGGAAGCTAGATCAGGAAGGCGTGGCCGCGCACGTAGGCGGGGCACCGGGGCGGCGGGGCAGCCGTGGCGGCGCCCCGGGTAAGCGGCTCTTCGGCCGGATAGGTAAGGGCCAGGCGCAGGGCCAGCCGCAGGGCCGGCGGGGCGGGCAGGGCCACGGCCGCCGGCAGCTTGAGCTGGGCACTGGCCAGCTTCACGTCCTTGAGCGTGCTGCTTACCTGCTCGTTGTGGCAGCAGCCTTTTGTGGGCTTCGTGCGGCCCGCGCAGCAGTCCGGAGGCTCCTCCCCTGCCCGCAGCGACACACCCGTTACCTGCTCCCCACACAGGTGCAGACTGTAGACCAGTCCGGGACTGGCCAACAGGTAGGCAACGAGCAGGAAAAAACCGGTGAAACGTTTCACATTGCAAAGTAAGCAAGCCAACGCGGCAAAGATACGCGCAAACCGGCCGAAAGGGAAAAACCGAGGCCGCCCGATTGCGCCGCCCCCCAACCCCACGCGCCTGGCATGTTGTTGGGGGAGCAAAAAAAACAGCGCCCCGGGTAATGAGCGCTGGTTTTACGGGTCGAATAAGCTGCCTAAACCGGCTGGGCCTCGAAGCCGGCCTCCACTATCAGCGCTACTACCTGGGCGGCCGTCAGGTCGCCGGTTACGGTCAGGGTTTTGGCGGGGTTGGCGGTATCTACCTCCCACTTGGCAATGGCTTTTTCGCCGTTGAGCGTGGGCGTTACGGCCTTAACGCAGCCGCCGCAGTTGATGTTGGTCTTGAATTGGAGCGTATCCATCAGCAAAGAAGTTCGAGGTGAAAAGAGAAGCGGCCGCCACGCGGCCTTTTGTGCTAGGGTACAATAATACGGCCACCCCATGGTTCAGGGCGTACAGGATTCACCCGAAATCATGCACATTCCCGGCCACCGGGTGCGACGCGGCGGCAGGCTGCGGCCTCCCAGGTAAACACCTGCCAGTTTTTTGAACAGGTGTTTACCTATGAGGTAAACACCTGCCGCTTTTTTGGACACGTGTTTACCTCATAGGTAAACACCTGCCGTTTTTTTGAACAGGTGTTTACCTATGAGGTAAACACCTGCCGTTTTTTTGGACAGGTGTTTACCTGGGGGCGGAGGCATTGTGGGGGCGGCCCGTATCTGGTAGGCGCCCGGCTGCTCCCCGTTATCCTCCCGCCCGCTATGACGGCTGATCCGCGCCGCCGCCCCCTGGCCCCACCAACACTGAGCGCCACGGCGAAACCCGCCCGCCTCCCCGACTTTCTGCGCCGGCTGAAGCAGGCAGCCACTACGGCAATGGCAAGCGCGACCTGGGGCTGCACCCAGACGGCACGGCCGACTCGCCGCTGGGCCTTATCTTATCTAGCCCAAGTGCGGCGGGAGCTTATTGAAACGACGTGGGGTGCGAAGCAAAGCCCCGCACCCCACGTCGTTTCAATAAGCTCCCGCCGCACTTGGGTTATGCAGGCGTAGGACTTCCGCAAAAAGAGGCCATCGGCAACGCCAAGCGAAGCGGCAGCTGTGCTATACGGCGGTTTCCGCCACCTGTCTTCCGCGTAAGTCCTGTGCGGTTGTGGGTGGCAGTATAGGGCTACCGCACCAAATAGGGTGATTTTGGCTGGGATGGTACCTTCGTCAGATGAACTTGCACCACCATTTTGCCGACGTCCAGGACTTTCGCGTAGCGGGTCGCTGCTCCCACGCCCTGAGCGACATTTTGCTTATCGTCCTGC
>NZ_QYCN01000016.1 GCF_003583925.1 Hymenobacter rubripertinctus | reverse complement strand
CCGCAACCAGGCGGCTCGACAACCGGGTGTCCCGTATAGGGGATGTTTCAAAAAAGGTAGGTTATTTTTTTAGCACAGAAAAATAACCTACCTTTTTTGAAGAGCAAACGCCTGACCAAACAGCCGAATGCTTTGGCCGCGTCTGAGGTCACTGTGATGAGCGTGCGGCTTCGGAAACGCTCACCGCTACAGTAGCCCTGGAGGCTGAAAATGACAGGACCTACCGTTCATGCGTTTGTTCTGCCTTTTCTAAAGGATGACAGTCCATGTGGCTCGTTTATTCCCGACGTCCGCTTGAATGCTATTCCCATTTCGTGAACAGTTCATCCGGTTGCAATAGAGCCGCCTAGCTGCGCCTCGTTGTTCGCGCCTACATAGCGAGTTTGGCGAACCATAAACCCGCGCCGTAGAGAGGCCTCATTGCGTCTCGGCATCCGCGCTGTTCGGCTGGTTTCGTTCAACGAGCAGGCGCCAAGATGCGTCTCTATAACCGACTGGGGGCACCGTTCTCGAAACCGCTATATCAACTAACTGCGCGCTCACACTTTCAACAACCCTCCCTTTCTACACCGCAAAATCACGTTTGATATGTGGCTGTGCAAATTATTTCACTTGCTGCAAATACAAAAATGTACCGGATATTCAGCTATTTTTTTTCAAGAAAAACAGCTAAGTATCCGGCCCTCCCTTTCATCGTTTTTAAAAATTTAATGAGTAACTAGGCCCGTCATTCATATTATATGTTACTACATGAAAATTGCAATTGTAGGTGGTGGTATCGGCGGGTTAACAACCGCCATTGCCCTGCACCGGAAAGGCATATCCGCCACGGTATTTGAAACCAGCGCGGAGCTAAAACCCGTGGGCGCGGGAATAATTCTGGCCAACAACGCGACGCAGGTATTGCAGCGGCTTGGCCTATTGGCGGCGCTCCGGAACGCGGGTCACCCGATTAGCGAGCTACGCATCACCGATGCGCAGCTGCACCCTATTTCCCGTAGCGACCTTGCTTATTTCGAGCGCCTCAACGGGGCCGGAAGTCTGGCCATTCACCGGGCCGAGTTGCAGCGCATCCTGCTCGAGCACTTGCCCGCCGGCCAGTTCCGGCTCAATAAGCGGGTGGAGCGGGTGGAAGTGGTGCCGGGCCAGGGCGCTGATCTTCAGTTCGGGGATGGTACCCGGGAAAGGTATGATGCCGTCATCGGGGCCGATGGCATTCATTCGGTTGTGCGCAATGCGGTAACCACGGAGAGCACCATCCGCAAAGCCGGGCAAATCTGCTGGCGTGGTATTGCCGCCTACCGCCTGCCGGCGGCGGCGCAGCACTGCCTACAGGAGGCCTGGGGAACGGGCTTACGGTTCGGATTCACGCATATTTCCGCTACGCACGTGTACTGGTATGCCCTGGCTACCGGGCTCGACCTGACTCCGCAGAGTCCCGCGCAGTTGCAGCAGCTGTTCCGCGATTTCGCCCCGCTTGTCGGCCAGATTCTGAGCCATACTTCGGCGGCTCAGATCATGACCCATGAGATTCTGGATTTCAAGCCCTTGAGCACCTGGGAGCAGGGCGCGGTTTGCCTGATCGGGGATGCTGCCCACGCCACTACCCCCAACCTCGGGCAGGGAGCCTGCCAGGCAATTGTGGATGCCTACACGCTGGCCGAATTATTTACGAGCGGCACCGAGGTGGCCCCCATATTTCGGCGCTTCTATGAAACCCGGCACGCTAAAACGGCGCTCGTTACGACCACCAGCTGGAACGTGGGCAAGTTGGCCCACCTGCAAAATCCGATGGCCTGCCGCCTGCGCAATACCCTGATGCGCCTGACCCCGGCGTTTATTAGCCGCAAGCAAAATGAAAAATTATTCGCATTGGAATTAGATTCCCTTACGTAGCATGTTTTAATAAGCCTAGAAAGGAAAATAAAAGCATTTCCGCCGAATTTTCATTTTGATGATTATTTTCCTTTTCCACCCTCTGCTTCAGGGCAAGCCCATAGAGAAAATACCAAACCAGCGTTGCAAGCATATCCGTAGCATGGGGGGCTTGTGGGGCAGGGCCAACCTGTTGCTGAACTGCCACGACAAACCGGGCCTGAATTAATTGCCCGACAGCGGCCATTTCTTTTTCGGCCGTGCTTGCCGAGTGGCGGCCGGCATCAGCCTGAAAAAGCTGGTCGAAAGAATCGGGGCAGCTGCCGGCGAAGCGCAGCAGCCCCTGGCTCATGGCCACCAGTCTGGTGAGGGGGCTCGTGTTGGGACAGGCGTGCAACTGCTCCAACAGCGTTTCCATGCAGCCCTGGTGGATGGTGCAGAGCAGGTCCTGCTTGCTGCGAAAATGATAGTAGATAGCGCCCGGGCAACAGCCTACGTGCTGAGCGAGCCGGCGCATGTTGAGCTGGCGCAGCTCCTGCCCGTGTTGCAGCTGGTGGGCAACCGCTAAAATACGACTTCGAAGATGGTCTTGAGTAACAGGTTCCATTCGCTTTTTGCTGGCGACATATTGCACTAGCGATGCCGGGTGAATATTTGGTTTGCACGCGCGCCCGGCCGGGGGAAAGCCCTCAGCCCGTCGCCATACTGCACCTGGAGCCCCTGGCGCGGGAGCCCCTCGCCCCTGCCGACTGGCTGCACCCCGTGGAGCAACGCACCTACGATGCGCAGACCCGCCGGACCCGGCAGCGGGAGTTTTTGCACGGCCGCATGCTGGCCAAGCGCGGGCTGGCTGCACTGGGGGTGGCAACCCGCGCGCCGGAAATGGCGATCCAACCCGGCTGCTTTGGCCAACCGCTGGTGGCCGGCGACGGCCTGCACGGTCACGGCATCAGTATCAGCCACGCCGGGCCGGCCTGGGTGGGGGCGCTGGCTTTCCGGGAGCAGGTTCCGATGGGCTTGGATATTGAGCTGATCAGCCAGCGGCCGGGCCGGGCGCTGGCTACCCGGCTCACAGCAACGGAGCATGCGTTGATAGCCAACCAGGGCGAGTGGGGCGCGACGGCGCTCTGGGCGGCGAAGGAGGCGCTGGCGAAGCTGCTGCGCACGGGCCTGAGCTCCCCGTTTCCGTTGTTCGAAGTAACCGGGCTGACAGCCATGAACGGCTATTGCGAGGTGCGCTTTCACTTCTTCCCCCACCTGAGCGCCGCCGTTTTTCACCTGGGCTCCGCCATGCTGGCCTTGGCGGTGCCGGCGGCGGCCACCGTGCAGGCCGATGGCTACTGTTACGCCTTCGAGGCGCTGGCTGCTCAGCTTACCAGTAACGGCGCAGGCCCAGCTGCACCGCGCTGTTGTACTGAATCACGCTGAGCGCATCCGTAGCCACCAGGGCCGGGCCGACGTAGCTCGTCCAGCCCAGGGTGGCCTGCCAGTGCTCAGCAAAATGCCGCTTCGCTTCCACGTTGAGCAAGGGCGTCCAGGATGCGCGGTTCGTGAGCAGATGGATGGCAAGCTCGGATGTGTGCAAGCCCCCCAGGGTCAGGCGGGCCGCCGTGAAAAACATATCCGCGAACGGGTACTGGTTGTCCTTCTTCCACGGGTCCCGCAGGTATTCGGCCGCCAGCAGCACATCCAGGTTATGCCCGCTCAGGTTGGCAAACAGGTATTCGAGGCCCGCGTTGTAGCTCAGGTAGTTTTTGCCATCGGCCCGGTAGGTAAACTCGGCTTTGGTGGTGAGGTTGCCCCGGATCCATTGCGTTTCCAGGCCCGTTTGGTGGATGGTCCGGTAAACGGGCACCAGCAGGAACCGCTGGCGGTCGAAGTGCATGACCGGTGCCCGGTTGGTGCCGTAAAAGTGCGAAAGGGCCAGGTCGAAGTTGCCCGCCCGCTGCGTGTAACGGGCCGCCAGAGCCGGCCGGTTTTCGTGCTCAATGGTTTGCTGGTCCGTGGCAATGGGGAGCGGGAAGTAGAACAAGCGGCTGCGCACCCCCGGAAACGCCTTGGGCCGGAACCCGGGAGCCACGTACAGGCGCAGGCTGCTGGTTTCGCCCACGTGCGCCACATCCAGCAACGGTTGGCCCAGCCGCTCGAACTTGGTGAAGTCCTCCCGCTCATCGGTCTGGTTGAGGATGTTGACCAGCGAAGGGCCGAGCATGTTGCCCCAGGCCACCGATTGCACGCCCGCATTCACTTCCCAGGCATGATGGCTCCAGCTCGCGTACAGCTCGCGCACATCGGCGTGGGTGCGGCTGGCGTCCACGGCGTCGAGCCGCACGAATGGGCGCACCGTGAGCTTCAGGCCGGCCTGGGCCGCAGTCAGGATGTATTTGGGCTGGGCAACCAGCGAGGCGTAGGAATCCCGCTGGTCGGGAAAGTAGGCCGCATCGTAAAACCACGCTCCCTCCAGCGCTATCTGCCCCGACCACTCGCTCTGCAACCGGCGCGTTCTGCCAGCGGCGGCAGATTGTTCGGGGCGGGCCGCCGGTTCGGTTTCCGGGGTGCCCAGGCTGTCGGCGCGCAGCGGTGCGGGGGCCTCCTGGGCCAGCAGGCCCGCCGGCAGCAGCCAACAGGCCGCCAGCAATTGTAGTATCCGAGACATAAGCAGGCAGAAGAGCAGGCGCGTTACTCCATTTTCATGAACTTCTCCGGGGCCAGATAGGACGGGTCGATCTGGTAGGTGAAGTCGTAGTTAGTCCAGGTCGTGACAGTGGTGCGACCGTTCTGCACGTTTTTCATATCCTGGCGCACCGGCAGCCAAATGGTATTTTTCTTGAACTGCCGGTACTGCGGCACATCCACCTTGTAGAGCTTTTCCTTTTTGTCGAAGTAGCGCACCTCCCCATCCAGGTAGGTGGCTTTGT
Source organism: Hymenobacter rubripertinctus (assembly GCF_003583925.1). Taxonomy (GTDB): domain Bacteria; phylum Bacteroidota; class Bacteroidia; order Cytophagales; family Hymenobacteraceae; genus Hymenobacter; species Hymenobacter rubripertinctus. The sequence continues at coordinate 84,592 of NZ_QYCN01000016.1, read as the reverse complement.
CGATGTATATTTCAATGAAGGAGTAGCTGGTGTACTTGCTGGCGGGCGTGCTTTTCAGCACGTAGTAGTTGCGGCCCTTGTATGTTTCTTCCCGCACCAGATGGTGTTCCATCTTCTTTAGTTTGGCGTTACCCAGGTCTTCAAAGGCAATTTCGCTCCCGAAAAAAGCGCCCGACTTGTTCTCGTTGGCAATGCGTTTGGGCCGGTTCAGGGCGGGCAGAAAAAGCCACTGGTCATCGGGCCGGTCGGCGTGGGCGTACATGAGTATCTTGGAGCCTTTCACATCGGCCGGCGTTTTAAATACGCCCACAGTGCGCTCAAAATCATCGGGCTGCTCCACCACGTATTGCCGGATCTGGCGCTGGAAGCTTTTGCCATTTTCCAGGATCAGCTGCATCTGCATGTCCACGGCGTAGTGGTCGTAGCCGGTGGTGTTTTTCAGCACGTGCCCGATAATTTCCTTGGCGCGGGCGTCAGAATTCTCGTAGCTCTGGGCCTGGGCGGCGGCGGCCAGCAGAACGGCCGGCACTAGCGCGGCAAGCATCTTGTTCATAAGAAAGGGCGGAAAGTGGTGAAGGCCGGCTGGCCGGCGAAGAGCCGGCCAGCCGGCATCGAATACTCAGGTAGTAGCCATTGCAGGCTTGGCGTCCGGGGCAGGCGCGGCGCGGGGGGCAGGCGTGGCGCGCTGGCGCAGGCCGCGCTCCAGCAACAGCACCAGCGAAGGCGTGAGCAGGAAGTCGTAGAACAAGGAAAGCGCCAGCGTGAGGGCACTGAGCATGCCCATGTGCGAGTTGAGCTGGAACGGGGACAGCACCAGAACCAGGAAGCCCACTACCAGAATCAGGGTGGAGACGAACATGGAGGAGCCCGCCACGCGGAACGTTTCCACCGTGGCCTCTTCGGGCGTTAGGTCCTGCTCGCGCCGGATGCGTTTGTATTTGGTGATAAAGTGAATCGTGTTGTCTACCACGATGCCCAGGGTGAAGGACGTTACGAAGGCCACGGCCATGCCTACTTTACCCACCAGCAGCCCCCAGATACTAAAGGCAATGAGACTCGGCAGCACGTTGGGCAGCAGTGTAATCAGGCCCAGCCGGAACGAGCGGGTGGCCAGCATCAGGCAGATAACGATGGTCAGGATGCCCAGCGAGAACCCCTCGATCAGGAAGCGGATGTTTTTTTCGGACAGGTAGCGGAACATCACCGAGGTGCTGGTCCCGTCGAAGTACATGGTGGCCGGGGCATGGTCGCGCAGCCATTGGTTGGCGGCCAGCTCAATTTTCCGCAGGTCCTCGGTGTACATGTTCTGAAATACCACCCGGAAGCGGGACGAGGACTTGTCGATGTTGATCTGGTTGGTCAGGTTCTGTCCCTGGGGCAACGACATTTCGTAGGCCAGCAGGTACTGGGCCCCGAGGGCGTCGGTGGCCGGCAGCCGGTAGTAGGAGGCGCTGTCGCCGTGCATGGTCTTGTTGAGGGTCTTGACCACGTCCACCACCGAACTCACCTGAATAACGTGGGGCTGCTGGCGGAACCACTTGGCAAACTCCTCCGTCTTGCGCAGGTAGGCCTGGCTCGTAACGCCCCCGGCCCGGCCCGCTCCCAGGGAGTACTCGATGGAGTAAATGCCCGTCAGGTTGTTGACGGTAAAAGTGGTGGCTTGCTTCACCGGCAGCGAGTCGCTGAAGAAGTCCAGGAACATATCGTTGAGCTTGTTGCGCGTGATAAAGGGCAGCATCAGCGCGCTGGTCAGGGCCGTTACCACCAGGATGCGCCGCCAGTTGCGGGTGACGAATACGCCCACGAAGTCGAAGTTGAACACCTTGGCCTGGGTACGGGCCATTTGCTCGCGCAGGGGCAGCACCAGCAACAAGGCCGGCAGCCAGAGAATGGACAGCACCCAACCCACGGCGGCCCCGATGCTGACCAGATTCCCCAGGTCGCGGAACGGGGGCGAGTCGCTCAGGTTCATGGTCAGGTAGCCCAGCACGGTGGTGAGGGTCGTCAGAAACAGCGGCACCATGTTCAGGCGCACCGCTTCGCGCACGGCCTCCTCCTTGCCCAGCCCCCGCTTCATGGCCAGAATCACGGACGTGAACACATGAATCCCGTCGGCAATCACGATGGTCATAATCATCACGGGGCCGGAGGTCAGAGAGGCCGTTACTTCCATGCCCATGTAGCCGATAATGCCCATAGAAACCGCCGCCGACAGCAGCACGATGGCAAGCGAGGTGAGGGTGCTGATCCAGGAACGGCTGAAGTAGTAGACCAGGGCCGTAATCACCAGAATCATGAGCGGAATGAGCGTGGCCATGTCCTGCGCGCCCGATTCGGCAAAGGCATTGTCCACCATCACCGTGCCCGTCAGGTGCACGTCGATATCGGGGTGAGGGTGGCGGGCCAGGGCCTCCTGCATGAATTTGATGAGCGTGGGGCCTTCGGAAATGAAGTCCTTCTTCGGAAAATTGGCGGTCAGGAACAGGCCGGCCACGTGCCCCGAGGGCGACACCAAACGCTTGAGCAGCATACTGTCGGCGAGGGCAATCCGGCGGACTCGGGCCAACTCGGCGGGCGACATCGTCCGGGCGTTTTCCACCAGACTCCGCACCGTCAGATCATCACCCGAGCTGCTCACGTGCTGGTACGAGGTCAGGGCATCGACCCGCGCCACGAAGGGTGCCCGCTGGGCCTCCGCCACCAGCTGCTCTATAAAGTCCAGCGTTTGGCGGGTGAATACGTTGCCGTTGCGCGGCGCCACCACCACCAGCAGGTTATCCGTTTTCTCGTACTCGCGGTGGATGTGCTCCAGCCCCTGCATCTGGGGGTTGTCCTTGTCGAAGTAAACGTTCAGGTCGCCGTTGATGCGCAGCAAGCGCACGCCCGAAGTCAGGGCCACCACCAGGAGCAGCATCCCCCACACAATGAGGTGACGCCACTTTCTGAGGAACTCAAAGTACGCATCGAAGAAGGCTCGGGGAGCCGCGGAAGAAGCCGGCATAACACGTCAGGACGAAAGGATGGGAAGAATTAGGATAGCGCTAACCGACAAGCACCGCTTCGGGAGCCGGCACGGGTGCCGCTGCCGCAGTTTGGGCCGCCGCCGCGTGGCCCTGCCGACGCAGCGCCCGCACCTGGCCGATCAGCGTGAACAGCCAGCCGCCCATGCTCAGGCTCAGCGACATGATGGAAGCCCGCATGATCCAGTCGCGGTTCACCAGGGCCGGGTTGTCGCTGAGCGCGTAACCGGGGGGACCAACAATGCCGCAGGCCATCAGGCCCCCGATGAAGAGGAAGATGTAGCCGAGCACGGTGGCATTGGAGTACGGATGGGCAAACTCCGGCCTACGGCAGCTTTTCACCCAGTTCCACAAAAACACGGAGTACGCCAGGGAACTGACCACCCCCATTGTTCCGAAAGCCACCCATACCAGCGGTTGATAATTAGCGGGGAAGGTCATGAGCGCGCGATTTTTTTGGTGAGAGTACCGGCGAAAAACACCAGGGACATGGCCCCAAACGGCAGGAAGCCTTTGAGCAAGGCCCACCACCCGTCCGTAGGATCGAGGGGAAAAGTGGCTTTAATGCCCACCAGCGACCAGAAAAAGTGCACGGTAGAGTGGTAGTGGAACAGCACCATAGCCAGCGAAAAGAGCAGCAGTGGCCCCCGGTAGCGACGCGAAACAGGCATAAGAGAAGAGAGGTTGAGGAAGCAGGAAGAAGGCGGACAGTGGGAGTACCCCGGCCCTGGCAAAGCGGCGGGGCCGGCGGCGAACAGACGCCCGCTCAGCGCGGAGAATCAGGCAGTGGGAGCGGCTAGCAGTGCCTGCCGGATGTTGCGCATCATGCTGCGCACCACCAACCGGTGGGGGCGCTTGATGAGGCCGAAATACAGGCGGCCCATCGTGTTGTGCAGCTCTACCGTGGTGGTGATGTAGAGCCAGGTGCGGGTTGGCTCCTGGTCGAGCAGAATGGAGACGCGGAAGTTGAGGTGGCGGTCGTCGCTACCCATAATCAGCTCCCGCTCGTGGCGCTCGTAGATGTGGAACAGGCCCAGGGTGGTGCCCGGCTCGAAGCGCACGCCCTCCAGACTCTGCGCCGGCTCGGGGCCTTGGGTGTGGTAGCCGAGGCGGCCCATCACCCGGTCGCGCAGGGCCATGGCCTGCCGTACCCAGGCGGGCGCCCCATGAAAAAAGGCCCGGACCGCATCGTCCAGCGTAACGTCCGTGGTTGGCACGTCCATGCGGTAGCAGTCGCGGTAGTGCGCCCGCTGGGCCGTGGCGCGCAGGGCCGACTGCGGCGGCACCCGTACTTCCTCCAGGCTGCTCATGCGGGAATGAGGGCCGTTTTGGGGGCCATCGCCACGATGATAGAGCCGCGGGCATATACCGAGTGCTCGTCGCGGGCTTTCACTTTCAGCGAAGAGGCCGCTCCCCGGCTCCAGTCCAGCTCGGCATGCAGCTGAATCATGGCTCCCGGCAACACCGGCCGGGTCAGGTGCACGTTAATGGCCCCCAGCACTCCCAGCTCAGCCGCTTCCCCGGGGCGGCCGTCCAGCGGGTCGCCGGGGCTCCAGTCGAGGCGGGTGAGCTCCAGCAGCAGGGCGCAGGTCTGGCCCAGCGCTTCCACCAGCAATACGCCCGGGAAGATCGGAAACCCCGGAAAGTGCCCCCGCAAGGCCGGTTCCCCCACGCCTATTGCTTTGAGGGCCACAATGCGCTGGCCCGGCTCGAACTCAACCACCCGGTCTACCAGCTGAATGGGGTAGCGGTGGGGCAGCAGTTGCTGAATCTGATGGTTATGAAGTAAGGTATTCATACTTAGTTTTTAGAGAAGAGGAGCACGATGCCGTAGCCCAGCGTATCGATGGTGGCCAGCAGGTGGCAGCCGGATTGTGGCGCGCCGGGAAGCTGATCATTATACACCCCGTCGAGGTAAGCCGCCGGCAACCCGGAGCCCCGGCCCTGCTGCAACCCCAGGCCAAAGAGCAGGCCGGCCAAGCCCCCCGCGTTGTCGCCTACCCCGTACACGGTTTCGGGAAACAGCACCTGCGCCTGCACTCCGGCCGCTTGCAGCGCGGCACGAAGCTGGCGCGGGTCCAGGTTGTGGCCGCCCCCCCCCACGATGCAGTAGTCGGCCGCCACCTCCGCCACCGGCCCCTGGCATGTTTCGACCAGCCGGGCAAGCAAGGTTTCGTTGGTTTCCCCGGTCAGGCGCTGGCCCGAGGCCACCGACAGAATGCGGCCATAAGGCGCGGGCATTGCATTCTGGGAGCGTTCTACCCCTACGGCAATGCCCATTTCGGGGGCGGCGGGCAGGGTAGTGTTGCGCTGCTCCCCGCGGCGCACCGCTTCATGGTAGCGGGAGGTCACTTCGGTGGTGCCCACGATGCCGTAGCTCGTCATGCCCTGGGTGAGGTGGAGCAAGGACACGTCCAGGGCCTGCAAGCCCGCGCAGGCCCCGCCGCACACCGTCACGTTGGGGCCTTTGATTTGCGCCTTGATGGCCATCTGGCTCGACGAAGCATTGTCGATGGTATTGGGCGCGCTCATGGGGCTGGCCTTATCGGGGCCTTCCACTTTTGCTACCAGATCGAAAACGAATCCGTCCTCGATGTTCGAGAGGTCGGACCCGTCATACAGCCCTACCTGACTGGGGTGCTGCCGGATAAACTCGCCCAGGGTAGGGTGGTCGGCGATGCACTGGTAGGCCACGTTCCCGTAGAGCAGCGTGGCGCGGTTGAGGTAGCGGATACCCTTGGCCCCCATGTAGCCCTGGGGGTCGTAGTGGCGGATGCTGGTGGTGAAGCCGTTGCTTTGCACTTGCTGCCAGAAAGCTTCCAGGCCGGTTCCGGCGGCAGAAGTGTAGCCGACGGAAGAGATGGTAATGTCGAGCGGGGTAGCCATCGGAGAAGAGTTAGCGGGGAATATACTGGCTGAAAATCACGGAGCAGATGTTGCCGCCAAAGGCAAAAGCATTGCTGAGCACGTGGCGGACGGGCGTTGTTTCGCTGGCCGCGCGCAGCGGGAAGGGAATGGCAAAGGAGCTGTCGAGCTTCTCGGTATTGCGGGTGCCCGGCACCCGCTGGTCGCGGATGGAGAGCACGGACGCCACGGCCTCGAAGGCGCTGGCCGCGCCCATGCAGTGGCCGAGCAGAGATTTAAGGCCGCTCACGGGAATTTCCTGGAGCCGCTCGCCAAACACCTTGGCCATGGCCTTGGCCTCGTGGGCATCATTGGCCTTGGTGCCGGTGCCGTGGGCGCTGATGTAGCTGATGTCGTCGGCCGTCAGCTGGCCGGTCCGCAGGGCTGCTTCCATGGCCAGGATTGCCCCGGAGCCCTCCGGATCGGGGGCCGTGGAATGGTAGGCGTCGCAGGAGAGGCCGTAGCTGGTTACCTCGGCATAAATGCGGGCTCCCCGGGCCAGGGCGTGTTCCAGCTCTTCTACCACCAGCATGGCGGCCCCCTCCCCCACTACCATGCCGGTGCGGTTCTCATCGAAGGGCCGGATGTCCTGCTGCGTCATGGCCCCCAGGCGGTAGAAAATGGTGTAGCAGGAGCGGGTAAACGGGTCGGCTCCTCCCGCCAGGGCCAGTTGGGTGCGGCCCTGCTGAATCAGGGAGTAGGCCGTGCCGATGGCGTAGTTGCCGGCCGCGCACGCCGTTGGAATAACCAGGTTGGCTCCCCCCAGGTTGTAGTAGCTGGCTACCGTGGCGCTCAGTTCCAGGGGCCGGAAGTGGGCCAGCATCTGCGCGGCCTCATCCGAGAGCTCGTCCTCCGTCGTTTGCAGGTCGAAGTGGTTGATGGTGCGCTCCACCATGTCCTGGTTGCCGCTGGTGGTACCGATAATAACGGCGTGGTTGTTCGGCGAGGGCAGGTAGGTGGGCAGGCCGGCGTCTTCCAGGCTCAGGCGGGCGGCGGCCACGGCGTAATGCACCGCCTGGCCGTAGGGGGCCAGATCCTCTCCGTCGGCCAGGTCCACGTCTTCCAGCCCCTGCACTTCGGCCGCCAGCGGGTTGCCCCGGTACTCCGCCCGGTCCAGCTTCGTGAGCGGCCGGACGCTGGTGGTGCCGCTGGTCAGCTGGTCCCAGAATGCTTCCAGCTGGCAGCCCAGCGGACTTACGACTCCCAACCCGGTGATAACTACTCGTTTCATACAATTCAGAAGGTTAAGCGGTGAGCCCGCCGTCGATGACAATAGTTTGGCCGGTGATGTAGTCGCTGGACGAGGAGAGCAGGAAGGCAACCACCTCCGCCACTTCGGCGGCCTGGCCCATGCGGCGCAGCGGCACCATACTCCGGATCGACTTCTGCACCCGCTCGTCCAGCTGCGCCGTCATTTCGGTGGCAATAAAGCCCGGCGCCACGGCGTTGGCTTGCAGGTTGAAGCGGGCAAACTCCACGGCCAGGGTTTTGGTGAAGGCAATCAGGGCCGCTTTGGTGGCCGCGTAGTTGGCCTGCCCCGCGCTGCCGCGCAGGCCCGATACCGACGACATGTTCACGATTTTGCTGGCGTCCCGCCGGATCAGCCCGCCAATGGCCTGCTGAGTTAAGTGAAACACGCCATTCAGATTGGTATCGACCACCTGCTGCCAGGATTCGGGGGCCATCTGGTGAAAGGGTTGGTCGGCGGTGATGCCGGCATTGTTCACCAGTCCATCGAGCGGGCCGAGCTGGTCGGCCACGCCCTGGAGCAAGGCGGGGGCGGTGGCCGGCGCGCACACATCGTAGTGGAAGGCCACAGCGCGGCCAGTACCGGCCGCCGCCACCTCCTGTTCCAGGGCCTCCGATTCGGCCTGACCCCGCTGGTAGGTGAAGGCCACCTGAGCGCCCGAAGCGGCGAGCTTGCGCACCACGGCCCGGCCTATTCCGCGGCTGCCGCCGGTCACCAGAAATACTTTGCCCGATAAATCAACTTGCATGCGGAGGGGGAATAAGGAGCGACTGAAAAAAATGGGCGGGCGGAGCCGGCGCCTACACCATTTCGAGGTGCTGGGGCTGGCGGCCGCTGGTTTGGATGGTCAGGTTGAGGCAGCCGGCAAACTTGGCCACATCCGCGAGGCTGGTCGCCAGCTGATCGGCGTAGCGCACAATCTTGTCGTTGATGAAATGGCGCTGCTCCTGGTAGGCCTGCAAGGCGGCGGCCACGCTCTGAGTACCGGCAAAAAACAAGGTTAGCTGGTGGGCCAGCTCCCCGGCGTCTTCAATAGCCAGGTTCATGCCCTGGCCCGCTATCGGATGAATGGCGTGCGCCGCATTGCCGAGCAGCACGGCATTGCCGTGCACGTAGGCTTCCAGGTGAAGGCGGCACAGGGGGAAGGTGTTGAACTCGTGCAAAGGCCCCAGGGCCGGCAGCACATCCGGGCTGGCGCTTACGAAGCGGCGCAGGCGCTGCTCCAGGGCCTGGGCATCCTGGCCCTGGCAGAGGGCCTGGCCTTCGCTGCTGAGCAGGCCAACCACGGCCCGGAACTGGGTGCGGTTGATGGGGTAGAAGTAGGCCAGCCCAAAGTCCTCATCCACGTACAGCCGGTTGATTTCCCGCACGCTCGCCACCATCGGGCGCTGCTGGTAAAACATCATCTGCTCGTAGAAGTGGGGCCTGGCCGTCACGCCCAGCAGATTGCGCAGCGTGGAGTTAACGCCATCGGCCCCTACCACTACGGCAACAGGCACCACGTGCTGCTCATTCAGCACCACGGCCTCCAGTGTGGCCGGCGCGCTGGCGGAGTAGCGCAGGCCGGTCAGGGCCGTATTGAAGCGGATTTCGACATTGGAAAAGGCCCGGAGTGCTTCCAGCACCGTGCGCACCACCACCTGGTAGGGCACCAGGTAGAAGTACGGGCGGGCATTGTTGTCGCGCCGGTAGTCCATCACCTCCAGCAGCGTGCCGTTGTGGTAAATTTCTACCTGCTCCCGGCGCTGGGCCTCGGCCGCGAGCAGGGCGGGCAGCAGCCCCAGCTGCTCCAGCACGGCTATACCGGCCGGTTTGAGCACGTCGGCCCCGTTCAGGTTGATGGTCGCGTTGCGCTCGGCCACCAGCACGCGGCACCCGGTGGGGGCCAGGCCCAGGGCCAGCACCAGGCCCGCAATACCGCCGCCACTAATGCACACATCCACGGAGTCTGACAGGGAATTCATACGCTATACCGTTTGGGGTTCGGAAAGAAAAGCCCCCTGCTCCAGTACCTGAAGCAAGCGGAGCATACTACTATGGTGGAGGCCGGCGGGCAAAAAACCGGCGCTAAGGCCCCCAAACTGCGCGGTTAGGGCCGCCGCCAGTTCCGGCGCACCAGCTCCCTGGGCGCGGCGCCGGGCAAGCCAGCGGCAGAGGCAGTACAGGCTGCGCAGGCTGCGGCGCGGGGCCTGCACTGCCGCCCGGCCCTGCAACACCTGATGATGGGCCAGCGCCAGCGTAGTTGCCCCCAGCGTTTCGATGCGCCGGATAGAGGCCACGTAAGCCGGCGCGTCGTCGAACACCAGCGGGCACCACTCCCCCGACTCCTGGAACTCGCCCAGCGCGTCCGACGCGAACAGGCGGTGGTGCGCTACGTCCCACAGGCTTATGTGGCAGGCGCTATGGCCCGGCGTAGCCAGTACCTGCAAGTGCTGGTGGCCTCCCAGCGCCACGCCCGCGCCCTCGTGCAGGGGAGTGATGGGAACCCGGCTCAGGCACAGGGCCGCTGCTGCCGGGGCCAGGCCCGGGCACTGGGTTACTGCCTGGTTGAGGCGCTCTATCACCCGCCGGCTCTTCTCCTGCTGAAACACCCGGGCCGTGGCGGCGGAAGCATACACCTGCACCCGGGGCAACTGAGCATACAGGGTGGTGAGCAGGCCGCAATGATCGTAGTGAGAGTGGGTGATAAACCAATGGCGCACACACGCCAGCTCCGGCACCACCTGGAGCAGCTGCCAGCGCACCAGGTCGGCCATCCACGCCAGCCCCCCCTCAATCAGCGTCCAGCTCAGCCCCTGCCCCACCAGGTACACCGGGACTTGCGGGGTGCCCAGCACGTAGAAGTCCGGGGCCAGGCAGCGGGGAGCAATGGGAGGGAGCATCAGACGGGATGTAGCGTTAGAATTGGTAGAGGGCCGCCCCCCAGGTAGCGCCCGAGCCGTAGCCCACCAGCAGCACCAGCTGCCCGGGCTGGTAGCGGGCACTGTGCCGGTAGCGGCTCAGCGTAACGGGCAGGGAGGCGGAGGCCATGTTGCCCAGCTCCGCCACGTTGGTTTCTACCTTGCCGGGGTCCAGTTCGAGGCGGGCAATTACCTCTTCCAGGATGCGCAGATTGGGTTGGTGGGGAATAACCACGTCAATGTCAGCCAGGCGCAGGCCATTGCGCAGCAGAATCTCGTGGCACACCGCCGTGAAGTTTTCCACGGCGTGCGCAAACATGGGCTTGCCGTTCATGCGGAAGTAGGGGCAGGCGGCGGGGTCGTTGAAGTGAGGCGCCGCCGTGCCGGGACCCTGGGTCCAGAGCAGCTCGTAAAAGCGGCCGTCGGCTTTCACGATAACGTCGCGGAAGCCCTCTGCACTGCCCTCGGGAGCGGCCGTGAGCACCACGGCCCCGGCTCCGTCGCCCAGCAGAATGGACAGGTTGCGGCCGCTGTCCGACGTGTCCATCCGCTTGGACAGCACCTCCCCGCACAGCAGCAGCACGCAGCGGTGGGCGCCCGTGGCAATCAGGTTACGGCCCAGGTGCATCCCGTAGATCAGGCCCGTGCACTGAGCCCGGATGTCGAAGGCGGGTACCGCGCCGAGCCCCAGGCGCGCCTGAATCAGACAGGCCTCGGACGGGTCGTGGAAGTCGGGGCTGAGCGTGTTGACGATGAGCAGGTCCACGTCGGCCGGGGTGAGGCCGGCCTGCTCCAGGGCCATGTGCGCGGCCGGCACAAGCAGATCCTGCAAGCCCATACTGGGCTCCACGTGGTAGCGGTTGAGCACCCCCGTCCGCTCCTCAATGAAGCGGACCGTGGTGTTCATGCGCGTCACCGTTTCTTCGTTGGAAACGGCCCGCTCCGGCAAACAGTGGCCCGTTCCGGCAATAAGAGTTTCCCGCCAGCTGCGCATCACCTAAATGAATATGCGGTTGAGTTTCTGGGCCAGGCTGATGCTGCCCCGCACCCGCAGCTTGCCGGTTACCACGGCCATCACGTCCTTCATCTGCCCGTTCACCAGCTTGAGGTACACCTCCTCCGACGACTCGATGCTCACGCTCGGGTCGGGGTGAGCCCCGTCGTGGATGCGGAACGTGCCCTTGTCGATGCTGATGTGAAAGGTGCGGTCCGGCTGGCTGAGCTTCCACTGGTAGGTAGCCACCAGGTCCCGGCAGTTTTCGGGATGAAACCGGGCCGGCATCGACGCAATGACGTCGTCCACGGAGTGAAGAAGGGTATCGGGTTTGCTGATGTCCGTTGCCACAGGCGTAAGGATGTAAAAGATGGAAGAAAAGCCTAAACGGGCGTATCGAGCAGGTTGTCGTTCGCGTCTGGCCGGCCGTTGTGCCGGGCCAGTACCTGCTCGAGGGCGGGGCCAAAGCGGGCCGCCTCCCATAGTTCGTGGAGGGCAGGCGTGTAAATGGTCGTCTCGACGAAGAAGCGCAGCAGCGGCTCCATGATCCGGCGGTTGATCTGGTCGCGGTTTTCGCAGAACAGCGCGGCCTCAAACAGGCGCTCCTGATCCTGGAAGGCAGGGTGGCTAAACCCGACCCGCGCATACGTTTCGGGGTTCACCGTCGACATATCGAGCAGGTTGCGCATGAAGGGGGCGGTGTACTCCTGGGCTTCCTCCAGGAAGCCGGGAACGCGCTCCGCAAACTCCCGAATCATGGATTTGCCCCACTCAATGTGGCGGGCTTCCTCCTTGTGGTGCTCCACGGCCACGGCCCGCGCCAGCGGCGAAACGAAGTCGTTGTTGCAGTCGAGCATGGCGTTGTTTTCCGCGAACCACTCGATGATGATGGTCAGGAACACGGCCTTGAGCGGAAAATCCGCCAGGGCCGCGTTGTCCTTGTAGAAATCCTTCAGGTTATCGGGCACGGGGAAGGGCGCGATGCTGAAGTGCTTCATGGCCTTGCGGAACACGAGGGCGTGGGTAATTTCCTCGCGGCAGAAGTGATGCATGTACTTAATCACGGCCGGAAACGGGGCCAGGCTTTCGTGATTGATGATCTTCATGTAGTACTCCGTCACCAGGTTCTCGAAAATGACGAAGGTGTGCCACCAGCAGCCCGTTTCGTACACCGACAGCAAGCGCCGCTCCTCCTCCGTGGCGAGGTCGTAAAATTCGGTGCCGTAGATGGAGAGGTTTTCGCGCTTTTTCAACCACGCGCCCTCCGGCGAAAGGTCCCAGGGGTGGTCGTGCAGCACCGACATTTGCTTGCGGTCGGATACTTCGTTGAGCCGGTTGATGAGCTTGCTGAACTGCGGACTGAGCGTAGGTTCGAGGGTAGTTTCCAACGTAGTAGCTTGAGGGAAGAAAAGGGAAAAACTGACAGATTAGAACGGGGCCGCCGCCCTTACACTGGCACGGGCGCGGTGCGCCGCTGGCGCTCCAGAAAGGCGTGGGTGAAGCCCAGGCAAAGGCCCGTTTCGTAGCCCGGCCCCGTGCCCCAGCCGCCCACGAAGCGCAGGCCGTCCACGGGCGGGCGACTCAGAAAGCGCATGTTGTCGCGCGGCAGCACTTTGTAGCCAAAAGCAGAGCCTTTGGGCGAGTTGGTGTAGCGGAAATTGGTGCGGGGCGTGGAGGCCTCGACGTAGGTGATGTGCCCGCGCAGCGCCGGAAAATACCGGTAGGCACGCTCCAGCAGCAAGTTTTGCACCCGCTCCTTCTCGGCCTTGTACTCGGCTTTGGTCAGGCAAAACCAGCGGCCATCGTGGTCGAGGATAGTTAGCTGCACCACCATACCACTCTGCGGATCGAGCTGATGGTAGTTGGTGGCACTGAGCGTCAGCTTTTCGTAGCGGGCATCCGTGTGCCACTCGCTGGCCGGCAGGTCGTCACCGGCATCGTGCACCAGCAGGTATTCCGCTTCCGTGAGGCCCAGTTCCGCCGGGGGGCGGTCCGTTACCAGGTACAGGCTGATGTGGCCCCAGCCTTCTTCCAGCTGGCTCAGCTTGTGCTGGAAGCTTGCGTACTCGGCAGCCTGCGGGGCGGGCAACAGGCTCATCACCACCGCCGGAGCGCAGGTAGCCGTTACTTTGGTCGTCAGAAACCGGCACTTCTGGGTGGTCACGGCCACAATGCGGCCCTCGTGGGTTTCGATGCCCAGCACCGGGTTGCGCACCGTAAGCTGCCCGCCCCGGCGGGCAAACTCCCGGGCCAGCGTATCCGACAACGACTGGGACGTACCGCGCACGTAGGCGGGCCGGGTTTCGAAGGCCGCGTAGAGGTAGTGCAGGAAGTAGAAGGCGTTGGCTTCGTGGGCAATGGCTCCCAGGTAAATGGCCAGGGAGCTCAGAATTTCTATCAGCGCGTCGTCGCGGAAGCGCTGGCGGAAATACTCCTTGGTGGTCAGCTTCGACAAAGCCCGGCTTTCGGGCAGCAACTCCTTGTCCAGGGCGTATTCGCCGAGCATCATGCGGGCAAACATGTAGTTCTGACGACCGTGGGTGTTGATGTCGAGGTGAAAATGCCGGATTCCGGCCGCCTCGTGCGGAAACTCCCGGAGCAGGAACGCCTCAATCTCGGGGCCGGTGGCCGGAAAGTGGTAGGCTTTGCCCCGGTGCAGCACCGTCGCCAGCTCGTTGAAGTACTCAAACCGGAGCTTGTCCCAGAGGCCGGCCCGCACCAGGGCATTGCGCAGGTTGCCGTTGGGGCCAACGCCGGTAATCTTGTGCTGGCTGCAATCAAACGCTACCCGGTTTTTCAGGCGCCTGAAATTGGTGGCGTACCCGCCGGGCTTGAAGTGGCTCTCGGCCAGGGCCACCCGGTAGTCGGGGGCCACGGCCACGTTGCCGTACATCAGGCCCGTGAGGCCGGCACCAATAATGAGTTCGTCTACTTCCAGGGTTTGCATACCAGTGAGGGGCGGCGTGGGGAGCGGCGGCGGGTATTTAGGCGGCTACCTCGGTAGCCAGCACTTTCTGCACGGTCGCGTAAATGTCCTGGGCCGTTGTCATGCGGGCCAGCTCGCTTTCCGAGATTTTGATTTTGAACTTGCGCTCCAGCGACACCAGCACTTCCAGGCCCATCAGCGAGTTCAGTCCCAGCTCCTCGGGCAGGTTGGTATCGGGCTTGATGTCTTCGACCTCGCACTCGGCTACATCGGCCAGAATGGCGACAATCTCTTGGTAAACAGCGTCAGCGTTGCTCATGGGGATAAAGGAAAAAAAGTGAAGAATGAAGTAAAAAAACCGGGTTAATTCCACTGAATAGGGCCTACTTCCCAGACCTGGGCCCCGAAGCCCCAGCCCGTTGCCGCGCCGGCAATAACCACGCGGTTGCCCGGCTTGATGAGACCCTGGCGCAGGGCTTCGTACAGCGTTACGGGCATCGAAACGGACACCATGCAGCCGTACTCGCCCAGCGTGAGCAGGAAGCGGTCCTCGTCTACGCCCAGGTTGTTGGCCCACAGCGACACCAGGATTTTGGACGGTTGGTGGAACACGTAGAAATCAATGTCGTCCGGGGTCAGCTCCGCCTTGGCCAGGGCTTTGCGCACCACGGCGGGCACGCCCTCGGGCACGAACTTCTGCATCTCGGCGGGCGCGTTGCGGTCCAGCGTGAAGTAGGACCAGAACTGCTCGGGTTGGGGGGGGCCGTTCACGGGGTAGCGCCATTTCACGGTCGCCAGATCGTAGAAGTCGGCGTTGCTGGCATAGGACGAAGCCAGCAGCTTACCGGCCGACGCCGAATCGGCTGAGACAACCGCAACGGCCGCCCCATCGCCGAACGTAGTGCTGGACAGGTCGCTGAAATCCAGCACGCCCGAGATGTACTCGGAGGCGCACACCAGCACGTGGCGGGCCTGGCCGGAGGCAATGTAGTGGGTGGCCATCTGAAGCGAAATCAGGAACGTGATGCACTCCTGCTCCACGTCGATGGCCAGGGCACCGACGCAGCCCAGCCGGATTTTCAGCTGCTGGGCAAAGCGGGGCAGGGCCTTGGAACGCTCCGTCGACCAGCCGGCAAAGCAGGTGCTGTTGCACAGGATCAGGTCGATGTCCTGGGGGCGGAGGCGGGCCTGAGCCAGGGCTTTTTCGGCGGCCTGCACCGCCAGGGTTTCGGCCGTTTCGCCCTGCTCCCGATCAATGAGGTAGCGGGCCTTGATGCCCCAGAAGCGCCACCAGTTGTGCGGAATGTCCGGAATGCTGGCGTAGGGCTCCTCGTCGTTGCGCACGTGCCGGGAGGGCATCTGAATGGCGAGGCTGCGGATGGCGGCGTTGGGTAGCATAGCGTTACAGAGTCAGGCGCCGACCAGCGTAGCGCATCAGGAAAGGATTGAGTGTGACGCTGACCAGCTGGATGGGCGCGGCCGAGGGCCGGTCCTGGAGCAGCTGCTCGGCGTAGTAAGGCAGTCCGAACGGCCCCAGGTAGTCGTAGCAGGCATGCGGCTTCAGCTTTCCGGGGTCTTGCAGCACGGCGGGCTGGCCCGGCAGCCAGGCTTCCGTCAGCACAACGTCTGTTGGGTTGATGCCAATTTGCCGGGCCATGTCGGAGGCCCGTTCCGTGAGCATTTCGGCCTTCCCGGCCTCGTAGGCGAAGGTGAGCTGGCAGCGCCCACTGCCACTACCCAGCGTTTCGGGGGGCAGCAGGTCAATCCGGAGGCCTTCCCAGCCTTCGGTGTCCTGCTCGTAGCGCACGGGCGTGGCGCTCAGGCTTCCGTCGGCGGGCAGCGTCACCAGCAGGGCTCCTACCCCATCGGCCAGGCCGAAGCCAGAGTGGGCATCGGGGAGCATGGAGACGGAGGTATGCTCGGCCCGGATGAGCAGCGCCCAGCGGTAGTCCTGGCTGCGCATGAAGCCCTCGGCCACATCCAGCGCCGTCGTCCAGTCCGCATCAATCAAGTCGAATACAAAGGCATTGCGCGCGCCCAGGTCGCGTTGCAGCGGGTGGCAGAGGCGCGGGGCCGCCACCTCCTTGCTACCCACCAGGTGGTCGGGCGAAACCGACACGCTGATGAGCAGGTCCAGGTCCAGCGGATCGAGGCCCCGGGCTTTGAGAATGCGCCAGCACACGGGCAGGGCCATGCCCACCAGCAGTTCCTCATCGGCCGCCTGGGGGCGGCAATACGCGTAGGGCCGGCCGCAGGCAACGCGCTCGGGGGCCGATGGAAGGTAAACGGAAGCTCCGGCAATGTGCATAAAATCAGATGTAGTGCTCGGCCAGCTTGACGAGCTCGGCGCGGAGCAGCTTGCCATTATCGTTGCGGGGAAATTCTTGCAGGCGGAAACTGTGCTTGGGCATTTTGTAGCCCTCCAGTTGGGGGCGCAAATGCTGCATGAGGTGCTCCAGACCAATGATGGTTTCCTTGGAGGAATAGAAGAGCGCGGCTTCCGTGTTGCCATCGGCCCCGGAAATACCTACCAGGGCGCACTCCTCCACTTCAAAGTGATGGATAACCAGGTCCTCCACTTCGCCCGGCATCACCCAGCGGCCGTTAATTTTGAACAGGTCGTCGTTGCGGCCCAGGTAGCGGTAAGAGCCATCCTCGGCCCGGCTGAATACGTCGCCGGTTTTGTACCAGCCTTCCTGAAACTTGCACTGGTTGGTTGGCTCGTTTTCCCAGTAAGTGCCGGGCGTAAAGCTGGGCTTTACCCACAGCTCGCCCCGGCACACGTCGGCCGCTAGCGGTACCGGCCCGGCGGGTACCAGCTTCACTTCGTAGCCCGGCACGGGCAACCCGGTTTGGCCGGGAGTAACCGCATCGGGCCTGTTGCTGAGGTAGACGTGGCCCATTTCCGTGGTCCCGATGCCATCCGTAATGTACTTGCCCGTTAGCGCATACCACTTCTGGTTCAGCTCGGCCGTGAGGTAAGAGCCGGCCGAGAAAAAAACGCGCACCTGTTGCCACGCCGGCAGGGCCAGCATTTCGGGGTACTGGCTGAGCAGGGAGTACACCTTGGGAACGCCAAACAGCACGGTAGGCCGAAATTCCTGGATGTCGGCGTCTATGCGCTGCACGGTGGGCCAGCCGGCGTCCAGCCACACAACCGCGCCGGTAGCCAAAGGAAAAAACAAGCTGTTGCCCAGGCCATAGCCAAAAAACATCTTGGCAACGGAGTATATCCGGTCATCCGGACCGAGCTGCAATACGCCCTGCGCGAAGTGCCTGATGGAGCTCAGCATCACCTCCTGGGAGTGCTGCACTGCCTTGGGTGGCCCCGTGGTGCCCGAGGTGTATTGCCAGAAGGCAATGCTGGTCGGCTTCTTGGGATAGAATTCAAAGCCGTACGCCAGTGCGTCATCCTGCAGAAACCACTCCAGCGGAAACCGCCGCAGCTTGTAGTTGTACACCTGCCAATGGTCGGCCGCGCCATGCGTAATGTGCAGGTTCACGTAGCTGGAGCGTTCGATAACGTCCGTTAGGCGGTCGGCCTCCTGATCATCGACAATCACGACCCTGGCCCGGCTGTCGAGGAGCAGGTGGCGCAGGTTTTCCGGACTGATTTTCGGGTTTAGCAGCACCGGAATGGCCCCGATAGCCAGCATAGCCAAAAAGCTGACGATCAGGTAGGGCGAATCGTGCATCAGCAGCAACACCCGGTCATCGGGCGTTACCTTCAGCGAGGCCAGATTGCTGGCTACGTTCAATACCCGCTGTTGCAGCCACTGGCGGCTCAGGTGCTGCCCCTGCCAGACGATGGCCAGACGCGAGTTCTCCAGCGCCGGTTGGTAGAGCAGCACTTCCGCCAGATTGCAGTGGTCCATGGCTATGCGTTTAGGGAAATTGGATAGGGGCAGGCCGGATTCGCCAGCCCAACGAGCAGCAGCAACGGCGGCCCGTGTGGTAGCCGGACAGAAGGCAAGGCGCGGCCACTCCTTCAAAAAGAAGGAAGCAGAAGGCCTGATAGGAAACGGCGGCGAAGAAGGGCACCGGGGGCCAGAGCGCCGGGGGCCGCTGAGCACCGGAACAGGGGTGCTAGGGAGAGATAGTGAACCGGTCCGGAGCCCGCGCCGGGCCAGGTGCGGGCCGCCCGGCCGCTACCCCCAGCCGCAGCTGCTCCCCCACTGCCGGCCGGTTCCGATAGATGAAAAAGTGGTCACCCGCCACCTCCTGATAGGCGACGCTGGCGCTGCTTTCCTGCTGCCAGCGCCCCCACTCGGTTGGGGTAGGGCGCTCCTGCCGACTCACCAGCACGCGAATGGGCACGGGCAATCCGGTAGGCGGGGGTTGGGTATATGATTCGAGGGCCCGGATATCGGCCCGGATAATGGGGAGGAACTGGCGTAACAGGTCCGAGCCGTCGGAGAGAAAGGCGGGAAGTCCGCCCAGCTGCCGCAACTCGGCAATAAACTGCTGTTCCGGGAGCCGATGCAGCACCAGATCAGTGGGTTGGCGGGTGGCCACTTTGCTGGTGTGCAGCAAAAACAGGGGTGAGCGTACTTGTTCGCGCAGGAGCCGGGCCGTAAGCCAGCCGGTGATGGCGGCCCCCATACTGTGACCCCATAGCACGTAGGGCTTCTGCGCAGCCGTTACCAAAGGCACCAGTTGCTGCCAGTAGTCGTCCAGAATGGCTTCCAGACAGGTGAGCAACGGTGCTTCGCCGCGTAAGCCGCGCCCCGGAAGCTCCAGGGCCTGGAATTGCAGACCCGGAAAATCCTGGGCTTTATAGGTGCTGAACGAGTTGGCACTGCCCCCGGCAAAGGGGATGCAGTAAACGGTTACCGGGTCTGCGGGGGAGCCAGCTTGCACAGAATGGACCTCGTTTTTCAACTGCTAAACACTGTTCAGATTGATGTTCCAAACTTACCAGCATTCGCAGGGGCAGTGCTTACCGGAAAACAAAAAGCCAGTTGTCGAAAAGCAATTTATTACTGGATTGCAGTCAATAAAAACGAGTAATTACCTGATAATCAATTTTATAACGAAGGAGAAGCGCGCAGCCTACTTAGCGTCGACGGCGTCAGACTGAGAAAGGAAGCAATGTATTTCAATGGTACCCGGGAAGAAAGGGCCGTGTGCCGCCGCTCAAAATCGCGGAACCGGTCCTGCGCTTTAGGGATCTGTAAGAACCGGATGCGCTCCTCACAACGCGCCAGCATCTTCTCCTTGAGTAAGCGCCCGAACAGGTTAAGCTCGGTGTGCTCCTGGTACAGAGCTTCTAACTGGTGAACACACAGGGCCACGACCTCGGCTTTCTCCAGCATTTCCATGTACTCCAGCGAATCCGCAGCGCGGGCCTCCTTGACGGCAGGCAGAAAAAACTCGTTTTCGCTGATAAACCACGACGTCACGTCCTTGCCTTCGGCATTGTAATAGAATACCCGGGCTATTCCAGACCGCAAAAAAAACAGCTTCTTGCTCACCTCGGCGTCGAGCACTATAATAGCTCCTTTGGGAAGCTGCTGCGTAACCAGCTGCTGCTTGAAGTTTTTCACCGACTCGCAGGAGAAAAAAGCAGCTTCGGTATCGGGGCAGGAGAAGAAAAGTTTTGCAGTTAGCTCACACAACGATACTGAACAGGAACTACGAGGGTGCACGACCGGTGCGGGTAAAGGAAGTTTGGCAGACACAGCGCTAGGATAAGGGAAAGGGAAGGGAGCGGAGCAATGAGCAGTTCAGGCAAAGGCGGGATGCAGGAAGCGCGGATAAGTAGGGCACGGGTATAGCGAACCTCAAGCCGTCGGGCTGACAAGCCCTGAAACCACAGCAATAAAGAGAAGGAGTTGCGGGTAAATAAGATGACGCAGCACAAGCTTGGTCAAATAGGGCTGGAGAAGTTAGTCCAGCATAAGTTTCAGATCCTTGGAGCAGGGCCGCAGTGCAACGGCGGTAAAGTTTCAACTAATTATAGAAACAATATCAATTCTGTAAAACTTTTTTACTGCTTTTGTGTGCTGGTGGCGCGCGGGCTTCAAAAAGCCGCTTTGGCTGCGTCAGAAAACATCCTTTCCAGCCAATGAGCAGCGGACAGTGCACGCTACCTGCTTTCTGCCACTCGATAAAGCTGGTCGGCCTCCTGCCTCACCAGCCACGACAGGCCAGGCCAGTGTTTCAGGAGAGCTTTTTTACTGGGAACCCAGGCCCTGCACGCCGGGCCAGCCGGGCCAACTACCTGAGGTGCGCAGCGGATGCAATGCTGCCCAGTTGCAATGCCTCCGCGCACTGGTTGATTGCACCTTTTCACCGCGAAATATATCCGCTGGCTGGCTGGCCCTGCGTGCCCGCACCAAAGGCAGGCGCAGCGCTTACCAGGGGCGGTGGCAAGGGGGCATCAATTCCCGCAAGGGCAGCTCCTGCTCAACGACGATCTGCGCCGGGAGCCGGCCCAGCTTCCCTGGGTTGCGCGCAGGTTTTGGGTCAGCTATTGAAGGCCGACAGGTTCCAGCGCTCATGCTGGTAGTGCAGCCGGGTGATGGATGCAAAGTCAATCCGCAACTGAAATGCGTTGCGCAGGGGTATTTCCAAACAGTGGCACAGTATCGCCCGGATGGTGCCGCCGTGCGTGAATAGCAGGGCAGGCGTCTGGTCTTGCCCTGCCGTCAGCTCCGCCAGAAACGCCGCGGTACGCTGCTGCACCGCGCCAAACGTTTCGCCGCCGGGCGGGGCCAGGGTGACGTAGTCGGCCATCCAGGACGCGGTTTCCGCCGGGGGCAGCTCGTTCCAGGCGCGGTTTTCCCAGGTGCCGAAGTGCATTTCGCGCAGGCGCTCATCGGGGGTGATGTCCGTTGTGAACTCGGCCGCCAACGTCAGGCAGCGCAGGGCCGGGCTGCTGAAGACCCGCTGGCCGCTGGCCGGGGGCAGGCGGGTGCGCAACGTCGCTACTTCGGCGGCAAACGTGTCGGCTAGCGGCACATCATAATGGCCGTAGCAAATACCGGGTGCCTGCACCGCAGTGTGGCGGACTAAAGAGAGCTCCATGACGTCAGAAGAAGGAAAAACAGGTACACCGTGACTTCCGCCGTTTGCTGAATGGCTCCCAGACAGTCGCCGGTGTAGCCGCCAATCCAGCGTTGGAAGTAGCGGGCCAGGTAGAATTTTACGGCGAATACGGGCAGCAGCATTAAAAAAACGGCGGGACTACGCGCCCAGCCCGCATACACCAGCAGCGGCAGCGCCCCTAGCACCAGCCCCGTGGCCAATTCCGCCCGACTGATTTTTTTGGCCACCGGCTTGGCCTTACTGTCCTCGTTTTCGCGGGCGTACTGATGGCTGAAAATGCAGGTAAGCGCCGTGGCCCGGCTCAGCGGATGGGCCACCAACAGCGCGATGCTAACCCCGGCGGGCGACAAACCGCGCAACGCTGCGAGCTTGAGAGCCAGTAGCAGCAGCAGACCCACCGCCCCGTAGGTCCCGAGGCGGCTGTCCTTCATGATTTCCAGGATGCGCAGCTTGGTCCAGCCGCCCCCGAACCCGTCGCAGGTGTCGGCAAAACCATCCTCGTGGAAGGCGCCGGTGAGTAGAATGCCGGCCCCCAGGCTCAAGACCAGCGCCACATCGTCTTGGTGAAAAAGCAGCCGCCCGCCCGCGTATACGGCCGCCGTGAGTCCCCCCACCAGCCAGCCAATGACCGGGAAGTAGATGGTGGCTTTATTGAGCAGCTCGTCGGAGTAGCCTACCCAGGCGGGTATCGGCAGGCGGGTATAAAACTGCACGGCTAGCAGCAGCAGGCGCAGATGGTGCCGGAGCAAGGAGGTCATGGGCTGGCAAGATACTTACGCGCCGGAGTCATCCTGCACGCCAGCGCTTTCAAAGGACGCCATTTGGTTGAGGAAACCTACGGCGGCCTGCACCAGCGGGTAGGCCAGGGCGCAGCCGGTGCCTTCGCCCAGCCGCAGGCCCAGCCGTAGCAGGGGCCGGCCACCCAGCTCGGCCAGCAGCAGGCGGTGGCCCAGCTCGTCCGACTCGTGGCAGAATACGCAGTAGGCCAGCACTGCCGGGGCCAGCCGGGCCGCCACCAGCAGCGCCGCCGAGGCAATAAAGCCGTCGATGAGCAGCAGCATCCGGTGTTCGGCGGCCCGCAGCATGGCCCCGCACAGCTGCGCGATTTCGAAGCCGCCGAAGGTCGCCAGCACCGCCAGCGGCTCCGGCCCCACGGCCGGGTGCGCGGCCACGGCCCGCGTGAGGGTGGAAAGCTTACGGGCCAGGCCCGCCGCATCGAGGCCGGTGCCGCGGCCCACGCACTCGGCCAGCGGCCGGCCCGTGAGCCGGTGCAGCAGCAGGGCGGCCGACGAGGTGTTGCCGATGCCCATTTCGCCCAGCCCCAGCACGTTGCAGCCACCGGCGTGCAGCTCATCCACGAGGCGCGCCCCGCGTTGCAACGCCTCCTGGCACTGGGCAGTGCTCATGGCCGGCTCCTGCAGAAAGTTGCGGGTACCCTCGGCTATTTTCTCGTCGCGCACGGCGGGCAGGTCCGCGAAGCTGCCGCGTACCCCGGCGTCCACGATGGTGAGGGCCAGGCCGTTTTGGCGACAGAACACGTTGATGGCCGCGCCGCCCGCCGCGAAGTTGCGCACCATCTGGTGCGTTACTTCGGGCGGGTACTGGCTCACGCCGGCCTGGGCAATGCCGTGGTCGGCGGCGAATACTACCAGGTGGGGTTGGCGGAGCTGGGGCGTGAGGGTTTGCTGCACCAGGGCCACTTGTCGGGCCAGGGCTTCCAGCTCACCCAGCGCGCCCACCGGCTTGGTTTTGGTGTCGATTTTGTGCTGAATGGCGGCGCTCAGCTTGGAGTCGGGGGAGGGAATGTGCCAGCTCATGCGGTGGGCTCCTGGGGTTTGGGAGCGTCTTCCGGACGCTTGAAGCGCTTGTAGAGGAATAGCTGCCACTTTTCTTCGGCCACGCCGGCCTTGTCCATCTCGGCCCGGGCCAGGGTGAAGAACAAATCCGAGAGGCGGTTGATGTAGGCCGGGATGATGGGGTTCACCTCGTCGGTGGCCATCAGGCTCACCAGCCGCCGCTCGCCCCGGCGCATCTGGGTGCGCACCACGTGGCACAGAGCCGATATTTCGTTGCCGCCGGGCAGCAGGAAGTAGTCGGAAGGCGACGTCATCTGGCCCTCCAGCTCGTCCATCCACTCCTCGCAGAACTGCGCCCCGTCGGCGGGCATGGGATTGGTGTTCACCTTTTTGGCGTCCGAGGGCCGCGCCAGGTGCGACATCATGTCCATCAAATCCTTCTGGATGCGGTGCAACTGCGGCTGCCAGGCGTGGGCCGCGCCCAGTTTCACGCGCAGCAGGCCCAGCGTAGAGTTGGCTTCGTCCAGGTCGCCCATGCACTCCACGCGCACGTCGTCTTTGGGCACGCGCGAACCGCCGAACAGGCCGGTAGTGCCGGCATCACCCTTTTTAGTGTAAATTTTCATGTCAGAAATTCAAGTTGAAAAGAACTTATTTTACCACTAGCGGCAGCCCCGATACCATGAAAATGGCGCGGTCGGCCCGCTGGGCAATGTGCTGGTTGAGCCAGCCCTGCAAGTCGGCAAACTTGCGGCCCGCCTCGGTGGGTGCGTGCAGGCCCATCCCGATTTCGTTGGAAATAACCAGCAGCGTGCAGTCCTGCCGCATTAGCTCGTCGAATTCCTGCTGCGCCTGCCCGAGCGTGGCATCCACGTCGTAGGCGGCGTCGGCGAAGAAATTGGTCAGCCAGAGCGTCACGCAGTCCAGCACCACGGTACGGCCCGTCAGGTCGCGGCGGCTCAGGTACTTTTCCTCCTCCCAGGTGGTCCAGCGGGCGTCGCGGTCGGTTACGTGGCGGGCAATGCGCTGGTGGTGGTCGTCGTCCCAGGCCCGCGAGGTGGCCAGGTACACGGGCGCGGGGCTGAGTTGCAGGGCCAGTTGTTGGGCGTACCGGCTCTTACCCGAGCGCTGCCCGCCCGAAATGTAGGTGAGCATGGGCTAGAAAGTGAGCGTGTAGCGGCCCGTGACGGTGCGGCCGGGCAGGTTGTAACCGCGCTTCTCGTAGTAGTTTTCGTCGGTCAGGTTGTTCACCAGCACCGCCAGCGTGTGCTTCCGGGCCAGGGTGTAGCCCGCCGAAAAGTCCAGGGTCATGTAGCGCGGGTACTCAATCTGCGGCGACCGGACGTCGGTGAAATCGGTGTCGCGGCGGCGGCCCACGTAGTGGCCGCCCAGGCGGGCGCGCAGGCCGCGGTTGTTGTCGAAGGCCACGCCGTAGTTGCCGCTCAGGCGGGCCACGTTGAAGATGGCGCGGGTAGTCTGGGTGCCATCAGCGGCATTGGTCACGTCTTCCGCCTTAAAAATGCGGGTGCCCCCGGCAAATACCCGCAGCGAGTAGCGGTTGTCGGCGGCCACTCCGAAGTCGTAGCCGGCTTCGGCCTCCAGGCCCCGGATACGGCTGTCGTTGGCGTTGACGTAGGTAGTGCGGGCCCGCACCACGTAGCCCTCGGCGGTGGTTTCGCCCACGGGGTTGGCGGTGCGGGTGGTGATGCGGTTTTTCACCTGCGTGGCGAAGTAGGCCGCGCTGGCCGAGAAACCGCTGGTAGGTCGGTCGAAGCGCAGACCCGCGTCCCAGGTCACGCTACTTTCGTTTTTCAATCCGGCATTGCCCGTCGTGATGGACACTTGCCGGGCCGCGTTGGGGGCAGTCTGGGAGTAGCCGGCCACGTTGTAGGCGTCGGGCGTCACGTAGGCCCGCCCAATGGTGCCGTGCACACGCAGGCCCCTGAGCACCTCGTACTGCGCCCCCAGGCTCGGGCTGAAAAACGGATTGGTGGTTTTGCCGGGCGTGAAGGTGGTGAGCAAGTCGGTCCGCTTCACGTTGTAGGTAATGAAGTCGTAGCGGACCCCGGGCGTCAGGACCAGCTTTTCGGCCAGCAGGCTCAGTTGGGCCTGGGCGTAGAGGCCGGTCGTGTTGAGTTCGTAATTGGGGTTGTAGGGCGCAATGGCCTCGCTGGTGGCACTAAAGCGCTGCGAGTTGCTGCTGGCTTCGTTGCGGTCGAGGCCCACCGTCAGGCGCTGGCGGCCCAGCGTCAGCACGTCCTTCACCTGCAAGCCCCGCCACGCGTACTGGCTCTGAAACGAGCGATAGGGCGCAATGGGCACGTTTTTAGCCCCCGACAGCGTGTTGTTGTCGTTGGTTTCCCGGGAGGCGTAACCGCGCACGAACAGTTCGTGCCGCGCGTAGGTGCCGGTGGCGCTCAGGTCGATGTTCTGCCGCTCAATATCCTTGCTCGAAGGCCCCAGGTTGCCGTAAAAAACATCGTTCGGCGACTCCACGTTGCGGGCCACGAACCGTTCGCCACGCACATCGGCGCGCCAGTGCTCGCTTAGCTGGTAGCCCAGGCGCAACGCCCCGGAGTAGTAGCCCAGCTTGGTAAACTGGCGGCGCTGGCCGTCGGCGCGGCGGTCGTCGGTTTGGGCGCTGCTGTCGTTGGCGTAGGTTTTGGTGGCGCTGCCGCCCTTGAGCCAGCCCCGCAGCACGCCGTCCTCGCCCAGCTTGTAGTCCTTGGCGCGGTCGAACAGGCCGAAGGAGAGGTCGAAATCCAGCTTTTGCGTGATGTTGCCCCCGGTGGCCCCACCTACTTTAAAGGTCTGAAAGCTGCCGTATTCGGTGAACAACGACGACCGGACGGCCCCGCGCGACTGGCGCGTGACGACGTTCACGACCCCGCCCATGGCCTGGGAGCCGTACAGGGCCGAGGCTGGTCCTTTGAGCACTTCCACCTGCTCCACGCTGTTCAAATCGAGGGTAGCCAGGTTGCTGGTGCCGGCCGGCCGACCATCCACCAGCAGCAGGGCCCGCTGGTTCAGCCCTCCCGTTTGGGGCCGAAACCCGCGGATGCCCACCCCGGCCAGCAGGCCGGGATACTGGATTACATCGACCGAGGCATTTTTTTTCAGCGCGTCGGTAAAGTCCTGGGCGGGCGTCTGTGCAATGTCTTGGCGGCTGATAATCTGGAGCTGCTGCGGGATTTTGCTGCGCTCCGTGGCTGCACGGGTAGCCGTTACCACCACCTCGCTCAGGCTTTGGCGGCGGAGTGTATCGGCCTGCGCCTGCGCCTGAGCGGGCCGGAACGGACCGGCCACGAGGGCCGTGCTCAGCGCCAGTGCCGCGCCGAAGCGGGGCGTCGCGTTACCGCTGCGAGAGTTTTTGGGTTGCATAAGGTGCGTAATCAAAAGCAGGAAAAAGATGCGGGTAACTCCCGGAACTACGGGGTAGAAGTCGGCTTCAAAGCGCGGAGTAAGGCGCTCATCGTATTGTGCGAGTACTCGGGGCCGCCGGCTAGCCGGCTGGTCCAGCGGGCGGGGTCGAGGGTGGCCGTGACGCGCCAGGCGGCGGGGGCGGCCGTGGGCACGAACCCCTCGCGCTCCAGCGCCCGGCGCGTCCAGAAGGCCGCAGCCCCGTCGCCGACCAGCTGCACTGGCGGGCCCGTGGGGGCGTGCAGCTCGAAGGTGCCGGTGGCCGGATTGAAGGCCAGCCCCTCGCGGGCGAAAGCCGCCGCGAAGGCTCCGCTCAGCACCAAATCTTCGGGAGTGCCCGTGCGCAAAGCGTCCTCGGCCGACAGCAGCCACACGCGGTCGGCGGCCTGCAAAGCCAAATCCAGCTCGTGGGTCGAAAGCAGGATGGCCTTGCCGGTTTGGCGGGCCAGGCGGTGGAGCAGCCGCATGAGGGCCACGCGGTTGGGCAGGTCGAGGTGGGCGGTGGGCTCGTCGAGCAGAATCAGGGGCGTATCCTGGGCCAGGGCGCGGGCCAGCAGGATTTTCTGCCGCTCCCCGTCGCTCAGCTCCCCCACCGGGCGGTGGGCCAGGCCCGCAGTGCCGGTAGCGGCCAGGGCAGCCTGCACCTGCGCTTCGTCGTGGGCCGAGAGGCTGCCGAGCCAGCCCGTGTGGGGGTGCCGCCCCAGCCGCACCAGCTCGTGCCCGGTGAGGTTGCCGCCGTCTACCCGGTCGGTGAGCACCACGCTGAGCTGCCGCGCCCGGGCCGGCGCATTCAGGGTCGCCAGCTCCTGGTCGCCTAGCCGGAGCTGGCCGCCGAGGGGGGGCTGCAAGCCGGCCAGCGTGCGCAGCAGCGTCGATTTGCCGGCCCCGTTCGGCCCCAGCAAGCACACCAGCTCGCCGGGCCACAGCGCCAGGCGCAGGGAGCCGGCCACGGGGCGGGGCATCTTTTTGCGGCCGAAATAGCCCACCGTCAGATCCTCGGCGGTCAGCAGTGGAGTAGCAGGGCGCATGAAACTCAGGAAAACGAGGAACGGATATTTTGGCGGCGCAGCACCACCCACAGCACCACCGGGGCTCCCAGCAGCGAAGTCACCACGCTCAGGGGCAGGGTGGTTTGGCTGCCGGGCAGCTGCGCGATACAGTCGCAAGCCAGGGTGAGGGCCGCCCCGGCCAGGCAGCTGGCGGGCAGCAGCGCCCGGTGGTCGGCGGTGCGCAGCAGGGCCCGGGTGAGGTGGGGCACGGCGATGCCCACGAAGCCAATAGGGCCGCAAAACGCCGTGATGGACCCCGCCAGCAGGCTGGTACTCAAAATAACGAGCAGGCGGGAGCGGCCCACCACCAGGCCCATACTCCGCGCGTAGTTCTCGCCCAGCAGCAGGGCATTTAACGATTTCGCCGAGCTAAATGCCAGCCCCAGCCCAACTGCTACCACGCTGGCGAGCACGGCCAGGTGGCTGCCCGTTACGCCGCCCAGCGAGCCGAAGGTCCAGAGCAGGTATTCCTGAATCTGCTCGGGGGCGCTGAAATACTGCCACAAACTCACCAGCGCCCCCGTCACGCTGGCTAGCATCATGCCCACGATGAGCAGCACTACGTTGTCGCGCACGCGGCCGGCCAGCGCCAGCACCAGGCCCATCACCAGGGCCGCCCCGGCCGTGGCGGCCAGCACCAACCCCCAGCTACCACCCACGCCCAGGGTCCGGATGGCGAGGCTGCCCGCCACGCTGCCACTGGCCAGCATCACGGCCGCCACGCCCAGCCCGGCCCCGGCCGTGAGGCCCAGCACGGAGGGTCCCGCCAGCGGATTGCGGAACAGCGTCTGCATCTGAAGGCCGCTCACCGCCAGGCCGCTGCCCACGGCCAGGGCCGTCAGGGCCTTGGGCAGCCGGATTTCCCGCACGATGAACTCCCAGGCCGCCGTATCTGCCTCGCCCGGTTGCCCGAGCAGGATGCGCACCACCGCCGGCAGCGGCACCGCCACCGAGCCCAGGGCAATATCAAGTACGAAGCCCAGCCCAACCAGCAGCAGCAAAACCAATAGCCAGGCCGCAGACCGCCCCATGCCCGCCGCCGGTGGCGGACCGAGGGATGGAGCAGGTACCGGCGGGGCGGCCGGGGCCACCCGCATCGTGGTAGTCCTCACTTGAGTTGCTGGTAGTAGTAGAGCGAGCCGGCGGGCAGCAGGCCGGGGTGCAGTACGCGGAGCAAGTCGGCCAGCACCAAATCGGGCCGCACCGCCCCCGATTCCCAATAGTCGTTGGAGCCCTCGGCGTTGGTGCGGTGGTTGTTGTTGAACACCCGCCCCTTGGCGAAGGGAGCGAAAACCGCGTAGCGGGAATCCTGGGCCAGCATATCGGCCTTGGAAACCGCCGAGCCCGTGTGCAGCCAGTAGTCGGCCGTGAGGGCTACCGGGGCCACGGTTTCAAACGACAGCGCGAGGCTACCCTGGGGCGCTTTGGTCTGGTCCCAGGCGTAGGTCGCGCCCGCGTCGCGCAGAAACTGCGCCATGTAGCTGTCGGCATCGGGCACGTACCACACGTCCTTGAAGGGCATCCCCACCACCACCTGGGGCCGGGGGGTGGCCCGGCGGCCCAGGGCGGCCAGGCGCTGGTACTCACGGGCCACCTGTCCGAATTTCTGGTTTACCAGGTCTTCCTTATTGAGCAGTACGGCCAGCACTTTCACCCACTCGGCGCGGGCCAGTGGCGTGTTTTCCACCCACTCTGAGTTAATCATGACCGGAATTCCGGCGGCGGCCAGCGTTTGGAAGCGGCTCAGGTTTTCGCCGGGCCAGCCGGTGGCCATCACCAGGTCGGGATGCCGGACCACCAACTGCTCGTTGTTGAGTTCCTTGCCCTGGCCCACGGCGTACACCTTGCCCTCGGCAATACGCTGGCGCACCTTCGGGGCCGACGCGTATTGGAAGCTACCCAGGCCCACCACGACATCCTCGGCCCCCAGGAAACCGGCCAGCGCCACGTGCATGGACGAGAGGCCCACCAGGCTGCGGATGGGGGTGGCAATAACGTGGGCATCGGGGTAGCCGGCGGGACGGGCCATGCCGCGGGGCACCAGCAAATAGCGCGTAACCGTGGTAGTGCGCTCAAACGGACTCCGAATGGTGACGAGCTTGCACCGGCCGACGTAGGCAATTGAGAAGCCCTTGGCGTAGATGACGCTCGTGCGGCCTTTGGTGGGAGCCGCCGCCGGGGTTGGGCGGGCCTGCGGGGGGCGGATTTGCTGGCCGAAGCCGGGCAGGGTAGTCAGCCACAACAAGCTGACTAGCACGAGGCCGCGGCTAGCGGCTAGATGCGTGAATATGCCTCCGGCACGGCCGGGGGGAAGCGGGGGTCTGGGCATGGTACGACGAGCCTTTCTGCCGAAAGCTGTGACTGTATAAAGCAAACGGCAGGTCTTCTGACTCCCTCCCCGGACCGATGGCCTTCCCATTCCTGCTGGAACAGTGGCGCCACGTATCGGCCGAGTTTTAGATAGAGGTTACAGCAGCGGAGACTGTCCCGGATTCGCACCGGATTCCCTTTTAAAGCCGTCCCGCACCGCGGAAACGACTACCAATTACTGCGGCGAAGGTAGGAAAAATTCCTGCGCGACGGGCCGGGGAGGCTTTTTGCTAGAGTCCGGTGGCCGCCCGCACGAAGGTCACCCGCGCCGCCACGGTGGTTTGGGGCAGCTCCAGCACTGTGTACCCCGCCCGCCCATACACCCGCCGCAGGGCCTGGTAAATAGCCACGGCTTCGTCGAAGGTTTGCCAGCGCTCGGCATCGTTCACGTAAATTTCCGGCCACGGCGGGGCCATGAATACCTGGGGCTGATACGGATGGGCCGCCACCGCTGCCTGGCAGGCGGGCGGGGCCGGGTGGCCGGCTACTTCCAGGTAGGCCAGCAAATCGGGCAGGCCCCGGTCGAAGAAGGTGGTGCCGCCACGGTGGGTAGCCTGCTGGTGCTGGGCCACCATGCGCGCCAGGGCCAGCTCCGCAAAGCCGGCCAAATCCCGCCACGGCACCTGGTGGCCGCCCAAAGCTACCTGCTCCTGAATCAGCCGGCGCGACACCTCCTCGGCCACGGCAAAACCGGCCTGATGTAATGCAGTTAGCAGAGTAGTCTTGCCGGCTCCGGGGCTACCGGAAAGAACATAGAGGGCCATAGTGTGGTGGTTAACCTACTGTTGAGTACGGCGGCGCTGCCCCCACAACAGCCCGGCAATACCGGCCACCACCACGGCGCACACGGCGTGGTTGAGCCGCGCTACCTGGCCAATTTCGTGGTGCCCGATTAGGCGTGGGTTGGTGCCGAGGTAGGGCTTGGGCACCAGCTCGCCGTGGTAGTAATTCGGCCCGCCGAGGCGGCAGTTGAGTACGCCCGCCAGAGCGGCCTCCGGGTAGCCGGCATTAGGACTTTTGTGCTGGTGGCCGTACCGGAGAATGAACCGGAACCCGCGCCAGCTCCCGCCCAGTAGCGCCAGCAGGCCCGCCGTGAGCCGGGCCGGCACGAGGTTCACCACGTCGTCGAGGCGGGCGGCCACCTTGCCGAACTGCTCGTAGCGCGGGCTGCGGTAGCCCACCATCGAGTCGAGGGTGTTCACCATTTTGTAGGCCATCAGGCCCGGCACGCCCGCCAGGGCGTAGTACAGCAGGGGGGCAACCACGCCGTCGCTCAGGTTTTCCGCCAAGCTTTCAAACACGGCCGTGCGAATTTGCTGCGGGTCGAGCCGCTGCGTTTCGCGCCCCACGATGCGGGCCAGCTGCCGGCGGCCGGCTTCCAGACCATCCCGCGCCAGCACTTCAAACACGGCCCGGCCTTCCCGCACCAGGCCCGTATTGGCCAGCCCATAGAACACCCACAGGCCATTGAGCAGCAGCGGCCCCGGCGGCGGGAGGCGGCGGCCGGCGCGGTCCAGCAGCGTGAAGGCCCCGAACGTGCCGCCCACCAGCCCGCCCGCCAGCAGCGCCCCCTTGGCCAACCGATAGGAGCCGTGGTTTAGCCGCCGCTCACCCGCGGTAATGAGGACCCCGTAAGTGCGCACGGGGTGGGGCCAGCCTTCGGGGTCGGCCAACAGCAAATCGAGGGTGTATCCGAGCACCAGCGGGCCGGTCAGGCGGGTAAAGCGGTCCATTCGCGCAGGGCGTTGATGAGCAGTTGGTTCTCGGCCGGGGGACGGGTGCACAGCCGGAAGTGCGCGGGCGTGAGCCCCCGGAAGTTAGCGGCGTCCCGAATCAGCAGGCCGTGGTGGGCCAGCAGCCAGGTTTTCAGGTTGGCGGCGGTTCCGCGCCGCAGCTGTCCCACGAAGTAGTGGGTGTGGCTGGGCTGAATTTCCAGGGCGTTGTTGCCCGCCAGCTGGGCCGCGAAGGTAGCGCGGTCGGTCAGCAGTTGCGCGGTGGGGGGCTGCACGGCGGCGAAGTGCTCAAACAGAAAATGTCCGGCGGCGGCAGCCAGGGCACTCACCGTCCAGGGGGCTTTGCCGCGGATT
Source organism: Hymenobacter rubripertinctus (assembly GCF_003583925.1). Lineage (GTDB taxonomy): Bacteria > Bacteroidota > Bacteroidia > Cytophagales > Hymenobacteraceae > Hymenobacter > Hymenobacter rubripertinctus. The sequence continues at coordinate 52,827 of NZ_QYCN01000016.1, read as the reverse complement.
AGCCGGATAATCAGGCTTTCCGGGGCCGCCACGTACCCCAGCCGTAGCCCCGGAATGGCGTAGGCTTTGGTCATGGAGCGCAGTATTACCAGGTTGCTGAACCGGCTCAGCAGCGGCAGCGTGGTGGCAATGCTGGTGGTGAATTCGATAAACGCCTCGTCGAGCACGAACACCGTGTGGGGGTTGCGGGTCAGCAGCTCTACTACTTCGGCCTCCCGCAGCACGCTGCCCGTCGGGTTGTTGGGGTTGCAGATAAACACCAGGTCCGCCGCCAGCGGCGGACCCGAACACAGGTGCTCCCAGGCCCGGAAAGTGAGCTGGTGGCCGTGGAGCCGGGCCGCGTCCTCGTACTCGGCAAAGGCCGGCGTGACGATGGTGGTCCGGGAGCCGCCCCAGGCCTGGGCCAGCAGGTAGATACTCTCGGTGGTGCCGCTGCTCATCAGCACCTGACCCGAACGCAGGCCGTGGTGGGCGGCAATGCGGGCGGCCAGGCTTTCGGCCAGCACCTCCGGGTAGCGGTTCACAGTGGCCCATTGGCCGAATACGTAGTCTTTGAGGCCTGCCGGCTCGCCCCCGTACCAGACGTTGGTACTGAAATCGGCTACCACCTGGTGGGCGTGGCGGTATCCGTCGTCGCCGTGTCCGTAGAGCATACTTTGTTTTGTAACGGCGTTGGACTCAGTGTTGCAGCGCCGCGTAAATCTGCTGCATGTCCACGTTTTCGCGGATAAGCGCGGCCAGGCGGTCGTACTGCTCTTGCTTGAAAGCGGCAAAATCGACCGGGGCGCTGGCTGCTTGCCGGGTGTGCGGGGCCAGCAGCGCGTCAATCACCACCGGATTGTCCAGAATGCCGTGCAGGTAGGTTCCCCAGCAGTGCGGCCCGGCAAAATAGCCGTCGGGCGTGCCGTCGTCGAGGGTGGCCACGGGCTGGGGCGGCCCCTCGGCCAGGGTCTGGCCCATGTGAATTTCGTAGCCCCGGCAGCTGGCCGGGCGCTCATCGCGGAAAGCGAACTGCCGCTGACGGGTGGTTTTTTCGCCCTGGAGCACCGTGCGCACGGGCAGCAGCCCGAGGCCGGCGGCGGCCCGGACCGGGCCTTCTACCCCGTCGGGGTCTTCCACCGAGCGGCCCAGCATCTGGTAGCCCCCGCAAATGCCCACCACGGTTTTGCCCGCCCGGTGCGCCGCCACAATGGCCGCCGCCAGCCCATTCCGGTGCAGGGCCAGCAAGTCGGCAATGGTGTTTTTGCTGCCGGGCAGGATGATGATGTCGGCCTCGTTAATCTCCGGGGCCTCGTGGGTAAAAAACACGTCCGTCCGGGCATCGTGGTTCAACACGTCGAAATCGGTGAAGTTGGACATGCGCCCCAGCAGCACCACGGCCACGCGCACCCGGCCCGCCGGCCCGGCCCGCCGCTGCTTGTAGGCCAGCACCACGGAATCTTCCTCCTCCACAAAAATGTCGCGGAAGTAGGGCAGCACGCCCACTACCGGCACGCCGGTCAAGTCTTCGAGCTGCTGGCGGCCGTCGGCGAACAGCCGCGCATCGCCCCGGAATTTGTTGATGATGATGCCCTTGATACACGCTTTTTCGGCTGGTTCCAGCAGGGCCAGCGTGCCGAACACGCTGCCGAATACGCCGCCCTTGTCGATGTCGGCAATCAGGTAGGTAGCGGCCCCGGCGTGCCGGGCCATGCGCAGGTTGGTGATGTCGCGGCGCTTCAGGTTCAGCTCCGAAATGCTGCCGGCTCCTTCCAGCACGACGGGCGAAAAACGGGCCGCCAGCCGGTCGTAGGCCTGGGTAGCGGCGGCAAACAGCTCGTGCCGGTCGTTTTTCCGGAAGTACTCGTAGGCCGTCTGCGTACCGATGGGCCGGCCGTTTAGCACCACCTGCGAAGCTTGGTCGGAAGTGGGCTTGAGGAGCACCGGGTTCATATCGACGTGGCAGGCAATACCCGCCGCCTCGGCCTGCACCGCCTGGGCCCGCCCGATTTCGTGCCCCTCCGGCGTGGCGTAGCTGTTCAGGCTCATGTTCTGGGCCTTGAAGGGCGCGGGCTGGTAGCCGTCCTGCCGGAAAATCCGGCAGAACCCGGCCGTAATAACGCTCTTGCCCACATCGGACGCGGTGCCGACAAACATAATGGAACGAAGCATAGACGATACCAAGTGAAAGCTGCCAACCAGCGCAACAGCTGCGCCAGCAGTTCAGTCGGCCAGGGGCCGGAATCGGGTACATAAGCAGTCAGACGGCCCGGAAGCTGACCGGCAGCACACGCTGGCCGGGCCGAACAGCAACGCCCTGCTAACGGACAACGGCGGCCGCGCCCTAGCCCAACTCGTGCGGGTAGCCGATGGCGGCGAGGTCGGCGGCCAGCTGCGGCCAGTCGCTGAGGTCCGGGTTCAGGGTTTCGGCCGTGGCGCGGGTCAGGGGCTCGTGGCGGTAGAGGCGGGCCACAACGGCCGTTTCGAGGGGTTCGCGCTCGGTTTCGTCCAGGTAGTACTCGTTGGCCCAGTCGGCGTAGGTGGCCGGGTCCTGGTCGAAGATGGCCAGCAGCTCCTCGGAGCCGTCGTCGTCGGTTTCTACCACGCCGGTTTGCCAGCCGTGGGCGGGCGTGCACCAGAGGCAGAACGTGGTGCCGATGGAGCTGACCGGTTCGCCGAAGATAAACTCGTCGAAGGCGGCGGGCAGGCCCCGCGTAATCTGGGCCTTGGCGGGCTGGTCGTATTCGTGCAGGAAGCCGCTGATGCAGCAGCCCTCGGGCCGGAACAGCACCAGCATCTGGTCGCCTTCGCCGTCGCTCATCTCAAACAGGGCTTCTGCTTCGTCCCAGGCCGGGTTGTAGGTGTAGTAGCGGAATTCGGGGTCGGGGGAGTTGATGGCATCGAGGGCGGCCAGGGCCTGGCAGAGGCGTTGCAGGTCGGCGGCGGCGGGCAGGGCGGAAAGGTCGAGGGAGGAAAGCATAGGGAAGAGCTGAAAAGCAGGAAGCGGAGCGGGGCCACGGGCGCCAAAGATAACGGGGAATTCCCGGGCGCGGTGGCCCGCCTCCCCCCCACCCTGCCCCGAAACCCAACCCCGGCAAGTGGTAGCGCCGGCCCGGCACACCTGGCTTACCTGCTGGCTGCCTGTAGGGTTTGGCGCGTTAAATTGAAAAATACCCTACAACTAGTGTAGGGTATTTTTCAATTTAACGCGCCAAACCCTACAGATAGAAGTGCTCGAATCCGGTCCAGACCAGCTTTTTTGTATATCAGCGTCATACCGGCCGGTACTACCAGCACTTTCATCTGTATAGTTTGGCGAACAAAATCGGAGAAAACTATACAGGTAGCGTATAGTTTTCTCCGATTTTGTTCGCCAAACTATACAGGCAGAGGAACATGAATCCGGCCCCGACCGACCCTTTAGTATGTCCGGGTCATGTCGGTTGGCACCACCAGCACGAAGTCGGCCTTCTGCTGATTCGCCTGTTCGAGCTTTGCCAGCTGCTCCTGCGAAACGGTGCTGATGGTGAGCACCTTTAGCTGGGGGTTCTGCTGACGCAGGTAGGCCAGAATGCCATCGTGGTTGTCGGAGTGGTAGCTGCCGTTGAGGTGGAGCAGCAAGTGGCCCGGCGGGCGGGCCTGGTTGAGGTAGTAGGCCATGGTGGCATCTTTGAGGGCCTGGGCCGCCACCATCTTCTGCGGGCTCGTGTTGCCGTGCGTACTCTCGCCCATCAGGGCCGCCATTTTTTGGTATCCCGGCAGGTTGTAGTCGACTCGCAACGGGAGCGGCATGAGCCAGGTTTTGGCCTGGGCCGAAATGGTATCCAGCGAAGCGGGGCCGTAATACGCCACCTGCCGGGCGTAGGGACGCGGCACGTTGGTGCCCACCACCCGGAACTTCTGCTGCCGGGCCAGGCGCAGCAGCGGGCGGTAGTCGGTGGCGTAGTTGGGCCAGGGCCGGCTCTGCGCCTCGAAGGCTTCGTCGGTCAGCTCGCCGGTCGTGTAGGCGTCCACCAGGTGCTGCACGTCGCGCTCGAACATTTCCAGGCCCAGCACCAGCCGGCCCTGCTTCAGGCGCAGCAGGTCGCGGGTGAGCTGCAATTCCAGCCAGTGGCCGATAGGGTCGTTGTGCTGCTCGCCGAAGAACACCACGTCGGTGGCGGCCAGGGTTTTAAGCATCGCCTCGTAGCGTACGGGCTGGCCGGCGGCCGTGAACAGGCGGTAGGCCGGCCGGTCCTGGCCGTGGGCGGCGGAACCCAGCAGCAGCAATAACAGAAGCAAGATGCGCATAGCCCAAAGATACGCGGCCACTGCGCCTTCCACGAAAACACCGCGCCCTCGGCGGGCCATAATCGGTGGAACGACTCAGCCCACCGAGGACGCGGTGTTTTCGTGGAAGGCGCGGCGCGCGGTTAGCCTTTATAGAAGAGCCACTTCGACAGCTCGCCGTAGGTGATTTTCTTGCCGTACATCAGAATGCCCACGCGGTAGATGCGGGCCGCTACCCAGATGGCGAACACGAATCCTCCGATCAGCAGCAGCATCGACAGGGCCAGCTGCCAGGTCGGCACGCCGCCGAAGGGCAGGCGCATCATCATGGCAATGGGGGAGGTGAACGGGAACATCGACATCCAGAAGGCCACCGGGCCGTTGGGGTTGGTGGTGAGCACGGCCTGCGAGACCACGAAAGTGAGCACCAGCGGCATTGTGACGGGCAGCATAAACTGCTGGGTGTCGGTTTCGTTGTCTACGGCCGCGCCAATGGCCCCGAACAGGGCCCCGTAGAACAGGTAGCCGCCCAGGAAGTAGAACAGGAAGCAGCCCACCAGCAACGGCACGTTCAGGTCGGCCTGGCGCAGGGCTTTCACAATCTTGTTGCTTTCCTCCTGGCTTTGCTTGGCCGGCCGGGTGCCCGTAACCGACGCGCTGTTCACCCGTTCCACGCGGTCCTGCACCATTTTCTCGGGGCTCATGGAGCCGGCCATGGCCGTGGCAATGCCCAGCGAGAGCAGCACCCAAATCAGGAGCTGGGTGAAGCCCACGGCGGCAATGCCCAGCACCTTGCCCATCATGAGCTGGAAGGGTTTCACGGAGGAAATCACCACTTCCACGATGCGGCTGGTTTTCTCCTCCATCACGCCGCGCATGATCTGGATACCATACATGAAGATGAAGATGTAAATCAGGAAGCCGCAGGCGTAGGCCACACCCGTGCTCACGCCCGTGCTGGAGCTTCGCTCGCCCTCGTCGCTGAGGCTGATGGTTTGCAACTCCACCTTCACCTTCATGTTGTCGAGGGTGGCCCGGTCGATGCCGGCCTGGCGCAGGCGCTGGTTTTCCACCGCGTCTTCCACGGCCCGGCGCATGTCGTTTTCCAGCGACATGCCCAGCCCTTTGCGCGAGAACACCTGAAACCCGTTGGGGTTGACCAGGTCCAGCTTGGGCACGTGCAGCAGGGCATCGTACTTGGTTTTGTTGAATTCGGCTTTGGCCGTGGGCAAATCGGCCGAAACCCGGGTGAAGCGCAGACCGTCGTTGTCTTCGGGCAGGGTCTGGAACAGGCCGCCCGCGTCGGAGATGGCCACCACCTTGCCGCTGTCCGACATTTTGGCAATCATCACGGGCACGGCAAACAGGGCCACAGTAAGCAGCGGCCCCACCAGGGACATAATCAGAAAGCTTTTTTTGCGCACCCGGGTCAGGTATTCGCGCTGAAAAATGAGGAGCAATTTATCCATGAGTCGGGAAGACGGGCTAGGGCTGGGGTTGGGGAAGGAAGCGGCGACCGGGCGGGCTTAGGGCACCAGTTCGCCTTCGCGGATGGTTTCGGGCATTGTTTCGCGCACCCGCCGGATAAAGATTTCGTTGATGCTCGGAATCAGCTCCCGGAAGGCGTGCACCTCCACCTGGCCGATGAGGTAGCGCAGCAGGTCGTTAGGGGCGGTGCCGGCGTGCAGGCGGATCACGTCGTAGAAGTGGCCGTTTTCGCGCTCGTGGTGTTCGAGCACCTCAAAATCGGGGTGCACTACCAGCAGGCGGCCCCGGCCCTCCACGGCGTAGGTCTGGGTCCGGAACGTGTCGCGGATGGCCCCCACCGAGCCATCGAGCACTTTGCGGCTGCGGTTGATGAGGGCAATGTTGTCGCACATCTCCTCCACCGATTCCATGCGGTGGGTGCTGAAGATGATGGTCGCGCCCTTGTCGCGCAGGGCCAGAATCTCGTCTTTGATGAGGTTGGCGTTGATGGGGTCGAAACCCGAGAACGGCTCGTCGAGGATAATGATTTTGGGCTCGTGGAGCACGGTAGCCACAAACTGCACCTTCTGCTGCATACCCTTGCTGAGGTCCTCCACGTTCTTGTCGGCCCAGGGCGTGAGGTCCAGGCGCTGGAGCCAAGCCTTGATGCGCTGGGTGGCGTCGGTGCGGGTCAGGCCTTTGAGGCGGGCCAGGTAGAGGAGTTGCTCGCCCACCTTCATCTTTTTGTAGAGGCCGCGCTCCTCGGGCAGGTAGCCGATTTCGGCAATGTGGCGGGGGGCCAGCTTCTCGCCCCGGATGCGGATTTCGCCCTCATCGGCCCCGGTAATCTGGGTGATGATGCGGATCAGGGACGTTTTGCCGGCCCCATTCGGCCCCAGCAGGCCATAAATGCTGCGTTCGGGAATGTCGAGGCTCACGCCGTCGAGGGCCACGTGCTGGCCGTAGGCCTTGCGCACGTTCAGGGCTTGTAGAATAGGTTGCACAGAGTGGAAACAGGAAGGTTGGAAGGACTAATGTAGCGTTTTGCCTATACTACCGGGGCAGATTTCAACGAACCGGCCGCTTTACTCCCGCAACTCGCGCAGGGCCGCCGCCAGTTGGTCGAGGTGGCGGCCGTACCGGTGTTGATGCTCTTTTTGGCCAACACGATACGCGGCATACATCAGGATCAGCAACAGGATGATGCCCACCCCCMCCATACTCACGTGCCAGCCCCAATTGGGTTGGGCAGGGTGCAGGTAGGCCCTCAGGTAAGCCCACCGCACCACTACCCCCGTTAACGCCAGCAGCGCCAGGGCACCTACGCCTACATAATCGTGCAGGCGCATGAGGTAGCGGAACCGGCCGATCCTGCTCTGTAGAAAGTGATACAGATCATCGTGTTGCTGCTCCATCTGGCGAATGAGTTTCAGGCGCTGGTACACAATGAGCCCCACCAGACAGATTATCAAAAAAACACCGGCGGCAAACAGCAGCATTTTAGATGCATTACGGAAGAATACCAGCGCATCAAAGCCAATCAATAGCATTGCTGCCAATACCAGCTTTAGCTCCCGGGAGGCATTTTTTTTCAGCCTGACCAGGGGGCTGGAGGCGTTGTGGGAAGTAAGCATGGCGCGGAGGTCTTGTTCGGAAGTAAGCGTATCAGCAGGCAGCTCAACGGGCTGGGCCTGCCACTGCCGCTTCAAGTCATCGAGTTCCATCAGGCGGGTTGGGTTAGCAGGTGGCGCAGCTTATCCTGCACGCGATGCATTTTCACGCGCACGTTGTTTTGGGTAATGCCGAGAATGTCGGCCATTTCGGCGTAGGAGCGCTCTTCGAGGTAGAGCAGCACGAAGGCCTTCTCCACGTCGGAGAGCCGCTCAATGGCCCGGTAGAGCTGGGCCAGATCATCGGGGTCGGGGCCTTCGGGGGGCGGGGCGGGCAGCTCGGACCAACCGGCGGGGCCGAGGCGGGCGGCGGCGGGGCGGCGGGTGCGCTGGCGCAGGTCGGAAATGGCCACGTTCAGGGCCACCCGGTACAGCCAGGTACCCACCTGCACCTCAGGCCGGGCCTCGTAGCGGGGCCACGCCCGCCAGAGTTGCAGCATAATGTCCTGGTACAAATCCTGGCGGTCATCGGCCTCGGGGCAGTACAGGCGCGCCACCCGCCGCAGCCGGGGCTGGTGGGCGGCGAGCAGGTCCAGAAATTCCGGCGTGAACGGGGCAGACGACATCAGGGAGGAAGTTTTGCGGGGTATATCGGCCGTTTTCAGCCGGCATTACAATCAGTAGGAGTTTTTTTTCTCGCGGCGGGCCGCACGGCTTCCCAAAAAACATTCCCCCTGTGGTCCTCAACTCAATTGCAAGGCTTTGACAGGCCGCCCGGCCGTCCTACCTTGCGGCGCAATTGTATTTTTTTATCCCTTCGTTTCCTTCCATGAAACCACTTTATTCCCTGCTGCTATCCGCCACGCTGGCAGGCACCATTTCACTCGGTATGGCCCAGTCGCGGCCCACCCCGCCCCGGCCAACCCACCAGCTCTTTAAGCGAAGCGCGCACCCGGCCCCGCTGCCCCGCGCCCCGCACCGCCCCCAGGCCGCCGGCCTGGCGGGCATCGTGGTAGAGCACCAGTGGGACCCGAACGCGGGCGTGTGGAGCAACGGCATCAGAACGGCCTTCACGTACGACGGCCAGGGCCGGATACTGGAAACCGTGCGCACGGACACGGCCACCAGCCAGGTGCTCGACAAGCAGATTTACACCCTTTCGGCCCAGGGGTTCCTCACCCAGCGCCTGACCCAACGCTACGACAATGCCGCCCGCACCTTCGTTGACGAAGCGCGGGAGCTGATTGCCTACAACGCCGCCGGCCTCGACACGCTGCGCCTGGCCCAGCGCTACGACCTGCAAACGGCAACCTTCGTGGATGAGCGGCGCGAACGAAAGCGCTACAACGCGGCCGGCCTCGACACCCTCTCCCTGACCCAGCTATACGACGCACAGGCGGGCGCTTTCGTCAACGAGCAGCGCCTGCGCCAGCGCTACGATGCCCGGAACAACCCCAGCCTCTACCTCTACCAAACGTGGGATACCGGCCGCAGCGCCTGGCAAACCCGGTCGGGCTCCCGCACTGCCAGCGTCTACAATGCCACGGGCGGCCTGCTTCAGGAAACGACCGATTACTACGACAACTTAACTGGCTCCTTCGAGCCCGATCAGCAGTTCAACTACCTGCTCAACGCCCGCAACGAACCCACCGCGGCAGTCTACGCCGGGTGGGATGAGGTGGCCAGAACGTTTGTCAACCGCCTGCGCTTCCACAACATCGTTTGGTATGACTTTTCGCGGGAGCAGGTTGCCTACGCCGAGTCCCAGCAGTGGGAGCCAACCACCGCCACCTGGCTGAATTCGGAGCGTAGCACCGGCGTGTACCAGCTCAATGGCAGCAGCGTGGTAATTATTCAGGAATTTGTGGCGGCTCCCGACGTTTACCGCAACGCAAGCCGCGAAACGGAAACCTACGACAACATCGGCAACCTGCTGCTGACGCGCTACGAAGAGTGGGACAACGGCCAGTGGGAAGTGCAGAACGAGGGGCGGGCCCTGATTGCCTACACCCCCGACAACCAGGTGCGGCGGCTGGTGCTCCAACAGCTCGACCTGACCACCAATCAGTACGAGAACCTGGCGCTCACCCGCTACGATAATTTCAGCCCCGTTACCAAAGCCCAGCCCGCCACCAAGCTGGCCGCTGCAACGGCGGTATTTCCGAATCCGGCACCGGGCAATACCGTCACGGTTCGTTTGAGCAGCCTGCCCACCGCGGCTCCCGTCCCAACCGAGCTCTACAATTCGTTGGGCCAGGTAGTGCGCACCTTCAGCCTCCAGCCCCGGCAGGGCCGCATCGAGCAGGAGCTGAACCTGACCGGCCTCCCCGCCGGCCTCTACATCCTGCGCCTCCACCCCGGCTCCGAGTCCATTAGCCAGCGCATCGTGAAGCAGTAAACCAACCCGCCCATCTGCCCCTTGCGCGTTCATTTCGCGGGAGTTGGCAGCCACCAAAAAAGAGCCAGCCACCCCGGATGAGGTGGCTGGCTCTTTTTTGGTACACCCACGCCAACGGCGCGGCTGCGCGCGGTTTTACTGGAAGTACTCCTTCACTTTCTCGAAGAAGCCCTTATCGTTTTTACCGGGGCTGGGCACGAAGTTGCGCGAGTCGCGCAGCTTTTCGAGCAACTCCCGCTCCTCCCCGCTCACGGTCTTGGGCGTCCAGACGTTGAGGTGGATGAGTTGGTCGCCGCGGCCGTAACCGTTGATGTCCTTGATGCCCTTGCCACGCAGGCGCAGGATTTTGCCCGGCTGGGTGCCCGGCTCCACCTTGATTTTCACCTTGCCCTCAATGGTCGGCACCTCAATGCTGGACCCCAGGGCGGCATCCACAAACGAGATGTACTGCTCGAACATGATGTTGTTGCCGTCGCGGCGGAGCAACTCGTGGGGCTCCTCCTCAATCTGGATGAGCAGGTCGCCGGGCACGCCACCCCGCTCGGGGTAGTTGCCCTTACCGTTCATGCTCAACTGCATGCCCTCGGCCACGCCGGCCGGAATATTGATCGGAATAACCTCCTCGTGCAACTGGCGACCTTCGCCGTGGCAGACGTCGCACTTGCTGGTGACCACTTTGCCCTCGCCCTCGCAGGTGGGACAGGTGGAGGCACTCACCATCTGGCCGAGCATGGTGTTCACCACGCGCTTCACCTGGCCCTGGCCGTTGCAGGTACCGCAGGTTTTGAGGTCGGTGCCGTTCTTGGCGCCCGTACCCGAGCAGGGCGGGCAGGCCACGTAACGCTTCACTTTGATCTTCTTCTCGACGCCGTTGGCGATTTCCTCCAGATCGAGTTTGAGCTTGATGCGCAGGTTGGAGCCCTTGCGCACGCGCCGGCCGCCCTGCTGGCCCCGGCCGCCCCCGAAGAAGCTCTCGAAGCCGCCGCCGCCGCCCCCAAAAATATCCCCGAACTGGCTGAAAATATCCTCCATGTTGGGACTGCCGCCGCCGCCACCCATGCCCTGGTGGCCATGCCGGTCGTAGCGGGCGCGCTTCTGCTCGTCGCTGAGCACTTCGTAGGCTTCGGCCGCCTCCTTAAACTTGTCCTCGGAGGAGGGGTCGTCGGGGTTTTTGTCGGGGTGGTACTTGATGGCCACCTTGCGGTAGGCCTTCTTGATTTCGTCGCCCGCCGCGTTTTTGGCTACGCCCAGCACCTCGTAATAATCTCGCTTCGTTGCCATAAGTAGGGAGCTTTTAGCTTAGAGCGGCTAGCTGTCAGCTTTTGTTCTGTTCGACTATTGATTACGCCGGAGACAAGAGTGTGTTTGTGAGCAGTATTCTGGTAAACAAAAAGAAAGCTACCCGCTACTTCCTGCCAGCCAACAGCTTAGCACTTATTGTCCCAGCACCACTTTGGCGTGGCGGATTACTTTGTCGCCGAGGTAGTAGCCCTTCTCCACCTCGTCCACGATTTTACCCTTCAGGTCCTCCGACGGAGCCGGAATCTGGGTAATGGCCTCGTGCAGCTCGGGGTCGAAGGCATTGCCCTGAGCGTCCATCGACACCAGGCCCTTCTGGGTGAGCGTCTTCTGGAGCTTGTTGTGGATGATGTCAACAGCTTCACGCACGGCGTTGGCGTCGTCCGTATTCTGGGTGTGGTGGCGGGCCCGGTCGAAATCGTCGAGCACGGGCAGCAGAGCCACCATCAGCTCCTGGTTGGCGGTCTTGAACAGGTCGGTGCGCTCCTTGGAGGTGCGGCGCTTGTAGTTCTCAAATTCGGCGGCGAGGCGCAGGTATTTATCCTTGAGGTCGGCCAGCTCGGCTTCCGTTTTAGTGGCGCCGGCAGTTTCCTCCGCCGCGTCAGCCACGCTGGTTAGCGGGGTTGCATCGGTCATTTCACCGGTTATATGCTCAGCGGAGCCCGACAGATTGTCGTCCTGGGGCAGTTGTTGTTCGTCAGCCATTTTCGAAAAGTATCGTCGGAAAGGGTTTTTCACTTGATTAGCCTAAGGGCAGATGCCCGGGCGCAAGGAGTAGGCCAAAGGCATTTTGGCTGTCAGTTTGGCACGGGGAAGTGCGAAAGTTAAAAAGGTGGAAAGTTAGCAAGTGCTGGCCAGCACCCTGGATTCGAGCGGCTGAATGCTTACTGCACAGCCAAACACCTGACCACGGCACCGGTCACTTTCTACCTTCTCAACTTTTTAATTTCTCAACTATCTACTCTGCGTGCAGCGCCGTCCAGATCAGATCCTTGAGGGGCTGGATATTCTTGTTGGTGAGGCTGGAAATGAACACCGTGGGCAGCTCCGTGGGCAGGGTTTCGCGGATTTCAGCTTCCAGCTCCTCGTCCAGCATGTCGGATTTGGTGATGGCCAGCAGGCGCTTCTTGTCCAGCAGGTCGGGGTTAAACTGCTCCAGCTCGCTGAGCAACACCCGGTACTCGGCGTTGATATCGGGCGAGTCGCAGGCAATCATGAACAGCAGGATGGAGTTACGCTCCACGTGGCGCAGGAAGCGGTGGCCCAGGCCTTTGCCTTCGGCCGCGCCCTCAATAATGCCCGGAATGTCGGCCATCACGAACGACTTATAGTCACGGTAGGCTACTACGCCCAGGTTGGGCGTGAGGGTGGTAAAGGCGTAGTCGGCAATTTTGGGCGTGGCGGCCGATACCACGGAGAGCAGCGTGCTTTTGCCCGCGTTCGGGAAGCCCACCAGGCCCACGTCGGCCAGCAGCTTGAGCTCCAGAATTACCCACTCATCCACTCCCTCCTCGCCGGGCTGGGCGTAGCTGGGGGCCTGGTTGGTGGCCGATTTGAAGTGGTCGTTGCCCAGGCCGCCCCGGCCGCCGGGCGTGAGAATAATCCGCTGCCCGTCCTCCGTGATTTCGAGTTTTTTCTCGCCCGTTTCGGCGTCACGGGCTACCGTGCCGAGAGGCACCTGGATGATAATATCCTCGCCCTGCTTGCCGGAGCGCAGGTTTTCGCCCCCGCCTTCGCCGGCCTGGGCAATCAGGTGCTTGCGGTATTGCAGGTGCAGCAGGGTCCAGAGCTGGGAGCTGCCTTCCAGGATGATGTGGCCACCCCGCCCCCCGTCGCCGCCGTCGGGGCCACCGTTGGGCAGGCCCTTGGCCCGGAAGAAATGGTGCGAACCCGCGCCCCCCTTGCCCGAGCGGCAGTTGATTTTGACGTAGTCGATGAAGTTATTGGAAGCCAATTTGTGAGGAGCTAGGAGGTAAAGAAACGGTCATTCCGACGAAGGAGGAATCTGGGCAAAGCCGATGAACTAAACTGTTCAACGAATTGCCCAGATTCCTCCTTCGTCGGAATGACAGTGCTGTATTTGACAAAATACGGCCGTTGCCCGGGGTGGGCAGCGGCTACAAAGTTACGCTTTTACTTCTTTGGTAGCCGACTGGCTGCTTTCGGCGGCGGCGGGCTGCTGCTCGTCGAGAATAGCGCAGATCTGGCCGAAGATGTCCTCAATCACTCCAATGCCGTTCAGGGCGTGGAATTTATTCTGCTGGGCGTAGTAGCCGGCCACCTGGGCAGTTTCGGTGTTGTACACCGTTACGCGCTTGCTGATTTTGACTTCGTCCTGGTCATCGGGGCGGCCGGAGGTTTTGCCGCGCTCCAGCAGGCGCTTCACCAGTTCGTCTTCCTTCACTTCCAGCGCCACCATGCACGAGACGTTGGTACCGTGTTCGGCCAGCAGCCGGTCGAGGCTTTCGGCCTGAGGCACGGTACGCGGGAAACCGTCGAAAATGAAGCCGGAAGCCTGTTTGTTTTCCTTCAGGGCCGAGCCGATCATGCCAATTACCACTTCATCGGGCACCAGCAGACCTTCGTCCATGAGCTTTTTAGCCCGCAGGCCGAGTTCCGTACCTTGGGTTATCTGGGCGCGCAACAGGTCGCCGGTGGAAAGATGAACCAGATTATAGCGGGCAATCAGCTTCTGGCTTTGCGTTCCTTTACCGGCCCCGGGAGGGCCGAAGAGCACGAGATTCAGCATGAGTAGCGAAGTAGTACGCGGGGAGTAGAAAACGAGTGGGTTCTGGAAATATAAGCAAGGAATGGCAAAGCCCCTCCGCCAATCGGCCGGCAACGGCCCCGGCGTAGCGCCCCCAACACCCCTATACGGCCTTGTAGACGTCGGGGTAGTTGCGGCCCAAACCGTCGAAATCCAGGCCGTAGCCCACGATAAAGTCGTTGGGAATGCTCAGGCCCACGTAGCGCAGGGCCAGTTCGTGCTGGAGGCATTCGGGCTTGAGAAAAAGCGTGGCCACTTCCAGCGAGGCCGGGGCCTGGGCGCCGAGCGTATCCAGAAGCATGCGCATGGTGTGGCCGGTATCCACGATGTCTTCCAGAATAACCACGTGGCGGCCGCGCAGGTCTTCGGTCAGGCCCAGCACCTGCTTCACCTCGCCGGTGCTGCTGGTGCCCTGGTAGGAGGCCACCCGAATAAAGCAGACCTCGCAGGGCAGACTGATTTCCTTCAGCAAATCGGCGGCGAACATGAACGATCCGTTGAGCACCACCACGAACAGCAGCTGCTGGCCGGCGTACTCCTGGTTGAGGCGGGCGGCGACGTCCCGAATGGCCGTCGTCAGCTCCTGAGCCGACAGGTAGGGCTCGAACTGCTTGTTATGCAGCGAAATATGGTCCGGAGTCATCCGTTTGGGGTTGGGCCGTGGGTGAGCGGGCCGGGCAAAGGTAGCGGAATGGGTGGATTGGTGACTGATTCGACGCAGGAACTGTCATTCTGACGAAGGAGGAATCCGGGGCAATTCGTTGAACAGTTTCGTTCACCGGCTTTGCCCAGATTCCTCCTTCGTCGGAATGACAGCCCCTTATTTCAACGCTATTTCCCTCCCCTAACGACGCACCAGCACGGGCGCATCGGGGGCGGGGGCCATTACGGCGCGCACGTGGGTAGCGGGGGCGGCGGGTTCCTGGGCCACGCCGCGCTCGGGAGCGGCAATGTGGGGGGCAATGACCAGCGACACGATGCTCATGAGCTTGATGAGGATGTTCATGCTCGGGCCGGAGGTATCCTTGAACGGGTCGCCCACGGTGTCGCCGGTTACGGAGGCTTTGTGGGCCTCGGAGCCTTTGAACTGCATTACGCCATCAATCATCACGCCCTTCTCGAACGACTTTTTGGCGTTGTCCCAGGCTCCGCCGGCATTACTCTGGAACATGGCCATCAGCACTCCGCTCACCGTCACGCCGGCCAGGGTACCGCCCAGCACTTCGGGGCCCATTGTGAAGCCCACCAGCACGGGTACCACCAGGGCAATGGCCCCGGGCAGCATCATTTCCCGGATGGCAGCCTGGGTTGAAATGGCTACGCACTTCTCATATTCGGGGCGGCCCGTGCCCTCCATGATGCCCGGAATTTCACGGAACTGGCGGCGCACTTCCTGCACCATCGCCATCGCCGCCCGACCCACCGCCGAAATAGCCAGGGCCGAGAAGATGAACGGAATCATGGCCCCCACAAACAGGCCCGCCAGCACCCGGGCGTTGCTGATGTCGATGCTCGTGATGTTGGCCGTGCCCATGAAGGCCGCGAACAAAGCCAACGAGGTAAGGGCGGCGGAGGCAATGGCGAAGCCCTTGCCGGTGGCGGCGGTGGTGTTGCCCACGGCGTCCAGAATATCGGTCCGTTCGCGCACTTCCTTGGGCAGCTCGCTCATTTCGGCAATGCCGCCGGCGTTGTCGGCAATGGGACCGAAGGCGTCGATGGCGAGCTGCATGGCGGTAGTAGCCATCATGCCGGCTGCCGCAATGGCCACGCCGTAGAGGCCGGCGCACTCGTAGCTGAAAATGATACCCGCCGCCAGCACGATAATTGGGAGCACGGTGCTTTCCATGCCCACGGCCAGCCCTCCGATAACGGTGGTGGCGTGGCCCGTGGAGCTTTGGCGCACGATGCTCAGCACCGGCCGCTTGCCCATGGCCGTGTAGTACTCCGTGATGATGCTCATCAGCGTGCCCACAATCAGGCCCACTACCACGGCGTAGAACACGTTCATGGCGTTGAACGTGACGCCCCGAATCAGCAGGTCCTCGGTGGGCAGCATCCAGCGGATGATGAAGAACGAGGCGATGCCCGATACCACCACCGACACGTAGTTGCCCAGGTTGAGGGCCGCCTGGACGTTGCCGCCCTCCTTCACGCGCACGCACAGAATCCCGATCAGGGAGGCCACAATGCCCATGGCGGCAATTACCATCGGGAGCAGAATGGGTGAAAGGCCCTCGAACTGGTCGCCGCGGGCCACTACTTCCCGGCCCAGCACCATGGTGGCCAGAATGGTAGCCACGTAGGAGCCGAACAGGTCGGCACCCATACCGGCCACGTCGCCCACGTTGTCGCCCACGTTATCGGCGATGGTGGCGGGGTTGCGGGGGTCGTCTTCGGGAATGCCGGCTTCTACCTTGCCCACGAGGTCGGCCCCCACGTCGGCGGCCTTGGTGTAGATACCGCCGCCCACCCGGGCAAACAGGGCAATGCTTTCGGCCCCTAGCGAGAAGCCCGTGAGGACTTCCAGGGCTGTTTCCATCTCAATGCCATTGGCTCCGCCGCCCCGGTTCACCACGAACAACTGGTAGAACACGATGAACAGGGAGCCCAGGCCCAGCACGGCCAGTCCGGCCACGCCCATGCCCATCACCGAGCCGCCCGAAAACGATACGTTCAGGGCCTTACTCAGGCTGGTGCGGGCCGCCTGGGCCGTGCGCACGTTGGCCTTGGTAGCAATCTTCATCCCGATGAAGCCCGCCAGGGCCGAAAATACGCCTCCAATCAGAAACGCCACCACGATAACCGGGCTCGACTTTTCGCCGGTACTGCCTAAGTAGAAGAGAAACACAGACGCGAGGAGGCCGAAAATAACCATCACGCGGTATTCGGCTTTCAGAAAGGCAATGGCCCCGTCGGCAATGTAGCCGGCAATGGTGCGCATCCGGTCGTCGCCAGCATCCTGCCGGCTTACCCAGCCCGAGCGAATCCAGGTATATACAAGAGCCAGTACGCCCAAAGCGGGCACTGCGTAAAGAACAGACATCATAAGCGGTGGGAGATGGGTGAGTTGGTTGAGAGGTAGGAAAGAGCATTTTGGACGGGTAAAATAGAGTTTATTACCTAATACTCAAGCTTTACCTTTCTGCCAACTTTGCCCCCACCGTTCCCCCGGCCCACGCCGCTTTGGGCGGATCAACGCAAGCCTACAATTCCCGCAGCAGCACCTGATACAGGGCCAGCATGCTCTCGATGTCGCGCTTGTCCACCATTTCGTGCGGGGAATGCACGTTGTCCTCCGCAGCCCCGATGAAGCACCAGTCCCAGGGCTGGGCTCCGTGCTGAAGCTCTTTGGCATCGGAGCCGCCGCTGCCTTCCACTTCCAGCTGGTGGGGCACGCCGGCCGCCTCGGCGATGCGCCGGATACGCTCCACGTAGCTGCGGCGCGGAATCAGCGAGTCGCGTAGGGAAATGGCTACGCCCAGCCCGGGCCGCACACCTTCCGTGACCCAGGTGATGTCGGAAATCAGGGCCTGGTGCACCCCGTAGGTTTCGTAGATGTACTTGGCCAGGTAGGCCACCGAACCGCCGCCATGCTCTTCCCAGCACGAGAAGGCCACGATGCCGTCGGTCAGCGTTTCGCAGAGGCGCAGCGCGTTCCAGACGCCGAGGCGGTTATCGAGGTAGCAGCTTTGCACGGTGGTGGCGGTTTGTCGGAAGTCGCAGTGAAAGGTGAGCTCCGTCCCCCGGTCCAGGTCGCGGTGAAAGTCGTAGCTCAACGCCCCGGTCTGCTCGTCCACGACCAGCGTGCAGTCAATTTCCCCCTGGCTGTCCTGGCCCACCAGACGGTAACCGGACTCCACGGCGGGTCCTCCTATTTTCACCAGCTGCCGGCCGTAGCGAACGGTAAAGCCGATGCTGTCGAGGTGGGCAAAAACGGCCGTTCGCGGCGTGCCGAATATCAGAATAATGCAATCCTGGAACTCTCCCCCTGCCAGCACGGTTGGCGGAGTGTCCCACTCCGCCTGGTGCTGGTCAATGTAGCGCAGCAGGAACTCGGTCAGGGGGGCTTCGTTGCCAGCCGGGGCAGGAATCTGGCAAAGGGCTTGTAAAAGGTGCATGGGCCGTATCTTATTTGTCCAAAACTACGTCAAATGTTCTACTTTAGCCTCTCAGATGGGCGAGGTAGAGCATAGTTCAGCTACTGTTTGAAGCCACAACTTTACTCCAGATATGCGCCAACGCCTCCAATTTGTCCTGTTGCTTCTCCTCTTGCTGCCCCTGGCTGCACGTGCGCAGCAACCCGACACAATTGCCCCGGCTCCCCTGCCCGATACGGTGCGGCAGGTACGGCTGGAGAACGTGGATGTAGCGCCCGCCGCCGTCGACACCAAGGGCTGGCTGCTGCTCGACAAGGATATTCAGACCGAGTTGGAGGGGGCCGTGTACAACCTCTACAACTTCAAGTACGATAAGGCCGAGCGGCAATTCCGCAGCCTGCGCCGCCGCTACCCCAACCACCCCATGCCCTACTTTCTGCTGGGGCTGAGTACGTGGTGGAAAATTGTGCCGGCGGGCATCCGCACCACCCTCTACGACAAGCAGTTCTTTGCTTACATGGATACCACCATCGCCAAGGGCGAGGCCATGTACCGCGCCGACAAAAAGAACTACGAAGCCTGCTTTTTTCTCGCGGCCGGCTACGGCTTCGATGCCCGCTTGCACGCCGAGCGCCACGACTGGCGCAAAGCTACCGTGGGTGCCAAACGCGCCCTGGACTATCTCGAAAAAAGCAAGGAGGCCAATGGCCTGAGTCCCGAGTTTCTGTTTGGCCAGGCCCTGTTTAATTACTACGCCGTCTGGATCCCGGAAAATTACCCGCTTCTGAAGCCCGTATTGCTGTTCTTTCCCAAGGGCAACAAGAAACTGGGCTTGCAGCAACTGCGCAACGTAGCCGACAATGGGGTGTACGTTGGTCCGGAAGCCCGGGCCTTCTTGTTACGCATCCTGTTCAATGAGGAGAACAAGCCCGAGGAAGCCTTGCCCGTGGCCCGGTATCTGGCAACTACTTACCCCGAAAACGGCTATTTCCAGCGCATATACGCCAATGCCTGCTTCCAGGCAGCTGATTTCCGCGAATGTGAGCGGGTGAGCCGCGATATTCTCGACAAGCTCAACCGCGGTATGCCCGGCTACGAGGCCAACAGTGGGCGTTACGCAACCTATTTTCTGGCCTTCCTGCTGCAAAACCGTTACAAGGACCTCCAGAAAGCCCGGGAATATTACCAGCGGTGCATCGTCTTCGCCGAGATGAGCGGTGAAACCAACTACGGCTTTTACATGTTCGCCAATCTGGCCCTGGCCCGCCTGGCCGACAAGGCCAACGATGCCGCCGCCGCCCGCCGCTACTACTCCGTGGTTCTGAATAAATCGGACCGCAAATCGGAACAGTACCGGGAGGCTAAGGCCTACCTGAAGGCTAAATAGTTTGCCCCCCGCATGGAACTGAAGGATCTTTTCTTGACGCCGCTTTACCTGGGCTTGCTCTATGGCCTGGCCTTCGCGCTGCGTAAACGTTTCACGAATGCATTAACCAAAAAATATTTTATTCCGGCGCTAACGGTAAAATTTTTCGGAGCTATTTCACTGGGCCTTATTTATCAGTTTTATTATGGTGGCGGCGACACCATGAATTACTATAACGAAAGCAAAACAATTCATGAAGCTTTCTTTGATTCACCCAGTGTAGGAATCAAGCTTCTACTCTCCGCCGACGGTATTGCCGATGGCTCCATGGCTAAATATGCCGTGCAGATGCATTGGTTTGCCGCTGAAACAGAATATTTTATTGTGAAAGTATGTGGCTTTTTGGGCTTATTCTGTTTTCACACATATTCTGTTATGGCACTCATGTTTGCCTTCATTAGTTTTTCTGGGGTATGGGCTTTATACAATACATTTCTCAGACTTTACCCTCGCCTTTATAAACAATTGGCTATTGCAGTATTTTTTATTCCTTCAGTATTTTTTTGGGGTTCTGGAATTTCTAAAGATGCTCTTTGTTTAGGTGCGTTAGGCTGGATGTTTTTCGCCTTTTACAATCTATTTGTTGCTCGTACTAAACTAATTCATGCTATAGTAGCAATACTAGTTGCGGGGTTTGTTTTGAAGTCAGTCAAGATTTATATCCTGATCAGTTTTATCCCACCGGTCATGTTGTGGGTAACTACCCAGTATAGTGCCCGGATTAGATCAGGCGCACTGCGGGCACTGGTTATGCCCATCATGATTGTGTTAGGAGGAGCAGTCGGGCTGGCCGTGAGTCAGTCGGTTGCTTCTGGTAATAAAAACTACGATTTTGATAAGATTGAGGATCGCGCAACTGTAGCGTCAACTTATCATAACAGCATCAGCCATAGCGATACTGACAAAGGCCGAGGCATGGGAAACTCTGGCTATGCCATGGACGATTTTACCGGACCGGCAGATATTCCTAAATTAGCTCCTAAAGCCATTGTGATCGGCCTTTTTCGACCTTTTATGTGGGAGGTAAGTAATCCAGTAATGCTTCTTTCAGGATTAGAAATTCTCTGGATTACTTATTTAACTATCCAAGTATTTCGCAAAACTGGTTTATTCCGCACATTCGGTCGAATTGGCAGTACCCCGCTCGTGCTATTTTGTATAGTTTTTTCTCTACTCTTCGCTATCGGCACTGCTATTACTTCCGGCAATTTCGGCAATTTAGTTCGCTATCGGATTCCGATGTGGCCTTTTTATGTAACAGCCTTGTTCATACTACAGGATAGCATTCCCGTTAAAAGCAAGAAGAGGCGGCGCCTGATTGCCCAACCAGTAAACCGGCAGTTTGCAAGCATCTAAACAGACCCATTGTTTTAATTGTTCTACGTGCAGTTCAATTCAGATGAATTGCTCCGCGCACTAAAGAGAACAAGGCCGGTATTTACGCTATGGCGTAAATACCGGCCTTGTTCTCTTTAGTGATTATTTAATTATTTACACAAAATCCAGGTCACCAAAGAAAAAATTAAAATTCACTTTAGCCAACTCATCCGTTTCTTCCTGGCTCTTACCCTTTACCAGAAAGTCAAACTGGTTACGCCACACTTTACGCGCCACACCTTTACTGGCTGCGTCGATGAGTAGATTGCCCATATAGAGCAAGCCTACCGATACCTGTTTGGCGGCATATACTCGGGCCTGTTTGACGAGATAAGCCAAATCAGTCTGCTGATGAAACGCCACGTCCATGAGCACGAACACGGGCAGGCCTTTCTTCTGAATTTTCTTCAGAAATGCATACCCGATCAACTTACCGGCCTTTTTCACGGCCAGCGCTATGTACTTGTAGTGGTCCGATTTGAAGGTGAGATAGCGCCAGTTTAGGAACTTCTCATCCTTTTTCATGGCGTTTTCAAACTGGAAGGTGGGCGTTTGGAAGAACGCGAAGTCCAGTTTGGTTACCACTTCGTACTGGCTCCCGGCAGCCAGGTGCAGGGGGTTGGTGAAGAGCAGCGTCAGATCGGGGTAGATGCCGTGACTGTAGCTGTATTTGGCCAGGTAAATGGGCTTGGCTACGGCGTTGGGGAAGGCCAGAAAACAGTCGCCGCCACGCTCCAGAAAATCGGTGTCGGTTTTTACGTAGAGCTTGCCGAACAGTCCTTTACCGCGCACTTCGTTGCTGGTGAGCACCTTCTGAATGAACCCTGCTTTCCAGGGCCGTCCGTTAATTTCGAACTGGGCATCGTTGGAGGAGCACATGCCGCAGGCCCGGCCACCAATGCGCGAGAGGAAGAAGCTGAAGGAATTGAACGGGTTGTTGAAATACCACCAATCGAGGTAGCCCGTGGTCATGCGGTCGTCGTCGTTTTCGACGCGGTTCAGCTCCACTACATCTGCCAGATCAGCAGCGGTAGCGCGGTGCAACGTGATTTCGTCAGAGTTGGCCATAAGTAGTCAGGGTTACGGTGGGGTCAGCGGCGAACAGGGGCTGACCAGTGAGGATGCGGTGTTCCGCGTAGCATTTCTCGAAAAACGGCTGACGCTGAGCCAAATCGGTGGGGTACAGCTGGTCCAGTTCCGGGCCCGGAATGTAGGGGTGAACCATCAGTTCGATTACCTGCACCGAGGCCGGTGCTTCGTGGACCAGCGCCCGGAGCGTATCGGCGGTATAACTGGTGGGCGGCGTGCTCAGGTCGTGCACCGAAACCAGCAGGTCGTCGGTGCGGGTGCTGATCTGGCGGCGGAACCGTTGGCTGGCATTGTAGAGGATGCCCTGCTTCACGAATTTCGGCGGCCGCGAGAGCAGCAACTTCAGACTCGGGCGCACCGGAATAGCGAGCCTTACGGGCAGCTTTTCGCGTTTCAGCAGGGGCAGCATGGCCCCGAATACCACCGGGTTCATGTGGGTGTGCTGGTGCGAATCGGTATGGGTGGGCCGGATGCCCAGGGCTACCAGCCGGTTGTACTGGGCCTCGAACTCGGCGGCTACCTCGGCCTGCTCCACGCGGCCCAACAGCAGCTTTTTCATCAAAGCGCCGCGTTCCAGAAAGTTACCCTCCGCATCCACCAGGGAGGCGGCTTTGGTGAGCGGGCGACCCTCCGTCAGGCAGAAGTGCAGCCCGATGGCCAGCCCCGGGTTTTCCGCTGCCAGCTGCGCGCCTCCCTCCGTCCCGGGCATGGCCACCATCATGGTGGTGCTGGTGAGGTTGCCCGCCCGGAAGCTTTCCACAATGGCCCGGTTGACGGGGGCACAGAGCCCGAAATCGTCGGCGTTGATGATGACTTTGCGCATAAGGCAGAAAACGGCCGCCTCCCGAAAGGAGCCGGCCGGCGGGTAAAGCGAAAAAAATCAGGCGTACTTCATGGTGGCCTCGCCGGTCAGCACGAGCTTACCGTCCTGATTCACGCAGGTGGTCTGCAAGGTAGCAATGTGCTTCTCCTCATTGAGCGTCAGCACTTCCACTTCGGCCGTGATGGTGTCGTTGAGGAATACCGGCTTAAGAAACTTGAACGTCTGGCCCATATAGATGGCCCCGGGACCGGGCAGCTGGGTGCCCAGCACGGCGCTGATCAGCGAACCGTACAACATCCCGTGGCTGATGCGCTGCCCGAACAGGCTGGCCTGGGCGTACTCATCGTTCAGATGAACCGGGTTCGTATCGAGGGAGAGTTGGGCAAAGGCGCGCACGTCGGCGTCGGTGATGGTTTTGGAAAGCCGGGCTCTCTGGCCGATTTCTAACATAGCTGCAGAAGTTGATGAGGCAACAAGGTACGGACTGCCACCGGGGTATTCATCACCCGGCAACCGACCTCCCCTACGCAGGTGCCAATGGGTAGTTGCCTTACTGTATAGAGCGTGGGCTAGCGGGCGGGTCAATGGGTGATTAGCTCAGGCAAACAGCCGGATGAAATTATCCGTGTTCGAGAGCACCGAATACCGCTCCCGGACGGTACGCTGGGCATTCGCGCCCAGTTGCCGGCGCAGGTCCGCATCCTCAATCAGCCGGGCCAGAGCCTGGTACCAGTCCTCTTCGGTTTCACAGAGGAAGCCATTCGTGTTGTTGGCCACGATTTTGGTGTTCACTCCCACCGGCGAAGCCACGGCCGGAATACCCAGCGCCATGTACTGCAACGCCTTGAAGCCGCATTTGCCCAACGAAAGCGGGCTGACTTTTTCCTCCAACGGCATCACGCCCGCGTTGAACGTCACCAGATCGGCGATTTCAGTGGCCTTGCGCCAGGGCACATAATCGAAGCTTTTGAGGTCGAGTTGAGGGTCCTGGTTGGAAATCACCCGGAACGTGAAGTCGTAGGTGGCCTCCAGGCGGCGCAGTACCGGCAGCAGCGAGGCCAGGTACACCATATTAGAGTGCGTGCCCGTCCAGCCCAACACTACCTTTTCGCTGGTTTGCGGGTTGGTGCGGTTGTGCAGGTTCACGGTGTCGATGGTGGTGGGATTGAGCACCACGCTGGCGTTGAACTGGCGGGCGTATTCGCAGAGGAAGTCGTTGCCGCAGCTCACCTTGTAGCTCCACCCGCAAATGGCGGCCACCTTGCTGTGCCACTTCACTATGGCCGCCATCTGGTTGTGCTGCGAGGTGAGGGCCATCCAGATGGCATCGTCGAAGTCGTAGATGATTTTCTTGCCCAGCACTTTCGCAATCAGCCACTCAAAAACGGGCGGTCCGATGGGTGTTACTTCGCGGTGAATAAACACGTAATCATGGCCCGGCACTTCGAGCAGATGTTTCAGGCGGCGGCCAAAGCCCTGCACGATGCCCCAGATTTTAGCCACCTGATGGCCCGGCTTATACAAAATGCGCCAGGTAGCGAGGTTGAGAAAGGAACGCTCGGTGAACACAATGCCCCGCTCGCGCAGGGCCGGAAAATATTGCTCGAACCGAAAACGCTGCGACGGGGCTTCCCCGGCGGGGTACGGGGTCAGAAAAAGAATCTTCATTAGAAACAAATCAGGATAGCGGCCCGGCATACGGCATTCTGCCCCGGCCGAAGCAAGCCTACGCTGGCTGGTGCTGGCAGGCCGCGCCCCTCCTACGGGGGGGCGGCACAAAAGTACGAAACTATTCCGGCGGCTTTTGGTGCCGGCGGCCGGCCCCAACCTGCCGAAGTGGCTATATTTGGCCTCTGCCCTCCCTGCTCTATGCCCATTGCCACGCGCCTGCTTTCCGTTGTGATTCCCGTCTACCGGGCCGGCAGCGTGCTACCGGCGTTGCTGGCGCGTTTGCAGGCCGTTCTTACCCCCCTCACGCCCGCCTACGAGGTGGTATTGGTGGACGATGGCAGCCCCGACCCGGCCGACTGGCCCACTATTCAGCAGCACGCCGCCCTCGATGCCCGTGTGCGGGGCCTGCGTTTGTCGCGCAATTTCGGCCAGCACCACGCCCTCACGGCCGGCCTCGAAGCCAGCCGGGGCGAGTGGGTGGTGGTGATGGACTGCGACTTGCAGGACCAGCCCGAAGAAATTCCGCGCCTGCTCGCCAAAGCCCAGCAAGGCTACGAAGCCGTGCTGGCCCGCCGCGGCCCCCGCCCCACTGACGCCGCTTCGGTGCGGGGTGGCTCCCAGGCCTTTTACCGCGTGCTGGCCTACCTCACGGGCGAGCCCCAGGACCCCGAAGTGGGCAACTTTGGCATCTATCACCGGCAGTTGATTGCGACAGTACTGCGGCTGCGCGAAAGTACCCGCTACTTCCCCACGATGGTGCGCTGGGCCGGCTTTCGGCAGATCAGCCTGCCCGTGGCGCACGGCGCGGGCACCCGCCCCTCCTCGTACTCGCTGGCCCGTCGCCTCCAGCTGGCCCTCGATATTCTGCTCACCTACTCCGACAAGCCGTTGCGGCTGGCCGTGTATTTCGGGCTGCTACTATCGGGCGGGGCCTTTCTGCTGGGGCTGATTATGCTGGGCCGCTACTTGATGGGCCAGATTACGGTGCCCGGCTACGCCAGCCTGATTGTGTCGATCAGCCTTTTTTCGGGCATCATCATTTCGGTGCTGGGCATTGTGGGCCTGTACGTGGGCAAAACCTTCGAGGGCGTACGCAACCGCCCGCTCTACGTGCTGGCCGAAACCACCGACCCGGCATGATTCCCTCGCCCCTGCCTCCCGACTTCATTCCCTTCAACCGCCCCCACCTGGCCGGGCCGGAGCTGGAGTACATCCGCCAGGCCGTAGCGGCCGGCAAACTCTCGGGCAACGGCCTGTTCACCCAGCTCTGCCAGCATTTTTTCGAGCAGCACTACGGCATACCCAAAGTGCTGCTGACCACCAGCGGCACCGATGCGCTGGAAATGGCGGCCCTGCTGCTCAACCTGGAGCCCGGCGATGAAGTTATCGTGCCTAGCTACACGTTCACCTCCACGGCCAACGCCTTCGTGCTGCGCGGGGCCCGCATCGTATTTGCCGACAGCGGCCCCGACCACCCCAACTTGGACGTGGCGCAGTTGGAAACGCTCATCACCCCACGCACCCGCGCCATCGTGCCGGTCCACTATGGCGGCCAGCCCTGCGATATGATAGCGCTGCTGGCCCTGGCCCGGCGGTATAATCTGTGGGTGGTAGAAGACGCGGCCCAGGCCATTGAGGCCCGCTTCCAGGATCGGCCGCTGGGCACGTTCGGCCACTTGGCGGCTTTTTCCTTCCACGAAACCAAAAACCTAAGTGCCGGTGAGGGTGGCATGCTGGCCGTAAACGACCCGGAACTGGCGGCCCGCGCCGAAATCATCTGGGAGAAGGGCACCAACCGCGCCGCCTTTGCCCGGGGCGAGGCCGCCCGCTATGAGTGGGTAGACGTGGGCTCGTCTTTCCTGCCTTCGGAGCTCAACGCGGCCTACTTGTGGGCGCAGGTGGAAGCCCGGGATATAATCCAAGAGCAGCGCAAGCGGCATTGGGAAACGTATGCCGCCGCCCTGGCCCCACTGGCCGCTGCCGGCGCTTTCGGATTACTACCCGTATCGCCCGATGATAGTCAGCCCAACTGGCACCTGTTTGCGCTGGTGTGCAAATCGGAACCGGAGCGCGACGCGCTGCTGGAGTTCTTGCGTCAACGACACATCTTAGCCGTTTTCCACTACCTGCCCCTTCACCGTAGCCCCTATTACGCGTCCCAACACGATGGCCGCCTGCTGCCCCACGCCGACCGCTTCGGCCGGACCCTGCTTCGGCTACCCCTCTACCACGACCTGCAACCCGAACAGCAGAACCGGGTGATTGAAGCAGTCCGGACTTTTTACGAAACTCGTTGAGGCAACCAAACACTTACTGGTTACCCGAGCAACTCGTCGTAGAGCTGCCCCAGCTGCTCGTAACTGGCAGCGGCCCGGAACTTGTGGCGCACGAACTCGCGGCCCGCCGCCGCGAATTCCCGACGTAAGTCCGCATCCGCCGCCAGCCGGAGCAGCGCCGCCGTCATGGCGGGCACGTCGCGGTTGGGCACCAGCAGGCCTGAGCGGCCCGATTCGAAAAGTTCGGCCGGTCCGCCGCAGTCGGTGGCAATGAGGGGCGTGCCGAAGTAGAGCGCGTCGAGGCAGGTGAGCGAGAAAGACTCTGATTCGGAGAAGTTCAGCACGATGTCGGCCTGCTTGATGGCGGCTTCCACATCCTGCACGAAGCTGCCAAACGTGACGACTTCCCGCAGGCCAGCCGCTTCCACGGCCGCTTCGAGTTGGCGGCGGTAGTCGCGGTTTTTCTCCAGGCCCATGTCGCCGCCGGCAAAGTGCAGGCGCAGGTGGGGTTGCTGGGCATAAGCATTCTTAAATGCTTCCACGGCGAAATTCTGGCCTTTACCTACAATGTAATTTCCCAGGAACAACACCCGCACGGTCCCGTCGGCGCGGGGAGCCAGGGCGGTTGCCGGGTACTTTTCGCCTTCCGGAATCGGGTCAAAAACAACCTGAACATGGGGTAGGGGCTGGAAGTACGAGTACACGGCCCGCGACACGCACACTACCCGCTGGGCCAGGTGCTCGGCCACCCAGCGCCAGGTGCGGGCCAGAGGCTGCATTTGGGTGTGGGGCAGAAACCGCACGTGCGTTACCAGGGGCCGCCCGGTGAGCAGCCGCGCCATTACGCCCGTCAGGTTGTAAAAGTCGTTCATGTGCACCACGGCGGCCCGCTCCCGCCGCACCAGGGCCGCCAACCGCCAGCCATTGAGCAGCAGCATGGGCACATAGAGCAGCAGGTTGCGCACCCGCTTGCTGATTTCGACGAACGGCACCTCATGCACCCGGTAGCCTGCCGTTTCCAGCACCGCGCGCCCCGTGCTGCCGCTGGGCAGTACGTACACGAACTCGTAGCGGCCCCGCAGCCGGTCGGTGGCGTTGCGGATGGCCATCAGGGCTCCGGTTACGGCCGTGGAGTTATCGGCAATCAGAATAACGGGCTTGGTTAAATCAGGCATTATTTCGCGAGTACGTCTTCGAGCACGGCCACCCACTGGCGGAAAATCTTTTCCCGGGTGAAATCCTGCATGCGCTGGCTGGCCAGCTGGCCCAGCCGTTCCCGCTCGGCCGTGTCATTGAGCAATTGATAGAGTGTTTCAGTCCAAACCCGCTGGTCGGCGGCCAAGCTGGCGGGTTGGTTGAGCATGGGCATCAGCATCCCAAATTCGGCGCGTTCGGCTGCCCGAATGGGGGTACGGGGCGTGGTGGTAGTGGGGGCCAGAATTTCGCGGGGACCGGTAGGGCAGTCGGTCGTTACGGCGGGTACGCCGCAAATCATGGCTTCGCCCAGCGCCATTGGGAAGCCTTCCCAGGCGGAGGGGAATACGAACAGCGAGGCCGGCCGGATATACTTGAACGGATTCTGCTGGAGGCCCAGGAAATACACGTCGTACTCCGTCGTCAGCGGGGCCTCGCCCCAGGCCTCGTACACGCGCAGGCCCAGCTGGCGGGCGTGGCGGGTCAGATCGTCGCGCAGTTCCCCATCGCCCACGAATACCAGCTTGGCCGGCCGCCGCTTAATGAGGGCCGCAAAAGAATCCAGCAGCGGGGCCTGGTTTTTCTGGATCGTCAGCCGCCCCGACGTCACGAGCACCGGCGCCGAATCGTAGACCGCCTGCTCCGGCGGCGTCAGCGGCTCCCGCGACTTCTCCTCGATCTGGGCGACTTCAAAGAAGTTGTTGATGGTAATCAGCTTTTCCGGCTTCACGCCGAAGCCTTCGATGAGTTCGGGATTGATGTCGCGGCTCACTGTCACGATTTTGTCGGCCCGGTTGTAGAGGCCCGGCATGAGCACTTTCTTGCGCAGCCAGCCCACCAGGCCCGTAATGTTGCCGTCGTGCAGCTTGGAGCCGTGAATGCAGAGCACCACCTTCTCGGACCCTTTGCTGAGCAGATTCACGTAATCGGCCCCTTCCAGGTGGCTCACGCACACGGCGGTGCGCAGGCGCTTCTTCAGGGCTTTCAGCCGCCCGATACGGCGGCCAAAGTTGCGGATTTTATCCACCGGACTACCGCCCCCGGCCACCTCCAGGCTTTGCACTTCGTTGCCGCTGGGGTACATGTCGCCGCCATCCAGGTTGAAGACGGCCTCCGTTACGGCGTAGTGCTTGGCCAGCTCCACACTATGGTCGTGAAACACGCGTTGCGCGCCGCCCAGGCCCAGGTTGGAAATCAGCAGGAGCAGGTTGCGGGGGGAAGAATTGGAGTTGAGGGAGTTCATGCGGATTGACTTTGGACGGCTTGAGCCTGCTGAAACAGCTCTTCGTATGCGGCCAGGCAGTGCTTCATGCGGAATTTCTCAAAAGCCTGCGGAGCCCGCTGCTCATGCTCGGCCAGCAGGGCCGGCTGCGTCAGGTAGGCGCGCATGGCTTCCGTAAGTTGCCCGGGGTCGGTGAGCTGCCAGTTGGCCTGATCTAACAATACGCCGGCCAAGCCCTCTTCGGAGGCCAGCATGGCGGGTACTTCGCCAATCCGGCTGGCAATGACCGGCTTGCCGCACGACAGATATTCGGCAATGGAATTGGGCAAGCTCTCGGCGTGAAAATAGCTAGGCAATAGCCCTACGTCGAAAAGGTCCACCCAATCAATGGGGTTACGGGAGAAGCCGGTGAAGTGCAAGCGCGGATGCGGGTGCTGCTGGCGTAGGTGTGTGAGGTAGTCGCTCTCGCCCACCAGCACCAAATGCAGTTCCGGGTGCGCCGTTTCCAGGGCCAGAAATGAATTTACGGCGTGGCCCCACCCCTTCTCAGGGATGCCGCGTGCCACCATGCCAAATACAATGGCTTCAGCCCCAATACCCAGGGCCGCCCGATTATGCGTCAGCTTCTCGGCGGAGAATTGACCATCGAACCCGTTGTAGATTTTTCGGTTGAGGATGGAGTTCAGAGGCCGTACGCCACTCTGCTCAAAAATCTCCAGATTCTTGCTGGTCAGGTACACCACGGCCGCCGCCTGTTGCAGCGCGAAGTTTCCCTTAGGCGTCACCTCCGGAGCGTCGGCCTTGTGTAGAAACAGCTCGTAACAGCCGTGCATAGTAATTACCAGCGGAATACCGAGGCCCTGCAATGCCTTGGCGGCGGCATAGTCGGCCTTGATGGTGTGGCTGTTTATTACATCGGGGGCCAGGCGCTGAATCGTCTGGCGCAGGTGCCGTACCACCTGCTCCTCCCGTAACCAATCAGCCCGACCCAGTCGCCGGCCCAGCCCGGCGGCTTTCCGTAGCACCGCATCCAGCTTCGGCGACTCCGAACCATAGGAAATCACCGGCACGTTGGGTGCCAGCTGCTGAATCAAACTTTGATTTACGAGGTGCGCATACTGATCGTACAAGTGTACCGTGTGGCCCGCTACGTGCAGAGCCTGCGCTAAGCGTAAGGCAAACGTCTGGGCACCACCCGTGCGCAGATCCTCCAGAACGATGAGAATTTTCATGCTTTACGAAACGGCTGAAGCGGGCGGCAGTTCTGTGAGGCCGTACACGCGGCCGGCGTGCTGGTTACCGAGCATGCGCTCCACGGCGGCTTCCAGGGCGGCCACTTCTACCGGGTACTCCTGCCCATCCCGCATATCGCCCCCCACTACCACGTCGTAGTAGCGGATGCCCATTGCGTAAGCCTGCCAGTAATACAGCGGCATCAGGTAGTTGCGCGGCATAATTTCGATGACGTGGCTGTGGGCGTAGTTCATGAAAAACTGCTGAATCATGCCCGCCCCGTGCAGGGCCACCAGGTATTCGGTTTCCTGAAACAGCTGGGCCTGCTGCTCAATGGAGAGGTTTTCGGCAAACATTTCCTCGAAGCCGTGGCGCTTGAGCATGGCAACTACCTCGGATTCGTTGTCGAGGTAGCGGCCGTAGCGCTTCCGGTCCCGGTTCAGAAATACCTTGCGCCAGGGCTTCACGCTGGGCAGCGCGTACAACTCGCGCATGGTGCGCCAGGCCGCCGGACTGAAAGAGGCCGTTTGCAGCTTGTACAGCTTCTTTACCTGCACCCACTCCGCATCCGCCACCACGTGCCAGTTGAGTTGGCGCACCTGCGGGCTGCCCTGGTACAGGTACTGGAAGTACACCGTATCAAACATCTTTTTGGTAATGAGCAGGGGCGTATCCCGGGGCAGACCACTGCGCTCCCACTGTTGCAGGCTGATGAGGGCATCGACCAGATGGTGGTAGTAGTTGCGGGTGGCCGAGCCGTCGTACCAGATGGCTTTCTCCAGGTGCGTTACCTTAGAAGGGCGCAGCAGATAGGGCAGAATGTACGGATACTGCCGGTCGTGCTTGTAGACCACCGTTTGCTCAACCAACTCCCGGCCGGCCCGGATGCCGAGTAACCGCTCGGGCTCCAGGAGCACATCTTCCACCTCCACCACGAAGCTTTCCTGCATGGTCCAGCGCTTGCTGTCGTCGCCGACAAAGGCGCTGAAGACCGGGTCGGTGAACCGGGTGGGCAAGTGGGCAAAAATATCGTCCGTCTGGCGGTGCAGATAGCGGAAACCGGCCCCGTCCTGGCGGTTTTTCCAGTAGCCGGCCGCCGCCTTGCGGCCCAGGCCGGTACGCCAGAGCAACGTGCGGGTGGCTTTAGTCAGGAAGCTGGTAAGGGAAGTGGTCATGGCAGGCAGAAAAACGGCCGCATCGGCGGCCGCGAAACTAGGATTGAACGAGCAGGTAGCGGCGGAAGCGGGGCGGGACGTATTCGCCCAGCGTTTTGCGCAGGTACACCAGCCAGACGAAGCTACCCATGAGCAAAGATACGGCCGCGCCAATGGGCAGGAACCACAGCCAGTTATTGAGAAACGGCAGGGTATCCAGCTTCTGCACCAGCCAATACATCCCGATTCCGGCCGCGCTGATGCCCAGCGTAGGCCCCAGAATGGGCCGCACCAACGAGTCCATCCACGAAATTTCCAGGTGCTTACGCAACAGGAAGGGCACGTACCAGAAAGACGTGAGCAAGGCCGCGATAATGGTACCGAGCAGAATTCCGCTCATGCCCAGCTTGTAGCCCAGCCAGATGGAAAGCGTCAGGTTCAGGGCCGCCTCCACCATGGCCGCGAAGCTCAGGGGGCGGGCAATGCCCTTGGCATTGAGGAAGAAAACACCGGTTCGGGTAATGGTTTGCTGCACCATAATGATGAGGGCCAGGATCAGCACCTGCTGCCCGGCGAAGAAATCCGGCCCTACCCACAGCCGGATAAACCACTCGTCCAGGGTTAGCATGAGCCAGAACGCGGCCAGGCTCATGACCACAATCAGCAGCATCATGCGGTGAAAGTAGAGGCGGGCGCGGGCCGGCCCTTCATGCACCACGATTTCGGCAACTGCCGGCAAGGCATTCTCCGTGACGCGGCCCAGCAGATTCATCCCCACTTCCGGAATGCGCACCGTCAGCGAGAACACGGCCACCAGCGACAACGACAGCACTTTGCCGATAACGAGCCGGTCGGTGTATAAAATCACCTGCGTAGCGAGCCCGTGCAGAAACATGAAGAAGCCGTACCCCAGCATAGAGTGCGTCAGGGCCTTGTCAAAGTATTTTATCCGGATCCGGACCTCGGGATAGTAGCGGTACAGGAGTACAATCTGCACAATACCGTTGCCAAAGAGCTGAAACAGGTTGGCGTATACAAACGTCCAGAGGCCAATGCCCCGGGATAGCAACACCAGCGTCAGACCGGTAGTGAGCAGATTGACCGCGAAAATAGGCGTGGCAATGAGTGCCTGCCGGTGGTGGGCGAAGAAAATGCCGCCCAAACCCCGCTGAATAAACTGCCCCCCCACCAACAGGCTGAGCGTGATGATAATTGGAACGGCTGGTGCGGCCAGTTCCGGCCGCAGGTCGTAGGCCTTGGGTAGCAATGGGGCCAACCCAATCCCGACGCCGGCCACCAGCACCCCGAACCCGGCCGCTATCAGCACCCCCGTCGACATGATTTTATTAACCATCAGCCGGTTTTGCTCATCATCACCCCGGTGCAGGGCCAGGTTGCGGATGACGGCCGACGAGAGGCCAAAGTCGAACAGGGCCAGGTAATTTACTATCTGAAAAAAGATAATGGACAAGCCATAGGCATCCTTATCCAGATATTTTACCATCAGGGGCGTGCTGACGATGGACACCACCATGGAAATAATGGTGAATGCCTGCGTCGAGATAGTGCCCCAGAAGGCGGATTTTGTGCGCGAAATTTCAGACATGCAATCGGGTAGCGAACAGACCTGTGGCCGTTCTATCGACTCATCAGAGGACGAAGAGTTGAATACTTAATTCCCAGTCGGGCCATTAGCCAGAACAGCCCTACTTTGGGCAGGCGGGTTTCCTTAAAAGCATACCAGAGACGGGCTACGGCTTCTGGCCCCTCACTGGCGTAGTAGTGCTCTGCATGATCGGCCAGACTATGCCGGGCGGCAGCCCATTCCTCCGGTCCTTCAAAGTACGCTTTGCGGTAAATCCGAAAATACGTTTCATTCAGCGACAACCGGTTCGTGTGAATGGCCGACCGGTTATGCACCCGATACGCTCCCAGCGTACCCGGCAAATGGACAAAACGAAACTTACGGGAGATGCGCAACCACATATCCAGGTCTTCGGAAAAAAGGGTTTCATCATGCGGTCCCACGGCCTCCAGCGCCTCTCTGCGCACAGTAGTGGTTACGGTAGGCAAATAAAGCCCCCGCAATAGCGGAACAATCAGGTTTCCCTGGGGTGGCTGGTCGGCGTAAGCTGGGTTAAAGTAGCGCAAAAAGCTGGACGCAATTTCCTTCCCATCTGCATCGATCAACCGGCAATCAGTATATACTACCCCACAGGAAGGTGGTTGACGCGCGAATTCAGCTACGGTCAGGGCAATCAGCTCGGGCTCCAATACATCATCCGACCCCACCAGGGATAAATAGCTGCCAGTGGCCAACTGAGTGCAGTGACTGAAGGTGCGCACTAAGCCCTGATTCTGCTCATGCCGCACAAAAGTTACGGGATACCCCGTGCGCTCCATCCACTGCTGCACCACAGCCACCGAATTATCCACCGAACAGTCATCAACCACAATCAGCTCAATGGCCGGATACGTCTGGGCGCGCACGCTATCCAGTAGTATCTCCAGGTAGCCTGCGTTATTGTAGGAGCCAATACCGATACTGACGGTCGGGTAAATCATATTAGAGTGATTCCGGCACCAGACCGTGCGAAGCTTCGCGGTAGCGCTGCCCGGTAACTGCTGAAACCCAATAACCTGATTCCGGAGCAGCTTCCAGTTTCTGGCCCTGCTCATCTATCCACCCGTGCTGCCGGGCCGGATTTCCGTACACCAACGCATAATCCTTCACGTCGCGGGTAACTACGGAGGCAATGCCGGTCAGGGCATATCGGCCGACCGTAACGCCGGCCAGAATAGTGGAGTTGGCTCCCAGCGAACAGCCATGCTTGAGCAGAGTGGAAGAAAATACCGCCTCTTTGTTTTTACTCCGCGGCCGGATGTCATTCGTGAAAACTACATTCGGACCAATAAACACGTTGTCTTCCGCAACAATACCCGTCCAGAGATACACGCCGCATTTGAGCGTCACGTTGTCGCCTAAAACCACACCATTCTCCACGAAACAATGGTCGCAGATGTTGCAGTTGCTCCCGATACGCACCCCATCCAGTACATGAACGAAGGCCCAGATAGTAGTACCCGGACCAATGTCCATCGTATCAACGATAGCGCCGGGATGAACATAATGAGCAGGGGGAGTACCGGTATTAGGAGTAGGCATATTAGAAAATCTGAATGTCTGTGGGTTGTCGCCTAGCCACTAGCTGCCAGGTATTGGCTGGAAAACCAAGACAGCAACACTGAAGTGGTAACCCCGGCAATGTGTGGTTAGGACCGATGCAGAATGTGTGCGCTTCGATCTGAGTGGCTGAATCGGGGCGGCTGAAAATGAATTTATTCTTATCCTTTCGGAATACTCTTTCTGTCTGCCGGCAGTCTGTAGTTTGTATGCAGAGAACATCAGGTACATCCGGCAGAGGCGACGGATATCAAAAGACGTTCCAGAGTTTTGCGCGACAGACAGACTTTAAGTGCTTGTTGATATCCGGCGTATCTGCCGGATATCAACAAGCACTTAAAGTCTGATCTTCGGGCCGCTTACTTAAAGTAGGAGCGAATAGCAGCTACCACTTTCTGTACCTCCTCTTGCCCCATTCCAGGCCACATGGGCAGGCTCAGACTCGTAGCCGCCAATTCTTCGGCAATCGGAAACTGTTGGCTGGCCATGGGTTGATCAGCGTAGGCCTGCTGCCGGTGAGGGGGTACCGGGTAGTGAATCAGTGTCCCGATACTCTGGTCCGTCAAATGTTGCTGCAAACTGTCGCGCTGGGCAGTTCTCACTACGTACAAATGATAGACGTGGGTACAGCCCGCGGCAACGGACGGCAGTTGTAAATCGCCTATTCCAGCCAGCTGCTCATCGTATAGAGCCGCTACCATCTGACGTTGCCGGGTCCAGTCAGCCAAGTAAGGCAGCTTTACCGAAAGAACGGCTGCCTGCATTTCATCCAGGCGGGAGTTGTAACCAATTACCTCGTTGTAATACTTTTTCTGAGAGCCGTAGTTACGTAGGGTCCGCAGCCGTTTCGCCACCTCCGCATCGTTGGTCGTGATGGCTCCGGCGTCGCCTAGGGCCCCCAGATTTTTACCTGGATAAAAGCTGGTACCATTCGCCTGACCAAAGCTGCCCGTAAGGCCCCCATCACAGGCCGCTCCCTGGGCTTGGGCGTTATCCTCCAGTACCGCTAAATTATGCCGACGGGCAATGCCCATGATGGCCGTCATCTCGCAGGCTTGCCCGTACAGGTGAACCGGCATGATGGCCTTCGTGCGCGGCGTAATTGCCGCCTCAATCAGGTCTGGATCCAGGTTATAAGTAGTGGCACTGGGTTCTACTGGCACGGGCGTAGCTCCTACAAAGGATACGGCTAACCATGTAGCGATGTAGGTGTTGGAAGGAACGATAACCTCATCACCAGGACCAATATTTAAAGCGATAAGCGACAGGTGCAGCGCATCCAGTCCATTGGCCACACCTACGCATTGCGTTACCTGATTGTACGTGGCATAAGCCGCTTCAAAATCAGTAACCGACTGTCCGAGTACATACCACTGGCTGTCGTACACCCGTGCCATTGCAGCGAGTACTTCTTCCCGAATGGGGTGATGCTGAGGCGAAAAAGAGAGAAAAGGAACTTGCATGAGTAAAGTAAAGGTCAAATGCAAAGATACGGGAATATGCTGCTAAACCCGGCAATTTCATGGGCAAGGAAGTTCAGCTACGGGCCACAAATCCCGGGCTACCAACTCCTGTTTGAGGTGTAGTGCCCATTGGTCCCAGTTGAGAGTAGCCTCGTAACGCTGGCGGGCCGCTACGCGCATTAGCTGATAGAGCGTCTCATCCTGGTACAAATCCCGAATAGCCACGGCAAAATCAGTTCCAGTGGCACTCAATGGAAGCATCAGACCGGTTTTGCCATGCTCTACGAAGCTGGAGATCCCCCCGACGTCGGTTGTTACGACAGGTAAACCGAAAGAGTTGGCATCGGCAAACGCAATGGCAGCGCATTCGGCCCGCGACGGCAGAATGAAGAAGTTGGCCGTTCGGAATAACTCATCCAGGCGGGCCAGATCAGCCGGCTCTCCCATATTCAGGTAAGGGATGGTTGTAAAGCCCGGGTGCTGGTAATTAATCCGCTCCTGAGGCGGCGGAGCACACCCTACAACGGTAAGTGTAGCCGGTATCCCTTGCTCGTTCAGCGCTACCATGGCCTCGTAGGCAATGGCGCCCCCCTTACGTTCCCATTCCCCCCCGAGTAGAAATAGCCGGCACTCTGAGCCATTAGGTTTCGCGACGATTTCGGCAGGTTGCGGAGGCGAAGGATAGTTGGCACCAAAGGGAATAACGACCACCTTGGCAGGGTCGGCCCCGTAATCCCGAATGGCCGACTGGGCTGCCCACTGCGAAGAGTAGCAAATGAGGGTGGCCTTGTTCAGGGCACGTTTTTCGATGTGATTGAGTTCCCGCTTCGAAATTTCCAACAGACCGGTCAGGCCCGGATAAAAATCAATTAGTTGGTGTAGAGTGGAATCCTCGATATACACGATAGGGATAGTCGTATGCAGGTAGGCTATTTCCGTGAACGAAGCCGGAGCCAGTAGTAGGTCGAACGACTGCCGCGCCAACCGCTGCCCAAATTGCCGGGCGTACAGACGGGCTAGCATAACACTCCAGGAGTGATGATAGCGTTTGCCGGTAAGAGGAGTAATCAGATAATGATTGAGCTTATTGCCAATGCGCAACGGCCATACCATAGGGGCTGGTCCTAACGCGGTAACGGGTCCGAAGATGCGCTCAGCTGCCCGAAAAATAGAATAATGCACGCCGGACCAAGAGCGTCGGTCAAGTGGGTCGGTACTCGTCAGAAAACCGATGCGGGCGGGCAGTTGCGAAGTCATTATAACGCCGTTTGATAAGGCACTTTGCTGGTTTGCCCCGCAAACCACGCCCAAGTCTGAGCCAGCCCTTGTTCCAGGGACACCTCGCGTTGCCAGCCGGTAGCAGCCTGCAATTTATGGCAATCCAGAATATTGGCGGGCACATCGAACGGGCGCGGAGGCTTTATCTCTACCACCACCGAGTGGCCTGATACCTGCGCCAGGGGTGTCAGCATATCCAGCACCTGCCGGTTGGTAAAGCCTTCCCCACTTCCCAGATTATAGACTTCGCCGGGGACGCCCTCCAGCAATGCCGCCACAATACCGGTCGCCATATCGGTTACGTGCAGGTAATCCCGCACCGTGCCCTGCTCGCCAAACAGCATTAAGGGCCTCCCATCCAGAATGGAGGCAATGGCCGTAGCAACGAAGCCCTGCCCGCTGTAGGGCCGCTGCCCTTGGCCGTAGGCGTTGGCCGGCCGCACGCACACGATGGGCAGTTGCCGGGTTTCAAAATACATGTGGGCGTATTTTTCCAGGGCCAGCTTGGTTATTCCGTAGGGTGAAAGCGGTAGAGTCTGATGCAGTTCGCTGATGGGCACGGCCGGCGTACGGCCATAAACGGTCCCCCCCGAAGATATCCAGACGAATTTACGCAAGTGCGACATCGTAGCGGCAAGCTCGAACAGGCGTACTGTTTCCGGAACATTCACCAGAATATCATTTACCGGGTCCTGAAAGCTCGTTCCCGGACTGGTCGCGTACGCCAGGTCCACTACCTCCGTCGCGGCCTCCAGGGCTATGCGCACGACGTCAGTACCCGCTTCTACCGAATTTTCCAGGTAGCGCACGCCGGCGGGCAAACCCTGCGGTGAGTCGCCCCGGCCCACTACGATTACCTGCCGGCCACGGGCGACCAACTCCGCCACAACGGCCCGCCCGATAAAGCCCGCTCCCCCGATAACGCACGTGGTAGTACTTATAGCAGCAGGCATTGAATGCAACATAATCAGCACAATGGGTGAGTACTCAAAGAGGAGCCATTCGAAAGCAGGTGGGCAAAAATACTCGTTTTGGGGGATTCGGGTCGTTGTCTTTTCCAAAAGCCCCTCTCCGGCAGAGCCGCAAATCCCCTCATTGCCTCCTTATCCGGCGGCTACCAGATGCTGTAGCAAGTCTCCGGCCGGATCTGTCAGCATTTTCTCACTGGCCCAAGCGGAGCCAGCCTGGCCCATGCGGCCCCACTCCGAGCGCCGGGCCCAAGCCCGCTCCAGACTTCGGCTCAGCGATGATACCGAAGCCATGTCGGCAATGAAACCGGTTACTTCGTCCTGTACCCAGTCGCGTACCAGGCCCACGTCGGCAGCTACCATCGGCCGGCCGCACAACGCGGCTTCCTGCACCACCATCGGCCCCGACTCGATACGGGAGGGTAAGATGAGCAAATGCGTAGTGGCCCAAAGAACGTTGCTGTCGGCTACATGCCCGTGCCACGTTACCCGACCTTGCAGGTGACAGAATTCAATCAGCCTTTCCAGATAGCGCTGGTCCGGCCCCCGGCCGTACAGGTTCAGGTGCCAGGCCCGCGCCAGCCATTGTGGTTGGCACAAGGTATCCAGCAGCACATCCTGCCCTTTGCGGTCCGTATCAAAGCTACCAACCACGGCAAGCTGGACAACCGTATCGGCGGCCAGCGGTGGGTAGGGCACCGGCCAGTTGGCCGGCAGATTCAGAGGATTCTGCACCACCCGGGCATTTTGGATAGGAGCCGCCAGTTGGCGGCGTATTACCTGCTGCTGCAAATCCGAAATCAT
The DNA here is from genome assembly GCF_003583925.1 of Hymenobacter rubripertinctus. Classification (GTDB taxonomy): domain Bacteria; phylum Bacteroidota; class Bacteroidia; order Cytophagales; family Hymenobacteraceae; genus Hymenobacter; species Hymenobacter rubripertinctus. The sequence goes on along the minus strand of NZ_QYCN01000016.1, from coordinate 13,779 downwards.
CAGCACTTCGCGGGCCTGCTCGTATAGCGTGATCATGCGCTGCCGCTGCGCTTCGCCCTGACGTACCGGGTCGTGGTAGTTGTGGCAAATGAGCAGGAAGGGCACCGACTGCAACCACGTGGCCAGTTGCTGATGAAACAGCAAATCATTCCACCCCCCCTGGCTGACCAGAACCACCTGGGGCTTGAAATGCCGTAACGCGTCGATTTCCGGCAAACGTCCCTTCCGTGGTAGGCGCGCGAGCCAGCTACGGGTCCGGAAACGCAAGGTAGGTTCGTAGCGCGGCCGCCGGCAGAGCGTGGCCCCGGCGGCAGCTAAGGCCTGGAGTGGCGGCGGCAGCTCGGGCCAAGCGTTGGTAATCACCAGCACCTGGTGGCCTTCGGCCAGCGCCCGCGCCGCCGTTTGCGCCCACAGCACTTCACTCCCACCCCACGGGGCATCGTACATTAGGGATACAAAAGCAATTCGCATCGTGCAATCAAGCGCCAAATCGTGACTGGATCAGTTGTTTCGCCAGCCACAAAGTATCCCGGTTGAGGGGGGCCAGCAGCAGGCACCGGGCCAAGTATTTCGTGACTGTGGCTGCGGCAAAACGCTGCCGGATCAAAAGCCCCGTAAACTCCTGTAATGCCCGCAGTTCCAACGCGTGGCGCTCCGGCGGCGACGGGGTTACCACGCCGAAAGGCAGCTGATTCATTCGCTTTCGCTGATATTTCAACGCGTTAACTACCCACTGCGCGTTGATATTTCCCCGGGAATGATGTTCGATGAGTAAGTCAAAGGTAACACATACGCGCAAGCCACTCCGAAAAATCTCCGTGCAATAATCCACATCGTAGAAGTGGAAATCGGTAAAGGTGTGCGCATCAAACGGGTGCCGCGCCCAGACGTCCTTCCGCGAGCACATCCACATGCCATCTATCACCGCCACATCCGTTAGCGTGGCGGCTTCGGGGTTGCGGAGCTCGCGCTCCGTGTGGCCGTCGGGAAAAACGTTGAGCACGTTCTCGCGGCAGTAGGGCAACCCACAGCCCCACCAGGCGGCGGGGGCAGCCAGCTGAAATTGCCCGCCCGTTACGCCCAGCACCCCAATGGTATCGTCGCGCAGCACGTCCACCACGGTTTGCCCCCAATCGGCCGTGCGGAAGCGGATGTCTTCGTGCATAAAGCACAACACGTCGTAGCGGGCCTGGGCCGCGCCCAGGTTGTAGGCCTCGCAAATGCCGTATTGGCCCCGGCTGTTGTCGATGGGTACGATTTCGAAGGGCACGCCAATTGTGGCGGCGGCACTCTGGCTAACCGCCGCCAGTGCCGCCGGGTCGCGGGTGCAGATAATGAGTGAGATCATACGCGTAGTCAGCGGTACGGCTAGTCGTTTACTGCTTCAGTTGAAGACGCGGCGAAGGAGCCCGCCAGCAGCTCGGCCAGCAACTGGCTCACCCTGCTGCCGGCCTGCTCCACGCTGTGCCGCTCCCGCAGCTTCCGGGCCGCGTTGTCGCCCAGGCGCTGACGGAGCGGGCGGTCGGCGCGGAGTTGCAGCACGGCGGCGGCCATCAGATCGGCGCGCAGGTAGGGCAGAATAACGCCGCAGTCCTGTTCCACGAATTCGGGCATCCCGCCGGCCCGGTCAAAGCACAGCACCGGCTTGCCCAAAGCGGCGGCTTCCAGGCACACCAGCGGATAGGGGTCTTCGCGGGACGTGAGCAGGAATACGTCGGCCGCGCTCAGGTAATCATGCGGGTTGGTCTTGCTGCCCAGAAACTGCACAACATCGGTTAGGCCGGCCCGCTCCACGTCGTGCCGGACCCGCCGCCCCTCTTCGGACTGTAGTTTTCCGCCGGGCCAGATAAAGTACACCCGCTGGCCGCCGGCAGCTACCACGTGCTGGGCTACCTGAATAAACACATCGGGGGCCTTGCGCCAGTCGATGGTGCCGGCTCCGGCCACCACAAACGCGTCCGCCGGAATGCCCAGCTCCTGCCGGACTTGTTGCCGGGCAAGCGTGAAATCGGCGGCCGCCAGCACCGGCACAAACTCGTGGATGGTGCGGATGCGGGCGGCGGGCACCTGGTAGCTGCGGCGCAGGTTCTCGGCCACGGCTTCCGACGCGGCCACGAAACAGTCGATGCGCGGGCTGAGCTGCGTAAACCGTTCCGCGCCGATGAAGGCATCAATCACCGTGGCCAACTCGTGCACGTGGCAGACCACCGGACAGTTCAGCACGGGCTTGAGCAGCAGGGCCAGATCGGCCGATACGACGGTGTTGGCGTAAATCAGCTTCGGGGCCAGCTGGTGCAACCGCTCCCGCACGCGCTGCTGATGCCGGGCCGTGTGCTTACTCACTCGCCGCAGCCGCTGCTGCCAGATACCACTCGGGGCCGCTGGCGGCTCCCAGAGTAGCGTTTCACCGATTTCGCGGAACTCCGGCTCCATTTCCCCGCCCTCCTGCAACAGCACCGTCAGCTGATAAGGCGTGTGCTGCTTGAGCCACCGCAACAGGTGCAGCAGTACAATGGGCGCGCCGGTGCGGGAGGCCTGGTGCGAAATAAAAAGAAGGTTCTTATTCATGCTTGCTCACTGAACGCGGAAAAAGGCAGGTGCTGTTTTATTTCCAATAAAACCGACCCGAAGAAAAAACCCGCTACCCCACCCGTATTTTTCCGGCTGGTCGGGCAGAAACTATTTTACGCCGGTTCTGCGGTTTTAAAATAGTTTGCCACGCTCGCATTAAAGTATTCCACTGCATCGGCGGGGTATTTGGCGGCTAGCGTAGCTGCGGCCTTCTGCCCGAGTTGGTGCCAGTCGGCCCGGCCCGCCCAGGCTCTTTCCAAGGCCTCCGCAATAGAACTGGTCGTGGCGGCGGCGGCAACAAAGCCGTTGTCGTTGTCCTCGATAAGTTCCGTGGCCCCTCCCACATCCGTTACCACGGCGGTCCGGGCGCAGGCCATTGCCTCAATCAGGGCCAGGGCCTGCCCTTCCATCCGCGAAGGCATTACCAGCAGCTGATTGGCCGCCCAGATAGCGGCTACATCGGCCTGATGGCCGTGCAGCCGCACGTTCTGAATGCCCAAATGGGTGATCTGCTGCTCCATTAGCAGGGAGTGAGGTCCGGTGCCGTAGATATTAAACAGGACGGGGCGTTTTTTCCATTCCGGCCGCCCAATCACCTGAAGAAACAAGTCGTATCCTTTATGCCAGCAGTCGAGCCGCCCTACCAGGGCTACCTGGTACACCCCCGACGGGGGCTGCGTGATAGCAGGCACGCTTTGCGCTATTTTACACGGGTTATAAATAACTTCCGCGTTCGACAACGTACCGCCCAGCATGAAATCCGTCAGGCGCTTGTTGTGTTCCGACACGAAATAGTTGCAAGTCGCACTACGGTAGGCTTGTTGAATAGCCAACAAGCGGTCATTCGTAAAGGCCCAAAAGAATGATTCTGAAGCTAGTTGAGTTACCGTCACGAAGGGCAAGCTCATACTACCCAAAAGCTGCATCACTTCCAAAGACTCATAATTATTACCCTGGGAAACAATTACGAAATCAGGGGCATACTGCTCAATAAATTGCCGGACTTTATCTTTTGGTTTGACAATTTTTCTCCATACTCTTTCAGGAAGCCCCGTTGATGCAGCCGAGGGCGGAAGCAACAGCAACTTTTCGCCGGGAACGGCACGCAATTGCTCGTGAGCGTAGGAAGTGATACTGGCTATTGCAAAACCCTGCGCCGAAAACAGGCGGGAGGAGCGCGCCCACAGCTCCTCACTCCCGCTCCAGTCCCTGTTCGTTGAAATATACAACAGCTTGATCATTTTTCGAAAGTGTGCTTTATGCGTGTTTCCTATTTTAATGAAAGTCACACTATTTATAAAAAGCAGTTTTTTATCGTTTCCACTGTATCATTTCCCTATATTTCATACCGCACAACTGCGGTTTCGGGAACGGTGCATATCCAACATAGCGGTGCGTCCTGGCATTTTTTCATCCGCGCCCCTGGTCCGTTCCCGTTCCGCGAGCCGCCGCCAGGATGCGTCGTTACAACCAGCTGGATACACCATTCGCGAACCGTTATACACCACTGGTCGAGCCCACCGTACTATCAGCGCAAGAAGCGTTCAATCACCTCATACATCTGCGGGCCGATAGTGGCAATGGTATGTTCGGCGCGTACGCGGCGGCACCCGGTCTGCCCCCGTTGCCGGGCCAGGTCGGGCGTGTTCAGCAACAAGCGGGTTTTCTCGGCCATCTGCTCAACATCCAGGTAAGGCACCACGAAGCCCGCGTCGTCGCGCACGAATTCCGGCATGCCGCCCGCGTTGGCGAAGCACACGAGGGGGGTACCGATCTGGGCCGCTTCCAGGCATACGAGCGGGAAGGGGTCCTCGCGGGAAGTGAGCAGCAGCACATCGAAGGCCTCGTAGTAGCCTTTCAGATCGCTCTTGCCGCCCACGAACAGAATCCGGTCCGTCAGGCCGATTAAGCGGATATCGCGCACCAGCTCCTTGTAGTGGTAGTCGCTGGGCTGGCCCCCCACCCACACGAAATACACGTCCGGATCGGTCCGGAGCACGTGTCGGGCCACCTGAATGAACAGATCCGCGCCCTTGCGCCAGATTAGCGACCCAATAGCGCCCACCAGCTTTGCCTCGGCCGGAATGCCGTGCGCGTGCCGGATATCGTGGGCGGTGCTGGTGCCGCGCACTTCGCTTTCAATGAAGTCATATACTACGCCTACCCGCTCTGCCGGAATAGGGCAGAACGTCGCAAAATACTCCTTCACCGCATACGAGCCGGGAATAAAGAAATCTACCTGAGCCGTATTTTTTGAAAATTCCTCTTTAGACAAAAAGAAAAACGAATTTTCCAACTCGTGCACATTCATGACCAACGGAATATGCAGGGCTGCTTTCATTTCCACGGCCAGGGCCAACGACACGGCGCTATTGGCGAATAGCATGTCGGGCTTACGGCGCGCAATACTCCGCACCATCTGTTTGCGACGGTACTGGGTCAGGCGGTCCAGCTTAGCCAGGGCTCTTTCCCGAATCGTTACGGCCGGTTTGCCCTGTTCCAACACGTGCACCTCCGCCAGTTTAGCAAATTCCGCTTCCAGCCCTCCCCCCCACATGAGTAACAATACCACCTCGTGATCGGTATTTTTCCGAATCCAGTTGATGAGATGCAGTTGCGTGAACGGAGCACCGGTTAGCGTAGCTTCGTGTCCGATGAAAAGAAGTGTCGCCATTGGAAGCCAGGAACGAGAGGAAACTTATGAAATGGGGGAAGACTACTATTAACAACCAAAAAATATACACTATTACAAATTTCCAACATCGGCAAGTTTAGAAGATTTGAATAAAAACCAAACAATATCTTTAAAAATCATCTTATCTGTTGTAATTATATTTACAATATCTCTTGCAAACAATTTACATTTCAAAGTAAAAGAAAGTCCGTAAAAATGATACGGAATAATACCCACATTAAAAACCGGCTGCATCTTATATAGATAAATGTCATTTTCATCCAGAAAACTCTTCTCTTTTTTCAGCCTTTTAAACTGGTGCTTTAGCCGGGGCAGCATATTATAGAAGTTACCCACGTATGCCTGCCAGTTGCTCACGTCATGCAACGCCAAATTATGCTTTTCGGCTTGTCCCTGGATTTTCCGCGCATCTGGCTCTTTAATAAGCCGTTGCAGGTCCCGTTTCCACTCCTTTAAGTCGGCGGGGTACTGAACCGGGTTTGGATAGTCCGTTAGTTCGTAGCGGTTCAGCAGTGGGGCGTTGTACATGCGCTGTACCGGCTTGCCCAACCGGGCGACTTCCAGGTAAGCCGTAAAGGAGGAAAATGGGTAGCCCTCCACGTAAACATCACAGGCATTACGGAACACATCCAACTCCCTGGTGGGCGCTACGAACGTGAGGCGGGGATGCCGGTACGCGCGCGCAATTTCCGTGTCGGGTGCAATACCGACCACGAACATTTTCGCCCGCTCGTCCTGGTCCAGCATGCTGCATATATCCAAGAAGAAATTCCGATCATCAATGGGCTCGTACTTGTAGCTGGCCCCAATCGACAAGAGCATCACGTCCTCTTCCTTTATGTCCAGCGCAAGCCGGCTAGCCGTGTATTGCGGGGTGGTCAGGCGGCGGGCGGCTACCGGGATGGGTAGCAGGCAGAGCTCGTTTACCTGCCGGTGTAAGCGGTCCGGTACTATCAGGTTGTCCCGGATTTCCACGAGCACGTCGCAAATACCCGCGCCCAGCCAGTAGCGATGGTCGCCGTGGTTCATCACGGCCACGGGCGTGCCGCCATCCGCCGAAAAGGCCAGCGCGGGCAACAGGTCGTTCGGGTGATGGTGCAGGACGACAACATCGTACTGCTCTTTCAGGAGCGCCAAGTACCGGGCCTGCTCCAACGGACTTTCGCCCGTTAACCGAAGTAGTTGCCCCTGCACCAGCGCCAGGGCAGCCGTGATAAAGTCGGGAACCGGCTCCTCGTAATTCGCCAGCACCAGATCATGGTGATTCCCGGCATCATTCGTAATCCAGTTTTCAATCAGGCGGGTATGGCCGCCCACCGCGTACACGTGGGTAGCGTAATGCAGCACCCGCAGCTTCTCCCCTACGGCCTTGGGCAGTTGGTCCGGCTGGGTTTGGCGGTTACTTATTTTCGCGAGCAGCACTTCCAGCCGGCCCTCGGCGTAGAAACCGCAGTAGTTGAACGTGGCAAAATCCGCCGCCTTCTGGCAGAAGAACAACGACTTATCCAGCAGACTTTTAGCGTGATAGTAGTACGCGCAGTCCACCAGAAAATCGTAGGCTTTTCGGTGGAGCCTGATTTGCCTGATTTCCTTCCTCATACCTGCACCGCATCGACAAAGGAAACCGCGTACTGAATATCCGGCCGGAGTATTCCCGGCAGAATGCTGTTGTTGCTGCCCAGGCTCTCGTTCAGCATCTCGAACTGCAATACGTCGTCCGTTGCAAACAACAGGTGGCGCTGGCTCTCCCCGAACAGTAGCTTGAACTGGTAGATACCGGCGTTCAGCAGATAGCCCGGCAACTGCCCTTTCACGGTGTAGATTCCCTGCTGGGAGTCGTTTTGCGTGGTGAGGAGGGCTCCGTGGTGGAAGATGGGAATCTCGTCGAGGTTGCGCAGCTCGAAGGTGGCGTCGAGGTTGATGCCGGCTTTCTGGTTGAAGAACGTCAGCTCGAATTCCAGGCCCGAGGAGATAGTGAGCAGCTCGCCGCGCAGGGGCTTCACGGCGAACTTGAGCAGGCGGATGTTGTCGTTGCCGGGCGCTTCCGCCAAGGGGCCGGAGTGCTCGAAGTAGGAGTTGGTGTCGCTGGAGTTCTGGTAGTAGTTGACGGCCTCCAGGGCCGAGCCCTCGAAAATGGTACTGCCGTAGCGCATCACCAGGCCCTGGGTGCAGAGCTGCTTGACGGCGGCCATGTTGTGGCTCACGAACAGCACCGTGCGGCCGTCGTTCACGCTCACGTCCTTCATGCGGCCCAGGCACTTTTTCTGAAACTCGGCGTCGCCCACGGCCAGTACTTCGTCCACGATCAGGATTTCGGGCTCCAGGAAGGCCGCCACCGCGAAGGCCAGGCGCACGTACATGCCGCTGCTGTAGCGCTTCACGGGCGTATCGATGTAGCGCTCCACGCCCGAGAAGTCCACGATTTCATCGAACTTCCGCCGGATTTCCTGCTTGGTCATGCCCAGGATGGCCCCGTTGAGGAAGATGTTCTCGCGACCCGTCAGCTCGGGGTGGAAGCCGGTACCTACTTCGAGCAAAGAGGCAATGCGCCCGCGCACTTTTACGCGGCCGGTGGTGGGGGCCGTTACCTTGGAGAGCACCTTGAGCAGGGTGGACTTGCCGGCCCCGTTGCGGCCGATGATGCCCAGCACCTCGCCCTGCTTCACCTCAAAGTTCACATCCTTCAACGACCACACGAAGTCGCTGCTGCCCTTGGTGGTGCGGTCGTTGGTTTCCCCGATTTTGGCAAACGGGTCTTCCTTGCCCCGCAGCCGGGCCCAGGTCCGGCTCAGGTCGCTGCCGAGCGTGCCGGTCCCGATTTCGCCCAGGCGGTAGAGTTTGCCCAGGTTTTCTACTTTAATGGCGACGTCGCTCATACGCTTGGCGGTAAGGGCCGGGTGGCCCGGCACTACACCGTATCGGTGAAGCTTTTCTCTACTTTATTGAAAATAATGGTGCCCACCAGCAGAATAACGGCCGTAGCCAGGGCACTGTAGCCCAGGTAGGCCCAGCTGAAGGAGCCCGAACCCAGGAAGCCGAAGCGGAACGTTTCCACAATGGCGTTCAGGGGGTTGGCCAGAATGAACCAACGGTATTTTTCGGGCAGGGCTTCCAGTTTCGCCAGCGGATAAATAACCGGCGTGGCGTACATGAGCAGCTGCACCCCGAAAGCCAGCAGCATGGCCAGGTCGCGGTACTTGGTGGTGAGGGCGCTGAAAATCATGCCCAGCCCCAGGGCCAGCAGCCCCATCAGCACCACCAGCACCGGCGTGAGCAGCAGGTAAAGGTTCGGGTGCAACGCATCGGTCGTGAGCAAATAATAGGACCAGATAAGCAGAAACAAGCCCAGCTGAATGCCGAAGCGCACCAGGTTGGACAGCACGATGGACAGCGGCATGGTCAGGCGCGGAAAATACACCTTGCCGAAAATGGCCGCGTTGGCCGTAAACACCGTGGAAGTAGCCGTCAGGGCCTGGGCGAAGTAGTTCCAGATGGTGACGCCCGACAAGTAAAAGACCAGCGGCGGCACGCCCCCGGTACTCATATTGGCAATGCCATTGAACACCACCATGTAGGTAATGGTAGTGAGCAGGGGCTGAATGAAAAACCAGATGGGGCCGAGAATGGTCTGCTTGTAGGTCGAAACAAAGTCGCGGCGCACAAACAGCAGCACCAGGTCCCGGTAGCGCCAGACCTCCTTCAGGCCCAGGTCGAGCAGCCCAACGCGGGGCTCAATAATTTCCGTCCAGTCCTCTTCGGCCGGCGGCGCGGGGCTCACCCGGGGGTCCGCCGCAGGCGACGCTTCAATAGTTTGCACGATGACCGGTGTTAGGTTCAGTGGCGGGTAGCAACGGGGCTTATTTCCGTGCCGTTTACCCGTGGACAGGTTGATACCGACCGCAAAGATAGATCAATTCAGATAGAGGATTTACCGCTTCGCCCACATCCGGCCGAAGTGCCGCCGCAGGATGTTACCGGGCGTACGCCCTGGAGTTGGTTGTGAGCCCCGGCGGGGCGGCACAATGCGTTGGCCGATTGCTGCCGCCCCGCCGGGGCTCCAGGGCTCCAGACGTATCAGGGGCTATAACCATCGCGCCCCTGCGGGGCTCGAAAGCCATTCATGTGCGGAAGTGCCAGAGCGAATTTCAGCTCAGTACAGGAGCGTCAGAACGAGGGAGGAGCGGGGCTTGCCCCCACCCCTCCCTCGTTCTTCGCAAATTGGGTTACCCATGACGCCCCACCGGGCCTCAGCCGCTGCCCCAGGGCGTGTGGCCGGTAGAGTTGCCCGCAAAAAGCAACGACACGGCACGCCCGCTCATCGGGCGGCAGTACGCAACGGTGGGCCTCCGCAACAACGCCCCGCGACGCCAGCCCCTCCCCTGCATCAACCGGAAAGCCGGCTGGAGCGAAGCATCCGGGCGGCGGCTCGCGGAACGGCAACGGGCCAACGGCGCGGATGAGAAGCCGCCCGGATGCGGCGCTCCATCGGGGCACCCCGTTCCCGAAACCGCCCTTACGGAGCTAACGCCCCGCGAAAACGGAAGCCCGGACAACCCGCCGGAAAAATCCTGAATTCGACCTGGAGCATTAAAACCAACCCGGCAGTTGAATGCTCCAACCAGCCTGGAGCATTAAAACCACACCGCGTTGTTGCGCAACGTGGATCAGGTGAGCCGCCCCGTTGCCGCTGGCTCCTGCTCATATACTTCCTTCACCACGTAGAGCGGGCGGTTGCGGGCCGCGTCGAGGCCCCGCCATACGTACTCGCCGATAACGCCCAGGGCCGTCATCTGGAAGGCCGACACGAACAGCACCACTACCATCAGGGCCGACCAGCCTTCCGGCTCCTGGCTGCCGAACAAGTGGAGGCCGATAATGTAGAGGCCGTAGGCAAACGCCGCCAGCCCCAGGGCCAGGCCGAGCACGGAAATTGCCCGGATCGGAAAAAACGAAAAGGCCAGGATGGAGTCGATGAAGAGCTTCATCTTCTTCTTCAGCGTCCAGCGCGACTTCCCGATTTCGCGCTTGCGGCGCACGTAGGGGATATTCACGTACGGATAGCCCAGCCAGACCATGAGGTAGAACAGGTTGCTGTTGCGCTCATGCAGGCGCAGAATGTGCTCGGCCACCTGCCGGTCGAAGAACACAAAATCAAAGCCGCCGTCGGGAATGTTGGGCAGCGCGATTTTCTTCATCAGGGCGTGGAAGGTTTTAGCGAACAGCTGTTGCAGGCCCGTTTCCTCCCGGTCCTGCCGGTTGCCGATGATGAGTTTGAGCCCTTTCTGCCAATAGTCGTACATCTGCACCATCAGCTCGGGCGGGTCCTGCATATCGGCCGTAATGATGGCCATGCAGTCGCCGGTGGCCTGGGCCATACCGGCCACAATGGCGTTGTAGGAACCCACATTACCGGCCAGCTCCACTACCCGTACTTTTTCGGGATACGCGGCCCGGAAATCGAGCAGCGCCTGCAACGTGCCATCCTCAGAGCCATCATCGACGAGTATATACTCAAAACTCAGATCCGCGGGAAACAGGGCCTCGTTGGCCAATAGCTCCCGGCCAGTAACGGGAATATTGTCTTCGTTAAAGTAGCAGGGGATGATAACGGAGAGCTTGGGCATACACAGGAAGCAAGGCAAAAAGTACTCGAAAGCCAGCCGGCCAGCCTTCGCCGGTGCAAAGACGCGGAATCAGCCGTTACCTTTTGCCAGTTGACACGCTAGCATAGGCAGTTCCAAAACCAGGGTTACGGGCAAAAGCAGGGAAAGCGGGTGCTTGTCATCGGCCCGGCAGTAGCCCAACCAAAGTGCAGCACCCAACGTTTTTTCACCGAAACAGGCCTGCTTTTGTCCCTAGAGTACCGGCGAAATGGCGTAATTTGCGCATCATTTTATTTGTGACCACCCGGATAATTGAATAACGGTTGTCACTGGCCCCGTTTACTGGCCGGAGCCACCCCGGTCATTTCCCACGCCCACCCATCGAGTGGGGTAGCAAGTACAGTCCTCTCAAAACCAACGTTAGCCGTTTACTATATGCTTCAGAACGTGTACCGCAATCCTAAAGCATTTTTCGCGCTATGTATTCTGGTCATTACCATATTCTACTGGATATTTCCGGATATCATGCCGTTTCATCAGGGCTTTGCCTTCGAGGGGTATACCATCTATAAGCCGATGGCCAAGGATGTGCATGAATACCTCATTGCCCACCGCATGAACAGCTACAGTATTCAGCGCATTTTTCCCTACGTATTACTACACGTTACCTTCAAGGTATTCGGAATTGCTTTTTCCGACTTCAACATGATTTTATTCTTCCAGGTTTTTCAACTTGGCATAGCTCTCATCATCATTTACACCTGGGACAAGCTGGCAAATCACTTGAAAATTGGCTTGCCAGGGCAGTGGATTGGCTACTTGAGCATGCTCGTCAATTTTGCTACCCTCAAGCTCGATTTTTATGTACCATTTACCTACGACCGACTAGCGATGGCCTCCGGCCTGATTAGCTTCTACTGTTACCTTACGCATCGGCCGCTGGGCTTATTTATTAACGCAATCATTGCTCTCACCATCTGGCCTACGGCCTTATTGTTCAATTTGCTCATGCTGCTGGTGCCGGCGACTGAACCTGTTCCCGCCACCCGCAACCCCTGGCTAAGCCGGATTTGGGCAACGGGTATTGCCAGCGCGGTATGTGGCCTATTCGTTTTGGTCATCTACGTCAAGCACATTCCCGGTTCGCTCTACATGGCCCCCGCGGTGCGGCCGCTGCTTCCGTTAAGCATCCTGCTGATTGGGGTTTATCTGGTTTACACCCAAACGACACTGGCACAAAGACTTTTCCCGGGTTGGCAGGAAATTATTCCCCGGATAACGCAACTGCTCCGCCCCCGCCTCAGTTGGCTGTACGCGCTCGGTATTGTGGGAGCTTATATCTTCCTGACCCGTTATCTCGGTGATCCGACCCATCCGTATCTCACCCCCCAGCAGTTTGCCATCAACCTTACCTACGGGGCTTTGCAGCGACCGGCGCAGTCGTTGGTGTTTCACGTGCTATACTATGGCTTACCCTTCCTCTTCATTGCGCTGTTCTGGCGGCGTACGCTCCAGGCGGTTACGCGGCTGGGCTTGGGCATGGGGCTACTGTTCATGGCCGTCCTGATTCAAGCGGTAAATACCGAAACCCGGCAAATGGCTAACGTGATTCCGCTGTTAGCAACTCTTGCCGCGCTGGTAGCCGATGGCCTAAGCCCGCGCCCTAAAATTTTAGGCATTACTGCGGTGATAGCCGCTTTACTTTCTAAAGCCTGGGTAATATCACTTAACTATTTTGATCCAGATTATGAAAAAAATAGGCAATATATATCCAATGAATAATTTTGATCGTGGCGATTTTTTAAGATAGCCTCAACAAGCTTATTTTATGAATTTCGGTCCTTGGGCAACTATACCTTTCTTACTCATCCAATCATTGGCGGTGATTTTATCTTCTGTTGTAATCTATCTGATTTGGAGCAAGAACCGTCTGTCAGTCATAGGAGCAAATCCGTATTCTGGCAATTCAATAGTTTCATAGTAGCATGAATATTTCTTCTAATAAGCAGTATTTCAAAGCATTAACTGGCATCCGTGCTATTGCCGCTTACCTAGTATTTTGGTTTCATTTCAATCCTTTTCACAAGGGAAACTTCGCTTGGAAGCTTACCAACGAAACACACATCGGAGTAGGCATTTTTTTCGTACTCAGTGGCTTTCTTATCACAACCCGTTACTCTAACCATGTTACACTGACACGAGCTTGGTGGCAACGATACATGCAGAATCGAGTAGCCAGAATATATCCGCTTTATGCCATAATAACCGGCCTGACGTTTACTGCTTATGCTATTGCTCCCAGCTTGGATTTGACCGGCCAATGGCTGGCTTACCGAGGGTATGACAAGCTTATTGTAATAGGACTAAATTTAAGTTTTTTACGAGGATTTTTCGAAAAATTTGTCTTTACCGGCATTGCGCAGGGCTGGACATTGAGTGTGGAAGAATGCTTCTATTTATTTGCTCCACTGGCAATGTGGCTTCTATACAAAGTGCGGATGCGGTACTTGCTTCTTGTAGCAGGAGCGGTAGCACTAATGTTGCTAGGTGCGGCAATAGTTACTATCACGCGTCATCCTTTTGGCTTTTTTTCCTCATACAAATTCATGTTTCTATTCACTCTACCTGGTAGAGTAGCAGAATTTGCTATTGGTATGGCATTGGCCTACTCTACCCTACTATTTTAGTGGGTTGTCCACGAGCAAGATAGCGACTAAATACATCCAGTAGGTTCAGAATTTTGCGTGCCAGCGGCTGGTCAGGGGCCGTATGTGGCCGGGTGAGTTGGCGCAACAGATTCAGGCCGTGCCGACTAAATACATCCAGTAGGTTCAGAATTTTGCGTGCCAGCGGCTGGTCAGGGGCCGTATGTGGCCGGGTGAGTTGGCGCAACAGATTCAGGCCGTGCCG